>NZ_BOOF01000016.1 GCF_016863095.1 Microbispora siamensis | reverse complement strand
TCGTATGGCAGCTCGCTACACAGGCAGGGACGGTTCACCACGGGTCGGCGTCGTTCGCCCGAGGCCGCAGTTGGTCGAGCTACCTACTGGGCGGAAGGCGTGAGTTCCATCACTCCGTCGTCGGCGATGGTCAGTCGGCACTTGCCGGGCAGTGTCCCGAGGCCTGCGAGGGGTGCGGCGACCTGCGCCGGGGAAGGATCGGTCACCACGATGACGATGCGCGCGCTGTTGTCTGTGGGCTCCACTCGCACCGCCAACCGCCTCGCGGTGCCGGCAAGGCGAGCGAAGACAGCCTCGACCGCCGAAGTGAGTTCCCGTTGGACCGGCAGCGGCACCCGCGTGAGCGCCGCGGGGTCGGCCAAGGCCGCGTCCTGGATGCGTACGTCGAGCCCGGCCTTGCTCGCGCTGACGGCCGCGCGTACCAACCCCTGACGTAGCTCGGCGCCCGCCGAGTCGTTGCCCCAGCGTACGAAGTCGCGCAGCCAGGCGGCGTCCGCTGCCACCTGTCCGCGCAATCCCGGATCGGCGATCGCGTCCATCCGGGCGACGGTCTCGAAGGTCTGGAGCACATGGTCGTGTACGGCACGGGCGTGCCGGGCGCGTTCCCGCCCCACCGCCACCTCGGCCGCCTGAGTGACCGCCTCCTGGCGGGCGCGCCGCAGGTCCCGGTTCGTACGCCGGAGCCAGTGCGCGCATATCCAACCGAGAACGGCGTTGACCAGGTAGGTGACGACGACGCCGACGGCCGGCACCGGCGACTCTTGCCGTGTCGCCACGGCGACCACCGCGTAGGTCACTCCGAACACCGCTCCATTCGCCAACGCCCACGGCAGCCGCCGGCACCTGCTTCCGAAGGTCAGCGTCAGATAGCCGGTGTACGGATAAGCGAAGTACGACCACCCGGAGAATCCGGACCGAGAGCACACCCACGCCCCCGACACGAGCGCGATGACTCCGACGGGGAGGTCCAGGGCAAGCGTGTGCGGGGTCGGCGCGCCGCGCCGCCGCTCCAGGTACAGCACCAGCGCGGCGGCGGCCGTCAGCAGCGCGGCGAGGCCCAGGCCGGCGGCAGGACGCGCCAGCCTTCCCCAGATGAGCGGCACCGCGATCCACACCTGCCCCAGCGCCACGATCCTGATCACGGCCGACGCGACCCGCAGCGTACGGCCGTCCTCCCCAACCGTCGCGGACCCTGCCCACGCCCGCGTGCCATTGCCGGAAGCGGCGGAGAAGGGGTTCATCCCGCCGGAACCCACAGCGTCACCATGGTGCCCTGCCCGGGCCGGGATTCGATCTCAGCGTGGCCTCCGGCATCCGCCAGGCGGCCGCGGATCGACCCGTCCAGGCCGATGCCCGCCCTGACGGCGTGCGGTTCGAAGCCTCGCCCGTGGTCGGCAACGGTGACCGCCACACCGTCCTGGGCACAGTGCACCTCTATCGTGGCCGTCGCGGTGCCGGCGTGTTTGTGGACGTTGTTGACCGCCTCCCTGGCCGCCGCCACCAGGGCCCGGATGCGCGTACCCCGCAACGGCGGAAGGACCGGCGGCAGCGCCAGCTCGATGGCCAGGCCGGTGCGGCGTCTGTTGGCGGCCAGGCGGCGCAGTTCCGCCGACAGGTCCACGTCGCCGTCGTCAGGAACACCTGCCAGATGCGCGCGCAACCATGTCACATCAGCACGCAGCTGGTGGCGAAGCCGCTCGTCGTCCACCGCCGCTGCCTGCGCCAAGCTCTCCAGCGTCACGAGCACGCGCCGCCGCAGCGCCTCGGCCAGCCGGACGTGCTCCTGTTGCCGGGCCACCTCCGCCTCACGGCGGGTCGCGGCCAACCGCGCGTCGTCGATCCGGCGGGCGGCCGCCCGCAACTGACTGGCGATGACCCAGAGGATCGTCGCGTTGCCCGGAAACTGCAGGGCGTCGGGGAGCACGTTCCAGAGCAGTGACGTCCGGCCCACCAGCACGACATCACCGATCAACAGGACCACGCCGAGACCGAACCCCACCGCGATCGTTCTCCAGGCCGGCCATCGTGGGAGGCCGAAGACCACTGATAACAGCAGAACCTGGTTGAAGAACGGGTTCCCCGGCAGGCCCGTCTCCTTAGGCAGGGAGGTCCCGGCCAGCAGCAGGCCCCCGTACACCACAAAATCGACCACCACCCACCGGCCCCGCACCAGGTGAGAACGCCAGTAGGCCCACGCGGACCCTATGGAGTACGCCCCGGACACGACGACACCGGCGAGCAGGATGGGCCGGTCAGCGTTGATTTCGTACGCCGGACCCGCCAGATAGAGACACGCGACGAGCCGCGAGAAGGCGGCCGTGTTCGCGAGGATGGCCTCGTGCCGATCGACAGCGGAACCGGGCTGCAATCGGAACCTCCCCGACCAATATCGGGCACATGCTAACAGATCAGAAGAGCCTCTCCATGTCCCCGCAGACCATCCCGACAACTGACGTCAAAACGGGAAAATCACAATATGTAAGGCGTTCATTCCGTGCACTGGACGAGCGGGATAAAACAGGTGATCATTGGTCTCGCTTCGAGACACAATCACTTTGACACCGGCCGGCGTCCGGGCTGCCTTCTGGGCCGCCGTTGTCCTCGTCGGCTCGGGTCGCACCGCCCCTCGCGAGTCCCTCGCAGGTCGCTCCAGCACGGCTGCGTCACGGAGGTCAGGTTGATCCATCTTGCGATCGTCGACGACCACCCCATCGCGCGATACGGAGTGGAGCGGGTGCTCGAGCATGTGGCCGAGGTCGCGATCGTGGCCTCGGTGTCCGCTGCGGACGACCTGCTGCGGCTCGTCGCCGACGGTCTGCGCGTCGACGTGGTCATGCTCGACCTCTACCTCGACGGCGACACCCCGTCGGTCGACGCCGTGGCCCACCTTGCCGCGGTCACCCGCGTGCTCGTGATGTCCACCTCGGCCCGGCCCGACGACGTCGTCCAATCGATCCGCGCGGGCGCCGCCGGATATCTCACCAAGCGCAGCGAGGCCGACCTGGTGGTGTCCGGCCTGCGTACGGTCGCCGCGGGCGGTTTCCTGCTCTCGACCGAGCTGGCGGACATCGTCCACGCCCTGCTGGCCTCACCCAACGGCGGCACCGCCGCGGAACCGAGGCTGTCGCCCCGAGAGGACCAGACACTGCGCCTGCTCGCCCGCGGCCTCACCCACAGCCAGATCGCCACCAGACTCGGCGTACGCAAGGCCACGGTCGACACCTACGTCGAACGCATCCGGGCCAAACTCAACGCCGGCAACAAAGCCGACCTCACCCGCGCCGCCCTCCAACGCGAGTCCTTCTCTCCCGACCAAGGTCCGTGACGACACCTGGACGCCCACATATGTCGCCGGGCCGCGGCAGATTGACGGGTACTTCTTCAGGATCGGTAGGAACGCATTCCTACCGAGGGCTATGGTGAAGCCGTGACCGCACGAAAATTGTCGATCTCGGTCAGCCCCGAGGTCGAAGAGACGATCAAAGCGGCGGCGGAGGAAGAAGGCAAGTCGGTATCGGCGTGGCTGGCTGAGGCCGCCGTCGAAAAGGCCCGCCTCGCGGCCCTGCACGCGGCGGGGCGCGCGGCCGCCCGAGAACTGGTGACCGAATATGAGAGCGAGCACGGCGCGCTGCCCGAACAGTCCCGGCGACGGGCCCGGGAGTTCTTGATGGAGGCAGGGCTGCTGGACGACGACGACTGGCGAGCAGCCGGATGACGCGCACGGTCGTGTACGACGCCGGCGCTCTGCTGGCCGCCGAACGACGGGACCCGGACTTCCTCGCCCTGCATGACGAGCTGACCAGCGCACGCATCCGGCCGCTGGTGCCAGTGGCGGCGCTGGCCCAAGCCTGGCGTGGTGGCCCTCAGCACCAGATCTCCCGCGTGCTCAAGGGCTGCGACATTCGCCCCGACGACGAGCATGTCGGCCGTGCCGCCGGGGTCGCGTGCGGCCTCGCCGGAACCGCTGATGTCGTGGACGCGATCGTGGTCGCGACCGCCGTCCGATACCAGGCGCCCGTGGTGACCAGCGACCCCGAAGACCTGAAGCACCTCGCCGACTCCCTCGGCGTCAAGCTCCGGCTTTTCACGGTCTGACCGCCCCGCCGGCCCAACACCTGCCGGGGGAGCAAAGGCGAACTTCACCTGCCCCGCCCCTCCAATGCGAGCCATACCCTGCCGACCGAGGGCGTGACGGGGACGGCGTAGCACGGCCGGCCCTGGCGACATGCGTCGCTTCCGGCGTCCGCGATGCCGCGCACAGTCCCCACGCACCTTGGCGTGCCGTAGTCGGTCCACTTCGCCCAGCCCCGAGCCGGTTCCTCGAAGATCGACGGGAGGCTTCTTCGGGGTTGACAGAAACGCATCCCTACCAGCCGGTTATGGTGCCCAAGTGGGGATCCAGGGCCGGACCAGTTCATTACGGAAACGCATCCGGCGTAAACAGCGCGTCATCAGAAACTTTGACAGGGTTGCCACCGAGGTAGAACTTGATACTTCTCCACGGGCGCACCCCGTTGACCACGAATCGTCTCACCTGGGCCATCTCCCATTGGGTCGCATAGGCCCCAGGCTTCATCCCGGCCTGCCATGCGAGGTTGAACATCTCCTCTGGAGTATTTCCAGAAAACTCATCAAGGAGAATATGAAGGGGCTCCTGCGGATTTTTAATCGTTTTGACAACCGCATGCTGGAAGGTTTCGGCAGAGTAGTTCATAAAATGCCCGACAGATTTTTCTTCGGCAAATTTCGTAAGCCTGTCCCCGCCGATACCCAGCACCTTTCCAGTACAGTTGTGAACGACGATGCTCAAGTCGCCGATCTGAATGTTGTAGGTGTGCAGATCGGCGACGGTGAGGTTGTGGACGCGCTGGTGGGCGGTCCACTTCTTGATCGCGGTGATCTGGATGTGGGTTCCCGCGTTGGTCTGGAGCCACATGCCGGGCTGAAGGCGGCCGGCGTCGATCCACTGGCGCAGATCCGGAGCCCAGAAGGGGTGGCCGTCAGTGGCTACTACGTGGCCGGTGCGGTCGCCGCGGGGGCCGTCGGTGTCGACGGTGATGTCCACAAGGTTCTTCTCACCCTCGCCGCTGATGGTCGCGAGGACCCGGCGGGCGCCGGTCTTGCCGGTCTCGGGGTCGGTCGCCTTCACCTTGTCGCCCGGCTTGACCTCGGCGATCGCCTTGGCCGACCCGTCGGCCATGAGTACGGCGGTGCCGGGAGTGAAGCTGTTGGCGACGCAGTCGACCACACTCTTGCCGGCGTTCTTGAGAAGGCCGCCGCTGAGCTTGCCGGAGAACATCTCGGCCACTTCTGTGGTGGCGGCCTTCATCGCGGCCTGGCCGGCTTCCTTGATGCCCTGTTTCATGGCGGCGGCGCCGGCCTTGAGCGCCGCGCCGCCGACCGACATGAGCCCGCCGGTGAGGGCGCCGATGCCGCCGTCCACGAGGGCGTTGAGGAGCATCTCCTGCGGGCTGTGACCGCCCTCGACGAGATCCTTGACGATCGACCCGGCGGCCCCCGCCACGAAGCCGCACGCGACGGCGCCGACACCGGTCCAGCCGATGAGCGCGCCGCATCCGACGCCGACGACGGTGCTGGTGACGAAACCGGCGATCTCCGCCTTGTGCTGCTCGGCGAAATTGACGGTCGCGTTCCACGCCTTCTGCGCGTTGCAGCCGATGTTCCACCATTCGCAGGCCGGTGGCGGTGCCGGGTAGGTCGGGGCCGGCGTCGAGGTCGGCGGGCCGTTGTTGGAAGTCGGCTTGCTGGGTGTGGACGTGCTGCCACCGCCACCGCCACCGCCACCGTCTTCGATGTAGTACCTCAGACCGGACGGGTCACTGGCGGTGACCGGGCTGTTGCCCGCGTAGGCGTACGAGGCCATCTGCTGGGGGTCGCCGGAGTCGAAGACCGGGTCCGGGGAGATGAAACGGCCGGTAGCCGGGTCGTACTCGCGGGCGCCGAGGTGAGTCAGGCCGGTGGGCTCGTCGGTGCCGCCGACGAAACCGTGCTCGTTGGGCCAGTTCACGCTCGTCGCGCCGCGCGGCTCGCCGAAGGGCTTCTGCCGCCGTTGGGTGACCTTCTGGTCGCCGACCGCCTCGACGGCCAGCAGGGCGGTGCCCTGCCGGTCGGGCATCAGCCAGGTGACGCCCGAGCCGGTGCGCTGGCCGATGGTCGTGCCGCCGAAGGCGTAGTACCGGGTGCCGGAGACCGTCCCGGTGGCAGTGATCAGCCGTAACTCCATCCCGGGCAGGTAGAGGGTCGCGCCGGTGGGGTCGTGGCGGATGAGACGGGTTCCGTCGACGTCGTAGACGTAGGAGACGTCGCCGTTCGTATCGCGTGCGGTTGCCAGGCGGCCCTCGGCGTCCCAGGTGAGCTGCTGGATGTCGGTCGCCGTCGGCCGCGCCGTGGTGTTGCCGGCCGCGTCGTAGGCGTAGGAGATGGTCTTGGAACCGGCCGAGGTCGTGGTGGTGACGGCCTGGGCCGCGTGCGGCCGCGGAGCGCCGGGGTCGGGGTAGGTCAGCCCGGTGGTGGTGTCACCGGCCGCGGTGTGGTCCACCGAGGAGGTGCGGTTGCCGACGACGTCGTAGCGGAAGGACTGCCAGTACGGCGCGGGCCCACCCAGGGCCGAGACCGACGGGTCGGCGGCGCAGTCCCCGGATGACGGCGTCCACGCCTCGGTCAGCCTGCGCTGGTAGTCGTAGGTGAAGCATTGCGTGTCGGACGCGCCACCGGCCGGCGTGTCGGCGATCTTGGTGATGTTTCCGGCGGGATTCCAGGTCAGGCGCTGGTCGGCGATCGTGGACGGGGCGGTCTCCCGTACGGCGAGACTGCGCTCCAGACGGCGGGTGGACTCCTCGTAGTAGTAGCCGAGCTGGGCGAGCGGACCGCCGACCTTGAACGTGAGAACCGCCGGTTCGCCGAGGCGGGTGTACTGGGCCTGCGTGACGTAGGTGCTCGCACCGGTGAGCGTGTACGGCTGGCCGGTGTCGGTGTACGTGAAGCCCAGGACCTCACGGGGAAGGCCCCCGGCGGCGGGCATCGTGGTGGTGGAGACGTTGCCGTCCGGCTTGTAGGTGGTGCTGAACTGGTAGGTCCCGGCCAGGGCGCCTTCGGCGGCGGGGATGGTGATCGAGGTGCCGAGGGAGCGGTAGGCGGCGTCGTAGCCGGTGACCGCCGTGGTGTAGGCGTTGCCGCCGGCCCACCGGGTGGAGGAGGTCACCTGGCCCTTGGCGAGGGTGTCGTAGGTCCACTCCGCGATCTTCGTCGTCCCGTCCGAGACGGCGATCTTGCGGTCGAGCGCGTCGTAGGTGTAGGCGAGAGTGCGCCCCCGGCCGTCGGTGGTGGAGACGATCCGCCCGGCGTCGTCGTAGGCGGTGGTCAGGGTGCCCTTGTCGGGGTCGTCCACGCGAACCTGGCGGCCCCGGACGTCGTAGCCGTACTTCCACTGGTTTCCGGCCGTGTCGGTGACCGACGCGAGCAGGTTCTTGGCGTTGTAGGCGTATCTGGTGGCGTCGTACGTCCCCGACGGCGTCGGCCCGTGGTACTGACGCAGCTGGACAGTGCGGCCCCGGGCGTCGGTGACGGTGCTGGTGGCGATTCCCCCGGCCGGCGGGGTCGTGTCGGTGTGGTCGCCGCCGTACGACGTGGTGGTGCGCCATTTCTCCACGCCGAGCGAGCGGAACACGGAGGCGGTGGGCCGGCCGGCGCCGTCGAAGAGCGTGAGCGTCTGGGCGGGGATGGCGTTGTCGCCGGTCGCCGTGAACAGGCCGGTTCCCGGTGCGCCGTCGGCGATGTAGGCGGAGTTGGTCTTGTAGGCGCGACCCGCGGTGTCGTAGAAGGTGTCGGTCACGATTCGCCCGCCGTCGGGGCCGACCGCCGTGGCCTGGGTCTGCCGGGCGCGCAGCAGGCCGTCGTAGAGGGCGTACGACGTGGTGTATCCGCCGTTGGCGTTCAGCGTAGAGGTCGTGACCGTCGAGGGACCGTCGGTGCGGATCAGGTAGCTGTAGGTGGTGTTCGCCGTCTGGCTGCCCTTGGCGCGGCCGGGGAGCCAGACGGCGGTGGTGCGTCCCAGCGGGTCGTAGGTCACGTCGGTGCGTCGGCCGTTGGGGTCGGTCGTCCCGATGGTGGCGCCCCAGGCGGGCTCGACGTCGGCGGTGCTGGTCCAGCCGAGCGGGTTGGTCGTGGTGGTCCTCGTGACGGGGCCGCCCGACGCGGGCGTGTACGCGGTCGTCGTACGGTCGCCGTCCACGTCCCACGAGTCGGTGACCCTGCCGTAGGCGTCGTACGCCATGCGGCTGGTGGTTTGGTAGGCAGGCGTGCCGTCGGCCCAGTCCTTCAGGGACTCGGTCCGGGTCACGTCGCCCTTGGTGGGGGCGACGCCCCAGTCCTGCCCGTCGTACGAGGTCCGGGCGTCGCCGATGATCTGGTCGGCGGACGTGGGGGTCTTGTCGCAGGACAGGGCGTAGGTCTGCACCCGGGAGGTGAAGGTCAGCAGCCACTTGCCGGTGTTGCGGGCGTAGGTGTACTTCGTGCACTGGTCGTCGGCGGGGTCGTCGACGTCGCCGTAGTCGGTCGTCTGGTCGGCCGCGCCGTACTTGTCGAAACCGGTGACGGTCTTCGTCTGGCGATAGCCGCGTCCGCCGTCGAGCGCGATGCGCTGCACCGTGGTCGCGGTGTTGACGTAACGCGCCCGGGTGGTGACCCCGTCGCGCACCCGCGTCGCGGTCGGCGACGACATCCACGGTTCGGTGAGCACGGAGGACACCTCGGCGCCGCCGGGACCGTTGTAGGTGATCCGCTCGAGGACCATGCCGGCCAGGGCGTCACTGTCGGTGTGGGCGCCGCCGCGCGAGTCGGTCACCGAGACGCTCCGGGTGCCGGACGGCAGATGGTCGCCGTCCATGCCCCGGAAGTACAGCGTCTCTCCGTACGACTGCTGGCCGGGGTCGCCCTTGGTGACCCCCACCTTGGCGTACCCGCGCCACACCGACCACGTCTTCTGGTCGTCGGAGATGAGGCCGTCGTCGTCGGTGTAGTGCCAGGCCGGCGATCCGATGTAGGTGTAGAGGGTCTGCACGCGGGGCGCGCCGCCCGTGTGGTCGGTCTCGGACACCGCGGTCACCACGTACTTGTGGAAGTAGTCCGTGACGGGATCCGTGTAGCCGGGCGGCGTCCACTTGACCGGATAGCACCGCAGCGTGTTCGACTCCGGCGCCGACGGCATGCGTGACCCGGCCAGGCAGTCGGGCTCGGAGTAGCGCACCGAGATCTCGCCGCCCGTCTCGGTGCGGATCGAGGCGACACGCCACCAGTTCATGGCCGGTGAGTGGTCGACCGTGTCCACCCGGTTGGCCAACTGCACTCCGGTGAACGTGACGTCCGGGACGGAGACCGTGCCGCCGACGAGCCCGCTGTGGCTGATGGAGGCCAGCCAGAGCCCGGCCCGGGTGCCGTCGCCCGGGTCCGGATAGGTGTGGTTGAGCGTCCACGACTCGACGTCCCGGTACGCCGACCCGCCCCACACCTGTGTCGTGATCTTCGCCAGCCGCTTCGTGGTGAAGAACGTCGGCGACGTCTGCGTGCAGGAGGTGCCCGTGCAGGACTGATCCCAGGGCACATCCGGCCAGTTCGCCGGGTGGGCCGAGTCGCAGGCGGTGTTCGGCAGGCAGCGGTCGGCCACGGTGAACAGCACCCGGGCGGGCGCGTTGCCGTACTCGGCGTCGGTGCGCGTGCCGTAGTCGATCTCGGTGAGGTAGCCGCCGCGCTCGTACGACGTGGTCTTGGCCGGGTCGAGGTCGCGGCCGTAGCTGTTGGTCTCCTTCGCATACCGGTACGACATGGAGTTGCCGTGCGGGTCGACGACGTAATCGAGGTTCCACCGCCACGCCTGGCGGCACCACGAGGCGTCGTAGGTCGACTGGTGGCACGGCTCGCCCGCGTTGTTGCCGTACACGGGGACAGTCCAGGTCGAGTTGGTCTCCGGCCTGCCCGAGGTCCAGCCCGGCAGGCGGGTCAGCCCGAACCAGTACTGGGTGCCGTTGGGGGTGGTGACCTTCCAGTACTCGCCGTTGTCGTCGCCGTTGACGGCGCCGGTGAGGTGCTCCACCCGCGAGCCGTCGTCCGCCTTGGGATGCCAGGTGCCGGTCGCATCGTCGCGGATCAGCTCGCTGACCTTGCCGCCCAGCGAGAGTGTGGCGTTGTCCGTCGCCCAGCACTGGTCGCCGGTCTTCGGCTGCACCCCGTCCTCGCCGCACGGCTTGTAGCGGCGCTCCACGTAGCCCGACCACATCTCGAAGCCCTCACCGATCCAGGAGGGCTGGTTGTTGGAGGCGGCGTGCCGGCCGTCCACGCTCTGCGCCGAGTACGCCAGCGCCAGTTGCGGGGCCGGACCGCCCAGCGCGGGCGGCACGCGCAGCGCGTACGACCAGGAGAAGTCGCCCGACGAGCCGCCGGCCGACCACGTGCCCGAGGCCGTCAGCGGGGTGGCCGCGAAGCTGCCCGACGATCCCGAGGCGCCCGCGGTCACCGCCATCAGCGTCCCGGCGCCCGCCGCGGCGGGCACTTCGGCCGACACCGTCGTGCCGTCGTTGCGCGACGGCAGCGCCGTTCCCTGGCAGCCGGCCTTGTCCGGCGTGGTCACCGCGCACTCCGGCAGGCTCACCATGCGGAGCCGGCGCGCCCAGTCGCCGCCGTAGGCGGAGCCGAAGGCCGAATAGTCCACCGTGACCCGCACCGGGGCCGTGCTCGCCTCGGCCGTTCGGACCTCTTGGCCGTCCGCGCGCGACGTTTCGACCCCTTCGCCGTCCGCACGCGACACTCGCAGCAGCACGGCGTCCGGCCGCCGCGCGGCGGTGGCCGCGCCCCGATCGAGCACACGTACGGCGACCCGGGCCGGGGGACGCTCCAGGACGGAGCGCGCGGCACGCCCCTCCGGCGGCCCCACCCGGACGATCCCCATCCCCGGGACCTTCGCCGTGGACGTGCCGACGTCCGCGGTGGCGCTCCCGGCGGCCGGCCACTGCGGCGCCGGCGCCTTTCGTATGGCGTGGCTCGCCGCCGGGTCGGCGGCGTAGGGCAGGACGGAGGAGTCGGTCTCACCGGCGACCACATGCTCGCGCTGCACCTTCAGCGGCTGGAACCGTGCCGCCCCGGCCGCGTTCGCGGATTCCGCGGCGCCCGCCGCGGCCTCTCCGGTGAACGCGAGCAGCAGCGCCACCACGGTGCCGCCGGCCATCACGGCCAGCGACCGCTTGAGGGCATGGCCGCGCCGTACGCGGGAACGAGGGGTGGACACGCGTACCTCCCACTGTTCGGCGGTGCCGCCGGGATCACTCGTTGAACAGGGTCACGATCTGCTGGTCGGAAAGAACGCCCTGGTAGGCACGGACGTCGTCGACGTCGCCCGGCCACCGGTCCCCCCACGCGCTCGACACGCGGGCCCGGCCGAGGTCCAGCGTCCGCGCCGCGTCGAACGGCGCGGCGCCGGTGGTGCTCGCGGCGAGTCTGCCGTTCACATACAGCCGCATCTCACGGGTGCCGGCGTCGTAGACCCCGGCCAGATGCGTCCACACCCCCGCCTGGACCGGCTGGTCCGCAGCGACCCGCCACTTCGCCGGGTCGTCCACGTCCGAGGCGTGCAACGCGAACGCCCACTGGCTGCCGTTGTACGAGAGCACGAACGCGCTGAAGGCGGCTCCGTTCTGGCTGACCGCGGTGACCCATCGGCCGGAGGTGCTCGTGGTCGTCAGGCGCACCCAGGCGGCCACGGTGAAGCTCTCGTCGGTGTGCAGCACCGGGCCCGACGTCTCGGCGTACCCGTCGGTGCCGTTGAAGCTGACACCGCCCGACCCGTTGTGCCCTCCGGTCCACGTCGCGCCGCCGGAGGTCGCGAAGGGGCGGCCGTAGCCGGAGGCGTCCTCGCCCGCGCCGTCGAGGTTCCAGGCGCCGACCAGGGTCGGTGCGGTGGCGAGCGCCCTCGCCTCGGATGCGTCGACCACCCGGTCCCACACCCGGACGTCGGCGATGTCGCCGGGGAAGTAGCTGATGAGCTTGCCGTTGAACTTCTCGGTCCCGATCAGCAGCCGGCCACCCGCGTTCCAGCCGATCCGCACAGGGGCGGTGCCGGACAGGACGCCGTCGACGTAGAGGCGGAGCTCTCCCGCGCCGGCGTCGTACGTGCCGAGCAGGTGGGTCCACACGCCCGTACGCGGCGCGGTCGAGCCGGCCCGTACGGCGGGCGGGTCGGCGGTGTCGGCCGTCTGCGCCGTCAGGGACCAGCGGTTGCCGGGTTGGTCGTACTGCAGCAGGAGTCCGCTGTTCGTCCCGCCTTCCTGGCACAGGACCGTCGCCCACTTGGCCGCGGAGGTCAACCGGACCCACGCGGAGACCGTAAAGCTCTGGTCGGTGTGCACGACGGGGCCGTCGGTGGCGGCGTAGCCGGTCGTCCCGTCGAAGGAGATCGCGGTGCCGGCCGTCCGCAGCCGGCCGGCGCTCCACTGCGCGCCGCCGCTCAGGGTCGCCGTACGACCGTTCCCCGAGGTGTCGGTCAACGTGGTGCCCGAACCCCCGCCGTCGTCCGGAATCCAGCTTCCCACCGGGCCGTTCGCCGAGCCCGCGTAGAACACGTATTTGGAGATGTCGGACAGGTTGCCCGCCCTGTCGCGTGACCGCACGTACAGCGTGTTGATCCCCTCGCCCGGCGGCGTCGCGGACACGGTGGCGGTGCCGCCGAGGGTGCCGGCGTCCACCGCTGTCGTGGGCGGGTCGGCCCAGCCGTACAGGTAGGACGTCACGTCGGAGACACCGGCCGCGCCGAGGGTGAAGATGCCGGTCTTGCCCTTGCCGCCGTGGAAGCCGCCGTCGGCCGGGTAGTCGGCGGACGTCACCGTCGGAGGGCTGCCGGGGCGCGTCGCGTCGACGGTGAACGCGCACTGCCCGGACCAGGGGGAGGTGTCGGTCCTGTCGGTGGACTGCGCCTGCCAGTAGTAGGACTGCCCGTCGGTCAGCCGCCCGGCGGGTACGCTCACGACGAGTTGCCCGCCGTTCGCCACGTTGGTCTGGGTCACCTTGTCGGTGCCGTTCGTGGCCGAGCCGGGCGTCGCCCAGTAGGCCGACACGTCGAGCGTCTGACCCGCGTCCGGGTCAGACGCCTTCGCGCGCAACGTCGGCGTCGTTGTGCCGACGTATGTCCCGCTGCCGCAGGGCTTTCCGTCCACGGTCAGCCCGGACGGCGCGTCGGGCACGGTGTTGTAGGTGATGGCCAGGACCGGGTTGTCGTCGAAACGCTTCCACCCGTAGGCGTCGGACTCGTTGGCCGCACGGAGGCCGAGGGTGAGATCCGCCCGCCCGCTGCCGCTCGCGTCGCGCACCGCCGAGGTCACGTCGAACTCGACCGACCCGTCGCCGCAGCCGTAGTTCTCGTTGCCCTTCGCGACGTCGGCCTCGCCCAGTTGCCTGATCCACTGGGGCTGGCTGTTCCACGTGGTGCCCGAGTTGATCACGCCGACGTGCCAGAGCTGGACCGGCCGGGCCTGGCAGGACCACGACCACTTCTCGGTGATCTGGAACTTCGCGTTGAGGATGTGCTTGCCCCTGACGCCCGAGGTGTCCATCCGGAAGAACGAGCGGGCCAGCGTGTATTGCTCCGTCTCGTAGCCGACCATCACCTTGCCGTTGGCGCTGTCGGCGAGGTTCTGTCCGTTCCAGAAGGAGACACCGGGGGAGCCGGCGAGCACCGTCGTCCAGTCCAGCCGCTTTCCGCTGAACGACGGGTCGATCGTGACGGGGAAGCGCGTGGCCGGATCGCGCAGGAACGACAGGTCCGGCCGCAGGGTCAGCGTGCCGTCCCGCAGGGTGAGCCCCACGCGGGCCTGCCGTGGCGGCGCGCCGGGAGACACGGCGGTGTCCCACATCAGCGGCGGCGGGGCGGTGAACACCGTCTCACCCCCCTCGTCCCGGCCCACGAGCCCGCCGTCGCCCCCCGCCAGCACCGAAACACCGGTAGAGCGCAGGGAGAACGCGACCTCGCGCAGCGCCGGATCGGCCGCGGCGGAGCGCGAGGTCACGACCAGCCTTTCGGAGAATCCGTCATTCGACGCGGTCACCAGCAGATCGACGCCGGGCAGTACGTCCCGGTAGGTCGCGGTTTCCCCGGACAGCGAAGGCGTCGGCAGCGCCGCCGGCCACGCCAGCGACATCGACCAGGTCCCGCCCGACATCGTGGCCAGGGGCGCGGTCCCTCCCCCGGAGAATCGCAACCCCGTCGTGGTGGCGCCGGGGGTCACCGAGCCGTCCGAGGCGCGGCGCAAGGAGGGGTCGACCGGTACCCAGTCGTCACCCCGGCGCACCCGGACGGGCCGGCTCCGTTGCTCCACGGTGAACGAACCGTCCGGGTTGGCGTACACCGTCTCGGTGCCGGTGCGGCTTCCGGTCACCTCCACCCGATGCCGTGAGGAGCGTGCCGCGGCTGACGCGGCGGCCTCGTCGGACCGCTGTGCCGGCCTCCGGTCGTGGCGCGCCGTGTCCGCGCTCGGTGAGGGCGAGGCGTTCTCCGCCTGACGGACCACTTCGGCGACCGCGGCCGGCGGAGCGCTCAACGGAGCCGCCAACGCGACCGAAGCCAGTGCCAGCGGGCTGACGATCCAAACCACGAATCCGCGTACACGCTTGGCGATGCACCTCGTCACGGCTCATCCGCTCCTGCCCAGACAGCGTCTGCCATCCCATCTCGGGAAGACGATTGTGATCCGTTGACCAGCTACAACGCCTGTCGTCTATTCACCGGACAAGCACCGCGGCTCCGCACCACACCCCGTGTGGTGCGGGGGCTCCAATCCCCGGCCTGAGCGCCCGCTGAAGAGCTGAACCTGGAGCGCGTGCAGGCGTTCGTGCCCTCGTATTGGTGGGACTACGGGGACGAATACGGAGACGCGGGCCTTCACCAGATCGGTTACGAGGACGGGCGCCCCTATACGGTGGAGCTCTGCTGGTCCTACGAATGGGGCCAGATCCCCTGCGGCCGGTATTTCTGATCGATCGGGCGGGCCGGGACGAGAGAAGGTGTCTCGTCCCGGCCCGCCCGCTGGTCATGCCAGTAGCGGGTGCCAGCCGTCGCGGTAGCGGACACCACCGCGCCGGAGCCGGACCTCGTCGTGCCAGGTCCCGGGGACCGGTTCGGTGCGGACCAGTTCGGGCCGGTCCACCACGACGCACACATCCTCGCCGGGCCACCACCAGCCGCCGGAGCGCGCCAGTGCGGCCCAGTGGCCGAGGTGCTCGAGTTCGTCCGGCCCGTAGGAGGCCAGTCCGAGCCGATGCAGGGCGTCGTAGTAGGCGACCCACGCCGCGTCCTGCTGGCCGTACCAGCACGCCGGTACGGGCCCGCTGCCGGCCAACGTGTTGCGGATCGGCATGCGGAAACCGTGCGCGAGGCTCCGATGCAGTGCGGTACGGATGCCTTGGTGCACCACGACACCCAGTGGAACGCCGGCGTCGAGTGCCTTCAGCGGTGGCAGTTCGGGCCAGGGCTCGTTCCGTTTGCCCTTCCGTGCCGGGGACAGCTCAGGGTCGGCGTGGGAGACCCCGGCACTGAGTGCGCCCCGTAGCTGGGACTCGAGCATGGCCAGATCGCTGGCCAGTGGCGGTGTCCCCCGCGGGTGCGGATTCCGGATCCAGCCGTAGAGCCGGTCGAGAGTGGGCAGACCGGCGACAAGCGGGATCGCCTGGTCCGGCGAGTCGACCCATTCGAACCGGGGCTTCGGGCGAGAGATCCTCGCGTAGATCGCGGTCAGGCTGTGTTCGACCGTCCGCCGGTCGGCCGGTCGGGTGGACAGGCCGTGGTCGAGCCACTCCTGCCGGATCTTGACGGCTTCCTGCCACCGGTCGTGGGCGCTCTTGCCGCTCCGGACATCGGTCACAGGTTCAGCGGCGGCGTAGCGCCGCGTGAGCGCGCTCAACGCGCGTGGGCGTCGCCGCCCTTTCGGTTGGAGATCATGCCTTGATGATGGCCTGCGCACCGCGGTGCGCGCAACCACTCGACCGATCCCCGCCCCAACCGCCGTTTGCTCCGCAGCGGACGGCCCGGTTGCGGCGAGGCAGAAATCAGGCTGGGGACGGCACCAAAAGCCGACCGCCCAGTCGACGGCAATCAAGTGTATTCCGAAATCGATTGCGCGGCTTCGACAAGCTGGCTGGACGCCACCCGCATCGTAAAGTCGGAACGTGACTGACGACGAACTGCGAGCGGAACTGCTGAAGCGCATGAAGGTCGATCAGGATATCCGTGAACCAGCCGAGGAGCCTCTGAACCAGGAGCGCATGGCCCAGTGGAGGAACATCGATCGGGACAACACGGCATGGCTGCGGTCGGTGGTAGGCATGCGCGGCTGGCCACTCTTGTCCCAGGTCGGAGAGGACGGGGCGCTCGCGGCATGGCTACTCGCCCAGCACGCCGACGCCTCGCCCGAGATTCAGCGCGAATTCCACCGGGCGCTTTCCGACGCCGTTGCCCGGAACGAGGCGAAGCCCGCCCACCTCGCCTACCTCGAGGATCGGGTGCGAGTGAATTCCGGTCGTCCCCAGCTATATGGAACTCAATTCCTCGACGAGGGCAGCGGCTTCAGACCACACCCGATAGAGGACGCAGATCAACTGGACGACCGACGCGCCGCAGTAGGCCTGGAGCCGTTCGAGCAGTATGAAGCGCAAATGCGGCGCCTGTACGAGGGCGACGTCTGACGCCGTTCTCGCCATACCTTTCTGTGCCTATCGGGGGTGCCTACGGGGCGTCGGGGCGCCAGCCGGTGACGTCCCGCTCGGTGATCTCGCGCAGGATCCGGGCGGGGTTGCCGGCGGCGATGACGCGTGCGGGGACGTCCCGGGTCACGACGGCCCCGGAGCCGATGATCGCGCCGTCGCCGATGGTCACACCGGGGTTGACGGTGACCCCGCCCCCGATCCACACGCGGTCGCCGATGGTCACGGGTCTGGCGTAGCAGGCCCCGGCGACGCGCTCGCCGGGATCGATGGCGTGATTGGAGGTGTAGATGCTCACGCGCGGTCCGAGCAGGACGTTGTCGCCGATCGTGATTCGTGCGCCGTCGAGCATGACGGCGTCGAAGTTGGCGTAGAAGTCGGCGCCGACGCTGATGTTGTAGCCGAACTCGCACCGGAAGGTGGGCTCGAAGTGAGCGCCGGGGCCGACGTGGTCGAGCAGGTCACGCAGGAGAGCCTCGCGGTGGGCCTGGGGAGCGCCGAAGCTGTCGTTGTAGGCGTTGGTGAGCAGCACGGCGCGCCGGCGGGCGGCGACCAGTTCGTCGGTCAGGTCGTTGTACATCTGCCCGGTGAGGATGTGGGCGCGCTGTGCCTCGAGGCTCACGGTTGTCTCCTGCGGCGTTCGGTCTTCGTACTCGTCGAGGAGCAAGTGTCGCGGACGCCGGCGCATCAGCTCATCGAGAGGGCCCCGGCGCGGGCCGCCGCCAGCGCCGCCGCCGCGGCCCGGTCCGCCGCGGCCTCGTCCAGAGGTTCCCCGGTGTTGAGCAGGGCGTAGTACAGGGGTGCGGAGACCGCGGCGATCACCCGGCGCGGGTCGGTGCCGGTGGGCAGTTCCCCTCGTTCGATCGCGTCGGTGACGCAGCCGGCCCATTCGTCGATGCGTACGGCGTAGAAGCGGCGCAAGGCCTGCGCCGCCTGCTCGTTGCAGAGTGAGGCGGCGATCAATGCCTTGAACAGCCGCCCCTGGCGGGGATCAGTGAGGGTTTTGAGGACCAGCCGGGCGTTGTCGCGCAGATCCTGGTCGATGTCGTCGTTGCGGGACCGGGGCAGGGATCGTTCGGCCATGTCCTGGAGAAGGTCGGCGGCGAGCGCGCCGGGCGTGCCCCAACGGCGGTAGAGGGTGGTCTTCCCGACTCCCGCGGTACGCGCGATCTCGCCGAGGTCGAGCCCCTCGAAGCCCTTTTCGGCCAGGGTGTCGGCGGCGGCTTCGAGTACGGCCTCGCGGACGCGGGCGGTGCGTCCACCTGGGCGGACGGCACCGGGCGGTGGAGTGGCTGCTGCCATGACGGCTCCTTCCCACAAGGCGACTATCGGAACCACAGTTCCCTTAAGGCGGCATGGAGTGCTAGTGTCCTCATTAGTTTAACGGGACGACAGAC
Organism: Microbispora siamensis; assembly: GCF_016863095.1. Lineage (GTDB taxonomy): Bacteria > Actinomycetota > Actinomycetes > Streptosporangiales > Streptosporangiaceae > Microbispora > Microbispora siamensis. The sequence goes on along the minus strand of NZ_BOOF01000016.1, from coordinate 74,916 downwards.
CCGTTAAGCCGCTGCACGGCCTCCATATCCGAAGGGATGTCTCTGTCATGTCCACCACGAAATCTCTGTCGGCGGCCGCGACCGCCGCGCCACCACAGCGCCTGACCGGCCGCCTGAAGGTCGTCCTCGCGGTGCTGCTGGTCGCCCAGTTCATGCTGGCGGTCGACTTCTCGATCCTTAACGTGGCGCTGCCCGCGATCGGCGACGACCTCGGGTTCTCCCTGGCGGATCTGCAGTGGGTCGCCACCGCCTTCGCGCTGTGCGCGGCCGGCTTCACTTTGTTCTTCGGCCGCATCGGCGACCTGATCGGCCGCAAGCGCATCTTCCTCGGCAGCCTCGCGCTCCTGTGCGCGGCCTCGCTGGCCGGCGGGCTCGCCCCGACCCCCGCGATCCTCGTCATCGCCCGCGTCGCCCAAGGGCTCGCCACCGCCGCCGCCACCCCGGCCGGGCTCGCCCTGCTCACCACGTCCTTCCCCGAAGGCCCTCTGCGCCAGAAGGCCCTGGGCCTCAACGGCGCGCTCATGTCCGCCGGGTTCACCGCCGGCGCGGTCCTCGGCGGCGTGCTCACCGACCTGCTGTCCTGGCGCTGGGCCTTCTTCATCAACGTCCCCGTCGCCCTGGCCGTGCTCCTCGTCGCCCCCGCCGTCATCGCCGAGTCGCGTCCCGCCGCCCGTCCCAGGATCGACCTGCCCGGCGCGCTGTCGGTCACCCTCGGGCTGCTCGGCGTCGTCTACGGCCTGACGCGGGCCGGCGAACACGGCTGGGCCGAGCCCCTCGCCCTGACGGGCCTGCTGGCCGGGGCGGTCCTGCTGGTCGTCTTCTACCGTGTCGAGCGCAGGGCCGCCGAGCCCCTGGTCCCGGTGCGCGTACTGCGCAAGCGCACTGTGGCCTGGGGAAACCTGCTCGGGCTGCTCGCCTTCGTCACCGAGACGTCCCTGGTGTACCTGCTCACCCTGTACATGCAGAAGACCCTCGGCTTCTCGGCCCTCGCCGCCGGACTCTCCTTCGGTGTCCTGGGAGCCGGGACCGTGACCGGCGGCATGCTCGCCCCGAAGGCGATCGCCCGCACCTCCACGACGGCCGTCCTGATCGGCGGCGGGCTGCTCCAGGCCGTCTTCACCGCCGTGCTGGTCTTCCTGGGCGACACGCCGGCCTCGATGGGACTGCTGCTGCCCGCCACCTTCCTGGGCGGCGTGGGCAACATGCTCGTCATCGTCGGCTTCATGGTCACCGCCACCACCGGGCTCCCCGACCACGAGCAGGGCCTGGCCACCGGCCTCGCGTCGATGTCCCAGCAGGTCGGCATCACCATGGGGACCCCGATCATGTCCGCGATCGCCACCGCCACGGCCGGGGGCGCGGCGTCCGCCGGGGCGATCCTGCACGGTGTCACCGCCGCCGTCGCCGTCAACGCGGTCCTCGTCCTGCTCGGCGTCCTCCTCGCCGCGGTCTTCCTGCGCACACGACGCGACCGCGCGGACGGCACACGGCGCGACCGCGCGAACCGCGCACGACGCGACCGCGCGCATGCGTGACCAGTCCCCCGGCAGAACGCCTCAGCGGGAGGCGAGCCACCGCCAGCGGGGCAGTTCGAGCACCACGGTGACCGCGGCCAGCACGGTCACCGGCACGGCGGCGAGCGCGGGCCAGGCGGCCCACGCCGCCACCACCGCCGCCACGAGCTGCACAAGGACCAGCGCGATCGTGACCGGCCCGGGCACCGCGACGATCACGTTCCGCTTGTCGCCCGGCGTGGACAACAGCGTCGGCAGCCCGATCAGCACCACGACCGACAGCACGGCCAGCGGCACGGACCATGAGGCGATGGCCCACGGTGTCGCGACCCAGGCGACCAACTCGGTGGCGAACCGGAACACGGACGGGAGGCGATCGTCCGGCCGCGAAGTGGAGGACATGCGCGCAATGTACCGTTCTTCACGCCTGTGGTCGCGAGCGCCGCGTCACGCTGTCGCGCCTCGCACCGAGCGAGCCAGGCGTCAGACCGTACGGGGGAGGGCGAACCGCTGGGCGAACGCGGACATCTCGTCCCGCTGCCGCTCCGGTTCCGTGGACGAGGGGCTGACCACAATGCGGGTCACGCCCTGCGCGGCGTACGTCTCGACGCGTTCCGGGGACATGTCGATCGACCCCCAGCGCGTGTATTCCAGCGCGTCGGGATCGCGACCGGCCTCGGCTGCCGCCGTCCGGGCCAGTTCCCACTGGACGGCGCGTTCCTCCGCGGTGAGCGCGCCGCCGGGAAAGTAGCCGTCGCCGCGCCGCCCGGCGCGGCGGGCGGCGGCCCGGCTCGACCCGCCCACGTGGATCGGCAGGTGGATGACGTCATAGGGCTTGGGATAGCTGCACAGGTCGTCGAAGCCGAAGAACTCGCCGCTGAAGCTGACGCCCTTCTCGTCTCCCTCCCACAGCAGCCGCAGCACGTCGATGGCCTCGTCGGCACGGCGCCCCCGGCTGCCGAAGTCGACCCCCGCCGCCCCGGCCTCGCCGGGCAGGGTGCCAAGCCCCACGGTCAGCAACCGCATCCGCCCCTTGGACAGCACGTCGATCGTCGCCAGGCGCTTGGCCAGGACCACCGGGTGGTGGTACGGCAGCAGCAGCACGGCCGTGCCGAGCAGGAGGCGGTGCGTGGCCGCCGCGACGAAGTTCAGGCAGTCGAGCGGATCGGGATAGGGCAGCGTCGGCGGGATCTCGAAGGAGCCGATCGCGGCGCCGGGATACAGCGCGATGTGCTCCGGCAGGTACAGCCCCTCGAAGCCGCAGTCCTCGGCATGGCGGGCATAGGCCACGAGCCGGTCGGGGTCGAGCCCGTCAGCGGTGGAGTAGGCGATCGCGAATTTCATCGGGGCTCCTCGGGCCGGTGTTCGCGATCACGCTAGAACCTTGACGCAGGCGTCAAGGCAAGGGCGGAGCCGGGTCAGGCCGGGTAGGCGTGCGTCTCCGTGGCCTTGACGGCCGCCCAGACCTGCCGGCCGGGGGTGAGGTCGAGATCGGCGGCGGCCGCCGGAGTGACGTCGGCGAGCAGCGGGATCGGCCCGTGGAGGTGCACGCGGACGTTGTCGCCGTGTCGTTCGATGCCGTCGATGACGGCCTGCCACAGGTTGCGCGGGCTGCCGTCGGGGCGGGTCCGGTAGAGGGCGACGGCGGACGGCGGGAAGGCCACGAAGGCGGGCCCCGTCAGGCGTTCGGCGCTGCTGAAGCGCACGTCGCCCACGACGACGTGGTTCCCGTCGGCCTCGCCCCGGTAGAGATTCAGGCCGACGAGGCGGGCGACGTAGTCCGTACGCGGATGACGGGCGATCTCGCTCGGGGTGCCGGTCTGCACGACCGCGCCGTTCTCGATCACCACGAGCCGGTGGGCCAGGACCATCGCGTCGAGCGCGTCGTGGGTGACCAGGATGGTCGCGCCATCGAAATCGGCGAGGTGGCGGCGCAGCTCGGCCCGGATCACCAGCCTGGTGTGGGCGTCGAGGGCGGCCAGCGGCTCGTCCAGCAGCAACAGGCGGGGCCGTACGGCCAGCGCGCGGGCGAGGGCGACGCGCTGCGCCTGGCCTCCGGACAGACGCCCGGGGCGGACATCGGCGTGGCCGGCGAGGCCGACGCGGTCGAGCAGCTCGGCGGCGACCCGACGGGCCGCGGCCTTGCCGAGCCCCTGGCAGCGGGGCCCGAAGGCGACGTTGTCGAGGGCGGACAGGTGCGGGAACAGCAGGTAGTCCTGGAAGACCACGCCGATCCTGCGGCGTTCCGGCGGGAGGTGGTGCACCTCGGCGCCGTCCAGCTCGACGCGCCCGCCGCTCAGGGCGGTGAGCCCGGCGAGGCCGCGCAGCGCGGTCGTCTTGCCCGCGCCGTTGGGGCCGAGCAACGCCACCACCTCACCGGCCGCCGCGCGGAGTTCGACGTCCAGGCGGAAGGCGGGACGTTCGACGACCAGGTGGGCCTCCATGCTCATGCCGCACCCACCCAGCGGTCGCGCAGCCCGGCCAGCACGATCACCGAGACCGCGAGCAGCACCAGGCTGAGCACGATGGCGGCGTCCGGATCGGTCTCCAGCGCCAGGTAGACGGCCAGCGGCATGGTCTGCGTGCGGCCGGGGAAGTTGCCGGCGAAGGTGATGGTCGCCCCGAACTCGCCGAGCGCGCGGGCCCAGCACAGGACGGCACCGGCCAGCACGCCGGGGGCGACCATGGGCAGGGTGACCCGGCGGAAGACCGTCCAGCGGGAGGCGCCCAGGGTCGCGGCGGCCTCCTCGTAGCGCTGGTCGGCCGCGCGCAGCGCCCCCTCCACGGCGATGACGAGGAACGGCATGGCGACGAACGCCTCCGCGACGACGACTCCCGTGGTGGTGAAGGGCAGGGAGACGCCGAAGGCGTCGTACAGCCACTGTCCGGCGAGCCCCCGGCGGCCGAGCACCAGCAGCAGCGCGACGCCGCCGACGACCGGCGGCAGGACGAGCGGCACGGTGACCAGCGCGCGCAGCAACCGCCTCCCCGGCAGGGTCGTACGGGCCAGCAGCCAGGCGAGCGGCACGCCGAGCAGCAGGCAGACGGCGGTCGCGATGGTCGCGGTCACCAGGGAGAGCCGCAGGGCCTCCAGCACCCGCGGCTCGGCCAGCCGTTCCGGCAGGGTCGCCCACGGCGCGCGGGCCAGCAGCCCGGCCAGCGGGAGGACGAGGAAGGCCAGTCCCGCGAGCGCGGGCACCAACAGCGGCCACGGCGTGCGCGCCCGCGGGCCCCGCGCTCGTACGGGCCCGGTCACGGCGCCTGGAAACCGGCCTTGGTCAGCACGTCCCTGCCCTGCTGCGACAGCACGAGATCGACGAACTGCTTGGCCAGATCGGGTGCGGGCGCCTTGGTGAGCACCGCGATCGGGTAGTCGTTGACCGCCTGCTCGGCCTCCGGGAAGTCGATGCCCTTGACCTTCCCGCCGGAGGCGATCACGTCGGTGCGGTAGACGAGCGCCGCGTCGACCTCGCCGAGCCGGACCTTGGTGAGCGTCGCCTTGACGTCCTGCTCCAGGGTGACGGGAGTGACCTTGAGGCCGGCCGCGTCCAGCGCCTTGGTCGCCGCGGCGCCGCAAGGCACCTGCTCGGCGCACAGGGCGACCTTGACCTTCGGGTCGGTCAGGTCCTTGAGCGACTCGACCTTGGCCGGGTTGTCCTGCGGGACGGCGATCTGGAGCGTGTTCTTGACGAACACGGTGGGCGCCGAGGCCAGCCCGGCGTCGGTGACCGTCTTCATCGTGGCCGGGCTCGCGGCGGCGAAGACGCCGGCCGGGGCGCCCTGCGTGATCTGCTGCGCGAGCGTCGCGCTCGAGCCGAAGTTGAAGGTGACCTTCGTGCCGGAGTGGGTGCTCTCGAACTGCCTGCCCAGCTCTGTGAACGTCTCGGTCAGGGACGCCGCGGCGAACACCGTGAGCGACTTGGCAGCCCCCGAGCCGGACGCGGAAGCGGCCGTGTCCGAGGAGGAGGAGCCGCACGCCGCCAGGCTCAGCACCGAGGCGAGGACGGCGGCCAGGGAGAGACGTCTGAGCACCACAGCTCCTTCTACTGACTCGCGACGCGCGCGTGGTCGGGGATCTCGACGACGACGTTGGTGGACTTGACGACGGCCACCGCCATCACCCCCGGCTCCAGGCCGAGCTCGTCGGCCGCCTGGCGGCTCATCAGCGAGACCACGCGGAACGGCCCGGCGGCGATCTCCACCTGGGCCATCACCGCGTCCCTGATCACCTCGGTCACGATCCCGCGTAAGCGGTTGCGCGCCGAGGAGACTCCGGTGCGCTCGTCCGCCTCGGTCTGGGCCCGGGCGAACGCGGCGAGGTCGGTGCCGGCGATCAGGCGATGGCCGTTCTCGTCGCGGTGCGCGGCGAGCCGGCCCCCGTCGACGAGACGCCGCACGGTGTCGGCGCTGACGCCGAGCACCGCGGCCGCTTCGCTGATCCGGAACGTCGTCACGGGCACCACCTTACGCCGCAATTGCTGGCCTTTGGAGTTCTATCCGATCGCAGAAGCTCTTTCATTCTGGACATCGCTCTCTCATCTGCGAGCCAGTGCCAGATAGCGCTCGTCGGTGTCGTCGTAGTCGATCAGGGTCCAGCCGGCGGTGTCCAACAGGGGGCGGAGGTTGTGCTCGGCCCGTATGTCGCCGGGGGTCAGCGTGCGGCCGCGCCGAGCCGCGAGCACCGCACGGCCCACGGGATGGAACAGCGCCAGCCGCCCGCCGGGGCGGGTCACCCGGGCCAGCTCGGACAGCACGGCCACCGGCTGGAGAACATGGGAGATCAGCCCGGAGGCCAGCACGCCGTCGGCCACGCCGTCGCGGAGCGGAAGCCTCCCGACGTCGGCGATCAGCAGCCGGCCGAACTCGCCCCGTCCGCGCTCGCGGGCCGACCGGATCATCTCCGGGGTGACGTCCACGCCCACCACGTGTCCTGCGGCCCCGACCGCGTCCCGCAGCAGAGGGAACGCGCGGCCGGTGCCACATCCGGCGTCGAGGACCAGACCTCCGGCAGGCAGGGCCATCTCGGCGATCGCGGCGGCGAAGGCCGGGCCGTCGTCGGGATACTTCTCCTCCCAGGTGTCCGCCTTCGCGGCGAAGAACTCCCTGGTCTCCTCAAGGGATCGATCGTTCATCTCTTCGTCTCCTCAGCGGAAGGAGCTGGATGAACGATTCGACCACGGTGCGGGCCTCGTCACGAAGCCGAGCACCCGTTCGCGCACGGGCTCACCCTATGCCAATGGATCACCGCCGGCTTCCGTCAGAGAGGGAGCGTGATCCGGTCGACGCACCAGTAGAGGCCGACCGCCACGATGGGCAGTGACATGGCGGCGGTCACCCAGCGCACTGCCGACGTACGGCGCAGCAGCGCCAGCAGCGGGAAGAGCACCGCGATGATCAGCAACTGGGTCGCCTCGATGCCGACGTTGAAGCTCAGCAGCGACAGGAGCAGCTCCCACGACCCCTTCTCTTCGATGTCCAGCGCGCTCGCGAAGCCGAGCCCGTGCACCAGGCCGAAGGCGAAGACGATCGGCAGCCGCCACCTGCCCAGTTTGTCCTCGTCGCGGCCCAGGAGGTTGGCGACGGCCACGACGATGATGGACACCGCGATGACCGGCTCGACGATCCCCGCGGGAACGTCCACGATCCCCAGCGCCGCCAGGAGGAACGTGATGCTGTGGGCGGCCGTGAACGCCGAGGCCGTGACGACGACGTCGCGCAGGCGGCGGGCGCCGATGAGCAGGGCGAGCAGGAAGAGGATGTGGTCGAGTCCGGACAGCAGGTGCTCGGCGCCGAGCAGGAAGAACTCCCCGATCTGGTGCGAGGCCCGGTGCTCGCCGACCCGCAGCGTCGGGTTCCCTGCGGTCAGGACCGCCGAACCCGTCGTGCCGTCGAGCGTGTAGCCGACGATCGTCTCCGTGCTGTGCACGAAGCTCTCGGCGTCGGGGAAGAGGGCGCTGGAGATCGCGTGTCCTCCCCCGCCGTCGCCCGCGCAGTGGTAGTCGAGGGTCAGCACCGCGTAGGCCACGTCGTCCCGGTCGCGCACGCCCGCGTCGCCCACGGGCCTGGGCGCGCACGGCCTGTCGCCGTACGCCACGGCGAAGCGGCGGGTGACGTAGTCGACGACGGCGGCGCGGTTCTTCTTGAGCTGGCGGAGTTGCTCGGCCCGCTCCTTCGCGTCGTACGCCTCGGCGTACAGCCAGGCCGACTTCATGAGGAGGTCGTACTCCAGGTCGAGCACGACTCTGACGTCCGTGCCCGTTCCGGTCACCGTGGCGTGCGCCTTGGTGGTCGCGTTGTGCGCCGCCGCCGGAGCGGAGAACGCCGTCAGCCCGCCGAGGGCGAAGGCGAGAGCGAGGAAGGCGGCGGACAGCCTGCGAGACATGTCTCGTTCTCCAAGGGGGTCCGAGATTCGAGGGGGCCATCGAATGGGAGGCCGCCCCGGACGCTCCGCGTCGTCGCGGGGTCCGGGGCGGCGATGACGGTTACCTGCGCTGGAACCAGCGGTAGAGGGGCGAGTCCGGTCCCCACTTGCCGGGGCGGCCGTGCTCGTCCTTCGTGACGAAGACGCTCGGCTCGGAGGCGGTCACGCCGCCGCCGGTGGAGCGTGCGGTGACGAACCAGGCGTAGGCCGTGTCGCCCTTGAGACGCTTCCAGGTCGCCGAGGCCACCTGACCCGACGGGACCGTGCTCGTGCCGATGACCCGGGTGGGCTTGTAGATCGCCAGCGAGTCGGTCGTGAAGCTCGTCGTGCGGGTGGTGAGATCGACCGGCAGCACCATGTTGTCCTCGCGGCCGTCGTAGCGGCGCAGCGGGTCGAACTCGCCCGCGCCGAAGTCGTTCAGCAGCGGCGAGTAGGTGTCCACCGTCAGTTCGGCCCGCTTGACGTTGAACTGCAGCAGCCGGAAGAAGCTCGCGCCGAACTGAAGCTGGTCGTCCGGGTTGTATCCGCCGACCTGGGTGAGCCCGAGGCGGTCGGCGGAGACCGTGTAGAACTGGTAGTCCGCCAGCAGTTCGACGACGCCCTTGCCGACCTGGCCGACCTTCGGCTTCACGTTGGTGGCCACGCCGTGCTCGTGCCCGGCGAGGATGAGGAAGACGTTCGGGTTCTTCTCGACCACCGTCTTGTAGAGCATCGAGCCGTCCGGCGCCGAGAATCCCGCGCCGCGCCCGTCCGGGTTGGTGCTCGGCACGAGGTAGTCGTGCGAGAGCAGGATGCCGTTGCGGTCGGGGAACCGCTTGAAGACGGAGTCGGCCCACTCGGCCTCCTCCCGCGTGACGCCGTACGACAGGCCGACCACGACGAAGTCCAGCCCGCCGGCCGAGAACAGGTCGTAGTGGTTCTGGTTGTCGCCCTCCTTCCACGGCCCGCCGTACTCGGCGTGCTGCCAGCCCTGCGCCGCCGTCTGGTAGCGGCCGGGGCCGTAGTACGTGTTGTAGATCGCCTCCGGCCCGTCCTCGGTGCCCGACTGGTTGTCGTGGTTGCCCGCGATCACGCCGTTCGGGATCTTCGCCTCGTCCAGGACGCGCTGCTGCTTGGACGACACCTCGAACTCGCCGACGACCTGCCGCTGCGTGGCCTCGTCCGCGGGCTTGCGGATGTTGTTCTCGATGAGGTCACCGGTGTGCGCGACGTACGAGATCTTGCGCTGGTCCTTGTTGTCCTTGATCCAGTTGACGATCCCGGCGTACGCGGACTCCCACACCGCGCGCTCCTCGGCGGTCTCCTGCTCCACCGCACCCTCGGAGAGGTACTGCGTGTCGGTGAAGTGGACGATCGAGAAGTCGTACGTGGAGGGGTCGGCGAAGCCGTTCGGGTCACCGGGGTCGATGTCGTCGGCGAACGGGTCCTCGCCCGTCACCATCACGTGGACCTGCTGCCCGTCGACGTACTGGTCGCCGACGACGGCGGTGAGCGCGGTCTGACCCTCGGCGGCGCCGCGGGAGCTCGTCAGCAGATCCCACGCCCGGGTCTCGGTGTTCCACGCCCGCAGCGACACCAGGCGCTCGGGGTCGATGACGCCCTCCCAGCGCAGGACCGGGGCGTCCACGTGGCCCTTCACCTGGATGTCGTACCGCTGGTAGGTGACGTCCCGGCCGGCGGGCGCGTCGAGCGTCGCACCGTCGGCGGGCTCAAGCCCGGCGGCCTTGACCTTCTTCTCGCCGGGCACCTGCAGGGTCGTGGGGACGGTCTCGGCCACGCCCTGGAACGCCTGGTTCGGGGTCAGGATGTCGGCTTCGGAGAACGTCGCCGTGACCTGGCCTCCGCCGGGCTCGGCGACCTTCGCCGAGAGCGTGACGGAGCCCGACACGTCGACGGCTCCGGACGCCGGGGTGAGCTCGGCGGGGGCGTCGGGAATGCCGGCGGACTCGAACGTGACCTCCCGGGTGGCGGTGTTGCCGAGCGAGTCCGCGGCGATCACGGCGAGGGTGTGCGAACCGGGCCGCAGTCCGGGACCCACCTGGGCGCCCAGCGCGATCGCCTGCCCGTCGAGCGTGACGTCCGGCCCGGACACCACGCCGGAGGCGTCCTCCAGCTTGACGTCCAGCACCACGGAGGCGGTGATCTTCTCGCCCGCGGCGGGGACGCTCGTGGCGACCTTGGGCGCCGAGTTGTCGGTGATCAGCGTACGGGTGGCGGTCTCGCCCGTGGTCGAGGTCGCGGCGAGGGTGTGCTTGCCGTCCTTGATCGCGGTGGTGTCGAGATCGGCGCTCAGGCCGCCGGCGGGGGCGTCCACGAGGAACTCGAGGTCGATCTCGGTCAGCAGGTTCACGTTGTCGCCGCAGTTGCCGTCGCCCATGCTGTAGGAGCTCTTGAGCATCTGACCGGCCGCCGTGCCCTTCACAGGGGTGAGGGCGATGTTCGAGATCGCGAAGTCGTCGCGGTTGTTGCCGCACGACGTCGGATAGGTGCCGGTCACGAAGTCGATCGTGTTCCAGCCGGGCACGAGGTACTCGTTCGGGAAGGTGAAGTCGACCCGCCGGCTCACGAAGTCGCCGTCGAGCACGACCTTCCGCCCGTTCACGAGCAGATAGTTCTGGTAGCGCGCCTCGATCGAGTTGGTGCCGACGGTGAAGCTCAGGGTCGCGTCACCCGAGCCGAGCGTCCGGACGACGTGCACCGCCGGAGCGTCGATCGTGTAGCGCAGCTCGACCTCACGAAGGGCGGTCTGGCTGCTGCCGCAGGTGCCGTCGCCCAGGTCGTAGGACGGCTTGACGTCGTGACCCGTCACGGTGGCGCCGTCGAGGGCGAGGTCGAGGTTCGCGATGGTGAAGTCGTCGCGGTCGGTGCCGCAGGACGCCTTCCAGTCACCGGTCACGACCTTGACCGTGTTGTCCCCCGGCACCAGGAACCGGGCGGGAACGGCGACGGTTACGCGCCGGCCCGCCCAGGTGCCGCCCAGGTCGATGCGCTTGCCGTTGACAAGCAGGAAGTCGTCGTACTTGTCGTCGATCGAGTCCGCGCCCACGTCGAAGCTGAACGTCGCCGCGCCGTTGCCCAGGGTGGCCTTCGTGGCGGGTTCCGCGCCGTCGACGGTGAGGGACGAGACGCCGCCCCCGCCGGCCGCCGGCACGGTCGCGTGGATCGGCGTGGTGCGTGCCACCAGCGTGCCGTCCGTGGGCAGCAGCCGGGGCGCCCCGGCCGGGGCGTTGTTCACGGTCACGCTGTGCTTGACCGTGGCCCCGGACGCGGCCTTGGCGGTGATGGCGTGCTCGCCGTTGGCCAGCGTCGTGGTGTCCAGGTCCGTCGCGAGACCCGTGGTCCCCTGCGGGTCGCCCTTGACGAAGAACTTCAGCGTGGCCTGCTTGAGCAGCGCGGTGTTCGAGCCACAGTTGCCGTCGCCGAAGGACAGGGTGTAGGGGTTGTCCTCACCGTCCGCGACCTCACCGAGCAGTTCGAGGCCCACGTCGGACAGGACGAAGTCGTCGTAGTTGGTGCCGCACGAGCTCTGGATCGTCCCGGCGAAGATCTCGATGGTGTTCTCGCCCTTGACGAGGTGTTCGTTCGGGATCTCGATGGTCCCCCGCTCGTTCACGAGGTCGCCGATGTCGCTCCGGTAGACGCCGTTGACGAGCACGTAGTTGTGGTATCGCGCCTCCGTCGAGTTCGAGCCGACGTCGAAACGGAGCCTGGACACGCCCACCGTACGGGTGGCGTTCAGAGCGGCGCCGTCGACGGCAAGCTCGGTGACGCTGTCACCGGCCGCGGCCGGAACCGCCGCGACCTTGACCGTGCCCTCGATGTACGAGCCGCCGGCGGGGCTGAGGCTGGGCGGGGTGGGGGAACCGGTCGGCGTCGGGCTTGGGCGTCCACGACCCGCTGTCGCCGGGTCCGGGTCGGCGTGCGCCGCCGTCACGACGCCGCTGACGAGCAGCGTCGCGACCAGGGCGATCACGGCGGCCACGGCGAGACGCCCTCGCCTCCTCAGGCCTCCCAGCAGCTTTCTCGCTGCCACTGGCTGCATCAGGTGCAGTCCCTTCCATCACGTTGCATAAAGCGCCGATAAAGCGGCGCGGTCTCGAGCGGTCACAGTGGATCTCGCGAGTGAACGAAGTGCGTGAAGGGACTGAAGCAAAGACGAACTATCGCCTCATTCTGGTCATCCGTTACGAATCAGGAACGACTAGGTCACAACGCTCGCAATTCCGCAAAGCGCAACACGGTGACGAACTTCGTGCGCTTTTATCCCTAAATGTCCAGAAAGGGCACTTCTGCTGGCGGAAGCGCCGGATGAGCGAGCGGCGGCCGTCGGGGATCATAGGGCGTGGCAGGTCCCGGAACAGGAAGGCGGGCGCGATGGACTTCCGCGACGACGTGGATCTCGACGCGTCACAGGTGGAGGAGGGCGGCGGAGGGTTCCCGGGCGGCGGGCTCGCGATCGGCGGGGGCGTCGTCGGTGTCGTCGCGCTGGTCGTCGCCCTGGTCCTGGGCGTCAACCCGGCCGATCTCCTCAGCGGTGGAAGCTCCTCGTCCGGCGGGTCCACAGGCGCGCGTCCGGCCTCGGACCTGAGTGCACAGTGCAAGAAGGGCAGCGACGCGGACCAGTCGGAGAAGTGCCGCGTGGTGGGAGTGGTCAACAGCGTCCAGAAATACTGGCGGGACGCCTTCGCCGAGCGGGGCAAGCAGCCGTACCGCAACGCGCGGACCGTCCTGTTCACCAAGGCCGTGAGCACCGGCTGCGGCCAGGCGAGCTCGGCCGTCGGCCCCTTCTACTGCCCGGCCGACAGCAAGATCTACCTCGACCTGGGCTTCTTCAAGGAGCTGGAGAGCCAGTTCGGCGCCAAGGGCGGGCCGTTCGCCCAGGCGTACGTGATCGGTCACGAGTACGGCCACCACGTGCAGAACCTGCTCGGCACCACCCGGCGGGTCGGCGGCGACAGCCGGGGGGCGGACAGCGCCTCCGTACGGCTGGAGCTTCAGGCGGACTGCTACGCGGGGGTGTGGGCGAAGAACGCGGTCGACACGGGGTTCTACGAGGGCCCGTTCACCGCGGCGGACATCCAGGAGGCCCTGGACGCCGCGGCGGCGGTGGGCGACGACAGGATCCAGGAGCGCGCCCAGGGCAGGGTGGACCCCGAGGGGTGGACGCACGGAAGCTCACGGCAGCGGGTGAAATGGTTCACCACGGGATACAAGACGGGCGCCCCCGCCCAATGCGACACGTTCTCCGGCACCATCTGACGTTTTCCCTGCGGCCTCGACGCTTACCGAGGTTTTCCCGCCGCGAGCTACTGGCGTTCCCCTTGTGACGTGCATTGTGGGGAGACAGTCGTCGCGGCGGCGGGGGGCATCCGATGACGCAGGGGCTGCACCAGTTCATGGCGGTGGCGGGCCCGTGGGCCTACCTGATGGTCGGGCTGATGGCCTGCGCGGAGACGGCGGCGCTCGTCGGGCTGCTGGTGCCGGGTGAGCTCACCCTGTTGATGGCCGGATTCCTCGCCTTCACGGGGCACGTGAGCCTGCCTCTCATGATGGCCGTGGCCGGCGTGGGCGCGGTCGCCGGGGATTCGATCAGCTACCGGATCGGCAGGCGGCTGGGGCCCCGCGTGCGCGACAGCCGGCTGGGCCGCCGGGTGAGCGTGGAGCGATGGGACCGCACCGAGGACTACCTGCGGCGGCGCGGCGGATGGGCCGTTCTCTTCGGCCGCTGGGTCGGTCTGCTGCGCGCCCTGGTCCCCATGCTGGCCGGCATGGGACGCCTGCCGTACGCGAGATTCCTCGCCTTCGAGGTGCCCGGCGGCCTGGCCTGGGGGGCGGGCACGGTGGGGCTCGGGTACGCCGCGGGAGGCTCGTACGAGCTGGTGGAGCGGGTCTCCGGGCGGGTCGGCCTCCTGGCCGTGGCCGGCCTGGCCGTGCTGGCCGCCGCCGGCCTGGGCCTGCACCGGCTGACCCGGCCGCGCTCGCCGGTCACGGAGTGTGCCGGGGCGGAGTGTGCCAGGGCGGGGTGTGCCGGGCCGGAGTGTGCCAGGGCCGCACCCTCCGGCCGCCCGGTAAAGAGGTAGCCGCGACCGCCAACACCTCAAGGTGCAGATCGCGTGCTCACGGCCGTGCGCGTGCGGTCAGCGACCAGATGCTCCAGGCGAACCAGCCCACCGGGATCTCGATCAGGTGGGCGAAGAACCAGAACAGCAGCACCGCCGCCGTGGCCGCCCCGGGCGCGACGCCGAAGCCGATCAACGCCAGCGCCGTCGCCGACTCGCTGATCCCCGATCCGCCCGGCGTGACGACCGCGGTGGTCAGCACCCGGTTGATCGCGAAGGCCGCGACCGCCTCGGGGATGGCGACCTCGGCGCCGGTCGCGTGCAGGCATCCGATGAACAGGACGCACTGCAGCGCCATGTAGGCGACCATGCCGAGCGTGAGCCGGGGCCACCGCGTACGAGTGATCTCGATGGTGGAGTGACGCAGGTCGAGCAGGAAGTCGCGCAGGCACGGCTTCCGCCGGAGCGGCAGGAACCGGACCACCCGATCCAGGCCCCGCCCCAGCAGGTCGGCCACCGTCTCCCGCTGGAGGGCGGCCGACATGGCGACGACGACACCGATGAGCAACGCGCCGCCGACCCCGGCGGCCGCCGCCAGCCGGCGGTCCGGCATGTATCCCGCGCCGACCAGGCAGACGAGTCCCACGGCGGGGAGCAGGAAGCGCGACAGCAGGTTCCACACGCCCGTCACGACCGTCGAGGCCGCCACCGGCCGCCGCCCGAAGCCCCACCTGGTCATCATGGTGAAGGTCATGGCCACGCCCACGGCCCCGCCGAACGGCAGCACGTTGCTGGCGCCGCTGCCGACGCAGTTGACCAGCATCGCCCGGCGCCTGCTCAACCCGGGCAGGGAGTCGCTCACCACGTTGGAGTACGCCCAGAGCCCGGCCAGCCACAGCGCCGTGAGCACCGCCATCGCGCCCCAGCCGACCCGCACGAGGCGCTCGTCGAGCTGCCCCCAGGTGACTCCGGTGAGGTGCGGCAGGAAGGAGATGAGCACGGCCGCCAGCGCCAGGGAGATCAGCGACATGACGACCCTGCCCCTGGGCGCGCGGCCCCTCGCCACATCTGCCTCCGCCGGAGTGTTCTCCACGCCGATTCGCCACCTCCGTCGTATAGCTCCCACTCTGGGAGCCAAATGGAGAACAATCCCAAACATGCTCTTTTGAGTAAAATTGACGGAAAACTTTCTCGGAAGCGTCGCTTCCGCAGGTGCGCCTGGAACAGCGCGGCCGTCCCGAGCAGGAGCAGTTCCCGGTCCCCCCGGTCAAGGTTCCAGCGGCGGCGCCTGCTCGGTGCTCGCCGATCTACGGGCCGGCGTCTGCTTCGACATCTACGGCGTGCTGTGGAACACCACGGTCCAGCGGGAGATCCCGGGTGAGTCGCTGTCCCGGGTCAGTTCCTACGATTCGCTCGGTTCCCTGATGCTCGGCCCTCTGGGCATGCTGGTGGCCGGCCCGCCGGCCGTGACGATCGGACCGCGGCCCGCCCTGATCGGGTGCGGCGTGATGGTGGTGCTGGTCTCCATGCCGGCCGTGCTGTTCCCGAGGGTGCGTGAGCTGCACGTCCCCGACGTCCGCGCCGCGCCGGCGAGATCGTGATCCTCGGAAGGGTGATCTTTACCGGCGGCCGGAACCCGGCCAGGGCTCTTGATCGTTCAGGTGGGCGGACCTCATCGACCGTCGACAGGGAGAAACACGTGGTCTTCAAGCGGATGCTGGGCGCTCTCGGGGTGGGCGCCCCCTCGGTGGACACCGTACTGACCACCCCACGAGTCCGGCCGGGCGGCGTGCTCACGGGCGAGGTGAGACTGTCCGGCGGCGACTTCGACGCCGAGATCGAGGACATCACTCTCGGCCTGGTCGCCGGGGTGGAGATCGAGCACGGCGCCGGCGAGAGCACGGGGCTCGCCGAATTCTCCCGCGCCCGGGTGTCCGGTCCGTTCACCCTGCGCCAGGGCGAGAACCGGAGCATCCCCTTCCAGATCCCGGTGCCGTGGGAGACCCCGATCAGCGAGATCGACGGACAGCGCCTGACCGGCATGGCGCTCGGCGTACGCACCGAGGTGGGCATCGCGAAGGCCGTCGACAAGGGCGACCTCGACCCGATCGCCGTCGAGCCGCTCCCCTCGCAGCGCCGCATCCTGGAGGCGTTCCTCCAGCTCGGTTTCGCCTTCAAGTCGGCCGACCTGGAGGCCGGCCACCTGTACGGCGTGCGCCAGGAGCTGCCGTTCTACCAGGAGATCGAGTTCTACCCGCCCCCGCGGCACGCGGGTGTGGTGGGGGAGGTCGAGCTCACCTTCGTGGCCGACCCCGCGGGTCTGGAGGTGATCCTGGAGGCCGACAAGCGGGCGGGACGTTACTCCGGCGACGCCATCGGCCGCTTCCGCGTCAGTCACGACGACGCGGCGCGCACGGACTGGCCGGGCGAGATCGACCGCTGGCTGACCGGGCTCACCCAGTACGGCGCCCACCACGGTGCGCCGTACGGCGATCACCACGGCGGCTACGCGCACGGTTACGGGCACGGGGACCACGGCTATGGGCACGGGGACCACGGGCACGGTTACGGGCACGGCGGCCACTACGAGCACCGGGACGGCCCGGGCTGGGGTGCGGTGGCCGCGGCCGGTGCGGCCGGGATCGTCGGCGGCCTCGTGGCCGGCGAGATCGTCGAGGAGATCTTCGAGGACGACGAGGAGGAGGGCGGCGACGGCGACTGGTAGCGCCTCCGGGCACGACGGGCACCGCCCCTGCCCTGGTGGGCATCGGCATGGAATGATCGGACGGTGCTTCCGACCGCGGTCGTTCAGGTGCCCCAATGGCAGGGGTCGAGCGTCGGCGACGCCCGGCTCCTCTCCCTCGGCGCCGAACGGCTGACCTCCCTGGTGGCGTCCACCGTGACGTCCGCAGAACCGTCCATGCGGGCCGTGCGGGTGCCCGTTCCGGACAGCGCGGGCGCCGAGGGGGACGGCGTCCGGGCCCTGGACGTCCTCACCGCCGTCGCCGCCCGCACCCGCGCCGCGCTCGCCGAGTGCGGCGCGGCCACGGTCGTCACGGTAGGCGGCGACTGCGGGGTGGAGGTGGAGCCGGTGTCGGCCGCCCTGGCGCGACACGGCGACGGGCTCGTCGTCGTCTGGTTCGACGCCCATGGCGATCTCAACACACCCGGCTCCTCACCTTCGCACGCCTTCCATGGCATGGTCCTGCGCACCTTGCTGGGCGATGGGCATCCCGATCTGGTCCCGGCGCGGGCTCTGCGTCCCCGGCAGGTGATCCTCGCCGGGGTCCGCGCGCTGGATCCGGCGGAGCTGGCCTACGCCACCGACGCGGGCCTCGTCTGGCACACCGTGCCCGAGCTGACAGCCGACCCCGGCGTCCTGGTCCCGGCCGTCGCCGCCGCCGGGGGCACCGCCGTCTACATCCACATCGACCTCGACGTTCTCGATCCGGAGGAGTTCGGGTCGCTCAGCTACCCCGAGGCCGGCGGTCTGTCCGTCACGGCGTTGCGGGACGCCGTACGCGCGCTGACGGCCCGTTTTCTCCTCGCCGGCCTGGGGATCACGGAGTACGCCCCCCGCCGTGAGGAGGACCAGGCGATCCTCGCCTCGCTCGTCCCTGACCTGCTCGCCGACGCCACCACCGCCTGAACGCGGGCATCGTTCAGAGGCACAGCAGGGCCGCGACCGCGCCGGTCGTCGCCGGGTGCCGGGCGAGCAGGGCCGCCACCTCGCCGTTCTCCCGCTCGGCGCTCCCCCACTCCGCCGTGCAGCCGAGCAGCGCGGCCACGGCGTCGCACGCCTGCGGATGCCGGGCCAGCAGCGCGGACACCGGCCCGCTCGGCGCGGCTGCCGCCCGGGCCCTGCGCGCCGGTGCGGCCGGCCGTTCCCACGGCGGGATCCACGTGTCCAGCTCGGCCAGAGCGCCGGGGAAGGTCCGGCCGGCCTCGCGGACGAGCGCGGGGACCAGCTCAGGCGCGTGCCGGCGCAACGTCGTGATCAACGTCGGCAGCCACGGCAGCAGGACGGGGTCGGGCAGCCGCGCGAAGGCCTTCGACAGCGCCTCGACCACGAACGGCGCGAGGCCGGGGACGGGGTCGAGCGCCTGGACGAACCCGCTGACATAGAGCGGATAGGCCGGGACGACGAGCGGGTTGGCCAGCAGCTCGTCGCAGCGGGCGCGCAGTTCCTCCCTGGTCAGCAGGCCGAGCTGCGTCTGCGCCGCCCACAGCAGCGCGACCTTGGCCGGGGCCCGCGGGTGCGACTGCCGTACGGCCAGTTCGAGCTGGGCCCGGTCGCAGCCCAGCGACAGCGCGAGGCTCTCCAGCGTGAACAGGAAGCCGAGCATCGCGCCGACCTGACGCACGCCGGTGTCGTCGTCGGCGAAGGCGGTGGGCAGCAGCGTGCAGTAGTGGGCGTATCCGGCCGTGACGAAGTCCTCGCACCAGGCGGGCAGCTCCGGTTCGCTCGCCCGGTAGTAGGTCAGCAGCCGCCTGATCCGGCGCAGCACCTCGGGTGCGTCGTCCACGGTGCGCTCGGCGGCCAGCAGCTCGACGGCGCGGGCGCCGAGCTCGCCGGCGAGACGGCGGCCGCCCAGGTAGAGGATGGCGTCCTCGACGGCCGCGAGCGCGACTCCCGCCGTGGCCTGGGGATCCCACGCCCGGCGGCGCAGCCGCTGCTCCAGCACCTGTTCGACCGTGACACCCTCGTAGCCCAGCTCGATGATCTCCCGCTGGTGCCGGCCGAGCGCGACGTCCCAGCTCTCCTGGATCGGCCGCTCGCCGAGGCGGCGCGCCCCCATGATCGGCCGGATCGCACCGTCGGGCAGCAGGTAACGCAGCGTCCACAGCAGGTCGGAGCACGGCTCCAGCTCGGGATCCGCCTTGAGGTCGAGCAGCACCCGCTGCTGGGTGCGCTTGGTCAGGTCGAGCCCGAGGGGCTCCAGCCGGTCGTACACGTCGCGGGCCAGCGGGGGCAGCGCGTCGTAGCCGACCATCCCGATCTTGTCGCCGCCCAGGAGGATCTCGCACAGGCGGCGGACGTCCCGGCGGCCCGGCACCACGTCCTTCTCGATGCAGGTGACGGCCGCGTCGGCGAAGTCGTACGGCGTGGGCCTGGCCCGGCCGCGCAATCCGGCGAGCAGGATCGACGTCTCGAACACGGCGATGGCGTCGGCCGTGCTGGCCAGATAGCCGTTGCGGCGGGCCAGCCGCACGATGTCGACGCACCATCCGCGCAGTTCGTCCTCGTCCAGCCCGTCGAGCGCGGGCGGGGTGGCGAGGAACCCCGACAGCCGGTCGGCCTCCGGCTCGGCGACGGGCGGTGCGGCCTTGGCCGCTTTGGCGGCCCGCTTCCCGCGTCCGCCCTCCTGTCCCTCCAGCCGGTAAGGCGTGACGCCTCCGCGCTTGACCGCCTTGGCCCAGGTGGCGGCGGCGATGGACACCGAACCTTGGGCCAGGCCGAACTGCGCCTCGATCGCGGAGTGGCTGGAGGGGATCAGCCCGTAGAGCCAGCGGGTGCCCGTGCGCGGACCGATCGCGTACGGCGGCGCCTCGGACCGCAGGCCGAACTCGGCGACCGTGCTGACGGCGTGGAAGGCCCCGCACACGTACAGGCAGTCGGCGGGGTCGGCGCCCGACGCGGCGAGGTGCTCGCGGATGCGCGTCCACATGTAGCGCTCGCGTTCCTCGTCGACGGCCAGGCGGTCGTCCCCGTCGGGGCGCAGCCGCCGGAACAGGCTGCCGACCAGCGCCATCGCCTGGCGGTAGGTGTCGTAGTCGGCCCCGGTCAGCGGCTGCTCGACGTACTGGTCCCACCACTCCGACCAGTGCCGCACCTTGCCGTGGTGCAGCAGGTGCTTTTCCAGCTCGGCGAAGCGCGGCCGCAGGTCGCCGATCTCGACCCCCACGGCGTCCCCATGCAACGCAACCTCGTCGCCCTGCGCGTCTTCGATCGAGCCGGACTCCTGCGGAGCCGAGCCGTCGGTCTCCTGGGGCAGCCACTGGAAGACGTGGTCCACCGAGCGGTCGACCAGCACGATCTCGACGCCGGGGGTGTCGAGCGCGTACGCGATGGCCTGATACTCCGCCGACGCCTCCGTGACCGGCGCGATCACGCTGAGCGGTCCGGAGCCGGGCGGGAACCCGTCGAGCTGGGTGGCGAACGCCTGCAGCGCCACCGGCAGCCGGCAGTTGCGCAGCTCGTCCAGGAGCGGGCGCAGGTCCTCGCACAGCTCCAGGTAGACCACCTTGGGCCGCTTGTCGCGCAGCCGCCGGGTCATGGCCAGGGCGGAGGCCGGCGAGTGGTGGCACACCGGGAAGATCTCCAGCTCCTCGCGCAGCATGCGGTCGACGTCGTCGACCATGCCGGACAGGATGCCGGCCAGGGTCTGGGAAGGCGGTGCGTCCTTGCCGCCGGAGAAGGCCGCGGCGGCGTCGAGAAGCTGCTCGCGCAGGGCGTCGAAGGTGCTCATGACAGCGTCGAGATCGCCTGACGGCCGCCGTCGAGGAACCGCGTCCACTCGCCTCCGTCGTTCTTGCTGCGGGGTTCGACGACCCCGTGCCAGTACTTGTTGAGGATGGCCAGGTCCTCCGGGGCGCGCCTGGCCAGCGAGCCCACCAGCGAGCCGCCCAGGGTCTCGGCGCGCAGCGTGCGGTCGCCGAAGAAGTGGCTGTGCAGGATGGCGTCCTCAAGCACGCCGATCTGCTCGGCGGTGGACAGGGCCGACTCCAGCTTCTCGTCCTCGCTCGTGGCCGACGCCGCCGCGGCGCGCAGGTCGGCGAAGCTCTGCAGCAGGATGTCCAGGAGCGCGGGCGGCACGTCCAGTTCGATGCGGTGCCGGCGCAGCAGTTCTGTGGTGCGGAATCGGACGATCTCGGCCTCGCTGGCCTTGCTCGTCACCACGGGGATGCGGACGAAGTTGAACCGCCGTTTCAGTGCCGAGGACAGGTCGTTGACGCCCCGGTCCCGGCTGTTGGCGGTGGCGATGATCGAGAACCCGGGCCTGGCGAACACCGTGTTGTCGGTGTCCAGCTCGGGAATGGAGACGTACTTCTCCGAAAGGATCGAGATCAGGGCGTCCTGCACGTCGCTGGTGGCGCGGGTGAGCTCCTCGAAGCGGCCGATCATGCCCTGCTCCATCGCCGTCATGATCGGCGAGGGGATCATCGACTCACGGGACTGGCCCTTGGCGATCACCATCGAGACGTTCCACGAATACTTGATGTGGTCCTCGGTGGTGCCCGCCGTTCCCTGCACGACCAGGGTGGAGTCTCGGCAGATGGCGGCGGACAGCAGCTCGGCCAGCCAGCTCTTGCCGGTGCCCGGGTCGCCGATCAGCAGCAGGCCGCGGTCGGAGGCGAGCGTCACGATGCTGCGCTCGACGAAGCTCCGGTCGCCGAACCACTTCTGCGGGATCTCGCGGTCCAGGCCGTCGGACCGCTCGCTGCCGAGCACGAACAGGCGGACCATCCGGGGGCTGAGCCGCCAGGAGAACGGCTTGGGGCCGTCGTCGATCGACTCGAGCCAGTCGAGCTCCTCGGCGTACTTCACCTCGGCGGGCGCGCGGAGCATCTCGTTGGTCATGTGAGGGGGTCTCCTAGGCGAGGAAGTTCTTGAGTTCGAACACGAGCTTGCGGATGTGGCCCGAGATCACCGGCGTGCCCAGGTCCTTGAGCTTCTGCCGGAACCACGGGTTGACGCTCTGCTGGCCGCCGCTGTCCACCGAGCCCACGGGGATGAGCCGTACGCCGGATCGGTGCAGCGCCTCCATGCCGGCGTAGACGGCGGGGCAGTTCCACTCGTAGAAGTCCGAGATCCACACGACCACCGTGTTGCGGGGGTCGGCGACCTTCGGCTGGGCGAGGGCCAGGGCGGCGGTGCCGTCGGTGCCGCCGCCGAGCTGGGTGCGCAGTAGCACCTCGAACGGATCGTGCACCCACGGGGTGAGGTCGAGCGCGCGGGTGTCGTACGCGACCAGGTGCACGTCGACCTTGGGCAGCCCGGCGAAGATGGACGCCAGGATGGTGCAGTTGACCATCGCGTCGACCATGGAACCGGACTGGTCGACCACCACGATCATCCTGGCCGGTGTCGTACGCCTCGCGGTGTGCCGGTAGTAGAGCCGGTCGACGTAGAGCCGCTGGTCCTCGGGGCTGTAGTTGGTGAGGTTCTTCCAGATCGTGCGGTCGAGGTCCAGGTTGCGGAACACCCGCTTCGGCGGCACCGACCGGTCGATCGCGCCCACACTGGCCTTCTCGACCTGTGTGCGCAGCACCTCGGCGACCTCGTCGACGAACCTGCGGATCAGCGCCTTGGCGTTGGCAAGCGCCACCCCCGACAGGTTGGCCTTGTCGCGCAGCAACTGCTCGACCAGCGACATGCTGGGCGTGAGCTGCCGCGCCAGGGCCGGGTCGGCCAGGACCTCGCGCAGCCGCATGCGGCTGACCAGGTCGGCTTCGATACCGGCCAGCGCCTTGGCCAGGTCGTCGTCGCCGATCCTGACGCCGGAGCCCCGCCCGGACCCGGCCGTGGGGCCGGCCCCCGAGCTGGTCTCGGCCTCCGCTCCGGTTTCGCCGCCCGGCTCTCCCGGTGCCGCGTCCGTTCCCGCGCCCGCGCCCGATCCGGGCGCCGACCCCGCGCACAGGGCCCACTTGAGCCAGGCGGCGTCGCGCTGCCAGGTCGCGAGCCGGGTGGCGCTGACGTCACCGGAACCGGTGGCGAAGACGTTGAGCAGCAGCTTCGAGACGAGTGCCGCCCGGCGCACCTCGCCGCCCGGCACGTGCTCGTCCGGCGTCAGCAGGGTCTCGAACTCGGCGGACAGTTCGGGGAAGCGCTGCACCAGCGAGTCGACCGACACGGCCGGGTCGAGCAGTCCGGCGGGCAGGCCCAGGTCGCCGACGACCGCGACGCCGGCGGTCTCCAGCGCGGGCTGCTCCTCGTGGTCGAACAGCCGGGCGAGCAGCCGCCAATAGAGCACCTGACGCCGATTCCGGTCGGCGTTCGTCAGACCGTCGTCGCCGGTCGTGGAGATGCCGGTCGTGGAGATGCCGGTGGTGGAGAGGTCGTCGCTCATCGTCGCAGCAACCGTCCGGCTCGTTCCCGCAGCACGGTGACCGCGTCCGCCGCCCTGGCCTCGGCCTTGGCCGCCTTGGGGTCGGTGGGGCCGAGTGCCCAGTCGCCGGTGGCGGCCACCACCGCCTCCCGCTTGACCTTCGCCTGCACGGCGAGCGGCTGCAGCGTCCAGCGGCCGGCGTCCCACCGGACCAGTCCCACGCACGCCGACGAGGCCGCCACCAGCTTGGGCGTGAGCGGACCGCAGTCGGGCAGCCGTTCCGCGTCCACGGCGAGGACCGTTCCGCCCAGGTCGAAGGAGCCGTCCTTGGTGACCTTGTAGCCCTCCACCAGCACCGGTTCTGCGATGCGTACGGGAACGCGGTCGAGGGGCGGCACCGCCGGGGCGAGCGCGCCGGGCAGGCACAGCCGGGCGGTCGCCAACGGGTCGGCGGGCTTGCTCACGAAGGCGCGGTCGTCGTCCCAGACGAGGTCACCGCTGTCGAGCAGGGGCATGTCCGTGATCTCTACGCTGCGTCCGTCGGCCAGCGCGGCGAGCAGCACCTTGTGGCGCTGCGCCAGCTTCCACAGCGCGGGCCCGACGATGGTGTCGACCTTGGCGACCGTGACGGAGGTGCGCACCAGCCGGGACCTGCCGCCGCCGGCGGGCTCCAGGACGGCATGCACCTGGAACTGGACGGCGGTGCCGTGCTCGTGCACGTCGACGCCGAGTGCCAGCAGCCGTCCCGACACCGTGGTGGCGGACCGGGGCTCGCCGGTCAGGACGCCGTCCTGCGACAGCAGCAGAGCGCGGGTCCACAGGTCGGCCCAGCGCCGCACCGGCAGGTGCTCCGCCGGGCCGATCGGGCAGCAGGCGCGCAGTTCGGCCGCGAAGCCGTCGAGCAGCACCGCGAGCCTGTGCAGATCAGGTGCGGCGAGCAGGGCCTCGATGACCTGGTCCGCCGCGGAGACGAGGTCGTGGTCGACGCCGCGCCAGCCGGTGATGGCCAGCTCGCGCAGCCAGGAGCGGACGCCGCCGAGCACGTTCCCGGCCGGCTGAGCGCCGGCGTCGCCCGCCGTCCCCGGGCCGTCGGGCGCCGCTGGCCATTCCGCTCGCTCCCGTCCCAACGCCGTGTCCAGGCTTTCGAGCAGGGCGTCGTGCACGGCGCCGGACAACGCGACCCGGCCGCCCGCCAGGGCCCTCAGATGCTCCTGCGTGATCGAACCGGACACGACCGCGTCGGCGGCCTCCGCCAGCCGATCGCCGAGAGGGGTGGCCGCGAACGCCGCGGCCAGCGCGGTCACCGCGTCGGCGCGCTCGTCGGCGAGCCGGGCGAGGCCGTGCACCAGGGCGTCGTCGAAGCCGTCGAGCAGCGCGAGCGCCTCCCCGGCCCCGTCACCGGCGTTTCCCGAGTCGCCGGCGAGCAGCGCGGCGAGCTGTACGGCCAGCATCAGCTCACCGTCCCCGTGGCCGGGAACCAGTGCAGCTCCGGGATCGGCAGGGTGGTGTCGGGCACCTCGAGGTAGGCCAGGTGGCGCAGGAACCGGCTGAACACGACCGCGGCGGGGGCGGGCTCGTGGGCGCCGCCCAGGCAGTCGGCCAGCTCCTCGCCCTCGGGGACCTCGACCCGCAGGTAACGGGCCACGCGGTCGGCGCCGTACTGCACGACGGCCTCGGCGACCAGGGCCCGCAGGTGCTTGCACGGCGAGCCGTACAGGCCGCCGCAGGGGCGGTTGTTGTTGGTGCTGCAGTTGTAGTTGTGCGTGCCGGCGGCGATGGAGGAGACGTAGACCCGGCCGATGTCCGAGCCGCTCGACACCACGCCCTGCAGCCGGCCGTCCGCCAGCTCCACGAAGGGGACCTTCGCCAGCTTGCGCGGCTGGACCGGCGGCACCACGCGCAGCCTGCTGTGTCGTGCCCACACGGTCGCGCCGTTGGGGGAACGGTCTGTCATGATCCGGAAAGTAGCCGAGCCGTACGACAAAACCGCGGCGCCGCCCGCCCGGACCGGCCGGCTCCCGCTCGCGGCACCGGTCGCTACCGCTTCCAGGGGTGATGCCGCTTCGGAATTCGCCTTGACATGAGTGGACACTTCCAGAAAGATCCACCTGTCGATTGTTGTCCCGCTCGCGATGCCGAGAGGTCGCCTTGCGGTTGCCACGTGTGAAAGCCCAGCACCGCCCCCACAGGTACGGCAACGACCGGATCCGGATAGGCGGCGCCGCCCGGGAGATCAGCGATCCGGACGGCCATGTCTGGGCGGCCCTGAACTCCATGGACGGCACGAGGACCCCGGAGGAGGTCGCCGCCCGTCTGCTCCGCACGTTCCCGGGGCTCACCGAGGCCGAGGCGACCGGCGTCGTCGATCTCCTGCTGAAGTCGGGATACGTGGAGGACGCCGCCGCTCCGCGGCCCGAGGAGCTCAGCCTGCGGGAACTCGAGCGCTACTCACGCAACGCGGCGTTCTTCCGCGGCAGCGGCCTCGCGCCGCGCGAGCACGGCTGGGAGGCGCAGGTCCGCCTGAAGCGCTCGCGCGTGCTCGTCTTCGGGCTGGGCGGCACCGGCAGTCACACGGCCTGGGCACTCGCCGCGTGCGGCGTCGGCGAGATCCACTGCGTGGACCACGACCTGGTCGAGCTGTCCAACCTGACGCGGCAGGCCCTCTATCGGGAGGCCGACATCGGCAGTCCCAAGGTGGACGTGGCCGTCGCCCGGCTCGCCGAGGTCAACTCCTCCGTCCGCGTGACCGGGGAGGCCCGGGCGGTCGAGTGCGAGGAGGACATGCTCGACCTCGTACGCGGGTTCGACGCGGTGGCGATGTGCGCCGACGAACCGGCCGGCCGGGGCGGCATCCGCATCTGGGCCAACCGGGCCTGCCTGTCGGAGAAGATCCCGTGGGCGCTCGGCGGTTACAACGGCCCGCTGGTGAGCGTGGCGGCGTTCACCCCCGGCGGCCCGTGCTACGAGTGCCTGACCGCGAGCGTCGACGCCCCTCTCGCGCCCGGGATCCCCGTCGACCTCGGCGGGCCGGACGTCCTCGCGCCCTCGGCCGGAGTATCGGGCCACCTGACCGCCCAGGCGGTCATCGCGTTCCTGACCGGAATCCCCGCGGCCTCGGGCAGCTACGTCACCGGGATCAACCTCATCGCCCCGGACCAGCACGTCTACACGCGCCATCCGGCGGCGCCGGACTGCCCCGCCTGCGCTCCGGACGCGCTCCGCGCCGAATCCCTCGGCAGCATGGCCAGGTGACAGACCCCGGGCCGCCCCCGACGGTCAGGCGAGCGGAAGGCCTGCCCCGCGCTCGGACTCGGGGCGCGGGCCGCGGATGCGCCGCTCGCTCTCCTCGATCGGCACGTCGTTGATGCTCGCCTCCCTGCGGCTCATCAGCCCGTCGGCGGTGAACTCCCACAGTTCGTTGCCGTAACTGCGCCACCACCGGCCCTCGGCGTCGTGCCACTCGTACTGGAACCGTACGGCGATGCGGTCGCCGCCGAAGGTCCACAGGTCCTTGCGCAGGGCGTAGTCCCGCTCGCGCTCCCACTTGCGGCGCAGGAAGGCGACGATCTCCTCCCGTCCGGTCAGGAACTCCGAACGGTTGCGCCACACCGAGTCCTCGGTGTACGCGAGCGCGACACGTTCCGGGTCTCTGGTGTTCCAGGCGTCCTCGGCGGCCTGCACCTTCTGCCTGGCGGTCTCCTCGGTGAACGGCGGAAGCGGCGGACGTGTGCTCATCGTGCTCTTCTTCCCGGACGAGAGAACCCTCATTCTCCGATGGGGTAGGGGCCGAGGCCGGGCGGCGGCCGCCGCGCTCAGCCCATCGCGATCATCAGTGGGGCGAACATGCGGGTCCGGTCGCCGGGGAGCGGCCTGCCGCCGTGGACCATGAAGGACGTCGAGAACGCCGGGGACACGCCCCGATCGCCGAGCCAGTCCAGCAGGCCCGGCCGGGCGCGCTCGACCTCGATCCGCACCAGGCCGTCGGCGTTCCGCGCGAGGTCGGTGACGAGCGCGCGGGCGACCGCCTCGTCGCCGGCGACCACCGGCCCGATGAACAGGGTGTCCATGCTGCGCCACGACACGGCGTAGCCGGTCAGCCCCGTCTCGTCCTCGGCGACCCTGACCTCCTCGGCGAAGGCGAACACCCGCGCGAGCAGCCCGGCCCGGTCGGCGCCGAAGACCTCCCCGTCGAGCGCGAGCAGGGCGTCGAGATCGGCGCCGAGGTCGGCGCCGAGGTCGGCCGGCCTCGACAGGACGGGGTCGTCCCCGGCGCGCAGGCGCCCCACACGCGCCTCCGTCACGCCCAGCGTCTCGAACCCGAGCTTCTCGTACAGCGGCCGGCCGGCCTCGGTTGCCCAGAGGAAGACGGTCGCGTCACCGGCCGCGTCGAGCACGTGCGTCATCAGCCGCCTGCCCAGCCCGCGTCCGCCATACCGGGTGGCGACGAGCATCATGCCGATGCCCGCCGCGGCCGTGCCGTACCGGGTCAGCGTGACCGTGCCCGCAAGCTCTCCCGAAGGGGCGTCGATCGCGTAGACCTCGGCGTTCTCCAGGAGGAACAGCCACTTGCGCTCCTCCCGGGCCCAGGCCCTGTCCTCGCTGAGGGCGAGGCATCGATCCAGGTCCTCGGGTCCGAGCCGGCGTACGGGCAGTTCGGCGGCCGGTGTGGTGAGCGGGTCGGGCATGCGTCGTCCTTGTCCGCGCCGGTTCACGGCCCCGGCGCTCGTGGCGGCATCCGAGGCTAGCCGTATCCCCGATCCCGCGGAAACCGCTTTTCCCTCGCTGGAAATAGAGCGTTCCCGGGGGCGTACACGGCCGGCTCGGCGAGCGGCAGTTCCTCGGCCGTGACGGCCCCCACCGGGACTACCGCGCCGGCCTGATTCAGGCCGGCCACCGCCCGCGCCTGTCCGCGTACGCGGCGGCCCCCGCGAGCAGCCCGGCGAGCAGCAGGTAACCCGAGGTCAGGGACAGCGCGGTCGCGACCGCCCCAACGAGGAGCGGGCCGCCCGCGTCGCCGATCTCCCGGCCCACCTCGGCGCTTCCCATGGTCTGGCCCATGCGCTCGGGAGGTGTGGCCCCGGCCAGAACGGCGAACCCGAGCGGGGTGATCAGCCCGATCCCAGCGCCCGCCGTCGCCGCCGCGAGGACCAGCGGGACCACGCCCGGGACGGCCGCGAGCGCGAAGGCCGCCGCGCAGAGCAGCAGCCCGGTGGCCAGACCGCGGATCGGGCTGATCCTCCTCGCGTCGAGCGCCCGGCCCGCGAGCGGCTGGACGAGGGCGGCGCACGCGGCCAGCACGGAGACGGCCGCACCGGTCGTGATCGGGCCAAGCCCGTCCGCCCGGCCGGACACCGGCAGGAAGCCGACCCCCACCGACAGCGCCGCAGTCCCCGCCGCCAGGGCCGTCACCGGCCGCAGGAACCCGGGATCGGCGAGACGCCGGGCGAGGTCGCCCACGGTCTGCCTGGCGCGCGGCAGCGGCGGCACCCGGGGCACCGTGAGGGCCGCCCAGCAGGCCACCGCGGCGGCCAGCGCGGCCATGACCGCGAACAGCGAGCGCAGGCCGCCTGCCGCGACGACCGCCCCGCCGAGGAAGGGGCCGAGCGTGTAGCCGATGCTCTTGTAGAAGCCGTACGAGCCGAAGGCCCGGCCGCGAGCGCTCTCCGAGGTCAGCCGTGCGACCAGCGCGGACGCCGCGGGCGAGAACGCCGAGGCCGCCGCGCCCTGCCCCAGCCTCGCCGCCAGCAGCCACCCGGCGTCCGGGAGACCATGGGGCCGGGCCGCCACCACGTAGACGCCCGAGGCGAGGACGAACGCGACGAGGCCGCCCACGAGCACCGGCCGCGGTCCGACCCGGTCGGCCAGCGTGCCGAACGCCGGTTTGAGCACGACCTCGGCGCCGTCGTAGAGGGCGAGCAGCAGGCCGAGCCGAAGCAGGGACGCTCCCGCGCCGTCGCCGGCCACGCCGAGGTTGGCCGCGATGCCGTGCGCGCCGAAGGCGGTGGTGAACCCGGCGGCGTACAACGGCCACAGCCGCGCGCGGCTCACGGGCCGGTTCCGGGCCGGCGCGTCACGCCAGACGCGGCGGGAATCCGCCGGTGGCCACCGGCCCCCAGGACGTCGGGGTGATCCGCACCAGCGACTTGCCCTGGCGGACCATGGCGGCGCGGTACTCCTCCCAGTCGGGGTGCTCCCCGGAGATCGAGCGGTAGTACTCGACCAGCGGCTCCAGGGCCTCCGGCAGGTCGAGCACCTCGGCGGTGCCGTCCACCTGCACCCACGGCCCGTCGAAGTCGTCCGACAGCACGACCACGCTCGCCCGCGGATCGCGACGGGCGTTGCGGGTCTTGGCGCGTTCGGGGTACGTCGACACGACGATGCGGCCCTCGGCGTCGACTCCGCAGGTCACCGGGGACGCCTGGGGGCCGCCGTCGCGTCTCGTCGTGATCAGGATCGCCCGGTGGCGATCACGGACGAATTCGAGCAACTGCTCACGGGAGACCTTCTCGGCGGTCGCGATCCTCGGACTCATGCTCGCTCCTCGCCTCCGGCTCCGAGCGGCATACACCAGACACTGATTCGCTCGCTGCACTCGCTCATGCCGCCACTTTAATCACGCCCGGAGGCGCGGCTCCGCTCCACCAGGCAGGTGACGCCGTCGAGCAGGAGCCGCATGCCGAGCTCGAACAGGTCGTCGAGGCGGAAGTCGTACCCGTCCTCGCCCAGGCCGCCGATGACCTTGGCGAAGGCCGGGTAGCGCCCCGACCTCGCGATGGCGCTCAGCGCCGGCCCCTGGACGTCCATCCACTGCTCCTCGGACAGCCCGGTCGCCGCCGCGATCTGCGCCTCGCGCTCCAGGTTGATCGCGAGGCCCTGCACGTGGCTGTAGAGCAGGATGTGGACGTCGAGCACGGTCGCCGGATCGAGGCCGAGGCCGTCGAGGGCGGCCAGCGCCCAGTCGGCGTGCACGGTCAGCCCGGGCAGCGCCAGCGGCCTGCCGAGCGGGCTGAGCTGCGCCAGCCACGGATGCCGCCGGAAGATCGCCCACAGCGTACGGCCCGCGATCTCCAGCCGTTCCCGCCAGCCCTCGGGGGCATCGCCGGGGTAGCCCAGCTCGCCGAAGGCGGCGTCCGCCATGAGCAGGATCAGGTCGTCCTTGCTTCCGACGTACCGGTACGGCGACATGGCCGCGACCCCGAGCCGGGCCGCCACACCGCGCATCGACAGCGCCGGCAGCCCCTCCGCGTCGGCGATCTCGATGGCCGCCCGCACGACGCGCTCGCGGGTCAGCTCGCGTTCGGCCCCCGCGCCCGGCCGCCGCCGGGCCGCGTCGCCATCACGTGGGGCGGGCGCCGCGACGCGTACCCGATCTCCCGGCGGTGCGGCGGCTCCCGACGCGGGCGGGAGGGCCGGGGGCGGCTCCGCGACGACCGTGCCGACGCGGGATTCCGCACGGACGAGCCCTTCCCTGCGCAGCTCGGCGAGCGCCCTCGTGGCGGTGGCGAGCGCGACCCCCCACTGCGCGGCCACCTGCCGGGTCGATGGCACCCGATCGCCGGGCGCCAGCTCGCCCTCGGTGATCCTGCGCCTGAGTTCGGCGGCGATCCTCGCATACGGCGGTGTCACCTCGATCTCCTCCCTGTACTAGGACAGAATCTAGCTGTTCTAGTACAGATACTCGCCAAAATCCCAGCTTGAACGATGTGGGCGTACAGCGTACATTCACTGCACATACGGCATCCACACCCCCAAGGGAGCTTCGATGACCAACGTGCTCGTCTCCGGCGCCGGTGTCGCGGGGATCACGCTCGCCTACTGGCTGCGCCGCCACGGCTTCACCCCGACCGTGGTGGAGCGCGCACCCGGCCTCCGCTCGGGAGGGCAGGCGATCGACATCCGCGGCGTCGCGCTGGAGGTCGCCGGCCGCACCGGCGTACTCGACGAGGCGCGGCGCCTGCGCACCACCCACCGCGGCATGTCGGTGTACGACGGCGAGGGCAACGAGATCATGCGTTCGGAGGAGACGACCTACAGCAGCGGTCGGCTCGACAACGACGACATCGAACTGCTGCGCGAGGACCTCACCCGCCTGCTGTACGAGCGGACGCGCGGGGAGGTCACGTACCTGTTCGGTGACTCGATCACCGCGCTGGAGCAGGACGAGCGGGGCGTGCTGGCCCGGTTCGAGCACGCCGAGCCGCGCCGGTACGACCTCGTGGTGGGCGCGGACGGACTGCACTCCACGGTCCGGCGGCTGGCCTTCGGGCCGGAGCAGGAGTTCGTCCACCACCTGGGGACCTACCTGGCCGTGTTCGGCATGGACAACTTCCTCGGGCTGGAGGACTGGCAGGTCTGGATGCAGGACGGCGAGCGCGGATACGGGATCTTCCCGGTCCGGGGGAACACGGAGCTGCGGGTCAGCCTCGGCTTCCAGTCCGAGCCGCTCGACCATCGGGACCCCGCCCGGCTGCGCGCGGCCCTGGCCGAGGCGTTCGCGGGTGCGGGCGGGGAGACGCCGAGGGTGCTGAAGGGCATGGAGGAGGCGGGCGACTTCTACTGCGACTCGATGGCCCAGATCACCATGGACCGGTGGTCGTCGGGACGGATCGCGCTCGTCGGCGACGCCGCCTACTGCCCCTCCCCTCTGTCCGGGCAGGGCACGAGCCTCGCCCTGGTGGGCGCGTACGTGCTGGCCGCCGAGCTGGCGGGAGGCACGCACGAGGCCGCCTTCGCCCGCTACGAGCGGCGGATGCGGCCCTTCGTGGCGCTCAACCAGGCGCTGGCCACGGAAAACCCCGGCCGTGGGGCCTCCGAGGAATCGGTCGATCGCGCCAAGGACGCGATCTCCCTGGACGAGTGAGGGCCTTACGGCGCTTTACCCGCCGCCGACCCAGCCAGCACCCACTACGTACGTATGCCTCGAACAGGTATCGATACGGGTGTTTTCCCCCTCCCCACCCCAAGGCGCGAGAAGGCAGTCTGAAAACGTCTCAAAGAGTGCATGAGAGTCAGGGGGACCGATCATGTGCCAGCACCACCCTCAGTGCCCGCCGGCGGACGCACCCGACCGCGACGCGGCCTGTCTGATCGCCTTCCACCCGGAGCAGGGATGGGGTCTGCTCTGCAACGGC
Organism: Microbispora siamensis; assembly: GCF_016863095.1. Classification (GTDB taxonomy): domain Bacteria; phylum Actinomycetota; class Actinomycetes; order Streptosporangiales; family Streptosporangiaceae; genus Microbispora; species Microbispora siamensis. Next base: position 42,741 of record NZ_BOOF01000016.1, on the reverse strand, counting down.
GTGGTGCTCTTCGACGACAGTGGTGAGCTCATGCCGGACGGTCGCAGCATCCCCGCTCGCGCATCTCTGGGGTGTGCCGCATGAGTTTGATCTACTGTCCCGTCCGAGACGAATCACCGTCATCCGCGTCACCGTCATCAGCACAGGACGGCCACGCACCCGCCGTCCCGTCACGCCGGCACTCCGCGGTCCGTCACCGCTGGGAGACGCTGCGGCAGCGGGTCGGCGACCTCGCGATCCAGCTCGTGGACGACCCCGACGTCGAGGTGGCGTCCTGGCGGCTGCCCACCGACGCCACCGCCGCCGGGCGGGCCCGGCGGCTGGTCGGTGAGCGCCTGAGCGCCTGGGGCATGGAGAACCTGTCCGACGTGACGCGGCTGTTGGTGAGCGAACTGGTCACGAACGTGCTGTGCCACACCTGCTGCGGCGACCTCGTCGTACGGCTGTCGGCCGTCGAGGGGCTGCTGCGCTGCGAGGTGGAGGACTGCGACGGCACGATGCCCGAGATGGCCCGGCCGTCCGCCGGCGACGAGCACGGGCGCGGACTGCGGCTGCTGGACTCGCTGGCCTGTTGCTGGGGCGCGGAGCGCACCCGGCAGGGCAAGATCACGTGGTTCGAGCTGCCGGTGTACGCCCTCCGCTGACCGGCCCGCTCGTCGGGCCGCTCGCGCCGTCCGCGGCCGGGCCGGCCGGGTTGGCCGGGTTGGCCGGGCGCTCGCTCAGCCGCTCCTTCAGCCAGGCGGCGACCTGGGCGCGCGACTTGAACCCGAGCTTGTCCAGGATGTGCTCGATGTGGCCTTCCGCGGTGCGCTGGGAGATGACGAGTCTGCCCGCGATGTCCTTGTTGCTCAGTCCCTCGGCGACAAGGTGCGCGATCTCCGTCTCCCGGCGCGTCAGCGGTGCGATCCGGCCCTCGAACGGCGCGGGCGCGCGGGCGGCGGGGGTCCGCTCGCGCAGGGCGTACGTGAGCGCCTCCTCCCGTGTCAGGGCCGCGCCCCGGGACACCTCGGCCTGGAAGGCGGCCTCGCCCAACGCCTCTCGGGTGACCGCCTCGCACTCGTCGTGACAGCGGCTCATGTAGCGGAACTCCGCCAGCCGCGCGCCGACGGCCCGCCAGAAGGTCCGTACGACGCCGAGCAGCCGGGCCGCCCGCTCGTACTCCTGCTCTCCGGCGGCGAACCAGGCGTGGGCCTCCAGGTTCATGCCCATGCCGAGCTGGTCGCCGACCGCCGTGTTGTAGCGCAGGCTCTCGTTGTCTATCTCGCAGGCCGCGCGCATGTCGTCCCGGTGCCAGGCGTCCATCGCGAGCGCCAGCAGCGCGTACGCCCGGTGCCATCCCTCGCCGTACAGGTCGCACAGAGCCACGCACTCCTCGGCGAGGTCACGGGCGGCCGGGCGGCCGAGGAACGCGTTGGCCAGGGCGAGCCGGTTGAGTGCGAGCGCGAGACCGATGGGGTTGCCGACGGCGCGGTGAGCGGCCGCCGCCTCCTCGTATCGCCGCATGCCCGTCTCCAGGTCGCCCCCGCACACGGCCGCCATGCCGGACAGGAACGCGATATAGCCGAGCGTCACCCGCAGCCCGAGCCGCTCGGCGATCGCCGTGGCCTCCTTCAGCCGTGCGAGCGTGGTGACGCAGTCGTCCCTCAGCAGGGCGATCCAGGCGCCCGCCCACAGGGCGTGGGCCCGCACCTCGCCGGGTTCCGTCGCGGCGGCCAGGCTCCGGTCGAACCAGCCGGCGCCCTCCGACAGGTGGTAGCCGCTCCAGTGGTAGAGCAGTTCCGCGGTCATCGCCAGGCCCGTCTCGGCCTCTCCCGGCTCGCGCAGCGACCAGCCCAGGGCCTTGCGGAGGTTGGCGTGGTCGCGCTGCAGGCGTTCCACCCACGACTGCTGGGCGGCGCTGAACAGCTCCGCCCAGGCCCGTGAGGTGATCTTCCGGTAGTAGTCGCGGTGGCGCCGGTGCAGCGTCGCCTCGTTCCCTGAGGCGGCCAGCAGCTCACGGCCGAACTGCCGCACCGTGTCGAGCAGGCAGTAGCGGACCGCCCCGTCGTACTCCCTGCGGAGCAGGACCGACTTGTCGACCAGCCCCGCGACGAGTTCGAGCACGTCCTCGCGGGCGATGCCGTCGCCCGCGCACACCTGCTCGGCCGCCTCCAGGTCCAGGCCCCCGGCGAAGACCGAGACCCGCTGCCACAGCAGCCGCTCCTGCTCGGTGCACAGGTCGTAGCTCCACTCGAACAGCGCGCGCAGCGTACGCTGCCGAGGCAGCGCGGCCCGCGATCCGCCGGTGAGCAGCCGGAACCGGTCGCCCAGCCGTTCGAGCACCTGGCTCACCGACAGGACGCGCAGCCGTACGGCGGCCATCTCGATCGCCAGGGGCAGGCCGTCGAGCCGGCGGCAGATCTCGGCCACCGCCTCCTCGTTCTCCTCGGTCACCTCGAACTCGGGGACGACCGCGGCGGCCCGCTCGGCGAACAGCCGTACCGCGTCCGACTCGGCGAGCGGCGCCGCCGGATCGCCCGGGGCGGGCATCGCCAGCGGCGCCAGCTCGACGATCTGCTCGCCGTCGATGCCGAGCGCCTGCCTGCTGGTGGCGAGGACCCGAAGGTCGGGAAGCGCCCGGACCAGCGTGTCCACGAGCACCGCGCACTCGGCGAGGACGTGCTCGCAGTTGTCGAGCACGATCAGGGTCTGGCGGCCCCGCAGGCGTTCGACCAGCGCGTCGAGCGGCGGCCGGGTCGAGTGGTCGTTGACCGACAGCACCTCGGCCACGGTCTGCACGAGCAGGGCCGGATCTTCGAGCGCGGCCAGCTCGACCAGCCGTACGCCGCCGGGGAAGCTCCGGCGGACGTCCTCGGCCGCCCGCAGCGCGAGGCGGGTCTTCCCCACCCCGCCCGCGCCGATCAGCGTGACCACGTGCGAGGTCCCCAGCAGGCGCTTGAGCTCGGCCAGCTCGTGCCGGCGCCCCACGAAGCTGGTCACCTCCGCGGGCAGACCGGCCGGTTCCCCCCTGGCAACCCTCGTTCGCATCGCGGTCATGACGCCCACGCCGCCCCCGTCGTCCGGTACGCCACCACGTCGTGGCTCATACCAGCGTACAAACGCTGTTCCGCCCGACCGGGGGACCCCGGGGCGGGCTCAGCCCTTCATCCGCCGCAGGATCTGCTCGCGCCTGACCTGCAGGTCGTCGATGAGCGCCTCCTGCTGCTCGACGTTGGTCAGCAGGGTGGCCTTCTCCGCCATGTCCGTGGGCGCGTCCCAGCTCTGCCCGATCTCCTCGCGTATCTGCGTGGTCTCCTTGCGCAGGCGCTCGATCTGGGCGTCCACCTCGTCGAGCTCCTTCTTGAGCTCCGGATCGTCCATGCCTCACCGTCCTGTTGCGTCACTCGCGTTCGCCATGGCGCGTTCGTCCACCCCATTCCACGGGGACGGGAAACTATTCGGCGACGGCGGCAGGGAGGTAGACGGTCTCGCCGGTCGCGCGGGCCCGCTGCGCCGCCGTCAGCCGGGCCACCAGGTAGGCCGGCATGAGGGAGACGGCCTGCTCCGCCGTGAAGAACCCGTAGTCGTCCAGCTCGTCCTCCTGGAGGACCACGCCCGTCCCGTCCTCGAACGTGCCACAGTCGAACAGGAAGTGGACCAGTGGGATCGGCCGGTCGTCCAGCGGCGGCACCCACTGGACCACGAGCAGGCGGCCCACGGGCCGGGTGAGGCCCAGCTCCTCGGCCAGCTCCCGGCCGCAGGCCGCCTCGGGCGACTCGCCCTCGTCGACGTGGCCGCCCGGCCAGCCCCAGTGGTCGCGATAGCCCGGCTTCACGAGCAGGACCCGCCCCGAGGAGTCGGTGAGGAAACCGGCCGCCGCGGCGGCCACCTTGAACAGCCCCGCGTAGAAGGCGTCCGCCGGGATCATCGCAGCTCCGATCGCATGCCCTGAGCCTAGTCAGGGATCTCCCCTAGATCGCGGGGAGGAGGGCGTACGCCCCGGGCAGTACGCGCGATCTGGTCTGCACGCCCGATGCCCCGCCCGTGATCGCTTCCTACCGTCGAAGCAGACGTAAAAGGGGAGGTCGTGACTCCTCCGCTACCTGAAGGGAGCGGCTTCTCGCTAGGCCGCTTCCGCAGCGTCGCGAAGGGCAAGCCCTGCCCTGAGAATGTTCTCGGCCGCGTTCGCGTCGGCGTGCGCCTCGTGGCCACACGCCTGGCATCGGAACCGGGCTTGGGTGAGGCGGTTGTCCTTCGCGCAGTGCCCGCACCGCGAGCAGGTGCGGGAGGTGTTGCGGGGATCAACTGCGATCAGCTCGCGACCGGCGCTTTCAGCCTTGTACGCGAGGACCCGCAGGAACACCCCCCAACCCGCGTCCAGGATGCTCCGGTTCAGCCCGGACTTGGCCGCGACGTTCCGCCCGGGGGCGTCGATCGTGCCGGACGCGCTGCGGGTCATGTTCGCGATCCGCAGATCCTCGTGCACGATCACGTCATACGCCCGGACCAGTGCCAGGGCGGCCTTGTGCGCGCCGTCCAAGCGCTGACGCCGGACCTTCGCGTGCAGCGCCGCCACTCTCGCCACCGCCTTGCGGCGCCGCTTGGACCCCCGATTCTTAAGGGTGAGGGCCCGCTGGGCCGCGGCCAGACGTCCGGCGGACGCTTTCAGGTGGCGCGGGTTGTCCAGGTGGTCGCCGTCGCTGGTGGTCACCAGCGAGGCGACGCCCATGTCGACACCGGCCGCCGCACCGGTCGAGGGAAGCGGCTGCGCGGGCACGTCATCGCACGACAGGATCACGTACCAGCGGGACGTTTCCCGTTTCACGCTGATCGTCTTCACCCGGGCGTGCGACCGGCCTTCACACGGGCGAACAACGCGGCGAACGCCTTATCCAATCGGCGCAAAGTGGCCTGCTGAGACGAGAACGACCAACGACCCTGGCCGTCTGGGTCGTCGGCGCGGATGTGCTTCGACTCCCCGGACTGGTCACCGTAGCGAACCGTCACGCCCGCCTTGCGGTAGGCGGTGCGCCGGTGCTCAAGAGCGGCGTTATAGAGCTGCCGGTGATCCTCAAGGCAGGCGGCGAGCGAGGCGGCCTGCCTGCTGGTGGGGCGCAGCAGGAATTTGAACGACCGGCGCACACCCACCCTCCACATTCAGGTCACTTCTTGTAATCAGACCACCACGCTACCGGAATGCACCGACATTCAGCCTCGCTCGTGGAGCTTCTGCCGCGCTGGCTCGACTGGCTGCCGCGGTTGTCGCACGGCGAGGACGCGGCCGAGGAGGCACCGGAGGAGCGGGTCCCCGCCCTCGCCTGACACTCCCGTCCTCGTGCGCCGGAACGGTGACCCTGCCGTTCCGGCGCACGCGTCATAGGGGTCACGCAAGGGGCAAGAAGTGCATAACGGTAAAATGTGTCCACGTGGTGCACACGGGTGAGAACAGTCGCAAAGCCCTGATCTACTGGATCGCCGGTGTGCTCGCGTACATGGTCGCGGTCTTCCACCGCCAGTCGCTCGGCGTGACGGGGATCGACGCGGCGACGAGGTTCGGGGTCGGGTCGGCGGCGCTGTCCACCCTCGCCATGCTGCAACTGCTCGTCTACGCGGCCATGCAGATCCCCGTCGGCGTCCTGGTCGACCGCCTGGGTTCCAAGCGCATGCTGCTCATCGGCGCGGCGGTCATGGCCCTCGGCCAGCTTCTGTTCGCCGTCGCCACCGGTCTGGGGGCGGCCGTCGCCGGGAGGGTGCTGGTCGGCTGCGGCGACGCGATGACGTTCATCAGCGTGATCCGGGTGGTCAACGTCTGGTTCCCTGCCCGCCGCAACCCGCTGATCGTGCAGCTCACCGGCATCCTGGGCCAGTTCGGCGCGGTCGTGTCGGCCGTGCCGCTGATCACCTCGCTGCACGCGTACGGCTGGACGCCGACCTTCCTGTGGGCGGCGGGCCTGGGGGTGGTGGCGCTGGCCGCCGTCGGCCTCTTCCTGCGCGACCGGCGGCCGGAACGCGCGCCCGCGGCGCTCGGCGTGCGGGCGGCCTGGGCGGAGCCGGGCACCCGCCTCGGGATGTGGACCCACGCCGCCACCCAGTGCTCGTCCGCGGCCTTCACGATCCTGTGGGGCTATCCCTTCCTCGTGCAGGGCCAGGGCCTGTCCCCGCGTACGGCCGGCGTGCTGCTGACCACGCTGACGCTGCTCGCGATGGGCTGCGGGCCGCTGCTCGGTCACCTCGCGGGGCGTTTCCCGCTGCGCCGCTCGTGGATGGTGCTCACGGTCATCGGCGCCACGGCCGGCGCGTGGACGCTCGTCCTCCTGTGGCCCGGCCCCGCCCCGCTGTGGACGCTCGGGCTGCTCATGCTGGCCCTCGCCACGAACGGCCCGGGCTCGATGGTCGGCTTCGACTACGCCCGCACGTTCAACCCGGCCGAGCGCATCGGCGTCGCGACCGGCATCGTCAACGGCGGCGGCTTCGCCGCCTCGATGTCCCTGATCGCGCTCGTCGGGGTCGTCATGGACCTGCAGAGCGACTTCCGCTGGGCATTCGCCGTGCAGTATCCGATCTGGCTGCTCGGGGCCGTACAGGTGATCCGCTATCGCGCCCGCGCCCGCCGCCGCGCCACCCTTCACCCCGCCCCCGCCCCTGCCCCCGCCTGACGGAAGCTGCCGACGCTATGAGGGCCGTATGAGTTCGACCAGACCCGGCGAAATCTTGGCGAGCTTCTTGTCCGCGGTGAGAAGCGCCGTGGCCCCGCTCTCGTGAGCTGTCGCGAGGATCAAAGCATCGGGAACTCGTACCGAGAGGTCCCCTGCCCGGATCTGAGCGGCAGCCTCGGCGGTGGCCTCAGATGGCAACAGAACATCGTCAAGACCAGCTTCCCGAAACCTTCGCAGAGCCAACTCCGCTGCTGGCCCCCTCCGGATCGCACCTACCCGGCATTCGCTCCAGGTGATCAGGGAGATGGCGAACAAGGCTCCCCGCGCCTCCCATGCTTCAGCAGCCTCGCCCGCGTCCACGTGCAGGGCGTCCCCAGGATCCAGTAATCCGCTCACGATGTTCGTGTCCAGCAACACCAGGGGTCGGCTGGTCATTGCCAGCTGTCCCTGCTGTTCTCCACGTCCACCGCATCCGTGAAGCCGGGGATTGTTCCTATCACACCCTTGAAACGACTGCGGTGGCGGCGAATCACGATGTGGTCGTCCTCGTCCGCGATATCGACCGCATCCCCTGGCCCGAGACCCAGCTTGCGCAGGAGGGAGACGGGAAGGGTGACCTGGTTCTTACGAGAGATGCGCGCAGGCCCCCTCCGCGTTGACGGGTTCGCGTCCTCCATGAGCTTTACCGTTACCGCCATGAGTAAAGGCTAAACACCAGCACTCTCCGTACACAAACGGATTCGCAAAGCCATCAGATTGTCCGCAGGAGTCCCACGAAGGGGTCGGGGAAGTGGGAGGGGGCGAGGACGGCGGCCCGGGCGAGGATGTCCTCGCGCGTCCGTACGGCGAGGTCGGGGTCCTCGTCGTACACGTAGGGGATCGAGGGATCGGCGACTTGGACCGGGTGGAGCACGGCGTCGCCGCTCATCACCAGATCTCCCACCTCGACGCACTGGTGGCCGGGCGTGTGGCCGGGCGCGTGCAGCACCCGGACCCCGGGCACGGGTTCGGCGTCGCCGTCGACGACGTCGAGCAGGTCCCGCAGAGGGTCGAGGATCAGCGCGCGCACCGGCTCGGCGGCCCACTCGGTCTCCGCCCGCTGCACGACGTATCGGGCGTTCGGGAAGGCGGGAGCGCCGTCCGCGACCGCGCCACCGGCGTGGTCGCTGTGCAGGTGGGTCAGCACGACGACGTCCACGTCGGCCGGGGCGGCCCCGGCGGCGGCCAGTTCCCCGCCGAGGCGGCCGGGCAGGGGCGCCCAGGTCGCGGGCGAGCCGGCGCCGCCGATCCCGGTGTCCACCAGGACCGTACGGCCCGCCGCCCGCAGCAGGTAGCAGTGGAAGTGGAGCACCCACTCCTCGCCGGGCTCGAACACCGCACCGGCGAACATCTCGGGCAGCGGCTTGCGGACCGGTTCCTTCATGGGACCCACGGCATCGCAAAGCGGGATGATCTCGACACCGGCCACGATTCTCGGCTCATGCGGCATCGCACCACGATAGAAGAGACTCGGGTTTCAGCGGGCGCCGGCCTGGACGGGCGTGTAGTCGACGTCGAGGTCGGCCGCGTAGACGGCGCGCTCGCAGTGGGCGCAGCGGTAGAGGATCGGGCCCTCGTCAAGCTCGGTACGGCAGCGCGGGCAGCGGCGGCGGGTGCGGGTCATCGCGATCTCCCCCTTCGAAAAGCTCCTTGCGTGTCCATGGGACCTCCGCCGGCTTGCCGTACTCCTGCAGCCGACTTGCCGACGGTTCGCAGTCCCGCACGGGGTGGATGATGGACGGGTGCTCGCCGACGTCATCGATCACCTCGTCTGCCCGGCCTGCCGTACGGCGGTCCACCTGGCCGGCGGGTCGGTCAGGTGCGTGCACGGCCACTCCTACGACGTGGCGCGGCAGGGGTACGTGAACATGCTCACCCGCCCAGCCGGCACGGCCGATACGCCCGCCATGGTGGCCGCACGGGCGCGCTTCCTGGAGGCGGGCCACTACGGCCCGCTGGCCCGCCGCCTCGCCCGGATGTGCGAGGGCGCCGCCGTGGTCGCCGACGCCGGCGCGGGCACCGGTTACTACCTGGCCGCGGCGCTCGGCGACGACGCGGTGGGCATCGCGATCGACGTGTCCAAGCACGCGCTGAAACGGGCCGCCCGCGCGCACCCCCGCATCGGCGCCCTGGTGGCGGACGTGTGGCGGCCGATCCCCGTCGGCGACGACCGCGTGGACGTGCTGCTCAACGTCTTCGCGCCGCGCAACGCGGAGGAGTTCGCCCGGGTGCTGCGGCCCGGCGGTTCCCTGGTCGTCGTCACGCCCGGCCCCGGCCACCTGAGCCCGCTCGTCGAGCGCCTCGGCCTGCTGAGCGTGGACGAGGACAAGGGCCGCCGCCTGGAAGACACCCTGGGCGGCCACTTCGCCCGCGCCGCGGAGGAGACCGAGGAGATCGCGCTCTCCCTCGGCCACGACGAGGTCGAGGCGGTGGTCGGCATGGGCCCGAGCGCCTGGCACACGCGCCCGGAGGAACTGGCCGCGAAGATCGCCGCACTGCCCGACCCCGTGCCGGTGACCGCGTCCTTCCACGTCACCCGCTGGACCGCTCCGGCTTGACACGCCCGCGTAGCGCGGTTCACGAGCGCGGGATCGCCGCGCCCCCGGTGCGGATGGTGCGGATCGCGGGGGCGACCGCCGCGACCGCCCCCAGCAGGAAGCAGATCCCGATCACCAAGGCGACCGGCCGCCAGGGCACCTCGAAGGCGAACAGCCCGGCCAGGCGCAGCAGGGCCGCCTCCAGCCCCAGCAGGCCGAGCGCCGTGGCCGCGAACCCCAGCACCACTCCGACCGCCACCACCGCCAGCGCCTCGGCCACGACGTATCGCAGCACCTGCGCCCGCGTCGCTCCCAGCAGCCGCAGACCGCCCCGCTCGGCCGCCCGGTCGGAGGCCGCCATCAACAGCGTGTTGACCAGCGCGATCACGGTTTGACGCGCTCTCCGGCCTGAAGCTGAAGGCCGGGGATTCAGCCCGTGCCGCGCGTTCACGCGGCACCTCTGAGGCTTCCTGCTTCCTCGCGCTGCGCCGGAGCAGGCCCCGGTCTTACCTGCGCTCCACAGGCGTTTAGCCTGTCCGCCCGTCCGGCGGCCAGGATGTTCTTCGCCGCGTTGACGTCCCGATCGTGGACCGCCCCACAGGGGCAGGCCCACTCCCGGACGTTCAGCGGCATCGACTGCTGGACAGTCCCGCATTCCGAGCACAGCTTGGAGGAGGGGAACCACCGGTCGATCCGGTGGAAGGCACGCCCGTACAAGCGGGCTTTGTACTCCAGCATGGTCACGAACTGCGACCAGCCCGCGTCGTGGACGCTTTTGGCCAGCCGGGTGCGCGCCAGTCCCTTGACCGCCAGGTTTTCCACGTAGACCACTTGGTTGTCGCGGATCAGCTTCGTGGACAGCTGGTGGTGGAACTCGCGGCGCGCGTCGGCGACCTTCGCGTGCTGGCGGGCAACCTTCTGCCGGGCTTTGGCCCGGTTGTTCGACCCCTTGGCTTTGCGGGACAGCGCCCGCTGGAGCCGCTTGAGTTTCTTCTCCGCCCGGCGCAGGAAACGCGGTGAGTCGATCTTCCGGCCGTTCGACAGGACCGCGAAGGCCGACAGCCCAAGATCGATCCCGGCCTCGGGCTCTACCTGTGGCAGGGGCTGCTCGGCGACCTCGATCACAAAGGATGCGAAGTATCGGCCGGCTGCGTCCTTGACCACCGTCACCGAGGACGGTTCGGCGGGCAGGGCGCGCGACCAGCGAACCGGCACCTCGCCGATCTTCGGCAGGCGCAGCTTCCCGCCCGCCGTGATCGAGAACCGGGCGTTGCGGGTGAAGCGGATCGCCTGCCGGTTGTCCCTCTTGGACCGGAACCGGGGCGGGGCGACCTTCGGCCCCTTCCGCTTGCCCGTGATGGAGGCGAAGAAGTTCCGGTAGGCGGTGTTCAGATCGGCAAGCGCCTGCTGTAACACCACGGATGAGACCTCGCCCAGCCAGGAGCGTTCCGGGGTCAGCTTCGCCTGGGTGATGACCCGCTTGGACAACTCCCCATCCGCGATGTACGGCAAGCCCTGCTCCCGAGCGTCCTGCCGTGCGCGCAGCGCGTCGTTGAACACCACCCTGGCGCACCCGAACGCCCGAGCCAGCGCGACACGCTGGCCCGGCGTCGGGGACATGCGGTAGTTGTACCGGAGCTGCACACGATGATCCTGCCATTGGTCCATGGCCGAACATGGGAACATCAGAACCGGCAGGCACTGCGTTTTCGTCCTGCACGCCCACTTGGTATTCGTGACCAAGTTCCGGCATCCGGTGTTCACCGGCGCTCACCTGGAGCGCATGGAGCAGAAAGGTCGCCCTGTCCCGCCTCGTCAACTCGTTGAAAGGGGTGTCCTTCCGCCGGATGCGGACCGAGTTCCCCGAACTGGCCCGCCACTACTACCGGGCCAACAAGCTATGGTCGGGCTCCTACTTCGCCGGAAGCGTGGGCGGCGCACCGATCAGCCTCCTGCGTCAGTACATCGAGCAGCACAACCGCCCTCTCTGATCCACCACGACGCCGATCCGGCCTGGCGGCGGATCGGCTTTCCCGTCTCGCTGTCCCTCGAGGGCGCGTGGCCCGCGACGAGCGCCTGCGGGGCCGTACGAGCGGTCGACCAGGGCCTGCCCACCGCCGCCGGCCCGTCCGAGAGCCGCGCGGGGAAGACCCGGTCCACCACCGCGCCGGGGAAGCGAGCGACCAGGTCGTCCCCGAGGCCGCGCGGCTCGGCCAGGGGCGCGACGGCAACGCCGGGGCCTGCGCCGCACTGGAACGGGCCGCCGAGCTCACCGAGGACCACGCGCTAAGGTGTGTGCGCCGGAGGCGATCCGGCCACCCCTGGCGACCATGTCGCGCATGATGGGGATCCCCTCCGCCGGTCCCTGCCGCAGCAGCACCGACGCGCCGGTCACGGCCTGGACGGCGGGATCGAGGCCGTCCTCCGGACGCAGGCCGAGTCTGTGGAGGCGTTCGGCCGCCTCGGCGACCCTGGCCGGGTCGCTGAGCTGCCAGGCGTTGCGCGCGGCGTCGGTCAGCATCAGCCCGGCCGCGATCCGGTCCTGCCGCGCCTGCCCGTCGGAACCCTCCGCGGTCGTGAGCGCGGTCAGCTCCTCCGCGCCGGCCATCAGCAGGTCGTGGGCCAGGTGCGGGGCGCCCTCGTCGAACGCGATCCTGGCGCGCAGGTCGCAGAGCCGCGCGCGGGAACGGGGGTCGGTGACCAGCGCGGCGGCGCGCTCGACCAACTCCTTGGCCCGGCCGGCCTGGCCCGCGTCCGCGGCGGCGACGGCGGCCTCGGTCAGCCGCCCCGCCCTGCGGATCAACGCGGCTTTCGTCGCCCCGCTCGTCGGCGACTTCAGGACCGGGCACGACATCTCGGCCGCCATGGCGGCGGAGTGCCGGACCGCGGGCGACATCGGCAAACTCCCCCTGGTCCACGTCACGCTCGCCGCCGCCGAGCTGTACCTGGGCAGGTTCAGGGACGCCGAGGCCACCGCGGTCGAGGGCCTGCGGCTCACCTCCGGCACCGGGCAGCGCAACCGGGCGGGCTACCTGGAGGGCACGCTGGCGTGGCTGGCCGCCGTACGCGGAGAGGCGGACCGGTGCGCCGAACTGGCCGCCCGCTCGCGCGACCGCTTCGACGCCAACCACATCGTCAACGGCCTGGCGTGGGCCGAGTGGGCGCTGGCCCTGCTCGATCTCGGGCAGGGCCGGTTCGCCGAGGCTCTTGACCGGCTCGACGCCGCCATGACCGGCCCGGTGCGCCACCAGATCCAGGCCGTCTACTTCGCCCCCGACCAGATCGAGGCGGCCGTACGGCTCGGGCTGCCCGCGCGCGAGCCATTGCACCGATTCGAGGAGTGGGCGACGGCGTCGGGACAGGACTGGGCACTGGCCGTCCTGCACCGCTGCCGCGCCCTGCTCGAAAGCGACTGGGAGCGGGCGCACGAGGACTTCATCGCCGCCGTACGGCTCCACGCCGGCAGCGGCCGCCCCTGGGAGGCGGCCCGCACCAGGCTCGCCTTCGGGGAGCGCCTGCGCAGGGAGCGCGACAAGGGCAGCGCCCGGCCGCACCTGCGGGCCGCGTGGGAGACCTTCGAGCGGCTGGGCGCCCGTCCGTGGGCCGAGCGCGCCCGCACCGAGCTGCGTGCCACCGGTGACACCAGCTCCCCGGCCGCCCGTACGGAAGCGCTGTCCGCGCTGTCCCCGCAGGAGCTGCAGATCGTGCGGCTGGCCGCCAGGGGTCTGACCAACCGGGAGATCGGCGCGCAGTTGTTCCTCAGCCCGAAGACCGTCAGCTACCACCTCTATCGGGCGTTTCCGAAGCTCAACGTGGCCAGCCGCGCCCAGCTCGCCGGCCTGGACCTGTCCTGACCGGCGCACCGCCCGAACTCGTGGCCCGACATCGCCTGTTTGTCAGGCATTGTCGCGTCTGGCGGGACATACTGAACCCGACCCCGTAGGAGCGCAGGGGAGGGCCGGCATGAAGGCCGAGGAACGCTGGCAGGCCAGGTTCCGGGCACCGCGGGTGACCCTGCCGACCTGGGCGCGCCAGGCGCCGCACCGCGCCGTCTACCGCGGCACCGCCTCGGGCTGCTGGGAGATCTACGCCTGGGACCGGTCGAGCGGCCAGACCCGCCAGGTCACCGACCGCCCCCACGGCACCCGGTATGGCGCGATCGACCCCACCGGCCAGTGGATCTGGTGGTTCGGCGACATACACGGCGACACGGACGGCGACGGGCACGGCGTGTGGTCGCGCCAGCCGTTCCACGGCGGCCCGGACGTGCCCCTGGCCATGCCGCCCGGCCACCCCTGCGGGCTCGCGCTCGCCTCGGACGGCACCGCGGCCGTCGGCCGCTCCTCCCGGGACGGCTTCGAGATCCTGCTGGCCAGGCCCGGAAACGAGCCGGTCACGGTGTATCGCCACGACGAGTACGCCGCGGTCGCCGACATGTCGCTCGACGGCTCGCTCATCGCCGTCAACCACAGCGAGCACGGCGACGTCCTGCACCCGGCCGTACGGGTCGTCAGGGCGAACGGCTCGACCGTCGCCGAACTGAACGACGGACCGGGCAGGGGCGTGACCGGCGGCAGATTCGCCCCCGTCCCCGGCGACCGGCGCCTGCTCGTCCTGCACGAGCGCCGGGGCCGCCGCGAACCGCTCGTGTGGGACCCGGTGACCGGCGAGCAGCGGGAGATCTGGCTGCGGGTGCGCGGCGAGATCTCCGCGGACTGGTACGACGACGGCCGGGCGCTGCTCATCATCCACAACCAGCGGGGACGCACGGAACTGCTGCGCTACGACCTCGCCGGAGGCGGCCTCACCCCGATCGAGAGCCCGCACGGGGTGATCGAGGCGGCCGCGCCGCGCCCCGACGGCACCGTCGAGTACGCCTGGTCGAGCGCCGCCCACCCGCCGGTCGTCAAGTCGAGCAACGGCCACGTGGTCTTCAGCCCCGGACGCACGCCGCCGCCGTCCGTGCCGCTGGAGGACATCGACGTGGAGGGCCCGGGAGGACGCATCCACGCCCTCGTCTCCCGGCCGGAGCGGGTGGCCGCGCCCTACCCGACGGTGTTCCTCCTGCGCAGCGGTCTCCCGGGGTTCGGCGGCGGCCCGGGCGGCCAGGACGACGACTCGTTCCAGCCGCAGGTCGCGGCGTGGGTCGACAGCGGTTTCGCGGTGATCCGGGTGAACCACCGGGGCTCGGCCGGGTACGGCTCGGCCTGGCGCGAAGCCCTGCGCGGCGAGGTCGGCCACATCGAGCTGGCCGACGTGGCGGCGGTGCGCGACTGGGCGGTGGAGCGCGGCATCGCCGACCCCGACCGCCTCGTGCTCGCCGGCACGGCGTGGGGCGGTTACCTGACCCTGCTGGCGCTCGGCACCCAGCCGAAGTCGTGGGCGGCGGGGATCGCCGCCGTGCCCATCGCCGACCACGCGGCGGCGTACGAGGACGAGGCAGAAAGCCTGCGCGCGGCGCACCGGGCGCTGCTGGGCGGCTCCCCGGCCGAGGTGCCCGAGCGGTACGCCGCGTCCTCCCCGATCACCTACGCCGACATGGTGGAGGCCCCGCTGCTGATCCTCACGGGGGCGAACGACCCACGCTGCCCGGCGCGGCAGGTCGAGCACTACGTGCGGGCCCTGGCGGACCACGGCAGGGAGGCCTCCGTCTACCGGTACGACACCGGACCGGGCACGCCGATGGTGGAGGAGCGGGTGCACCAGATGGCCGCGGCCATCGACTTCGCCGTCCGGGCCATAGGGGGTGTCTAGGGCGCGCGCAGGACGAGGATGGCCAGGTCGTCCGCGCTCGGCTCGGGCGCGAAGTCCTGCACGGCGCGGCGGATGCGCTCGGCCACCGCGCGGGCGGACAGATCCACGCACTCCTCCAGCAGCTTGGCCAGGCCGCCGTCGTCGTCGAGCAGCCGGTCGCCCGACCGCCGCTCGGTGACCCCGTCGGTCACGCCCAGCAGCACGTCGCCGGGGGCGAGCCGCAGGCTGTCCTCCTGGAACTTCGCCTCGGGGAACACACCGAGCAGCGACTGCGGCGAGGCGACGACCTCGACGAGGCCGTTCGGCCGCAGCCGCAGCGCCTCCGGGTGCCCGGCCGAGACGAGGCGGATGTCGAGGCCTTCCGGCACCACCGTGATCTGGCCGTGCAGCAGTGTCAGGAAGCGGGCGCGCTCCCCCTCCTCCAGGATGGCCTGGTTGAGCCGGCCCACGACGGCGGCCACGCCGTACCCCTCGCGGGCGAGCAGCCGGAGCGTGTGACGGGCCAGTCCGGTGACCGCGGCGGCCTCGGGCCCGGTGCCGCAGACGTCGCCGATCGCGAAGCGCCAGACCCCGTCCGCGATCGGGAACAGGTCGTAGAAGTCGCCGCCGACCTCGTTGTTCTCCCCGGCCGGCTCGTAGATGACATGGAAGTCGAGCCCGGGGGTCGTGGGCTCGTCCGGCGGCAGGAGGCTGCGCTGCAGCGCCCGGTTGGCCGCCGCCTGCTGCGCGTACAGGCGGGCGTTGTCGAGCGCGAGCGCCGCGCGCCTGCTGAGATCCTCGGCGATCTGCATGGCCTCGTCGGGGAAGCGGTCGCGCCGGCCCAGGCACATCACGCCGAGCCGCCGCCCCCGCGCGGTCAGCGGGTAGGCCAGCGCCTGCCAGTCGCTCATCGGCAGCACGGCGGGGTCGTCGTCCCCCGGCAGCGCGATCTCCTCCAGCTCGTCGCGCATGGCGTCGATCTGCGTCTCGTCCGCGTGCCAGAGGTAGGCGGGCCGCAGCTCCCCCAGCCCGTCCTGGTCGGTGTAGACGGCGCACCAGCTCGCCAGGCGCGGCACCACGATCTGCGCGATGATCGCCGGCACCATCTCCGGGTTGAGCGTGCCCGCGAGCAGGTCGCTCGCGTCCGCGAGGAAGCCCAGCCAGCCCGGGCCGTGCGCGGCCTCGAGCAGCCATTCGTCGCTCTGCACCGGCTCCCCGCCCGGCAGTTCCAGCCGGGCCCAGCGGGTGCGCAGCGACGACGTGAACGTGACGCCCCACGTGACGGCGTCGGCCGGCGGCCCGAAGTCCTGGCCGTCCGTCTTCTCCCGCACCTCCACCTGGATGGACTCGCCGTGGTGCAGCCACACGACCTCGAAGGGCGCGTCGACGGCCTCCGCGACCAGTTCGCCCACCAGGCGTTCGGCCTCGGGGTACACCGACAGCGCGGCCCACGCCGTCATCACCTCGCGCGTGAACCGCTGCACTTCGGGTACGGCCGTCTCACCCGGCGTGAAGGACGCCGCCAGGACGGCTCGAGGGGTAGTTGTCACCACCATTGTGCTTACCACACTTTCGCCTGACCTCGGGTCAAGCAAGGGGGCCCCGCACCCCACGGAACGTGACAGACTGGCATGGAGTCCACGGCTGGACAGGCCGTATGAGGCCCAACGCCTTGGTCGCGTCAGCCCCGTCGGGGTAAAGGAGGCTAAATGTCGCCCGCCAACGCCGAGCTGGCCGGGACCGAACGGGTCTATCGCGAATCCGATCTCGTGCCCTTCCTGGAGACGCTCATCACATGGCGAGACGGCGACTTCCGCCGCCGCGTCTCGCACGCCCCGCCGGGAATCCTCAGCGAGATCCGGCTGCTGCTCAACGAAGTGGCCGACCGGCGCGAACACCTGGCCAACGAGCTGGCCCGGGTGCGCCGCGAGATCGTCAAGGAGGGCCGTTTCACCGAACGGCTGAGCCCCGGGCCGGGCGTCGGCGCGTGGGCGGAGAGCGTGGGCTCGGTCAACGACCTCATCGACGCCATCGTGACACCGGTCAGCGGCGCCGCCGACGTGATCGACGCGGTGGCCAAGGGCGACCTGTCCCGCCGGATCGACGTGGACCGCGCTGCCCGGGGCGAGGTACGCCGCCTGGGCAAGGCCATCAACGGCATGGTCGACCAGCTCTCGCTGTTCACCTCGGAGGTGACGCGGGTCACCCGCGACCTCGGCACCGAGGGCAAGCTGGGCGGCCGGGCCAACCTGCGGGGCATGTCGGGAAGCTGGCGCGACCTCACCGAGGCCGTCAACACGATGTCCGACCGCGTCTCCGCACAGGTCCGCGACATCGCCGAGGTGACGACGGGGGTCGCGCGAGGCGACCTGAGCCGCAAGGTCACCGTCGACGCCGTCGGCGAGATGCTGGAGCTGAAGCACACCGTCAACACGATGGTCGACCAGCTCTCGGCGTTCGCCGAGGAGGTCACCCGGGTGGCCCGCGAGGTCGGCACCGAGGGCAAGCTGGGCGGCCAGGCGCAGGTGCGCGGCGTGTCGGGGGTCTGGAAGGACCTCACCGACAACGTCAACTTCATGGCCAACAACCTGACCTCGCAGGTGCGGCAGATCGCCGTCGTCTCCACCGCCGTGGCCAAGGGCGATCTGTCCAGGAAGATCACGGTGGACGCCCAGGGCGAGATCCTGGAGCTCAAGGAGACCCTCAACACGATGGTCGACCAGCTCTCGGCGTTCGCCGACGAGGTGACCCGCGTCGCCCGAGAGGTCGGCACCGAGGGCAAGCTGGGCGGCCGCGCCGAGGTCAAGGGCGTGTCGGGGGTCTGGAAGGACCTCACCGACAACGTCAACTCGATGGCCAACAACCTGACCTACCAGGTGCGCAACATCGCCCAGGTCACCACCGCCGTCGCCAACGGCGACTTCACCCGCAAGATCGACGTCGACGCCCAGGGCGAGATGCTCGAACTCAAGAGCACCATGAACACCATGGTCGACCAGCTGTCGTCCTTCGCCTCCGAGGTCACCCGCGTCGCCCGAGAGGTCGGCACCGAGGGACGGCTGGGCGGCCAGGCGCAGGTGCGCGGCGTGTCGGGCATCTGGAAGGACCTCACCGACAACGTCAACTTCATGGCGAACAACCTGACGTCGCAGATCCGTCAGATCGCCGTCGTCTCCACCGCCGTGGCGCAGGGCAACCTGTCCAAGAAGATCACCGTGGACGCCCAGGGAGAGATCCTGGAGCTCAAGGACACGATGAACACGATGGTGGACCAGCTTTCCGCCTTCGCCGACGAGGTGACCCGCGTCGCCCGCGAGGTCGGCACCGAGGGACGGCTGGGCGGCCAGGCGCGCGTCCCCGGCGTGTCGGGCGTCTGGAAGGACCTCACCGACAACGTCAACTCGATGGCGAACAACTTCACCTATCAGGTGCGCAACATCGCCCAGGTCACCACCGCCGTCGCCAACGGCGACCTGACGCGCAAGATCGACGTCGACGCCCAGGGCGAGATCCTCGAGCTCAAGAGCACCATGAACACCATGGTCGACCAGCTGTCGTCCTTCGCCTCCGAGGTCACCCGCGTCGCCCGCGAGGTCGGCTCCGAGGGCCAGCTCGGCGGCCAGGCCCGCGTCGAGGGCGTCGAGGGCACCTGGAAGCGGCTCACCGAGAGCGTGAACGAACTGGCCGGCAACCTGACCACGCAGGTGCGCGCGATCGCCGAGGTGACCAGCGCGGTCGCCAGGGGCGACCTCACCCGGTCGATCACGGTGGAGGCGCCGGGCGAGCTGGCCCAGCTCAAGGACAACATCAACACGATGGTCGCCACCCTGCGCGAGACGACCAAGACCAACCAGGAGCAGGACTGGCTCAAGTCCAACCTGGCCCGGATCTCCCGCCTGATGCAGGGCCACCGCGACCTGATGGAGGTCGCCCGGCTGATCATGAGCGAGCTCACCCCGCTCGTCTCGGCCAGCCACGGCGCCTGCTACCTCTACGACGACGGCCGGCTCAACCTCATCGCCGGGTACGGCATCCAGCCGGGCTCGTCCCCCAAGCCGAACTTCGAGCTGGGCGAGGGGATCATCGGCCAGGCCGCCCTGGAGGCCAAGCAGATCATCCTGGAGAACGTGCCGGTCGACTCGATCACGGTCGAGACCGGGCTCAGCCGGTCGAACCCGGCGCAGATCGTCGTGCTGCCGATCCTCTTCGAGAACAAGGTGCTCGGCGTCCTGGAGATGGCCTCGTTCAGGCAGTTCAGCGAGGTGCACCTGGCGTTCCTCACCCAGCTCGTCGAGACCATCGGCGTCACGATCAACACGATCATGGCCAACTCCCGGACCGAGGACCTGCTCACCGAGTCGCAGCGGCTCGCGATCGAGCTGCAGGAGCGCTCCGACGAGCTCCAGCGCCAGCAGGAGGAGCTGCGCCGGTCCAACGCCGAGCTGGAGGACAAGGCAGCGCTGCTGGCCAAGCAGAACCGCGCCATCGAGATCCAGAACTTCCAGATCGAGCAGGCCCGGCGGACGCTGGAGGAGCGGGCCGAGCAGCTCGCGGTGTCCTCGCGCTACAAGTCCGAGTTCCTGGCGAACATGTCCCACGAGCTGCGCACCCCGCTGAACAGCCTGCTCGTGCTCGCGAAGCTGCTGACGGAGAACGCCGAGGGCAACCTGACGCCGCAGCAGGTCGAGTTCGCCCGGACGATCCACGACGCCGGATCGGCGCTGCTGCAGCTGATCAACGACATCCTCGACCTGTCCAAGGTCGAGGCCGGCCGCATGGACATCCACCCGCAGGCGATGTCGCTGTCCGCGCTGGTCGACTACATGGAGGCCACCTTCGCGCCGCTCGCGCAGGACAAGGGCCTGTCGTTCACGGTCCAGGTCGATCCCTCCGTGCCGAACGAACTGCGCAGCGACGAGCAGCGGCTCCAGCAGGTGCTGCGCAACCTGCTGTCCAACGCGGTGAAGTTCACCCACGAGGGCGAGGTCAGGCTGGAGGTCACCCACGCGCCGGCCGACGTGCCGTACGTGGACGAGAAGCTGCAGGGCTCGCAGGAGGACATGCTGGCCTTCAGGGTCGTGGACACCGGCATCGGCATCGCGCCGGACAAGCTCGAAGTGATCTTCGAGCAGTTCCGCCAGGCCGACGGCACGACCAGCCGCAAGTACGGCGGCACCGGCCTCGGCCTGTCGATCTGCCGGGAGATCGCCCGCCTCCTCGGCGGTGAGATCCACGTGCAGAGCGCCCCCGGAGAGGGCAGCACCTTCACGCTGTACCTGCCCCCGAACTACTCCGGGCCGCTCGCCGCGCCCGACGGCGGCGCGATCGCCACGCCTCTGGAGCCGGAGGGCCGGGACGCCGAGGTGCCCGACCTGCACATCAAGGACATCCTCCCGGAGATCCCCCTCCCGACCGACCTGCCGGTCCCCCAGTACGCGCCGCTCGTGGACGGCCACGACTGGCAGGGGGACGACCCGCTGTCCGGCGCCAAGATCCTCATCGTGGACGACGACATCCGCAACGTCTTCGCGCTGACCAGCGTGCTGGAGCGGCACGGCTCGACCGTCGTGTACGCCGAGAACGGCCGCGAGGGCATCGAGCAGCTCGAACGCAACGAGGACGTGGCGCTCGTGCTGATGGACATCATGATGCCCGAGATGGACGGCTGGGCCACGACCTCGGCGATCCGCACGATGCCGCAGTTCGCCGACCTGCCGATCATCGCGCTGACGGCGAAGGTCATGCGGGGAGACCGCGAGAAGAGCATCGCGTCGGGCGCCTCCGACTACGTGCCCAAGCCCGTCGACGTCGACCGCCTGCTCGAACGGCTGCGCGGATGGCTCATGCGCGGCCGCAACGGGGGCACAGAACGAACGAGGGGCGTGCCGTCCCCAGAGTCCCGAGACTCCCAGGAGGCATGATCGATGCCTGACCGCGCCAGGGTCCTGCTGGTCGACGACCGCGAGGAGAACCTGATCGCCTTGGAGGCGATCCTCAGCTCGCTCGACGTCGTGCCCGTACGGGCCCGGTCCGGAGAGGAGGCGCTGAAGGCCCTCCTGTCGACCGATTTCGCGCTGATCCTGCTCGACGTGCGCATGCCGGGCATGGACGGCTTCGAGACCGCCGCGCACATCAAACGGAGAGAGCGCACCAGGAACATCCCGATCATCTTCCTGACCGTGGTCGACAGCGCCCCCGACTACGCCTTCCGGGGGTACGCCGCCGGGGCGGTGGACTACCTCACCAAACCGTTCGACCCCTGGGTGCTGCGCGCCAAGGTCGCCGTGTTCGTGGAGCTGTACACGATGAACCGGCGGCTCACCGAGCAGGCGGCGCTGCTGCGCGATCGCCTGTCGAACGAGTTGCCGCGCGGCGGCGACCACGCCTCCGTACTGGCCGAACTGGCCGGTCGCGTCACCGCCGTCGAGGACGAGCTACGGCGAGTGCAGGAGCTGGCGGACAAGTCCGGCGACCGGCCCCTGAACGGCGCCGTCGCCGAACTGAGCGAGCGCGTCTCCCATCTGCGGGCCGGCTTCGACGCCCTCGGCTGACACCACACCCCGCGACCGGCTCAGACGCGGCCGGTCGCGGGCGGTGGAACGGCGAGTCAGCGCCGGGCGCGCTCCAGTGCGTCCCAGAAGCCGCGGCGCAGGGCGTGCCTGACCTCGTCGTGCAGCAGGAAGTCGATCGGCAGCGAGGACCCCTGCAGCAGGCGGGCCTCCAGGTCGGACGGCATCCGGGGCTTGCGGGCGAGCACGGCCTCCAGCCACAGCGCGGGGGCGTCCCGGGCGACCGACTCGCCGAAGTCGTGGCCCTCCTTGTGCGCGGCCGTCACCGCCTCGGCGAGCGTCGTGGTGCCTCCTGTCTGGATAGGCACCGGCGCGGGCTGTGGACCGGTGTACGGCCCCAGCTGGGAGGGCGAGTAGCCGGCGGGGCCGGAGCCGTACTGGCTCTGCGCCGGGCTGCTCGGCGGCGTCTGGACTCCCGAGGAGGGCGGTGACGGCGGCGACGGCGGCGACGGCGTGGACGCCGGCGGGGCCGGCAGCGGAGCGCTCGCGGGCGGCTGAGCCTGCCGCTGCGGCAGAGACGGCTGGCCGGGCGGCTGCTGGGACTCCGGCGAGTAGCCGTTGTAGACCGGCGGAGACGGCTGCGCGGGAAGGGCCGGACGTGCGTGGGCGGCGGACGACCGCCCGCCGCTGTGTGCCCCAGTACCGTGTGAGCCCGTGCCGTGTGAGCCGGTACCGAGCGAGCCCGTGCCATGTGAGCCAGGGCCGTGTGAGCTCGTGTCTTGGGCGCCGCTTGCGGGGGTGCCGCCTCCTGAGGTGCCCGTGCCGTGCGATCCGCCGCTGTGGATGCCCGCGCCGGGTGTCCCCGTGGCGTGCGGTTGGGTGACGTTCGACGCCGCACCGGATGCGCCCAGGTCGTGCGACGCGCTCTGCGACGGGCTGCCGTGTGGTCCCGTCACCGGGGTCGCCCCGCCGTGGAGGCCGGTGGCGTGGCTCCCCTGCGACTGGGTGCCGTTCTGCTGGGAGCCGTTCTGCTGCGAGCCTTTGAAGTGCGTCCCGTTGGACAGCGAGCCGTTTCCGTGGGGGACGAGGCCGTTGCCGTGGGACTGGCCGTTGCCGAGGCCCGGGCCCGGGTCCGCCCCGGTGAGCATCGTGACGTACGGCCGGAGATGGCCGCTCGCGATCTCGACGAGGTCGTCGCACTCCTGCCGCAGGGTGCGCGCCGACGACCAGGCGCCGTCGGTGGCGATCTGCATGACGGTCACGCGGACGCCGAGGTCCTGCGCGTCGCTCACCACCTGGGCGAGGTCCTCGTCGCCGCTGACCACGACCGCGTCGCAGACCGCGTTGTTGCGCGCCAGGGTCATGAGGTCACGGTGGACCTGGGCGTCCACGCCTTCCCGCCGGCCCGGCCGGATCCGGCCGAGACGGAGCTTGAGCCCGGGGATGTCCGCCAGCACGTCGTGCTCGGGCGTACGGCGGCCCTCGACGGTCGCCTCGTACCAGTAGCAGCGCAGGAGCGGCAGGCCCGTGCGCTCTCTTGACAGGTTCGTCAGGAGCTGCAGCAGGCCCGGATAGTCCCAGGAGACGGCCTCGCGATGGCGGGTCCCATGGACGGCCATCGCGCCGTCTGCCAGCAAGTAGCCGGCGTCAACGAACAGCGCGCAGCGATCCACGCGACACCGCCCTTCCTACGTGGCTCTCTCAGGGTAGTCAAGGGTGTCTTCCCGCGAGGGTGATTCCCGGCGATTCAGCCCTCGCCCGCCTGGTGGGGGATCGGGACGCCCACGACCCTGGGACCGGAAGCGTTCATGCCGACCGTACCAGTTTGTCCATGTATCGCCTCCCACCAATTTGTTATGGAGAACGTACGGGGAACATCCGCTTTCCGGCGAGACAGCAAGGGAGGATGTCAAGACCACGTTCTGGCGCTCACCACCGCGACGCCGAAGAACACGGGGTCGCGCCGGGTGGCGAGCTGGAGTGCGGGGTGGGGTCCCAGGAGGGCGTGGAGCGTGTCGACCGCGACACCTCCGGCATCTCCCTGGCCCAGGACATCCGCCCGGCTCCGGTCCTCCCGGCCCCCGCGATCATTCATCGTGATGACCCCCGCCCTGACTCCCTCGCCGTTCCACACCATCAGGTCGATCCGCGCGGGCGCGCCGCCCGGAGCGAGGCCGTCGAGGGGGAGTCGCAGGGCCCTGTCCTCGCTCCCGACGACCGCCGCGGCGTCCAGGACCACGGCCCGTGTGTACGGCTGCCGCGCGTCCTCGGCCATCACCACCAGGCCCCAGGCCGCGTGCCGGACCGTTCCCGTACGCGCCGGGGCACCCGCGACCCACCAGCGGCCTCCACCCGCCGTACGGACGAGAGAGGTCACGTCGGCGAACGCCTGATAACCGGACCCGGTGGGCAGATTTCGCCGGGCGACCTCGGCGGCGTGCAGCGTCGTGTATCCCGGCATCCCCGGAGCGCGCACCCGGATGTCCTCCGCGGGAACCGCTCCCCGGCCGCCGCCGGACCAGTAGAGGCCCGCCCACAACACCTGGCCGCCGGCGGGCAGGTCGAGATCGGCGCAACTGGACGTACGCGTCGAGGGGTCCCTGTCGAGGTCGACCGGCACGCTCACGCCCGAGTCCCGCTCCCGGTCGCCCGCTGCCGCTCCGCAGGGAGCGGCCGGCGCGGCGGAACTCACGAGCGCGTTGCCGACGACCCGCGCGGCGAGGCGGCCGTCAGCGGCGAAGCGGGCCGCCGCGCCCGAGGCGCGCACCCCCACGGACGACTCGGCGGTGGTCTCCAGCCGCCCCGACCGTACCCGTACCGTGAAGGGCCGTCCCGCGGGCGCGTCCGCGGCCACGGCCACCTTGAGGAAGATCGCCGTCACCTCACCGGCGGCGAGCGGTCCCCGGACGCACCGCACCGCGCTCGTGGACACCCCGCTGGTTGACACCCGGCTACTCGGCGCCTGACTGCTCGGCACCTGGCTGCTGGACCCCTGGCTGCTGGACCCCTGGCTGCTGGACCCCTGGCGACCCGACGCCGCACACGACCAGCCGTCGCCCGCGCCGCTTCCCGGCCGTGCGCGGTCCGCGCGCCCGCCCGCCGCATGGCCCCGGCCTCCGTGCCCGCCCTGATCCAGGTAGCGGACGCCGGGCGGGAGGGTCACCGTCGCGGTGACGTCGCCGGTGGCGGCGTCGCCCGCGTTGCGCAGCCGTACGGCGACGAGCCCGGACTGACCGCGCAGCAGGGCGCCCAGCGGATCGACGGCGGCGACGAGGGCCTCCTTCGCCTTCTTCCCGTTCCTTCCGGCCTTCGGGGCTCCACTGCTGTCGCTCTGGCCCGATCGGGCATGCTCACGGGCCTCACGGCCGCGTTCCCCGGCCTGCGGGCGGCCCTGTACGTCCCCGGGCCGCACAACCGGGGTGCGACCGGTGGCCGGACGGTGGGCCTGTCGCTCGCGCCGGTCACGAGCCCGCTCCGGCGCCTGCCGCGTCCCGCCCTGCGCACGGGTCTGGCCGCTCTCCTGGGTGCTGCCCTGCGCGTGGGTCTGGGCGCGGGTCTGGCCGCTGCCCTCGGCACTGCCCTGAGCACGGGCCTCGGCGCCGTCCTGGCCGCTGCCCTGGGCGCGGGTCTGGGGGCGATGGTCCTGGTAGGGATGCCGGTAGATCTTGCCGCGCACCGGTTGCCGTTCGGGAGCCGAACCCCCGGAGGCGTTCGTGTGGCGGGACTCCTGACCTCGTTCGGCGAGGACGGTAGTCGTGTCCGGCTCGCTCACCGGGCGTCTGTCCGCCTGCACGTTGCTGGCCTGCCCCCTGCTGTCCTGCCCCTTGTTGGCCTGCCCCCTGCTGTCCTGCCCCGCACCGGTGAGACGGCCGCTCTCGCGGTCGGCGCCCGGGCGCTCTCCGCCTCCACGGCCTTGGGCGCCGGAGGCCGCCGGTCGTCCGTCGTGACGTGCGGCCGGATGATCCTCGCCCGCCCTGCCGGCGCCGGGCAGCGACCCCGTGGCCTCCTGCGCCGTGTCTTCCTGCGCCCTTGGCTCCTCGCGTGGCGACTGCCGATCGGCACCAGGCGTGACCCTGCCGGTGATCTCGGGCATGCCGAGCGCGATGCCCGCGCTCGGCTCGTCGGTATCACCCCCGGCCGCCGGACCGCCCCCAACCGCCGGATCGTCCGCGGTCTCCGGCGTCGGGGAACCCACGGCCGACCGGGACGTGTGGCCGGTGGCGGCCCGCGAACGCGAGGCCGCGCTGTCCGCGGGCTGCGGGCGGTCCAGGGCCCGCGTCCCGCCCTGTCCCCCCGAGCCGCCGGTGAAGAGCATTCCCGTCGGCTGGGCGACGAGCAGGAAGGCGGCCGTCGCGAGGGCGGCGACGGCGATGCCTCCCAGCACCGCCCGATGCGGCGTCGGCACGCTCCGCACCAGTGCGGACAACCACGCCAGCGCCGCCCGCGCCCGGACGAACGCCGCCCGCGGCAGCGCACTCACCTTCGGGCCCACCTTCGCGTACACACGCCGGGTCGCCATCCGCGCGCGGCCGTACATCGCTCTCGGCGCCGCGCCGACCTTCGCGCACGCGCGCCGGGTCGTCGTCCGGGCCCGGCCGTACGCCCCGCGGAGCAGGGCGTCCGCCCGCCCGCGTGCACGCCCGGCCGGGCCCGTCCCGTCCTGGGCGGCCCGAACGGCTCCCCTCATGCGGCGGTCCGCGCGGCTCGTCAATCCCCCCATGTGATGGCGAACGGCTTCCAGTCGCGCCCGCGCCCTGCCGCTCACCCTGCCGTCCGGCCCGCGCCCGCTGGTGCCGCTCGTCATGCCGCCGCCGTACGACCGTGAGCCCGCGGCGGTCGTGGTGGCGAGGTCGGCGAGATAGTCGTCCACGGCCGGGCCGGCGATGAGCTGGCCGACGACGGCCCGCAGTTCCTGCGTGAGATCGACCATCTGGAGGAAGACCGACCGGCAGTCGATGCACTCGGCCACATGGGCGTCGACCGCGCCGGCCTCCTGCTTGGGCAGGCCGTTCTCGACGTAGCGGAGGATCATGGAGAGGATGGGCCGGCACTCGGCACGGGGACCGTTCTCCAGGTGCAGCCGCACGTACGCCTCCCGCAGGCCCTGACGGGCCCTCCGGGTGAGAAGGGCCGCGGCCCTGCCCGACAGGCCGAGCAGCGGGCCCGCGTCAGCGGGCCTGCCGCCCTCGACCTCCACGTGCCACAGCAGCATGCGCCAGCGTTCCGGCAGCGAGCGGTACGCCCGGGCGAGCGGCGAGCGCTCCAGCCCGGCGAGTTCGGGGTCCACGTAGAGCGAGTCGCCGTCGGCCAGATCGACCACTCCGGCGGCGGCGTAGCGGCGCAGCGACGCGAGGAGATAGGGCCGGAACGCGGAGGCGGGGCCGCCGCCCCGCCGCACCACCTCGAGCACTCGGGCGAAGGTCTCGACGAGGAGGTCCTCGACCGCGTCCTCGCTCTGCACGACCTGCCGGGCCAGCGACCGCGCGGCGGGCGAGTGCCGCCGGTAGAGCGTCCCGAAGGCCGCCGTGTCGCCTCCCCGCACGGCCTCAAGCAGTTCCATGTCGGTATGCCGGACTTCTCTACGCATTGCGACCTCGCGATTACGATGAGTTGCACGGCGATACATTCCGCAGTCCATGTCCTGGCTAAACCGCTGGAGCCTCTTTACTCTCAGTAGTCGTCGCACGCCACGCACGGCCCCCGGGCCCGTAGGGCCCGCATCACGGGGCCGGCCGTACGCTGAGCCTCATGAGTGACCGCGAGAGACTGCTGGACGAGATCAAGAACAAGGGCATCGTGCACGGCCGGGTCGTACTGTCCTCCGGCAAGGAGGCCGACTGGTACGTCGACCTGCGCCGCATCACCCTGGACGGCGTGGCGGCGCCACTGGTGGGCCGCGTGATGCTGGACCTCACCGAGGACCTGGACTACGAGGCGGTCGGCGGTCTCACGCTGGGCGCCGACCCGGTGGCGACGTCGATGCTGCACGCCGCGGCGGCCCGTGGCCGCACGCTCGACGCGTTCGTGGTGCGCAAGGCGGGCAAGGCCCACGGCCTGCAGCGCAGGATCGAGGGTCCGGACGTCGCCGGACGCCGGGTGCTCGCGGTGGAGGACACCACGACGACGGGCGGGTCCGTGCTCACCGCCGTGGAGGCGTTGCGCGAGGCCGGTGCGCAGGTCGTCGGCATCGCGACGATCGTGCACCGGGGCGGCGACGAGGCGCTGGCCGCGACCGGCGTGCCGTACCGCTCCGCCTTTTCGCTCACTGATCTGGGGATCGCCTCACACTGAACGCCTGCCGCTCGCCGGCCGGCCCGGGGGACCTGGCGGTTCCGTTCTCGAAGACCTGGACCGTGCTCGCGTCGTCGAGGACGACGTCGAGTTCGGGCTGGAAGTAGGACGCCTCCTCGCCCCGGGCCAGGTCCCGGTCGATGAGCACGTCGCCGCCGGGCACCCGGACGAACACGGGACACCGGTCGGCCCGGCAGACCACGCGGACGGTGGGCACGCGGGGCGTGGCGGACGCGGCGGAAGGCTCGGCGGAGGGCCGCGCCGACGGGGTGGAGGATGCGCCCGCGGCGGCCTCCTCCGAGCCGAACGTGGACAGCAGCGCTCTCGCGCCGACCACGATGACGGCGAGCAGCAGCACGACCACCAGACCGACCAGCGCCAGCCTGGCGATGCCGAGGGGATCAGACCTGTGGCGTCCCACATTCGGGAGGGTAGCGGGTGTGAGGCATATCTCAGTACTGACCGGTCACTTCTTGTGCGGCAGCACTTTCCCGCAGGTCATCCGCCGACTCCCCCGTAGGCACTCGCCCACGGCCGGAGCGTCCCACCGGCGGCTTACCGGGGGGCGTGGTGGCGGCCCTTGGGGACGGCGGAGGCGGCCCGGCGATTTTTCATGACCTCGCGCACAATCGGGATCACCGACAGAAGGACCACGACGAAGACCCCCGGAAGGATGTACTTGTCGATGCCCTCGACCTTGCTGCCGAGGAAATAGCCGAGCAGGAGCAGGGCCTCGACCCAGACGACACCGCCGAGGACGTTCCAGACGAAGAAGCGGCGCGCGTCCATCTCCAGCACGCCGGCGACAGGGTTCATGAAGGTGCGGACGATCGGCATGAACCGCGCGGCGACCACGGCCTTCGCCGGGCCGAACTTCTCGAAGTAGAACTCCGCCTTCTCGACGTGCTCCCTCTTGAACAGCCGGGAGTCCGGCTTGTCGAACATCTTCCTGCCGACCTTGGCCCCCAGGAAGTGGCCCAGCTGCGCCCCCGCGATCGCCGCCAGCGGCGCTCCGATCAGCAGGGTGGGCAGTGACAGAGGCGCGATCCCGAATCCCTGTGCGGCGGCGGCCGTGCTGAAAATTCCAGCGGTCACCAACAGCGAGTCACCGGGCAGGAAGAACCCGACGAGCAGCCCCGTCTCGGCGAATACGATGGCGATGACGCCGATCGTCGCGAAGGCGCCGAGCATGCTCAGCCACCACTTCGGGTCAAGAAGGTCCAAGAGCACGTCCACGGGGCGAGCCTACCTGTCCCGGATGAGATGAGACTGAGAAGCGGCAGGGCTGTGGAAAACCGTGAATCGCGGAATCACCGCGTCTTTCCCGGCGGCCCCACATACCCGGCTTTCCCGATCGGCCCGGGCTTCGGGATACTTGCCACGCCGCATACCGTCAGAAGGAGATGACTTCGCATGCCTATCGCGACTCCAGAGGTCTACGCCGAGATGCTCGACCGCGCCAAAGCGGGCGGCTTCGCGTACCCGGCGATCAACGTGACCTCGTCGCAGACCCTGCACGCCGCGCTGCGCGGCTTCGCGGAGGCGGAAAGTGACGGGATCATCCAGGTGTCGACCGGTGGCGCGGAGTTCCTCTCCGGCACCACCGTGAAGGACATGGTCACCGGGTCGGTGGCGTTCGCCGAGTTCGCCCGTGTGGTCGCCGAGAAGTACCCGGTGACGGTGGCGCTGCACACCGACCACTGCCCGAAGGACAAGCTCGGCTCGTTCGTCCGCCCGCTGCTGGAGATCTCCGCCGAGCGCGTCGCGCGCGGCCAGGACCCGCTGTTCCAGTCGCACATGTGGGACGGCTCCGCCGTGCCGCTCGACGAGAACCTCCAGATCGCCAGCGAGCTGCTCGACAAGACCGCCGCCGCCAAGGTCGTCCTCGAGATCGAGATCGGCGTGGTCGGCGGTGAGGAGGACGGCATCGTCGGCGAGATCAACGAGAAGCTCTACACGACGCCGGAGGACGCGCTGGCCGTCGCCGAGACCCTCGGCCTGGGCGAGCGCGGCCGCTACATCGTCGCCGCCACCTTCGGCAACGTCCACGGCGTCTACAAGCCGGGCCACGTCAAGCTGCGCCCGAGCGTGCTCAAGGAGATCCAGGACGCCGTCGGCGCCAAGTACGGCAAGGAGAAGCCGTTCTCGCTGGTCTTCCACGGCGGCTCCGGCTCCGCCCTTGAGGAGATCCACGAGTCGATCTCGTACGGCGTGGTGAAGATGAACATCGACACCGACACGCAGTACGCCTTCACCCGCCCGATCGTGGACCACGTGTTCCGCAACTACGACGGCGTGCTGAAGGTCGACGGCGAGGTCGGCAACAAGAAGGCCTACGACCCGCGTGCGTACGGTAAGGCGGCCGAGGCCGGCATGGCCGCGCGCGTGGCCGAGGCGTGCCAGCAGCTCAAGTCCGCGGGCACCAAGATCAAGTAAGGGAACGGCCCGGCGGGAAACCGGAAGATCCATTCTTGTATCGATCTTCTGTTCCCGCCGGGACGCCCATACCCCTGCGGCTCCTGGACAGGTAAGACTGTGCCCATGGAATCGCACGAGAACCTCCTTGCCGGCCCGCCGCCCACCTTGCTGCCGGACAACCCCGAGGCGCGGCAGATGCTCGAGTCGGGCGCCAAGGCGGCAGACGTGGCCGCCCGCTTCCCCGCCTACTCGGCGGCCTGGGCCGCTCTCGCCGACGACTACTTCGCCGCGGGTCACGCCGTCACCTCGTACGCGTTCGCGCGCACCGGTTACCACCGGGGTCTCGACCAGCTGCGCCGCGCGGGCTGGAAGGGGCACGGGCCGATCCCGTGGGAGCACGAGCCGAACCAGGGGTTCCTGCGCTGCCTGAACGCCCTCGCCCGGGCGGCCCAGGCGATCGGCGAGAAGGACGAGGCCGAGCGCTGCGCCCAGTTCCTGCGCGACAGCAGCCAGGCCGCCGCGGAGGCGCTCACCGCGAACTCCTGAACGACCTCCAGGACGAACTGCCTGAACGGAGCCGTTACACACGGAGCCGTTACACGGGGTCGTACGCGGACGGCCGGGCCCGTCTCGGGACTTAAGACTCCGTTCACCGTCGGCATGCCCCTCAGGTAGTCTCTGTGTGCAAGAGGCCCCTGCCGCGCTTGCGTCAGGGGCTTTCGTCTTGGTGCGGGAGTTGAACCATGCCGGCTGTCGTTCTCGTTGGCGCCCAGTGGGGCGATGAGGGCAAGGGGAAGGCCACCGACCTGCTGGGCGGTGACGTCGACTACGTCGTGCGTTACCAGGGCGGCAACAACGCGGGCCACACCGTCGTCATCGGCGACCAGAAGTACGCGTTGCACCTGCTGCCGACCGGTGTGCTCTCACCCGACGTGGTGCCGGTGATCGGCAACGGCGTGGTCATCGACCCGGGCGTGCTGCTCAGCGAGATCGACGGGCTGGCCGAGCGCGGCATCTCCTGCGACCGGCTGCTGATCTCGGCCAACGCGCACCTGATCATGCCCCAGCACAAGGCCATCGACAAGGTCAGCGAGCGTTTCCTCGGCAAGGCCAAGATCGGCACGACCGGCCGCGGCATCGGCCCGGCGTACGGCGACAAGATCTACCGCATGGGCATCCGGGTCCAGGACCTGCTCGACCCCGGCATCCTCGGCAAGAAGATCGAGGCCGCGGTGGGCGAGAAGAACCAGATCCTCACCAAGATCTACAACCGCCGTGGGCTCGACCCGGCGAAGGTGCTGGAGGAGTACCT
Organism: Microbispora siamensis; assembly: GCF_016863095.1. Lineage (GTDB taxonomy): Bacteria > Actinomycetota > Actinomycetes > Streptosporangiales > Streptosporangiaceae > Microbispora > Microbispora siamensis. The sequence goes on along the minus strand of NZ_BOOF01000016.1, from coordinate 11,267 downwards.
CGGCTACGCCGAGCGGCTGCGCCCCCACATCGCCGACACCTCGCTGGTGCTCTCGCAGGCGCTCGACCAGGACAAGGTCGTGCTGCTCGAGGGCGGGCAGGGCACGCTGCTCGACATCGACCACGGCACCTACCCCTTCGTGACCTCCAGCTCCCCCACCTCGGGCGGCGCCTGCGCCGGTTCCGGCATCCCGCCGACCCGCCTGACCAGGATCATCGGCATCCTGAAGGCGTACACCACGCGCGTGGGGTCGGGGCCGTTCCCGACCGAGCTGCTGGACGAGCAGGGCGACTGGCTGCGCCAGACCGGCGGCGAGTACGGCGTGACCACCGGCCGCAACCGCCGCTGCGGCTGGTTCGACGCGGTCATCGCGCGGTACGCCACCCGGATCAACGGCGTGACCGACTTCTTCCTGACCAAGCTCGACGTGCTGTCCGGGCTGGAGCGGATCCCGGTCTGCGTGGCGTACGACGTGGACGGCGTCCGCCACGACGAGATCCCGATGACGCAGACCGACTTCCACCACGCCACGCCGATCTACGAGGAGCTGCCGGGCTGGCAGGAGGACATCACCAGCGCCAAGACGTTCGAGGACCTGCCGCCGAACGCGCAGGCGTACGTCAGGGCGCTGGAGGAGATGAGCGGCGCCCCGATCTCCGCCATCGGCGTCGGCCCGGGCCGCACGCAGACCATTCAGATTCGCTCCCTCATCTGAGGACCATCCAGATCCGTCCCCTCATCTGATGATTCGTGGCGTACGCGCCCGGAACCGGAGGGTTCCGGGCCGCGGACGGGCGAGGCGGTAAGGTACGCCGCTGTGCATGGATACGTTGAGCTGCACGGACACCGTGGAGCGCGGGGCCTGAGGCCCGAGAACACCCTGCCCGGCCTGGCCTTCGCGCTGGAGCTGGGGGTCGACGCACTCGAGTTCGACGTCGCCATGTCCGCGGACGGGCAGCTCGTGCTCACTCACGACCTGCACGTGTCCGCGGTGACCAGCGCCGACACGGGCATGGCCGTTCCCGGGGACGAGATGTTCCCCTACGTCGGCAAGCCGATCATCGCGCTCACGCTGCCGCAGCTGCGCACCCTCGACGTCGGCGTACGGCTGCCCGAGCGGCCGGACGACCGCTTCGCGCTCACGCAGGTGCCGCTGCCGGACACCCGGATGCCGACGCTCGGCGCGGTGCTCGGCCTGATCGGCGCCCTCGGCGCCGACCACGTGCGCCTCCACGTCGAGCTGAAGTCCGATCCCACCCGTCCCGACCTGTGCGCCGACCCCCGCCGCTTCGTGGAGGAGGTCGTCAACGAGCTCGACCGGCACGACCGGTTGTCGAGGGCGGCCCTGCTCAGCTTCGACTGGCGGATCCTGGAGATCGCCAGGCCGCTGGTCGAGCGGCGGTACGCCCTGGTCGAGCGCGACACGATGACCCCCGCCTGGATGAACGGCATCCGCCTCGGCGAGGCCGGCGGCGACCTCGCGGCGGCGGCAGCGGCGGTGGGGGCGACGACACTGTCCCCCGACCGCGTGCTCGTCGACGAGGCGCTGATGACCGGGGCGGCCCGGCAGGGCCTGCCGGTCGTGGTGTGGACGGTCAACGAGCCCGACGAGGCAGCCCGGCTGATCGACATGGGCGTGGCCGGCATCGTCACCGACTACCCCGACCGCATGCGCCGTCTCTGGAAGGCCCGCGGCCTGCCGCTGCCCGACCCGGTGACCCCACTCCGGCCGGTCGGAGCCTGACGCACATGGGAGGAGCCCCGCCTGCGGCAAGAGGCGGGGCTCCAGGGTCACCCACAAGAATGGCTTTCACAGCCGATTACCAGCCAAGCCCATCGGACCGTGCCCGTCAAGTAGCTGAGCGTCACCCGGCCCAGCGTGTCGCCGTCACACAGCCCGTACGGGCTCACTCCTCCACGGACAGCGCGCCGGACGGACAGAGCTGCACGGCCCTGTTCACGGCGGGCGCGAGGTCGGCCGAGGGCTCGGCGTCGAGCACCACGACCGTCCCGTCGTCCTCGCTCTGATCGAACACCTGGGGCAGCGTGAGCACGCACATCCCCGCGCCGATACACCGTCCGGTGTCCGCCTTGATCTTCATCGTTCCCCCAGCGACTTTCCTCACCACAGCACCGGCAGGCGGTGCACACCGTAGATCGCCATATTGGACCGCAACGGTACCTCCCGCGCGGGCACGGCCAGGCGCAGGTTGGGGAAGCGGCGCAGCAGCGCGGGATAGGCGATGCGCATCTCGATCCTGGCGAGCTGCTGGCCCAGGCACTGGTGGATGCCGTGCCCGAAGCTCAGGTGCCCGTGCGCCGGCCGGGTCACGTCGAGGGCGTCGCCGCCCTCGAACCGCTCGGGATCCCGGTTCGCCGCCCCGACGGACATCGTCACCGACTCGCCGGCCCTGATCAGGGCGCCGCCGACCTCCACGTCCTCCAGGGCCGTACGGGTCGGCCCGATGTGCACGATGCTGAGGTAGCGCAGCAGTTCCTCCACCGCGTTCTCGACGGCGGCCGGGTCGTCCCGTACGACGGCGAGCTGGTCCGGGTTCGTCAGCAGCGCGAACGTGCCGAGGCCGAGCATGTTGGCGGTCGTCTCGTGCCCCGCGATGAGCAGCAGCAGCCCGATGCCGCCGATCTCCTCGGTCGTCAGTTCCCCGCCCGCGACCAGGCCGCTCAGTATGTCGTCGGCGGGTTCCTCCGCCTTCATCGTGACGAGACCGTGCAGGTAGGAGTACAGGTCCTGCACAGCCGCCCGGACGTCCTCTATCGAGGAGTCCAGGTTCAGCAGCACCGCCGAGTCGCGCTGGAACTTCTCCCGGTCCTCGTACGGCACGCCGAGCAGTTCGCAGATCACCAGGGAGGGGATGGGCAGCGCGAAGGACTCGACGAGGTCGGCGGGGGCGCCCTCGCGCTCCATGGCGTCGAGGCGGCTCTCGGTGATCTCCTGGATCCTCGGTTCGAGCGTCTTCATCCGCCGCACGGTGAACTGCCCGGTCAGGAGGCGGCGGTAGCGGGTGTGCGCGGGGGGATCCATGCGGATGAAGAACCCCGGTGTCAGCGGCTCACGGCGGAACTCCCCGCGCTGGGGGATCGGCGAGTGCAGCAGTTCGGGGCGGCTGCTGAAGCGGTTGTCGGCCAGGATGGCGCGCGACTCCGCGTACCCCGTCACCAGCCAGCCCTCGTGCCCGTCCGCGTACGTCATCCGCTGGATCGGCGCCTCAGCGCGGCGACGTGCCAGTTCGTCCGGCGGATCGAAGGCACGTTCCCGAGTGAGAGGATAAGTTGCCAGCCGGGGTGTCGCCTCTGTCATGACACGCTCCTGCGAGAGTGGAAACGGTCGATGTGTCGAGCGGCCCGCTCCCCCCACCTAACAACATCATCTGACATATCGCAATGACTGATTGCTCATGATTGCGGTCACGAAGCGTACGCATCCGGATCCCGCCGGCCGAACGGATGCCATGGTTGTCAGCCCGTCGTCCAAGGCCGGAGCTTGTCGGGGTTGAGTACCGCCCAGATGTGCGTGATCCGGTCGCCTGCGACGTCGAACGCCATCACCGACACGGTGACGCCGTCCTGCCGGCCCACCAGACCGGGCTGGCCGTTGACCGTGCACTCCAGAATCGTCACGCCGGGCACCGCCCTGGCCCGGTCCGCGAAGAAGCGCGCGATCTGCTCGGCGCCTTCGACCGGACGAAGCGCGGCGCCGACGAGTCCGCCGCCGTCGCCGGTCGCCGTGGCGTCGGGGGCGAGGAGGCCGATGAGGGCGTCGATGTCCTTGGCTTCCCACGCCTGTTTGAATTCCCTCACGATGCCGGCACGCCGGGCCGCCGGGGTCGCGGGGACCCGTGAGTCGCGGATGCGGCGGCGGGCCGATGAGGCCAGCTGGCGGCATGCCGCCGGGGTGCGGCCGACGATCTCGGCCACCTCGGCGAAGGAGTAGCGGAAGACGTCGTGCAGGATGAACGCGACGCGCTCGGCCGGGGTCATCGAGTCGAGCACGACGAGGAAGGCCATGTTGACGGATTCGTCGAGGGTGACCCGGTCGGCCGGATCGACCGTGGCACCGCCCGGCCGCCCGTCGATCCACTCCGCGGGCTCGGGCAGCGGCTCCGGGATCCATTCGCCCACGTAGCGCTCCCGCCGGGCCCGCGCCGAGCCGAGCAGGTCCAGGCAGATGCGACTGGCGACCGTCGTCAGCCAGCCGCCGGGGGACCCGACGGCATCCTGCCGCTGCCGCGGCATGGCGTACCAGCGGGCGTAGGTCTCCTGCACGACGTCCTCGGCATCGGCCAGGGAGCCGAGGAGCCGGTACGCGAGGTTGATCAACCGGCGCCGCTCGCTCATGATCACGCTCAGGCTGGGGTCGGGCCGGCCGTGTCCCGGCCCGGATGGGTTGGTCATGGTGTCGCCGGCTCCCTTGGTCGCATCCGTCCTCACTCGGTTCGACGAGACATCCCACCGAAGTGTGAGGTCGCGGCGTCGCCTCACATTCCGACGGGGTGTGTCGTCCTACCGCTGAGACCGACCCTGAGGAAGGAAACCGATCATGGAACCCGTCAACGTCGCGATCGTCTACTACAGTGCCACCGGCACCGTGCACGCCTTGGCGCAGGCCGCCGTCGAGGGCGCGGAGAAGGCCGGCGCACACGTGAGACTGCGCAAGGTCGCGGAGACGGCCCCGCCGGAAGTCGTCGGCTCCAGGCCGGAGTGGGTCGCGCACCTCCGGGACACCGCCGACGTCGCCGAGGCCGGCCTCGACGACCTGGAGTGGGCCGACGCGGTGCTGTTCGGCACCCCCAGCCGCTTCGGCAACCCGGCCGGCCAGCTCAGGGCGTTCATCGACACCACCGGCCCCCTGTGGTACCAGGGCAAGCTCGCGGACAAGGTGTACTCGGCCTTCACCGCCTCCAACACCGCCCACGGCGGACAGGAATCCACCCTCCTGGCGCTGGGGAACACGTTCTACCACTGGGGCGGCATCATCGTGCCTCCCGGCTACACCGACCCCATCCAGTTCCAGTCAGGCAATCCGTACGGCACCTCGCACGTGGCCGGTGACGGTGCACCCGGCGAGGTGTCCCTGCAGGCGGCCCGTCATCAGGCCCGCCGCGTCGTCGACACCGCGGCCTTGCTGAAGGCCGGTCGCGCCGCCTGATCGGGCACACGCGCGTCCTGGCGAGCAGGAGACGCCCGCCGGGACGCACGTGGGGCGGCGTCCCGGGGGAAGGGCGGTCAGAGCCAGCCGTTGCGGCGGAAGGCGCGGTGCAGGAGCGTGCAGGCGACGACCATGACGCCGATCACGACGGGGTAGCCGTAAACGGACTTGAGCTCGGGCATGTGGTCGAAGTTCATGCCGTAGATGCCGGCGATCATCGTGGGGACCGAGATGATCGCCACCCAGGAGGAGATCTTGCGCATGTCCTCGTTCGCGAGGGCGTTGGAGCGGGCCAGCGCAGCCTGGAGGATCGAGTCGGACAGCTCGTTGGACGCCTGGACCTGCTCGCACACGCGGGACAGGTGGTCTCCGACGTCGCGGAAGTACTCACGCATCTCGGAGGGGATGCTGCGCCGCTGGGGAAGGGCGTTGAAGGGGGTCTGGAGCGGTCCGACGGCCCGCTTGAGCTCCAGCATCTCGCGCTTGAGCTGGTAGATCCTGTTGATGTCGCGGGAGCTGACCTCGGCGAAGACGGCCGCCTCGACCTCTTCGAGCTCGGCCTGCATGAGGTCGGCGACCTGCAGGTACTTGTCCACGACGTGGTCGGCGATGGCGTGGAGGACACCCGTGGGACCGCGGCCGATCAGCTTCGGCTTCGACTCCAGCTTCTCGCGGACGTCGCCGAGCGGACAGTGCCGCCCGTGCCGTACGGTCACGACGAAGTCGGGCCCGACGAACACCATGATCTCGCCGGTGCCGATGATCTCGCTGCTCGCCGCCGACACCTCGTGGTCGAGGAACGCGACGGTCTTGAGCACCACGAACAGCGAGTCGCCGTAGCGCTCGACCTTGGGCCGCTGGTGGGCCTTGATGGCGTCCTCGACGGCGAGCGGGTGCAGGCCGAACACGTCGGCGAGCCACTCGACCTCGGGCGCGGCGGGCTCGTGCAGCCCGACCCAGACGTACGCGTCGGGCACCTCGTTGGCCTCGTTGTGCTCCCGGACCAGGCGCACGGCCTCGGGAATGCCTCCGGCGTCGACCTTCTTGCCGCCGATGTACGCGCCGAACTCGACGAGGGAGTTGCTCGGCGGCACGCAGCGGACGACCGGATCGGCGTTCACCGGCGCGGCGCCGAGGTGCGTGGACATGACGCGGGTGTGCCTGTTGATGCGGGGAAAGAGCAGAGAGGAGCGCATGGCGGTCCCTTCCCGCCCGAGCCGGCACGCTCTACGCGCGACGTGATGTCACCCCTTCATACAGGCGTGAGCTGCCCCTCGGGCTTCAGTTTCGGAGTGGTCGGGAATGCGCACGACGTACGTGCGCGAGCACGTACTGACGGGATCACCAGAATTCATCCCAGACCACCTCCAATCGCCACGAGACAGCGCGAAGCCTATCTAACCTACCACACGGCCGTTGGACACCTGTTCCAGGGTACCCGCGTCAAGTGCCACCGATCATGCACTTCTTGCCAAAAACAGCCCGAACAAACTGGCCATCGCTGTGTATCCCCGCTTAAAACGGGGCAGGCGTCGTCCGCATCCACCCGGGCGCCATACCTGAGACCGGAAGGCGGCCGACCACTGCGACAATGGTCGGGTGCGCGTACTTGTCATCGGTTCCGGGGGTCGCGAGCACGCTCTGTGCCGGGCCCTGCGGCTCGACCCCGCCGTCGAAGAAGTCCACTGCGCCCCCGGCAACGCCGGGATCGCGGAAGTGGCCACTCTGCACCAGGTCACACCGACCGACGGCGCGGCGGTGACGGCGCTCGCCGAGCGGCTGGGCGCCGGCCTCGTCGTGATCGGCCCCGAGGCGCCGCTGGTCGCCGGCGTCGCCGACGCCGTCAGGGCCGCCGGGATCGCCTGCTTCGGCCCGTCGGCGGAGGCGGCGCGGATCGAGGGGTCCAAGGCCTTCGCGAAGGACGTGATGACCGCCGCCGGGGTGCCGACCGCGCGCGCGTACACCTGCACGACGGAGGAGGAGGCCACGGCGGCGCTCGACGCGTTCGGCCCGCCGTACGTCGTGAAGGACGACGGCCTGGCCGCGGGCAAGGGCGTGGTCGTGACCGACAGCCGCGAGGAGGCCCTGGAGCACGCCGGGGCGTGCGGGCGGGTCGTCATCGAGGAGTACCTCGCCGGTCCCGAGGTGTCGCTGTTCGCGCTGTGCGACGGGACGGACGCGGTGGCGCTGCAGCCGGCCCAGGACTTCAAGCGGGCCTACGACGGCGACAAGGGCCCCAACACCGGCGGCATGGGGGCCTACACCCCGCTGCCGTGGGCGCCGGAGGACCTGTCCGAGCGGGTGATGGCCGAGATCGTGCGCCCGACCGTGGCGGAGATGGCGCGGCGCGGCACGCCGTACACGGGAGTGCTGTACGCCGGGCTGGCGCTGACCGCGGACGGCCCCCGGGTGATCGAGTTCAACGCGCGGTTCGGCGACCCGGAGACCCAGGTCGTGCTCGACCGGCTGGAGACCCCCCTGGGAGAACTGCTGCTCGCGTGCGCGACCGGCACGCTCGCCGGGCACCCGCCGCTGCGGTGGCGTGACGGGGCCGCCGTGACCGTGGTGCTCGCCGCGGAGAACTACCCGGCCGACCCGGTGAAGGGCGACCCGATCGCGGGGCTCCCGGTGACGGTCGAGGGCGCGTACGTGCTGCACGCGGGCACGACGCTGGACGAGGACAACCGGCTCGTGTCGAACGGCGGGCGGGTGCTCAACGTGGTCGGCACGGGCGCCGACGTCGCCCAGGCCAGGGCCCGGGCCTACGAGGCGCTGGAGCAGATCACCCTGCGCGGCTCCCACCACCGCTCCGACATCGCCCTGACCGCCGCCTCCTCCTGACGCTCGGCTCTCCCCGTGCGCTCCCCCTGCTTCGGGCGCACGGGAGAGCTGGGAAGATGGAACGGTGAAGCACCTGCACTCCGGTAAGGTACGCGACCTCTACGAGACCCCCGACGGGCTGCTGCTGATGGTCGCGTCCGACCGCATCTCGGCCTTCGACTACGTGCTCGAACCCGGCATCCCCGACAAGGGGGAGATCCTCACCCGGCTGTCGCTGTGGTGGTTCGAGCAGCTCAAGGACGTCGTCCCCAACCACGTGGTCTCGACCGACGTCCCGGCGGAGTTCGCCGGTCGCGGAGTGCTGTGCCGCAGACTGCGGATGGTGCCGGTGGAGTGCGTGGCCCGCGGCTACCTCACCGGCTCCGGGCTCGTGGACTACCGCAGGGAGGGCGTCGTCTCCGGCGTACGGCTCCCTGAAGGGCTCACCGACGGGTCCCGGCTGCCCGAACCGATCTTCACCCCGTCGTCCAAGGCCCCCATGGGCGAGCACGACGAGCCCATGACGTACGAGGAGGTCGCGGCGGAGGTGGGCGAGGACGTGGCCGAGCGGCTGCGCCGGATCACCCTCGACGTCTACAGCCGCGGGGCCGAGATCGCTTTGGAACGTGGCATCATCCTGGCCGACACGAAGATCGAGCTGGGCTGGGACGCCGACGGCGTGCTGACGCTCGGCGACGAAGTGCTGACGCCCGACTCCTCCCGCTTCTGGCCGCTGGACCAATGGGAGCCGGGCCGCTCCCAGCCGTCGTTCGACAAGCAGTTCGTCAGGGACTGGCTGCTGTCCCCCGAGTCGGGCTGGGACAGGTCGTCGGGTGAGGCGCCCCCGCCGCTGCCCGACGAGATCGTCGAGCGCACCCGCAGCCGCTACGTCGAGGCGTACGAGCGGCTCACCGGCGAGCGCTTCCGCGGCTGAATCACACAGGTCACACAAGTAGTCTCAAGTGACCCGTTCCCCCATTCGTTCTGGGGGTAGTTCCTCCCCGAAGCTCCCGGGACAGCGGCTACTCTAGGCCGATCGTCCTCGCCGACGACTCGGCTGCCGGCTGACGGGAGTCCCCCACCCTTCCCCCGAAATAGGAGTCGAATTCATGGTCCGTTACCGCGTGCGCGGTGGCAACGTACTGCGTGGAACCGCCTTCATCCAGGGCGCGAAGAACGCCGTACTGCCCATGATCGGGGCGGCGCTGCTCGCGGCCGAGGGCCGCACGGTGCTCCGCAACGTGCCCGTCATCGAGGACGTGCGCCGGGCGGTGGAACTCGCCCAGGCCGTCGGCGCGAAGGTGGAGTTCCACGAGAGCGAGCGGACGCTCGTCATCGACGCCTCCCGCCTGACCAGCCCGGTCCTGCCCGCGGAGATCGCCCGCCGGTTCCGGGGATCGGTGCTGTTCGTCCCCGCGCTGCTCCACCGCCTCGGTGAGGCGATCATCGAGGGCATCGGCGGATGCAACCTCGGCAGCCGCAACCTCGACTTCCACTACCTGGGCTACAAGCGCCTGGGCGCGATGGTGGACGAGGGCGAGGCCGTCATCCACATCAAGGCCGGCGGCCTTGTCGGCGCTCCGCTGTACCTCGACACCCCGTCGCACACCGGCACCGAGAACCTGATCATGGCGGCCTCGCTGGCGCGGGGCACCACCGTCATCGAGAACGCCGCCCTCGAACCCGAGGTGCTCGACGTCATCACGATGCTGACCCGGATGGGCGCGCGCATTCGCGGCGGCGGCACGGGCTTCATCACGGTCGAGGGCGTGGACGAGCTGACCGCGGTCGAGCACACGGTCATGCCCGACCGGCTCGACGCGGGCGTGTTCGCCATGGCCGCGGCGATCACCGGAGGCGAGGTCAGCCTGGTCGGCGCCTCCCTGGAGCACCTCGGCGTGGTCCGGTGGAAGCTGGAGCAGATGGGCGTCGAGTTCGAGAACCACGGCGCGGTGCTCCAGGTCCGCCGCAACCGCCCGCTGCGCCCGATCAACGTCATCACCGACACCTACCCCGGCTTCGCGACCGACCTGCAGTCGCCGCTGATGACCGTGGCCTGCCTCGCGGAGGGCTCCAGCTACATCCACGAGCGCATCTTCGACGGCCGCTTCGCGCTCGCGGGCGAGCTGAACAAGATGGGGGCGAACGTCGAGGTCGAGGGCAGCCGGGCGGTCGTGCACGGTCCGACGCCGCTGCACGGCACCGAGGTGACGGCGCACGACCTGCGGTCGGGAATCGCACTCGTGCTCGCCGGTCTCGCGGCGGAGGGCGAGACCACGATCGGGTCCGGATATCTCATCGACCGCGGTCACGCCGCGCTCGCACAGCGTATGCAGGCCCTTGGTGCAGATGTGGTGCGTGAAATTTCCACTTCGGACGAGGGCTGAGTCCGGAAACCTTTACTAATGCCCTGACCAGCGGGGACCTTCCGATTTACGGAACCGCCGAGACCACCCAGAATGGTATTCCGGCAAATCTGGGCGTGACATTACGGCCTTAACCAGCGATCGTTCCAAAGAGAAGCCACAACAACGAGGGCGACGTGGGATGGGACGAACATTGGTCGAGCGCACGGAAGACACTCCGCGCGGGTCACGTCTGGGCACGGTGACACCCGACCTCACCATCGGAGTGGTGGGGTCGCACGATCTGGTCGAGCGGGTGATGCTCATGGGGCACTCGGCTGCCCCGGTGCCCTGCCGGCTGGTCGCCGCCGCGTACCGGGACGAGCAGGAGGCGGCGGACAAGGTGACCCGGCTCGGTCCGGGTGTGGACGCGTGCCTGTTCGCGAGTCCGGTGCCTTTCGAGCTCGCCCGGCGGGCCGGCGTGCTGACGATGCCCGCCACGCACGTGCAGCTCGGCGGGGCCGCGCTCGTGGCGGCGATCGCGCGGGCAGCGCTGGACGAGCGGATCGATCCGCGCCGGGTGAGCCTCGACGTGCTCGGCCGGCCGGACATCGACGAGGCGTACAGCGACCTCAACCTCTCCTCGGGCGAGGTGCACAGCCGTGACGAGCCGGGCCCGGTCGGTACGATCACGGCCTTCCACGAGCGGCTGTTCCGCCAGGGGGCCACGACGGGCGCGCTCACGTGCGTCCAGGGCGTGGCCGACCGGCTGAGCGCCGCCGGGGTGCCGGTGGTGCCGATCCGGCCGACCTCCGCGGCCGTCCGTACGGCACTGCACACGGCGGCGCTGCTCGGCGCCCGGCACCGGCTGGAGGAGTCGCAGCTCACGGTCGTGCTGGTCGAGGTGCCGACGCTGCGCGAGCCGGTACGGCGGG
>NZ_BOOF01000015.1 GCF_016863095.1 Microbispora siamensis | reverse complement strand
GGGAGCCGGTACGGCGGGCCGCGCCGCGTTACTGGCGCGACGAGCTGCGGCTGTCGCTGCACCGCCTGCTGGTGCAGGAGGCCAACCGGATCAACGCGAGCGTGTGGCCGATCGACGACCACAGCTACCTCGTGGTGGCGACGAAGGGCTCGATCGCGACGGCCACGGACGGGTTCCGGGTGCTGCCGTTCGCCGCGCGGATCCGCGAGGAGCTGGGCCTGGCCGTCGAGGTGGGTGTGGGGATGGGCCGCACCACGCACGAGGCCGAGACGCACGCGAGGGGCGCGCTCGCCCGCACCCAGGGCGGCAAGCAGCCGCAGGGCTTCGCGGTGGACCGGGAGGGCCGCGCACTGGTGCCGCCGCCCCGGATGCCGCCCCAGCCGGGCGGGCCGGTGAAGCCCAAGGGGGTCGAGGTGCTGGCGCGCCTGGCCGCCAAGCTGGAGGGCGGGGACACGGTCGTGGACGCGGAGGGCGCCGGGCGCATGCTCGGAGTGACCCCGCGCACGGCCAGGCGGTTGCTGCGCACGCTGGTTGACGAGGGACTCGCGTGGCCGCTCCCGCCCAACCGCACCCCCCAGCCCGGCCGGCCGCGACAGCTCTACCGGCTGATCGTGGAGAAGCTGAACCGGTAATCACCGTCCATAAGCGACAGGTCTATTGTCATGACCCATGGAACGAAACGGTCATGACGTACGGGTGTGGCTGGCGCTGGCGGCCGTGTACGTGGTGTGGGGCTCGACGTACCTCGGCATCGCGATCGCCATCCAGACCCTTCCGCCGATGACGAGCGGCGGGCTCCGTTTCGTCGCGGCGGCGCTGGTCCTCGGCACGGTCCTGCTCGTCAGGGCCGTGCCGTTCCAGATGACGTGGCGGCAGTTCGGCGGCGCCGCGCTGGTCGGGCTCCTGCTTCTCGCCGGAGGCAACGGCATGGTCGCCGTGGCCGAGCAGCACATCTCCAGCGGTCTGGCCGCGCTGCTCGTCGCCTCCACCCCGCTGTGGCTGATCGTGCTCAGGACGGTCTTCAGGGACCGGCCGCACGTGCTGACGCTGGCCGGCGTGCTGGTGGGCTTCGCCGGAGTCGCCTTCCTCTCGCTCCGGGGCGGTGGCGCGTCCGGCAGCGGAGTGGGCATCACCGTGGTGCTGCTGGGCTCGCTGTCGTGGTCGGTGGGGTCGTTCATCTCGCCGCGGATCCCGATGCCGGCCAACCCCTTCGTGGCCAGCACGGTCGAGATGGCGGTGGGCGGCGGCGCACTGCTGGTCATGGGCCTCGTGCAGGGCGAGCGGCTGCACGTCGGCGCGGTGAGCTGGCAGTCGTGGGCGGCCCTGGCCTACCTGGTGCTGGTGGGCTCCCTGGTGGGCTTCACCTCGTACATCTGGCTGCTCGGCCACGCGCCGATCTCGCTCGTGTCCACCTACGCGTACGTGAACCCGGTGGTGGCGGTGATCCTCGGGATGGCGGTCCTGTCCGAGCCGGTCACCGCGGCCATGCTCGTGGCGGGAGCCCTGATCGTCGTGGGGGTCGCGCTGGTGGTCTCCACCGAGCGCCGTGGCCGGACCGCGACGCCGGCGGCGGAGGAAACCCCCGCGGATTCCGGACGCGTCGCGGCGTCCCGGCCGACCACCGAATCGTGATACCGAACCGGCTCGATGAAGCGCGAGAGCGAGACCGGTAATTCGAGGCCGTGACCGAATCGGCCGATTGATTTCGCTGCGATCCGCCGATTATCCCGCGATATTCGCATTGGTAAATCCACGGGTCCCGCGCGCCTCGCGGAGCCCGCAGCGGTCGGCCGAAGCGGCAGAGATCTACTACCGTCAACCACAATCCACTCACGACAGCAGAAACCACGTAGACAACTATTCATCGGACCCCGGATGGGTTCACTGACCGCTTTGCGAGGAGCCGCGGATGTTCGAGAAGCTCACCAACCGAGCACGACGTGTCGTCGCCCTGTCCCAGGCCGAGGCCAGGATGCTCGACCACGACTCCATCGGCACCGAGCACATCCTCCTCGGTCTGATCCACGAGGGTGAGGGCGTGGCCGCCCAGGTTCTCCTGGGCCTGGGTCTGACCCTCGAGGACGTGCGCCTCCAGGTCAAGGAGATCGTCGGCCACGGCCGGCCCGCCACGCCGGAGCCCCTTCCGTTCACCCCGTCGGCCGGCGAGGTCCTCCGGATGTCGAACCAGGAGTCCGAGCAGCGCGGCCTCGACTACATCGGCACCGAGCACATCCTGCTCGCGCTCGTCCGCGATCGCGAGAGCGTGGCGGCCCAGGTCCTGGTCAAGCATGGCGCCGACCTCGACCAGGTGAGGCGGACCACGGACGAGCTCGTCCAGCAGTACCTGGCCCGTTAGGAAGCCTGCCGGAACGCCTCGGCGGCGGCGAGGAAGACGTCGTTGGCCTCGCGGTCGCCGATGGAGATCCGGGCGCCCTCCCCGTCGAACGGGCGCACGGCGACGCCCACGGCCGCGCACTTCGCGGCGAACTCCATCGTCCGCTCGCCGAGGCGCAGCCAGACGAAGTTGGCCTCGGTGGGCGGGACGCTCCAGCCCTGCGACAGCAGCGCCTCCCTGACGCGGGTGCGCTCCTTGATCACGGTCTCGACCCGCTCCTGCAACTCGTCCTCGGCGTGCAAGGACGCGATCGCGGCCGCCTGGGCGAGGTGGTTGACCGCGAAGGGCAGCAGCGTCTTGCGGACGGCGGCGGCCACCGGCTCGTGCCCGATGAGGTAGCCGACCCGCAGCCCCGCCAGGCCGTACGCCTTGGAGAACGTGCGCAGGACGGCGACGTTGGGGCGCTCGCGGTAGAGCGTGAGGCCGTCCGGCACGTCCGCGTCCCTGACGTACTCCCGGTAGGCCTCGTCGAGGACGACGGTGACGTTCTCGGGCACGCGGTCGAGGAACCGCACGAGCTCGTCGGCCCGGTTCACCGTGCCGGTCGGGTTGTTGGGGTTGCACACGAAGACCAGGCGCGTCTCCGGCGTGATGGCGTCGGCCATGGCGTCGAGGTCGTGCGTCTCGTCGCGCAGCGGCACCTCGACCGCGTTGGCGCCCGAGAGGCCGACCAGCAGCGGGTAGGCCTCGAACGAGCGCCAGGCGTACACCACGTCGGCGCCGGGCTCGCCGACCGCCTCCAGGATCTGCTGGGCGACCGCCACCGATCCGGCGCCCAGCGCGACATGGTCGTACGGCACGCCGAACCGCTCGGCGAGCGTCTCGGTGAGCCGGACCGCGCCGGGGTCGGGGTAGCGGTGGACCTCCGTGGCCGCCCGCGCGATCGCCTCCACCACCGACGGCAGGGGTCCGAAGGGGCTCTCGTTGGAGGACAGCTTGTAGGACCGGCCGTCCGGGGAGACCACGGCCTTGCCCGGCTTGTAGGCCGGCATGGTGTCGAGGATCGAGCGGAATCGAGGCATGTCCTAACGATAGGAGATCCGCCTGTTCGCGCGGCACCCCGCACACCCCCTGTGGATGACGCGCCGGCCCTACTTGTAGTAGGCGTAGAGCGTCTTCCAGGTGCCGGCGTACTGGCAGTTGAGGGACGGCTTGGCGGCCTTGGTCTCGGAGCAGGTCTTGAGCTCGACCTCGCCGACGTTCCTGACGGTGAAGGCGAAGGTCTTCTTCGCGCCGTACGAGCAGGTGCGGTAGTTGCGGTAGGCCAGGTGCGGCTGGTTGGCGGCGTCGAAGTAGCTGACGCGGAACAGGGCCCAGCCGCAGGTGGACGCCTTGTGGGTCAGGCTGGTGACGCTGCCGGTGACCTTGACGTACGGCGCGGGCCTGCTCGGGTCGTCCTTGGCCGCGGCGGTCAGCGAGCCGCTCACCTTGGCCGCCGACCCGGCCGCGTAGTAAGGGCCCCAGGGCTTGGGCGCGGCGGCCTGGGCCGCCGTGGCGGTGGCGAGCGGGGCGAGGGCGAGGATGCCGGCCGCGAGCGTGATGCCTGCCAGGGAGCGGGTGAGGGTCATGGCTGGGGTCCTTTCTTCGTTGTTGCGAGCAGTTTGTCCCGGGGTGCTTTCAAGGCCCTTGACGCTCGCTGTACCTCGCTGGTGGGCCGGGGATCGCGTGGTTAGGATCACGCGGTAACCGGCGAGCGGGGAGAGCATGACGAGCGGCGCGGAGGACGACGGACCGCGGGACGGCGATCCCCTGCGGATCGGGCCGTTCCGCATCCTCGGCAGGCTCGGCCAGGGCGGCATGGGCACCGTCTACCTCGGCCGGGACGACGAGGGCCGCGACGCGGCGGTCAAGGTGATCCACCCGCAGTGGGCGGCCGACCCCGACTTCCGGCGCAGGTTCCAGCGCGAGGTCGCCGCCGCGCAGCGGGTCGCCCGCTTCTGCACCGCCGCCGTCCTCGGCGCGGGGCTGGACGGCGACGTCGCCTACCTCGCCACCGAGTACGTCCCCGGGCCCACCCTGCAGGAGGTCGTGCGGGAGCGCGGGCCGCTGTCGGGGTCGAGCCTGGAGGCGGTGGCGGTCAACGTGGCCGTGGCCTTACAGGCGATCCACAGCGCGGGGGTGATCCACCGCGACCTCAAGCCGTCGAACGTGCTGCTGTCGCCGGTCGGTCCCAAGGTCATCGACTTCGGCATCGCCCATGTCGCCGACGCCACCGCGGACATCAGCGGCATCGTCGCGGGAACCCCGTCCTTCATGTCGCCCGAGCAGGCGAAGGGCGACCGGCTGACCCCGGCGTCCGACATCTTCGCCTGGGGCGCCCTGGTGGCGTACACCGCCTCGGGCCGGGCGCCGTTCAGCGGCGGGTCGATTCCGAGCATCCTCTACCGGGTGCTGCACGAGCCTCCGCACATCTCGGGCCTCGACCCCCGGCTGCGGTCGATCGTCGACCTGGCGCTGGCGAAGGACCCTGCCCTGCGCCCCACCGCGCAGCGGCTGATCGAGATGCTGACCGGCCACGAGCCCATCGAGCCCGCGCCGGAGAGCGTACGGCAGGACGTCACGCAGCACCGGGCGGACATCGCGGCACCGGCGACGGCGACGACGGCGGCGGGAGGGACGGGCCGCCGGTCGCGCCTGGGCGCCGGAATCGCCGCCGCCGCCGCCACCGCCGTCGTGGTCACGGCGGGCGTGGTCGTCGCCGTCCGGGCGACGTCGTCCGGGGACCCCGGGCCGTCTCCCCAGCCGCCGGCGGTCACCACCGCGAGCGCCTCCGGCGGCAACCCGCTGCGCGGGCAGGCCGTACGGCTCTACGCGAGCCCGACCGGCGACGAGGCGCACCAGGCGGACGTCTGGCAGGCGGCGGGCCGGGCCGGTGACGCCGCGCTGATGCGGAAGCTGGCCGCGGTGCCCAGGGCCGTGTGGCTCGGCCCGACGGACGCGGCCGAGGCCGCCCGTACGGCGAGCGCCACTCTTGAGGCCGCGGCGCGGCAGGACGCGGTTCCGGTCTTCGTCACCGACCACATCCCGCTGCGGGCGTGCAACGAGGACGGCGGCGCGGCGGACTCGGCGGACTACCTCGCCTGGATCGACGCGCTCGCGTCGGCGGTCGGCGACCGCAGGGCGGTGTTCGTGCTGGAACCGAACAGCCTGGCGGAGTTGCCCGGCTCGCCGGACTGCTCGCTGGGCGACGCCGCCGACCAGCGCGCCAGGCTGCGCATGCTCGCCTCGGCCGTCAAGCGGCTCGGCGCGCTGCCGAACACCGCCGTCTACCTCGACGGCAGCCTGGACGGCTGGCCGTCGCCTGAGGTCACCGCGACTCGGCTGGTCGATGCCGGGATCGCCGACGCGGACGGCTTCTACCTCAACGTGTCCGGATATCAGAGGACCGACCAGCTCGTCGCGTACGGCACCCGCCTCGCCGCCTGTGTCACGACCAAGTCGTCGGCCCGCGGCCGCGCCTGCGCCGACGCAGGGACGGACGCGGGGACGGCCGGGCTCCCCCACTTCGTGATCGACACGAGCAGGAACGGCAAGGGCGAGTGGACCCCGCCCGCGGGCAGATACAAGGACCCTCAGGACTGGTGCAACCCGCCGGGACGCGGCGCCGGTGTACGGCCGACCACCCGCACCGGCGGCGCGCTCGTGGACGCGTACCTGTGGGTGCGGCCGGCCGGCATGTCCGACGACCGGTGCGACCGCGGCGAGGGCGGCCCCACGGACCCGGTGTACGGCGTCGTCCCGCCTTACGGAGGCACGTGGTGGCCCGAACTCGCCCTCCAGCGGGCCAAGAACGCCGTTCCGCCGCTTTGACGAGCGGTTCGGCAAATTTCGGATTCGAAGACAAGCAGTAAGATCCAGCGGCATGTGGCGGAAAGCGAGAATCGTGATGGCCGGCGCCTGCGCAGCCGGCGTGTGCGTCGTCCCCACCGCGGCCGGACCCGCGACCGCCGCGACCACCGAGGCGGTGGCCGTGACCGCGAAGGCCGCGACCCCGGCCGAGGTGAAGAAGGCCGAGGTGAAGAAGAAGGACGAGCCGTACTGCGCCCGGTACAAGTGCATCGCCCTCACCTTCGACGACGGCCCGTGGCCCTACACCCCGGCGCTGCTCGACACGCTGAAGAAGCACAAGGCGAAGGCCACCTTCTTCCTGCTCGGCAGGAAGGTCGCCTACCGTCCCGAGCTCACCCGGCGGATCTACGAGGAGGGGCACGACATCGGCAACCACACGTGGACCCACCCCTCGCTCACCAAGCTGTCCGACAGTGAGGTGCTCGAAGAGGTCTCGAGCACCTCGAACATCATCAATCAGACGATCGGCAAGATGCCGGATTACATGCGCCCGCCGAACGGCGCGACGGACTCCAGGATCGCGAGTCTCATGGCCGACCTCGGGCTGCCGCAGATCCTGTGGACGGGGTCCACGCTCGACTGGCAGGCCCGCGACACCAAGGTGATCGCCAAGCGCACGCTGAAGCTCGCCAAGCGCAACGGCGTGATCCTGCTGCACGACATCGTCCCCGAGACGGTCAAGGCCATGCCGGGCGTGCTCACCGCGCTGGAGAAGCAGCACTACAAGTTCGTCACGCTGACGACCCTGCTGCAGGGCCGCACGCTGCGCCCCGGCGAGGTCTACCCGCCCCGCGGCAAATAGGAGGCTCCGGGCGTCGTCTCCGCGTACGGCGCCGGCGAGGAGACCGCCGCGGGCACCGCTGTGGGCACCGGCGCGGGTATCGAGGACACGGGAGAGACGGCCGCCGTCTCCGTCAGGGGGACGCGGCCGGCGTCGGCCGTGAGCGAGCGGTCGAGGGCCGCGCGCATCCGGGGCTGCAGGGGCCGCTCGACCAGCCGGTGCACGGCGTACGCCACCAGGAGCGCGGCGGCCACGGCCAGCGGGAGCGTGAGGCGGTTGCCCAGCGCCGGGTGAAGCCACTGGATCAGCAGGAACCCGACGTGGTGGTGGAAGAGGTACAGCGGGTAGGTCAGCGCGCCGAGGAAGGTGAGCCACCGCCAGTCGATCCGGTCGAACGCGCCGAGCGCCACGAGGATCATCACCAGGAAGATCAGTGAGATCACACCCACCACGAGCGCCGAGCCCAGCGCCTGCCCGTATTTCCGGACCGCCGTGGGCTCCCCGTCCAGCGCCGTGTAGAGCCCGAGCGTCCAGCCCACGCCCACGAACAGCCAGGGGAACAGCGACCCGCCGAAGCGGTGGACGAGATAGAGGGCCATCCCCGCGATGAAGTACGGCGCGCTGAACGGGACGAGCACCGCCTGCAGCAGGTCGGCGTTCACCCGGTCGGCGATCGCCAGCAGCAGCACCCATGCCCCCATGAAGGCCAGGCACCGGCGGTAGGTGATCCCCACGGCCGCGAGGCAGGCGATGAGGGCGTAGAAGACCAGTTCCTGCCACAGCGTCCAGTAGACGATCTCCAGGTCGCGTACGCCGAAGCCGTGCTGGAGCATCGTGATGTTGGCCAGCAGTTCGGTGAGGCTCGGCCGGTGATCGGTGATCAGCCCGCCGACGGCCAGGCCGCCCAGGGCGAGCACGCTCGCCCAGTAGGCCGGGAACAGCCGGGCGATCCGCGACGCCGCGAAGTGGCCGGGCGTGCGGCCCCAGGCGCTCATGAGGATCACGAATCCGCTGATCAGGAAGAACAGGCGCACGCCGTACACGCCGAACATGGTCACGGCGCTCAGCGCGGGGAAGGCGTTGGGCGTGCCCCAGGCGCGCGTCTCGCCGAAATGGAAAAGGACGACGCCGAGGGCCGCGCAGAACCGCAGCAGGTCGAGCACGCGCAGCCGGGACGGTCCGGAGGGAATGGCCTGCGCATCGGAGATGCGGGGGGCCGCAGCCAGCATAGGCCGGAATATATCCTGAAAGATCCCTGTGAGTCGGACCATTCATCATCGACTGTCCGGGTCTCCCGGTCCGGATGCTCAGGAAACCTGAGGACGGTCACGGGCAGAACGGCGCCTGGTCACCGCCTGCAAGGAGCGTCTGCCTGCCAAGTCGACCAGAGGGGCGGGGCGGAGCGGCTGGGAGCGAGTAGCACGTCCACCCGCCCGGCCAGGCGGCCGGTCCGGCGGCCGGTCAGGTGCGCAGCATGGGCGGGTGCAGCAGAACGGCGGGGCCTCGGCGGTAGAGCATGGCGGGACGGCCGCCGTCCCGGGTCGTGGTACGCCCGGTGGGCACGAGGAAGCCCTCCGTCTTGGTGACCTTCCGGTGGAAGTTGCGAGGGTCGAGCGGTCGTCCCCAGACGATCTCGTAGACGCGGCGCAGCTCCGCGACGGTGAACTCGGGCGGGCAGAAGGCGGCGCCGAGCGAGGTGTATTCGAGCTTGCCCCTGGCCCGCTCCACGCCGTCGAGCATGATCCTGCGGTGGTCGAAGGCCATCTCCGTCAGCTCGGCCACCGGCTGCCAGCTCATGTGGGCCTCGGTGGACGCGGGCAGGTCGGGGGCGAGGCCGAGGTAGGCCACGCTGACGACCCGCTGGCGCGGATCGCGGTCCGGATAGCCGTAGGTCTGGAGTTGCTCCAGGTGGACCGGCGCCCCGGGAAGGCCGGCCCGTTCGGCCAGCACGCGGGCCGCCGCGGCGGGAAGATCCTCCTCCAGCTTGATGAAGCCGCCGGAAAGCGCCCACCGGCCCTCGTACGGCGGCCGGTCGCGCCGCCAGACGAGGGCGCTGAGCTGCTGGGACCTGACGGTGAGCACGACCAGATCCACGCTGACCGGGATGCGTGGGATCATGTCCAGCACGCTACAGGACGCGGGCCGCGACTCGGGCCGTCCGGAGCCAGCCGCTCCGGCCCCGCGCGGGAGCTTCATCACCGCTCCACATCCCCGTAACCCGAATGCGCGTCCCCGGCCCAGCACGATCGATACAGCGCGGCCGATGCCGGGCGACGCACGGCCGGGAACGTCAGAGCGCCTGCGTGGGCTTGACGTAGGTCACCCGGAGGTTCAGGTAGGCCGCCACGCCGGCGTCGTGGCCGCGTACGGCGAGCAGGTTGCAGCAGTCGAGGTAGGTCGCGGGCACCACGACGTCGATCGCCCCGGCGGCGCACTTGCCGCTCTTGACGCTCTGCACGAGCTGGCCGTTGAAGTAGACCTGCGCGTCGTTGTCCACCGTGCCCTGGATGCGCACGGCCTGCGCGTCCCTCGGCAGGTGCAGCCAGTGGCGCACCAGGATGTCGGTGTCGACCGCCCACGGGGTCTTGACGTTCGTCTGGTTGTTCCACGGGCAGGTCCCGTTGGTGGTGCCGAAGCCCGCCTGCCCCGTCGGCCACGCGCTGTCGTCGAATCCCCGCTGGGCGAAGCCCGGCACCTGGGTCGTGGGGGGCACCTGCAGGTAGGTCCAGCCCGTGCTGTAGTAGTCGAGCGCGGTGACGACGGTCGCGCGCCCGCTCGCGGCCTGGGCGGCGGTGGCCGCCGGGGCGGCCAGGGCCGTCGCGGCCACCAGCACGCCCGCCGCGAGACCTGCGGGCAGGAGGTGACGAAGTCGGTTCATGTGCGGTCTCCTTGTCGATCGTCGGACGCCCTGTGGACGACGCCGTGCGGCGGGCATCTCGAAGCGGCGTGGACGGGCCGGACGTCGCGCCGCCATCGGCGGCGGCGCAGGCAAAGGAGATCAGCGGGCGGAGCCGGGCCAAGGCGAGCCCCGCCGCGGCATTGTCCGTTCCTTGCGCGGACATTGCCCGGCCCAGGGGGACGGGATTCGGGAACGCGCGTCCGGCTGGGCCCGCGGCAGGAGGCGGCTCCGGAGGGAGACCCTCCCGGTCAGCCGGTGTTGTGGTAATAGACCGGCTCGGCGGACTTCCTGCCGTCGACGGAGGTGACCTCCACCCGTATCCAGACGCCGTCGGGGACCGTGGCCCAGTCGACCGGGATCCAGATCTTCTCCGTGCCCGCAGGCAGCCCCTGGATCGGCGTGGTGTCGTGCCAGCCCACCGTGGCCGAGTCGACGACCCGCGGCGTGTCCAGGCCCGGCCAGCTCAGCGTGACGTTGGCCCCGCCGACGTGGTAGCCGCGGATCTCCAGGCCGTCCTGGATCTGCCGCGCGCGCCGCTGCGCCTCGATCGGGATCGGGCGGTCCCAGTCCGCGGCGATCTCCTCCGACAGCGACGGCGAGCCGCAGGTGAAGAAGTCGCTCCACATGTACGAGATGATCTTCGACACGTACGGCGCGGCGAGCGTCACCTGCGTGTCCAGCCTGGGCTTGTCGGTGCGCCCGCGGGTGCCCTGACGGCCGCACGCCTCGGTGGAGGTGGACGGCTCGAACGCCTCGACGTTGGCCCACAGCTCCACCTGGACGCCCTCCTGGACCAGCTCCTGCCGGGCCAGCGACATCGCGCGGTAGTAGTCGCGTGTGCTGCCGTAGTAGGCCGTGGCGTACGTGCTCTCCCCGACGACCGGCTTGAGGCTGTCGTCCACCGGCTTGTTCTTCCAGTTGGGCCAGAACAGGCCGACCTTGCCCGTGCCCCGGCCGTCCTGCGGGGCGATGATCTCCACCCCGGTGCGCGCGAGGGCCTTGAAGCCCTGGGCCACCTGGGTGGGCGTGGAGGTGTACTTCACCCGCCTGCGGCTGTCGATGTACGGGCTCACCAGGATCGGCTTGTCCGGCAGTTCCTGTTCGACGATCAGGTGCTGCTCGGCGTACACCTGGAGCGTCTGGACCTTGCTCGGGTCGGGCCAGTCCCGCAACTGCAGCTCGAACGGCTGGTAGACGCCGCCCAGCGACTCGCGGCCCTTGAAGCGGTCGCCGTAGTCCTGGAGGACCCGCCGGGTCAGCGTGGTGAGCGTGCCGATGTGCCGGGGGTCGGCCCGGGTGGACTCCTCGGGGTCGCGCGGCGCGAGCGGCAGGGCGGGGAAGACCTTGATGCCGAACCGGTCGCCGAGGTCGAGCAGTTCGCTGAGGCTGTCCTTGACGCCCGCCGAGACGAGGATCAGGTGGTAGCCGCGCCCCTCGCGGGCGAAGTCGCAGGTCGGGTCGTCCGAGCCGTCCTCGGGCGCGAGGAGCCGGAAGAAGACGGCGTCCCCCACGACGACCTCGTGTTCCATCTGCGGGCAGCGGAAGATGCCGGGGCCGAACCGCTCGTCGGTGCGGTAGACGTACGTCCCCGTGATGCGATTGCCCGGGTTGGCCGCCTGAAGGTCCTTTTCCGCCGCCTTCATGCAGGACAGCCCGTTCTCCACGCAGCGGGCGTACCTGGCGTCGGGCTTGGGGTCCTTCCCCTCGGGCGTCGACGCCTCCAGGATCTGGCCCGTGTCGTCGGTCTCGCGCGGCGACAGGCCGAAGCCGAGGCGCACGACCGTGTCCCCGCCGAGGCGGTGGATGGCCTCCAGCTGGCGCCGCCAGGTGCAGGGGTCGGAAGCCGGGATCAGCCAGTAGCCGCTCACGGCGTACGGCGTGGTCGCCGCGGTCTCGAACGTCCCGCAGGGGTCGGTGAACTCGCTGTGCGCGGGCGACCCGATCAGGGGGGTCGAGGGGGCGGTCTGCCCGGCGCTGGCGGTGCCGGAACCGGTGCTCCCGTCACGAAGAACGATCACCACTGATGCGACACCGGCGAGAATCGCCACGCCCAGGATCAGAGTGAGCCAGCGCACTTTCAGGACACTACCGCCCGTCGTTCAAATGATCTTGCCGCGCCCAGACTACCCGGAGGTTCGCACTGCGCGACCGGCGTCGTGGGCCGCCGCGGCAGTGTTCACCCCGCGTTCAGCTCTTGACGCCCGCCCACGCCTCCAACTGCGTGACGAACCGGCGTGCGGAGTTGGGCCAGTGGTGGTTCGCGCGTGCGGCGGCGTAGCCGCGCCCACCGGTCCCGATCCGTTCGAAGGGGTTGTCCCTGAGCTGGAGCACCGCCCGCGCCACCGCCTGGGGGTCCTGCCAGGGGACGACCAGGCCGCACTGGTAGCGCTCCACCAGCTCCACGGCCCGCGGCGAGGGGGTGGTGATGACCGGGATGCCGTGCGCCATGTACTCCACGATCTTCGTGGGCATCGAGTGGCGGTAGTTGGGCTCGTCGTGCAGCAGCGAGAGCCCGGCGAGCGCGCCGTCGAGCCGCTTGAGCGCCTCGTCGTTCGGCATGAAGTCGCGCCACTCGAGCACGCCCTCGGCGACGGCCTCGTTCAGCAGAGGGCGGCTCTGCGGGTCGGCGTAGCCGATGAGCTCCACGGCCACCCGGTGCGGCTGGAGCAGGCGGGCCACCTCGACGGCCTCCTGGACGCCCCGGGCCTCCGACAGCCAGCCGAGGTAGACGACGCGGTCGTCGCCGGGCTGGCTGACCCGGTCGGGCACCCATGTCTCGTTCGGCACCACGAGGTGCTGCTGCTTGAACCGGCCCGCGTACGCCGCCTCGGCCAGCAGCAGGTGCAGCCGGCGCTCGGCGGTGGTCTCGAGGAGCCGGGCGAGGAAGCGCATCGGCGGGCGCAGGAACGCCGGCAGCCACGGCTTGAGCGACAGCGTCGCGGGGGTGTCCTCGTGGACGTCCCAGACGACCGGCGGGCGACCGCGCACCCCGGCGACCGCGAACAGCAGCTCGGGGTCGTGGATGAGGGCCAGGTCGACCTTGCCGCGCATGCTCTTGAAAAGCTTGCGGGCCGCCCGCACCGCCGCCAGGCGGCGCCGCTCGGCGGCCCTGGGCAGGTCCACACCCGTCACCCACGAACGCGGCACGACTCCCCGCGCGGTGTACGGCGCGGCGTACGTGACCTCATGACCGGCGTCGACGAGCGCCCGGATCTGCCGGTGCAGGATCCGGGCGTCCTCGGGGTGATGCACCACGGTCATGACGAGCACGTGCACGCGCGAAACCCTTCCTACAACCGCTCGACGCGTTCGCTCGTGGCCAGCACGCCGCGAGTGTCCAGGACGAGAGAGGCTCGTTCCTCCACGACGTCGAGGTCGAAGGCCGAGTGCTGCTGGAGCAGCACCACCACGTCGGCGGCGGCCACGGCCTCGGCCAGGTCCTCCTCGCGGGGGATCGCCCTGCCCTCGACCGACCACTCCTTCACGTACGGGTCGCAGAAGGACAGGTCGGCGCCCAGCTCCAGGAGCGCCTCGGCCACGGGGATGGCCGGGGTCTCCCGCTCGTCGGCGATGTCCGGCTTGTACGTCACGCCGAGGAGCAGCACGCGCGAGCCGTTCACGGGCTTGCGGGCCCGGTTGAGCAGCCGCTGCACACGGGCCACCACGTACGACGGCATCCGCTCGTTGATCTCCTGGGCCAGTTCGACGAACCGGAAGGGATAGCCGAGCTTGCGCACCGTGTAGGACAGGTACGACGGGTCGACGGGGATGCAGTGCCCGCCGACGCCGGGGCCGGGCAGGAACTTCTGGAAGCCGAACGGCTTGGTGGAGGCTGCCTCGATGGCCTCCCACAGGTTCACGCCGAGCTCGTCGCAGAAGATCGCCATCTCGTTGACGAGGGCGATGTTCACGTGCCGGTAGGTGTTCTCCAGCAGCTTGGCCATCTCGGCCTCGCGGGTGCCGCTGACCGGCACGACCCGCTCGACGAACTGCGAGTAGAAGGCGGCGGCCCGCTCCTTGCAGGCGGGGGTGAAGCCGCCGACGACCTTGGGGGTGTTGCGCAGGCCGAACTTGGGGTTGCCCGGGTCGATCCGCTCCGGCGAGAACGCCAGGTGGAAGTCCTTGCCGGCCACCAGGCCGGACTGCTCCAGGATCGGCCGCGCCAGCTCGTCCGTGGTGCCGGGCCACGTGGTGGACTCCAGCACGACGAGCGTGCCCGCCTGGAGGTGCTCTGCGACGGTCCGGGTGGCGCCCTCGACGGCCGACAGGTCCGGACGGTGGTCCTCGTCCAGCGGCGTCGGGACGCAGATGACGATCGTGCGCGACCGCGACAGCACGGACGCGTCCAGCGTGGCCGTGAAGCCGCCGGTGAGCATCGCGTCGAGGTCGGCGTCCGTCAGGTCGTCGATGTAGGAGCGACCGGCGTTAAGGGCCTCGACCTTGCGGGGGTCGACGTCCAGACCGGCCACTCGCAGGCCCGCCGCCGTGGCCTCCTTGGCCAGCGGCATGCCCACGTATCCCAGCCCGATGATCGTGAGATCGAAGGCTGTCACGACGAGGCCTTGGGGGGAACCTGGGGGCGGAAACAACACTTCATGGTGGCAAAGGTTATCTCAACTCGGAACCAAGCATGCCTGATGCAACACATCCGACTTTCTGCTGTTTATCGACTTTCGGTCAATGACTGGTAGATCCCTTGGTAGGTGCGGGCCAGGCTGCTCCAGGTCCGGTGGGCGGCGACCTCGGCCTTACCGGCCTCGCCCATGACGCGCCGGCGCTCCGGATCGTCGCGCAGCGCGGCGAGCGCCTTCGCCAGCGCGGCCGGATCGCCGGGCGGCACGAGCAGACCGGCTCCCTCGCCGCCGACGAGTTCGGAGAGCGCGGGCAGGTCGCTCAGCACGACCGGCTTGCCGAGCGCCATCGCCTCGACCGGCTTCAGCGGGGTGACGAGGCGGCACACACGCAGGTCCTCGCGTGGGCAGACGAAGATGTCGATCGCCGCCTGCGCCTGCAACGCCTCGTCCGGGCCCACCCGGCCGGGCAGGATCGCCTCCTTCAGGCCGAGCCGTTCGACCTGTTCGAGCAGCGCGGGCCGCTCGGCCCCGTCTCCGACCAGCAGGACCTTCACCGGCGTTCCCGCGTCGCGCAGCAGCGCGGCGGCGCTCAGCAGCGTGGCG
The DNA here is from genome assembly GCF_016863095.1 of Microbispora siamensis. Lineage (GTDB taxonomy): Bacteria > Actinomycetota > Actinomycetes > Streptosporangiales > Streptosporangiaceae > Microbispora > Microbispora siamensis. The sequence continues at coordinate 71,371 of NZ_BOOF01000015.1, read as the reverse complement.
AAGCCCTCGTAGGCGACGATGCTCGACACCGAGCCCACGACGATCTCGTCCCGGCCGATCCCGAACCGGTCGCGGAACGCCTCACCGTCGTAGTCGGCCGTCAGCAGGGAGTCGTCCACGGCGTTGGGCGCGAGGAAGATGCGCTCCCTGGGCACGCCGCGCTCCACGATCTCGGCGGCCATCGTCTCGGCGAGCGTGACGACCGCGTCGGCCTCGCGCATGATCTGCGCCTCACGCTCACGCTGCAGCTTGTGCCGCTCGCTGCCGACCCTGGCGGGGTCGCGGGAGACCCAGGTCTCCTCCAGGAAGCCGCGCACCTCGTACACGAAGGGCGTGTTCGTCCGCTCGCGCACGGCGAGCGCGACCGAGCCGTTGCGGTGGTCGGTCGCCGCGTGCAGGACCTGCGGACGGAGGGTCCGCACCAGCTCCGAGACGTCCGCGGCGCCGCGGATCATCCGCCCCTGGCTCTCGAACGGCACCTCGTCCTTGGGCAGCAGCCGGTAGTAGGGGATGCCGTCGATCTCCTCGTACGGCTCGGCGTCGGTGTGCCCCTGGAGCATGGGCCAGCCCCAGCTCGTCACGACGTGAGGGTCGAGCCCGGCCGCCTTCTGGGCGGTGACGATGCGGTGGGTGCGCACGGTGTAGCCGGCCTGCGTGTACGGCAGGGCGTTGGTGACCATGTGCAGCACCCGGCCGGGCATCCGCTCGCCCATGATGATCTTCGGCTTGGGCGGGATCGGGTTCGGTCCGAGCGCGGCCTTCTCGCCCTCGTAGTAGGCCATCCTCCGGCGGACGAACGGCCAACGGGCATGCGGCTGGAGCACCCCGACCGCGTCGGACATCCGGCCGGCGTCGAAGTGGGCCTTGGCGTCCCGCAGCGGGCCCTTGGCCGCGCGCTGCAGGATCTTGCGGGTCCTGACCTTGACGAACCGGGCCGCGGGCCAGGCGACGCGGCCGACGACCGGGCGCACCCCGGCGGGCATGGCGTCGGCGGCGGCCTGCGCGACCCGCATGGGGTCGGACTTGACCTTGCTCACGAAGATCCGGGAGACGAGAACCGGGTTTTTCGCGAACCCCCGGAGGAATCCGCCGAGGCCGGCCTTCGCGGACGCGGCGGACACGGCCTTTGCGGGCTTGTTGGCCTCGGTTTCCACGGCGCGACCGTACCATAGGCAACGTTTGTCCCAGCTCGGAGAGAAGACGAAAGGCGAGGTAGATGAGAGACAACCCCCTCGTCCTGCACGTACTGGGCGCCCGGCCCAACTTCGTCAAGGCGGCCCCGGTCGTCAGGGGGCTGGCCGAGCTCGGAATCCGGCAGGGCATCATCCACACCGGCCAGCACTACGACGCGCTGATGTCGGACGTGTTCTTCGCCGATCTGGGGCTGCCCGAGCCGGTCGCGAACCTCGGCGTCGGCAGCGGCACCCACGCCCGGCAGACGGCCGCCCTGCTCACAGGGCTGGAGGACGTCGTGCTCGAACACCGCCCGGCGCTCGTGGTGGTGTACGGCGACGTGAACTCGACGCTCGCGGCGATCCTCGTGTGCGCCAAGCTGCACGTGCCGACCGCGCACGTCGAGGCGGGCCTGCGCTCCTTCGACCGGGACATGCCGGAGGAGGTCAACCGGGTCGTCACCGACGCGCTGTCGGACCTGCTGTTCGCCACCTCGCCCGAGGCGCTGTCGCACCTGGCCAACGAGGGCGTGGACCCGGCGAAGGTGCACCTCGTCGGCAACCCGATGATCGACAGCCTGTTCGCCGCGCTGCCGAAGCTCGACCCGGCGCCCGTCCAGGAGCGACTGGGCATCGACGGCAGGTACGCGGTGGCCACGCTGCACCGCCCGGCGAACGTGGACGATCCGGAGGCGGCCCGCGAACTGGTCGACGCCGTGCTCGGGGTGGCCGAGCAGGTGCCGGTCGTCGTACCGCTCCACCCGCGCGGCCGGCAGCGGCTGGCGGAGGCCGGGCTCGTGGACCGGCCGAATCTGAAGATCGTGGACCCGCTCGGCTACGTGGACTTCCTGTCCCTGGTGCGCGGCGCCGCCCTGGTGGTGACCGACTCCGGCGGCGTCCAGGAGGAGACGACCATGCTGGGCGTGCCCTGCCTGACCGTCCGGCCCAACACCGAGCGGCCGATCACCGTGACCCACGGCACCAACCGGCTCGTCACCCCCGCCTCGCTCCCCGCCGCGGCGTCCAAGGCGCTCGGGGACGGCGCGGCCACACCGAGCGGCGAACTGCCGCCGCTGTGGGACGGCGCGGCCGGGCCGCGGATCGCCCGCGTCATCGAAGCCTGGCTCCGCGACGACAACCTCTCCCCCGCCGCCAAGGGCCGGGCGCGCTAGCGACCAGCCCTGAATCTCCCTATATAGGCATAAAGGCCGCGTTGACCCCCGTACGATGACCCTTCCGTAAAGGGGAGAGGTATGGCTGAGACCGAAGAGACTCCTGAAGAGCCCCGCTTCCAGCGGCTGGGGCCGGTGAACTGGCTGCCCGAGGAGCGCAAGCACGTCGAGCAGTACGAGCAGCGGATCCGCGACCTGGAGAACCGGCTCGCCTACCAGGAGGCCCGTGCCGACTACGCCCTCTGGAGGCTTCAGGCCACCCAGACCCAGAAGCCCTACCGGGTCGCGCAGGTCCTGACGAACGCGGCGAAGCCCAAGAAGATCGTCCGGCTGCCGCGCGACCTCAGCAAGGCGATGAAGGACGGCAAGAAGGCCCCCAAGGCGCCGCCCTCCGCCATCGAGGTCGCCGCCGCCGCCGAGGCGCGGGGTCCCGAGGTCAAGATCCCGAGCCTCAAGTGGCCGGACGGCCCGGTCGTACGGCCTGACCTGCGGGTCGCGGTGATCCTCGACGACTTCTCCCGCATGGCGTTCAAGTACGAGTGGGACCAGATCGAGTTCGGCCTGAACGACTGGCGCGAGGTCTTCGCAGAGAAGCGTCCCGAGATGCTGTTCTGCGAGTCGGCCTGGCACGGCAACCAGGGCCGCTGGCGCTACCAGATGACCGGGACCAACGCGCCGAAGCAGGAGCTGCGCGACCTGATCGCCTGGTGCCGCGAGGAGGGCATCCCCACGGTCTTCTGGAACAAGGAGGACCCGCCCAACTTCGACTTCTTCATCGACACGGCCAAGCTGTTCGACTACGTGTACACGTGCGACGGCGACATGATCCCGAAATATCGCGAGATGCTGGGTCATGACCGTGTCGGCGTGCTGCAGTTCGCCGCCCAGCCCCGGATCCACAACCCGATCCAGACCAAGCAGGGCCGGCCGTACGACGTCGTCTTCGCGGGCATGTACTTCCGCGACAAGCACCCCGAGCGGCGCGAGCAGATGGAGACGATCCTCGCGCCCGTGCGCCCGCTCGGCCTGCACATCTACGCCAGGAACGCCTCGGTGGCCGACAAGTACGCCTGGCCGGAGGAGTACCGCCCCCACATCGTGGGCGAGCTGCCGTACGAGCAGATGCTGGCCGCGTACAAGATGTACAAGGTCTTCCTGAACGTGAACTCGGTGATCGACTCGCCGACCATGTGCGCGCGCCGGGTCTTCGAGCTGTCGGCCTGCTCGACCACCGTGCTGTCGGGGTGGTCGCGGGCCATCGAGGAGACGTTCGGCCCGCTCATCCCGGTCGCGCACTCCCAGGAGGAGGCGTACAACCGGGCGATCTACCTGATCAACAGCCCCGAGCTGCGGGCGCGTCAGGGCCACCTGGCGATGCGCGAGGTGTTCGACAAGCACCTGTTCTCCCACCGCGTCGACCAGATCCTCACCGACCTCGGCCTGCCGGTCGTCTCGCGCTCGCGGTCGATCTCCGTGGTGCTGCCGACCAACCGGGCCGGCCAGCTCGAACACGCGATCAGCCAGGTGGCGCGGCAGCGGCACCGCAACCTGGAGCTCGTGCTGGTCATGCACGGCCTGTCGGAGGACCCCGCGGTCGTGCGCGACAAGGCCCTCGCGGCGGGCATCCCGGCCGTGAAGGTGCTGACCGCCGACCCGTCCTGGACGCTCGGCGAGGTGCTCAACCACGGCATCGCCCACGCCGAGGGCGAGCTGATCTCCAAGATGGACGACGACAACATCTACGGCGAGCACTACCTGTCGGACCTGGTCCGCGCCTTCGACTACGCCGACGCCGAGATGGTCGGCAAGGGCGCCCACTACACGTACTTCCCGGACCAGAACGTCACGATCTTCCGACTCCCCGGGCTTGAGCACCGCTACGCCCACCTCATCCAGGGGGCGACGATCCTGGCCAGGACCGACCTGCTGCGGGCGTTCCCGTTCGAGGCGGTCAACGCGGGCGAGGACACCCGGCTCGTGCGGCGCTGCAAGGAGGAGGGCGTCCGCATCTACTCGGCCGACCGGTACAACTTCATCTACATGCGCGGCTCGGACGCCACCGCCCACACCTGGCAGGCGGCGGACTACAAGCTGACCCGCAACGCGCAGTTCTGCTTCGCCGGCAACCCCGAGCCGCACGTGCTCATCTGAGTGGAGGATCGTCGAGGACGCGTCGTGGTCCTCGGCGGTTCGCCTCCGGCCTGCTCCGCAGTCCTCTCACCGTCTCCTGGCCGACGCCCCGACCTGGTCGTTCTCTCCTTGGTACCCCTGGCTGTACCGCCATTGGGCAGCATGCGGGAGCGACCGGGAGGGCCCGCGGCTGATGTGCTGATCGCTGTCGGTCAAGCACTCCCGCAGGAGAAGATGAGATGGCAGTCGACAGCCGGCCGAGGGCCGGGCACCACACGAGTCAGAGCGGGATCCGGGGCTTCATCCGCCGCCGTCCGCTGATCAGCTTCTTCGCCCTGGCCAACCTCATGAGCTGGGCGGCCTGGTTACCCTACGTCCTGTCGAACAACGGCCTGGGCGTCTGGGACTTCGACTTCCCCTCGCTGCTCGGTACGACCCAGTTCGCCGGCGTTCTCCCCGGCGCCTACCTCGGTCCCATCCTCGCCGCGTACATCGTGACCAGGGTCGCGGACGGCAAGGAAGGCGTACGCCGGTGGGTCGGGCGGATGACCAAGTGGCGGGTCGGCTGGGCCTGGTACTTCGTGACCGCCCTCGGCGTCCCCGCCGTCATCATCGCCACCGGTCTCGCGCTCTCCGGCGAAGACGTCCACATGCCGCCCGTCGCCGCGCTGGTCGCCTACGTGCCCGGCCTGCTGCTCCAGATGGTCACCACCGGTCTGGCCGAAGAGCCCGGCTGGCGTGACTTCGCCCTGCCCCGCATGCAGCGGAAGTTCGGCCCGCTGGGCGCCACCGTCATCCTCGGCCCGCTGTGGGGCGTCTGGCACCTGCCGCTGTTCCTGAGCCAGTGGGGCGGGTGGCCGGACGTCACCTGGACGAGGGTCGGCGAGTTCATCGCCTTCGCCTCCGTCTTCAGCGTGGTCGTCACCTGGGTGTTCAACCGGACCGGCCAGAGCCTGCCGCTGGTCATGCTGCTGCACGTCAGCGTCAACAACTTCATGTCGATCGTCTACTCGGACATGTTCCCTTCCATCAACACTCCCGAGCACGCGAGCCATGTCACCCTGCTCGCGGCCACCACGGCGGCGGTCGTGGTGCTCGTAGCGACCCGCGGCCGCCTCGGCTACCGCCCGTCCGAGGAACCCGCGCCGGAGCTCGCCCCGCAGCGCTGAACCAGCGCCGTGGAAAGACCTCAGTTGGGATCTTTGTTCTAAGCTCGTCAGCCCGAGGGGGTGCATGGTGGCGGCGCGTCAGCGGAAGCAGGCCGACATCCGGCGAGACGGCCGGAGAAGTGTCGCCGCACGTGCCCGTGGCGTCCTCCGCGCGTTCGGACACCTCGTCGGCGGCCTCAGCACGGCGCTGCCGGCGTTCGCCGCTCTGTTGTGGATCGTCGTGGCCGGACTCACCTGTGTGATCGGTGTGGGCCTGCTCCTGGTGCCCACCGTGCCGCGGGTTGTACGGTCCGTCGCCGACCGGGAGCGTGACCGGTTGTCCCGCTGGGGGCCGGAGATCGTCGGCTTGGGGCCCGCGCCGGCCGGCGTACGCGCCGCGCTCGCCGATCCGGCCATGCGGCGGGAGCTGCGCTGGCTCCTCGTGCACGGCACGCTGGGCCTGTTCCTCGGCGTGGCCGGGGTGACCATGGTGGCGGACGCCGTGCAGGACATCACGTATCCGCTGTGGTGGCGGGCGCTGCCCGCGGAGGATTCCACCCCGACCCTGGTGTTCTGGGACGTGCACGACGACGCCGACGCCCTGGCGGTCGCGATCCTCGGCGTGGGGATGGCCGTCTGCTTTTTGGCACTCGGGACGGGAATGGCCCGGTTGCAGGCATGGCCGGGACGCCGGCTTCTGGCGCCCGCCGCCGACACCGACCTGTCGCTGCGGATCGCACAGCTGTCGGCCACCCGCGCGGCGGCGCTGGACGCCCACGCCGCGGAGTTGCGGCGGATCGAACGTTCGCTGCACGACGGGGCGCAGAACCGGCTGGTCGCGGTCACCGTGCTGCTCGGCGCGGCCCGCCGCGCGCTGGCCCGTGACCGGGCGGGCGCGGAGGACATGCTCGAACGCGCCCAGGAGACCGCCGAGCAGGCACTGGCCGAGCTGCGTACGGTCGTCCGCGGCATCCTGCCGCCCGTGCTGGCCGACCGGGGGCTCGCCGGTGCGCTCACTGGGCTCGCGGCGAACTGCGGCGTGCCCTGCCGGGTCGACGTCGACGCGCTCGGCAGGTGCCCCGCCTCCATCGAGGCCACCGCCTACTTCGTGACCGCCGAGGCACTCACCAACATCTCCAGGCACAGCCGGGCCCGGCACGCCACCGTGACCGTACGGCGCGCAGGCGACCGGCTGTCCCTGCGAATCGAGGACGACGGCGTCGGCGGCGCGGACGAACGGCACGGCTCCGGGCTCACCGGCATTCGCAGCCGGGTCGAGGCGCACGACGGCCGTCTCACCCTGACCAGCCCGCCCGGCGGGCCGACCGCTCTCGACGTGGAGTTGCCATGCGGATCGTGATAGCCGAGGACGACCCGCTGCTGCGCGAAGGGGTCGCGCTGCTGCTGCGCGCGGAGTCCTTGGACGTGGTGGCCACGACCGACTCCCCGGACGCCTTCCTGGCGGCCGTCGCCACCCACCGGCCCGACGTGGCCATCGTCGACGTCCGGATGCCTCCGACCCACACCGACGAGGGCATCGCCGCGGCCGTCGAGGCCAGGCGCCTTCACCCCGGCCTGGCGGTGCTCGTGCTGTCCGCCTACGTCGAGCAGGCGTTCGCCACCGAACTGCTCGCCGGCGGAACCGACGGGCTCGGATACCTGCTCAAGGAGAGAGTCGGCCGCGTCGACCAGTTCCTCGACGCCCTGCACCGGGTAGCCGCAGGAGGCACGGCCATCGACCCCGAGGTCGTCGCACAACTGCTCACCCGCACCCGCACCGACAGCGGGCTGGAACGGCTGACCGCCCGGGAACACGACGTGCTCGCCCTGATGGCCGAGGGACTGGGCAACACCGCCATCTCCGAACGGCTCTTCGTCACCGAAGGCGCCGTCCACAAGCACATCCGCAGCATCTTCGCCAAGCTCGACCTGGCCCCCACCGACCGGGCGGACCGGAGGGTCACGGCCGTCCTGCGCTACCTGGAGGAAACCCAGCGGCGTGCCTGACGCCTGCACCTGCCGTACGGGCGACGAGGAATGCCGGAGAGTTTGCGATGGTTGCCCTGTTCCGGGATCTTCCCGCCCACCGGCGGGAGGGTCCCGTGTACGTGCACGCCGGACAGGGGAGCCCCACACGTGACCACGACGACCACATCGAAAGGCATCGGGCTACGGTCGGAGCGCGGTCCCGTGCTCGCCGCCATCATGCTCTGCACCGCTCTGGTGGCGCTGGACAGCACGATCATCGCCACCGCGGTTCCGTCGGTCGTCACCGACCTCGGCGGGTTCTCCCAGTTCCCCTGGCTGTTCTCGATCTACCTGCTCACCCAGGCCGTGACCGTGCCCATCTACGGCAAGCTCGCCGACGTGTTCGGGCGCAAGCCGGTGATGTTCTTCGGCATCGCGGCGTTCCTGCTCGGGTCGGTGCTGTGCGGGGTGGCCTGGAGCATGCCCGCGCTGATCGCCTTCCGGGCGATCCAGGGCATCGGGGCCGGCGCGGTGCAGCCGATCAGCATGACGATGGCGGGCGACCTCTACACGGTCGAGGAGCGGGCCCGTGTCCAGGGCTACCTCGCCAGCGTGTGGGGCATCTCGGCGGTGGTCGGCCCGACGCTCGGCGGCGTGTTCTCCGAGTACGTCTCCTGGCGCTGGATCTTCTTCATCAACCTGCCGCTCGGCGCGGTGGCCGCCTGGATGCTCGCGCGGCGCTTCAAGGAGCAGGTGAAGCGGGGCTCCCACCGCATCGACTACCTGGGCGCCGTGCTGCTCACCGTCGGCTCCTCGCTGCTCATCCTCGGCCTCCTGGAGGGCGGCGTCGCCTGGGACTGGAACTCGGCGCCCAGCTTGCTGATCTTCGCGGCGGGCCTCCTCCTGATCGTCGGCTTCGTGCTCGTGGAGCGCCGGGCGGCCGAGCCGGTGCTGCCGCTGTGGGTGTTCCGCCGCCGCACGCTGACCGGCGGCAACCTGACCTCTCTCGGCATCGGCGCCCTCACCATCGGGCTCACCTCGTACGTCCCGACGTACGCGCAGGGGGTCCTGGGCACCGGCGCGCTGGTGGCGGGCTTCGCCCTGGCCGCCCTCACCGTCGGCTGGCCCCTCGCGGCGACGTTCTCCGGCCGCTTCTACATGCGCATCGGGTTCCGCGACACCGCGCTGATCGGCATCGTCGTGGTGGTGGCCGGCACCGTGCTGTGCGCGCTGCTCGGGCAGAACGCGATGATCTGGCAGGTCGCGGCCGCCTGTTTCGTCGTCGGCGTCGGCCTCGGACTGTCGGCCAGCCCCACGATGGTCGCCGTGCAGTCGGTCGTCGGCTGGGAACGCCGCGGCGTGGTCACCGCGACCAACATGTTCTGCCGCTCGATCGGCAGCACGGTCGGGGCCGCCGTGCTCGGCGCCATCTCCAACGCGACGCTGTCGGACCGCTTCGCCCACCCGCCCGCCGACGTCGCGGGACGGCTGCCCGACAGCCTCGACGCCACGAGCCTGGTGCTGAACGCCCAGGACGCGGCGGCCCACTCGGCCACCGCGTCCTTCGTCCGGGGCGCGCTGTACGACGCCGTTCACCACATCTTCATCGCGCTCGTCGTCGTGGCCGTGCTCAGCGTCGCCGCGCTGCTGCTCATGCCCCGCCGTACGACCGAGCTCTCGTTCGACTGACGGCCCGTGTGCGGCGCCGCCATGCCGTACGGGCGGCGGCGGCGCTCAGCGCCCCGGCCACGAGCAGCGCGGCGACGACCGCCAGGGTGAAGCCGGGACCGGTGCTCAGGTAGAGGCCGCCGAGCCCGGCCACGGCGCTGACGGAGGCCAGCACCGGCCCGGTCGAGTTCAACGCCGACAACGCCGAGGCGCGGTCAGGACCCACGATGGCGGCCACCTGCGCCACCAGGGGGCTGTAGCCGGCGGCGTGCCCCGCGCCCGCCAGGAACAACACCGGGAGCGTGAGCGCCGGGTGCCATCCGTCACCGGCGAACACGGCCACGGCCAGGGCTCCCGCGGCGAAGACGGCCGGTCCGGCGACCGGGAGGTCCGACTGGACCCTCTCCGGCAGCCGGGCCCAGGTCAGGCTCAGTGCGGCGAACCCGATCGCGTACGGCACGAAGGCGAGCCCGGCGGCGAGCGGGCCGAAGCCGAGATCGCCCTGGAGATGCAGGGTCAGCACGAACAGGAACGCGCTGTAACAGCCCATCACCATGACACAGGTGATGAGGGCGGCGCGCACACCCGCGGGCCGCAACACGGAGAGATCGAGGAGCGGCAGGCCGCCGCCGCGGACGACCCGGCCTTCGAATCGCACGAAGACCACCAGCAGGACCAGGCCGGTGAGCAGCGAGGCCCAGGCCCACCCCGGCCAGCCGTACTGCCTGCCGAAGATCAACGGAACGATCAGTGCGGTCATCGCCGCGGTCAGCAGCGCGACCCCGCCCAGGTCGAGCCTGCGCGCCACCGGCGGGCTCTCCGGGAGGGCGCGCAGGCCGACGACCATCAGCAGGGCTCCCACCAGGACGTTGACCAGGAAGACCGGCCGCCAGGTCAGCCCGAACAGATCGGCCCCGACCACCAGTCCGCCGATCACCTGGCCGAGGGCGACGCCCAGGGCGAGCACCATCGAGTACAGGCCGATGGCCTGCTTCCGGGCGGCGCCGTCGAAGCGAAGCTGGATCAGCGAGAAGACCTGCGGCACCATCAGCGCGGCCGCCGCCGCCTGGGCGACCCGGGCCGCCACCAGCACCGGCGCGGCGGGGGCGAGCCCGCACAGCAGCGACGCCAGGGTGAAGGCCGCGAGCCCTCCGAGGAAGGCCCTCCGGTGGCCGATCAGGTCGCCCGTACGGGCGCCGGTCACGTTGAGCAGCCCGAGCGTGAGCAGGTACGCCGACGGAACCAGTTGCAGGACGACTCCGCCGCCGCCCAGATCGTGCTGTATCGACGGCAGGGCGACCGTGACGATCGAACCGTCCATCGACGCCATGGTCTGCCCGGTCAGGAGCACGGCGAGCACCGTCCCCGGCCGCGGCCTCGTCAAGGGAGACATGGCCCTCAGGCTCCGCGATCGCGGGCCCCGAGGTCTTGAAGATATTTGCTCGTACAGTGGACCGGTGCGGACATCGAGGACAGTGGTCGAGACGCCGGATTTCTCCGTCCACCTGGTTTCCTGCACAGCTCGGCATCGCACATGGTCGACGCCGGAGCCAGGCGGGTCGTACGGCGTCGTCCTCGTACGCCGTGGAATGTTCGGTGTGCGTAGTGACGGCCACCGTGTGGTCGCCGACCCCACGATGGGCTATGTGCAGAGGCCGGGCGGCGAGTACGCGTTCGCGCATCCCGCCGGTGGGGACGTCTGCACGTTCGTCCTGGTGCGGCCCTCGCTGTGGCACGCCGTGGTGGGGGACGAGCCGCCGCACCCGCGGGTGGCGGTCGACGGCCGGGTCGAGCTCGCGCACCGGCTTCTCCTGCGCACCGGGCACGACTCGGCGGACCCGCCGAACGGCTGGTGCACACGCTCGCGGCGGCGGTCCGTCCGCAAGCCGACCGGCGGAACCCGGACCGCGGCGGCGGCCTGGCGGATCGGGCGCGGGAGGCCATCGTGGCGGACGACCCCGAGTCGGTCGATCTCGTACGGCTGGCCCGGGCGCTGGGGGTCTCACCCTCCCACCTGAGCCGGACCTTCCGCCGGCACGTCGGCATGACGGTCAGCCGCTACCGCAACCGGGTCCGGGTCAGCCGCGCCCTCGCCGGCATCGAGGAGGGGGAGCGGGATCTGGCGGGCCTTGCCACCGCACTCGGCTTCGCCGACCAGGCCCACCTCACCCGTACCATGCGAGCCGAACTCGGCCGTCCTCCCGGCCACCTGCGGCGGCTGCTGTCCGAGTAGAGCGGCTGTCGTCCGAGTACAACGGGCCGCGGGGCCGGCCGGCGGCGTGCGCGGGCCGGCCCGGTGGCCGTCAGGAGGCGGCGTCGATGGCGTTCTTCGTGGTCGGCTCGGCGCCGTTGACGCTCGCGCCGTCCTTGGTGGCAGCCGCGGGGGTGCCGCCGGCGAGCAGGGAGCGGGCCAGGCCCAGCCCGGTGCCGCCCAGCGTGAGCGCCTTCGCCAGCATCTCCTCGATGCCCTGGGCGCCGTTGAGCACCACCATGTGGTCGACGTTGCCGAACGCCTTGGAACCGGCCTCCACGATCTGCGGCCAGTTCTCGGCGAGCTGCTGGGCGATGACGGCCTCCTGGTTCTCCCGCAGCGCCTCCGAGCGGGCCCTGATCGCCTCGGCCTCGGCCAGACCCTTGGCCTTGGCCGCCTCGGCCTCCGCGAGACCCTTCGCCCTGGCCGCCTCGGCCTCCGCGAGACCCCGCGCCTTGGCCGCCTCGGCCTCGCCCAGACCGGTCGCCTTGGTCGCCGCGGCGGCGGCCTCACCGCGCACCCGCACCGACTCGGCGTCGGCCGCCGCCGCCTGCTTGACCTGGGACGCCTGGGCGGCCGCGCGCAGCTCGGTCTCCTTGGCCTCCGCCTCGGCCTGCGCGATGCGCGCGTCGCGCTCGGCCTGGGACAGCGTGACGGTCTCGTACGCCTTGGCGTCGGCGGGCTTGCGGACCTGCGACTGGAGCCGCTGCTCGGCGAGCTGGGCCTCCAGCTCCGCGGCCCTGGTCTCCTGGACGACGACCTCCTGGCGCGCGGTGGCCTCCGACAGCGGGCCGGCCTGCCGGGCCTTGGCCGCCGCCTGGTCCACCTCCGCCTGGTAGCCGGCCTGCTGGATCTGCGACTCGCGGATGGCCGAGGCCTTCTTGGCGGCCGCGACCTGCTCGGCCTCGGTGGCCTCCTGGTCGCGCTGCGCCTCGGCGATGCGGGCCGCGGCGGCGATCTTCGCGGCGTGCGGCTTGCCGAGGTTGGTGATGTAGCCGGTCTCGTCCTCGATCTCCTGGATCTGCAGCGAGTCGACCACCAGGCCGAGCTTGCTCATCTCGTCGGCCGCGGAGCTGCGGGTCTCGCTGGTGAGCCGCTCGCGGTTGAGGATGAGGTCCTCGACGGTCAGGTTGCCGATGATCGAGCGCAGGTGACCGGTGAACAGCTCGTGGATGGCGCCGTTCATCGAGTCCTGCTGGTCGAGGAAGCGGCGGGCGGCGTTCGCGATGCTGGTGAAGTCGTCGCCCACCTTGTAGATGATCACACCGCGTACCTGAACCGGGATGCCCTGCTGGGTCACGCAGTTGACCTGGAGATTCGTCGCCCGGCTGTCGAGCCGCAGCCGCCGGGCGGTCTGGAAGCCGGGCAGCACGGCGGTGCCCTTGCCGGTCACGATCTTGAAGCCGAGGCTGTCGGCCAGCTCGTTCTTCGTGTGGGCGCCGAGGCCCGAGATGATGAGCGCCTCGTTGGGCTCGGCCACCCGCCAGATGGCCTTGAACAGGAGGATGAGGACGATGAGGGCGACAATGGCCACACCGCCCACGACCAGGATCTCCGGGGACATTGGAGCCTCCGCGTAGTGGGGGGACAGGAGGAGGGAGCGAGTCAGACGACCGCGCGAGCGACGTAGACGGTACGCGGGGGCGAATACTCCACGACGACGACGATCGACCCCACCGGGATCTCCTCGTCCGGAATGCTCGGATAGGCGTAGAACGCCTCGACACCCCCGCGGATGGGCACCATCACCTCGCCGACAAGGCCCGGGCCGATCCTGCCCGTGACCCTGCCCTGTCTGCCGACCACCCGCGTCACCCCGTCGTTCGCACCGCTCCTGGCTGCACCGCGAATGCGCAGGTTACCCCGTATCACCCTGCCGTGACAGAGCCGGTTTCCGTACCCAGCCCCGTCGGCCGCGCGATTCGCCCTACTCTGCACCATCACCCTGCAGAACGGGGAGGTAATGACAGAAGTTCCGCATTCCGCAATGCCGTACGCGACCGCCGGGCCGGGGCCGGAATCGGCCCCGGCCCGGCGGCGACCCGGAGTGGCGGCGGAGGTCAGTAGCAGACCTGCATGCCCTGGGAGATCCAGTCGTAGTAGCCGCCACCGCAGCCCAGGTGGTAGAGGTGCCGGGGGCGGGCGTTCTGTCCGCCGTACACCCCGCCCGCGGCGGTGATGGAGGCGTTCTTCATCAGAGAGAAGTGCAGGTGGGCCTCGGATGTGCCGGTGGCCCCGACCGCGCCGATGATCGTGTCGTTCGTGATGGCCTGGCCGGCCTTGACGTAGACGGCGCTGAGGTGACACACGACGCTCCACCACCCGCCGCCGTGGTCCACGATGATGTACTGACCGCAACTCTCCCACCCGGAAGGCGCCCACCCGGCGTACTTGACCGTGCCGGCGCCGCCGGGGGACAGCACCGGATCACCCGCACGCATGCCCAGGTCGACCGCGTAGTACTGGTTCATGTGATCGGTGGTGTTGCAGTTGACGTGGTAGTCGGTGCCGTAGTGCGGATTGGCGACGACGGATCCGGTTCCCCCGTTGGCCGCCGAGGTCAGCGGGGTCTGCAGGAACTTCGAGCTCGGCCAGTCCACGCAGCCGCTCGCCAGCGCCGGCAGCGATCCCGCGTCGCAGTGCGGGATCCCCGGCGAGTAGCCGTCGGTGGACACCGTCGGGGTGTCCATGTACCAGTCGTACACCCAGGTTCCGTCCGCGAGCCGGTCCCAGGTGCGGAACGGCCTGCCGTACTGGACCCGTCCGTCGACCTGGTCCCCGTTGTTGACCTGGCAGCTCACGTTCAGAGCGGTGCCGTTGGGCACGTAGCGGATCACATGGTTGACGTGGGGCTCGCTCTGGATGGCGAGGCCCTGGGCATCGGCACCCGTCACGTGGTAGGTGGCCGCCTGTGCGGGACCGGCGACCCCGAGCACGCCTACGACCAACGCGGCGAGCAGGATCAGGCTTCTCGCCGCTGCCGACGAAGCTTTCATCGCTGTCCTTTCTGCTTCCCGTGCGCCTCCTGTGGACTGAGTTCCGGTTGTAGGAGCGGGATCGTTGGTGCGCACCCGCCGCGGCGCGAATCGCACCAACGAAACAATCCCGGGGCGCCGCCGATCGGTCCGGCAGGGCGTCGTGTGTCCTTCGCGCGTATCGCTATCGCGCCGGCGCGGCCGGCTCCTTCTTCCCCGGCCGGCGGAGTCTGGTGAAGGCCCAGGAGACGTCGGGCTCCACCGCCCAGCGGAACGCCCTGCGTACCGGGGACGTGCAGAGCAGGGCCGCGAGCACGGCTCCGAGGACCGCCATGGCGGCCACGCCGAGCGGGTTGACGAGGGCGTCGTGGAAGCGCTCGGCGACCTTCACGACGAACCCGTGCAGCAGGTAGGCGTACATCGTGGCGGCGCCCAGGCCGGTGAACCAGGTGCGGCGGCCCGGAGTGACCGCGAGGAACGCCATCACCAGCAGGGCGCCGACCGCCAGCATGGCGAGCCGGATCAGCGTGCCGGTCAGGTCGTCCACGCCGATCTGGTGGTTGGAGTGCCGCCAGCGGATCCACTCCGTCGGCACGAGGGAGTGCACGGCGAACGCCGCGGCGAGCGCCGCCGCCAGCACGGCCCCGCCCGCGATCCCCGCCCGGCGTCCGCGCAGGAGGTCGAGGTGCTCCGGCGTGAGCATGAGTCCGAGCACGTAGAACGGCAGCAGGCCGAACGTGCGGTTCATCGACAACTCGTCGGGCAGGGCGCTCGTGCCCGACAGCAGGCACAGCCCGACCGCGATCACCAGGGGATGGCGCAACTGCTGCCAGACCGGCGTGGACAGCCGCCAGAGGAACAGCGACATCAGGAACCAGGTCAGGTAGTACGGGTCGAGCAGGCTGATTTCCAGCTTGCCGTACAGGAGGAAGCGGGGCAGCGAATAGGCCACCTCGAAGAGGACGTACGGCACCGCGAGACCGCTGATGAGCTTGCGCGCTTTACCCGGAGAAAACGTGAAATTTCGAGACAAATAGCCGCTGACGACGATGAAGAGCGGCATGTGGAAGAGGTAGACGAAGAAGTAGAGCGCATGCGCCGCGGGGACGTCCCGCAGGTCCTCGACGAGATGCCCGGAAACGACGAGCACGATGGCCAGGAACTTGGCGTTGTCCAGCAGCGGGTCGCGGGCGACGGCCCTGCCGGACGGGTGGGCGGGAGCGGTCACGATCATGCGGCCGGACCCTAGTCACCCGTCCGTGAGCACCGGCGCAACCGCGGGCGAACAGTGCCCGAACTCTTCCCCCGGCCCCGGCCCTGCCGCCGCGTACGCGGCGACCCGAGCTCAGACGGCCCGGTAGCGCGTGGCGAGCCGCGGGCTCTGGCCTCCGAAGGCGGCGAGTTCGGCCCGGAAGACCGCGTCCAGGAGTCCGGCGTCCTCGACGCCCGGGGCGCAGACGGTCTCGCCCAGCTCCAGGCCGCGCAGGCTGGCCGTGACGACGTCGTCGGCGCTCATGCGGGGCACGGCGCTCATATCGAGGCCCTGACGCTCGTGGAACTCGGTGGCCACCACGCCGGGGCACAGCACCTGCACGGTGACTCCCGTGCCCTCGAGTTCCGCGCTCAGGGTCTGGGACATCGCGACGAGGTGGGCCAGGGTCCCGGCGTAGACGGCCCGGCGGGGCATCTGGGCGTGCGGCGCGGGGCCGCTGAAGGCGATCATCCCCGCCACGTTGACGATCGTGCCCTCGCCCCGCGCCTGCATGCCCGCGACGGCGGCGCGGGTGAGCATCGTCGGGGCGACGACCTTGACGTGCACGAGTTCCCTGGCCTTGGCGGCGGGAAGCTCGGCGAGCGGCATGTAGTGGGACACGCCGGCGTTGTTCACGAGCATGGTCAGCGGCTCGGCCGCGCAGATCTCGGCGACCGTGTCGATGCCCTCGTCGGTCGACAGGTCGGCGGCCACGGTCCGCACCACGACCTCGGGATGGGAGGCGGCGAACTCCTCCAGGCGCTCCTTCCGCCGGCCCACGATCACCAGGTCGTGACCACCTGCGGCCAGGCGCTCGGCGAAGGCCCTGCCGATCCCGGAGGTGGCGCCGGTGACGAGTGCGAGCGTGCTCATGACTGCTGTTCCCTTTCCTCGACCGGCCACGAGGGCCGGAGCGCGGCTCTCGTGGAGCCGGGTCGTGTTCCGCATCCGTGACTCCAGGGTGCGGGGACGACCGGGAGAGCAGCCAGATGACCCGTCTTCCTGGGACTGGCGATACCAGGCCGGCGTTCCTTCAGGCGGACAGCCCCGTGGCGGCCAGGCTCGCGTCCCACAGGGCGGCGGCGAGGGCGGGGTCGGACATCCTCTCCGGCACTCGTATGGGAGCGTTCTTGACGAAGTACCGGCCCGGGTGATCGACCCCGTCGGCGTGGGTGGCGAGGTGGACGATGCGCTCGGCCCCGGCCTCCGGCGGCTCGCCCATGCCGGGGAGGAACCACACCAGCTTCATGAAGAACGTGCCCTCGGCGAACGAGGTCTTGAGCACCCCGGGATGGAGGCATGTGGCGGCCAGGCCGCGCTCGGCGAGTGACACGGTGAACAGCGCGTTGGCCTGCTTGGAGTCGCCGTACTGCAGCCAGCCGTTCCAGCGCCGCCGCTCCCTGGACAGGTCGGCGGGGTCGAGGCGGCCCGTCTTCCCGGCCCGCGACGAGGTGGTGACGACCCGGGCGGACGACGCCGTGAGCCGGTCGAGGAGCAGGTTCGTCAGCAGGAACGGCGCCAGGTGGTTGACCTGCATCATCCACTCGTTGCCGTCCTCGGTGGTCCGGCGGTCGGGCGTCATCACCCCGGCGTTGTTGATCAGCACGTCGATGCGCTCGTACCGCGCCAGCAACTCCGCCGCCAGCCGGCGCACCTGATCGAGGGAGGAGAAGTCCGCGAGGAGCGTGTCCGGACGGCTGCCCCCGGCCTGTTCCGCGCGGTCCGCGACCGCGAGCAGCTTCTCCGGGGTACGTCCGACGAGCACGATTTGGTGACCTCGCCGGGCGAGATCAAGGGCAGAAGCTGCACCGATTCCGGCACCAGCCCCAGTGATCACTGTAATCATCAGTTCCTCCCACTGCGCCAGAACTGTATCGGTGCTAGCCTTCTGTGCGATCTTCCGGAGGTGCATTCCCCCATAAATGCGGCGCGAGCCTCCAGCAATGCAGGAGTGGGCTATGGGTTCGAGAAACCGGTCGATTCGGTTCAAGATCTTCTTGTTGCTGCTCCTACCATTGCTCATGTTGAGCGCTATGTGGGGATTTGCCCTAAAGCTCACGGTCGGGGACGGCCTCGTCCTCCTGCGCTCCAAGACGCTGTACGACACCATCGGCGTGACCTCCACCGACCTGGGCACCCAGATCCAGGCCGAGCGCGCGCTGACCGCCGGCGTCCTGAGCAGCGGCCAGAACACCTCCGCCGCGCTCACCGCCCAGCAGGCCAAGACCACCGCCGCCGCGGACAACTTCAAGCGGTCCGCCAACGACAGCGCGACCCGCGACGCCATGAGCGACGACCTCGTGGCGCCCCTGGAGTCCCTGCTGTCCTCCCTCGAACGCCTGCCCTCGATCCGGGAGGGCGTCTCGCTCGGCAGGTCCGACCGGCTGACCGCGATCACCGCGTACAACTCGATCATGGACGACCTGTTCGCGCTCTACGAGCGGCTCGTCTCGGTGCCCGACCTGGCCACCTTCCAGCAGGCCAGCGCCATGCAGGGGATGGGCAACGCGCACGAGATGATCACTCGTGAGGACGCCCTCGTGCGCGGGGCGCTCGCCAGCGGCACGATGACGGCCGACGAGCAGAACGCCTTCAGCGAGTGGGTCGCCACCCGGCGGTTCCTCTACGGCAAGAACCGGCCGGTCCTCAGCGGTGATATGCGGGCGCCGTACGAGCAGGTGCTCACCTCGCCGCTGTTCGACCGGTTCACCGCGCTGGAGAACCAGATCGTCAACCAGGTGCGCGCCGGCGGCCCGCTCCCCGCGGACGCCGAGAAGTGGTCGCCGACCATCGACCAGCTGATCCTCCGGCTCGACTCGGCCCGGGTGAAGGCCTCGGACGCGCTCAGCGTCTCCGCCACCTCGGTCGCCACCGGGATCATGCTCCGCATCCTGGTCGCAGGCGGCCTGGGTCTCGTGGTGATCATCGCCACGATCGTCTTCTCCGTCCGGTTCGGCCGCCGTCTCGCCCGCGACCTCGCCGGCCTGCGCGACGCCGCGCTCGAACTGGCCGACGTACGGCTGCCGCAGGTCGTCGAGAAGCTGCGGCGGGGCGAGGACGTGGACGTCGAGGCCGAGGCGCCCCCGATCAAGGCGACGGGCTCCAACGAGGTCGAGGACGTCGCGCACGCGTTCAGCTCCGTCCAGCGCACGGCCGTGGAGGCCGCCGTCGGCCAGGCCGCCCTCCGCCGCGGCGTCAGCCAGGTCTTCCTCAACCTGGCCCGCCGCAAGCAGACCCTGCTGCACCGCCAGCTCACGCTGCTCGACACGATGCAGCGCCGCGCCGAGGACCCGGAGAGCCTGGAGGACCTGTTCCGGCTCGACCACCTGACCACCCGCATGCGCCGCCACGCGGAGAGCCTGATCATCCTGTCCGGCTCCGCGCCCGGACGGTCGTGGCGCAAGCCGGTGCCGCTCATCGACGTGGTCCGCGCGGCGATCTCCGAGGTCGAGGACTACACCCGCGTCTCGATGGCCCCGATGCCGAACGCCGCCATCGTCGGCGCGACCGTGGCCGACGTGGTGCACCTGATCGCCGAGCTGGTGGAGAACGCGACGATCTTCTCGCCTCCGCAGACGAAGGTGGCGGTGCGCGGAGAGGTCGTCGCCAACGGGCTCGCGGTGGAGATCGAGGACCGCGGTCTCGGCCTCACGCCCGAGGAGTACGACGAGATCAACGCGCGGCTGGCCGACCCGCCGGAGTTCGACCTGGCGGACAGCGACCGGCTCGGGCTCTTCGTCGTCGGCCAGCTCGCCGCCCGGCACGAGATCAGTGTGGTCCTGCGGAGCTCGCCGTACGGTGGCACGACCGCGATCGTGCTCATCCCGCGGACCCTGGTGGTGGATGAGGGCTCGCCCGCGGCGCTCGCGGGCCCGGCCCCGCGCGGCGCCCACGCGAAGCCCGCGCTGGCCGCAGGCGGCAACGACACCGACATCTCGCTCAGCGACACGCTCCAGGCCGACCTCGGACTGGGCGGCCCCGCCCCGGCCGGTGGGCGCCGGGAGGTCCGTACGCTCGCCGGGGAGGTCGCGGAGGACGTTCCGGACGGCGTCCACGGCTCTGCTCCCCGGGAGGTTGTCAGGGAGGTTCTCAGCGAGGTTCCCGGAGAGACGGAGGAGGAGCGTGCGGGCGCGTCCGAGCCGTCCCCGTTCTTCACGCCGGCCTCCCTGCGGACCGAGGCCGTGCCCTCCGCCACGCGCGACGACCTCTCCTCGCGGCCCCTCGGCTCCGGCTTCGAGAGCCCGCGCCCGGCCGCGCCCTCCGCTTCTCCGGCCGTCTCGCCGTCCGTTTCGCCCTCCCCCGCACCGTCGTCCGAGCCGGCGCCCGCCGGCGCGGGGGTGGCGGCGAACGGCCTGGCGCAGCGGACGAGCAAACAGCGGGCCAGGGGCCCCGTCTCCAACGGAACCCACGCCGGCCTGCCGCGCAGGGTTCGCCAGGCCAACATCGCTCCGCAGCTTCGCGCCCAGTCCCCGGAGACGGCGCCGCAGACACCGCCGCTGTCCGCCCCGACCGTGGAAGAGCGGTCGCCGGAGGAGGCCAGGGCGATGTTCAGCGCCTTCCAGCGCGGCGCGCTGCGGGGCCGGGAGGACTCCGATCAGCCGGGTGGGGCCGCACCCGGCGACCACGTACACAACACGCACGGCGAGAAGGGTGACGAATGACCGGCAAAGCGACGTCGACCGGCGAACTGAACTGGCTGCTCGACGATCTCATCAGCAGGGTCGCCGCCGTCCGCCAGGCAGTGATCCTCTCCACCGACGGCCTCGTCGTCGGGGCTTCCCAGGGGCTGAGCCGGGAGGACGCGGAGCACCTGTCCGCGGTCGCGGCCGGTTTCCAGAGCCTGGCGCGGGGCGCGGGGCGGCACTTCGGCGGGGGCGAGGTCAGGCAGACCATCGTGGAGATGGAGGCCGCGTTCCTGTTCGTCACGGCCGCGGGCCAGGGCACCTGTCTCGCCGTCCTGGCCGCATCCGACGCCGACGTCGGGCACATCGCGTACGAGATGGCGATGCTGGTCAAGCGGGTGGGCCAGCACATCTCCACCAACCCGCGGCGGATCTCCCCATGAGATGGGCGGCCACATGACGGGACCCCAGTGGATGGACGAGGAGGCCGGGCCGTTGGTCCGGCCCTACGCGCTGACGGGGGGCCGGGCGCGGCACTCCGGGGCCAAGCTCGATCTGATCACCATGGTGACCACCACGGGCTCACCGAGGGACGTCCCCGGCATTGGCCCCGAGCAGCGGCGGATCCTCGAGATCGCGCGCCGCGGCGCGTCGGTGGCGGACATCGCGTCCGACATCGACCTGCCGCTGGGCGTGGTCCGCGTCCTGATCGGGGATCTGCACGACCTCGGGCTCGTCGACGTACGGGCTCCGGGCAAGGTGGCGCCGCTGCCAAGCGAGCGCATTCTCAAGGAAGTGATCAATGGCCTTCGCGCCCTCTGAGGAGCCGGTCGCCCTCAAGATATTGGTGGCCGGCGGCTTCGGCGTCGGCAAGACCACGCTGGTCGGCGCGATCAGCGAGATTCGCCCCCTGCGCACCGAGGAGGTGCTGTCCGACCGCGGCGTCGGCGTCGACGACACCGACGGCGTGGAAGGCAAGACGACCACGACGGTGGCCATGGACTTCGGCCGCATCACCATCAGGGAAGGGCTCGTGGTCTACCTGTTCGGCACCCCCGGACAGGAGCGCTTCTGGTTCATGTGGGACGAACTGTCCTATGGCGCGCTCGGGGCCGTCGTGCTGGCCGACACCCGCAGGCTGACCGACTGCTTTCCGTCGATCGACTACTTCGAGCAGCGCGGCACGCCGTTCATCGTCGCGGTCAACTGCTTCGACGGCGCCGACCGGCACGAGCCCGAGGACGTGCGGATCGCCCTCGACCTCGACCCGGACGTCCCCGTCCTGCTCTGCGACGTACGGCGCCGCGCCTCGGCCAAGGTCGTGCTCGTCACGCTCGTGGAGCACGCGCTCAAGATGCTGACCGCCGCCCAGCGCTGACCTGCCCGCGCTGATTCGGCTCGGGGACCGGGACCCGGCTCGGCCGCCCCGGTCCGCCGACGATCGTCGACCGACGCGGACGGACAGGGGGCGTACATGATCGGCGGATGGGCGGCCGAGGCCGTCGCGCGCCTGGACCGGGAGCGCGAGGACACGGGCACGACGCCGCTTCGCGAGTTTCCGCTGCCCGGGGCGTGGGGTGTCCGTCTGCGGCTGAAGGACGAGTCGGCGCAGCCCACCGGTGGTCTCAAGCACCGGCTGGCCCGCGCCCTGTTCGCCCAGGTGATCACCTCTGGGCGGATCACCGAGGGGACGACGGTGGTCGACGCCACCGGTGGTCCCATGGCCGTCGCCGAGGCCTACTTCGCCCGGCTGCTCGGCCTGCCGTACATCGCGGTGATGCCGAAGAAGTCCTCCGGAGCCGGCGTCGAGCGGCTGGGCGGCACGTGCCGGTACGTCCATCCTCCGCTCGCCGTGTACGAGGAGGCCGCCCGTCTGTCCGAGGAGATCGGCGGCCACTACCTCGACCACTACCGCACGGCGGCGGAGGTCGACTGGCGTGGCGCGAGCCTGGCCGACGAGCTGTTCGGGCAGCTCGGCGAGTGTCCGCGCTGGATCGTGGTCGGGGCGGGCACCGGCGCGACGTCCGCCGCGATCGGCCGGCGCCTGCGGGCCGACGGCCTCCCGGGAAGGCTGGCCGTCGCCGATCCGGAGAACTCCGCCTACTTCCCCGGCTGGGCCACCGGCGCCCCCGACTACGCCACCGGCATGCCCAGCCGGATCGAGGGCGTCGGCCGGCCGCGGATGGAGCCCGCCTTCGACTCCGCGGTCGTCGACCTGGTCGTCCCCGTGCCCGACGCCGCGAGCGTGGCCGCCGCCCGGTACGTACGGCAGGTGACCGGGCTCGCGGTCGGCGCCGCCACGGGGACGAACCTGTGGGCCGCCCTCGAACTCGTCACCCGGATGCGCGACCGGGGCGAACGGGGCGAGGTGGTCAGCGTGATCGGCGACGCGGGCGAGCGCCATCTCGCCACCTGCCACGACGACGCCTGGGCGGAGGGCAGGGGCCTCGACTGGCGGCCGTACGCCGATCGCCTGCGCGACCTGCTCGGCGAACCCTGACCCCGCGCTCCGCACACCGCGCCTCTAAGGCCGCACGACCTGCGGATGCGGCCCCTGTCCCCTCTCCGGCCGGCCTTCGGGAGGTTCAGACCACGGTGCAGGGGACGCCGTTGAGGGTGAAGGCGGTGGGTTCGGCGGTGTTGCCGGTGTGGGTGGCCTGGAAGCCGATGTCGATGGTGGCCCCGGGGGCGATCGTGGCGTTGTAGCTGACGTTGCGGGCGCTCACCTGGCCGCTGGAGGGCGAGTAGGTGGCGTTCCAGCCCGAGGTGATGGACTGGCCGGAGGGCAGGGTGAAGGCCAGCGTCCAGCCGTCGATCGTCGAGGTTCCGGTGTTGGTGATGCTGATGCTCGCGGTGAAGCCGTTGTTCCAGGTGCTCATCGTGTAGGCGACCCGGGGCCCGGTCCCGGTGCCGCCACTGGGCGAGGGGGTCGGCGACGGGCTGGGGGACGGGCTCGGCGACAGGATGGGCGACGGGGAGGGCGAGGAGCCGCCGCTCAGACTGGTCACGAAGGTCGTCATGCTGCGAGCGGGGAGCGTGACGGTGAGGGAGCCGTTCGACATGCTGGTCGCCGTCTGGGGTGCGACGTTCCTGGTCGCGTCGGTCAGCCAGGACGAGACACCGGCCGAGCCGGCGTTCGCCACGGTGAACTGCTGGCTCACCGCGGAGGTCCCCTTGTTGATGGCGACGATGACGACGGTGTTACCACTCCGGTACGCCGAGACGTAGACGTTCGACGCGGGGTTCGCCGTCGCGTCGATCCGCACGTATCCGGGGCGGACGAACCTGGCGAACTGCGCCATGATGGCGCCGCGCTTGCTGATCTGGCCGTCCTCGCGCATGGGGCCGTAACTACGCCGGATGTACCACCAGACGTACGTCTGGAACTCGGCGTCCACCATGGCGTGGTGCATGTGCTCGCCCACGTCGAGCGCCTGAGGCCAGGTGTCCGCCGAGTCGGTGCTGTTGGGGTAGTAGACCTCGGTCATCCAGAGTTCCTTGCCCGCGCCCTTCTGCTTGAAGAGGGGGTAGGGGAAGTTCGAGTACGGCGTGCCGTAGAGGTGCGCCCCGATGATGTCCACGTTGGCGAGCGCCGTGGAGTCGTTGAGGATCGGGTCCGACATGCTCTTGACGTACTGGAAGGACTCCGGCGCGATGACCCTGGTGCCGATCGAGCCGGCGTTCTCCCGCAGGAACCGGACGATCTCGGCAGAGGTCCACCACGTCCAGTCCTGCGCGTAGTCGGGCTCGTTCTGCACGGATATGGCGTACAGGTTCACCCCGTTGTTCCGCATGTAGGTGGTGAAGTCGTTCAGGTGCTGGGCGTAGGCGGCGTACGAGCTGTACTTGAGGCGTCTCGCGTTGGTCTGGCTGCCGCGGGTGAAGGTCTCGACCATGCCGGCGGGGGGATTCCACGGCGAGGCGAAGACCGTCGCTCCGAGCTCGACCGCCCGCTTCGCCGTCGCCAGGTCACGGCTCCAGTCCGACTGGTTCTCGCCGACGGGGATCCGCAGTATCGAGAACCCCAGCTTGCCGTCGCCGTTGCCGAACGCCGTGTCCCGCTGGGCGGCCGTCAGGTCGCCGGCCCAGGCCGCGTGGGTCATGCCGCCGAAGCCCCGGATCGTCTGCCGCTGCGCCGACGGATTGATGGTCGCGGTGGCCGCCGCGGCCTCCGTGGCCCCCAGAACCGACGTCGCGGCCGTGATGACCGGCAGGGCTCCCATCGTCGCCAGGACGGATCTCCGGCTCAGCAGCCTCCGCTCGCCGCTCACCGGCTCGTTCTGGTCTTGCGCCATGTCTCCTCCTCTTGGCCGTCGGCGCCGATCCGGCGCCTTCTCGGTCCCACCGGGCCGGTCGGCACCGGACTCCGGCGTCGCCACTGGAACGGACCTCGGTCGTGTTATCGCTAACACGCTCTGGCCTGATCGACTCCTGCGTATGTTTGCGCTAACAACTCTCCGTGTGGACCTGCACACGAGTGCGACGGGGAATGCGGACCGCTCAGATGGTCGCGCGAAGGGGTGATACTCCAGCGGAGTGTTGTTGCGCCCCCGGCAGGGGTCAAGCCCGAGGCGGCCCCGCGAGCAGACGAACTGTGCGGATGTCTCGCCGAACCTGAAAGTTTCACTTCGGGCCGTGCGGCGCCCCCGCGCCCGCACGGCCCGGCCTGCTCCGCACGGTCAGCGGTGGACCATGAAGCCGGCGTGCCGGCCGATCCGCTCCCTGAGCGACGGCCCCCAGGTGAGCTGCGCGAGCCGTACGGCCAGCACTCCGAGGACGGCCACCTCGGCGGTCAGCAGCAGCCGTTCCACCAGGCCGATCATGACGCCGTGGCCGGGCAGCGCGACGTACGTGATGGCCGCGAGGCCGAGACCGGAGGCGAGCGTCAGCCACTCCAGCGGCCGGACGGCGGCCTTCCAGCGCTCGTCCTGTCCCAGGCGGCCCACCAGCTGGATGGCGGCGGCGGGCACGCTCACGAAGGCCGCAACCGACAGGACACCGTGGAGCTCCCCCTGCCAGGCCGTGCTCGACGGGACCACGGCCGCGCCGATGAGCGAGACGCTCCACAGGCCGATCAGGCGGGCGGGCCAGCCGTGCACCGGCGCGTCGAGCGCGCGCATCCCGGCCAGCAGCGCGAGCGAGGCCAGGCCGAGGACGGCCATGGCCGTCTCGATGGCGCCGCCCCCGTCATGGGCGGCGTACTGGCTGATCGTCATGGAGACGGGGTCCAGGGAGGAATCCCCGCTCACCTGCGCCGTCACCACGGTGACGACCGCGAGCAGGATGCCGCCGCCGGCGAGCAGGGGATAGAACCTCTTGACCATATGGTGAGAATCCCGCGAATGGCCCCTTCCTAACATCCGGGACAACGCGTAGATCCCCCCGAGAAGGGGTCAGGGTCGTCTCAGGGTGGGGCCCAGGCCGTCGGGGACGCCGCGCCTTCGGGGCGCGGTTCGCGGGGCCCCACCCCGGACGTCACTCCTGCGCGGCCTCCTGGTAGCGCTCGCGCAGGCCGGGGGTGGGATCCGCCTCGTAGCGCTCGGCCGCGCCCGTGTCCCACAGCGGCGGTTCCGGCTCCCCCGACAGCAGCCAGGCGGCCTGCTTGGCCGCGCCGTCCGCGACGTACTCCCCGGGGGTGGGCACGAGCACCGGCCGTCCGAAGACGGTCGGCGCGATGCGCCGCACCGCCTCCGAGCGCGCGCCGCCGCCGATGAGCAGCACGCGCTGCGGCTCGACCCCGAGGGCGTCCAGCGCGTCGGCGAGGCCGCAGAGCATGCCCTCGACCGCCGCCCTGGCCAGGTGCTCGGGGGTGGACGTGGCCAGCCTGAGACCGTGCAGCGACCCCGTGGCGTCGGGACGGTTCGGGGTGCGCTCCCCCTCCAGGTAGGGCACGAGCACCAGTCCGTCCGCACCCGCCGGCGCCCGCAGGGCGAGGTCGCTCAGCCCCTCGGGGCCGACCCCGAGCATCCGGGCGGCGGCGTCCAGCACCCGTGCCGCGTTCAGCGTGCAGACCAGCGGGAGGTAGCGGCCGGTGGCGTCGGCGAACCCGGCGACCGCCCCGGACGGGTCGGCGGACGGCGCCTCGGAGACGGCGAACGCCGTGCCCGAGGTGCCGATGGACACCACCACGTCACCGGGCCGCATGCCGACGCCGAGCGACGCCGCCATGTTGTCGCCGGTGCCGGGGGCGAGCAGCGCGCCGCCCTGCTCGGCCGTTCCCGCCTGCTCGGCGGGACCGAGCACGCGGGGCAGGTCAGGCACCCTGCCCATGGCCAGTTCGAGCAGGTCCGTACGGTAGTCGCCGGTGGCGGGCGACCAGTACCCGGTGCCGGAGGCGTCGCCCCGGTCGGTCGTGATCACACCGGGCCGGCCCGCGAGCCGCCAGGTGAGCCAGTCGTGCGGCAGGCAGACCGACCGCGTACGGCGGGCGTTGTCCGGCTCGTTGCGGGCGAGCCAGCGGAGCTTGGTCACCGTGAAGGAGGCCACCGGGACGCTGCCGACGGCCTCGGCCCACGCCTTCGGGCCGCCCAGCTCGGCGACCAGGTCGGCCGCCGCCCCGGCCGAGCGGGTGTCGTTCCACAGCAGGGCCGGCCGGACCACCTCGCCGTCCTCGTCGAGGCAGACCATGCCGTGCTGCTGGGCCGCCACGCTCACCGCCGCGACGTCCGCCAGCCCTCCCGCCTGCTCGATCGCGCTCTGCAGCGCGGTCCACCAGTGCTCGGGATGGACCTCGGTGCCGTCGGGGTGGGAGGCGCGGCCCTCGCGCACGAGGGCCCCGCTCTCCGCGTCCCGGATGACGACCTTGCAGCTCTGGGTCGACGAGTCGACCCCCGCGACCAGCGTCACAGTCGTCGTCCCTCCACTCTCACCTGGTCGATCAGCCGCGTACGCCGAGGAGGTGCTCCAGCGCGAGCTGGTTGAGCCGGGTGAAGTGGAAGCCGCGGGCGGCCACCTCGTCCACGTCGATCGACTCGGCCAGGACGTCCTCGTACGTCTCGCCCTCGGCCAGGGTCGGCTGGGCCAGCTCGGTGAGCTTGCTGGCGGCCAGCGCGTCCTGCACCTCGGGGTCGGCGCGGAAGGCCTTCGACTTCTCCTTGAGGATGAGGTAGGTCCGCATGTTCGCGGCCGCCGAGTCCCAGACGTCTTCCTTGTCCTCGGTGCGCAGCGGCTTGTAGTCGAAGTGGCGCGGGCCGTCGTAGCCGCCGTTCTCCAGCAGGTCGACCAGGAAGAACGCGCTCTTCACGTCGCCGTGGCCGAAGACGAGGTCCTGGTCGAACCTCGGGCCGTGCTGGCCGTTGAGGTCGAGGTGGAACAGCTTGCCGTGCCACAGCGCCTGCGCGATGCCGTGCACGAAGTTCATCCCGGCCATCTGCTCGTGGCCGACCTCGGGGTTGAGGCCCACCATCTCGGGGTGCTCCAGAGAGTTGATGAAGGCCAGGGCGTGGCCGATCGTCGGCAGCAGGATGTCGCCGCGCGGCTCGTTCGGCTTGGGCTCGACGGCGAACCGGATGTCGTAGCCCTTGTCGATCACGTACTGGCACAGGAGGTCGAAGCCCTCCTTGTAGCGGTCGAGCGCGACCCGCACGTCCTTGGCGGCGTCGGACTCGGCGCCCTCACGGCCGCCCCAGCACACGTACGTCTTGGCGCCGAGCTCGGCGGCGAGGTCGATGTTGCGCATGACCTTGCGCAGGGCGTACCGCCGGACGTCGCGGTCGTTGCTGGTGAAACCGCCGTCCTTGAAGATCGGGTGGGTGAACAGGTTGGTCGTGGCCATCGGCACCTTCATGCCGGTGTCGGCCAGGGCCTTCTTGAAGCTCTCGATGGCCTTGGCGCGGTCCTGCTCCACCGCGAGGAGGTCGTCGTCGTGGAAGGTCACACCGTACGCGCCGAGCTCGGCCAGGCGATGGACGCTCTCGACCGGGTCCAGCGGGGCCCGGGACGCGTCACCGAACTGGTCGCGCGCCTGCCAGCCGACGGTCCACAGCCCGAACGTGAAACGGTCCTCGGGAGTGGGGGTGTACATGAGTCGCCTCCGAATTAGTCTATGTTGTGGACTAAATATCCGACGTGATGAGCCGCAGGGTCAAGAGGGTGTGTCCGTGTTCTCAACGCCGGCAGTGGAGGATGTGATGGCGCAGCCCGTACGGCGTGACGCGGCTGGCGCGTGGAGGTGCGGATGACGCGGGCCGTTCGGCGTGAGGCGGGACTCGCGCGGAGGGTGCGATGACGCGGGCCGTCCGGCGTGAGGCGGGACCCGCTCGGAGGGTGCGATGACGCAGGCCCTGCGGCATGACGCGATGCGCGCCCAGAACCTGGCGCTCGTCCTCGGCGCGGTCGGCGCCCGGGGATCGGTGACCCGGGCCGCCCTCGCCGAGATGACCGGCCTGACCAAGACGACCGTCTCCAAGCTCGTCGGCGACCTCATCGAGGGGGGTCTCGTGGTGGAGACCGGCGCCGTCCGGGACGGCGAGCGCGGCAGGCCCGGCGTCGAGATCAGGATCAGCGGGCAGCACGTCGCCGCCCTCGGGCTGGAGATCAACGTCGACTACCTCGCGGTGTGCGTGGTCGACCTCGCCCGGACGGTACGGCTGCGCCGTACACAGGCTGTGGACAACCGGGCCGCGCCCCCTGTGGACGTGATCGCGCGACTTGGGGATTTGGCCGCCGCGGTTGTGGACGAAGCTGTGGAGAAGGGTCTGCGGGTGGTCGCCGGCGTGCTGGCCGTCCCCGGCCCTGTGGACATGACCAGCGGGGTCGTCCACAACGCGCCGAACCTCGGCTGGCGCGACGTGCCGCTGGCGTCGCTCCTGCGGTTCCCCTTCCCCGTACGTGTGGAGAACGAGGCCAACCTGGCCGCGCTCGGCGAGCTGTGGTTCGGGTCGGGACTGCCCGACTTCCTGCACGTGTCGGGAGAGATCGGCATCGGAGCGGGCCTCGTGGTCCGCGGCCGGCTATTCCGGGGCGCACACGGTTTCGCCGGGGAACTCGGGCACGTCGTCGTCTCCCCCGACGGCCCGCCGTGCCGCTGCGGCGGGCGCGGCTGCCTCGAACAGTACGCAGGCCAGGACGCACTCCTGACCGCCGCCCGCACCACCGCCGCAGCCCGCTCCGCCGCCACAGGCCGCCTCGCCGCCGGTGCGCCCCCGGCCGGGGCGTCCGGGAACGCGCCGGCCGGCCCGCCGCACCAAGCGGCCGCCGCGGCGGGCCCCTCGCCCTCGCCCGGGATGCTCCTGCCCGCGCAGCAGGGCGTGTCGTGGATGCTCTCCCGGCTGCGGGAGGGCGACGAGAACGCGCGTGCCGCCTGTGAGCGGGCGGCCTGGGCACTCGGCGTGGCCCTGTCGTCGGCGGTCAACCTCGTGGATCCCGACGCGATCGTCCTCGGCGGTATCTACGCGCCGCTCTTCCCCTGGATCGGCGACATGGTCGCCGACACGCTGAAGGCCCGCCTCGGTCAGATGCGCGGCGCCGTGCCACCCGTGGTCGTGTCACGGCTCGGCGCCGAGGCGGCCGCCCTCGGCGCGGCCGGACAGGTGATCGAGCAGGTCATGGCCGACCCCGCCGCCCTCCTGCACGGCTAGATCGACGCACGGGCTCACCGTTCAAAGCGCCGCACCGCCGCCGATCCTTTCGATGATGAGGGAGATGCCGACGGCGATCATCCCGGCACCCGCCAGGCGGCTCACGGTCCGCGCCGCCGCGGGGCGGGAATTCAGGACGGTTCGCGTCACCGAGCCGAGGGCGAGGTAAAAGGCCGCACAGGTGATCGTGAAGACCAGGCCCAGGGCGCCCATCTGGACGGGTAAGGGCCAGTCCCGGTCGGGGCTGGTGAACTGCGGAAGCAGCGCGATGAAGATCAGCAGGCCCTTGGGGGTTGAGTCCGCTGACTCCGGCGCCCTGGGCGATGGTCGCCCAGCCCGTCCTCGCCTGCGCCTCGGCCGCGGCGTCACCGGTCGCGGTGAGGGGCGGGGAAGGCGAGGCGAGTGTCCGTACGCCGTGCAGCACGAGGTAAACGCCGCCGAGGACGGTCAGCGTCGTGAGCGCTGCGGGATTTTCCGCGACGAAGGCACCGACACCGGCCGCGACGACGAGGGTCATGCCCGCGTAGCCGAGCACGAGCCCGCCCACGGCCGGGACCACGGACCGGTCGCGCAGCCCCGCGCTGAGCGTGAACGCCCAGTCCGCTCCCGGCACGACGATCAGCAGCAGGGCGACACCCCAGAAGGCGACGGTGACTCCTCCGCTTCCTGAAGGGAGCGGCTTCTCGCTAAGCCGCTTCCGCAGCGTCGCGAAGGGCAAGCCCTGCCGTGCATCCTCAAGGCACGCGGCGAGCGAGGCGCCCTGCTTTTCGGTGGGACGCAGCAGGAACGTGAATGACCGGCGCACACCCACCTCCCACGTTCCTCTCACGTTCAGTAATCAGATCACCACGCTATCGGAAGGTGCCGTCAAAACCCGGAGGAGGAAGCGTGGAATCACCGGTCAGCCAAAGCAGGCCGCGGATCAGCTCCTCAAGGCGGGCCTTCACCCGGCCAGCCAGAACGGGACGGCGGTCTTCGGACACCACACCACGTGGTATCCGAGGTCATGCGCCGCATCGGGGGGAGGCGCGCACCTGACGAGTCACACGATCACCATGAAAGAACCGCCCATCGCATCCAGCAGTGAGAGGAACTCGCGATGAGCCCGGAGAGAAACCAGTCAGGGACGGCATTCCCCCGTCGCCTGAAGGCGACGGTCCCCTGCCGAGGTTCTGATGGTGCCGGCTTCTTGCCCGTAGGGCCGCTTGAATAGAAAGATCCACCCCATGGACGCCATCGACCGGGAAATCCTTGCCCTGCTGCAGGAGAACGGTCGCCTCACTGTCACCGAGCTCGCCTCACGGGTGGGGCTGAGCGTGTCCCCCTGCCACCGCCGGCTCCGTGAGCTGGAGCGCAGCAAGACCATCCGCGGCTATCGGGCCATCGTCGACCCCGAAGCCGTCGGACTGCCCTTCCAAGCGCTCGTCTTCGTGACCATGCGGCAGGAGGACCGCGACACCCTGCTGAGCTTCGAGGCGGCCGTCGCCGAGATCCCCCAGGTCGTCCAGGCCCAACGCCTGTTCGGCGATCCCGACTACCTCCTGCGCGTCCTCACCGCCGACCTCACCGCCTACCAACGACTGGAAGACGATCACCTCGCCACGCTCCCCGGCATCCAGCGGCTGACATCCACTCTCGTAATGAAGCAGGTCGTCGACAGCCGCCCGGTGCTCGGCCCCGCGCACCGAACCCCGTACAGGTCCTGAAGAGTGCCGTCTCCGCTGTCACCGGCGTCCATGGCAGGAACGGGCGGCCATCGCGGGGGCCGGGCACGCCAAGGGCCGGTAAGGACCTGTGCCGATCTTGTCCAGCTCGGGTCAGCGCCCTGCTCCGGCGGGGTATGAGGCCGCCGTTCCACAGAACCGGACGGGCGACGGTCACCGTCGGCCGTCCAGCGGAAAGGCGAGTACCGAGATGTCCCGCTACTGGACGCGGCCCCCCGGCGACACCGTGGTCCGCACGGCCCGGCGGCTGGCCCTGGCCGCGCTCGTGATCCCGGCGACGGGAATCTGCGCCGCGCAGCCGGTGGCGGCGCGTGTCACCCCGCCCGTACGGGAGGGGCTCGCGGCCTTCCGCGTCCACGGGCCGGGTGGAGGCGGAGGTCAGGTGATCGAAGGAGGACGCGCGAGCGGCAGCCAGAGCAGGTCCGGCGAGGGCAGACACAACCAGAGCCTCACCGGGACCATCTCCCCCACCTTCGTCATGGGACAGACGCAGCTACCGGTCACCAACACCCGCTCGCTCGACCTGCAGGCCGCCTTCTGCGGATCGCAGCCCACTACCTGCGCCATGGGACAGAACATGCCGATCCGCTGGAAGTCCTGACACTCCGCCGTTCGCGCCCCCACCGTTTCGGCGGGGACCGGCTCCACTTCCACCGCGTGCGACCCGAGAGGCCGGGACGGTCACGCTCAGGCGCTCAGCGGCTCACAGGCCCGAGGGGTCGCGGCCGAGGCTGATCTCCTCGGCGATGCGCCGCAGTTCGTCGGCGGCCAGCCGGGGCGTGCCGGGCAGGCCGGCGGCCAGCGCCGAGACCACCTGGTGGTATGGCGCGCCGGCATGACGGACCGCGACCTCGTGCACCGCCCGGAACAGGACCAGGTTGTCCTCGTGCTCCCGCGTCGCCCTGTCCACGATCATGTCGTCCCCCTCTGCCGGCCTCGTCGCCGGCACGCTACCCGACCCCCTGCTTCCGGCGCCGTGTGGAGCGCCGGTGGGCGGTGCGCCACCCCCTGGCGGCTCCGCCCGGTGGCCACGGTACGACCTGCCACCGACAGTTTCCGGGAAACCCACCGAGGTACAATTACTTGAGAGTTCAAGTTTTCGGGAGGGCGTCATGCCGGTCCAGCGACTCAACCACGCCGTGCTGTACGTGCGGGACGTCTCCCGCAGCGTGGCCTTCTACCAGGAGGCCCTGGGGTTCCGCGTCGTACAGGCGTTCCCCGGGGCGGCGTTCCTGCAGGCCGAGGGGTCCTCAAACGACCACGACCTCGGGCTGTTCCAGATCGGGGCGCAGGCGGGGCCGTCGTCCGCCGGGCGCGCGACGGTCGGCCTCTATCACCTCGCCTGGGAGGTCGACACGCTCGCCGAGCTGCACCGGATCGCCACCAGGCTGACGGAGATGAACGCCCTGATCGGCGCGTCCGACCACTCCACCACCAAGGCCCTGTACGCGAAGGATCCGGACGGGCTGGAGTTCGAGGTCTCCTGGCTGGTGCCCGCCGACCTGCTCACCGACGAGGTCCTGAACGGACGCGCCCAGATCAAGCCGCTCGACCTCGCGAAGGAACTGGAGCGGTACGGCGCGCAGACGCGCGGCGGGGTCGGTGTCAGCGTCTGATCCGGCGCTCGCGGGCGGCCTCTCCAGGCGGCCGCCCGACGCGGCCGGTCTTATCCGTTGACCGACCCGTTCGTGCCACTTATCGCAAACATCCTTCTCCCGGCCCCCGCGGGCCTTACCATGATCGCGATCTGAACCCGTACAGCGAGGGACAGGACGGATCATGGCCGACAACGACCAGCACGCGGGCGACGCCATTGCCGGGCACGACCGGGAGAACGCCAGGATCGACACGAGCAAGCCGAGCATCGCCCGTGTCTACGACTTCTTCCTCGGCGGCAAGGACAACTTCGCCATCGACCGGCAGGTGGGCGAGGCGACGCTGCGGATCGCGCCGGACGCCCCCGCGGCGGGCCGGGCGAACCGCGCCTTCCTCCGGCGCGTCGTCCGCCACCTGGCGGCCGAGGCGGGCATCCGGCAGTTCCTCGACATCGGCTCGGGCCTGCCCACGCAGGGCAACGTGCACGAGGTGGCCCAGGCGGTCGCCCCGCGGGCTCGCGTCGTCTACGTCGACAACGACCCCATCGTGCTCGTGCACGGCCGGGCGCTGCTCGCCACGAACGGGAGCACCACGGTCGTCGAGGCCGACATCCGCGACCCGGAGGCGATCCTGGGGCACCCCGGGATCCGCGCGCTCATCGACTTCGACCAGCCGGTAGCCCTGCTGCTGTTCGCGATCCTCCACCACCTCAACGACCACGAGGACCCCCAGGGGATCGCCGCGCGCTTCCGCGACGCCCTGCCCTCCGGCAGCTATCTGGCGCTGTCCCACTTCCACAACCCGGGGCCGGGCATGCCCGAGGTGTCGGCGCAGGCGGCCTCGGCCGAGAAGCTGTTCAACGAGCACCTGGGCACGGGCCGGTGGCGCACCCGCGAGGAGATCCTCGCCTTCTTCGGCGACCTGCCGCTTCTCGAACCCGGCCTGGTGCCGCTCGCCGAGTGGCGGCCGGACCCCGACGAGTTCGTCGAACGCGGCATCACCTACCACACGTTCGTCGGCGGCGTGGCGCGCAAACCCTGAAACCTTCTTCGTGCGATAAACGTGACTTACGTCACTGCACAGCCGTACGGCCGAGAGGACGTCGTCGCAGGCAGCGGGCCATCCGGCGACGGAGCGGTGATCGGCCGTACGGTCACCCGGGCGGCGGTTCGGTTGACACCGGCGAGCAGCGACGGTGATGCTCGGAGATGGCTGCCCCTCTACAGGAAGGCGGCACCGACATGATGACCGTCAATGGGTCGTTCGAATCCACTCTAGACAAGAAGAACCTGCTCTACCTCGACAAGCAACTGGTCGTACGCGCCTCCGGAGACGGCTCCGTACGGCTGATCGGGCAGATCGACCTCACCAACGGTGACGCGTTCGCCGACACCCTGCACAGGGAGTGGACGAGGCCGGGGACGGGAACCGTGGACGTCGCCGAGCTCCAGTTCATCGACCTCTACGGCCTGCGCGCCCTGGCCCTGCTGTCCGACATCCCCCTGGGCCGGCCGATCCGGCTGCACAACGTCAAGCCCGGCCTGCGCAAGCTGCTCACGATGCTCGACTGGCCCGCCTTCACCATCGGGTGACTTCGCGGCCCGACGCGGGCCGCCCACCGCGCCGATCGCGGGCGGCGCGTTTCTCGCACTCCCGCGTTTCTCCTGCTCCGGATGGAGGAAAGGTATCCGAGGACGGTCGTAACGACCGTTATGACCAGCGCCTGAGCCTTCGTTCGGGTTCAGGCGAAATCCATCCGTGAGTTCCCCCCGACTCTCGCGAGGAGGGGTGATGAGGGATTTCCGGGCTCCCGTCTGCTGGAGAGCCGAATGTTCCTGAACCAGGTGCTCACGACGTCCGCGGCCCTGCTGCGCGGCGTGCTGCCCGAGCCGTTCCGGGACCTGCTGCCCAGCCCTCGCGAGGTGCACCTCTGCCCCGGCGGGTTGCGCATCGACCTGCGCGGGATCGGCCGGCCCGGCTCCGAGGCGGCGGCCGGCCTGCTGGAGGAGCGGCTTGAGTCCGTGCCCGGCGTCGAGCGCGCGGAGGTCAACGGCCGCATCGGCGGCGTCTTCGTCGCCTGCGACCCCGACCGGGTCGACCAGGACAAGCTGCTGGCCGTCACCGCGGAGCTCGACGAGCAGGAGGAGCACGCCCACGAGAGCCCCGTCCACCTCGTGGAGGAGCACCTGCGGGCGACCGTGCGGCTGACGGCCGGCGTCACCGGAATCGGGCTGATCTTCCTGGGCAAGGCGATCCGGGCCCCTCAGCTCCCGGCCGTCGTGCCCGCGTTGCTGCAACTGGCCAACGCCACGCCCGCGATCCGCGAGCAGCTCGACCACCGGCTGGGGCGCCGTCCCACCGACGCCCTGTTCACCACGGCCAACCTCGTCACCCAGACCCTCACGCTCCGCCCCACCGCGCTGTTCGTGCAGGCCGTGGCGAACGTGGGGCGCTACATCGAGACCAAGGCCAGCCGGTACGCCTGGGAGGGGCTGGAGGAGCGGCTGGCCGCGCGTCCGGGCGCCTATCACCACATCAGGGCGGAGAGCCGGCCGCGGCCGACCCACCTGCCGCACGGGCCGATCGAGCGCTACGCCGACGTGGTCGCCCCGATCAGCGCCGCCGCGTACGCCGTGACCCGGGTGCTCACGCGGGGCGAACGGGCCGTGTCCATCCTCATCTCCGCCACCCCCAGGGTCGCCGACCTCAGCAGGGAGGCGTTCGCGGGCGCCGTCAGCCGCGCGCTCGGCAAGCACGACACGGTCGTCTTCGACGCCGACTGCCTGCGCAAGATGGACCGCGTCGACACCGTCGTCCTGCACGCCGACGCGCTGACGACCGGCTCGTGGACGATCGACCGCGTCGAACCGCTGCGCGCGGGAGAGGACACCGACGAGCTGTACTCCCGGCTCTACTCCCTCATCGACTTCTCCGACCCCGGCCGCAGCCGGACCGTGGAGGGCTGGTCGGTCCGCCCGCTGCCGGACCCCGATTCCCTGCTCTCGGACGCCGCCCTCTGGCGATCGCGCGGGCTGCGGGCGGTGGAGGTGTCCAGGGACGGCACCCGGGTCGCGGTCGCCGGTCTCGCCCCGGAGATCGACGCCCTGGCCGTACCCGTCGTCGGCGCGGCCAAGGCGGCCGGAACGGTCTTCCTGGCGGGCGGCGACGAGGGCGGCTACGAGGGCTTGGCGCAGCGCCTCGCGATCGGCCGGACGCTGCCCGGAGGCCCGGAACTCGCCGGGCACGTCCACGACCTGCAGGCGGCGGGCCACTGCGTGGCCGTCGTGTCCAAGGGAGCCTGGCAGGCGCTCGCCCAGGCCGACGTCGGTCTCGGGGTGGTCGATCCCGAGGCCGTCGAGCCCGGACGCATGGTGCCGTGGGACGCCGACATCGCCGGCGAGCTGCACGGCGTCCACCTGTTCCTGCGCTGCCTGCCTCGGGCGCGCGGCAACAGCAGCAACGGCGTGAAGCTCGGCGCGGCCGGCGCGTGCGTCGGCACCCTGCTGGCCGTCGCGGGACCGGGCGGCACCGCCCTGCGCCGGGCGCAACTCGCCGGCGCCGCCGTCTCGCTGGCCGCCATCGTGCTCGGCGAGTGGGACGGGCGGAGCGCCGGCCGTACCCCCACCCCACCCCGCGCCGACACCACGCCGTGGCACGCCATGTCCGCGCGGGAAGTGCTCTCCCGGCTCCGTTCCTCCCCGGAGGGCATCGCCGAGCAGGAGGCGGGCAGGCGCCGCGCGGAGGCCGCGCCCGAGGTGGCGGAGGGGCCGCACTCGCTGGCCCAGGCCACGCTGGAGGAGCTGGCCAACCCGCTCACGCCCGCCCTCGCCACCGGCGCGGGCATCTCGGCCCTCGTCGGCTCGGCCCTCGACGCCGTGCTGATCAGCGGCGTCATGGTCATCAACGCGTTCCTCGGCGGCGTGCAGCGGTTCAAGGCCGACCGGGCGCTGCACCGCCTGACCGAGTCCACCGAGGTCCTCGTACGGCTGCGCCGCCCCGAGGGCGTCGTCGAGACGACGAAGGACGAGCTCGCGCCCGGCGACGTCATCGAGCTGCGCGCCGGGGACGCCGTGCCCGCGGACGCCCGCGTCATCAAGGCCGTGGGCCTGGAGGTGGACGAGTCCACGCTCACCGGCGAGTCCCAGCTCGTCGCCAAGACGGCCGCGCCCACCGTGGCGGCGGCCATCGCCGACCGCAGCTCGATGGTCTACCAGGGCACCTCGATCGCGGCGGGCAGCGGCCGGGCGGTGGTCGTCGCGACCGGTGAGATGACCGAGTCGGGGCGCAGCGCCAGGCTCGCGGGCGAGCCGGGCCCGCCGACCGGTGTCGAGCTGCGCCTGCGGGAGCTGAGCCGCCGCATCCTGCCGCTGTCGATCGCCTCGGGTGTGGTGCTGCTCCTCACCGACCTCCTGCGCGGACGGCCGCTGGCCGCGGCGCTCACGCCCGCCGTCAGCCTGACGGTCGCCGCCGTGCCCGAGGGGCTCCCGTTCGTCGCCACCGTGGCGGAGCTGGCCGCCGCACGGCGGCTGTCCAGGCGCGCCGCCCTGGTGCGCAACCCGTCCACGATCGAGGCTCTGGGCCGGGTCAACGTGCTGTGCTTCGACAAGACGGGCACGCTGACCGAGGGCCGCATCAGCCTGCGGCACCTGTCGGATGGGCGGGCGGGACGCCCCGTCGAGGAGGCCGGCACCGGGCTGCGGCGCGTCCTCGCCGCGGCCGTCCGGGCCAGCCCCATGTCCGGCGGGGGACGGGTGATCGCCCACCCGACCGACCGCGCCGTGCTTGACGGCGCGCACCGGCTGGGCGTCACGCCCCAGGAAGGGTTCGAGAGCTGGGAACGTGTGGACGAGATGCCGTTCGAGCCGGGCCGGGGCTACCACGCCGTGCTCGGCCGCACCGAGCACGGGCACCTACTCAGCGTGAAGGGCGCCCCCGAGATCGTGCTCACCCACTGCACCACCGTGCACCGCGACACCGGCCCGGTCGCCTGCGACGAGTCCGTACGCATGGAGCTGGAGCGCGAGGTGGAGCGGCTGGCCCGGCAGGGCTACCGCGTGCTCGCCGTCGCGCAGCGGCCCGCCTCCGACCGGCGCGACCTCGACGAGTCGCGCATCGAGGAGCTGTGCTTCCTCGGCTTCCTCGGCCTGGCCGACCCGGTCAGGTCGACGGCGGCGGAGAGCGTCAGGCGCCTCATCCGGGCCGGTGTGCGGATCGTCATGGTCACCGGCGACCACCCCAGCACCGCCGAGGCGATCGCGGTCGAGCTGAACGCGCTGAACGGCCAGCGCGTCATGACCGGCCCGGAGCTGGACGAGCTCGACGACGAGACGCTGACGAAGGTGCTGCCCGACGTGGCGGTCTTCGCCCGCACCACGCCCGCGCACAAGGCCAGGATCGTCACCTGCCTGCGCCGGGCCAGGGAGGTCGTCGCCGTCACCGGCGACGGCGCCAACGACGCACCCGCCATCCGCACCGCCGACGTGGGCATCGCCCTGGGATCCCGCGCGACGCCCGCCGCGCGGGCCGCCGCCGACCTCGTCGTGACCGACGACCGCATCGAGACGATCGTGGACGCCATCGTCGAGGGCAGGGCGATGTGGACCTCGGTGCGCGACTCGCTGAGCATCCTCCTCGGCGGCAACGTCGGCGAGATCGCGTTCACCGTGGGGACCAACCTGCTGGCCGGCGGCAGCGCGCTCAACGCCCGGCAGCTCCTGCTGGTCAACCTCCTCACCGACATGGTGCCGGCCATGGCGGTCGCCGTACGGCCGCCCGCCTCGACCGATCCGGACAAGCTGCTCGCCGAGGGCCCCGAGGCGTCGCTGGGCGCGTCGCTGACCCGCGACATCTACCTGCGCGCCGCCGTCACGACGGCGGCGGCGACGGCCGCGTGGATCCTGGGACGCATGACCGGCACCCGCGGTCGGGCGAACACCATCGGCCTGGTCGCGCTCGTGTCCGCGCAGCTCCTGCAGACGCTCGCGGGCGGCGGCCGGGACAGGATCGTCGTGCTCGCGTCGCTGTCGTCGCTGGCCGTCCTGTGGCTCATCGTCACGGTGCCGGGAGTCAGCGCGGTCTTCGGCTGCCGCCCGCTCGGCCCCGCGGGCTGGGTCATCGGGCTGGGCAGCGCGGCCGCCGCCACTCTGGTGGGGATGCTCGTGCAGCGCCCGGTCAGGGAGGCGACGACCCGTGCCGAGGCCGAACGCCGCAGGACCGCGGCCCACCTGCCCGTACCGGCCTGACCGCGCCACCCCCCGGCCAGGGCCGGCACGGCCCCAGACACGCATGGACGCGCCGGGTGAAAGTCCGTCAAGTTCGGAAATTGACAGAAGAATGCCAGCGGCGGACATCTTGCTGAGCCGCCTCCGCCTGGTTGCCCCGTCTTTCTTTTCGCACTGTTGAGGGTGGGAGGAAAACACGAGGAGGAAGTCAGGGAAATGACACACACAGTCACGCCAACGGCACGCCCCAACGTCGCCGAGGAACTTTCCATCGTCCCTTCTCCACGGCAGGGCGGGCGGCCCGGGCGGCAGCACACCAATCACCGCGGGTCCACCCGGCCCTTTATCGCCCTCGCCACCGACGAGCCGGGAGTTCGCGGCCTTTTCCGGTTCCGCCCGGAGGCCGCGCTGCCGTTGAACCAACTGGTGGACGTCCTGTTACGCGGGGACAGCACGCTCGGCCGCGGAGAACGAGAATTGATCGCCGCCTACGTTTCCGCGCTGAACCGCTGCCGATTCTGTTTCCACACGCACGCCGCGTTCGCCGCCGTACGACTACCCGAGGGGATGGACCTGGTCGATCAGGTGCTCGCCGACCTCGACACGGCGCCGGTGACGCCGAAGATACGGGCGCTGCTGCGCATCGCGGCCTCCGTACAGCGCGGCGGCAGGGAGGTGACCGAGGAACAGGTCGCCGCCGCCCGCGCAGAAGGCGCCACCGACCTGGAGATCCACGACACCGTCCTCATCGCCGCCGCCTTCTGCATGTTCAACCGGTACGTCGACGGCCTCGGCACGGTGGCCTCCGACGACCCGGAGCACTACCTCGAACGCGCCAGGCTCACGCAGGGATACGTGGCGGTGCTGGCCGAGGCCCTGGCGGCGGGTTGAGGGTGGGGCGGCCGGGCCGGTTCCGCCCGGCCCGGCCGCCCCGCCTCGAGACGACGTCAGGCGGAGAACTCGTCGAAGAGATAGGGGTCGTAGGGGTAACTCCAGCGTTCGGTGATCTTCCCGTCGGCCACGCGGAACACCTGGACGCCGTGGTCGTCGAGGCGGCGGTCGCCGCGCTCGCCGCGGACGCGGACCAGCGCGGCGACCCTGTCGTCTCCGACGAGGAATGATTCCGGCTCGTATGCCAGCGTGTTTTCGGACAATTCACCGAGCCGGGTGAGATAGTTCACCACCTCGTCCTTACCGCGATACGCGCCGGCCAGAGCGCCGCGGCCCGGGACGTGGAATACCACATCGTCGGCGAGCAGGGTACCCCTGAGGTAATCGAGGTCTCCCTTGGCCAGGGCGTCGTAGCTCTCCCGCACCACGATCACATTGGGGTGTTCCGACATTACGCACCCTCCGTATTGGGGTCGTCTTATTCGGGTGATTGCGCCGGCGCCGTGCCTCGATCAGTGTCAGCGAACATCGCGGCGAGAACGGACTAACCACAAGGTTAGATTGCGCTAACCCCACCAGGAAAACGGCCCGGACCTGGCGATTCTTCGACACACCCGAATCGCCCGTTGACATGGAAGCACGAGGGTAAGGATCATGTGCATCCGGCGGGCGTTTTATTCGCGAGACCGCCGGAATTCGTCATTCGACCGGCCCGGAATGGTCCCGATCCCCGCCGTCCCTGTCTGTCACTTCCCGCCCGCCCGCCAGTACGAGGAGTGAGGATGCCCCATATCACCCTGCCCACCGACGAGCCCGGCATCGTCGGCCTGTTCGGCTACCGGCCGGAGACCGCCGGGCCGTTGAACGCGCTGGCGGAGGTGCTGCTGCGCGCGGACAGCACGCTGACCAGGGGGGAGCGCGAGCTGATCGCGACCTACGTCTCGTCGCTCAACCAGTGCCGGTTCTGCGCCTCCTCCCACGCAGCCTTCGCCGCCGCGCAGCTGCCCGAGGGGATGGACCTGGTCGAGCGGGTGCGCGCCGACCTCGACACGGCGCCGGTGACGCCGAAGATACGGGCGCTGCTGCGCATCGCGGCCTCCGTACAGCGCGGCGGCAGGGAGGTGACCGAGGAACAGGTCGCCGCCGCCCGCGCAGAAGGCGCCACCGACCTGGAGATCCACGACACCGTCCTCATCGCCGCCGCCTTCTGCATGTTCAACCGGTACGTCGACGGCCTCGGCACGTTCGCCCCCGAGGACCCGGCGGCGTACGCGGCGATGGCGGAGAAGATCGTCGCAGTGGGTTACACGGAGGGCGCCGCGGAGCCCGGGCACTGATGGCGGACACACGCACGGACGGACGGGCGCACCGTTACCTGATCGTCGGCGCGGGCCCCGGGGGTCTCCAACTCGCCTATTTCCTGCACCGCGCGGGCGCCGACTACCTCGTGCTGGAGCGCGAGGCCGAGCCGGCGGCCTTCTTCCGGCGCTACCCCCGTCACCGCCGGCTGATCTCGCTCAACAAGGTGCACATCAGCGAGAAGGACCCCGAGATCGCGCTGCGCTGGGACTGGAACTCCCTGCTCAACGACTCCCCCGACCTGCAGTTCCCCCGCTACTCGCAGGAGTACTTCCCGCACGCCGACGACCTCGTGCGCTATCTCACCGACTTCCCGCGCGAGCACGGCCTCCACGTGCGGTTCTCCACGCCCGTGGAACGGATCGAGAAGGCGGACGGGCTGTTCGCCGTGCACACGGCCGACGAGGTGCTGCACGCCGAGTGCGTCATCGTGGCGGCCGGGTGGGGCAGACCGTACGTGCCGGACATCCCCGGCATCGAGCTGGCCCGGGGTTACGAGGACATGCCGGTCCAGGGGGAGGAGTTCACGGACCAGCGGGTGCTGATCATCGGCAAGGGCAACTCGGCGTTCGAGACCGCCCAGGCCATGCTCGGCCACGCCGCCGTGATCCACCTCGCCAGTCCCAGCCCCGTACGGCTCGCCTGGACGAGCAAGCACCCCGGCCACGTGCGCGGCCAGTACGGCGCGCTGCTGGACAGCTACTGGTTCAAGACCCTGCACGGCGTGCTGGAGTGCCGGGTCGACCGGCTGTGGCGCGAGGGCGAGCGGATCAAGGCGGCGATCACCTACACGCTGGCCGAGGACGAGAGCACGGTGCTCGAATACGACACCGTCCTGCGCTGCACCGGGTTCACCATGGACCGGTCGATCTTCGGAGAGTCCTGTCTGCCCGACCTCGCGCCGAACGGACGGATGCCGGCCATCCGGCCCGACTTCCAGTCGGCGAACGTCGACGGGCTCTACTTCGCCGGCACGCTGATGCAGGCCCGCGACTTCAAACGCGCCTCGTCGGCGTTCATCGACGGATTCCGCTACAACCTGCGCACGCTCGCGGCCCTACTGGCCGAGCGGTACGAGGGCGTGGAGCTGGAGCACCGGGTGCTACCGGTGGACGCCGACCAGCTCACCTCGGCGATGCTGGAGCGGGTCAACTACAGCTCGGCGCTGTGGACCCAGTTCGAGTACCTGTGCGACGTCTACGTCGTGGCGGACGGCCGGGTCACCCACTACGCCGACCTGCCGGAGGACTACGCCGTCGAGCGCTTCGGGGACGCTCCGCTCGCCTTCACCGTCACGCTGCGCTGGGGTCCCAGGGACGCCCACCCCGACGTGTTCGCGATCAAGCGGCATCCGGTGCCCGAGCGGGCGCACGAGAGCGCCTTCCTGCACCCGGTCGTACGGGCGTGGAGCGGACGCGAGCAGGTCGCCGAGCGCCACCTGCTGGAGGACCTCCTGGCCCAGTGGCGCGATCCCGTCCGCCACGTGGAGCCGCTGCGCGCGTTCCTGGAGTCGCTGCTGCCCGGTCGCTGAGCAGGGAGTCGTGAGCGGAGTTCCTGAACAGGGTCTTCGGGTCAGGCCAGCAGCTGTGCGACGAGGTGGTCCACCACGTCCTCGGTCCGGCCCCGCCGGGCGTGGGCGGCCCACTGCCGGGCCGCCCCGGTGCCCACGGCGTACAGGGTCTTCAGCCGCGCGGTCACCTCGGCGAGGTCGCCGGTCTCCTCCAGGGCCGGGGCGACGTGCCGCAGCAGCGCCTCGGCCAGGTCGCGGGCGGGCCGGCGCACGCCGGTGAGCGGGTCGATGCCGTGGCCGTCGAGGCCGTCCCTGGCCGCCTGCCAGTACGCGGCGCGCAGCAGCTCGGCCGACGGCTCGGGCCCAGGGTCGCCGCGCTCCACTCGTTCCAGCGCGGTCACCACCAGTCCGCGTACGACCATCGCGAGCAGCGCGGCCTCGGCCACGGTGGCGGGCACGTCGGTCACCCTGACCTCGATCGTTGGGAGCCTGGCCGAGGGGCGGACATCCCAGAAGATCGTCCCGGGGTCCACCAGCACCCCCGCCTCGGCCAGCGCGCCGGTCAGCCGCTCGTACTCCGCGAGAGAGGCGAAGTACGGCGGAGGGCCCGCCACCGGCCACTTGGTCCAGCACAGCGTGCGCCAGCTCGCATACCCGGTGTCCCGCCCCGCCCAGAACGGCGAGTTGGCCATGAGGGCGATCAGCACCGGCAGCCACGGCCGCAGGTGGTTGCCCACCAGCACGGCGCGTTCCCGATCCGGCAGGTGGACGTGGACGTGACCGGCGCAGATGCTCTGCTCGTCGTGCAGAGCGCGGTAGTTCTCGATGCCCACGCCGTAGCGGGGGTCCTCCGTGATCGGCGGCGGGACGACGTCGCCCCGCACGGGCGTGCCCGAGGCGACGACCGCCAGCCCCTCCTCGTGGGCGGCCGCCGCCACCGCCTCCCGCATCCGGCGCAGGTCCTCCTCCAGCCCGGTCACCCCGGCGTGCGGGTCGGTCTTGGCCTCCACCTGGAACCGGGTGATCTCGGTGCTCGCCCGCGCGCCCAGTGTCGCGGCGGCCCGTCGGACCACCGCGCCCGCGCGCGGCGCCGCCGCCCGGGTG
Organism: Microbispora siamensis; assembly: GCF_016863095.1. GTDB lineage: Bacteria > Actinomycetota > Actinomycetes > Streptosporangiales > Streptosporangiaceae > Microbispora > Microbispora siamensis. The sequence goes on along the minus strand of NZ_BOOF01000015.1, from coordinate 27,030 downwards.
GCGGGATCGACGACGACGTACTCCTCCTCCACGCCCATCAATGGACGGGCCGGGTCGAACGGCGCCTGCCCGGTCGTCTCGGTCGTCGCGGCCGTCATCCGCGCTCTCCGGCGAGCCGGCGGTCCAGTACGGCGATCATGAGGTAACCGTACCGAGCGAGTCCCGCTCCCGTGGGGCAAGCGGCCTTTCCCAATGGGCCCGTCAGCGGTGACGGTGGTGGCGGCGGTGCGCCTTGCCGCCGTGGCGGTGCTTCTTTTCCCAGTGCTGCTTCCCGCTGTGCTGCTTCGCCTTGGGGTTGTACGGCTTGTCCGTCACCTTGAACTTCTGGAACCCGAAGTCCGGCAGCGTGATCGGCTTGGAGGGGTCGTCCGAGATCGGGACGACGAACACGTCGTGCCGCACGCCGTCCTTGCCCTTCGTGTGATAGACGGCCTGCTTCGGCTCACCGGCCTGCCCCATGAGGGGAGCGGGGCCGGCGGCCACCGGCATGGCCACGGGCGTGTACGCCGGGCCGTTGTCGGGGCCGGAAGGGCCGTAGTAGGGGTTGTAGACCGCCGTGTCGGGCGGGGCCGCGATCGGCGCCGCGGCGCCCGTGGAAGGGCCCGCGGGCGGCGCGGGGTCCGCGGACGCGACCGGTCCGGCGATCAGGGTCGCGGCGAGGGCGGCGGCGGCCGAGCAGATGATCATGAGTCTCCCCCGAGGTCACGGATCGTACGAGGAAGACGGTAGGCAGCGCGTCGGCTCCAATCACGCGCCACGCGCCCAGTGTCGGGTCAAGGCTGCGTTCCTCAGGGGAGCGGGCTCAGGTGCACGACCTTGGTGTGCGTCATCTCGTCGAGAAGCTCGGGGCCGTACCCGAAACCGTGCCCGCTGGCGCGCAACGGCTGGGCCGCGCCGCCGGGCGCTCCGCCGAAGACGGCGTTGATCTTCACCGTGCCCACCGGCAGCTCGCGCCAGGCGCGCTGGGCGTTGGCCATCGACGGGGTGAGGACGGTGGCCGCCAGGCCGTACCGCGACTCGCGGGCCAGCTCCAGCGCCTCGTCGAACGACTCGACCACCCGCACCGCCGCGACAGGACCGAACGTCTCCTCGCGCATGACGTCCATGTTCTCCGTGCAGTCGGCCAGGACGGTCGGCGGGTAGAACGCACCCGGCCCCTCAGGCACGTATCCGCCGGTCAGCAGCCGCGCCCCCGCCTCGATCGCGCCGCGTACGTGCCGGTCCACGATGTCGCGCTGGGCCCGGTCGACGAGCGGCCCGAGCGTCGTCTCCTCGTCCATGCCGGGCCCCATGCGCAGCTCCTCGGCCCGCTGCACGAGCGCGGCGAGGAACTCCTCGGCGAGGTCGCGGTGGACGTAGACGCGCTCGGCCGACGTGCAGATCTGCCCGGCGTTGGCGAAGCAGCCGGTCGCCGCCTGCCCCGCGGCCCACTTCACGTCCACACCCGCGTCCACGATCAGCGGGTCCTTGCCGCCGTTCTCCAGCAGGGTCGTGGCGCCGCTGCGCGCGGCCACGGCGGCGATGGCCCGGCCCGCGGCGGTCGAGCCGACGTGCGCGACGAGATCGACGCCCGGGTGCGCGGCCAGGGCCTCGCCCGGGTGCCGGTCGCCCGGCACCATGGTCAGCACGCCCGGCGGCAGCTCCGCCGCCATCAGCTCGGCGAGCAGCGCCCCGGTGTGCGGCGTGCGCTCCGACGGCTTGTGCACGACCGTGTTGCCGGTCACCACGGCCGCGCCGACGAGCCCGCAGGCGATGGCGACCGGGTCGTTCCACGGCGTGATCACCGCGACCACGCCGCGCGGCTCGTGCACCATCAGGTCGGTGGCGTCCCAGCCGCCCTGCAGGCTCCGTCCCCGGTGCAGCGGCCCCAGCTCGGCGTACTGCCGGAGCGTGCCGACGCCCGCCGCCACGCCGCCACGGCTGTCGCCGATCGGCTTGCCCATCTCCCTGGTCACCAGCTCGGCCAGTTCGTCCGCGCGGGCCTCGATCCTGTCGGCCATCCGGTGCAGGCACGCGGCCCGCTCGGCGGGAGCCGTACGGGCCCAGCCGGGCTGGGCGCGGCGGGCCGAGTCGACCGCCCGCTCCACGTCCTCGGTGCACCCCGCGGGGAAGTCGCCCACCGGCTCCCCGGTCGCCGGGTCGGCGACCGTACGGTCCCGCTCGCTCGCGCTCGCCGTCCACTCGCCGTCGGTCAGCACCCAGCGGTCCCTGTCCCGCACCCCGGTTCTCCTCCCGCTACCACTTGCTCGCTCTGCCCGTGCTCGCTCTACCCCCCTGCGCGTACGGTTATCACCCGGCTTCTTAGACTTCCCGTATGCGACGGCTGAGCAGCACAGTGGTCGTGGTGGCCGGGGAGCGGGCCGCCGAGGTGATATCGGGGCTCGACGGTCTGCACAACGTGCGGGCGATCACCAGGGGAGAGCGGACCCCCGCCGAGATGACCGACGTGGTCACGCGGGCGAGCGCGACGTACGTGCTGCACGACGCCGATCCGCTGGGCGAGGTCGGCGAGGCGTGGACCGGCTTCTTCGACGGAACGACGCCGGTGGGCGGCGTGGAGGTCGCCGTCGAGGCCGCGCTCGGCGCGCTGCGCGCCGACCGGCTGGTGCTGCCCGACTACTACGTCGTCCTCGACCCCGACGGCCTGACGCCCACATGGCGGCACTGGTGGCTCGGCGTGCTCGCCGGGGCCGCGCCGACCCGGGTGGTGCCGAGCCCCGCCTCGGCCGGCGCCGTCGCGGAGACGCTGCGCGGGCTGTCCGCGGGCCGCTGGTGGCCCGCCGATCTGGAGGCATGGCTGCGCGGCCTGCCCCGTCAGGTGCCCGACCGGGTCGGCCTCCCCGGCGCCACGGCCTGAGGTCTCGGCCTCGGCCCCGAGCGCGGCCCCGAGCGCGGCGGGAGAGCCGCGCGGTCTGCTCGGAGTCGGTTTCCGAGAGCGGTGAAGTCGGGCTCAGAGCGCGGTGAAGTCGGCGAAGTCGAAGCCGGGTGACACGACGCAGCTCACCAGCACGCCCTCGGCCCCCGCCGGTCGGGCCGCCTGCCAGGTGCCCGCCGGCACCACCGCCTGCGGGACCTGCCCGTTCTCCACGTCCGGACCGAGGACGACGACGTCCTCCCGGCCGGGCCGCTCGCCGGCGCCGCCGAGCACGAGCGTCAGCGGCCCGCCCCGATGCCACAACCACACCTCGTCGGACCGCACGACGTGCCAGACCGACTCCTCGCCCGGCTCGAGCAGGAAGTAGATGCCCGTCGCCGTCGCCCGCGTGCCGCCGTACCCGGGAGGCTCGACGGAGACCGGCGCCCGCCACGTCTCGCGATACCACCCGCCCTCGGGGTGCGGCAGCAGGCCGAGAGCCTCGGCGACCGGGGGACGCGCCTGGATCGCCACGAACGCGCCGGTGACGTCGCGGCGCAGGAAGCGGAGGGGCGCGCCCGGGTCGTCCTCGTCCACCGCCACGACGGGGTCCGTACCGGGGAAGGCCGCGGCGGCGATCCGCAGGGCCTCCTCGTCGTCGCGGGCGGACAGCCCCGGACCGCCGGGGTGGGCGTCGAGCGTCATCAGCAGCACGCGGCCGATCGTACGGCACCGCCGACGGCACCACCCCAAACCAGCGTTACTTGATCGTTACGGAATCGGCCGCACAAAACAGCGGTTTCGCACGTTCCAAGTCAGTGCAATTCGCTGTGAAACACCCCCTATGAGGAGTAGACCGTGAATACCCTCCGGCGGGCGGCCCACGTCACACTGACCGTCGCCGCCATCGCCGTCGCTACGGCCTGCTCGGCGGGAGGCACAACGACTCCCGCCGCATCAGTCACTGGTGCGGCCGGTACGGCCACTCAGGCTCCGGCCACTCAGGCCCCGGGCGCCAAGGCGGCGGCACTCGCCCCGCGCGCGGCGTCCAAGACGGCACGCAAGGCAGGAAAGCCGAAGCTCGGCATCGCCGACATCACGCCCATGGGCGAGAAGGTCGAGCGCGTCGGCGTCGGTTTCCCCATCATCGTCACCTTCGACCGCGCGGTACGCGACAGGGCGGCCGCGGAAGCGGCGCTGCAGGTCCAGGCGGAAAAGCCCGTCGAGGGCGCCTGGCGCTGGGTCTCCGACCGCAAGGTCGTCTACCGCACCAAGACCTACTGGAAGCCGCACCAGAAGGTCCTGTTCACCGCCAGGCTGAGCCAGATCCCCGGCAACGAGGCCGCCAAGGACGTCTCGCGCCGCTTCGCCGTCGGCACCGCCAACATCTCGGTGGTCGACACCAAGAAGCACGTGATGAAGGTGCGCCGCGACGGGAAGCTCACCAAGACCATCCCGATCAGCGCGGGCCGCGGCGGCCTGCCGCGCAACGGCGTCGACGTCTACCTCACGACCACCGGCGTGCACCTCGCGATGGGCAAGAAGCGGGTCGAGACGATGACCTCGTCCTGGCTCGGCGTCACCGACCCCAAGGACCCGCTCTACTACAAGCTGGAGATCCCCTGGGCGGTCCGGATCTCCGACAGCGGCGAGTACGTCCACCAGAGCGCGGGCGACTACCAGTTCCTGGGCAAGTCGAACCAGAGCCACGGATGCGTACGCGCCACGCCCGCGGGGGCCAAGTGGTTCTACGGCATCAGCCAGCGCGGTGACGTCATCGAGGTCACCGGCACCAAGCGCAAGCTCGACTGGCGCAACGGCTGGAGCTACTGGCAGCTGAGCTGGAACCAGTGGAAGCGCGGCAGCGCGCTGCCCGCCGGCTCGGCCTCGGCGTCGCCCACGCCCTCGGCCTCCCCGTCCGCAGGCGAGGACGCCCTGCAGGGATAGACCCTCCGGTCTTCACGGCGCTCCCGCCCGGTCCGTACGGCCCAGGCGGGAGCGCCTTCTGCTTTCCGGCGCCCGACCACAACTCAGAGAGCACTGCTCTTGACATGCCTCGCGTGCCATAGAGAGCATTGCTCTCGTTGATGAGCACTAGTCTGGCGAGGAGACGTCCATGTCGCTGCTCTATTCGGGTCCGTCCCTGGCCGTCCTGCACGAGGAGTACGCCGCACGGGGACGCGTGGATCCCGACGCCCAGCTGACCTCCTCGTCCCGGCTCGTCGTGGACGTGCCCGTGCACCGGGTCTGGGCGGTCATGGCCGACCTGCGGGCGTGGCCGTCATGGGCCTCGCGCATCCGGATCCTCGAACTCGGCGACGTACGTCCCGGCGCGTCCTTCCGATGGCGCCTGAACGGCGTGCCCCTGCGGTCGCGGTTCGCCGTGGTCGAACCCGAGCGGGAACTCACCTGGACGGGCACCTTCCTCGGCCGCTACCGGGCCGTGGACCGGCACGTCCTGGAATCGCTGGAGGGCGGGCGTACGAGGATCACCGTGGAAGAGTCGCTCGCCGGTCCACTGCTGCCGCTCTTCTACCGGGAGCCCATGCTCCGGGCCAACCACGAGCGGTGGCTCTCGGATCTCGCTCGCGCCGCCGCCTGAGCCGTCCCGGGGGAGCGGCCGGGCCTCCTCGCGAAGACCGGCGTGAAAGCGATCGGGCCCTGCGGCGGAGTAGAGGTGACGACCCACAGAAGGGACGCCTCGCGAATGCCCGCTCCCCCGCAAGCGCCGGCGGATCTCGACGACGCTGTGCTCATCGAGCGGTCGTGGCATCGGCCGGAGCTGTTCGCGGTGCTGTACGAGCGCTACTTCGGCGAGATCCACCGTTATGCGGCGGCCCGGCTCGGCACGCAGCTCGCCGACGACCTCGCCGCCGAGACCTTCCTCGTCGCGTTCCGCAAGCGCGACGGCTTCGACCCCGCCCGCGGCTCCGTACGGCCCTGGTTGTACGGCATCGCCACCAACCTCGTCGCCCAGCACCGCAGGAGCGAGAGCCGGAGGCTGGAGGCGTTCCAGCGGGCGCCGGTGGACGGCGACGCGGATGCCGGCCACGAGGACCGGGTGGCGGCGCGGGTCACCGCCGCGAGCGCGCAGGGGCCGCTCGCAGCGGGGATCGCCGGGCTGTCCGACGGCGACCGCGACGTCCTGCTCCTCGTCGCGATCGCCGGACTGAGCCATGAGGAGATCTCCCAGACCCTCGGCATCCCCGCGGGCACCGTCGGTTCCCGGCTCAGCCGGGTGCGCCGGAAGCTCCGCGCGGCTCTGGGAGGCGTCAACCCCCTGATCGGAGGCTCCGATGGATGACCTGACCCGCCGGGCCGGCTCCCCCCGGCACTCCGAACCCGACGAACTGGCCGCGGTCCGCGACCTTCTCATCGAGCCCGCGCCCACCGCCGCGGCCTTCGACGCGGGCCATGCCCGGCTGATGGCCGCGCTGGCCCTCGCCGCCCAGGACGATCCGTACGTGCTCGGCGGCGACGTCCACGGGGCCGGGGCGGGTCGCGTGCCGCCCGAGAACAGCCCGTCGGAGCCGAAGCCCGCACGCTCCGGGAGGGACCGGCGACAGACCCGGGAGATGGGCGTCCGCCGCTTCCCCGGGCACCGCTTCTGGGGACACCGGGCCGCCGCGGGGGCACTGCTGGCGGGGGCGGCCGCGGCGACCGTCCTGATCGTCACCACCGCCGTCACACCCGGCGGCCGGGTGGTGCTCATTCCCACCACTGGGGCATCGGAGGGAACGCCGGCCGTCGGCACGGCAGGCGGTGCGGCGAACGCCCGCCGGATCCTTCTCGCCGCCGCCTCCGCCGCGGCCAGGACGCCCGACGAGCCCGGCGCCTACTGGCGCATGAAGACGACCTACATACAGCGGTTTCTCTCGCCCGATCGTCGCTACCTGCTCCAGAGGGGGCTGTCCGAGGAGATGTGGCTGGCCCGTGCCCCCTCCCGGCAGGGCTGGAGGATCACGCGGCCTCTCGGGGTGAAGCCGGCGACGCCCGAGGACGAGGCGGCCTGGCGCGACGCCGGTTCACCCCGCGAATGGCGCTATCCGCGCGACGTCGAGGGCCTCGGCGACCTCAACCCGGAAGAGGAGGTCCGTTCCGCCCCGGAGGAGCCCGTGGGGTCGCGGCTTCTCGGCGGGTGGATCGGCTCACCGGGGCTCCTGGCCAAGATGCCGATCACCTGGGCCGAGCTGGGTCGCATCCCCAGCGGCACGGAGGAGTTGCGGGACTACCTGGAGGCACGGGTCAGCCGGCAGACGAAGAAGTACCAGGTCCCCGACTCGCGACAGGAGATGGACTACCGGCTGCAGGGAGCCTGCATCGAAATGCTCATGGGGCTGCCCGTCTCCGCCGAGGTGCGGGCGTCGGCCTACCGAATCCTGGCCGAGCTGCCCGGCATCACCGCCGTGGGAGAGGTCACCGACGCGCTGGGCCGCACCGGTCAGGGCCTCGCCTACCGGGCGGGCGACGAGGCCACCGAGGTCACGATGGTGGTCGACCCCGGCAACGGGCTGTTCCTGTCCACGGAGACGCGCAGCACGGGCGTGAAGGCCGACGGCGCGACGGTGAACGTCGGCACCTTCGTCGCGTACGAGGACACGGGCTGGACCGACGAGGAGCCCAACCTCCCGACACGGCACGACTGACCCGCGCCGGATCCGCAGACAAAACGTAGATATACCGAAAAAGCCGAAATTCGGCTTGTCGGGTAATTCCGCATGCCCGCAGGGCCTGTGGAAAAAGTCGACGGGTGACGCCGGGCGATGCTTTGATGAGCGGTAGCGAAAGAAACGCCGGTCAAAGGGCAAACACATGCTTAAGATGCTCCTTCAGCAAATGGCGACACTGCTCGACATCGACGACGACCTGCACCTGGGCGATGACATGCACGCGCTCGACCAGGACGACGACGCGGACGAAACGGAAGATTTGGACGACGACTTCTGACGTTTCCCACGAAATCCCTCCACGATTCCAGAAAGCCCCCAAATGACGTTCACGCTGCATGACGTACGCTCTCGGACATATAAGGCGCGCGACGCCTGGTGGACCGTTTTCCTGGTGGATCCCCTGGCGGGCCGGTTGGTCGTGACGACCGCCAACCGCACGTCCATCACCCCGAACCAGATCACCTGGGGTGCCTTCGTGCTCGGCCTCGGCTCGGCCTGGTGCTTCCTGCGGGCCGATTGGCCGTGGCTGGTCGCCGGGGCCGCCGTCTACCACGTGAGCTTCGTCCTCGACTGCATGGACGGGAAGATCGCGCGGCTCAAGGGGACGGGGACGGTCCTCGGTGGCTGGCTCGACTACGTCTTCGACCGGATCCGGGTGCTGGCCTGCACCGTCGCTCTCATGTGGGGGCAGTACCACGCGACCGGACAGGACATCTACCTGTTCCTCGGCATCGGAGTGGTGTTCCTCGACATGCTGCGCTACGTCGACGCCCTGCAGATCGCGAAGGTCCGCCGTCAGATGCGCCGCACGCTGCGGCAGGCCTACGAGCAGTCGGTGTCCGCCGGTTCGGCCGCGCTGCCGGCGTCCCTGTTGCACGAGGACCTCTTACACGGGGACCTCGACAACGACCCCGACGAGATCAGTGTCCGCCTGACGCAGGCCGTGGACCTGCAGAAGGAGTTCCGCAGCCGCTTCTCCTGGTACCCCGGCCTGCGCGAGTGGCTACGCGAGCATCGGATCCGCACGCATCTGGTCAGCGGCATCGAGTTCCAGATGGCGGTGTTCATCGTCGGCCCGCTGCTCGGCGCGGTCGTCCCGGTCACGATCGGCGCGGCCGCCCTGCTGCTCCTCTTCGAGGCCCTCATCATGTACAAGCTCCTGCTGTCGTCGCGGGACCTGAACCGGGCGCTGGCCGCGATCCGGTCGTCCGGCGAGCCGTCCGTCTCCGGTACGCCCGCCGGTTGAGCACCCCTCGGTCGAGCGTCCTCACCCTGCTCACACCGATAGAGGTGCCGCCGCGAGGGGTAAGCGGTGGGACATGACCGAACGCGAGGAACCCGCCGGCCTGCCCGATCCCGCCCACCGCCGCCCCGAGGGGCTGGACGACGTCACCGTCGACGCGCTGGGCAGGCTCAGCAAGGCGCTGGAGACGATCCACCGGGTCAGAGGCCACCTGTACGCCTTCCACCAGCTCACCGGTACGGCCGACTTCGAGCTGGACAACGCCGTACGGCTGCTGCGGGAGGCCGGGCACGACAAGTGGGCCGACCGGATCGAACGCGAGCTGATCGGCCGCAACGTCCTCCAGGGCCGCTGGACCTTCCAGATCGTCGAGGAGTACGACGACGGCTACTACGCGACCTTCCAAGAGCTGGAACGCCAGGCCCGCCACGAACTGGCCGGAGGGCGCCGCCACCTCTACGAGGCCGAACTGAAGCAGCAGCGGCGCACACCCGGCCAGCCCGGCCACGAGACCACCCCCTGAGACCCGGCCGCTCACCGGGAGCGAGGGAGCGGAGCGGAAGGGAGCGAGGACCGGAGCGAAGGCCCAGCGGAGCGGGCTTCGCGAGGACCGGAGGTTCCTTCCGGCGCAGTGACCGACCCGGCCGAGGTTTGTGGACGCTCCACTGGTCAGTGATCGTCCCGGCCGCCGAGGAGGTGTTCCCGTCCCCACGCGCCGAGCGGCGCCAGCGCCTCGTTCAGTGTGACGCCGAGCGGGGTCAGCGAGTATTCGACGTGCGGCGGCACCTCGTCGTAGACCTCGCGGTGCACGATGCCGTCGGTCTCCATTTCGCGCAGGTGCGAGGCGAGCACCTTCTCGGTCACGCCCGGAAGCATCCTGCGCAGCTCGCCGAAGCGGCATGGGCGTTCGTTCAGCGCCCAGAGGATCGAGCTCTTCCACTTGCCGCCGATCACCTCCATCGCCGCGTCGATCCCGCATTCGGCCGCTCCCGGACGCCGCGCGGTCCGCATGGTCCACCCCTCCTGGCTGCTCGCTCACCCCGGGGTAAGCACCCACTTCGAAGTGCGTACTTGATCGTCTCGGGGCTCGTGACCAGCCTAATCGGCATGACACACAACGCTGATAAGTCTCCGCTGTCCCTTCTCGGGCTAGGCGCGATGGGCGGCGCGCTCGCCCGCGCCTGGCTCGCCGCCGGGCATCCGCTGATCGTCTGGAACCGCACCGCCGGCCGGGCCGAGGCCCTCGCCCGCGAGGGCGCGCGCGTCGCCGCGACCGCCGCCGAGGCCGTGGCCGCGAGCGACCTGGTGGTCGTCTGCCTGCTCGACCACGCCTCGGTGGACGACGCCCTCGCCGGGGCCGACCTGTCCGGCAAGGACCTGGTCGACCTCACCACCGGCACCCCGGAGGAGGCCCGCGCCCGCGCACGGTGGGCCGAGGAGCGCGGCGCCCGATTCCTCGACGGCGGCGTCATGGCGGTCCCGCCCATGATCGGGGTGCCGGGCTCCGGGGCGTACGTCTTCTACAGCGGCTCGCGCGAGGTGTTCGAGGCCCACGCGGGCACGCTGGCCGTACCCGCCGACACCGCCTACGTCGGCGAGGACCCCGGGCTCGCCGCCCTCCACGACGTGGCGCTGCTGAGCGCGATGACGGGCATGTTCGCGGGGGTGGCGCACGCCTTCGCGCTCGTCCGGGAGGAGATTCCCCTGAAGGGCTTCGCCGACCTCGTCGTGGGCTGGCTGGGGGCGATGGCCCCGTACGCGTACGGGATGGCGGAGCATCTGGACAGCGGCGACTACACGAAGAACGTCACGTCCAACCTCGCGATGATGGTCCGGGGCAACGCGACCCTGCTGCGTACGGCCGAGGAGCAGAAGGTCAGCCCGGAGCTGATCGCGCCGTTCACGACGCTCATGGAGCGGCGGCTCGCGGACGGCCACGCCGACGAGGGCACCACGGGGGTGGTGGACCTGCTCCGGGTCCCCTGACCAGGGCCGCCTGCGCCGGAAAGTTATCCTCGCAGGAGGATGCCGACCGCGTCGTTGCGAGGTGAGGCCGTGACCGAACGCAAGCCCCTCGGAGTGAGCTTCGAGTCGTGGATCGACCGGCAGATCCGCGAAGCCACCGAGCGTGGCGAGTTCGACGACCTGCCGGGCGCGGGCAAGCCCATCCCCGGCCAGGGCAAGCCGTACGACGAGATGTGGTGGATCAAGCAGAAGATGCGCGCGGAGAACCTGTCGTTCCCGCTGCCGGGGACGCTGGCGCTGCGCAAGGAGGCCGAGGAGGCGAGGGCGGAGGCGGTGGGCGCGCGCACCGAGGCCGAGGCGCTCAGGATCGTCGAGGAGATGAACGTCAAGATCCGCGACAGCTACCGCAGGCCCCTGTCCGGCCCGCCCGTCGTGCAGCCGCTCATCGATGTGGACGAGGTCGCCGCCGAGTGGCGGGCCCTTCATCCGGTCCCCGAGAAGAAGCCCGCTCCCGCGGCTCCTCCCGCGAAGCGCTCGAAGCGCCCGAAGCGCCCGAAGCGCTCCTTCCTCCGGTGGTTCGGGCGCCGCTGACCCGCCCGCTTCCCGACCTGACGAAAGTCAGGTGAGGACCTTCCGATCGCCCGCTGTGCCGCCCCTCCGGCCGCTCATACCGTACGTGACCTGCGAACGGAAAGAGCTCGGAGGGAAACACGGTGCGCATGCGCAGGATCGCCGCGATCGCCGGTCTGGCCGGTGTGTTGCTGCTCACGACGGGAACGACGGCCGTGGACGCGGCTGTGGACGCGGCTGTGGACGCGGCTGTGGACGCCGCGACACGGGCGGCGCCCCCGGACGGACGGCCCGGCCTGACCGCGGAGTCCGTCGACCGGTACGTACGCGACTACATCCGGCGGACGGACCTGCCCGGCGCCGTGGTGACGGTCGTCAAGGGCGACCGGGTCGTGTACGCCGCCGGGCACGGTCACACGGCCGGCGGCGAGGCGATCACCGCGGACACCCCCGTGCCGCTCGCCTCGCTGTCGAAGTCGTTCACGGCCCTGGCAGTGCTGCGCCTCGCCGACGAGGGCAGGATCGACCTCGACGCGCCGGTCCGGCGTTACCTGCCCGAGTTCACCATGGCCGATCCCCGGGCCGAGAAGATCACCGTGCGGCAGCTTCTCCAGCAGACCTCGGGCATGAGCGACCGGACCTTCCCCGAGCTGACGCTCCCCGCGCCGGACGACCTCAAGGGTGCCGTCGCGATGCTCGGGACCGCGCCGCTCGCCGCCGCGCCGGGCACCCGGATGATCTACCACAACCCCAACTACGCGGTGGCGGCGCGGCTGGCCGAGGTGGTGTCGGGGACGCCGTTCGCCGGCTTGATGGCCGCCACGGTGTTCACGCCGCTCGGCATGACGTCCACCCGGACGGTGGACACCACGGAGGAACTGCCCGGCGCAGGCGCCGGATACATCCGCGCGTACGGCCGGGTGATCGAGCGCGCGCACCCGAAGTGGTTCGTCAACGGCTCATACGGGGTCGTCAGCACCGCCAACGACCTGGCCAAGTGGCTGATCACGCAGAACGGTCACGGCGACGCCCTCCCCCGAGACCTCGTCACGGCCACCCAGACCCCGTCCGGCGTGGGCGGCAGCACGTACGGCATGGGCTGGTCGGCCGAGCGCACAGCCGGAGGGACGCCGATGCTGCGGCACACCGGGTGGCTGCTCACGCACAACTCCGCCCAGACCCTCCTGCCCGGGAGCGGGTGGGGCATCGCGGTCGTCACCAACACCGGGATGATCTCCGGCGACGATGCGCTGATCATCAGCGACGGCCTGGTCGACATGATCGAGGGACGGCCCGACGCGGGCGCGGTGCCCTTCACCACGGAGGCGGACCCCTGGCTGGGCGGCCTGTCGCTGCTCACCCTGGGCCTCGGCGTGGCCGGGGTGCTGCGCTCCCGCCGCTGGGCCCGGCGTCGCGCGCAACGGCCCGCCTGGCGGACGTTCGCCCGCCTGGTCCCGTACGCGCTGCCGGTCGCCTTCTACTTCGGGCTGGCGGAGCTGGCCGGGTTGCTGCTGAACCGAGTGGGCACGCTGGACCAGCTCACCTACGTCTGGCTCGCGCTGTACGTCTGGGCCGCCACCGGGGCGCTGGCCGCCGTCGCCGTCGTGGCCGCCCGGCTCGTCCATGCCGTACGCTCCCGGCGACGGGCCGTTGGTAGCGTCCCGGCATGAGCGTTACGCCGGATTTCAGGGAAAACGCGATGATCCGCGTCCTGCTGGCCGACGACGAGGCGTTGATCCGCGCCGGCATCGCGAGCATCCTGGCCACGGCCGGCGACATCGAGGTCGTCGCCGAGGCGGCCGACGGGCACGAGGCCGTCGACCTCGCCCTGCGGCACCGTCCCGCCATCTGCCTGCTCGACGTCCGGATGCCGCGGCTCGACGGGCTCGGGGCCGCCGCCGAGCTGCGCCGGGTCCTTCCCGAGATCGCCGTCGTGATGCTCACGACGTTCAACGAGGACGACTACGTGACGAGCGCACTCGGCTCCGGCGCGTCCGGTTTCCTCCTCAAGTCGGGCGATCCGCGCGAACTGATCGCGGGGGTGCGCGCCGTCGCCGCCGGCGGCGCCTACCTTTCCCCCGCCGTCACCCGGCGGGTCATCACCCGCCTCCGGGCACGCCCGCTCGGCGCGGAGGCCGCCGCCCGCGCCCTCGTGGACCAGCTCGGCGACCGCGAGCGCGAGGTGCTCGCGCTGGTCGGGGCCGCCCTGTCCAACGCCGAGATCGCCCGGCGTCTGCATCTCGTCGAGGGCACGGTCAAGGGATACGTCAGCCAGATCCTCACCCGTCTCGGCCTCCGCAACCGCGTCCAGGCCGCGATCCTGGCGTACGAGGCGGGTCTCGTGCCCGAGGCTCCGCTCGACGGGAGAGCGTGAGGTGGTGCGGCCGTCCCGTCTGCTCGACCTCGGACTGTGGCTTGCGGTGTGCGCGCCGCCGGTCGTGCTGGCCGTCGATGACGGCGACGCCCGGCGGGTGGCGGCGGCAGCGGTGGCCGTGCCGCTGTTCGGGGCCGCCACGGCGGTGAGCCGGAGGTGGCCGCTGGCGGCGCTCGCCGTACCGGTGGCGGTGAGCCTGGCCCTGGACGTGCAGATGTTCGGCCCCCTGGTCTGGACGTGGGCGGCACTGGTGGTCTTCGGCTACCTGGCCGGGCACCGGATGGCGAGCGCCCGGCCGGCGCTGTGGTTCTTCGCGACCGTCGCCCTCGCCGGGCTGCCGCTGTCCGCGCTGGTCCTGCGCGACCTGTGGGGCTGGCCCACGCAGCTCATCACGCTGCTGCTCGCGGTGGTGGTGCCCTGGCTGCTCGGCCGCTGGCGCCGCCAGCACGCCGAACTGGTCCGCACGGGCTGGCTGCTCGCCGACCGGCTGGAGCACGAGCAGCGGGCCGTCGCCGACCGCGCCCGCCTGCGGGAGAGGGCGCGCATCGCGGGCGACATGCACGACTCGCTCGGCCACGACCTGACGCTCCTCGCGGTGCGCGCCGGCGCCCTGGAACTCGACCCCGGCCTGGACTCGCGGCAGCAGGCGGCCGTACGCGAACTGCGCGAGGCCGCCGCGGCCGCGACCGAACGGCTGCGCGAGATCATCGGCGTGCTGCGCGCGGACGACGACGAAGGGGCCGCCGTGCCGCCGCGCGAGGAGAGCGTCGAGACGATCGTCGAGCGCGCCCGCGACTCCGGCGTGCCGATCGTCGTCGAGCACCCGGACGGCCACATGGACGGCCGCCCGGACGGCCACCTGGGCGACACCGACGGCCTGCCTCCGATGACCGCGCTCGCCGTGCGCCGCGTGCTCCAGGAGGCGCTGACGAACGCCGCCAAACACGCTCCCGGCGCTACCGTACGCGTTCGGCTCACGTCCGACGACGGCGTCGTCACGCTCCGCGTGGTCAACGACCCCGCTCCGGCCGCGGCCCCGACGGGTGTGGCGTCCGGCGGGTCCGGGCTCGTCGGGCTGGCGGAACGGGTGCGCCTGGCGGGCGGCGTCCTGCGGGCCGGCCCGGTTCACGGCGGGGGTTTCGAGGTCGCCGCCGAACTGCCCGTCACCGGCGTCCAGGCGGCTCACGAGCACGTACGGACAACAACCGGTCTCGATGTGCCGGTGACCACGGCGGTCCGGGAGCTGGGCCTCGCCCGGCGCCGGGTGCGGCGGCGGCTGGCGCAGGCGGTCGGGATTCCCGTGGCCGTGCTGACCGGGATCTTCGTGCTCCTGATCCCGTTGAGCTTCGTCAGCTCGTCGTTCTCGGTCCTCGACCCGGCGGCGTACGAGGGGCTGAAGGCGGGCGAACCACGCGACGACGTGCGGTCCCGGCTCCCCGCGTTCACCAGGGACGGCCCGCCGGACGGCGCTCCGGCTCCGCCACCCGGCCAGGACTGCGTCTACTACACCATGAGGAGCGATTCCGCCCGCGCCTACCGCCTGTGCTTCGCCCGCGACCGGCTCGTCTCGAAGGCCGTCGTGCCCACGCCGTGACGACGCGGGTTTCAGCAAGATCCAAGCCGATTCCAGGAGCGTGCCACGATCCTCCTGACATCGGCGGCGTCCGCCGCCGGAGGACAGGAACGCGACGGATGACCTCGGCCCCCGATTTTGTCGGCGGCGGCTGCCACGATGTCGCGAAACGACCAAGGGAGCCCAGGTGCCCGACCCTCTCGCCCCCTTCAGGTGGCTGGCGGCCCCGACGACAGGAAACCTGCGCAACCCGCTGGGCGACATCTTCAGCGTGTCGTTCTTCCACGGGTTGGAGCCCGCCGACGTCGCGGCCCGTTTCGAGCCCACCGGAGCGGCGGTCCGCTCGATGACCCTCGTCGAACTCGACGACGAGGTCGCGGAGTTCATCGAGGAGACCGACGGCGGCGACGGCGGCGGATACGTCGGCATCACCCGGATCGGCGAGTGGAGCGTGGCGATCGAACCGTGCGGCTGGCACACGGCGCTGGGCGAGAACCTGGCGCGCCTCGCGCAGGGATGCGAGGCGGTGGCCGTCGGACGCCACGACTACGCCGAGCACAGCTTCCTGTACGCCGTGGACGGCGAGATCGTCACCGCCTTCACTCCGCACGCGTCGGTCAACCGCTGGGGCAGCGACCCCGATCGGCTGAAGGAGCCGATGCGCAGGGTCGGGCTGCCGTGGACCGCCACGACCGGCAAGGCTGCCTGGGACACCCGGTGGGACGACGCGCTCCCGAAGGCGTTCGCGCTCGCCGCCAGGATCACCGGGGTGCCCCTCACCCCCGACTCCTTCGACGGGCCGCTGCTGGTCGCCTCCATCACCGAGTGGTCCCAGGTCTGAACGCCGGCACCAGCATCGTCGGGCCCTGGCCGCAGGTCCTGGAGGCGCTCACCGCCTGGGCCGCCGTTCGGGCGGGCGTCTTGTCGGGGGTCTCTGCTACACACGTTCCATGACCTCACCCGCCGCCCAGCAGCTCGGCATCGTGCCGTCCGTGTTCGCTGTCCAGCACCTGCCGCAGGCGACCTTCCCCGAAGACGACGACTGGATCGCGCTCGTCCGCGCCCCGGAGGGCCTCACCGTGGTCCGCGAGGCCTGGCCGACGGGGTCCGGCGACCGGTGGATCGGCCTCTACGCCGGGGGCACCGGACACGACCTGGACGTCCCGGGCATGCTGGCGGCCATCGTGGGCCCGTTGGCCGAGGCGGCCATCTCGGTGTTCGTCGCCTCGACCTTCCACGCCGACCTGGTGCTCGTGCCCGAGCCGAGGATCAAGGAGGCGATCACCGTCCTGGAGGAGGCGGGACACCGGGTGGACACCCGCCACCTGCGCGCGCCCGACTCCTGACCGCCCGGGCATGCCGGGGTCACGGCATCAGGGGCAGCTTTCCCACGATCTTGTCCACCCGGTTGCGCGGCCCGACCACGCCGACCGCGTAGTACTCGACGTCGTCGGCCGCGGTCTCCTTCATCGCGGCGAGGTAGTCGGCGTAGACCCGGGTCTGCTGGGCCGCCGCGGGCATGTCCGCGACGAAGCACCCGGCGGACGACGCGGCCTTGGCGCGGACGGCGCGCAGCGTGGCGGCGTCCGCGGCCAGCACCGAGCAGCCCGCCCAGGGCAGGCCGGGGTGGGCGCCGCCGTCGGCGTCCACCGCGTCGTCGCCGAGGAGCCCGGTCACCGCCGTCGATGTCGCCGCGGCCACGCAAACGGCGGCGTTGACGGCACGGCCGGCGGGAAGGTCGCGGTCGACCACGATCACCCACTTCAGGCGGGCCGCCCGGGTCGGGAGGGCCGGGTCGATCTCCTCGGGGGCGAACCCGACACCCGAGGTCGTCTGTTCATCGGCCGCCATGCTGGCCTCCTATCCATACGTTCGGTAGTACGCCGTCGATGCTAGGCATCCGTACGATAGGACTGCAACGCATCCGTATTTGTATCGGAAGTAGGGGCGAACAGGCGGGCATGGACGAACTTGATAAGGCGATCCTGGTGGAACTGCAGTCGGATGCACGGAAGACCAACCGTGACGTCGCCGCCTCGGTCGGGGTCTCGCCGACCACGGCACTCGACCGCACGCGGGCGCTCCGCCAGCGTGGCGTCATCCGCGGAGCGATCCTCGACGTCGACCTGGCGGCGATCGGGCGCCCGGTCCAGGCCCTCATCGCCATCCGCGTGCGTCCCCCCTCGCGGCGCAACATCGAGGGATTCCGCAACTGGGTCAGCGCGCTTCCCGACACCCTGGGCGTCTACGTGACGACCGGCACGGAGGACTTCATCGTGCACGTCGCGGTGCCGGACAACGCCAGCCTGTACGCGTTCGTGATCGACAAGCTCACCGAACGGCCCGAAGTCGCCGACGTCCGCACGTCGATCGTCTACGAGCACATCCGCAACACCGGGATCAGCCCCGTGTGAAAGTCATGCTCCGGACACCTCCCCGGCGTCGGGCCGCTGGGTGCCGCCTGCTCGTCACCCTGTCGTCGGGGTGACCACGGACGTAGCATGATCGGAAATACGGCCTGGACCGGCCCGCATGGCAGTCTTCCGCGAGTCAGGAGGAGTTACCCGGATGGGCCTGGACATCGAGAGTCGATCGTCCGACTCGCCGTACATCGAGCGGGTGTGGCGCAGCAGCAGCCGTGACGTGGAACAGATGACGGCGGTCGCGACGGCCCATTGGGATCTGGTCTTCTGGGAGCATCGCGGCCAGGTCAGCGCCTCCGTCCAGGGGCCGGAGACGAGAGCGAGCCAGGCCCCCGTTCCCGAGGACGCCACGTTCTTCGGGATCAGTTTCTCCCTCGGCACCGTGATGCCCCATCTTCCCCTCGGCCGGCTCGTGGACGGGTCCGCGGAGATTCCGGACACGACGCACAGGTCCTTCTGGCTGAAGGGTTCCACCTGGCATCTGCCCGATTGGGACAACGCCGAGGCGTTCGTGCAACGGCTGGTGCGTGAGGGTGTCGTGGAGCGCGACCCCCTCGTCGCCGCGGTCCTCCGTGGCGCGTCGCCGGACGTGTCGGAACGCACCGTGCAGCGGCGCTTCCTGGCGTCGACCGGGCTCACGCGCGGCGCCGTCCGGCAGATCGACCGCGCCAGGCGGGCGGCGGTCCTGATCCAGCAGGGCGTGCCGGCCCACGACATGATCCACCGGCTCGGATACTTCGACCAGCCGCACCTCGCACGGTCCCTGAGCCGTTACATCGGTCGAACCGCCACGCAGTTGGGCGATCGGAAGCCGTCGCAGCCGCTGTCGCTCCTGTACGCGACCTGACCACTCGCCCTCCGCCGCATCGCGTAGGCGGGGTCAGAAGTGCGTCGTGACGCCGAACGCCGCACGCAGGCTTGCCATGTCGTGCAGGTCGCGGCCGCGGGGCTCGTAGCCCTGGTGGAAGGCGACCTGCTGACCGACGGACAGGCAGCGCACCCGCACACCCTCGATCGTGCCCGTGACGAAGGCCGCGGCCGGGTAGTGCAGCGCCGCACCGCGGTCGTCCAGGTGCTGCACGGCCGAGCCGTCCTCCGCGATGTGCAGCGGATGGAGATCGAGCTCGTGCCCGTGGCCGTCGGCCATGACGAACCTGGCCGGCCGCCCGGGCACCGCACCGGGCCGCTCGGCATACCCGCACGACTCCAGCTCACCGATCACCAGCCGCTCCTGTTCGGCGCGGTGGAGCAGGTCGAGGTCGTGATGTTCCCTGGTGACGCGTCCGACCAGGACGTCGATCCCCCAGCCGCCGGCGACCCAGACCTCACATCCGGCGGCGTCCAGCACGTTCAGCACCCGAAGCATCTCGCCGATCGGCAGCACCGGTCCCCCTGCCCCTCATCTCGATCTTCAAGCCACGCTACCCCGGCAGAACCGGGAACGGTGACGCTCGCGGATCCGTGGAGTTCGGCCAGGTCAGGTTCGTGTCAGCGATTCACGGTGCCGGTCACTACGCTGGGAGCACCGCCCGACCGTCGTCGTGCCCATGTCGAGAGGACCTTGATGACCGAGCCGTCCCGCTCCTGGCCACGCCTGCTCGCGACGCTCCTGCGCGGGCACGACCTCGACGCGGACGACACCCGCTGGGCCATGCGGCAGGTCATGGACGACGCGGCCGATCCCGCCCAGCTCGCCGGATTCCTCGTCGCCCTGCGGGCCAAGGGCGAGAGCACCGCGGAACTCCGGGGCATGCTCGACGCCCTCATGGAACGGGTCGTGCCCCTGCCCGTCGACGGCGCGGAGGTCGTCGACATCGTCGGCACCGGTGGCGACGGCGCCCACACCGTGAACGTCAGCACCATGGCGGCGATCGTCGTGGCCGCCGCCGGCGCCCCCGTCGTCAAGCACGGCGGCCGGTCGGCGTCCAGCAAGGCCGGCGCCGCCGACGTCCTGGAAGCCCTGGGCCTGCCGCTCGATCTCACACCTGACGACATCGCCCGGTGCGTACGCGACGTCGGCATCGGCTTCACCTTCGCCCCGCGCTTCCACCAGGGGCTGCGTTACGCCGGTCCGGTACGCAAGGCGCTCGGCGTCCCCACCGCCGTCAACTACCTGGCGCCGCTGACCAACCCCGCCAGTCCCCGTGCCGCCCTCGTCGGCTGCTCCAACCTCGCCCTCGCCCCGGTTCTGGCGAACGTCCTCGCGGAACGGGGCGCGAGCGCCCTGGTCGTGTGCGGGCAGGACGGCCTCGACGAGATCACCACCGCCGCGCCCACGAACGTCTGGATCACCGAGAGCGGCGGCGTCCGGCAGGAGACGCTGGACACCGCCGACTTCGGTCTGGCGCGCAGCGCGCAGGACGCGCTCCGCGGCGGTGACGCGGCCTACAACGCCTCGGTCGTCCACCGGGTCCTGGCCGGTGAAGCGGGTGCCGCACGTGACGCCGTCCTCGCCAACGCGGCCGGAGCCCTCGCCGCTCACCGCGGCTTCGGCGGGGGCCTGCGCGGCGCCTTCGCGACCTGTCTGGAGGACGCGCGCCGGGCCATCGACAGCGGCGCTGCGGCAACCACCCTCGAGAGCTGGCTGAAGCTCGCGTCGTCCCTGGCCGGCCGCTAGCGCCGATCGTCCTTCCATCCGGACGGACCTGCTACCAGCCGGCAACTGTCCGATCCAGGCGAGCTGACCGGCCGGCGAGTCGGCCACAGCGCGTGGGAGAGGGTCTGCGGCTGCGCCTGCTGGACCTTGTCGTGGACGGCGTGGTCGACGAAGGACTGCAGGAATGCCGGTGCTAACGGCGCACCCGGGTGGCGATCGTCTCCGCGCACGCCAAGGACTCGGTGTGCGTGGAGTCCACCACGAGGTCGTAGACCACGCCCTCGTGAACCACCTCCGCCTGCAACGCGGCCATCCCCCTGACACGGTCGCCCCGGGCGATCTCTCGCCCTGCGGCGACCGCGCTGTCGCACCTCACACCGACCCAGAGCACCTCCAGTCCGGCAAGAGCCTTTTGCCACCGTTGCTGGGACGCCACTCCGCCGAGGAACACGTCATCCACGATGACCCGAGCGCCCGCGCGGACCATCGCGGCGACCCCCGCCGTCCACGCCGCATCCAGCCTCAGGAATTCCGGCCCGACAAGCACCTGCCCGTCGGGGGCGAATTCGATCCCCGCATCGGATGCCCGCATGGAGGCAGGCATCGCGTCGACCAGGGTGTCAACCGAGAGGGCAAGCCATGGATCCGGCAGTACCGCCTGCAGGCACCGGGAGATCCCGGACTTGCCCGAACTGGAACCGCCGTTGAGAACGATCACCTGAGTCGCCACGGCGCCACGCTAGACGGCGCCCCTTCGCATGCCAAACAGTTTTCACGCGGCCCATCTGTGCCGGCCACCGACTGGCACCACAGGCCGAGCGCGGAGGGCGGCAAGCGAGCGGCCATGGACGTGTTCGCGGGAGCCACCCCGGAAGTCACCTGTGCCGGTCGGCCCAGAGCGCTCGAAAGAGCGACCACACGACCTCTTTCACAGCGCGGATTCGGCATGCACCTGATCGAAGAGCTGGGTCAGACGCCCGAGCCCCGCCGCGGTCCGCAGCACGTCGGAGTAGTCGCGCAAGTGGACGATACGGCCGTCGCGGGCGCGCAGGACGAGCACGAACCGGGAGGTGAACGGCCGTCCGGTCGCATGATTGACAGCGTTCATCTCACCCTCAGAGATGATCACTTCGGCGTCGGCCGTCTCGTGAACGCACACCTCGCGAAATCCGGTCAGCGGTGGCTTGGACACCGACCCCCATGCCGCCCTGAAGCCTGCGCGGATCTCCTCGCGCCCGTCGTACCGCTGCGACGGACCGCGATGCGGCGTCCAGAACACGAACTCGTAGATCGCCTCATCGGCGAACAAATCGGCAAGCGAGTCAGGCGAGAAGTCCAGCATCGCCTGCTGGAAGCGATCGAGCAGGTCGCGCGGAGTCGCGGGCATCCCGCCTCCCTCATCGATGCGGCTCTGCTCAACGAACCTAGAACTGAAGGGAACAATTGGTCAACAAGCGTTGAGTACTCGAATGTCTGAGTTGCTGCCGCCGTGATGCCGAACCGCCTTCAGCCGGCCCTACCTCGATGTAGCCCGGAGCGCGGCGGGGATCGCCGAGCACCGCCCTCACGCGGGCAAGCACATCGGCGGGCTGCACGTCGGTGAGCTCCTTCAAGAGCCTGAGGCGGCCCTGTCATCCCGCACCCACGCGAGCATGCACAGCCAGGCCTCGATCAAATTCGATGAGTCCCAGAAGACCCGCCAAGCCGATCACCTGGCGGGTCTTCGTCGTTCGTGGAGCTAGCGGTAGTGGCGGTGGTGCTGGTGCCCCTGGTGGTGACCGCGGTGGTGCCCCTGGTGGTGACCGCGGTGGTGCCCCTGGTGGTGACCGCGGTGGTGCCCCTTATGGTGACCGCGGTGGTGACCCTTATGGTGACCGTGATGACGGCCGTGGTCGCGGCCGCGGTGGTCGCCGTGGTCGCGGCCGCGATGGTCGCCGTGGTCGCGGCCGCGATGGTCGCCGCCGCCGCCACCGCCGCCGCCACCGCCGCCGCCGCCACCGCCGCCACCGCCGCCGTTGCCGCCGCCGCCACCGCCGCCACCGTTGCCGCCGCCGCCACCGCCGCCGCCCTGGTCGTAGGTGCGAGGCGCGTGCTCAGTGCGGTGTCCGGGACTAGAAGTCAGCATCGACGAGAACGCATCGTTCGCTGCGGCGGTCTCTGAAGCGCTGACCACCGACGTGTTCGCCGGGCTCGCTACGGCTGAGGCTTCGGATGCCTGACCCATCCCCAGAGCCAGGGCTCCGATGAAAACAGCGCCCACCGCAGAGAGTCGCTTATCGGCCATTAGCCTCTCCTTTCGATATCGCGCGACAACTGTCGGATCGCGCGACGATTACCCTTACGACCCATCGTTAGCCTGGACGCTGCAAGACGTCCAGATGAGCTGACGTGGACTTGCCGGATTTCGCGAGCCGGCAATGCTGATGGCATGCATCTGCTTTGGATGAACGTCGGCACGGTTTACCTGACCGATGCGATCACAAGAACTCTCGGAGGGGCAACGAAAACACATCCCTCGCAACACCCGGTATCAGCCGGCCAGATGCAGCTGGACCGACTTCGCCCCATCCCGGCATTCACGCTGACGATCATTTCGGTATCCTCGGTGATTGCAGCGTTGATTTGGTTGTCCACACTTGACGTATGCGCAGAGACGCTCCCACTCGCCCATTTCGAGGGTTTCGAATGCCGCCGGAACATATTCACATAAGCGCGACAGAGCAGCGCTTCCGTAGCCGTGGAAGACGCCATCCGCAACCGTGACGTTGCCGCACGTGGACGGCGTGCCCGACGACGGATTGGACCTAGAATCCGTGAAGGTGAACGGCGTGTTCCAGGGGAACGCGTTCGAGTCGGAGTCCTGCCAGTCATCTACACCTCGGCCTGCCTGCGGATCATCTGGGGTGAGATTGGGACGGATGTACCGATTCCTGGAACGTTCAACTCCGGTGGCTCGCGAAGCCGGAACGAGGGCGCCCGCCGCTTGCGTCGAAGAGACCGAGTTCGCGCATGTCGTCAAGGAGCCGGTCAGGGTCATCGCCCTGGCGGAAGCGGTAGCTGTGGAGACTGAGCGTCACAACGATCAGTCGGCTGTTCACCTCATAGGTGAACTCGTCTCCCTTGGTGTCCTCCTGTGAGGTGGCCGCCTTCGTACGCGCGAGCATCCCTCGGGGACCGGCGAGGAGATGACCCTCAGAACCCGCGCCCTCCCGGCTCATTCCGAGGAGGGCCGGGGGTGCAGGGGGCGGAGCCCCCTGCAGTGTTTGCTGTGAGTGCTCGGCTAACCGGCCTCGGCACTCGGTCCCGGTGGTCTTCGAGCGTCCATCTGTCAGACACTCACTGGCGGCCATGGTCGTGGCCGTGGTCGTGTCGGTGGTCTCACCCGCCGCCACCGCCGCCGCCGTCGCCGCCGCCGCCACCGCCGCCGCCGTCACCGCCGCCACCGCCGCCGCCGTCACCGCCGCCGCCACCGCCGCCGTCACCGCCACCGCCGCCGCCGCCCTGGTCATAGGTGCGAGGCGCGAGATCGGTACGGTGTCCAGGGCTCGACGTCAGCATCGAGGAGAACGCGTCGTGCGCTGCGGCGGTCTCTGAAGTGCTGACCGCTGACGTGTTCGCCGGGCTCGCTACGGCTGAGGCTTGAGATGCCTGACCCAGCCCCAGAGTCAGGGCTCCGACGAAAACTGCGCCCAGCGCAGAGATTCGCTTACCGACCATTAGCGTCTCCTTTCGGTTTCGCGCGACGAATGTGGTATCGCGCGACGATTGCCCTTACGACCCATCGTTAGCCTGGACGCCGCAGGACGTCCAGATGAGCTGACGTGGACTTGCCGGATTTCGCGAGCCCGCAATGCCGATGGCATATGTCTGCTTTGGACAACTGCCGACGCGGTTACCCGTCCGATGCGAGCACAAGAACTCTCGGAGTCACAACGAGAAACATGCATCGCACCACATGGCATATGCCAATCAGATCCAGAGCCTGTCTGATGGCAGATCAGGGTTGGTGCGGTTGGGGCCCTTCAGGATCAGCCCCGAAGGGCCTTTACGCGTACATGCATGAAACCCACCATTCCGGATGCGAGAGAGCGAAAGCACCATGTCTGCCGCTACTCCACCTGTGATGGAACATTGCATGACCGGCCCTGTAGCCTCACCTTGGCCCGCGAATCCTCTGCGGCCGGCCTTAAGGCAGGCCAGGGACCGGGCCGAAGCGGCATGGGCGGCAAGCAAACCTCCACGAAGAGGCCACAAGACGTCCAGACCACTTATCTGATTCCTGGTGTGGTCTGAGAAATAGTCAGTGGAGTTGGCCGGTCTCGTGTAGGTGGTCGAAGATGATCTGGTCTACGGGGGAAACGCGGTGGCGGTCGGCGTAGGTCAGCCAGGTGACTTCCTCGATCTCGCTGGCGGCCGTTGGGGTGCCGTGGTGTTCGGCGGTGTAGCAGGTCATCCGCACGGTGACGCCGTCGGCGTGGCCGTGGGCCTGGGCATGGAAGGTGCCCAGGTGCGTGGCGGTGGCGGGCAGGATCGTGATGGCGAGTTCCTCGGCGATCTCGCGGGTCAGGGTGTCGAGGTCGGTTTCGCCGGGCTCGCGTTTGCCGCCTGGAATGTAATAGACGTCTTTGCCTCGTGATCGGGTGCTGAGGATCTTGCCTTCGTCGAGATGGATCCACGCGATCTTGTCGATCATCGTCTGTCGTCTCCTGTCTGGCCGGCGGGCTCAGGCTGCCTTTTCCCGGGGGCGTTCCAGAAGTCTGCCGTTCCTGAAGACGGCTCCGGCACTGGCGAGCGCGACGAGGTGGGGGGCGTTGACCGCAGCATCGCGATCAACAAGGACGTGGACGGACACCTCATGAAGGGCGACAAGCGGGCGGCGACAGAGGCCATTTTCAGCGCTCTGCTGGCCCGGCCGAAACGGGTGGCTCCCATTGTGGCCGGCGAGCGAGGCGCAGGAGGACGTATGCGAGATGCCTCGTAAGCTTGAGCGGATACCGCGGGCGCTGTTAGCTTCGCCCGGTGGACGACATGCCTGCACGGGCGGAGGCGATCGAGGACTTCGCGGCGGCACTGCGAAAACTTCGCAAGTCGGTCGGCAACCCACCTTTCCGAGAAATGTCTGGCCGGTCGGGGGCGATCTCCCACACGACGTTGCACGAAGCCACGAAGGGTAACCGGCTCCCGAGCTGGGAGACCACCGTCGAGTTCGTCAAGGCGTGCGGCGCAGACCCGGCCGCGTACCGCGAACGCTGGGAGAGTGCGAACCTGGCGGTCAGATCGGCGACCGCCGGGAATCCTTCAAGCCGCGCGGGCACCTTGGCGGCCCGTCCGCCTGGTGGACTCGAAGCCTTCGCCTCGGACGTCGCGGAAGGTCGTACGGTGCACAGCGCCACGGGGTCGCAAGCCCCACGGTCGGCTGCTGAGACCTCGGCATCTCTGCCTACGCCGCCACCGCCCGACGAGATCGCGGGCGACGTCCGGCCGGTCCCCTCTGCGCCAGGGGGCCCGGGGCGATTTCGGCCGACCCGCCCGGCTGCGCTCGCAGTGGCGGCCGTCGGTGTGGCGACAGTGGTCCTCATCGCGGTCGCCGTCAATCGTGGCTCCGGGACCGACGGGCACAGCGTGAACCCGTCCGAAAGCCCATCGACGACCGGGCTGTCGGCGGCCGACTGCCCGGTGCGCGCCACCAATCCTCCGTGGAGCCCGCCTGCGCACGAGGGTGATTCGGCGAAGTTCATCGGGGACATCACGCTCCCCGACTGCACGCGCGTCGGCCCCCGCCAGACCGTGACCAAGGTGTGGCGGCTCAAGAACGCCGGGACCGTGCCGTGGAAGGGATATTCGCTGCATCGCCTCGACCTCCCGCAGCAACCTGATCAATGCCAGACCGTCCCCGACGTACCGATCAAGGACACGCGGCCCGGAGAGATGGTCGACATCCGGACCGACATCACCACGCCGAGCAAGCCGGGCTTGTGCTACGTGCGGTTCAAGATGATGGAGGGCTCGGGACGGGTGGCGTTCCCCGGAGGCCGGCCACTCAACTTCCAGATCATCGTCGGCTGACGCCTGTTCCCCGTCGTGCATGGCACGGCGGGGAACCAGGGGCGGACGGTCTCCGGGGGTTCAGGATCCGAGAACGATCCCCTTGTAGTAGTACGTGAGGATTCTGGAGTAGCTCCAGCCCGCCTTGGCCTTGTCGCGAGAACCGTTCTGCGACATCCAGTCGCCGGTGACCCAATGGCGGCACGCCGTCGTCGTGGAGCAGTACTGGGCCTTGAAGATCTTTCCATCGCGCGTCATCCGGGTGCCCCATGTCGCGTCCACCGCGGCGTTCGTCGCCGCCGTCGCGGAGCCGGGCTTGTACACCTGGCTGGACGTGTGGTCGGAGACGTCGTAGCACTGGCCGCTCGGCGTCTTGCTCGCCGACCTCAGCGCCCAGTACCAGCCGAAGTGCTTGACTGCGATCGCGCCGGCCTTGAGAGACTCCCCCGGCCAGTACGACCGCCACTCGTTGGGCAGGACGTTCTTGACGTACGTCTTGAACGCCACCCGGTCCACGCGATCGAGGGACTCCCTGTAGACGAGGATCGTCGTGGGCAGCTTGCTGTGCGTGCCGTCGGTCTTGCACCCGGTCGGCGGTGCGGAGCTCAGGAACTGGTGAGAGGCGTTCTGGTTCTTGAGGCCGGGCTTGAGGTTGCCCTTGGCGCCGGGCGCGAAGTCCTGGTAGACGCTGCCGCCGTAGTTGCTGTTGTAGTAGAC
>NZ_BOOF01000014.1 GCF_016863095.1 Microbispora siamensis | reverse complement strand
GTCTCGCACACGCCGTTGCGGGTGGCCGCCGAGGCGGGCGAGGCGGTGGCGAGCACCGCCCCGCCGAGCACCATCGCGGCGGCCGCCGCGGTGAGCCGCGAGATCAGCCGTGCAGTTCGTGGAGACACAGTTGCCTTCCTCTTCATCGGAGGCCCCGGTGCTTCATCAGAGGTCCCGGTGCGCTAGCGGATGTTGTAGCCCTGGGAGACCCAGAACGAGTTCGGGTTCGGGTTGCTCAGAGTCGAGTCGCCGACGCTCTTGGCGGCGAGCTTCTGCCGTCCGGGGCGCATCTCGACGTGGGTGTGTGCGGCCTTGCTAGACGACACCCCGTGCCACGCCTCCTCCGCGATGATCTGGCCGCGCGCGATCTGCTGGCCCACACGCAGCGAGGACAGCGGAGCGGAGTGCAGGTAGATGATCGTCTTGTTCAGCGAGGCGTTGTAGACGGCGATCGTGGAGAGCCCCGAGCCGCCGTTGCGCCCGTGCACGACGTTGATGATCTGACCGCTCACCAGGGCGTGGACAGCCGAACCCACGCTGCGCTTGATGTCGATACCCTCATGCCGGCCAGAGGTGTGGACGTAACCGTCGAAGCCGCAGCTGATGTAGCCGCCGCCGGTCTGGTACAGCGCGTACGACATGTTGACGCGGGCCGATGACGACGGGCCGAACTGGTGGGAGGCGTTCTGGTTCTTGAGGCCGGGCTTGAGGTTGCCCTTGGCGCCGGGCGCGAAGTCCTGGTAGACGCTGCCGCCGTAGTTGCTGTTGTAGTAGACGCGGACGGTCTTGGCGCTGCGGTTCCAGACCGAGGCGGCGGCGTTCTTGACGCACGTGCCCTTGCCGGTGCCGGGTCCCTTGAAGTCGAAGCAGGAGGGCTGGCGGGTGCCGTAGTCGCCGACGGATGCGGTGAAGTCGGAGACTGATCCCTGGTTGTTGCTGTTGAAGTAGTAACAGAACTCGCCGGTCTCGCACACGCCGTTGCGGGTGGCCGCCGAGGCGGGCGAGGCGGTGGCGAGCACCGCCCCGCCGAGCACCATCGCGGCGGCCGCCGCGGTGAGGATCTTGTTGAGCGTTCCCATGATGTTCTCCTTCGTGTCTGTGCAACCTGGGTTTCGGATGGTCAGCGGCGCTGGTACTCCTCCCAGGTGCGGATGGTCACCTTCGGGCCGTCGTCGGGGCCACGGCCGGCGAGCCCGTTCAGACCGAGGTAGTAGTCACCGATCTGATGCTGGGCCTGACTGGAGAGGTCGGTGTCGCTGATGGCGGCGGCGTGGATGTGCCACGGCCAGTCGGCTTGGTCGGGGCTGCGCACCCATGCCGCGAAGCCGACGCGTCGCAACGCGCGGACGACGGCGGTGCGGGTGGCGGAATCCATCCCCTCGACCGAGATGTCGACGACGCCGCCGCCGTCGTGGGTGCCCGCGGACGTGGGGTCGCCGCCGGGGTTGTACGACCCCTGCAACAGCACGAGGTCGCGGCCGAGCAGCCGCTTCGCCTCGGCCAGCATGCTCCGCGTGCGGGTGTCGACGACGACGCCGCCGACGGACACCCGGGCACCCGGCCCGATGATGTGCGTGACCGTGAAACGGCCGGCTCCGAGCTTGGTGAGCGACGTCTCACCCGGAAGGCCGTTGGCGGCGAGACCGGTGAAGCCGAGCGACTTCTGGAACTTCGTGAAAGCCGCGACCGTCGTGGTGCCGAAGTACCCGTCCACCCACTTCGCGTCGAGCAGGTGCCGGTCGCGCAGCGCCTGCTCGACGAGGAGCACGCTGGCCTTCGCGCCCGGAGTCAGCGTGTTGTCAGCCCGCCGCGGGTCGATCTGGGCCGCCTTGACAGTGGCTTCCATGTCCACGCTCGGAAGGGCCCTGGTTTCGGCTGCCTGTGCCACCGACATCCCGGGCGCTCCGGTCATGCAGGCGAGCAGGGCGGCCGCCGCGAGTGCGCCGGCGCATGAAGGCAGCTTCATCGTTTCTCCTGGGGTCGGACACCGGCAGGTGATTCCTGCGGCGGACCCACGGTTTCGGAACGCCCGCGCTGTCCACAACGAGATCGTGTTGTCAGCCTGTCCGTCAGCCTCCCCTTACAGGCGTACGCGCCGCCTGACAGGTGATCGAGAAGGCCGGCCTCGACCATTGGCACCCCACGGGTTACGGCACTCCGGCGCCTCGTGATGCCGGCGCAGGGCGACCGGCGAGGGTTGCGTCCACGGGACTGGTAGAAGAGTTTCCGCTGGTAGAGGCGTGGCGCCTGAAATGAGGACGGCCATCGCGTGATCCTTCATGATTGCGAAGTCAAACGAAAGCGATCGCCGTGATTGGCCACGGTTGTTCTGGCGGAGGCGCGGGACAGGATGAAAGTGTACGGAGCCGCGCGGAAATTGACGTTATGCCGAATCGCGATTCTTCCACGAGGGCCGCATAAGGGGCCGACAAGTCAGGGCGGACCGGTAACGAGATAACGTGAATTACCGATGGTCAAGTGCCCCGACTCCTCCCACCCAAAAGCCTGGCCGGCAGTATCCGGTTGGGCATCGTCGAAGGATGCTGGCCCGTGATGCTCGCCGACGTACACCCTGGCTATCTATGGCTTGTGGCGGGGTTGTCGACTCTGGTCGCACTGGTACGGCTCGGCTTGTTGATGCCTAGCTGGGGCTACCGCATGAGAGCCGCTCTCGGATTCCTCGTCGTGTTCGGCGGGCTGGTCGCTGTAACGGCCTTTGATTCTCGACCGGTCTCCTCGGAGGCGAGGGTCCTGACGATCTACGCCGCGACAATGATCGCCCTGTTCGCGGCGACGATCGGGCAGGGTGAGGAGATCAGAGAAGCGGCCGCTCACGCACTGCAGAACCCGAACGGGGAGACGCGCCAGGTGCGGCCCGGCCCATTCACCGTGAAGTGCCTGTTGGTGCTCGGTGCCGAGATACTGCTCTTGTCCTTGGTGTTTCCCGACTTCTGAGAATCGGCCAGGTCCCTGATCCGTCCGTGCCCGGAGGCGCTCAGGTGAGCCGGGCCCACCGCCTGAGGGTGTCCGTGGCCTCGGCGAAGTCGCGAGAGGACAGGTGGCTGATGCTCGCGCCGTGGTTGGCGCGCGGGTCGACGAACACATGGCAGTCCGTCCCCTTCGGCGTGAACCGCTCGGCACTCCAGGGATCCCGCCCGCCGTAGACGAACATCATCCGGCTCGCCTGCCGGGTCACCCACGCGTCCACGTCCCGCATGGCCCTGCCGTCGAAGCGGGAGCGGAGGGACGCGGGCAGCACCGAGTTCGGCTGGTAGAGCCCCGGATACCGGGTCAGGCCCTTGAGGTGGGCGAAGCTCAGGGACGCCCAGCCGAGCTGGGTGGCCGCCTGGTAGTAGTAGGGCAGGTACGGCTCGATGCCCTGGTCGGTGTACTGCTTCCAGGTCTGGATCTTGTCCACCCATCGGAAGATGGCGGTGTCGGAAGCCTTCTCACCGGGGATGCCCTTGCAGTCCTGCTGCCGGAAGTACTGCCAGAACGTCCAGGCGGAGTCGAGCACGCTCAGTTCGAAGGAGCGGTCCGCCGTGCCGATGGTGCGGCCGAAGGTGAGGCCCTCACGCTTGGCCAGGGCCGTAAGCCGGGGCACCAGGCTCTTGCGACGCTTGAGCGCCTCCCGCTGCACGGTACGCAGGGCGGCCCGGCACGACGGCGTGCCCACGGTCGTGAAGAACCGCTCGTAGACGCGGTCGTCGGCGTTGACCGCGTCGTTGGGCGCGACATAGGCCACGACCCCGTCGAGGTCGCCCGGATAGAACCGGTGGTGGTAAACGGCGGTCATGCCGCCCTTGCTGGCCCCGGTGCCGATCCAGGCGCCGTCGTAGACCTGCTTGAGCGCCTCGACGATCGCGTGTTCGTCGCTCGCCTCCTGCCAGATGTCGAGCTTCGCCCAGTCCTTCCGCTTCGGAAGCGAGGCGCCGAAGAAACGGTGCTCGACAGAGAGCTGGTTGGCGTCGAGCCCGTAGGTGGGCTCCTGGAGCCACGCCTTCTCCGGGATGAAGTATCCGCTGGTGTAGAGGACCACGGGCCGGTCCACCGACCGGTGCGAGAGAGTGAGCCGCTGCTGGAAAGTGCCGCCGCGCGGGTTCCGGTGGTCCACCGGCTGGGTGAAGGTGAGGGTGTAGTCCTTGTAGCCCTTCGCCCGCCCCTTCTTCACCGACACCACCCGGAGACCGGGGACGGCCCTGAGCCGCGCCAGCAGGTCGTCCTTCGCGATCCCGGCCGTGGAAGAGGCGGACTTCGCCAGGACCGTCCCGGCACCGGTCGCTGGGGCGGCCGCCGCGGGGACCGCGACCAAGAGGGACGACGCCAGCGCCGCCGAGAACAGCGCCAGGGGCCCCCGCGTCCGCCGGACCGGACTCTTCAGCCGCGCGTACGGGCGACCCGCCATGCCGTTTCCTCACATGTCGACGTAGATCCACAACGATGATCGGAAAGACTCTGTCGTATCGGCATATGTCGGCACAACCGCAAAAGGGATCCGGCTCACGGCCGCCCGTGTCGCCTCAGACCGGGCAGATGTTTGTCGGTGGCGTAGTGCAGCATCGGATCACCAAGCTGTCGACGGAATGAGAGATCGCGGTGGCGCCAACGAACCGGCAGGTGGCCGAGCATGCCTTTCTCAAGGGCATGTACGAGGACGAGTACTTTCCGGATCACGTCGTCGACAAGGGGAAAGCCATCCTCCTGCGGCTCTGCGAGCGGATCGAGGCCGAGCGGCCGCCGGACCTGGCGGCGCTGTACGTGCTCACGGAGGCCGCGACGGAGGAGTTCAACGCGCTGGAGGCGGAGTTCGAGGCGGCCGGCAGTGAAATCGAGACTTTCGCACGAGAGGCGATCGCCGAAGACTTCTGGTTCGTGGCGTCGGCATACGGGTTCGCGGAGGCGGACGCGGAGGAGTTGATCGCCGGCCGGGAATGGTGAGCCGAGTGCCACAAGCCGCAGAGGCGGGGCCGGGTGTACGTCGTGGATCCCGGTGAGTTTCCTCGTGCGCTGGTTGCTCTACGTGACACCTGGGCTTGACCTAGCTGGTCTGCTGGGCTTGCCCAGGGTCGGTGACGGGCGGGACGATCAGGGCACCTCCTCTGAGCGCCATGCACTCGGCATGCAGGCAACAGTTGCGCACGTTGTCCACGCTGTGGCGACCCGAGGCACCAAAACCTCATCGGCATACAACGGGTTGCTGTATAGAGCTGCTGTACAAAGATCAAAAAGGCCCATCCCGATTATCGGAATGGGCCTTTGAGCTGTGCGCGGCCGAGAGGACTCGAACCCCTAACCTTCTGATCCGTAGTCAGATGCTCTATCCATTGAGCTACGGCCGCTTTGCTGCCTGTTCACCTGCGGTGCCCTGCAACGGGTGTAACTCTACCAGACCCGTCACCCCTGCTTGCGCCAATAAGTCGCCCCGCCCTCGCACCTCCAGAGCCTGGCCGAGGGCAGGCCGGGTCACTCCTGAGGAACGAAGAGCGTGAGCGTGTCGGCGATGCAGGCCGGCCTGTCGACTCCCTCGACCTCGATCGTGACGCGAAGGTTCGCGAGGGTGCCGGAGGGAGTGCCCTTGACGCCGGTGATCTCCGCCCCCGCACGTACCCGGGACCCGACGGGAACCGGCCGGGGGAAGCGCACCTTGTTCAGCCCGTAGTTGATCGCCATGCGCAGGCCGTCCACGCGGTACAGCTCGCCGAGCAGCGACGGCAGCAGTGAGAGCGTGAGGTATCCGTGGCCGATGGTGCCACCGAACGGGCTGTCCTTCGCCCGGTCCGGGTCCACGTGGATCCACTGGTGGTCGTCCGTCGCGTCGGCGAAGGCGTTCACCCTCTCCTGACTGATCTCTCGCCAGTCGCTGTACCCGAGATGCTCACCCTTGGCCGCCTTGAGTTCCGCGAGGTTCGTGAAGATCCGCATGACCGCACCCTATTCACACACCCGAATCGAGGGCCTCGGAGCGCGTTGCCGTCCACAGTGGTTTCATCGGGGAGCGCGGGCGAGTGCTGTCACGGAAGGCAACACAGACGTCTCTCTCAGTGACGAACCGCTCGTGACCTGCGGGGGTATCAGCACAAGGCGGGGTTCACGCCGGAACACACCCCGACGTGGAGGGAACGTGGACGAGCAACCCGGCCCACCCGGCAAGCGGTACCGGCTCCGCGGACTCATCGCCGTCGTGGTCGCGGGTCTCGTCTGCTGGGCGCTCATCATCCTGCTGCTGGTCAAGCTGTTCGGTTGAGCCCGCCGGGAGAGGACGTGGAGGGGACGTGCCGGCCGGGGCCCAGCCCCGGCCGGCACCGGTCGTCACTCACCGCTCTGAATGCTCTCGACCAGGTTGAGATGCTCCTGGACCACCGGTTTGGCGTCCCGGGCCAGGTTCTTCACCTCCAGGGAAGAACCGCTCGAGACTTCCTTGTCCAGGGAAACCAGGGTCTTGCGGTGATCCGTGACCTGCGCGTCGATCCACGCACGGTCGAACGCGGTGCCGCTCTTGGCGGCGAA
Organism: Microbispora siamensis; assembly: GCF_016863095.1. Lineage (GTDB taxonomy): Bacteria > Actinomycetota > Actinomycetes > Streptosporangiales > Streptosporangiaceae > Microbispora > Microbispora siamensis. The sequence goes on along the minus strand of NZ_BOOF01000014.1, from coordinate 60,730 downwards.
CTGCCGCAGTTCGGCCTGCTGCTCCTCGCTCGGCTTGCCCGGCAGGTCCACACCCAGCTTCTCGGCCACCCGCTTGAGCTGGTCGTCGAGGGAGGTGTGGTCCTCCACGAACTTCCTGCCGGCGTCCTTGACCGACTGCTTTCCGGCCTGCCGCTCGGCGAGCTGTCCGCCCTGGATCTCCGCGAGGTTGTCCTGATGCGCACCGATCAGGAATGCCTTGTCCTGGTCGCTGACATCCGGCGGCGCCGCGTAACCCGCGGTGACCCCTGACAGCGCCGCGACCACGGCCGCCACCAGGACGATGAGCCATCTCAGCATCAGATCCCCCGATCCTTCACCGGACGGCCGAGCACCGGCTGATCGGCCTCGACCATCCGGGCATAGCGCTTCAAATGCCTCATACCCACCAGCCGCGCCTCTCGTACGGCTCAACCTGTCACGGGCCGATAGCCCCTCACGTAATCGACCACGAACTCCTTGGGGTACGGCCCCACCCGCTCGGGCCCCTCGGCGTCGGGAAACTCGTAGATGCCGAGCATGAGCTGCATCGGATAGTCCGGGGACTGCCGGACGGTCTTGACCTGGCGGCCGTCCACGAAGAACGTCACCCGATCCGGGGTCCACTCGGCCGCGTACACGTGGAACTCGCGCGCGTCGATGGGGAGGACCTCGGCGGCGAACTCCTCGATGATCGCAGGGTCGCCGAACGGATGGACGCCCATGCCGACCGCCGTCGCGTCCGGCCGTACGTCACGTCCGAAGATCTCGCAGACGCAGATCTCCGCGGACCGCTCGGGCGCGTCCTCGAAGCCGATCATCCACAGCGCGACCATGGCGCGCGGGTCGTCGGTGGCCCGGGCGCGCATCTCGATCAGGCCGAAGTGCGGGGTGTAGAGCCGCGCCTCGTCCTGGGCCTCGCGGACGACGGCCCGGCCGCCCCGCCCGTGCTGGCCGACGGCGCTGCCCACCGGCCCGGAGAACACGCCTGTCTGCAGCGAGGACACGCGCAGTCGGCCCTCCATCTCCGGCGACCACGGCGACTGGTCCTCCTCGATCAGCAGGCGCAGGCAGCCGTCGCCCACGCGATACCGGGCCGCAGAGGCGGCGCGCGTGGTCCATTGGGGCAGATAACGCGGGATCCAGCGGCTCTCGTCGAGCCTGTCCCCGTCGAAGGTGTCCTCGAACTCCAGCACATAACCGGCCTTCGTCACCGGATCCGGCGCGTACGTACTGTTCTCGGCTTCGCTCATGCGTCAATCCTGGGTCGATCCAGGGGGGAACCACGCACACCCCGGGGCATACGGAAAAAGACGACGGGAGTTCACCAATCTCCACCTTGGTTCGTCCCGGTTTCGAGGTGATGCTGGCGAATGTCTGTCCCCTCGCCCCCACAAGGAGGTCTCGTGCAGACTCCGCGACGCTTCCGGCCGTCCTGGCCGGGACGGCTCGCCGTCGTGATCGCCGCCATCGTGTCCCTCACCGGAGTGACCGGCATCGTCCCCGCCCACGCCTCGGTCTACAGCTCCTGCACAATCTCCCGTTGTGCCGACGCCCGCTCGGCGAACGCGATCTGGGCCGGGAAGGGCTACCCCACCAGCAGCGGCTGGTACTCCTGGCCGGACGGCAAGTACAACTACACCGGCGGGCGCTTCTACAACCGGGAGGGCCAGCTGCCCAGCGGCGCCACCTACTACGAGTACGACGTCTACTCCCGAGCGCGCGGCGCCTCGCGTGACGCGTATCGGATCGTCGTCAACCGCAGCACCGGCGTGACCTGGTTCTCGCCCAACCACTACACCGACTTCTACCGGCTCTAGGACTTCTCATGGCCTCCGCCGCGCGTCCGCTGCCTCCGTGGCTCACGGTGACCACCGATCCGGCCACGGCGGTCGTCGACGGGCGGGCCTGCCGGACCCGTGCCGCCTTCTTCGACGAGGTGGCACGGGTCCTGCGCCTTCCCGCGTACTTCGGCCGCAATTGGGACGCCCTCACCGACTCCCTGCGCGACGTCGGGCCGGTCCACCTGGCCGTGGATCACGCCGAGGACCTGCTCGACGCCGAGCCTCCCGGGCAGTTCGCCACTCTGCTGGCCGTCCTCGCCAGCGCCGCCGAGGCCGGGCTGACCCTGACCCTCCACACGGACCCCGCCCACGAGCCCCGGCTCCGCCGCCGCCTGAGCGACGCCCTGCCCTGAGCTACGCCCTGCCCCCTCACACGGTGGGCGGGACGAGGAGTGCCTCGGCACCGATCGGAACGTAGCCCGCGGCGAGGAACGCCCGTACGCTCGCGGCGTTGCCCGGGGCGATCTGCGCCCAGAGCGGGTGCGGGGTGAGATGCCGGGCCGCACGGGCGAGGGTGCGGCCGAGGCCGCGCCCACGGCCGGCCGGCTCGACCTCGAGCGCGACCTCCCACCGCCCGCCCACTCCCCGTCCGATGAGCACGAGCCCTCCCGGGCAGGTCCAGACGCGTACGTCGTCGCGGTAGCGGTGGGCATGCTCGACGCGCGGATGGGCGGCGTCCGTGACTTCGACCAGCTCGATGGGCGGGGGGCCTTCGGCGGGGGCGGCCAGGGCGAGCATGTCGATGTTGTTGACCCGGCGTCCCGTACGTTCTTCCAGGTCTCGCAGGAACGGCGGGTTGAGCGGCGCCGACAGATCGTCGTCAGGCAACCGCGATCTGATCCAGTCCTCGCCGACATCGGCGAAGATCACGTTGTGCGCGGTGAAGGCGATGACCCCCGCATGACGTGCGGACGGCTGCGGAACGACGGTCGGCCCGGCACCCGGCTCGGGCGGGTGCCCATCGGCCGCACGAGCGAGGACGTCAGGCAAGGTGGTCACCGGGAAACGGTAGCCATCCCCCGCAACCGGGCTCAAAACGATCCCGTCCGGCCGGCGGCACCGCCGGTTCCGGCCCCGCCGTCACCAGGGCACGGGCCCGAAGCGGTCGATGAACCGGCCCGTTCCGCCGTCGGCTCCCTCGGTCGCGAGCGTCACGATCGCGTCGGTCCCCTCCGTCACGGTCTGGTGGCCGCTGTGCCCGTTGAGGTCGGTCGCGGTGTAGCCGGGGTCGGCGGCGTTGACCCGGATGCCCGGCAGCGCCTTCGCGTACTGCGTCGTGAGCATCGTCACCGCGGACTTCGATGACGTGTACAGCGGCCCCACGACCGTCGACTCCACCCGCTCGGGGTCGTGGGTCAGCGCGAACGACCCCGTACCGCTGCTGACATTGATGATCGCCGGGTGCTCCGACTCGCGGAGAAGGGGCAGGAAGGCGCTGGTCACGCGGACGATGCCCACGACGTTCGTCTGGAAGACCTCGAGAGCGTGGTCCGCGGTCAGTTCGTCGGCGGGCACGCGCGGCCCGAGGATCCCGGCGTTGTTGATCAGGATGTCGACGCGGCCCTCGTGCGCGGCGACGTCGGCCGCCGCGGCGGCGACGGACGCGTCGTCGGCGACGTCGATCCGCACGAAGCGTACGCCGAGCTTGTCGGCCGCCGTCCGGCCGCGTTCCGGGTCCCGGGCGCCGAGGACGACGGTGTGGCCGAGGTCGACGAGGCGGCGGGCGGTCTCGAAGCCGAGGCCCTTGTTGGCCCCGGTGATGAAGGTGATGGTCATGCTTCGAGCGTCGGCCTTCCGGGCGCGGGCAGCCAGGGAGAGCTCGCCGGTAGGACGGGCAGTACCACCCTGGCGTCTCGCCGCCGACGCAGAATGGGCGCATGACGACGGACGAGACGAGCCTCGGCGCGACCATCCGCGCCTGGCGCGACCGGCTCTCCCCCGCGGCTGTCGGCCTGCCCGCCGGTCGCGTACGCCGTGCCGCCGGGCTGCGCCGCGAGGAGCTTGCCGATCTCGCGGGCGTCTCGGTGGACTACGTCGTACGGCTGGAGCAGGGCCGGGCGACCACGCCGTCGGCGCAGGTCGCCGCCGCGCTGGCGCGGGCGCTGCAACTCGGCCGCGCCGAGCGCGACCACCTCTACCGGCTGGCCGGGCTGCAGCCGCCCCCGGACGGCCTGATCAGCGACCACATCCCACCCGGAATGCAGCGGGTGCTCACCCGGCTGGGCGACGCGCCGGTCGCCGTGTTCGCCGCCGACTGGCGGCTGGTGCGGTGGAACCGCGGTTGGGCGGCGCTCCTCGGCGACCCTTCCGTGCTCGCGCCGGAGGAGCGGAATCTGGTGCGTTCGCGCTTTCCCGTGCCGTCCGATCGCGGGCGCCTCGCGGCATGGCCCGTCGTCTCGGAGAACACGGAGGCGACCGACCGGGCCATCGTCGCCGACCTGCGCCGCGCGTCCGGCCGTTACCCCCAGGACGCGCGCCTGAGCGGGCTGATCCGCCGGACGCTGGACGGCAACCCTCGATTCGCCCGGTTATGGCACTCCGGCGCCGTCGGCACCCACGCCGAGGATCGCAAGACGATCCGGCACCCGGCGGTCGGAGAGATCACCGTCGACTGCGACGTGCTCTCCGACTCGGACACCGATCTGAAGATCGTCATCTACACGACCGTGCCCGGCAGCGAGGACGAGACCAAGCTCGACCTCACCCGCGTCGCCGGTGTCACGACCCCAATGTGAGGTCCTCGCGGCGTACGAGTTCGGGACGGAACGCGATGATGAGGCCGAGCGTCGTGTACCCCACGAGCAGGTGGGCCGCGCCGACGACGTCCGACACGGACGTGCCGAAGATCGCCATGGTCGGGAGGGTCACGATCACCCAGCTTTCTGCGACGAGCGGCCAGAAGCGGGCCGCCCCGCGCCACCGCCCGCTTATGGCGACCTTGACGCCGATCACGAACATGCCCAGCATCGACAGCGGCCAGAACGCGTCGAGGATCCCCATCCAGAGGCTGTCACGCGCGGCGGGCAGGAAGGCGTGGGAGACGCTCCACGCCATGGCCAGGGCCAGCAGCACCCGCTCGACCTGCAGCATGGCGCGGGCCACGCGGCTCACGCCGGTCGCACGGGTGCGGACCATGATCGCGAGAAGGCACCAGGCGCCGAGCTGGAACGCCAGACCACCCAGATCTGTGATCTTGAGTGCCGTCTCGGCCTGGGGGTCGAAGCCGTAGACGAAGCTGACGGCCGACCAGGTCAGCGCGCCGGTGGAAAGGCCCAGGGCCAGCCGGCGTACGGTCGTCTCGGCGAGCGGCGCGGGGGAGGACGCACCGGCGGTGTGACTCCGGGCGTGTACGGACGAGGTCTCGGTCATCGTTGTTCCTTCGACTGGGAGGCGGCCGACTCGTGAGGTCGGAAGCGGCGACGAGGACGATCCTCATGAACGACCGACCCAGACGGTCAGGGCATCGTGTCCCGATTCCGGCCTTCTCTCGCGTCCCAGCGCAGGGGGGACCCGTGTCCTAGGGACATCGTCTACCTGCTGAGGCACACTTTCCTGGTGCAGATTGTGACGGTTCGTCGGCCTTCGCGCCTGAGCCTCGGGCCTGTGCTCCTCGCGATCGCCGTGACCGCCACACCAGTGGCGGCGCTGCTCGATCTGCGGGTGCCACAGGCCCACCGCGCCATCCTCGAACTGCAGCCGGGCGTGGTCGACGCGATCGCGGGTGTCGCACTGGCCGCGGCCGGCATGGTGGTGCTCCGCGGTTGTCCGCGCCATCTCCTCGGACGCCTGATGTCGGCTTTCGGCGCCTGGTGGGCGCTGGACGGCGTGGCGTCGTCGTGGCTCGCCTACGCCACCACGCGTGATCCCGCGCTCCCCGGCGCGTCCGCCGCCTTCATCGTCTTCCAGCGGCTCGGAGCGGGCCTGGTGCTGCTGCTCCCCCTGGTGCTGCTGCTGTTCCCGCACGGGAAGCTGCCCACCGGACGGTGGCGGGTCGCCTCGCTGCTCAGCCTCGCGCTGACGAGCCTGCTCCCGCTGGCCCTCGTCGCGGCGCCGTCCGCCATCGCCCAGGCGACCGCGGAATCCACCCCGCTGCCCGAGCCGCTGCGCAGGCTGAACCTCGAGGCCCTCTATCTCCCGCTGCCGGACGCCGTCTGGACCGGTGTGCTGCTGGTGGCACAGCTGAGCCTCCCGCTGAGCCTGGTCACGCCGTTCGTCGTGGTGGTGCGGCGCTACCGTACGGTGACCGGCGTCGACCGCGCCCGGATGCGCTGGCTGCTGTGGGCGGCCGTGGTCGACCTCCTGGTCATGCTCACGTTCCGGCTGCTGCCCCTCTGGTTCGGCACCGTCGGCCTGACCGTCGCCGTGATCCTCACCTCCGCGTCGGTCGCGATCGGGATCGTGCGGCCGGATCTCGTAGACGTCGACCGGCTGCTCGGCGGGACGCTCGTGTACGGCCTCCTGCTCGCCCTGACGTTCGTCCTCGACCTGCTGGTCCTGGGCGGCGCCGGCCGGTTGCTCGGGCCGCGCCTGAACGAGGGGGAGCGGCTGGTCATCGCCGTCTTCGCGGTCGCCATCCTGTACGCGCAACTCCGGCACCGGTTGTGGCGTCTGGTGCGACGCTGGATCGTCGGCGATCGGGACGATCCCTACCACGTGATGTCCGGGCTCGCCGAGAGGCTGGAGCGGACCGACGACTCGGAGGCGCAACTCGTCACGCTGGCCAGGACGGTGGCCCGGGCCTTCCGCACGCCCTACGTCGGCGTGGAGATCACCCAGGTCAGCGGCGAGGTGCTGCTCGTCGAGGACGGCGAGCGCCCCGCCGAGACGCAGGCGCTCCCCATCACCTATCGGGGGGAGATAATCGGGCGGCTGTTGCTGCCGCGCCGGGCCGCCCGCCGCCGGCTCACCGCCGGTGACGAACGACTGCTGGCCGACCTGATCCGCCAGGCCGCCGCGGCGGCCCGTGCCGTACGGCTCGCGGAGGAGTTGCAGCGCAGCCGTGAGGGCATCGTGTCGGCCGTGGAGGACGAGCGCCGCCGCCTGCGCCGCGAGCTCCACGACGGCCTCGGGCCGGCCCTGGCGGCGGTCGCGTCCCGGATCGACACCGCCCGGATCACCGCGCGGCGGTCGAACGAGGACGCCGACCGGATCCTCGGCCTGGCTCGTCAGGAGCTCACCGGGATGCTCGCCGAAGTGAGGCGGCTGGTGCACGGCCTGCGCCCGCCCGCGCTGGACGACGTCGGCCTGGTCGGGGCGATCCGCCAGCAGGCGGAGCGGCTGAGAGCCCCGGGACTGACCGTACGCGTCGAGGAGCGAGGCGACCTCACCGGCCTGCCGGCCGCCGTGGAGGTCGCCGCGTACCGGATCGCCTCGGAGGCGATCACCAACGTGGTCCGGCACGCGCAGGCCGGCGAGTGCGTGGTGTCGCTCACCCGCGACGTAGAAGGCGGGCACCTCGACGTGGTGATCACCGACGACGGCGTCGGCCTCGCCGCCGAGCCGGTGGCGGGTGTGGGACTGGTGTCGTTGCGCGAACGGGCCGCCGAACTCGGCGGGTCGTGCACCGTGACCTCCGCGGAACCGGCCGGCACGCGGGTGCGGGCGCGGCTGCCCGTCACGTCGTCCGGGCAGCCGCCCGTGCTCACGTCTACAGGGAAGGTGGGAGATGACCGGTAAGCGGCCGGTGAGGGTCCTCGTGGTGGACGACCACCCGGTGTTCCGTGAAGGCTTCGCGGCACTGCTGAGCAGCATCGACGAGGTCGAGGTCGCGGGGACGGCCTCGACCGGCGTCGAGGCCCTTCACCAGGTGGACGAGCGAGAACCCGACGTGGTGGTCATGGACGTTCAGATGCCCGACATGGACGGCATCGAGGCCACCCGCCGCGTCCTCGAGAAGCACCCGGAGATCGGCGTCGTGGTGCTCACGATGTCCGAGGAGGACGGCACCATCTTCGACGCGCTCCGCGCCGGTGCCCGCGGCTATCTGCTCAAGGGCGCCGAGCCGGACGAGGTCGTACGCGCGATCACGACGGTGGCGGGCGGCGGCGTCGTGTTCGGTGCGGTCCTCGCCTCGCGCATCGCCGACTTCCTGGCCCCGAGGCCGCAGAGCGGCGGCGTCTCGCCGTTCCCGGCCCTGACCGCCCGGGAACACGAGGTGCTCGACCTGGTGGCCGCCGGCCTGTCGAACAGCCAGATCGCCGCGCGGCTGTTCCTGTCCCAGAAGACTGTACGCAACCATGTGCACGCGGTGCTCACCAAGCTCCAGGCCGCCGACCGAACGGAGGCGATCATCCGCGCCCGCGACGCCGGCCTCGGCCGCTGATCGGTGTAGGTGAGCGGGGCTTTCAGGCTTCTTCGGGGTCGCGTCCGAGCACCGACCGGCCCCCGTCGATCGGGACGATCGCGCCGTTGATGAAACTCGCGTCCTCGGACAGCAGGTAGGCGACGGCGGCGGCCACTTCCTCCGGGCGTCCCACCCTGCCGACCGGGTGCAGCAGGCCCATCTCGTTCTCGACGCGTGAGGCCGCCGAGGGCTCCTGACCACTGAGGAACGCCTCATAGCGTTCGGTGCTGATCGAGCCGAGGGCGACGGCGTTGACCCGGACGCCACGCGGTCCGTAGTCGACGGCGAGTGCCCGGGTGAGTCCTTCGACGGCGGCCTTGGCCGTCGCGTACGGCAGGGATCCACGCACCGGCCGCTGCGCCTGGTGGGAGGAGACGTTGACGATCGCCCCGCCCGCACCCGCGCTCAGGAAGCGGCGGATCGCGGTCGTGCATCCGACGACCGCGGGAGTGAAGTTCGCCCCTATGAGGTCCAGGACCTCACGCGCGGACGGGATGTCCAGCGAGGCCTCGCGGAACACGGCGGCGTTGTTGACCCAGCCGGCGAGTGGGCCCGCCGCCTGTGCCAGGTCGGCGGCCCGCTCCGCGACAGCCTCGTCGGCGGCGTCGCCGGCCACCGCGATGACCCGGGAACCGGCCGGGTGAGTGCGGGTCCACTCGAGCGCCGACGGGTCGAATTCGATCACGACGACGCTGTTCGCGTCGCCGAGGAGCCGTTCGACGAGCGCACGTCCGACGCCACGCCCGCCCCCGGTGACAACGTACGAAGAGCCCACATCCGCCCCTTTCGCGGCATCGAGATCTACGTGGTCGCCGGACGACGTACCCTGAATGACCTATATATAGATCATCACTACTATTTGCGCCGTGATGAGAAAAATGATCTCCTTGGCCGCCGCTGCCGGTGCCGTCATCGGGGCCGTCGCCGTGGCCGGGGCCGACCGCGCCTCCGCCTCCTCCACCACGTCCCTGCGGCTGTCCGGCGGGCTGACCCTGGAGATTCCCCGCGCCTGGCGGGTCTATCGGAGCGCCGACCAGGTGCACGTGGTGACCGGCGCCTGCGCCAAGCCCAAGAGCCACTACTTCGAGCCCAGGTGCCAGGGCTTCTGGGTGATGGGGGCGAAGACGCTCAAGACCGGGGGCGAGGGCTTCCGGCCCTACAACCCCGTCAATGGACCGTTCTATCCCGCCGTCGACGTGGCTCCCTGCCCGACCGACCCCAAGCTCGGCCATGTCCTCGGCAAGGCGATCGCGGTCGGCCACCGGAACATCGGAGAGGGTCACAAGGCGCACTACCGCGTATGGCCGGGGCGCTGCGTCACGTACGACGACGCGACCGAGAAGTCGACGTTCAAGCAGCGCGAGTGGTACCTGCCGAAGGAGCGGCTCCTGATCGTCGACCAGTGGGCCACCCCGGGGCTCGCCACCGTACTGAAGAACGCCACCTGGGAGAGTTAGGCCCTTTCACCCCTCCGACGGGGCACGGAGCGCCGGCCGTGGCCCCGGCCCGCGGTGCCCTTTGACCATAGATCCTCTGTCGGTCCGGGGCCGAACCCGCCAGTTCATGGGCCAGATTGGCGAGGCGCGGATCATGCTTCCTTCGCCTGGTGGGGACAGCCGGTCAGCGCGGCCGCGGTCAGAGTGAGGTGCTGGGCCAGAACCTCGGCCGCGGTGTCGGCGTCGCGGGCCAGCGCCGCCTCCTCCAGACGGCGGTGCTCGCCGAGGGCGTCCCGGTCCGGGGTGCGCTGCGCCGCCCAGCGGCGAGCCAGCTCGCTCGCGGTCCACATCCGGTCGAACGTCTCCAGCAGGACGGGGTTGCCGCAGCCCTCCAGCAGGGTGCGGTGGAAGACGCGATGGGCCTCGGACCATGCGCTGCTGTAGTGTTCGCCCTCCTCGGGCACATACGCCGGAGTGCGGGCCAGACGGTGGTGAGCGGCTCGTACGCGGGCCTCCCAGTCGACGTCGCCGCGCTCGATGGACATGCGCAGCACGACCGGTTCGATGGTCCGGCGGGCTTCCGCGATCTCCTGCCAGCGGCGGTCGGAGAAGGCCGGGACGGCGAAGCCGCGGTTGGGCAGCCGGTCGGCGAGGCCCTCGCCGACCAGACGCACGAGCGCCTCGCGTACGACGGCCAGGCTCACGCCGTGTTCCTTGGCCAGGTCCTGCGGTTTGAGCGCGTCACCGGGGGCGTAGTCCCCGCGCATGATCGCATCCCGCAGGTGCGCGTAGACCTGCTCGGAGAGCATCTGTTTCCCCTGCGAGTTCGAGGCGTGGGCCGTCTGGGTCATGCAGACATCATAGACGATTCGACAAATAATCGATTATCCGTGTTATGGTCGATTGCGACGGGAGACGTCGGCGGTGCCTCTACGCGAACCGCCGGCTCTCCGCCGGCCGCATCACCGCCGGCCCACAGCACGGCCTGAAAGGAACGACGCGATGAGCGCCAACGACCCCTTCGCCCGCCTCCCCGAGGCGGCCTCCTTCACCGTCACCAGCACCACCGTCACCGACGGTGCCCCCTGGCCGCCCGAGCAGTTCTCCTCGGGGATTCCCGGCGGGAAGGACATCTCCCCGCAGCTGTCCTGGAGCGGCGCCCCGGAAGGCACCAAGAGCTACGCCGTCACCGTCTATGACCCCGACGCTCCCACCGGCTCCGGGTTCTGGCACTGGGCGGTCGCCGACATCCCCGCCGCCGTCACCGAACTGCCCGAGGGCGCCGGGGACGACACGGGTTCGGGCCTGCCCGAGGGCGCCTTCCAACTGCCCAACGATGTCCGCGCGGCCCGCTTCATCGGCGCCGCGCCGCCGGCCGGGCACGGCCAGCACCGCTACTTCATCGTGGTGCACGCCCTCGACGTCGAGTCCATCGGCGTCCCGGCCGACGCCACCCCGGCCCTCCTCGGCTTCACCATGTCCGGCCACACCCTCGGCCGCGCGGTCCTGACCGCCACCGCCGAAACGCCCGCCTGACCACCAGCATGTCCGGACTCATCGACACCACGGAGATGTATCTGCGCACCATCCTGGAGTTCGAGGAGGAAGGCGTGGTCCCCATGCGTGCCCGCATCGCCGAGCGCCTGAACCAGCGCGGCCCCACCGTCAGCCAGACCGTCGCCCGCATGGAACGCGACGGTCTGCTGCACGTCGCCGGCGACAGGCACCTGGAGCTGACGGAGGAGGGCCGGCGGATCGCCACGCGCGTGATGCGCAAGCACCGGCTCGCGGAGTGCCTGCTGGTCGACGTGATCGGGCTGGAGTGGGAGCAGGTCCACGCCGAAGCCTGCCGCTGGGAGCACGTCATGAGCGAGGCCGTCGAACGCCGCGTCCTGGACCTGCTGCGGCACCCGACGGAGTCGCCCTACGGCAACCCGATCCCGGGCCTGGAGGAGCTCGGGGAGGAGGGCACCGCGGATCCGTTCCTCGACGAGGGCATCGTCAGCCTCAGCAGCCTGGAGCCCGGGCCGAACGGCGCGAGCGCGGTCGTACGGCGCATCGGGGAGCCGATCCAGACCGACCCCCAGCTGATGCACACCCTGCGGCACGCCGGGGTGCGGCCCGGCGCGGTCGTGAGCGTGACGTCGTCACCCGGCCGCGTGATGGTCGGCAGCGGCGGGGAGTCCGCCGTACTCCCCGCGCGGACCGCCGCGCACGTCTTTGTGGCCAAGCACTGAATCCAGCCGGGGTGCCGGTTCGTTCGCCCCGGCCCCGAGGATGGCCCTCGACCACGATCACAGCCGAAGGGCCATCCTCGTCGCGGCGACCCGCGACGTCCGCGACACCCAGGAGCGTGACGCGCACTTCGACCCTCAGCGGAGCGCACCTGGACCTGGAATGGCTGGACAGCCAACAGACTGATCTTTCCGGGAGAGGAATAGTGGCCGTCGCCAGGAGCCGTATAGGCACCTCGATCAAAAGCCGCATGGGAGACAACCCGTCACCCCGTCCCGAGACGTATCCCCGCCGGAGGCTATCTGTTGGTGATGCACTGTTCGTGGGACAGTTCCGGGCATGGAACTATATCGACGCTCGATCTGGTACCGAGCGGGGCGAGCCTTGGCCCTCTTCGGTATCGGCTGGCTGGCTGCAGGCACTTACTTTGTGCTCGTCGTTGAGGGCAACGAGCGGCCATGGCCTCCAGCTCATCTGTGCATATTCTTCGGTATCCAGATGCTTGTGCTGCTGAGCAGTTTGATCGGTCAAATTCGACACCGGGCCTGCTTTAGAAGCACGCCGAACACCCCAGAGGGACAGGTAGCCGACACAGGTGGGCGGTAAACCGAAACCGCATCGGCAGCTCGGCTCGTGACCGTCCCAATTAGTTCCACCTGGACCAACACCGCTTGGCGCTCCCCCTGGAACGACCTGGCACGGCGGGGAACTGCAACTAGAACGGGGCTCGTGACCTGCGCGGACGCGCACGCCTCGCCCTTCCGCGCATCCCGTATGCCGTCGACCCGCCGCCAAGCGGCAGCGGGCCGGCGACGAAGGGGCAAGCCCGTCTTCGCATGTACCTCAGCCAGTCGCCGTTCCTCGGCCATTGGACGCCAAGAGTCACAGACGGGCTTGAGCCGGAGGAGTCGGTCTGCTGGGCTTGCCTGGGCCGATGCCAGAAGGGGGCGCGCGTGCTCCACCTCAGCCACTTGCGGCCTTTTCAGCTCGGGCGGCATCCCGGAGCCGGAGTGCTCTGCCGGAGGCGAAAGAGAAGGGGCGGAAGATGCGAAGACGGCCGAGGGGGCTGCTCCAAGCGGCCCTCAACAGCATCCTGGGGTCGCTCTGCGCAGGCTTCCTGTTGAGCCTCTTGGCCATGTGGGTGTTTACCGATAGACGTTGGCCATTCGAGTACGACTTCGGGTGGGACCACGTCCTCGTCTTCACGCTGATGAGCGGCATGCTTGGAGTGCTGCGCGAGATTCGCGACGAGTGGGCCCGCAGGAAATCGGTAGGGCGTGAGCGCGGCGCCAATAGAGATCAGGGAAAGCGGGGCGCGTCCGACGGGGTGTCGTAGCCGTCAGAGGCGGCAGCAAGGTTCGGCAACCCTCTCCTAGACACTGGCCTTCGGCCTGGATTCTTCTGTTTACCGATCCGAGTCCCAATGCTCGTCACCAATCGCATTGTCAACGAACTTTCGTACTGACTGATCTACTTCCGTCTGATGCTCAACATCAAGCCGAACGGGCGGAAGCGGGGGAGTTCTGGGAGGATCACGACCTGCTCTTCCCGACGAGGCGGGGCCGGCCGACGGAGCGCAGCGAGGACTACAAGATGTGGCAGGGCACTCCTGCGCCGAGCCAAGGTCAGGGAGGCCCGTCTCCACGACGCGCGAGCGGGGACACTCCCCGGAGAGCAGGGCGTCCACATCCGGGTCGTGCAAGAAATCCTCGGCCACGCGCGGGTGACAACCACCGAGCGTTACACCCACATCGCCAGTCCCCAGGTGAAGGACGCCAGCGAGCGCATGGGGGCAGCCCTGTGGGGCGAGGGCTGAAAGCGTCCCCAACCCGAAGGCTGAGAGCAACTGCAACTAGAGGCCCCGTGGAGATCAAAAAGCCCCCCTCGCTGAAGTCAGCGAGAGGGGCTTTGAACTGCGGAGGCTCGGGGATTTGAACCCCGGATGGGCTTAAGACCCAAACCGCATTAGCAGCTCGGCTCTCGGCCGTCCCGATCCGTTCCACCTGGACCGACACCGTTCGGCGGTCCTTCTCGAACGGCCTGGGACGGCGGGGAACTGCAACTAAAACTGCAACTAGAGCGGGCTCGTGACCTGCGCGGACGCGCACACCTCGCCTTCCGCGCATCCCGTATGCCGTCGACCCACCGCGAAGCGGCAGCGGGCCGGCGACGGAGGGGCAAGCCCGTCTTCGCGTGTACTCTAGCCGGTCGCCGTTCCACGGCCATTGGACGCCAAGAGTCACAGACGGGCTTGAGCCGTAGGAGCCGGTCTGCTGGGCTGTGCCTGGGTCGATGGCAGAAGGGATGCGCGGGCACCTACCTCAGCCACTAACGGCCCGCGCTCTCCAGCTCGGCGCCATCCCGGAGCCGGAGGCCCCCGCCGGAGGCGCTTTGGGTTGAGGTTCAGTGTCGGCTCCAGATGCGGTGGGTCTCGAGTGCGTCGGAGAGGTCCTGGGCCACTTCCGGCGAGCTGGCGGCGAAGAATGCGCGCTCCAGGATCGTCGCGGGTGCCGTTCCCCTGATCCAGTTGTCCAGGAGCACATACCACTCGGCGCTGTGGGCGACGCTGACGGTGAAGTCGTGCATGAGCCAGGCCATGTGCCGGGCCGCCGCCTCGGTGGTGTTCGACTCCAACTCTGCCAGGTAGGGAGCCAGGTCCAACTTCAGGTAATCGGCGATTATCTCGATCAGATCCATGCCGTCGACGTCACGCGGATAACTGCTGAGGGTGTGTCGCCACCACGCGCCGACGGTGGCGATGACGGCTTCCTGCTCGATCTTGGGCCAGCTTTGCCATCTGACGGCGACGCGCAGCATCATGGAGCGGGCGTGAAGGCCATCGAGCTCTTCGAGGATGAGCAGCTCCAGTAACCGGGGCAGATAGTGCTTGAACTCCTCGACGTCTCCCCATGTGTACAGGGCTTTCCAGGCGTAAGGCTCCAGGGCGGATGCGGTGAGCATGCGGAGGGGTGCTGTGCGAGTCGCGCGAACCTGTTCATCGGACACGCAGTGGTCACACACCTCGGTCTTAACCGGCAGCGGATACCGGGAGAAGGCCGCGTAGAGAGCCTCCAACGCGCGGTAGAGATCAGACGGCGTGTCCATGCTCGGATGCTATGGCGCGGCTGCTGGGACGCTGGGAGCTGGTTCCGCTCGTTGAATGGAGCGGTAGGCATCACCATGCGCGATGGGAGACCCGAGGCGGGTCAGCAAGTACGCGATGGATATGGACGGCCCGAGCTGCCGGCGGCCGGGACCGGCCCCCAGGCCGCACGCCCGGCCGCCGCGCGGGCGTAGGGCCGCGAGGCGGCGCGCAGCGCCGCCCTTGATCACTATAAGCATGATTCGGCAACGAGTAGCCCAGTTGCCATGTCCTGTCCCGCGACATGCTTGACACATCAGTCCCAGGACATGTTTGACAGGTGCCGTTTTCGGTCGATCTTTCGTGCGTCGTTTGCGGGTGGCGCGCGTCGGGAGGCCGGGATTGGCCCTGGTCGATTTGTCGGTTGTCGAGCAGCGTTATCGGGCGGTTTTGGCGGTCCTCGCCGGGGCGAGTGTGAGCGAGATCGCCGCCCAGGTTGGGGTGTCGCGGCAGACGATGCATTCCTGGCTGCGCCGCTATCGGGAATCGGGTTTGTCGGGGTTGGTCGACCGTTCCCGTCGTCCGAAGTCGTCGCCGTCGCAGTTATCGGCGGAGGTGGAGGCGGTGGTGTGTGAGCTGCGGCGCGAGCATCCGCGGTGGGGTCCGGTCCGGCTGGTGCACGAGGCAAAGCGCCTGGGGGTGGATCCGGTGCCGTCGCGGATGGCGGTGTATCGGGCGCTGGTGCGCCATGGCCTCGTGAGTCCTCGGCAGCGGCGCAAACGTCGGGAGGGCTATCTGCGGTGGGAGCGGCCTGCGCCGATGCAGTTGTGGCAGATGGACATCGTCGGCGGGGTGTTCCTGGCCGACGGGAGTGAGGCGAAGGTCGTCACCGGGGTCGATGACCATTCCCGCTACTGCGTGATCGCCTCTGTGGTGGCTCGTCCGACCGGACGGGCGGTGTGCCTGGCCTTCGCTCAGGCGCTGCAGAGGTTCGGGGTGCCGGAGGAGGTGCTGACGGATAACGGTAAGCAGTTCACCGACCGGTTCGGCAAGGGCGGGGAGGTGTTGTTCGACCGGATCTGCCGGGACAACGGCATCGCTCATCGGCTGACTCAGCCGCGTTCGCCGACCACGACGGGGAAGGTCGAGCGGTTCCATCAGACGCTGCGCCGCGAGCTGCTCGATGACGGGGTGCCGTTTGAGGACCTGGCGGCGGCGCAGGCCGCGGTGGATGCCTGGGTGGTTGAGTACAACACCCGGCGTCCGCATCAGGCGATCGGCATGGCCTGCCCGGCCGAGCGATTCACGCCCACGACCGACAGCGGGGAGCAGTTGCTGCCGCTGCGGCTGCCCGGCGCGCTCAAGGCGATCGACGGGCAGGTCATCGCCCATCCACCGTCCTCAACGCCCGACCTCGACGCGCAGACCCCTGCCGGGGAACAACCGCAGCGGCACCCGGTCAACGCTGAGCAGCCGGCGCGGGCGTGGTCGGGCGGGCCGGTGGAGTTCGACCGCGTCGTCCCGGCCAGCGGCAACATGTTCGTGGCGGGACGCCAGTTCTGGCTCGGCCCCGACCGGGCCGGGATGATGGTGACGTTCTGGGCCGACACCGACGTCATCCACCTGCTGGTCGCCGGGGTGCGCATCAAGAGCTTCCGCTCCCACCTGTCGAACGCCGACCTGTCCAAACTCGCCGCCAGCGGGGGACGCGCGGCCGGGCCGGCGCCGCTGCCGCCCACCGAGCCGGGAACGGCGGTGGAGGTGGATCGGACCATCAGCCGCTCGGGCACGGTCAGCCTGGCCGGACGCGTCGTGCTCGCGGCCGAGATCCTCAACGGCCGCCGCGTTACCGTCCGGATCGAGGAACACACCTTGATGTTCTTCGACCCCGACACCCGCGAGCTGCTGCGCACCCGGCCCAACCCGATCAGCTGGGATCGGGTGCGGCACCTGCGCGACGCCCGCCCTGCCGGGCCGCCACCGAGGCCCTCGGCCGAGCCGGTCACGGTGCAGCGGGTGGCCAGCAACAGCGGGGTCATCATGGTCGTCGGGCAGAAGGTCGCCCTCGGCCGCATTCACGCTCGCGCGATCGTCACGGTGCACGTCAGCGACACAACTCTGACGATCGAACTGCCCGACGACACCCGCGTGGTCCGCCGCACCACCACTCAACCCGTCCGCAGCGTCAAAGCGGCCCGGCCCCGCAAGGCCGGTCATGTTTCCTAGAGCACCCGTCAAGCAAGTGGTGGGACAGAACTGTCAATCATGTCGTGGGACTAGACAGTAGCCCAGTTGCCACGAACCCGCTCCAAAGAGAACACAGAGAACTCGGCTAAAATCTGAAGCCAAACAAGCCGCCATCGGAATAGGCATCCGTGAGGCGAGTCCTCAATAGCTTTCCGTCAGGGTCATAGCCGCGATTGATCGCTTTATCTAGATCGTCACTATTAATCGTCGCTATATATTGCATATCCTCTGTAACAGCGACGTAGTTCGCCAACTCAAGGGCCGCTCGCAACTGCCGATCGTCGACCCCGTCGAATAGATGACTATCATGGACGATGAAATCAGGTCCTCGCCCATGCCGATGAGCGACTACCGCTACGGTGAGATCGAAGCAGAAAATCGCCATATTGCCGATACCGCGACTATCGTCACTATCAATGCGGGGAGAGATCTTCAAGCTACTGCGTCCCGCATTGATCGCCAGATACCCGCCTCGCTCTTCACCGTAAAGCTCCTTCGCAAATTGATCAAACAGTAATGTAGCCTCACTAATGATCGCTTGACGTTCTTCTAGGTCCGCAGTCATGCGGTCTTCTAACTCAAGGCGCATTGCAGCTATCTGCCGCGCGCTCGATTCTAATGTTTGGGCTGCAGCCAACCTGTTCTGTAAGGCATCCAACGAAGCCTGTTCCTCGGCATAGACTCGCTGAAGAGTTGTCAGCGCTTCTAACGCCCCTCCCTCGTTCAATTGGCGGAGCACTTGCGCTTGCTCCGAGCCCAACCTCTCCCTCTCGTTTTTACGGGCAGCTAGACGTTCACGAATTGCAGCTGCTTCTTCACTGAGATAGCGTCGACGATTTCGGATGATCGATTCATGGAACAACCGCACGTCTTCGTAGCGCTGCCGCACTTGGCCAGGAAGAATAACTCCTAATTCTTGATACACTGGCTCCAGATAACGGACATCGACATCCTTCTCTTCTCTAATGGCGGCCTCGATATCCTCCAAATTCCGCTTATCGGCAACATCCTGATTTGATAGACTCCGAATCCGCCTCGCAATCTCATCTGCACGGTTCTTAAGATTCTCGTATTCCGGTACGACACGAAAGGCCTTTATCTGTTCCTCAAGCCTTGCTACGCGGGCCTCCGCTAGTGTGATTTGGCCTCGGAGATCAGCGGAGTTACCGACGATGCGCCCCCAAACGGGGTCATTTATGGCTTTCTTTAACTGCTGTCGCGCTGCTTCTCTAGCGGCGATTTCTCTATACTGCGAAGCGAGTTTCCAATCGAGGCCTAATAGATAGGCTAGATTAGTCGTCGCCTCTACTTCCGCCTGCCGCGAATGGACACGTATAGGCTCATTAAAAGCATTATTGGCTACACGTCGCATGTAGAAAGATAGAAGCACGCGCCCACTCACGTGGGGATGATCGCCTCGCAGGCCGAATAGATTGGCTTCGAGCAGCCTATTCCATGTCTGAAGCGGTACCTGTGCTGGCCCTAAGCTGAGCTGGCCTGCTTCCTGGGTAGAGACGTCAGGATTCAAAGAGACGACGTTGGGGTTCGAACCTCTTCGGCGGACTTCTAGCCATGGAGCGTCACGCCAGTCCATGAAGAGTTGAAAGGTTATGTCTTTGAGGGCTTTGCGAGTCGCCATATGCCGATCGGCTCTAGCGCCGAGTAGGAAGTGCAGCAGCTCAATTGCACTGGACTTGCCGGCCCCATTTCGGCTGTCTGTGTTAGCAGAGCTAGGCGTAGTATCAGCGACTAGCAAGTTCATCCCAGGCTGAAACTCCAGCGTCTTAAAGCGGGGGTCACTTGCCCCTAGACTACGAAGCATCGACCCTCCTCCTGAAGATAAGGCCATCTCGGAGTTCCAGCATGCCTAACGCATATAGCATGTCCAGTGCAAGGGTGAACCACGCAAAGGAGATAGGCGCTTTATAGCCCAACTCGTGCCGGTAGGCCTTCACTTTGAACCAGGCCTGACTTACGGTTGTGGGCTCACCTAGTTGCTGTAAGACTTGAGCTCCCACGCTCAATAACGCTCGGTCGGGGGCTATATCCTTAGTCGGAGCTATCATGTCGCATCGCCAGATGTGGTAGAGGGGCGCCAATCTGCCGGCGGCTGCTCAAAAATGTCGCAGCGCTCAAAGAAGTATGCAAGAATAACCTGGGCTGCGCGGTGTGTTCGCGGATCATGGCGCATGTTTCCTAGTACATACATTTCAAGCTGCCAGAGAATATCTTCCGCAGCAGTCCACGCTTCACGCACCTGCTGATAATAGATTCTAAATCCTTCGGCGACCTCTTTTCTCTGAATTTCCATAATACGGAGGTCGTAGTACTCATCGATGAGGTGAGTACTCTTCATTGCCTTGACCAAGCTCTCGCGACTGTCTCCATCGAGTTCGTTGTAATCTAACTTTTCTTCACTTACTTGCGGAATTCGATGGAGAGGATCTGGAGATACCGTCGCTGTCTTGAGATGATCTAATAGAGGTTCCAAGTCCTCCATGCCGATGCCGTAAATACTATCAGTGATAGGTATGGGGCACCCTAGCAGGTCTTCTACCTCGGCGAGGTCTAGTTTCATGATCTTCTGCCATAGACGCCTCCGGCCCATGATCTCAATATTGAGAGGCTTATGCGCGCGCTGCGCCTCCGCCAACATGGCTGCGATTTCAGGATGCGTGCCACGCATATCGTTATGAACAAAGACGAAGGTGTCGAACTGTCCAGAGCGCTTATTGATTGCCTTCTGCAGGTCGGACTTAAACTTGAGCTCGATAGCGGATGCATCAAACGTTGATGGGGCATAGCAGGCATATAGCTGGCGATCGTGTAGAGTTAAGCCATCTGCACCTAGGTCTCCCAGGTTGCCATGTGTGCGCACATCTACGAAATCTGGGTAGAGAGCGCACATTAGGTCCTGAAAGAAATTCTCGAACGCGTTCTCGCTGAGCTCTGCAAGCTTCTCCAAGAACTTGAGTCTCGCGAACATGCGCTGCTCGAATCGCATCTGTCTCCTAAGCGGCAGACACACCCATACCCAATATAACGTTCATATAGATATCTACAAGTACCTATCGCTTCCCTTCCTCCTATCGTTACCCCTGTGATGTGACGTGTGAGCATGACGCATGGTTGTCCTGCGGTGCGCTTTGAGTCCACCTTGGGGCGTCGCATAGTTCCTCAAGCTGTCCGGAACTGTACGGACTATGCGTGGTAGAACGTGCAGGTGAGGGATCGCCAGGATCGGTTGCGAGAGTTGGGCGAGCTGCTGCGGCGGCTACGCAAGGATGCGGGGCTAACGGGTAAGGAACTGGCTCGAAGGGCAGGGGTGGCGCAGCCGACGATCTCACGGATAGAGACAGGACGGCTCTTGCCGACGGTGGAAACGGTGGAGCGACTGTCCGCGGCTCTCCAGCTTGATAATGACTCGCGGCGGGAGTTGGACACGCTGCTCGTGCGGCTGCGTGACGAGGTGTCGCGGCTGAAAGGTGGGCTTGCCGGTCGGGAGGCGGCGAACGCTGCGCGTGTGCGCTCGTCGAAGTGGCTGGCGGTCTTCTCCTCGTCGATGATTCCGGCGCTGTTGCAGACAGCGGAGTATGCGCGGCTGGCGCTGGCGATCGGCCGCGATGTCTATGAGGACGATGCGGCCAAGGCCGCGGCCGTACGGGTTGATGCTCAAGCGGTCCTGTTCGAGGAGGGCCGGCGGTTCGCATTCGTGCTGACTGAGGGCGCGGTGCGTACCTGGCCGGGGTCGCCGTCGTTGATGCTGGCGCAGCTCGATCGGTTGGCCCAGGTGTCGACGTTGCCGCATGTCAGGCTCGGCGTCGTGCCGTGGAAGACAGAGACCCCCGCCTTCCCGCTGCACGGGTTCACCATCTTCGACGGGTCTATGAGTGTGGTGGAGAGCCTGACCGGAGATCTCACGCTGATCGAAGCGGCCGAGATAGGCGCTCATGAAGAGGCGTTCGAGGCATTCGCAGGGGCGGCGGTGTACGGGGACGACCTGCGGGCGCTACTGGGTGAGATCGCAGCGGACTTCCGAGAGCTGGCAAAGCAGCTCGATGACTGACGCATTTATACGTCGTATACCTTGAGATACTTCTAGCGTTGGTCATACGCTCCAGTCGAAGGGATGTCTAGCCCCCTATACGACGGAGCGTGTCCCATGCCCGCATGGCGCCTGTCCCGGCACTTCCTCGGCCGTCCCGCCTCGGTCACCGAAGCCCGCCGCTTCATCACCACAACCCTCGGAGCCTGGCCGGTCGTCGAGTCGGCCGAACTCATCGTGAGCGAACTGGCGACCAATGCCGTCCGGCACACCGCCTCGGCCCGGTTCGGCGGCAAGTTCATCGTCAGCATCCAGGCCGAACCTGATCAGGTCTGGCTCGGCGTCGCCGACGAAGGCGGCCCCGGCCTTCCCCGGCTCGTCCGGCCCAGTGACGACGAGGGCGGGCGCGGCCTGCTGCTGGTCGCCTCCCTGGCTGACAACTGGGGCGTGTACGGCAACCAGGCTGGCCGTACCGTCTGGGCGCTGCTCAAGGTCGACCCCATCGCCGCCGCCGCACAGGCAACGGCCCGGCCATGACCTGCGTGAGCCCGCACATCCCTGATCGCCGGCAACCCGGGGCCATGAAGCTGCAATGGTTCGAACCCTCGGACGGAGCGCGGGTGCGCGCGCTCGCCTGGACCTGCGACTGCCTGGCCATGGTCTATGAGCTGTGCCAGGCAGGCGGACAGGGGTTCATCCGGCGCACCCTCCAGAACGAGGACGCACCCGAGATCCGCGAGACCCACCGCTGGCCCATCGCCCAGGCGCGTGACATCTGGGCAGCCCTGCTGACGGGAATGGCTCGGTGAGCCCGCGCGGTGTCCCCAACCGGCGCTCGGCGATCCGGGCTGTGGACCCAAGGACCGGCAAACCCGCCAAAACCGTACTGTCAAGAGGGATAGACGGCATTTCGTCTAGGGGCCTAGACTCGGGTGAGCACCACCGAGGAGGAACCGTGCCACCGAGCGACCTGGACAAAATCGCCGCAATCGACGATCCCTACCTGCTGCTCCGGGTCGCCACCGAACGGCTCAACGCCGCCCAGCAAGAAGTCACCGAACTGGCCCGGCTCCGCCGCCGCGTCATCCAAGAGCTTCACGCCCAGGGCATGTCGTATGCGCAGATCGCCGAGAAGGCCGGCCTGTCCCGCGGGCGTATCCACCAGATCCGCCACACCGGCCCGGCCCCCGAGGGCGCCTTCCTCGGCGTTGGGTCGGTAACCGTGGTGACTCCGCTGCGGCACGACGCCGCGACCGGCCGCTCCATGGTCGCCCTGGACGACATGCGCGCCGGCAAGCGCCTGGAAGACCTCGCCCGGACCTTCGGCCTGACCGTCGCCACCGACAACGTCACCGTGGACGGGCAGATCGACCTCAACCGGCCCGGCCTGCTCGTCATCTGCGGCCCCCGCATGTCGAATGCCATACGCACCGCGTACGACGCCGACCCGGTCATCCGCTGGGACCGGGACGACAAGGGCTGGAAGCTCGTCGACACGCGCACCGGCCGCGAGTACCGGTCCGGCTCCCAGCTCGACCCGCAGCAGCCGGCCGACTCGGCCTTCCTCGGCCGGTTGCCCCGCCCGGACGGTAACGGGTCGTTCCTGGCCATCGCCGGGATCCACCCCAACGGCTCCCTCGGCGTCATCCACCTGCTCGCCAATGAGATCGCCACGTTGTGGGGGCAGGTCGGCGACCGCCGCTTCTCGTGCGTGGTCGGCGTCGAGTACGACCCGCAAAGCGGGGAACCAGTGCGGGCGGAACTGGCCAGCCCGCTCTACCGGCACGAGGACACCTGATGCGCGTCGCCTTCGCCAGCGAACCCGCCTACCCCGACCGGCCCAACGAAGACTTCATCGGCGCCACCGCCGACGCCGTCGTCCTGCTCGACGGCGCCAGCATCCCCCCAGGTGTCACCTCATCCTGTTCGCACAGCGTGCGGTGGTACTCCCACACCCTCGGCTCCACCCTGCTCGCCGAGATGACCCAAAGCGCCGGCCCCCTGCCCGAACTCCTCGCCCAGGGCATCAAGCATGTCACCTCACTGCACGACTTCACCTGCGACCTGGCCCACGGCGGCTCCCCCTCCGCCACCGTCATCATGCTCCGCCACACCGCCGACCACCTCGACTGGCTCGTCCTCGGCGACTCAACCCTCATCCTCGACACCCGCACGTCCGAGCCGATCGTGATCTGCGACGACCGGCTAGAACAGGTCGCCGCACCCCACCGGGTACGGCTCGACAGCCTGCGCGGCGGCACACACGAGCACGCCGAAGCCCGCCGCGAGTACGTCGAAACCCTCGGCACCTACCGCAACCGCGACGGCGGCTTCTGGGTCGCATCCACCGACCCCCTCGCCGCCGACCAAGCCCTCACCGGCACCATCCCCACCAACCAGGTACACGCCGCGGCCCTGCTCACCGACGGAGCCGCCGACGCCGTCAACCGCTACCACCTCACCACCTGGCAGCAACTCCTCAACGTTCTGGCACAGGACGGACCGGCCGAGCTGATGCGCCGAGTACGCACGGCCGAGCGAGTTGACCCGCATGGCGAGCGCTGGCCACGCAGCAAGACCCACGACGATGCAACAGCAGCTCACATAGAACTCGCCTCGCGACAAGCGGGCTCGTGATCAGCAGCGGTGCGCCGCAATCACTGCTGAACGCAGCTCACGCACCGCCGTTTCAGCCGCGTGCACGGCAGCCATGACCCGTTGAGGCACTACAGCCTTCGCCATGCAACAGCGCTAGCTCGATTGCTCCACTTGCACTCTCGGTCAGACGAGTGCGCCCTCTCTCTATCGGAGAGATCAAGCCGCCGCTCAGTCCCGCCGGCGTAGCTTAGGACGCCTAGCTTTTAGCTGGAAGAGCGACTGGCGACGCGATCTGCGATACAAGTCGCTTGTGGACCTTCTACCATGATCGAAATGCGGCGTATATGGCCCTTAGCATGTCTGATTCCTGCGGCGGCAGCCTACGCGATCTTAGGGTTGGTTAAGTATGCGCGCTTTCGTACTGGCATCTATGACTTGGTGATCTTCGACCAGGCGGTCCGTGGCTACTCCCGCTTCGGGGCTCCTGGCTCGTTTGTCAAAGATCAGTGGAACCAGATCGGCACGGCGGTAACGATCCTGGGTGACCACTTTTCTCCGATCTTGGCCGTTCTGGCGCCCCTGTACTGGATCTACGACGGCCCGCAGACCCTCATCGTCGCCCAGGCGGTCCTCTTTGCTGTCGCGGCCATCCCGCTGTGGCGGCTGAGCCGACGCCGATTAGGAACGCCTGCGGCTTACCTGGTCGCCGCCGCCTACCTGCTGTCGTGGCCGATAGCCGAGGCTGCGGCCTTCCACTTTCACGAGTACGCCTTCGTACCCCTGCTGACGGCTGTGCTCTTCGAACGGCTCGATGCCGGTCGGCGCGGTGCTGTGATCGTCTCGGCGGCCGCGCTCCTCCTGGTCAAGGAGGATCTGGGCTTCTTCGTCGCGGGTCTCGGCCTGGCCCTGCTGTTCCGCCCGTCGTGGCGTCTCATCGGGGCGGCCATGGTCGTGCTCGGCCCCGTGGCGGTGTGGGTGACGAGTCAGATCATCATCCCGGCGTTCGGCGGCTCGTCAGGCCGCTACTGGTACTACAGTGGCCTCGGATCACATCCGGGGGAGGTCGTCACCCGGTTCTTCACCCGTCCGCTGGATGTCCTATCCGTGCTCACCTCACCGGGCGTCAAGGTGCAGACGATGTTGCTGCTGCTGGCGCTTGTGCTGTTCGTGCCGCTGCTGTCGCCGTACGCGCTGCCGCCCACGATGCTCATCCTGGAACGGATGCTGGCCACCGATCAACCAGGTTGGTGGGGCACCAGCTACCACTACAACTCCGCGGTCGTCATGGCGTTGTTCTGCGCGTCCATCGACGCGATCGACCGTTTCCAACAGCGTCGCGGCACGGCAGAGGTGTCTCGCTGGCGTCTGGGCCTTACCTGGGCCACAGCCTGTGCTGTGCTCAGCCTCGGGCTGGTGGCGGCCTTCCCTCTGCGCGATGTCTTCGATCCGGCCTGGTATCGAAGTGGCGCACGCGAGGACGCGGCTGCCGCGGCGGTCGCGGTTGTTCCTGACGGGGTCTTGGTCGAGGCCGCCAATCAGGTCGGACCGAACCTCTCGGCCAGGACCAAGGTGGTCATGTGGCGGCCTATGCCACGCCGAGCTCCATGGATCGTGGCCGATGTGGCCTCGCGCCAACCGATCTTTAAGTCGGTTGAGGAACAGCGGGCCGACGTCGCCGAACTGCAGGCTCGCGGCTACAGGCTGGTGATGGAACGCGAAGGGTACGTCGTCCTTCACCTGCAAGGAGGTGAGGCGGCAGGGGCTGGGACCAGGCGCAGATTCGGTTGTTGATTTGGTGTGAAAGGGCTGCACTGGGTCATGGGGCATCCTCTCCGGCGACTGGGACGTCAGCCGGGGGAACGTTGGCGACGATCAACTCTTCCAGCTTGCCGGCTGACTCGAACGATCAGTGCCCACGGTCGTGGCGGTGAAGTTCTCCTCGAACATCGCCTCGGTCGCGCCCAGCACGCGTTCGATCCGGGTCGTCTTCGGCGGCTCGATCCTGTCTTCGCGGCAGCGCGCCGCGCAGCCGATCCCGCGACATCTTCACTGGGTAGATCTTGGTGGCCAGCAGTCGGCGAGCTTGTCCTCATCGCTCACCGTCGGCTCACGGAAATGCCGGGCCCGACCAGTCGAGGGCAGCTGTACGGCGAGGGCCTGCCCGGTCGAGCCGTCGAGGTGTGCCTGTGCCTGCCGCGTGGTGATCTCTCCAAGGCGCGGCGCCGAAGGGATGCGCGCCCGGGAGACGCGGGGCGGTGTGGGTGTCCCCCTTTTCCCCTCCCGGGGGGGCGAAAAGGAGAAAGGAGCGGAGCAGCGAGGAACGGGTCAAGGGGCGGGCGCAGCCTCGATCGCATAGCCACGCCGCAGGCGCCCTTGATCCGTGACGAGTGCCGGCTATGTTCGACGGCCAGCCGGGAGGGGAGAAAGAGAGCTCTTAACATCGACACTTGTGAACATGTCCCGAGACACATCGTCCCAAAGCGATCAGGTGCCAACAGAACCGGGGCAACATCACGGCAGCCTTGCGGTGCATCCATGGCTCTGCTGCGGTGTCCGGTCCGATGATATGAGGCGCTTACCCAGTCGTTGTGCAGGGGCTTCGACGAAACGCCACGTCAGCGCGCTAAGCCCGAGCAGCAGCATCACTACGCACACTAGAGCTGCTACGCGCAGGATTAGGGGTACGTCCAATGGCTCCGGCCAGAACCACTCGACGCTCTCCAACAGTAGAGGGTGGAGGAGGTAAACCGAGTAGCTGACCAGCCCCAGCCATGCGAGTACGCGCGGCATCCTTCGGTGCCGTAACGCCAGCCCTGCGATAAAGGTGAGCCAAGCGGCGGCTGTGGCCATCTGTGTGCCGAAATCATCACGTGCCAGCCAGATCCCCGCCAGCGGGACCCAGGCCACCCATCCCGCTTGTTTCCAGGAGAGCTGGCGCTGCTCTGCCCGATACAGTGCTGTACCGGCGAACATGGTGGCCAGGATCAGCAACCCTTGCCATGGCCCGGGATAGCTCTGGTTGACTGCCAGGAGTATCAGCACGGTGAGCCCGATGACGATCGCGCCTGCTTGCCGCAGTGTGCCCGAGCCCATGATGGCAGCGGCCAAGCCCGCTGTGATCAGCGCGGTCACCACCAGGGTGACCGTCAGCATCCGGCCAGGCCCGCCAGCAGATAATAGGGTGACGGGCAGGGCACCCGAGCCTAATAGGGCCGCTGCGGTGAAGCCGAGTGCACTGATGGTGCTTCTTCGGTTGATACCGAGCGTGAACATTGCCGTCAGCAGCAGGTAGAAGGCCATCTCGTAGGACAGCGTCCAGAGGACGTTGATCAAGTTGGGCATGTACAGCAGGTTCTGGAGCATCGTGAGGTGGCCCAGGGCGAGGGAGGCAGGCCGGGACTTCCACCAGATGTGAAGGTCGTCCCACCCGAGCACCGCCAGGAGAGTCATGGCCGCCGCCGCCACTCCGAACAGCGGGTACAGGCGGAAGAAGCGGGAAATCCAGAAGGCCCGTAAGCTGGCCCGCTGTTCTAAGGATGCTGGCACGATGTACCCGCTGACCAAGAAGAACACCATCACCCCATACCAGCCGGGGTCGAAGGCCGTTTTCACCGGGAGCCGCGCTTCGGGTAACAACGGCTGGAGGGTGTGCTCAAAGACCACTGTCAGGGCAGCGATACCGCGTAGTGCGTCGAGCCATGTCAGACGTTTCCTGGTTGGCTTCAGTACTTGCTGTGATCTAGCCATCCGGCTCATGCTAGCGATCAATGGCAGCACCTATAAATCTGCGGGAGGGAACGCCTACAGTCGGTGCGAGAAACTCCAACTCCTGCTAGCGCCCTGTGTGGTAAAGTACGCGGCCATCTGTGATGAGATGATGGTCTCGCGTTGACAGTGACCCGTGTCTGCCGTCTAGCTGCTCGTGCTGGCACCCTTCAAGACACCACTCCAGATGCCAGGCTGGGAAAAAACTACCTGTTACGGGAAAATTATTAGGAATTGGCGAGGAGCCAGGCTGTCACCTGCCTGGCTCATCATACTAGGAACGCTTCCTAGCTCAGGCGTACTTGCCACTCACCGCAATTGCGCCCAGCCCCGTGGGGCAATCGGCATGAGCGTACTCGTAGCCGACGACAGTGCGCTTGACGCTGCCGTCGCCACACGCGACGGTGACTTGCACATCCCGACCACTGCCCTCGCAGTTCAGGTGACCCCGGCCGCGACCCGCATACCAGTCGATCCATGCGGCGCAACCGGGCGGGACCGCCTGGGCGGAGTAGGCCTGGTTGGGGGAGACCGGGTCGGAGGTGAGGACTTGCGCGGAGGCAGGGGAAGCCGCAACTGCCCAGGCCGCGACAACGGCACCGGCTGCACCGACAGCGAGGCGTGTGAAAACGGACAAGCTGAATCCTTTCGATGGTGAGGGATTAACCCCCGAGTTGGGATCACGCTTTGACTTGGTGATGAAGATGCATCCAAGGTCGGGCGCGATCAACGGCACGCTCCATACCTTGCCTCACCGAATGCCTGCCGCACAGATCTTGACTTGTACCGGTATAGCCAGTTAGGAGAAAAGGTAGTTATGTTGATACGATTTGTAATCCTCGCAGTTCGCTGGCGAAAATAATGTTGCGTGAACTAGATGTTTCAAGCCATTACTGTGAGAATCGTCACAGCGATTCCTGCCGAGGATCTCCCCCTTCAGGTGCAGGGCGCACTCGAATGGACGGCCTCAATTAGGTGATTTGGTCGCGCGACGGTGATGCGGCGACCAGGCCGGACAGACAGTAGGGATGCGATTTCCTGCGCGCAGCCTCGCCCGGGCGATCGGGTGCAAGATCGGCCGGTAGACCGATCGGGGGAGCGATAGACAACGAGCTAGAGACCTTCAATGGTGAGGGTTATATGGCCTGACCTCGGCGTGAGCTGGCGGCCGGTCGTAGCGGTGCTACCTGGGGTGCATGAGGTATCCCGAGGGCGGTGGCTTGACCGCCGAGCAGCGATTACGCCGCGAGCAGGTGAGGATGCAAGCAGCGGACCGGTTTGCCGACGGCGCGAGTGATGCCCAGGTCGCGCGGGAGTTTCGGGTGTCGCGGATGTCGGCCAACCGGTGGCGGCGGGCGCTGGAGAACGGCGGCCGCGAGGCCCTGGCCTCCAAAGGAGCCGGCGGGGCGGCCTGCAAGCTCGACGACGCCCAGCTCACCCGGCTGGAGCAGACCCTTCAGGAAGGACCGATCGCCTATGGCTGGGACGACCAGTGCTGGACCCTGGCCCGGATCACCGAGGTGATCGGGCGCCTGTTCCACGTGAGCTACACCGTGGGCGGGGTCTGCTACCTGCTGCACCGCCTCGGCTGGAGCTGGCAGGCCCCCAGTCGCCGCGCCGCCGAACGCGATGAACGTGCCATCGCCGCCTGGAGGGACGAGCAGTGGCCGATCATAAAAGGGTGGCGGCGCAGCAGGGTGCGTGGCTGTGCTTCGAAGACGAGGCCGGGCAGACCCTGAGGTCTCCCAAAGGTCGCACCTGGGGCCGCAAGGGGCACACCCCGATCGTGTCGCTGCCGGTCAAGGGCACCGGACGCGTGTCGGTCGCCGGCCTGATCGCCGCCCGACCCGGCACCCCACAGGCGCGGCCGCGGCTGATCTACCGGCTGCGGACCCATCGCGGGCGCAAGGGCGAACGCCGAGGGCTCTCTGAGGCCGACTACGCCGCCTTGTTCGACGCCGCCCATCAGCAGCTCGGCGGGCCGCTGGTGGTGGTGTGGGACAACTTGAACACCCACACCTCGGCTGAGATGAGACGGCTGATCGCCGCCCGCCCGTGGCTGACGGTGTTCTACCTGCCTGCCTACGCCCCCGAGCTCAACCCGGTCGAGGGCGTGTGGGCGCACATGAAGAAGAGCCTGGCCAACCTCGCCATGCGCACCGTCGACCAACTGATCGCCCTGGTGAAGAACCGGCTCAAACGGATGCAGTACCGCCCTGCCCTCGTCACCGGCTTCCTCGCCAAGACCGGCCTGGACTTCCGACCCCCGTAACCCCAGCCATTAAGCGTCTCTAGCTAGCCAGAGAGCAGGTGCACTCTCCGGGTTGGTTGGTCACGTAGGCCCGGGCCCTCTCGGCCTAGCGGCCGCTCACATGCCACGCGCGGCACACCTGAGACATTCCAAGCTTCTTGCGCCTGCTTTCAATCATCTGGCTTGACACCCAGCAGGCGACGTAAGGGGTGGGTCACCTTCTTTATCAGACTTTGAGTAGCCCCCTAGACAGTTGCTGTGAGCTCTGCTACCGTCTTCCGCATAGCCCCCTAGACAGTTCCCGTTGCGGACCGACCATCACTGTCTAGGGGGGTCGACAAGGAGGTGGTGAACGATGGCACTGCAAGGACCCATCCCGATCAGCTTCGAGCTGCTGTTCCCGCACGGCTGCTACGTCGTGGGGGAGGTGACGGCGGCGAAGGACTTCGACGCCAAGCGGGACACCCAGGCCAAGGACAAGGTGACCGGGCTTCCGGTCTGGCAGGTCCCGGTGATGGACGCCGACCCCTCGCTCAAGGCCGCGCAGAAGACGGTGACCGTGAAGATCCTCGCCGAGGTTCAGCCGGTCGTCCCGCCGTCGCTGCCGGGTGTGCCGCTGGCCCCGGCCGAGTTCGAGGGGCTGGAGGTCAAGCCGTACGTGCACCAGGCGACGGGGCGGCTGGCTTACTCGATCTCGGCTCGGGTGATGCGGGCTCCTCGCTCGGCTTCGGCCGGCAAGTCCAATACGGCTGGGAAGGACGCGGCGTGATGGGGCGGCGGACGGTGCGGCCCTCGGCCGTGATCAGCCTCAACACCGGGGGCGGGGCCTCGGCCAAGACCATGCCCTACCCGGCCCGGACGCCGGTGCTGGCGCTGGACTTCGGCTCGGCCTCGGTGCTGCTGACCACCTCGAATAGCGACCAGGTCAGCCCGGCCGATGTCGAGTTCGCCCGGCAGCTCGCCCGCGAGGCGGCCTCGTTCGCCCGGTCGGTCGAGCGGCGGTTTCACGGTCTGGCCAACGGTCGCGGGGTGGCGTGATGGCACACGGCCCCTACACCCACGTGTCGATGTCGATCAACCCCGGCCAGCGGCCCCGCATCGGCATCTCGTTCTACGCCTCGCTCACCCGGGCGCGTGCCCGGGTGTTGGAGTCCGGGCGGCCGTACCTGGTCCTGGAGTCCGACGAAGCGGACGTGACGGTCTCGACCACCGGAGCCGGACCGGTCACCCCGGAGGATCTGGAGGTCGCGCGGCAGATCTTCAACGCCGCCGCCCGGTACCTGGCCGACAGCGAGCGTCTGCACGCCGAACACGCCCAGGCCCGCGACTCGGCGGCCTGACACGAAGCGGGGCCGCTGGAAGCGGCAACTTCCGGCGGCCCCTCGATCTCTCCCTGACTGCGAATCAAGAGAAGAGGAGTTCAGCTTATGCTCAAGCGCCTTCCCGGTGGCGAGGTCCGCAACCTCGTGTCCACTACTCCAGACACGGCGGTCGTGTTCAAACCGGCCGTCGTCCAGACCCCGGCGATCCTCACCGTCCTGGTCTTCCTCGGCCGCCTGGTCGCCGGTCTCGTCCGTACACTCCTCGTCCACCCCATCGCCGTGGCGGTGCTCGCCCTGCCCGGGGTGATCTGGGTCCGGTACGGCTGGCCCGCCGCGGTGGCCGCTCTCACCGTCCCCGGCTCGTTGCTGTTCGGGTGGGTGCTGGCCGACCGGGCATCGTTCGCCCGCTGGATCGGCTGGCGGCTGCTGGCCTTCTGGCGCCGGTTCTGGATCTACCGGCGGCACTGGCAACCCGTGATGATCGTGTCCGGGCTCGGCCGTCACCTCCAGGGCCGCGACTACCTGCCCCGCCTGCTCCGGGTCGAGTGCGACGGCTGGGCCGACCGCGTCACCGTGCGCATGCTGTCCGGGCAAGCCGTCAAGGACTGGGCCGACCGCACCGACCACCTCGCCCATGGCTTCGGCTCCCCCTCCTGCCGCGTCGCCGTCGCTAAGGCCGGGCGGCTCGTGCTCACCTTCCCCCGACGCGACCCCCTCGCCGAACCCCTGCCCGCCGTACCCGTTCCAGAGGTGGCAACGGTTGGGCCGGTGGAGGTCGGCCGGTGCGAGGACGGCACGCCCTACCGACTCAAGGTCCACGGCACACACGTCCTGATCGCGGGCGCGACCGGGGCCGGTAAGGGCTCGTGGCTGTGGTCGACAATCCGCGGCCTGCTCCCCGCCATGCGGGCGGGACTGGTGCAGGTCTGGGCACTCGACCCCAAGCGGATGGAGCTGTCCTTCGGGCGGACGCTGTTCGGTGCGAGGTATGCGGCCGATCCGAAGGAGTGTGCCGACCTGCTCGACGAGGCGGTTTCGGTAATGCAGGAGCGGGCCGACCGGTTCGCCGGTCTCCAGCGCTCGCACACGCCGACCGTCGATGACCCGTTCGTCCTGGTGCTCGTGGACGAAGTGGCGTTCCTGACCGCCTACCAGTCGGACAAGGGCCTCCGGCAGCGCATCACGGCGGCCCTGGCCACGCTCACCACGCAGGGCCGGGCGGTCGGCGTCGGCGTGATGGCCGCGCTTCAGGACCCCCGCAAGGAGGTCATGAACATCCGCAACCTGTTCCCGGACAAGATCGCGCTCCGGCTCGATGAGTCCGAACAGGTGGACATGGTCCTCGGCGACGGCGCACGCGACCGGGGCGCACTCGCCGACCACATCTCACCCATCCCCGAGCTCGGCGCGGGCGTCGGCTACGTCCGTCTCGAAACCTCACCCGATCCCATCCGGGTCCGGGCGGCCTACGTCTCCGACGCCGACATTCGGCAGATGGTCGCCGAGTACGGCAGCGAGGGAGACCGCTGATGCTTCCTTCACTCGCCCTCGTTGACGAACCGGTGCAGACGGAAGCACGTGTGTTCGTCAGGCTGCACATCGGCCGACTCGACCCGATACCGGCCCGGAGTGATGTCGATGCTGAGCGCCTCTGCTCCGAAGCCGTCTTGCCTGGGTTGATCGAGAGTTACATCGGCTCCCGGCAGAGCTGCATCCAGGAGAACCAGTGGGCCGGAGATCTCAAAGATCGGCCCCGTTTCCCATCGAGCATCCGTCACCGTCCCCAGCGCCCGAATGACATCGACTCCAGGATCGGCGTACATCCACTGCACGAACGTGTCCATTTCAGGCAGGAAAGCAGTTGCGGCCGGCTCGTCTCCGAAGATGAGCGCCTGGGCGTCTCGGCCGAACGGAATCACGTCGACAAAGTCGACGGCGCAGGCGCGTTCGTAATCCCCCTCGTAGCCGGTCCACTCGCCCACCGAACTCGTCTCTATGAGGGCCAAAGGCCCTCCGACCGATTCCGCCCAAATCATCCTTGTGAGTCTCCCCGGCCGTCGCTTGTGAGTGCGCAGATGAGATCACGTGCCAGCGAGGACGACAAGTACGGCGGATGGTCGGCATGACTGGCCTGGCGCACTTCCTCGACGGGCTGCGCTGCTCCATCTGCGGCGCGCTCAACGTCCTGTGGCTCGACCCCCTCCGCGGCCTGATCGAGTGCCACGAATGCGGCCAGACCGCCCTCACCATCCCCGAGACCGCAGAGGAGGACAGTTGATCGACGCCCAGCAGGCCGGGGGAGACCAGCCGACCTCCCCCGCTCGGCTCAACGACCGCTCCACTCCCCGCGCCGTCCGCATGGCTCAACCGCTGGCGCGTGAGGTCGTGGAAGAGATCGCCAAGCAGTACGGGGTGTGCATCCGGCCGGTTCCGCTTCGGCGGCAGGACATCGTCACGGGACAGGTTGAGGTCATCGACGTCCCTTGCGGGGCCACCTTGGAGAGCAAGTGCCCGCCGTGCGCCAAGCGCAACCGGCAACTCCGTAGGGCGCAGTGCCGGGAGGGCTGGCACCTGGAGGCCGAGCCGGTCAACCTCCCGGACAACGCCGATGAGTATCAGCGTCACCTCGTGGAGCTGCGGGCCGACGCCCAAGCCTGGCGGGACGAGGTCGAGAAGGCCGGCGGCGACACCACCGACCTCGACGCCGCAATCGAGGACCTGGACGAGGAGATCAACGCCGCCGGGATGCGCGGCAACGTCCTCGGCCGAACCTCCGGCAAGCGCTCGCGCTCGACGAAGCGGCGGCAGGACGCCCCGGACCTGCCCAAGCGGCAGATGACCAAGACCACGCTCGGGCGGACCTTCACCGGCTCGGACGGCAAGACCTACCGGCCCTCCATGTTCGTCACGCTCACCCTCCCCTCCTACGGGCGGGTGCTGGAGGGTGCGCCGTTGGACCCTGGCCGGTACGACTACGCGCGGGCGGCCCGCGATGCGCTGCACTTCTCCAAGCTCGTGGACCGCTTCGTGCAGAACCTCCGCCGGGTCGCCGGATATGACGTGCAGTACTTCGCCATCGTCGAGCCTCAGAAGCGGCTCGCGCCGCATCTGCACATGGCGATCCGCGGCACCCTGCCCCGTGCGGAACTGCGGCAGATCATCGCCGCCACCTACCACCAAGTGTGGTGGCCCTCGACGGACACGATCCGTTTCGAGGGTGACCACCTGCCGGTATGGGAGGACGGGGCCGGCTACCTCGACCCCACCACCGGGGAAGTCCTACCCACCTGGGAACAGGCCCTCGACAAGCTCGACGCCGACGAGGACGCCGAACCCCTGCATGTGCTCCGCTTCGGCGACCAGCTCGACATTCAGAGCGTGCTCGCCGGAACCCCGGACGCCGACCAGCTCATCCAGTACCTCTCGAAGTATCTGACCAAGAGCCTCGGCGATGCCCTCGGCACGGATGATCCTCGTCGGAAGGCTCATGCGGAACGGTTGCTGGAGGCGCTGCGGTTCGAGCCGTGCTCGCCGACCTGCCCGAACTGGCTTCGCTACGGCGTCCAGCCCAAGGGCGCCAAGCCGGGCATGGCCCCTGGGCGATGCAGGGGCAAGGCGCACAAGCCGGATCACCTCGGCTACGCGGGCCGTCGCGTCCTGGTGTCCCGCAAGTGGTCCAACAAGACCCTGACCGAGCACAAGCAGGACCGCCGCACCTGGGTCCTGGAAGCCCTCGGCGTCCAAGACGAGCCGGTCGACCCTCACCGCTACATCTGGCGACCGGTCAAGCCCGGTGACCCTGACCTCGCCCCCATCGGCGTCCGGCTCCTGCGGTCGGTCCACGAACGCCAGCGCTGGCGTAACCACTTGGACCGGCTCCAGGCCGAGGCAGACGGACAAGTTCTTTCGGCACCTGAAGGGAGGGCAGCGTGATGGACAGACTCTTCTACCGACCCAAGGATGCGGCGGTCGTCCTCGGCATGAGCCGTACGGCGGTCTTCCGGCTGATCAAGACCGGTGAGCTTCGCTCGGTCAAGTACGACGGATACCGCCTCGTTCCGGCTGACGCCCTTCAGGAGTTCGCCCGCCGTCTGAACGAGGCGGCGTGATGGCCGACCGCAAACCGAACGGGCGATCGTCCATCTACCTGGGCCAGGACGGCTACTGGCACGGCTGGGTGACCGTGGGTTTCAAGCCGGATGGCTCCCCTGACCGCCGTCACCGGATGGGGAAGACGGAGGCGGAGGTCACGCGCAAGGTCCGCGAGCTGGAGGGCAAGCGCGAGACCGGGCACGTCGCCAAGCCGGGCAAGGTCCCGACCGTCGCGGAATGGATGACCGAATACCTCGACGTGATCTGTGACCGTCTCGTGGCGTCGGGCAAGATGGCGCCCCGGACCCTCGACGACTACCGGTCCAAGACCCGCCACTGGATCATCCCGCTCCTCGGCCGACACCGCCTCGACCGGCTCGCTCCCGAGCACCTGGATAAGGCGTACGCCACGATGCTGGAACAAGGCCGTTCGTCCAGCACAGTCCTCAAGGTCCACCGGATCCTGTCGCGCGCCCTGAAGATCGCCGTACGCCGGAACAAGGTCACCAGGAACGTCGCCACGCTCGTGGACGCTCCGGTTGCCGCCGATCCCGACCTTGAGCCGCTGACGCGGAACGAGGCGCGCAAGATCCTCGAGGCGGCCAAGTCGCGCCGGAACGCGGCCCGCTGGTCGGTGGCCCTTGCCCTCGGCATTCGCCAAGGCGAAGCGCTCGGTCTGCGGTGGTCCTTCGTCGACCTTGAAACCGGCGTGATCAAAGCCTGGTACCAGGCACAGCGGGCACCGTGGAAGCACGGCTGCGACGACCCGCAGGAGTGCGGCAAGGAGTGGCACCGCTGGCCGTGCAAGCCGCGGTGCAAGGTCCACAAGCACGACCCCGGCTGTCCACAGGACTGCACAAAGCGCGGCCACGTCTGCCCGACCCGCACATGCGCGAAGGACTGCACCGGCCACGCCGACCGGTGCCCGAAGCGTACGGGCGGCGGCATCGTCTTTCGGCAACGCAAGGGCCGCAGTCGGCTCACTCTCCAGTGCCCGCCCGAGCTGCTTCCGATCCTCCGTGAGCACAAGCAGCGCCAGGACGCCGAACGCGCCGAGGCCGGTGAACTCTGGGAGGATCACGACCTTCTCTTCCCGACCCGCCGGGGCCGGCCGATGGAGCGCAGCGAGGACTACAAGATGTGGAAGGCGCTCCTCCGCCAGGCCGGGGTCAGGGAAGCCCGTCTCCACGACGCGCGACACACGGCCGGGACGCTCCTCGTCGAGCAGGGCGTCCACATCCGGGTCGTGCAAGAGATCCTCGGTCATGCGAGGGTGACGACCACCGAGCGTTACACCCATATCGCCAGTCCGCAGGTGAAGGACGCGAGCGAGCGCATGGGGGCGGCCCTGTGGGGCGAGGACTGAAAGCGCCCCCAACCCGAAGGCTGAAGGCAACTGCAACTAGAACTGCAACTAGAGGCCCTGTGGAGATCAAAAAGCCCCTCTCGCTGAAGCCAGCGAGAGGGGCTTTGAACTGCGGAGGCTCGGGGATTTGAACCCCGGATGGGCTTAAGACCCAAACCGCATTAGCAGTGCGGCGCCATAGACCTGACTAGGCGAAGCCTCCTGGTAGCGCGTTGCTCAGCACAGCGTACCGGCGATCGCCCAAGGCGGCAAAGCGGATTGCCGGGTGAGGTTCGCCCACTGTGCTGGAGATCCACGCCGCGTGGCGTTTGGATCGATGCACAGCCCTTGTCCACAGGATGTGGACAAGGGCTGTGCACACAGTGTGGATAACCCGCCTCAGCGTCGGCACAGGCTACGCCTGGCGGACGGCCTCGCCCTCGATCTCGATCTTGACCTTCTTGCCGACGAGGACGCCGCCGGTCTCCAGGGCCTGGTTCCAGGTCAGACCGTACTCCTCGCGGTCGATCTCGGTCTCCGCGCCGAACCCGAAGATCTCCTGACCCCACGGGTTGTTGGCGGCGCCGTTGAACTCGACCTTGAGCTCGACCTCCTTGGTCACGTCGCGAATCGTGAGGTCGCCGACGAGCGTGAACTCGTTGCCCGACAGGTCGCTCACCCGCTTGCTGCGGAAGGTGATCTCGGGGAACTTGTCGGCGCTCAGGAAGTCATCGCTCCGCAGGTGGTTGTCGCGGTCGGCCGCACCGGTCTCGATCGTGCCCGCCTTGATGACGACGTCCACGCTGGACTCGAGCGGGTTCTCGGCGATGACGATCTTGCCCTCGTAGTCGGCGAAGTGGCCGCGGACCTTGCTGACCATCATGTGCTTGACAACGAAGCCGACGCGCGTGTGGGCCTTGTCCAGCGCGAACTCGCCGGCCGTCGGGACCTTCAGGCCCTGCCACTCACGGATGCTCATGACTGCTCCCCAGATTGTTGCTGTGCGGATGTCTCACTCAGCAAATGTCTACCGGAGAAATATTCCTCGCGTCAACTATCGTGCCGTAGACTTGGGTCATGGACCCATTCGACGACCCCCGGCTCACGGCGATGGGCCTGTTCGCGGAGGTCTTCACCGGGCTGTCGAGCAAGACCAGCCCGACGCTGGCCGCCGCCGGACTTTCCGAGGTCGACTTCGAGACCCTGATCCGCCTTGCCCGTTCGCCCGCTCGACGGCTGCGGATGAGCGACCTCGCCGCGCAGACATCGCTGTCCACGAGCGGGATCACCCGCGTGGTCGATCGCCTGGAACGCGACGGGCTCGTCGAGCGGCATGCCTGCGCCAGCGACCGCCGCGCCTCCTACGCCGTGCTGAGCGAGGCGGGGGCGGAACGGTTGCGGGCGGTGCTTCCCCAGCACATCGAGGACATCGAGACCTGGTTCACCGGACTGCTGACCGAAAACCAGCTCGCCGACTTCCTTAAGGCGCTGCGAGTGATCCGCGACGTCGTACGGCCCTGCGCGACCGCCGGCGTACGGGAGGCGAGCAGGACGGCGCGGACCAGGACGGGCTGAGTCCCGGCGGAACGTGATTCGAGGGAACCGACCGGACGGACTGGCGTAAACGATCGATTTCTGGTGGACTCCGTAATCCAGGAAACGGCTCCACGACAGCCGACGCAGTCCCCCGTACCCGAGCCCATGGAGCGCCCGTGCGTTTCCCCTCACGCGCACTCGCCGTCCTCGCCACCGCGGCCCTCGCGGTTCCCGTCGCCGCTTCCACCTCCGCGTTCGCCGCGGCCACGGCGAGTCCGAGCCCGAGCCCGAGCCCGAGTGCGAGTCCGACGCCCTCGCCGACCCAGACGCAGACACCCGCCGCGACGAACCCGAGCCCGCAGCCGACGGTCACCGTCACGAAGACGATCACCCCCAAGGCCGCCCCCAAGACGACGAAGACCACGACGGCCAAGGCGCCGCGGCCGAAGACCGTGCCGAAGGACGCCGTCCAGGTGACCGTGAAGAAGGTCGTGGACGGCGACACCGCCGATGTCGTCACCGTGAGCGGCAGGACCGTACGGATCGGCCTGCTGGAGGCGGACGCCCCCGCCAAGGGCGCCTGCTGGTCCCAGGAGGCGGCCGCCCGGCTGAAGGCCCTGCTACCGGCCGGCAAGCCGGCGTGGGTCCGGGCCGCCGAGCAGGTGCCCGAGCAGGGGCGCATCCTGATCTACCTGTGGTCGCCCAAGGGCGTCTACGTCAACGGCGACATGGTCAGGAACGGCCTGGCCCAGACCGTGAACTCCTTCCCCGAGCACAGCTACACGGACTGGCAGTACTGGGAGCAGGTGCGCGCGCAGACCGACAAGCTGGGACTGTGGTCGGGCTGCTGGGCGGCCGACACGTACGACAAGCGTGAGAGCGTCCAGCCCCCGCCGGGGGCAGGCGGCGCGACCCCGGCGCCGATCGAGCCGGTGGACGCCTCTCCGGCCCCGCCCGGCACGACGTACTCCCTCGAGCCCATTCCGCAGGGGGCCACTCCCGGCTCGGTCGCCACGGTGCGGCCCTCCCCGAGCCCCACTCCCAGCCCCAACCCGAGCGCCAGCCCCAGTGCTTCGAACGGGTCGCTCGACCCCAAGTACGACACCTGTGAGGACGCGAACGCCAACGGATACGGCCCGTACTACCGCGGCATCGACCCCGAGTACGTGTGGTACGAGGACCGCGACAATGACGGCGTGGTCTGCGAGAGGTGACGGTCAGTTGACCCGCTTGCGGGCGTCGGGCACGACCAGGTCGCCGCGCAGCTTGGCCATGCCGCGCGAGACCGAGCTCTTGACCGTGCCCACGCTGATCCCGAGGGTCCTGGCGATCTCGGGCTCGGTCATGTCCTCGTAGTAGCGCAGCACGATCGCCGTACGCTGCCTGGCGGGGAGGCGGTCGAGCGCCTGCTCCAGCTCGTCGTACCGGTGCCGCGCATCCTGCTGCACCGGTACGTCGGGGAGCTCCTCGGAGGGGTATTCCTCCAGCTTGCGCCGCCTCCACCAGGAGATGTTGATGTTCACCATCGCCCGCCGCACATAGCCGTCGAGCGACGACCGGTCACGGATCCGGTCCCACGCGAGGTACGTACGCGCGAGGGCGGTCTGCAGGAGGTCCTCGGCGTCGCTGGGGTTGCCGGTCAACTGGTTGGCCACACGGAGCAGGGCCGCCCCGCGAGACTGGACGTACGTGCGGAACTCCTCATGGTTCACGATCAGGGATCACCAACCCGGCCAGAGAGGCATCTCGTGCCAGAATCGCAGCCGCGCCCCCCGATCCGGCTGAACCGAAATCCAGGTTTCGCACCCGCCTGGGCAAAGACCGGGCAAGCCGGTGGCGGCCCGTCGCGCGTTTCGTACGTCCTGTCGGGCGGTGGTTTGCCCGAAACAGGTGGCAACGCCTTGCACCGGGAGGAGGAATATTGATCCCGGACGCCACCATCGCCCGGAAAAACGCCTCTCCATCCCCGTCCGGCGTGTGAGGCTGGAGAGCGTGGAGGGGGCGAGGCCCGACCGGGCCGGAGAGCGAAGGCGGAAGCTGGCGGCGGCGGTTCTCGGCCGCGACCCCGGGCCCGCGCCGCGGTCGCAGGAGGAGACGGAGCCGTTCGACGTGGTCAGCGGCCACCTTCTCGACGTGAGCCCGCACCTGATCATCCTCGAGACCGCCGATGGCGGGCAGCGGCGCCTGGTGATCGCGCCGTGGGCGACCGCGTGGCGCGGGGGCACGGTGGCGCCCGCCGATCTGCCGGCCGGAGCCCGGGTCGTCATCCGGGCGCTGCGCGGCGGCACGGTCGCCGAGCGCATCTGGGCCGACATCACCCGGATCACCGGCGTCATTCGAGAGGTCCGCGGCCGGCGCGACCTCACCGTCGAACTCGACTGCGGTCCACATCGCCGGGAACGCTCCATCGTCGTGCCCTACCGCTCCTCCGGACGGATCCGGGTGCGGCATCCCAAGCTGGAGCCGGGATTCCTGTTCGACGCGATCGGGCTGCTCGACCAGGGCACGTCGTTCGCGCATCTCCCGGCGACCTCGCAGCCGCCCTACCGGGCCACGGCCGTGCCCCCGCCCACGGTGACGTACGGAGGAAGCGAGGCGGGCATCTCGGGCACGGCGGTGTGGGCGGACCTCACGGACCTCGCGGACGAGGGCGTCACGGAGGGTGTCGCCTATCCCATGCTCGAGCGCGAGGACACCGGCTGTGACGACGCCGGCGTCTCCTGCGCGGGCCTGCCGTACCTCGCGCTGGGCTCGCTGCTGCGTGTACGCAACGTGTGCGACGGCCGGACGGACGCGCTGCCGATCGTCGCGTGCGGGTGCCTGGCCGGGCGGTTCTGCGACCGATGCCTGGAATGCGGCACGTCCCCGCGCGGCAGGATCGTGGAACTGACCGCGTCCTCGTACGTCGCGCTCGGAGGAGACTTGACCAAGGGCTGCTTCAATGCCCGCGTCGGATTGGGGTGACCGGTGCTTTCGACAATCGCGGCCGCCGCGCTGCCGATCCTCGTGGTGACGCTGGCGCTGGGCGGCGTCGCCAAGCTGGCCACGGTCGGCCGCGAGGCGTCGCCGGGCGCGCTGGCCCGGCTCGGTCCGGCGGTGCTCATGCCGGAGCGCTTCGCCAGGCCCGCCATGATCGCCTGCGCCCTGGTCGAGTTCGCGCTGGCGGCCGGTCTGCTGGTCGTGGATCACCCGGTCGCCCGGTGGCTGCCGGCCGCGTTCTTCGCCATGGCGACGTACGTCCTGTGGGATCTGCGCAGGCGGCGGCCGGACGTGGGGTGCGGCTGCTTCGGAGACGTGAGCGACACCCCGGTCGGGCTGCGGTCCATCGGCCGGGCCGCGGCGCTGACCGCGATGGCGGCCCTCGCCGGGGCCGAGGGCGTCACAGGCCTGCCTCATGTCACCGCGGAGACGGCGCCCTGGATCGGCGGGGGTGTCGTCCTGCTGCTCGCCTGCTCACCCGAGATCGACGGGGTCGTCTCCCGCCTGCGTCACCGGGCGCCGTGCGAGCAGCGGCCGATGCCGCCCGGACGGGCGCTGTCGCGCCTGCGGGCGAGCGCGGCGTGGCGGACCCACGCGGGGTCGCTGCTGACGGAGGAGCCGTCCGACATGTGGCGTGAGTTGTGCTGGCGCTTCTTCGTCTTCCCCACCCAGGGGGACGCGGAGGTCGTGTTCGCCGTGCGGCTCAGCGGCCGGCGTTCCGACGTACGCGCCGTCGTGGTCGGCGCCGACGGCCGTGTGGCCGCGGCCGACGACCCCGGCGACGCCTCTCTGCGGGAATCTACGCCTGTATCGGCCTGACGCTATACAGGCGTAGATTCCCGCATCGAGGACCTTCACTTCAACTCTCTACGGCTCTCTAGCTTCCCCTCTAGAAAGCCGTAGAGAGGTCGATGGGCGCGCCGCTCAGAGCGGCTGCGCGCGGAGGAACCTCCCGAAATGCGGAACGGTGAACCCGATCACGCCGCGCTCGGCGCTGTAGATCAGACCCTTCTTGATCAGGCTGTCTCGGGCCGGGGACAGGCTGGACGGCTTGCGGCCCAGCGCCTCGGCCACCTCGGCGGTCGGCACCGGGTCGTCACCGAGCTGGGCCATGGCGTGCATGTAGTCCCGCTCGGCGGGGGTGGCCCGCTCATACCGGCTGCCGAAGAAGCCCACTGCGAGCTCCTCCTCGGCCTCCGGGGCGGACACCTTGATGTCCTCGGCCGTGATCGGGCTGCGCGGGGCGAAGTCCCAGGCGACCTTCCCGTACGCCTGGACGAAGTAGGGGTAGCCGTCGGCCGCCTCGTACAACGCGTCGAGCGCGTCGGGGGTGAACTCGACGTCCTCGCGGGCGGCGGGCGCGATGAGCGCCAGGTCGGCGGCGTCCCGGTCGAGCCGGTCGATGCGCGCGTAGCGGAACAGCCGCTCGGAGTAGCTCTTGCTCGCCGACAGCACGCTCGGCAGGTGGGGCAGGCCGGCGCCGACGACGATCAACGGGCCGCCGTTCTGCGACAGCTCGTGGCAGGCCGCGCACAGGGCCGAGACGTCCGGCGCCTGCACGTCCTGCATCTCGTCGATGAACAGCGCGATGCCGACGCCGAGGTCCGTCGCCACGCCCGCGGCGTCGACGAACAGCTCGGTCAGGTCGATCTCCAGGTCGCCGGAGTCGGCCCGGCCGCGCGCGGCGGGCACGTCGATGCCGGGCGACCAGTGCGAGGTGCCCTTCGCGGCGGCGGGATCGCGCATCGCGAACGCCTTGAGCACGCCGAGGAACTCCTCGATGCGCTCAGGGGCGCGGTGCCGGGGGGCGAGCTCCCTGATGGCCATGTGCAGCGCGGCGGACACCGGGCGGCGGATCGACTGGTCGGGCCTGGCCTCGATCTTGCCGGTGCCCCACAGCCGCTGCATGGCCATGGATTTGAACGTGTTGAGCAGGACGGTCTTGCCCACGCCGCGCAGGCCGGTGAGGACCATGCTCCGCTCCGGACGGCCCCGGGCGACCCGCTCGAGCACGATCTCGAACTGCTGCAGCTCGCGGTCGCGTCCGGCGAGTTCCGGGGGGCGCTGGCCGGCGCCGGGGGCGTAGGGATTGCGCACGGGGTCCACGCTCTCGGACTTTATGACGGGATATAGCGGCCGTCGTAGATTTCCGTAGAGAGCGCTACGGCGTGTCGCCCGGCGCGGCCTCGGCACGCACCGCCCAGCGGTGGGCGGAGCCTGAACCGGGACGACAGCGGGCGGAGCCGGGGAGGGCACGACCGGATCGAACGCCACGGGAACGGCGACGGCCGGAACGGGGGCGGCGGACACCGTGGGCACAGCCATCACACACCCCTTACCTGCCGGGACTCGACCGAACCCGTGTTCGATCCGATGGCCATGACTGTAGCGCGTCATCGAACACCTGCGCGAGCTTTCCACGAAAGCTCCGTCAAACGCCGTCGTTCCGGCGGCAGTCCAGACCGGTTCGTGCCCCGGGGATCAGCTCCAGTAGTCGCGTTCGGGGAGCGTCACCCACATGTCGGGCTCCCCTGCGATCGCTCTGGCGTCGTCCAGCCGCAGGCCCGCGCCGGCGCAGCAGTACGCCATGGCCTTGCCGTGGTAGAGGTACTCGATGAGGATCTCCCCGGCCGGTTGCTCCGGATAGGGACTGCCGCCGCCGGGGTGGGTGTCCCAGTCCACGATCTCGCCGTCCCGGGTGACGCTCCCCTGGTTGCCGCTCTTGGGGTTGGCGTACATGGCGTAGCAGACGGTGCCGGCCGACAGGAGCTTCGTGACGCCGGGCATGTACGGCCCATATCCCCACGGCTGGCTGACGACGCAGCCGCCAGGAACGTCCGTGACGCCGACGACGCCGAGGCTCTCGTCCATGTAGGACAAGGGATCCTCCGCGATCTCTTCGACCTCGGCAGCGTCGGCCGGGACCGCCTCCAGGCGGCGCACCGCTTCCGCCGCGCTGATCCCGGCGACACATGCCAGCCCCATGCCGTCGTCGTCGAAATCCCCCAAGGCGGCGATCAGACGCCGGGCTTCGGCCACGGCAGCGGCCTCGGCATCGGACAGACCGGGCCGACCAGCGAGATCGCCGAACAGGCCGGGGGTGGGCGTTGCCAGGCTGAGCCGTCCGGGGGACCACCCGTTCATCATCGGCCGCCACGGGTCGGCACCGGCCTCCACCAGGACCCGGGCGTTGTCGGGACGGTTGGCGAAGACGGCCCCCCACAATGCCGTACGGCCCTCGTGCTCGGCGTCGACGTCGTTGACGCGGGCGGCCAGTTCCGCCACCACATCGGGAGAGCCGCATTCGGCGGCCGCGTGCAACGGCCGTCCATGGAAGAAGACACCGGCGTTGGGATCGGCGCCCGCGTCGAGCCTGGCTCGGATCAGCCTCAGGTTCTTCCAGGAGTCCCAGCCGATGCCGGACCAGTCTGCTTCGGGGGTGACAGCCATGAC
Source organism: Microbispora siamensis (assembly GCF_016863095.1). Classification (GTDB taxonomy): domain Bacteria; phylum Actinomycetota; class Actinomycetes; order Streptosporangiales; family Streptosporangiaceae; genus Microbispora; species Microbispora siamensis. The sequence goes on along the minus strand of NZ_BOOF01000014.1, from coordinate 16,160 downwards.
GCTCCCTCGGTGAGTAGGCACGCCGATCATGGCGGAACCGACCGACAAATCCCGTGGGCGAAGCGGAGCGGCTTCAGCTTCCGGCCGACGCGGCGAAGTCCCGAGGCGCCGACCTCCGAAGCTGCGGCACGCATGGAGCGGGCTTCGCCGCGCCGAGTGGCTGCGAAGTCCGCTACCGGGACACGTGCGGCAGCACGAGGGCCGCCGCCGCGACCAGGGTGATCAGTCCCAGGTAGGCGAGGACGAGGCGGGTGTCCCTGAGATAGCACTTGCTCCTGGTGAGCCCCGCGCGGCGGGCCCGCCAGTATCCGGCGAACCCCAGGGCCGCGAACCCGAGCACGGCCCAGGCCCCGAACAGCCAGGCGAGCAGCGCCACCGTCGCGTAGACGCACAGCTTCAGCGGGTCGTACGGCGTCGCCTGCCCGCCCTCGGACGCCTGGGCCGTCTCGGCGGCGCGCGCCTGCTCGTACGCGACGCCGGTCGGCCGGTCGCCGGGCTTCCCGTACGGGAGGCTCATGTGATCTCCAGCAGCGGGAGCCGTACGGCGGCGTCGGCCGCGGCGACGGCGGACAGGCGTTGACGCGCGAGCGCGGGCCAGGCCTGCACCGCGCAGAACGGCGCGCACTGGTCCTGGTCGGAGCGGGTGCCGACGTGGACGCAGCACTGCACCAGGCGCTCCTCCAGCATCGTGGACATGTCCATGAAGGGCTTGATCGTGATGCGTACGACCCGTTCGCCCAGCAGCCGGCGCAGCCGCCGCTTGCGCCCGGGCACGGCCGAGGACGCGAGCGTCAGCAGGGTCGTCAGCCCGAGGTCGCAGTTCTCGCAGATGTCGCGCCAGACCTTGCCGATCTCGGGGTGCGACAGCGACGACTGCTCCGACAGCAGGCCGAGCAGCGACTCCTGCACGGCCATGCGGAGCTGGCGGGGGATCTCGGAGTCGGCGATGCGGTTGGAGACGAGCCCGAGGTTCTCCTTGAGGCGGTCGTGCCCGATCAACGCGGTCAGCGAGCGCCACTGGTCGGCGTCGTCCTTGATCATGTAGCCGACCGAGCAGCAGTGCGGATGCGAGCAGGGCAGGGCGGTCAGGTCGCGCCAGGTGACCAGGCCGTCCGTCTGGGGGCCGAGCCGCTTGAGCACCCCGGTGTGGGTGAGCCGGTCCATTGAGTCGATCGCGCCGGAGCGCCCCGAGCCGAACTGCGGCTGGATCGACACGCCACCGACGTACGGCGTCTCGATGGCCAGGCGCACCACGTCGCCGATCTCGCCGTCGTTCACGCCGAGGGCGGCCGTCATGACCAGCGTGGTGAAGATCTCCCGCTCCGACAACCGCCGCAGCGCCTCCGCCTTGAACCGCCGCAGGTCGCCGCCCCGGTGGTGCCGGGACGCCTCGGCCGACAGGCCGTCGTACTGCAGGTAGACCTCGACGCGCTCGCGGTGCTCGGTGAGCAGGTCGAGCAGGGCGTCGTCCCGGGCCACCAGCAGCCCGTTCGTGTTGATCAGGATGCGGGTGACGGGCCGGGCCGTCAGTTCGGCGAGCAACTCGGGCAGGTCGGGGTGGAGGGTCGGCTCGCCGCCGCTGAGCATGAGCACGTCGAGACGGCCGTTCTCGCGGGCCAGTCGCTGGTCGACGTTGGCGAGCACCTCCCGGACCGGCACGATTCCCCGCAGGTCGGGCGAGGAGTCGGTGAAGCAGGTCGGGCAGCGCAGGTTGCATGCCTCCGCCACGTCCTCCAGGAGGATGCACGTGTGCTGGGTCTGCATCTCCGGCAGTCCCCGCAGGTACGCCTCCGGGACCGGGTCGAAGTTGCCGGCGACGTCGGGCAGATGCGCCTTGGTGGGGGCCGTCCACTCCTCCAGGTAGGCGAGGATCTCCGGGTCCTCGTCGTAGAGGGTCCTGACCATGCCGTGGGTCCGGCAGCCGCGTTCCAGGTAGACCCGGCCGTCGCGGGCCGCGAGCCAGCCGGACAGACGCGGCACCTCCGCCAGCGGGCGGTCCGGCCGCTCGTCGTGGCAGCGGGGGCAGAACGCGTTGACGTAGCGGAGGATGCGGTCTCCGCGCAGGGGCATTCCGGTGGTCACAGGGCGCCGTCCGTGTAGAGCGAGGGGTTGACGCCGGTACAGAAGCCGGCGGTGAAGATCGTCATGAGCGCCCAGCCGATCATCAGCCCCAGCCCGAGCCCACGCGACCAGGGCTTTCGGAGAAGGAGCAGCAGCGTTCCGCCGCCGAACGCGATCACGGCCAGGATCACGGATCCGCCGATGAGCGCGACGTTCTTGTGCTCGCTCGCGACTCCGTCCGCCGCCGCGAGGGTCGCGAGGAAGAGCACGAAGTTGATCACCACGTAGGCCACGATCCCCGCGATCGTCATCGCGATGACCACGCCGGTCGTGTTCTGCGCCGGGGGCGGCGGCGGCCACGGGCGTGGCCCACCCGGTCCGTACGGCCCACCGGGACCCGGCCCATGCGGCCCACCCGGTCCGTACGGCGGTGACCCACCCGGGCCCTGCGGCGGCGGGCCGGCCGGACCTTGGGACGGCGGCGGGCCGCCCGGACCGTACGGCGCGCCGGGAGGCGGCGGCACGGGCGGATGCCGGGGAGAATCGCCCGGCTGCGGGCCCGGTTGGGGGTCATGCGGCCGCTCGGGCGGCTCGGGGGGTGTGCTCATCTCTCCTCCTCGCCCGCGGGCGACAGCCGGACGGCCGGTAACAGCGGTCGCCGCTCTCCCCGCAGGGGAAGCAGCCGATCGTAGAACCCCTTGCGATACCCGAGCCCGAGGCGGACGGCGAGGAGCACGAGCCCCGGGACGAGGAACCACTGCGGGCGGGTCAGGTCGAGCCAGACCGTCTCGTTCGCCCTGGTGAACTCGACGAGGAACCGGAAGACGGCGTACGCGCCCAGATACAGGGTGAACAGCTCGCCCGGCCTATCGACCCGGCTCCGCGCCCACAGCAACGCGCCGAAGGCGGCGAGCTGGAACACGGTCTCGTACAGGTACGACGGGTGCATGGCCTGCCCGGCCAGGCAGCCGGGGCACTCCGGGACGGTGGCGGGCGCGTGGACCCCCCAGGGCAGGCTCGTGGGCCGGCCGGGGGCCTCGGTGAGGAAGCAGCCGATGCGGCCGACGGCCATGCCGAGCGCGACGGCGGGCGCGAACAGGTCACCGGTCCGCTCCCGGTAGCCGATCAGCCGTTTCGCCACCAGCACCCCGACGTACGCACCGGTCAGGCCGCCGAGGATGCTGCGGGCGCCGAACATCCACGCCTCGAGAAGGCCGGGGTTGAGCGCGGGGTCGAGATGCTCGGCCCATCCGGACAGCCGCATGCCTATCGCCCCGCCGACCAGCGCGCCGGTGACGGCGACGAGCGACTCCTCCCGCAGGGCCCCCCGGCGCCGCGCCTCCAGGACGAACACCACGCTCGCGAGGAGCACGCCGAGGCCCACGAAAAACGCGTGGGTCGGCACGCTCACTTCGCCGAAACGCAGATGCTCAAGCACGACGCCACCCTAGCGGCGGCCCACGACGATTCCGATCGTCAATTCGTACGGCTTGCGCCTCCTCTATACGGCGATTCCGGCCAACCGCCCCGGGCTTTGTCCACAGGGGCCCCGCTGTCCACAGGAGCGTGCGCGAGCGCCTGCGCACGCCTCGGCCGCGGGTAACCTGCGCCTATGACCTCCTTGTGGAACCGCAGGTCAGCGGTAGTGATGGCGGCTCTCGTCGGGATGACCGGCTGCGCCGGGGTCGGCGACGCCGGCGCGTCCGCCACCGCCAGGACCCGGGTGTCCGCGCCCGCCCCGGCGTCACCGGCGGCGGACTCGTCCACGCCCGCCGCTCCCTCGGCCGCGCCGACCTCCTCCGCGTCCGCCACCCCGTCGCCCGTCACGCCCTCGTCCGTGCCGGTCTCGCCCGCGCCCGGGAACGAGCCCTCGCCGAGCCCGAGCGGGCCGCCCCCCTTCTCCGCGAAGATCGAGAAGGTGTCCCGCGACGACGTGCGGTACTCCTGGCGTCCGGGCTGCCCGGTTCCGCTGAGCGGGCTGCGCAAGATCACCATGACCTACTGGGGCTTCGACGACCAGGCGCACACCGGCACTCTCGTGGTCAACAAGAAGGTGGCCGAGGACGTGGCCTCCGTCTTCGGGAAGCTCTACGACATGCGCTACCCCATCCGCAGGATGGAGCCCGTCGACGTCTACAAGGGCAGCGACTACGACTCCATCGACGCCGACAACACCTCGGCCTTCAATTGCCGCAACGCCACCGGCTCGGGCAGCTGGTCCAACCACGCCTACGGCCTCGCGGTGGACCTCAACCCGCGGGAGAACCCGTACGTCTACGCGAACGGCTCCAACGCGCACCGCAACGCGGACGCGTTCGTGGACCGGCCGCTCAAGAAGCGCGGCGTCATCAACGAGGGCGATCGAGTAGTGCGGGCCTTCGGGCAGATCGGCTGGGGCTGGGGCGGCTCGTGGTCCGGCGCCAAGGACTACCAGCACTTCTCCGTCAACGGCCGGTAGAACCGGAGCGGCGGCCCGATCACGAGCAGCCGGAAGCCGGGCCCTCGCCCTTCCGGCGACGCGGAGGCGGGGGCTGCCGGAGACCGCCTACCGGCCCGAAGTGGCCGAGCGGGATCGCAGCGGATCAGAGACGACCGTCGACGGGCAGGTGGCGGAAGAGCAAGGACAAGAGGGAGGACAACGCCCGCTCCTCCGGCCGCAGGAAGCGGGCGTCTCTCCAGATATGACATCTCCTGATTCTCCAGACAAAGGGGGAATCACGAGTGAGGGCTCAAACGCTAACGGGCTACGGACTCCGGGTCGGAAAGGATCGCTTACCGGTTAATAACGATCGGCCTACGACCCCGTCACGCACTAGCGATCAATCAGGTTCCACAGGTCAACTGCTTTGAAGACGGCATGACGGGAGAGACATGTCTGGTTGGCAGCACTCCGTTCCCCTTCCCCCGGTATGGCCGCCGGACCGGTTCGAGGTCCGCTCGACCCGGCCCATCCCGGACGGCGGCGCGGCCGATCGCTACCACCTCCCGCGAACCGCTCACGAGGCCGCCACGCGTCTTCGGGACGTACGCTTCGCGACACAGATCCAGGTCGTCCGCATCGAGGACGGAGTGACCCTCTTCGACCTGGTCGCCGGGGTGGAGGTCCCCCTCGAACGCTGGTGACCATTAGAGCGAGCCTGCAGGCTGCGGCAAGATGGGTGCATGACGGCGAAGGACGGCGACGGCTGGGCCCTGTGCGCGCTGGGTCACCAGCACTGGGGACTGTACGGCGCCGCCGGCCTGCTCACCGTGCACCACACGCTCGACGGCATGCCGTACGTGCTTATGCAGAAGCGTGCCTGGTGGAGCCATCACGGCGGAACCTGGGGGTTGCCGGGCGGCGCGTGCGACAGCCATGAGGACGCCATCACCGGCGCGCTGCGCGAGGCCCGGGAGGAGGCGGCGCTGGACTCCGACCTCGTCCGGGTGCGCGGGCTCTACGTCGACGACCACGGCGGCTGGTCGTTCCAGACGGTGATCGCGGAGGCCGAAGGGCTGCTCGACGCCGCACCCGCCAACGGCGAGAGCGCGGACATGCGCTGGGTGGCGGCCGACGAGGTCGTGTCGAAGGAACTGCACCCCGGCTTCGCCGACTCGTGGCCGAGGATCCGGCCCGCGCTGAGCCCGGTGGTCGTCGTCCTCGACATGGCCAACATCATCGGCGCGCGGGCCGAGCACGGCTGGTGGAAGGACCGCGCGGGCGCCGCGAACCGCCTGCTCAACGAGCTGATCCCGCTCTGCGGGCAGGGCCTCGGCGAGATGCCGGAAGGAGTGCCCGCCCTGACCCGATGGTTCCCGCGCATGGTCGTGGTGCTCGAAGGGGCGGCGGCCGGGGCGGCCGACCCGGGGCCGGTGGCCGGGGACCTGACGGTCGTGGTGGCCGCAGGCAGCGGGGACGACGCGATCGTGGAGGCGGTGCGCGACGTGCGGCCCTGGGAGACCGCCCTCGTCGTCACCGCCGACCGAGGGCTGCGTGAGCGGGTGACGGCCCTCGGCGCCCTGGTCACCGGCCCCCGCTGGTTGCTCAAGCAGCTCTGAATACTTTTTCTACCATTCGTCCTATTTGGGCAGGATGAAGCACATGATCCTGCTCTACCGCCGACTGGCCACCACCTGGACCGTGACCGTGCCGATCCTCGCCGTGGCAGTGCTCGCGCTGGCGTGGGGGCGGACCATTCCTCCCGTCGTCGTGCTGATCGCGGCGCTCTTCCTCGCGGCTTCCGTGCTGGCGGCCGTGCACCACGCCGAGGTCATCGCCCATCGCGTGGGCGAGCCGTTCGGATCGCTCGTGCTCGCCGTGGCGGTCACGGTGATCGAGGTGGCGTTGATCATCAGCCTCACCGCGTCAGGAGGACCGGCCGCGTCGTCGCTCGCCCGCGACACGGTGTTCGCCGCCGTGATGATCACCTGCAACGGGATCGTCGGCCTTTCGCTGCTGGTCGCGGCGCTGCGGCGGCGGGTGGCGGTGTTCAACGCGGAGGGGACGGGAGGCGCGCTGGCCACCGTCGCCACGCTGTCCACGTTGAGCCTCGTCCTGCCGACGTTCACCACGAGCAGGCCGGGGCCCGCCTTCGCCCCGGCCCAGCTCGCGTTCGCCGCGGTCGCCTCGATCGCGTTGTACGGCCTGTTCGTGCTCACCCAGGCCGTGCGGCACCGCGACTACTTCCTCCCGGTGGAGTCCGGCGGCCAGGGCGGGGACGCCGCCGAGCACGCCGACCCGCCGACCACGCGCGCCGCCGCGGCCAGCCTGGCGCTGCTGCTGGGCGCGCTCGTCGCGGTGGTCGGCCTGGCGAAGGTCGAGTCTCCCGCCATCGAGTCGGCCGTACGCGCGGCGAGCCTTCCCCAGTCCGCGGTGGGCGTCGTGATCGCGCTGCTGGTGCTGCTGCCGGAGACCCTCGCCGCCGTACGCGCGGCCCGGCGGGCCCGGGTCCAGGTCAGCCTGAACCTCGCCTTCGGCTCGGCCATGGCCAGCATCGGGCTCACCATCCCGACGATCGCCGGGGCGTCGCTGTGGCTGGAGGGGCCGCTGCTGCTCGGACTCGGCCCGACGCACATCGTGCTGCTCGCCCTGACGGTCGTCGTGGCGACGCTGACCGTGGTGCCCGGCCGGGCCACCGTCCTGCAGGCGGGCGTCCATCTCACGCTGTGCGCCGCCTTCCTGCTCCTGGCGGTCAGCCCATGAGCGAGGGGTGAGGCGTGAGAGGCGCCGGGCCTCTCACGCCGGTCACGCGGTCAGCCGCGGGTCCACTTCTGGTTGGCACCGCCGGTGCAGTCCCACAGCTGGAGGCGCGCCCCGTTGTTGGGGTTCACGTCCACGATGTCCACACATCGGTTGGCGGCGGTGTTGACGAGGTCGCCTGCCGGGGTGAGCGTGAAGCGCTGGGCGCCGGTGCCGTTGCAGGTGTAGAGCTGGATCGGCGTGCCGTTGGCGGTGCCGGCCGACGCGGCGTCCATGCACTTGCCCATCGCGCGGACCGTGCCGTCACCGTTGATCGTCCACTGCTGGGCGGCGGTGCCGTTGCAGTCGTACATCTGCAGCCGGGCGCCGTCGACGGGGTTCGCACCCGGGATGTCGATGCAGCGGCCGTTCAGGTTGGACTTCAGCGCGCCGCCGGTCCCGCCTCCCCCGTCGTTGGTCCACGCGGAGACGCGGACCCAGTCGATCAGCATCGTCTGCGGGAACGACGTGGTGGAGTCGGGGTTGCCCGGCCAGTAACCGCCGACCGCCACGTTCAGGATCAGGAAGAACGGGTGGTCGAAGACCCACTGGTTGCCGCGGATGTCGGCCGGCGTGACGCGGAAGTACTCCGAGCCGTCCAGGTACCAGACGATGAGGTTGGGCGACCAGTCGACGCGGTAGGTGTGGAAGGCGTCGCCGAGCGGGGCGCCGATCGTGCGGTTGCCGCCGACGCCGCTGCCGCCGGAGTAGCCGGGGCCGTGCACGGTGCCGTAGACGGTGTTGGGCGTGTTGCCGACGTTCTCCATGATGTCGATCTCGCCGGTGTTCGGCCAGTTGCCGCCGCCGAGCATCCAGAACGCCGGCCAGATGCCCTGGCCCTTCGGAATCTTGATGCTCGCCTCGAAGCGGCCGTACGCCTGACTGAACTTGTCGGCGGTCAGGATGCGGCCGGAGGTGTACTGGCAGGTGCCGTAGTGGCACTGGTAGTTGGACGGGTTCTCCTTGCGGGCGGTGATCGCGAGGTGTCCCTGTCCGTCGTGGTACACGTTGCGGGTCGAGTTGGTGTAGTACTCCAACTCGTTGTTGCCCCAGCCGCCGCCGCCGATGTCGAATTTCCACTTGGAGCCGTCGACGGGCGTTCCCGCCGCGGCGTTGAACTCGTCGGACCAGGTGACGGGGCCGATGGCGGCGTCGGCCCGGTCGGCGCCCGGGCCGGCGACCAGGCCGCCGCCGAGGGTGACGACCATGGCCGCGGCCATGATGAGGAGCCGGGGTTTGCGCATGGAGATCTCCGGTTGGTGGGGGGATGCCAGCAGGATCTCCGGCCCGCGCCGTCGCGGTGTGCGGGGGCGCGCGCCGGCGTGTCCAGCGCTTCAGGCAAGCTTTAGAGCTTGAATTAAGATGCAACACCCTCATCGCGCGGGCTGTCAATAGGCCCTGACTTGTCCTTGTCAGCCGGGCCCGATGACCGGGCGGTGCGGGCGTACGCCGGCCTGCCGTACGGGCAGGCGGTAGGTCTCCCCGCGCATGATGTAGTGGACCAGGTGCGACAGCCCCGCGCGCCGGACGTGCTGCTGGAAGTCCTTGAGCGGGGAGGCGAACGCCTCGTAGTCGTCGTAGTGGACGGGCAGGGCCGACTCCGGCTGCATCAGCCTGAGCCACTCCACCCCCTGGGCGCCGTCCATGGTCACCGTGACGCCGAGGATCCGCGTGCCGCCGAGGTGCACGATGCCGACGTCGATGTCGGGGAAGCGGCGCGGGATCTCCGACAGGCACTCGTCCATGATCGTGTCGCCGCTGATGTGCAGGCGCAGGTCCACCTCGCCGGCGTGGGCGAAGTCGAGCACGCTCCCCACCACCGGCGGCATCAGCGCGTTCGCCGGGCCCGGCGCGTGCCGGGCGGGCGTGGTCGTCACCGTCAGCGTGCCGTCGCCGTGTCGCTCGTGGTGGTACTCCCAGGGCTCCAGGCCGATGGCGTGGCCGAATCCCTGACGGCGCAGCCTGGCCGCCGCGTGCCGGGTGGTGACGATCGGCAGGTCCTTGTCGAGGCCGTTCCTGGCGATCCTGTCCCAGTGGTCACCGTGCATGTGCGACAGCACGACGAGGTCCAGCGGCGGAAGCTGCCCGATCTCCATCGCCGGCTCGGTGCGGCGGCGGGTGCTCACCCCCCAGCCGAGATGGGCTCGCTGCCCCTGGTGCAGGAAGTTCGGATCCGTCAGCACGGTGAACCCGTGAGAACGGATGATCATGGTGGCGTTTCCCACGAAGAACACGGTCGCGTCCGCTGGATCGGGCATGACGCCTCCCCTCTCCCAGACTTTCAGGCTACGTAAACCGCCACAAATCACCCGAAAGCGGGGGGTAGTTACCTAGTCAGGGACGAGGGAGAACCCGATCTGGGAGTACAGCTCCAGCAGGTCGAAATAGTCCCGGTGGGCGACCACGAGGCCGTTCTTCGCGTGACACGCCCCGCAGCCGCGCACGGTGATCCGCCGGCCGCTCGCGCCCGCGACACCGTCGTCCGGCAGCGCGAAGGACCCGGTGTGCGTGCCCGTCATCGTCCACTCGCTGAAGCCGGGGTCGGCGCACTCCACCCTGTTCCAGACCGTCATGGCGATGTCGGCGAAACCCTTGAACAGGCTCTCCCAGTATCGGGCGATCTGCTCGCGCCCCTCGCACACGCCCAACGGGGTGGCCAGGACGGCGTGCCGGTCGTAGCACGCCGACAGCCGGTCCAGGTCGTGAGCGTTCACCGCGTCCAGCACGCGGTCCGCGAGCTGTCGGCCATCAGGCATGGCGGATCACTCCCCAGGGCGTACACCCACGGTAACGCCGCCATGGCAAAGGCCGTCCGCAGGAGACGCAACACCGCCGGATGCAACGTGCGAAGCGCCTGCAGCGTCCGGACCTTCCGGCCAAGCGGACCCCGGTGGGCCCGGGGTCCGCTTGGCGTGCACGTCGAGGGTCACGCGGGCCGGGGCCGTGCGGCGCGGGCCAGGGCGACCGCGCCCGCCGCGCCGGCGGCCGCGGCCAGCGCCAGCCACCACGCGGTCGTGCTCATGGCCTCCGCTCGCGGCGGGTCGGCCAGGGCGAGGAACACCGCGCCGAACACCGCCACCCCGCTGAGCTGGCCGAACTGCATGGTCGTCGTGAGCAGGCCGCTCGCGTCGGCGGCGCGGGCGGGCGGCACGTGCACCAAGGCGTGGGTGAGCAGGCTGGTCGAGACGCCCAGTCCCGCGCCGTACACGACCAGCGCGGCCCACAGCAATGGGCCGCCGGTCACCGAGACGGCCAGGGCCGCCGTGCCGAGGACGCTGAGCGCCAGCCCGGCCGGTGGCAGCAGGTGGTGGATCCGCCCCGGCAGCCTGCGCCAGTAGAAGCTGCCCAGCCCGAACGCGGCCGCCATGGGCAGGAACGTGAGCCCGGCCCGCAGCGGGCTCTCCCCGAGGACGCCCTGCAGGTGCACCGCGAAGGTGAACAGGAACCCGCCGTAGGCGACCATCAGCGCGAGCAGCGTCGTCAGGCCCGACGGCATGCCGGTCGCGCGCAGCACGTCCAGGTTCAGCAGCGGGTCGCCGCCCCGGGCCGCCGTACGGCGCTGCGTCACGGCGAACACGGCGGCGAGCGCGACCCCCGCGGCGATCGACGCGTACGTCCAGGCGGGCCAGCCGGCCTCCCGGCCCAGCACGAGCGGCAGCACGACCAGCAGCGTGGCGGGCAGCGCGAGCGCGAGGCCCCGCAGGTCGAGCCGGCGCGTGCCACGCGGCCGATCCGACGGCGCGTCCGGCGGCACCAGCCGGGGCACCGCGAGCGTCAGCAGGACGCCCACGGGGACGTTCACGAGGAACACCGGCCGCCAGCCGGTGCCGGCCAGGTCGGCGCCGACCAGCACCCCGCCCAGCGCCAGCCCGACGACCGAACCGGCCGAGAGCACCGCGGTGTACGCGCTGAGCGCCGTCGCCCTGGCCCTGCCGGTGAACCTGGTCTGGATCACGCTCATGATCTGCGGGACCATCACCGCCGCCGCGGCCCCCTGGACGAACCTGAAGGCGATCAGCGTCCCGGCGTCCGGCGCGAGCCCGCACAGCAGCGAGCCCGCGGTGAAGCCGGCGACTCCGATCATGTACATGCGCCGCCTGCCGTACAGCTCGCCGAGCCGGGCGCCGGTGACCAGCAGGGTCGCGTACGCGATGATGTAGCCGCCGACGACCAGTTGCAGGGCGGCCCCGGACGCCCCCAGGTCGGCGCCGATCCTGGGGATCGCCACGTTGACGATGTAGAGGTCGAGCAGCCCCATGAACTGGCCGGCGAGCAGCACCGCCAGCATCGGCCAGGGCCGTACGGCACGGGCCGGGGCAGGGCGGACGGTATGGCTGATTGTCACTCTTTGGTCCTTCCGCAGTGGGTCCGCCGGTACCTACCGGCGCCGGGCGGAGAACTCATCGATGAGTTCCGCCGGGCGCGGCGGTAGATACCGGTGACGGCGACGCGACGCGGGAGAGCACATGTGGAGTGACGAGGAGTTCGAGCGGTTCACCGGGCCCTACCGGCGGGAGCTGATGACGCACTGCTACCGGATGCTGGGCTCGGTGCACGACGCCGAGGACCTGCTGCAGGAGGTCATGCTGCGGGCGTGGCGGGCGTCCGGCGACTACGACGAGCGGCGGGCCTCGCCGCGCACCTGGCTCTACCGCATCGCGACGAACGCCTGCCTCACGGCGCTCGAACAGCGCGGGCGCAGGGCCCTGCCGTCCGGCCTCACCGGCCCCGGCGACGACCCTGAGGCGGGACCGCAACGGCGGCTGCCGGAGGTGACCTGGCTGGAGCCCATCCCCGACGCACTGGTGGACCCCGCCGCGGTCGTCGCGTCGCGGGGCGGGATCAGGCTGGCGTTCGTCGCGGCCCTGCAGCATCTGCCGCCGCGGCAGCGGGCGGTGCTCATCCTGCGCGAGGTGCTGGCCTGGCGGGCGAGCGAGGTCGCCGACCTGCTGGAGACCTCGGTCGCCGCCGTCAACAGCGCCCTGCAACGCGCCCGCGCCCAGCTCGCCCGGGTGGCCCCGGCCGAGGACCACCTGACAGAACCGGACGACCCGGCCTGCCGCGACCTGCTCGACCGGTACGTCGCGGCGTTCGAGAAGGCCGACGTCGCGGCCCTGGAACGGCTGCTGCGGGAGGACGCCGTCCTGGAGATGCCGCCGTTCCTGTCGTGGTTCGCCGGGCGGGAGGCGTTCGGCCGCTTCATCCGCTGGGTCTGCGCCACGCGGGGCCCCTGGCGGATGGTCCCCACGCGCGCCAACGGACAGCCGGCGCTCGCGGCCTACCTGGACGGCGGCGACGGCGTCTTCCGTGCCCACTCGCTCCAGGTGCTCGCGATCGCCGCGGACGGCATCGCGCGGAACGTCGTGTTCGGCGATGCCGCCCTGTTCGCCGTTTTCTCGCTGCCGCCCGAGCTCTAGCCGTGCTCTAGGAAAGGAAGGCCGCGACCTCGCGGACGAAGGCGTCGGGCGCGTTCTCGTGCACCAGGTGCCCGGCCGGGATCGTGACGTGCGCGGCGCCGGGAATGCGGCGGGCCATCTCGGCGACCCGGTCCTGGGGAATGTGGCTGTCCGGTCCACCGCCGATCACGAGCGTGCGTGCGGTGATCCGGCCGAGCCGCCCCAGCCAGGCCGGGTCGGGGTGGTCGATCTGCGGCCTGATCGCCTCCACCATGGCCCAGTCGAACGACAGGGGCTCCTCCGGCCGTACGAGCGGGGGCGGCTCGCGCGGCACCGGGAGCGGGACGTCCTCCAGGACCAGCGTCCGCACCCGGTCCGGCCGCCCGGCGGCGAGCAGGTAGGCCACGACGCCGCCCATCGAGTGCCCGATCACGTCCACCGTGCCGAGCGACAGCGCGTCGAGGAAGGCGAGGACGTCGTCGCGCATGAGTTCCAGGCCGTAGTCTCCCGGCCAGTCGCTGGCTCCGTGGCCGCGCAGGTCCGGCGCGTACACGTGCCGGCCGGCGGCCAGCGCGCCGGCCACGCCGTCCCAGTCGGCCATGCCCTCGCCCAGGCCGTGCAGCAGGATCAGCGGCGGGGCGTCGTCCTGGCCGTACGTCCGGTACGCGATCCCGATGCCGTTGGCCCGAACCTTCGCATGATCCGTCACATGGCGACGATAACCCCGATCAACCCCTATTGGAGCAATAGGCACACCAAGTACCATGACGCCGAAAAACGGGATCACCGTTGATCACGGATACGGCCGATCCCGCATGCCGGGTGGCCGGAGGCTGCTCGTACCGCGGGAGGTCAGGTGTCCGCACTGCGGCGTGGACTGTGGGCGCCGGTCGCCCTCTCCTACGTCACGTTCATCCTCGTCGGCCTGAGCGCCGGTGTGGGCGGGGTGCTGCTGCCGGCGCAGATCGACGACTACGGCCTCGACAAGGCCACGGTCGGCACGCAGTTCTTCACCTTCTCCGCCGGGTTCATGCTGGCCGGGTCGACCGCCGGCCTGCTGATCCACCGCTTCGGGATCCGGGCCTCGCTCATCCTCGGCGGCGGCACGTTCGTGCTGGCCGGCCTCTACTCGTCCGTACGCCCGCCGTTCCTGGCCTTCGTGGCGGTCCAGATCCTGGCGGGGTATGGCACCGGCATCCTCGAATCGGTGCTGAACGCCTACCTCACGGACCTGCCCGGGGCGACGACGCTGCTCAACCGCCTGCACGCGTTCTTCGGCGTCGGCGCGCTGCTCGGGCCGCTGCTGGCCACCTGGATCCTGACCTTCCTGCCGTGGACGGCCGTGTGGCTGGTCCTGGCCCTGGTGTGCCTGCCGCTGCTGGTCGGCTTCCACCTGACCCTGCCCGCACGCGAGGCCCCGCCGCCCGCGTCGGCCGAGGAGCAGGCGGAGCGTCCGGGCCTGCTGGCCACCGCGTCGCGGCAGCCCGCCGTCCTGCTGGGCGCGGTGTTCCTGGCCGTGTACGTCGGCCTGGAGATCAGCGTGGGCAACTGGGGGTTCACCTTCCTGGTCGACGAGCACGGGCAGGGGAGCCTGCTCGCCGGATACACCGTGTCCGGCTACTGGCTCGGGCTCGCCCTCGGGCGCTTCCTGATCAGCCCGGCGGCCACCAGGCTCGGCATGACCGCGACCGGGATGACCTTCGTCTGCCTGGCCGGCATCACCGTCAGCTCGGTTCTGGCGTGGATCGCGCCGGGCGGCGTGGTGGCCAGCGTGAGCTTCGTGCTGCTCGGCTTCTGGCTCGGGCCGATCTTCCCCACGACGATGGCCGTCGCGCCGCGGCTCACCGTGACCCGGCTGGTGCCCACGGCGATCGGGCTGCTGAACGGGGTGTCGGTGGTCGGCGGCGCGGTGTTCCCGTGGCTGGCCGGGGCGATCGCCCAGGGCGTCGGGGTCTGGACGCTGCCGCCCTTCGCCGTGGCGCTCGCCCTGCTGCAGGTGCTCTTCTGGTGGCTGGTGGTGGGCCGCATGAACCCGGCCCCCCGCGCCGTCTCCTAACGGCGGCTCCTGGTCAGTTCGAACGCGGCGACCGTGGCGAGGCCGTACCCGAGATGGGGGACCAGGTCGGCCATCCAGCCGCTGACGCCCCACTCACGCGGGTCGGTCAGCCCGAGCGCGGTCATCGGCGCGCTGCCCGCGACCGCCGCGGCCATGCCCACCCCGGTCGCCGCGGCCGGGAGGCTGACCCTCCGCCGTACGGCGTGGCGGAACAGGCCGTAGGCCAGGCCCACGCCGACGCCGGTGAGGATGCCGAGCATCGGCCCGAGCCCCTGCTCCCGATTGCGGGCGTCCTCCTCCTCGCCGAGGTCGACGTGGAGCCGCTCGCTGACGGCGCCGGCCGCCTGCTCCGGCAGCGAGCTCGCCGGCCGCGCGCGCACCGCCATGTCCAGGTAGGTGATCGCGTTGAGCACGGTCGTGCCGGCCGCTCCCGCGACCACTCCCGCCACCATGTCCCGATAAATCCCCATAGCGGTCGCCTAACCGGGCCTGGCCACCTCAAACGACGCACGCCCGCGCGAGGATCAACGGGCGATATAGGGTCGTCCGGGTGACGGTAAACGACACCCCGGGGGACGGAATGGACCGAGAGCTCACCCTGATGGCCGTGCACGCGCACCCCGACGACGAGGTGATCGGCACCGGCGGCATCCTCGCGAAGTACACCGCAGAAGGGATCCGTACGGTCCTGGTGACGTGCACCAACGGCGAGCAGGGGGACGGCCCCGGCGGGGTGAAGCCGGGCGAGCCCGGCCACGACGACGCCGCGGTCGCGGAGCGGCGGCTGGCCGAGTTGCGCGAGTCGGTCGCCCACCTCGGCATCGATCATCTGGAACTGCTCGGCTACCGCGACTCCGGCATGGACGGCTGGGACGGCAACGGCCACCCCGACGCGTTCGCGAACGTCCCGGTCGAGAAGGCCGCCGCCCGGCTCGCCGCGCTGATGGAGCGCTACCGCCCGCAGGTGATCGTCACGTACGACGAGAACGGCAACTACGGGCACCCCGACCACATCCAGGCCCACCGCATCGCGGTCGCGGCGGCCGAGATGACCGGCATTCCGGACAAGTTCTATTACACGGCCGTGCCTCGTGAGGGCATCCGGCAGATGTTCGAGTTCATGCGGGCGAACGGCATGACCCCGGACGACTTCGAGCTCCCCGACGACTTCGGCACGCCCGACGAGCTCATCACCAGCGTCGTGGATGTCTCCCCGTACGTGGAGAACAAGCTGAAGGCCCTGGAGGCCCACGCGAGCCAGGGCGAGAACATCCCCTTCCTGAGGATGCCGCCGGAGGCCCAGCACCAGGCATTCTCACGCGAGTACTTCATCCGGACGACATCCCGGGTGGCCGCCCCCGACAAGGAAGACGACCTGTTCGCCGGCCTCCGCTGAGCTCGCGCTCATTCGGCCGGTTCCAAACGGTCT
>NZ_BOOF01000013.1 GCF_016863095.1 Microbispora siamensis | reverse complement strand
TCCACCCCAGTGACGTCCCACCCCACCGACCAAGACCCCACCCGCATCGCATACCACCTCGTGAAGGGGTGGGCACGAGTTCCCGTACGCTGAGGGTCGTGGAATATCGAGCCGTCGAGCAAGCGATCATGGCACGGGGAGTGGAGTGGGATTTCAGCCCCACTCTTGACCGGATCACCGCGCTGATGGAGATCCTCGGCGACCCCCAGAAGTCGTACAAGGTCGTTCATATCGCGGGCACCAACGGGAAGACGAGCACCGCGCGCATGGTCGAGGCTCTGCTGCGCGAGCGTAACCTGCGGGTGGGCCGCTACACGAGCCCGCATCTGCAGTCGATGCGCGAGCGCATCTCGATCGACGGCGAGCCCTTGTCGGAGGAGCGGTTCGCCGAGGTGTACCAGGACATCGTCCCCTACCTCGAGATGATCGACGCCAAGGTGGGCAAGCTGAGCTTCTTCGAGGTGCTGACGGCGATGGCGTTCGCCGCGTTCGCGGACGCTCCAGTGGACGTCGCCGTGGTCGAGACCGGTATGGGCGGCACCTGGGACGCGACGAACGTCGCCGACGGGACGGTCTCCGTCATCACGCCCATCTCGCTCGATCACACGGACTACCTCGGCCCGGACATCGCCACGATCGCCGGTGAGAAGGCCGGCATCATCAAGCCGAAGGCGATGACCGTGCTGGCGCAGCAGGCGCTGCCCGCCGCCGAGGTGCTGATGCGGCGGGCGGCCGAGGTCGGTGCGGTGGTCGCCCGCGAGGGGCTGGAGTTCGGCGTGCTGCATCGCGAGCTCGCGATGGGCGGCCAGATGCTCCAGCTCAGGGGCTTGAAAGGCGTGTACGAGGACGTGTTCCTGCCGTTGTACGGCGCGCACCAGGCGGGCAACGCCGCGGGCGCCCTGGCCGCCGTGGAGGCGCTGACGGCCGGCGACGACCCGCTGGGCGAGGAGGTCGTACGGCAGGCCTTCGCCCAGGTGAGCAGCCCCGGCCGGCTGGAGATCGTGCGGCGGGGCCCGACCGTCCTGGTCGACGCGGCGCACAATCCCGCGGGCATGGAGGCGACGGTCGAGGCCCTGACCGAGGCGTTCGGGTTCACCCGGCTCGTCGCCGTGGTGGCCGTGATGGCGGACAAGGACGTGGACACGATTTTGGACCTGCTGGAACCGGTGGCCGAGGAGATCGTGGTCACCCGCAACTCCTCTCCTCGCTCGCTGAGCCCGGACGACCTCGCGGCCCGGGCGGAGGCGGTCTTCGGCCAGGACCGCGTCCACATCGAGGACCGGCTCGACGACGCCATCGACAGGGGCGTCGCGCTGGCCGACCAGGGCGACGAGTTCGGCTCCGGCGTGCTCATCACCGGTTCGGTCGTGACCGCGGGCGAGGCGCGCATCCTCCTCAGGGCCGCCAAATGAGCAGCGCCGTGTTCGAGGTGACCCCCGGCATGCGCCGGCTCTGCGCGACCGTCCTCGGGATGCAGGCGATCGTCGTCGCGCTCATCAGCCCGGTCGCGATCACCATCAACCACGTGTCCACGCCGCTCGCGCTGACCGTCGGGCTCGGGCTGGCCGTCCTGTGCGTGCTGGTCGCCGGCATGTTGAAACGCCCGTACGCGTACATTGCGGGCACCGTGCTTGAAATCCTGACAATCGCTACAGGATTCCTGGTCCCGGTCATGTTCTTCCTCGGGGTGATCTTCGCCGCCCTGTGGATAACGGCCATCTTCGTCGCTCGCCGTGTCGAAGGGACGACGAAGCGCTAAAGTCGGCAACCATGGCCGTCCCTCCCGTACCGCAGGCTCGGACCGCCGTGCCGGTCCGAGCCGTGCGCGTCCCTCTGCTGGTCGACGTCGTCATCGGGTTGCTCACCCTGGTGGCCCTTCCTCTCGCGCTCGTCGCCATCCCGAACACGATCTCCGTCGTGGCGGCGCTGCTGCCGCCGGGCGTGTCGCAGGTCGACATGATCCGCGCACACGGCCTGGCGCTGCCCGCCATGCTGGTGACCGTGCCGCTCGCCGCGGTCGCGGTGCGCAGGCTCCGCGCGGCGCCGATCCTCGTGGCGGGGCTCACGCTGCTCGCGCTCGCCGACGTCGCCGGGGGGTACACCGACACGGTCGCGCTCGTCGGCGTGCTGCGCGTGCTCCACGGGATCGGCGCGGGCATGCTCGTGCCGGCCACGCTGGTCGCGGTCGCCGAGCGTCCCCGGCACCGGGTGCTGCTGCCGATCTGGGCGGGCGCGCTGGCCGCCTCGCTGCTGTCGGCCCAGGCCCTCGCCCTGTGGGCGATCCGCGACGTGTCCTCCTGGCAGGTCACCCTCCAGCCGTACCCGCTGCTCACCGGGGTGGCGCTGGCCCTCGCCGCGGCATACCTGGTGCTCTGGATGATCTCGGGCGACGGGGGGACGCGGGCCGAGGGGGACATCCTGCCCGCGGGCCGGCCGACGTCGGCCGAGCGCGGGCGGCTCGCGCTGGCCATCCTGCCCGCCGCGGCCATCGCGGTGCTGGGCGTGGGGATCACCTTCGACTGGCCGCCGCACCTGGTCGTCGTCGCCGCGGCGATCGTGGTGGTGGCGATGCTGGCGCTCGCGGCGCTCGGCACGTTCGAGGGGCCCGGCGGCCGTACGCTCGCCTTCGTCAACGTCGCGGTGGGGCTCGTGGTGCTGCCCACCGCCGCGCAGATGACCTACATCGAGCTCGGCGGCCCGCTGGGCGGCCCCGGCCTCAAGGGTCTGTGGGTGCCGTTCCTGGTGGCCGTGATGGCCGCGCTCGTGGGCGCCGTCCTCGCGGGGCGGGCGCCCGAGACGTTCGCGGCCCGGATGACGGTCCTCGGTCTCGTGGCCGTCGTCGCGGGGCTGGCCGCGATCAGGCTGCTGGTCCCGGCGCCGTCGGGCACGCCGCTGGTGGTGCCGTTCGTCCTGCTGGCCGCGGGGTCGGCGGTGGCGCTGGTCGGCGCGTTCCGGGCGGCGGGCCTCGGATCGGCGATGCTGGGCCTGTCGCTGTGCTTCCCGGCAGTGCTCGCGGGCTTCCTGCTCGGCACCGGCATCCAGGTGAACCGGCTGCGCGACGCCGCAGAGACCGCGCGGGGCGACGGGAACGCCCTGGTCGACGGGTTCATCGACGCGTTGCACACGTGGGCGCTGGTCGGCGGCTTCGTCGTGGTCGGAGTGATCGTGCTCTCCTCCGTCCTGACCCGTCGGGCCGCCGCCGCGTCGGCGGACGGCGAGGTGGTGATTCCCGCGCCAACCCCGTCACCGGAGGAAGGCGACATTCCCGGGGACGCCGGCCCCGCACACTGACACTTCCCCGAACGCCCCGCCGCCGGAGACTCGCCGCCAAAGGCTCGCCACCGGAGACCCGCCGGCACCGGACTCGTCCGATCGGAGCGGCGTCCCCGGACCGGTAAGCTGCCGTTGCGTCGGAGCTTTCCAGCCGGAGCTCCCCAGACGCGTGACGGGTGGGCCCGCGATCCGCCGGGTCACCGTGTACGGCGAGTCAAACGACCTTAGGAGAAGAGACCGTGTCCGAGCGTACGCTTGTCCTGATCAAGCCCGACGGGGTCCGTCGCGGCCTCATCGGGGACGTCATCGGCCGCATCGAGCGCAAGGGCCTCAAGATCGTGGCGATGGACCTGCGCACGCTCGACGCCGAGACGGCCAAGGCTCACTACGCCGAGCACTCCGAGCGGCCGTTCTTCGGCGAGCTGGTGGAGTTCATCACCGGCGGCCCGCTGGTCGCGATGGTGCTCGAGGGCCCCCGGGCCGTCGAGGCGTTCCGCGCCCTGGCCGGCCTGACCGACCCGGTGAAGTCCGCGCCCGGCACGATCCGCGGCGACCACGCCCTGGAGATCGGCGAGAACGTCGTCCACGGCTCCGATTCGCCGGAGTCCGCCGCCCGGGAAATCAAGATTTTCTTTCCGGACCGTTTCTAGTCCTTGCCACACGAGAGGCCCCGGTTTAAACCGGGGCCTCTCGTGTTTTTCCAGGTGGTGACCGAGCTTAGGCCGGGGGACGCCGGTTTTTCCGGGGGCTTGAGAGCTCGATGTGCCCAGTGATGAGCACAGGCCGTTACGATTCGAATGCGATGCGTCATCCCGCACTCCCGCTGAACCCGGTAACCGCTAACCACCTGAAGGAAGGCTTCCTTCCGCATGGGCAGCAAGCTGACATTCCTGGGCCGTGACATGGCTGTCGACCTTGGCACGGCGAACACTCTCGTCTACGTCCGAGGGCGCGGCATCGTCCTGAACGAGCCGTCCGTCGTCGCCATCAACGTCACGACAGGAAAGATCGTGGCAGTTGGGATAGAAGCGAAGCGGATGATCGGGCGGACGCCCGGAAACATCGTCGCGATCCGTCCCCTGAGGGACGGTGTCATCGCGGATTTCGATGTGACCGAGCGAATGCTGCGGTACTTCATCCAGAAGATCCACAAACGGCGGCACTTCGTGCGCCCGCGCATCATCGTGGCCGTGCCGAGTGGCATCACCGCGGTGGAACAGCGCGCCGTGAAAGAAGCGGGCTACCAGGCCGGGGCCCGCCGCGTGTACATCATCGAGGAACCGATGGCGGCCGCGATCGGAGCCGGCCTGCCGGTCCACGAGCCGACCGGGAACATGGTCGTCGACATCGGCGGCGGCACCACCGAGGTGGCCATCATCTCGATGGGCGGCATCGTGACCAGCCAGTCGATACGCGTCGGGGGCGACGAACTCGACCAGGCGGTCATCGCCTTCGCCAAGAAGGAGTACTCGCTGATGCTGGGCGAGCGCACGGCGGAGGAGGTCAAGATCGCCGTCGGGTCCGCCTGCGTCACCGGCGAGGACTTCCACGCCGAGGTGCGCGGCCGCGACCTGGTCAGCGGCCTGCCGAAGACGGTCGTCATCAGCGCCGAGGAGATCCGCCGGTCGATCGCCGAGCCGGTCAACGCGATCGTGGACGCGGTGAAGTCGACGCTGGACAAGTGCCCGCCGGAGCTCTCCGGTGACCTCATGGACCGGGGGATCGCCGTGACCGGTGGCGGCGCCCTGTTGCGCGGCATGGTCGACCGGTTGCGTGAGGAGACCGGCATGCCGGTCCACCTGGCCGAGAACGCGCTCGACTCGGTCGCGCTCGGCTCCGGGCGATGCGTGGAGGACTTTGAAGCCCTCCAGCAGGTGCTCGTGCCGGAGCCCCGCAACTAAGGAGCGTCAAGCGTCATGAGAGACACCCGCCGCGCCCGTCTCACGCTCGGACTCCTCCTCGCCGTGGCGCTGATCCTCATCACCGTGGATCACCGGGCCGGGAACGACCACGTCCTCGGCCCGGTGCGCGACTTCACGGGCGCCGTGTTCGGAAAGGTCGAGCGCGTCGGCGCCGCCGTCACCCGGCCGATCACCGGTTTCGTCGGCATGCTGCGCGACGCGCCCTCCGCCCAGCGCGCCATCGCCGACCTGCGCAAGGAGAACGCGCGGCTGCGGGACGAGGTGTCGGCGCAGCGGCTCGACAAGGCACGGGCGGAGAAGCTGGACCGCATGCTCGGGCTGGCGGGGCTCGGCCGCTACCGCATCGTGCCGGCCCAGGTCGTCGCGCGGCGTACGGTGGCCGGTTTCGAGGACACGGTCGAGATCGACGCCGGCACCGGCGACGGGATCCGGCCCGACATGACGGTGCTCAGCGACGCCGGGCTGGTCGGCCGCGTCGTCCAGACCGGCCCGGCAGGGTCGACGGTCGCCCTGCTGACCGACCCCGCCCTGTCGGCCGGGGCGAGGCTGGAGGGCGGCAACGAGCTCGGCGTCGTGAGCGGCCTCGGCGAGGAGGGCGGTGGCGGCAACCTCATCAGGTTCCGTCTGCTCGACTCGACCGTGCCGATCGGCGTGGGCCGCCGGATCGTCTCGTTCGGTTCTCAGCAGAGCAAGCCGTACGTGCCGGGCGTGCCGATCGGTGTGGTCGAGCGGGTGGACAACACGCCGGGTGAGGTGACCAGGACGGCGTACGCGCGGCCGTTCACGAATTTCTCCGCGCTGGACGTCGTCGGCGTGGTGGTCGCGGCGCCGAAGCGTGATCCGCGCGACGCGGTGCTGCCGCCGAAGCCGGCGCCGCCGAAGCCGCGCGAGGACCAGCGGCGCGGCGACGAGGGCCGCGGGCAGGGGCACGCCTCGCTGGAGGCCGAGTGGGGGCTCGGCGACCGGGGCCGCGGCTCGGGTGACGAGTCGCGGGCCACGACCGAGCGGCAGGCGGGCGAGGGCCGGCCCGAGGCCGCGCGGGAGCGGCGCGGCCGGCACGGCACACAGGCCGTGGACGGGGAGCAGCAACCCCAAGAGCAGTACGCCCAGGAGCAACACGCGCAGGAGCAGTACCGTCAGGAGCCGCCCGCCGCCCATGAACGGCCCGCCGCCGGCGAGGCGCGCGACGCGCCTCGGCAGCGCCAGGGCACTGCGGCGGACGACGGTCGCGGTGGGAGGAACTGAGCGATGGCCCGCAACCTCCTCGCCGCGCTGCTGCTCTTCGTCGCTCTGGTGCTCCAGGTCAGCGTGGTCAACCGGCTGCTGTTCTCCTATGCGCCCGACCTGGTGCTGTTGACGGTCGCCGCGCTCGCGACCATGCGCGGGCCCGTGCCGGGTGCGGTGATCGGCTTCTGCGGAGGGCTCGCCTACGACCTGCTACCTCCCTCCAACCACACGCTGGGCCAGTACGCGCTCGTCCTGTGCGCCCTCGGCTACGCGGCCGGGCGTGTGGGAGAGCGCGTGCCGCTGGCCGCGGTGGCGGCGTGCGCCGTGGTCGCGCCCGGCCTGCTGGCCGGTCTGGGTGCCCTGATCGGCGCACCGGGGATCACCTGGCCGGTGCTGGCCATGGCATGGCCCCGGGCCGCGATCTGCAATCTCGTGGCCGCCCCGCTGGTGCTCCGGGCGGTCAAGGTCACGCACGGCGGCCACCGGAAGCGCGCCGGTGGCGGCGATCTCGTGCCGAGCTGGAGACGGGGGACGGCATGACACGTTTGCGCGGACGCCTGCTCGTCCTGCAGGTGCTGGTCATCGCCATGATCGTGGTGCTCGTCGTCCGGCTGTGGCAGGTCCAGGTGGTGCAGGGGTCGCGGTTCGTCACGGTCGCGACGGAGACACGCACCCGTGAGGTGCGCGTCCCCGCCCTGCGGGGGGCGA
Organism: Microbispora siamensis; assembly: GCF_016863095.1. Taxonomy (GTDB): domain Bacteria; phylum Actinomycetota; class Actinomycetes; order Streptosporangiales; family Streptosporangiaceae; genus Microbispora; species Microbispora siamensis. Next base: position 249,855 of record NZ_BOOF01000013.1, on the reverse strand, counting down.
TCCTCGACTCCTCCGGCCGCCCGCTCGTGCGCAACCGTACGACGCTGGTGGTCTCCGTGGACCGCGGCCGGCTGGAGCGGATGCGGGACGGCGGTGACGCGGTCCTGCGCCGGCTGGCCGCCGTGCTGAAGGTGCCGATGTCGAAGCTGAAGCAGGAGATCCGGGCGTGCGGCCCCGGCATCAGCCGCCCGTGCTGGCCCGGCTCGCCGTACACGCCGATCCCGGTCGCCAACAACGTCAACCCGCGGGCGGCGCTGCAGATCCTGGAACGCCAGGAGGACTTCCCCGGCGTCACGGCCGACATCCAGGCGATCCGCGACTATCCCGACGGCAAGGACGCCGCCCAGCTTCTCGGCTACCTGCAGCCGGTGACGCAGAGCGAGCTGGAGAAGCGCGAGGGTCTCAAGGCCAACTACTCGGGCGTCGACCTCACCGGCCGCGACGGGTTGGAGCGCACCTACGACTCCGCCCTGCGTGGCACGCCCGGCCTCCGCAACGTCCAGGTCGACCGGATGGGCAAGGTCATCTCGGTCAACCAGCAGTCCGACCCGGTCCCCGGCGACATCCTGGTGACCAGCATCGACGCCAATGTGCAGCGCGTCGTCGAGAAGTCGCTCGACCAGGCCATGCGGGAGGTGCCGAACTCGGACGGCGCCGCCGGCGTGGTGCTCGACGTGAAGACCGGCCGCGTGATCGCGATGGCCAGCCGGCCGACGTACGACCCCAGGGTCTGGACGGGCGGCATCTCGGAGAAGGACTACCGGCGGCTGCTGTCGGACAAGTCGGGCAAGCCGCTGGTGTCGCGGGCCATCGCCGGTGAGTACGCCCCGGGTTCGACGTTCAAGATCAGCTCGGTGTCAGCGATGGTCGCCGACGGCGAGCCCCTGCACGGCACCTACCAGTGCCCGAGTTCCTACAACGTCGAGGGCCGGTCGTACCCGAACGCGGGCGGCATGAGCCTGGGCGCGATCTCGCTGCACGAGGCGCTGGTCAAGTCCTGCGACACCGTGTTCTACAAGGCCGGGTACGAGGAGTGGCTGCGCGACGGCGGCAAGACCCCCAAGGCCAAGGTCAAGGAGCCGATGCCCAACATGGCCAAGGCCTACGGCTTCGGCAAGCGCACCGGCATCGACCTGCCCGGCGAGTCCGCGGGCCGCATTCCGACCCGCGCGTGGAAGCTCGACCTGTACAACTCCACGAAGTCGGAGATGTGCAAGCGAGCCAAGATCGGCTATCCGGAGATGAAGGACCAGAGCCGGGCCGCGTTCGCCAAGCGGCTGGCCAACGAGAACTGCCTGGAGGGCATGATCTTCCACGCCTACGAGGCGGTCAACCTCTCGATCGGCCAGGGCGACGTCCTGGTCACCCCCCTCCAGCTCGCCCGGGCGTACGCGGCGCTGCTGGGCGACGGCAACGTGCGCAGCCCGCGTGTCGGCTGGGCGCTGATGCGTCCGGACGGCACCCTTAAGCAGGAGATCCCGGTCCCGATCGTGGGGCACCTGCCGGTCAACGACGAGACCCGCACCTACATCCGCAAGGCGCTCAGCGAGGTGCCCTCGGACGGCACGGCCGCGGGCGCGTTCCGCGGGTTCCCGATGAACATCGTCAAGATCGGCGGCAAGACCGGTACGGCAGAGGTCTACGGCAAGGAGGACACGTCGTGGTTCGCGTCCTTCGCGCCCGCGGACAATCCGCGGCTGGTCACCGTGGTCATGGTGGCGCAGGGCGGCTTCGGCGCCTCGACCGCCGCGCCCGCCGTGCGGCGCATCTGGGAAGGGATCTTCGGCCTCGGGAAGGGAGACGACGGCAAGCCGCTCAAGCCGGCGCTTCCGGACGGCAAACCGGTTACGCGGCTGCCGGCCATCAGCCGCGAAACGCAGTGAGGCGGGCCTGCCATGACTGATGCCATCGGGGTACGGCGGAGGTCGTTCGCGAGCCGCGTCGTCGGCCGGGGATCGGTCGTCTGGCGGATGGACTGGCTGCTGTTCGGCGCGGTGGTCGCGCTCAGCGCGGTCGGCACGCTGCTGGTGTGGTCGGCCACCCGCACGTGGTCGTCGATCGAGCCGACGGGCATGGCCAAGAAGCACGTGCTCAACCTGCTCATCGGCCTGGCCCTCTACAGCGCGATCGCGGTGACCGACTACCGCTGGCTGCGCACGTACGCGCCGGTCCTGTACGGCATCGCCGTCATCGGGCTGATCCTGGTCATCAGCCCGATGGGATCGACGATCAACGGCCACCACTCGTGGATCCTGCTGGGCGGGGGCTTCGCTCTACAGCCGGCCGAGTTCATGAAGCCGGCGCTGGTGGTGATGCTGGCGCGGCTGCTGACCCCGACGTCGGAGAAGGGGAAGGCCAAGGACCGGCCGCGGGCCTCCGGTCTCGCGCTGTCCCTCGCGGTGGTGGGCGTCGCGGCGGCGCTGGTCATGATGCAGCCCGACCTCGGCACCACGATGGTGCTGATGGCGACGACCGGAGCGATCATCGTCTTCTCCGGGATACGCAAGCGCTGGGTGGTGGCCGGGGTGCTGCTCGCGGCGCTCGCGGCGGCGGCGGTGTGGTCGCTGGGGCTGCTCAAGCCCTACCAGGTGGCGCGGTTCACCGCGCTCATCGACCCGTCGAGCGACCCGCGCGGCGTGGGCTACAACAGCACGCAGGCGCTGGTGGCGATCGGGTCGGGCGAGGTGTTCGGCAAGGGCCTGTTCCACGGCGGCCAGACCACCGGACGCTTCGTGCCCGAGCAGCACACCGACTTCATCTTCACCGTCGCCGGCGAGGAGCTCGGCTTCGTCGGGACGGTCACCGTGGTGGCCCTGCTCGGCGTGGTGCTGCTGCGCGGCGCGCGGATCGCCCGGATGTGCGGCGACCGGTTCAGCGCGCTCGTCTCCGGCGGCATCGTCGCGTGGCTGGCCTTCCAGACGCTCGTCAACGTCGGCATGACCATCGGCATCATGCCGATCACCGGTGTGCCGCTGCCGTTCGTCTCCTACGGCGGCACGGCGACGTTCGCGAACATGACGGCGGTGGCCATCCTGCAGGCGATCCACCTCAGATCCCGGCCCGTTTGACGGGTGACGCCCGCATGAGAGCCGTCCGCAGGGTGGCGGATCCTCGCTCTCACTGGCGCCCGCACCAGCCCGCGAACATCATGGGAACGGAACAGGTTCGGGGGTTGAACGAACCATTACGGAGGAACGGTGACTCCGGACGACGAGGTGCGGGAGCGCGAGCGCGCCCTTGACCTGCTACGCAGGGCCTTCCCCGACTACCGGATCGTGTACGGCGGCGGACGATGGGCCGCCGCGGCCGCGGGCGACCCGCCGACGGTGTGGTTCGCCGAGACGCCGGCCAGCCTGTGCGGTCAGCTCTTCACGGCTCAGTTGCGCCGCGGTGGGACGGTTGTTCCTCTCCGGCTGGAGGAGAGCGACTCGCAGTGCGCGAGGTGACCGGTTCGTGACATGTACGGCGTTAGCGTGCGGGTGTCACCACTGGGAGAGCCGATGACGACACCCTCACGCGGCGGGGACCGGTCCGCCATCCAGATCGCCGGCGGCATCCGCGAGCGCACCCTCGCCGCTCTCGGAGAGCCGCCGACGACCGCGGTCTTCCACCAGATCGCCGACGAGATCCACCTGTGCTGCCCGCAGCTGACCCGTTTCAAGTGCCTGCGCCTGGCGTACGGGTGGACGGTCGAGGAGGCGATCGAGCGCTTCCACGCGATGTGCGACCGCGAGCAGATCAAGCGCAGGGGGCTGAGCGAGCGGTCCTGGCGGGAGTGGGAGGCCGGGGCCCGGCCCGACCGCGACTACACCGACCTGCTGTGCCGCCTGTTCGAGACGGGCCCGGTGCAGCTCGGGTTCGCCCGGGACTACACGCCCCCGGAGATGCGCCGTCCCGGGGCGTGGCGGCGCCCCGCCGCGCCCGACCTGATCAGCGCCGCCGCGCAGGAGGCGAGCGAGCACGCTGAGCGGGTCGAGACGAGCGAGGTCGGCGACAGCACGCTGGAACGGCTGCGCACGCAGGTGATCTGGCTGTCCCGGAGGTACGTTTGGGAGGCGCCGCTGCCGCTGTTCGTGGAGATGCGGGCGCTGCAGGAGCAGACCCGCCGGGCGCTGGAGCGGCGCGTCCACCCGGCCCAGGCCGGTGAGCTGTACTTCCTGGCGGGGGCGCTGTGCGGCCTGATGGCCAACGCGAGCATGGACATGGGCCGCCGGGTGCCCGCCGACACCCTCGCCCGCGCGGCGTGGACGTACGGCAGGATCGCCGGCCACCGGTCGCTCATGGGCTGGGCCCGCGGCATGCAGGCGTCGGTCGCGCTGTGGGACCGGCGCTACGAGGACGCGGCGGGTTACGCCGAGGACGGTCTCACCCAACTGCCCCGGGGCCAGGGCGGCGCGCGGCTCCACATGCTGCGCGCGCGGGCGGGCGCGATGCTCGGCTGGACCCGCGAGGCCGAGGACGACCTGCTCAAGGCGGCGGACGCCCGGGAGTCGGGCGCCGGGGACGAACTGCACGACGGGTTCGCCGGGGAGTTCGCCTTCCGGCCCGCCAAGCACGCCTACTACACGGCGGTCACGCACCTGCACCTCGGCCAGCCCGCCCGGGCGATCGAGCAGGCCCGCACCGCGCTCGGCCTGTACGAGCGGGAGGACCGGCAGAACAGGTCGTACGGCTGCGAGGCGATGGCCGGGGCCCACCTCGCGGTCGCGCACCTGATGGAGGACGACCCCGGCGGGGCCGAGCAGGCCCTGACCCCGCTGCTGGCCCTGCCGCCCGAGCGCAGGATCGACAGCCTGGCCGAGACGCTCCAGTCCACCCGGCCCATGGTGCGCGGCTCGCTGGCCGAGCGGCTGGAGTCGTTCTGCGCGACCGGCCTGCCCCAGTCGGCCGCCCGGGCGCTGCCCGAGTCACTGGGGGAGTCACAGGGGAAGTCACAGGGCAGTGAGGGGGATCTGCGATGAGTGTCTCCACCGTCGCCGGGACCCCGCCCGCGCTCGCGGAGGCGTGCCGCCAGGCGGGGCTCAGCGCCGACGGGGCCCGGTTGCTGCGCAGCTTCGCCAACACGGTGTACCACCTGCCGGGGGAGGGGGTCGTCGTCCGCCTCTCGGAGGCCGGCACACCGGGCAAGTACGACCGCCTGGTCACCTCGCTCAAGGTCACCCGCTGGCTGCACGAGCAGGGCTTCCCCGTCACGCTGCCGCTCGACGTGCGTCAGCCGCTGGCCGTCGAGGGCTGCCTGGCGACCTTCTGGCACTACGAGCACGGCGCGGACGACGGCGACCCGGTCCCGCTCGGTCTGTTGCTGCGGTGGTTGCACTCCCTGCCGCCGGTCCCGTTCGCGCTGCCGACCTACGACCCGTTCGGCCGCGTACGGCGGGCCGTACGGGCCAGTCTCGTCCTGGACGGCGAGGAGCGGGAGTGGCTGCTGGGCCGGTGCGCGGCGCTGGAGGAGGCGTACTACGAGCGGGTCGAGTTCGCCCTGCCGTACGGACTGGTCCACGGGGACGCGCACCGGGGCAACCTGATCCGCACCGCGGACCGGATCCTGCTGTGCGACTGGGACTCGGCCAGCGCCGGCCCGCGCGAGATCGACCTGGTGCCCACCCTGCAGGGCGCCAGGTTCGGTCTGTCCGACGCGCAGCGGGACGGCTTCGCCCACGCGTACGGGTGCGACATCAGGGACTGGCCGGGCTATCCGGTGCTGCGCGACATCAGGGAGCTGCAGACGCTGACGGCAGTGCTGCGCATCGGGCACCGGGACGACGCGGCGCACGCCGAACTGCGCCACCGCCTGGCCTCGCTGCGCGCGGGCGACGACCGGATCTGGCACCCCTTCTGAGGAAGGAAGATCCGCAGGGGTCACTCCCCGGAGCCGATACCCTGGATGCATGTCTGTCGAGTCGTTGTTTCCCCGCCTGGAGCCGCTGCTGCCCAAGGTGCAGAAGCCGATCCAGTACGTCGGGGGCGAGCTGAACTCGACGGTCAAGGACTGGGACGAGGCGACCGTCCGGTGGGCCCTGATGTATCCGGACGCCTACGAGGTCGGCCTGCCCAACCAGGGGGTGCAGATCCTCTACGAGATCCTCAACGAGCTGCCCGAGACGCTGGCGGAGCGCACCTACGCGGTGTGGCCCGACCTCGAGGCGCTCATGCGATCCGAGGGCGTCCCGCAGTTCACCGTGGACGGGCACCGGCCGGTTCGCGCGTTCGACATCCTCGGGGTGTCGTTCGCGACCGAGCTCGGCTACACGAACCTCCTCACCGCGCTCGACCTGGCGGGGATCCCGCTGGAGGCGGCGGACCGCACCGACGAGGACCCGATCGTGCTGGCGGGCGGCCACGCCGCGTTCAACCCGGAGCCCATCGCCGATTTCCTCGACGCCGCCGTGCTCGGCGACGGCGAGCAGATCGCCATCGCGATCTCCGAGGTGCTGCGCGAGTGGAAGGCCGAGGGCTCGCCCGGCGGCCGCGACGAGCTGCTGATGCGCCTCGCCTCCACCGGCGGGGTGTACGTCCCGAAGTTCTATGACGTCGAGTACCACCCGGACGGCCGCATCATGCGCGTCGTCCCCAACCGCGACGGCGTGCCGACGCGCGTGTTCAAGCACACGGTCATGGACCTCGACGAGTGGCCGTACCCGAAGAAGCCGCTGGTCCCGCTCGCCGAGACCGTGCACGAGCGGTTCAGCGTCGAGATCTTCCGGGGCTGCACCCGGGGCTGCCGCTTCTGCCAGGCGGGGATGATCACCCGCCCGGTCCGGGAGCGGTCGATCACCACGATCGGCGACATGGTCGAGGCGGGGATCAGGGAGTCCGGCTTCAGCGAGGTCGGGCTGCTGTCGCTGTCCAGCGCGGACCACTCCGAGATCGCCGACGTCACCAGGGGTCTCGCCGACCGCTACGAGGGCAGCCAGGTCGGCCTGTCCCTGCCGTCCACCCGGGTCGACGCGTTCAACATCGACCTGGCGAACGAGCTGTCCAGGAACGGCCGCCGTTCCGGGCTCACGTTCGCGCCGGAGGGCGGCTCCGAGCGGATGCGCAAGGTGATCAACAAGATGGTCACCGAGGAGGACCTGATCCGCACGGTCACCACCGCCTACTCCAACGGCTGGCGGCAGGTGAAGCTCTACTTCATGTGCGGGCTCCCGACCGAGGAGGACGAGGACGTCCTCGGCATCGCCGACCTGGCCAAGAAGGTCATCAAGGCGGGCCGCGAGGCGACGGGTTCGCGCGACATCCGCTGCACGGTCTCCATCGGCGGGTTCGTGCCCAAGCCGCACACGCCGTTCCAGTGGGCCGCCCAGTGCGACCACGAGACGGTGGACCGCCGGCTGCGCGCGCTGCGCGACGCCCTGCGCTCCGACAAGGAGTACGGCAGGGCCATCGGCTACCGCTACCACGACGGCAAGCCGTCGATCGTGGAGGGGCTGCTGTCGCGGGGCGACCGCCGGGTGGGCAGGGTCATCCGCGCCGTCTGGGAGGACGGCGGCCGGTTCGACGGCTGGAGCGAGCACTTCTCGTTCGAGCGGTGGATGGCCGCGGCCGAGCGGGCCCTCGCCGACGAGCCGGTCGACGTGGACTGGTACACGACGCGGGAGCGGGACGAGCACGAGGTGCTCCCCTGGGACCACCTCGACGCCGGCCTCGACCGCGAGTGGCTGTGGCAGGACTGGCAGGACGCGCTCAACACGGTCGAGGTCGAGGACTGCCGGTGGACGCCCTGCTACGACTGCGGTGTCTGCCCCACGATGGGCACGGAGATCCAGATCGGCCCGACGGGCAGGAAACTGCTGCCACTCACCGTGATCTGACGCTCACGGCTTATCCTGAAAGACGATCGACCGACACCGGAAGGACGACGGAACTCTGAAACCCGTTCCCGACGGGCCCGCGCCCGAACCCACGGTGCAGCGCCTGCGCGTGCGCTACGCCAAGCGGGGCCGCCTGCGTTTCACCAGCCACCGCGACATCTCCCGCGCCGTCGAAAGGGCGGTGCGGCGAGCCGGTATTCCGGTGGCCTACAGCGCCGGCTTCAGCCCCCACCCGAAGATCTCCTACGCCGGCGCCGCCCCCACCGGAGTGGCGAGCGAGGCCGAGTACCTCGAGATCGGGGTGAACCGGCCGTGCGACCCTCGGCAGGTTCGCGACGACCTCGACGCCTCGCTGCCGCCGGGGCTGGACGTGCTCGACGTGGTGGAGGCGCGGGACGGGAACCTGGCCGACCGGCTGGAGGGCTCGATGTGGGAGCTGCGGCTCCCCGGGGCCGATCCGGGCGAGGCCGAGCGGGCGGTGAAGGAGTTCCTCGCGGCCGACCTGGTGGAGGTCGAGCGCCTGACCAAGAAGGGAATGCGGCGGTTCGACGCCCGCCAGGCGGTGCGTTCGCTGGCCGTAGTGGAGGGGCCGGGAATTACGGCAGGTCAGGAGACCGTTCAACCGTGTGTCATACTTCGTATGGTTGTTCGGCACGAAACACCTGCCGTCCGGCCCGACGACGTGCTCATGGGTTTGCGTCTCGTGGCAGGCTTCGCGCCGCCGTCACCCGCAGCGGTGACCAGGCTGGCGCAGGGGCCGCTCGACGCGATGACCGGTGAGCCCGCCGACCCGTTCGCCTTCGACCGGGCAGGCGGAGACCTATAAGACTTGCCGCCGAGGCGCCGACAGGAAGCCCGGCGGACCGCGAGAGACGAGAGCCTTCGCGCGGCGCGGAAACGTGCCCGGAGGCTGACGGGAGAGCGCCCGCATGCTCGACAACGAGCCCACTGACGGGGCGATGAGCCTTGACGGTGACACGACAACGGAAGAACGCGGCCAGGCCGGGGGAGAGGTGGTTTCCTCCGGTCCGTCCGGCGTGTCCACGACCCCGCGCCGCCGGTCGGCGAGCCGCCCGGCCGGGCCCCCGCCCGAGCCGGACGACCTGCCGCCGCCGGTGACCACGGTGGCCGCGGCCGGCAAGCCGAAGGCTGCCGAGAGCACCCCGCCGACGGCCGCAGAAAGCACCGCGCCGACGGCTGAAGAGGGCACCGCGCCGACGGCTGAAGAGCCCGCCGGGACCCCCGCGCAGGAGGAACCGGTCGCGAAGGAACGGCCCAAGCGGGTCACCCGCCGCCGTACCAAGACCGCCGAGGAGCCGGTCGCCGAGACTCCTCCGACGGAGACGGTGGAGACGGTGGCGGCCGCGGCGGAGACGCCTGTGGCGGAGACGGCGCCGGCGGCGGACGACGAGCCGGCCGCGCCCACTCGGCGTCGCCGGACCCGCAAGAGGACTGACGAGGCCGAGCCGTCCCCGCAGCCGGAGCAGGCGGAGAAGACGACGCAGGTCGTTCAGGCCGAGGAGCCCGCCGCCCCGAAGCGCCGCCGTCGCGTCCGGGCGGAAGAGCCGGAGCCGGAACGATCCAGGGCGATGAGCGCCGCCGAGGCGGAGGTCGCCGCCGCGCTGCGGCTCAACCTCCCCGACGAGGAACCGCTGGACGACGAGCCTCTCGACATCGAGGACGTCGACCTGGAAGACCTCGACACCGAGGAGGACGGCGGGCGGCCGGACGTGGTGGCCGACCCCTTCGGTCTGTCCGCGCGGCAGCCGTCCGTGCCCTCGGTGACCTTCCAGGCGCCGTCGGCGCTGTTCCAGCCGATCTTCCAGGCCCCCGACCCGTTCGCGGTGCCCGCGCAGAGGCCCGCGTCGCCCGCGCCCGAGCCGGTGGCGGCCGAGGACGACGAGGCGGAGGAGCCGGAGGAGACCGCCGAGTCCGGCGAGGACGAGTCCGAGGCCGAGGGCGGCAGCCGCAGGCGGCGCCGCCGCAGGGGCGGACGCGGACGCGGCGCCCGTGCCAGGGACGCCGAGGACGGCGAGGAGCAGGAGAGCGAGGGCGAGGAGCCGCAGTCCGCGTCGGCGGAGGAGGACGACCGCGAGCAGGCGGAGGACGACTCCGAGGGCCAGACCGGCACCAGGCGCCGTCGCCGCCGCCGTCGCCGGGGCACCGAGGAGGCCGAGCTGGCCCCCGACGACCCGCCGAACACCGTCGTCCGGATCCGGGCGCCCCGCGCCACCAGGTCCACCTCGGTGGACGAGGTCCAGGGCGTACGGGGATCGACCCGGCTGGAGGCCAAGAAGCAGCGCCGCCGTGAGGGGCGCGAGCTGGGCCGCCGCCGTCCCCCGATCATCACCGAGTCGGAGTTCCTGGCCCGGCGCGAGTCGGTCGAGCGGATCATGGTCGTGCGCCGCCAGGGCGGCCGCACCCAGATCGCGGTGCTCGAGGACGGCATCCTCGTCGAGCACTATGTCGACCGGGAGTCCAGCCAGTCGTACGTCGGCAACGTCTACCTCGGCAAGGTCCAGAACGTGCTGCCCTCGATGGAGGCGGCGTTCGTGGACATCGGCAAGGGCCGCAACGCCGTGCTGTACGCCGGCGAGGTGAACTTCGACACCGCGGGGCTGGAGGGTCAGCCCAAGCGGATCGAGGCGGCGCTGAAGTCCGGGCAGTCGGTGCTCGTCCAGGTCACCAAGGACCCGATCGGCCACAAGGGCGCCAGGCTGACCTCGCAGATCAGCCTCCCCGGCCGCTACCTGGTCTACGTGCCGGACGGCTCGATGACCGGGATCAGCCGCAAGCTGCCCGACAAGGAGCGGACCCGGCTCAAGCAGATCCTCCGCAAGGTCATGCCGGAGAACGCGGGCGTCATCGTGCGCACCGCCGCGGAGGGCGCCTCGGAGGAGGAGCTCAGCCGCGACGTCGCCCGGCTGTCGGCCCAGTGGGAGAACATCCAGCGCAAGGCCAAGTCGGCCAGCCCGCCGGAACTGCTGTCCGGCGAGCCCGACCTGACCATCCGGGTGGTCCGCGACGTCTTCAACGAGGACTTCAGCTCCCTGGTCGTCGAGGGCGACGAGGCGTGGACGACGGTGGACGAGTACGTCCGCTACGTCGCCCCGCACCTGGCCGAGCGGCTGTCGAAGTGGGAGGAGGGGACCGACGTGTTCTCCGCCTACCGCATCGACGAGCAGATCGCCAAGGCGATGGAGCGCAAGGTGTGGCTGCCGTCCGGCGGTTCCCTGGTGATCGACCGGACCGAGGCGATGACGGTCGTCGACGTCAACACCGGCAAGTTCACCGGGCAGGGCGGCAACCTCGAGGAGACCGTCACCCGCAACAACCTGGAAGCGGCCGAGGAGATCGTCCGCCAGCTCAGGCTGCGGGACATCGGCGGCATCATCGTGATCGACTTCATCGACATGGTCCTGGAGAGCAACCGCGACCTGGTGCTCCGGCGGCTGCTGGAGTGCCTGGCGCGGGACCGGACCAAGCACCAGGTGGCCGAGGTCACCTCGCTGGGTCTGGTGCAGATGACGCGCAAGCGGGTCGGCCAGGGCCTGCTGGAGGCGTTCTCCACGCCGTGCGACTGCTGCCACGGGCGCGGGATCATCGTGTCGACCGAACCGGTCGAGGCGAAGCCCGAGCCGCGCGGCACGCAGGGCAAGATGGCCATCGAGAAGGCGGTGGCCGAGAAGCTGGCGACGAGCGAGGGCTCCGTCGCCGCGGCGTCGGGCTCGGTGCGCGAGAGCGTCACCGACGCCATCGACGCCGAACCCACCACCCCCGACGAGGGTGACGGCTCCGCGTCGTCTTCCCGGGGACGGCGACGTTCCCGCAGGAAGACGGCGGAGTAACGACTTCGTCACCCGGCGGTCCGCTCGGTTCGACCTGGGTACCGGATATCCGGTACCCTAGTCAACCGGTGCGCCTGGTGTCGGCGTGCCTGGCTTCGCGCGCCTGCCCGGATCGCCGGTCGTGTATCGACAGCAGCTGGATGCGGGGCGCGGCATCTCAGCATTTAGCCAGTAGAAGGGTTCCGCGGTGTACGCGATCGTTCGTTGCGGCGGCAGGCAGCAGAAGGTCTCCGTCGGGGACGTCCTCGAGGTGGACAAGGTCGCCGGAGAGGTTGGCTCCTCGGTGTCGCTGCCGGCGGTGCTCGTCGTCAACGACGGCGATGTCACCACCGACGCCGCCACGCTTTCCCGGTTCCAGGTGACCGCCGAGATCCTCGGCGAGACCAAGGGGCCGAAGATCCGGATTCTGAAGTACAAGAACAAGACCGGATACAAGAAGCGCCAGGGTCACCGCCAGCGGTACACCCAGGTCAAGGTCACCGGCATCAACCCCGGACAGTAGTTTCCCGGGGGACGACCCCCGCTTACCCCCGAAAGGGAGTGAATCATGGCACACAAGAAGGGCGCCTCGTCCACCCGGAACGGCCGTGACTCGAACGCTCAGCGCCTCGGTGTGAAGCGTTTCGGCGGTCAGCTGGTGAACGCCGGCGAGATCATCGTCCGTCAGCGTGGCACGCACTTCCACCCCGGCGACAACGTCGGCCGTGGTGGCGACGACACGCTGTTCGCCCTGGCCACTGGCCGGGTGCAGTTCGGCACCAAGCGCGGTCGCCGCGCGGTGAGCATCGTCCCGGCCGCGGAGTAGATCCGCCCCGGACACCAACAAGCAGCGCGATGAGGCGGATCGAGCATTCGGTCCGCCTCATTCGTTTTTCCATACAGCAGTGAGGGGGAGCGGCTGATGGCCGACTTCGTGGACCACGTCGTCCTGCACATCAAGGCGGGTGACGGGGGCAACGGCTGCGCCTCCATTCACCGGGAGAAGTTCAAGCCGCTGGGCGGGCCCGACGGCGGCAACGGCGGACGCGGCGGCGACGTCATCCTGGAGGTGGATCCCAACACCTCCACCCTGCTGGAGTACCACCACCGGCCGCACCGCCGGGCGGGCAACGGCAAGCAGGGCATGGGCTCCAACCGGGACGGCGCCAACGGCGAGGACGTCGTCCTGCCGGTGCCCAACGGCACGGTCGTGAAGGACGCCAGGACCGGCGAGGTGCTGGTCGACCTGGTCGGCGCCGGCACCCGCTACGTCGCCGCGCAGGGCGGCTTCGGCGGCCTCGGCAACGCCGCGCTGGCCAACGCCAAGCGCAAGGCCCCGGGCTTTGCGCTGCTGGGCGAGCCGGGCGACGAGGCCGAGATCGTGCTCGAACTCAAGACCGTCGCCGACGTCGCGCTGGTCGGGTTCCCCAACGCGGGCAAGTCGTCCCTGATCGCGGCGCTCTCCGCGGCCCGCCCCAAGATCGCCGACTATCCGTTCACGACGCTCATCCCGAACCTCGGCGTGGTGACGGCGGGCGAGACGGTTTTCACGGTCGCCGACGTGCCGGGGCTCATCCCGGGGGCGTCCGAGGGCCGGGGGCTCGGTCACGAGTTCCTCCGGCACGTCGAGCGCTGCTCGACGATCGTGCACGTGCTCGACTGCGCGACGATCGAGCCGGGGCGCGACCCGGTCACCGACTACGAGGTGATCGAGGCCGAGCTCGCGGCGTACGGGTCGTTGCAGGACCGGCCGCGGCTGGTCGCGCTGAACAAGGTGGACGTCCCCGACGGCCGCGACCTGGCCGACATCGTCACGCCCATGCTGGAGGAGCGCGGCCTGCGCGTCTTCGAGATCTCCGCGGCCAGTCACGAGGGCCTGCGGCCCCTGGCGTACGCGATGGCGGAGATGGTGGCGGCGGCGCGGGCGCAGGCCCCGGTGGAGGAGCCCACGCGGCTGGTCATCCGGCCCAGGCAGCTCGGCGAGACCGGGTTCGCCGTACGCCGGATCGACGAGAACCGCTTCCAGGTGACCGGCGAGAAGCCCGAGCGGTGGATCCGCCAGACCGACTTCTCCAACGACGAGGCCGTCGGCTACCTGGCCGACCGGCTCGAACGGCTCGGCGTCGAGGAGGAGCTGATCAAGGCCGGTGCGACGGCCGGCGCCGAGGTGATCATCGGTCCGATGGAGGGCGGCTATGTCTTCGACTGGCAGCCGTCGCAGGGCACGGAGGCGACCATGGGCCCGCGTGGCACCGACGCGAGGCTCGGCTGATCGGGGGGCCGGAGTGGGAGATGGCGTGACAGGCAGGGAGCGGATCCGCGAGGCCGCGCGGCTGGTGGTCAAGGTGGGGTCGTCGTCGCTGACGACGCCCCGGGGCACGATCGACGTCGACCGGGTGGACGCGCTGGTGGACGTGCTGGCGGCCCGGCGCACGGCCGGCACGCAGATCGTGCTCGTGTCGTCCGGCGCGATCGCCGCCGGGCTCGGGCCGTTAGGGCTGCGCGCACGGCCGAAGGACCTGGCCACCCAGCAGGCGGCCGCATCGGTCGGGCAGGGCGTGCTGGTCGCCCGCTACACCTCGTCCTTCGCCAGGTACGGCCTGCGCGTGGGACAGGTGCTGCTGACGGCCGACGACATGATGCGCCGCTCCCACCACCGCAACGCCCAGCGGACGCTGGCCCGGCTGCTCGAGCTCGGCATCGTCCCCGTGGTCAACGAGAACGACACGGTGGCGACCGACGAGATCCGGTTCGGCGACAACGACCGGCTCGCGGCGCTGGTGGCCCATCTCACCCACGCCGACGGCATGGTGCTGCTCTCGGACGTCGACGCGTTGTACGACGGCGACCCGCGCAGGGACGGCGCCCGGCGGATCGCCGAGGTCCGGGGGCCCGAGGACCTGGAGGGCGTCGAGCTGGGCACCTCAGGCCGGGTCGGCACCGGCGGCATGATCACTAAGGTGGAGGCGGCCCGCATCGCCACCGGCGCGGGCGTCCCGGTCGTGCTCACCGCGGCGGCGCACGCGGCGCAGGCGCTCGCCGGGGCCGACATCGGCACCTGCTTCCACCCCGGGGGCCGTCACCCCGGCACCCGGCTGCTGTGGCTGGCCCACGCGACGACCGGCCGCGGCCGCCTGCACTTGGACGCGGGCGCGGTCGAGGCCGTGGTCGACCGGCGCAAGTCGCTGCTGCCCGCGGGCGTCGTGAAGGTCGAGGGCGACTTCGCCGCGGGCGACCCGGTCGACCTGTGCGCGCCGTCGGGCGCCGTCGTCGCCCGCGGTCTGGTCAACTATGACGCGGGGGAGGTCCCCGACCTGCTCGGCCGCTCCACCCGGGAGCTGGCCAGCACACTCGGCCCGGAGTACGAGCGCGAGCTGATCCACCGGGACGACATCGTGATATTGGAGCCTGTTCACCACCACAAGTGACGGAGCGCGAGGCAATGTCTGAGGCAGAGGAATTTCTGAAGGTCGCGCGGGCGGCGAGGGACGCCGCCACGGTGCTCGCGCCGATGCCGCGCGCGCCGAAGGACGCGGCGCTGCGTGCCGTGGCCGACGCCCTGGAGGCGGCCACGGACGAGATCGTCGCGGCCAACGCCGTGGACGTGGAGCGGGCCAGGGAGAACGGCACCTCCGAGGCGATGATCGACCGGCTGCGGCTCGACGCCGGCCGGATCGCGAAGATCGCGGCGGCCGTCCGCCAGGTGGCCGACCTGCCGGACCCGGTCGGCGAGGTCGTGCGCGGCAGCACGCTGCCCAACGGCCTGGAGCTGCGTCAGGTGCGGGTGCCCCTCGGCGTCATCGGCATCATCTACGAGGGCCGGCCCAACGTGACCGTGGACGCGGCCGCGCTGTGCCTCAAGAGCGGCAACGGCGTGCTGCTGCGCGGCTCGTCCAGCGCGTACTCCTCCAACACGGCGCTCGTGCGGGTCATGCAGGAGGCGCTGGCGGCGACCGAGGTGCCCGCGGACGCCGTTCAGCTCGTGCCGGGCCAGACCCGCGAGTCGGTCAAGCACCTGATGCGCGCCCGCGGGCTGGTGGACGTGCTGATCCCGCGCGGCGGCGCCTCGCTGATCAACAGCGTGGTCGAGGAGTCGACCGTGCCGGTGATCGAGACCGGGGTGGGCAACTGCCACGTGTACGTGGACGCCGACGCCGACATCGACACCGCCCTGAAGATCCTGGTGAACGCCAAGGCGCAGCGGCCCTCGGTGTGCAACGCGGCCGAGACGCTCCTCGTGCACGCCGCCATCGCCGACGAGTTCGTCCCCAGGGCGCTGACGGCGCTGAAGGACGCGGGCGTGACCGTCCACGGGGACGAGCGGGTGCGGGCCTACGGCGCCGACGTCGTGGCCGCCACCGAGGAGGACTTCACCACCGAGTACCTCTCGCTCGACATCGCCGCCGCCGTCGTCGACTCGCTGGATGACGCGGTCGCGCACATCCGCACGTACGGCTCCGCCCACACCGACGCCATCGTGACCCGCTCCCAGCAGGCCGCCCGCAGGTTCGTGGCGACCGTGGACTCGGCGGCGGTCGCGGTGAACGCCTCGACCCGGTTCACCGACGGCGGGGAGTTCGGCTTCGGGGCGGAGATCGGCATCTCCACCCAGAAGCTGCACGCCCGGGGCCCGATGGGGCTGCCGGAGCTGACCTCCACCAAGTGGATCTACACCGGCGAGGGCCACGTACGGGTCTGATCGTCAGACGCGGGTGAGCACGGGACGCGAGCCGAGGCCCGCGTCCCTGGCCCGCAGGGCCGCGTCCACCCGGCTGGGCGCGGCCAGCTTCGTCAGCACGTTGCTCACGTGGTTGCGCACGGTCTTGGTGGCCAGGCACAGCTCGCGGGCGATCTCGGCGTTGGACCTGCCGTCGGCCAGCCGCTCCAGGATCTCGTGCTCCCGCTGGGTGAGGCCGGGAAACGGGCTGCGGACCTGCGGCGTGGTGAGACGGTCGAGGAGCCGGGGCGCCACCCCGCGGCCGAAGACCACCTGCCCGAGCGCCACGGACCTGACCGCCGCCGCGATCTCCGCGGGCCCCGATCCCTTCAGCAGGTAGCCGTGCGCGCCGGCGCGCAGCGCGCTCAGGAAGCCCGCCTCGCCGTCGTCGGCGCCCAGGGCGAGCACCCGTACGGCGGGGCAGCGGCGGCGCAGGGAGTCCAGGGCGCCCAGCATCGCCAGGTCGGCGAGCAGCACCTGCGGCGACAGCCGTACGCACAGGCGCAGGGCGTCGAGGTCGTCGCAGGCGGTGCCGACGACGGAGAGGCCGGCCGCCTGCGCGGCTTCCTGCTGCAGGGCGAACCGGATCCCCTCGACGAACAGCGGGTGATCGTCGGCGACCACGATGGTGATCGCGCCGGAGGAGTCAGTCATCGTCATCTGTCTTCGTCTCGCCGGTGTGAGCGCGGGCCGGCGGTCCGGCCGGCGCCGTCGATGAACAGACTGCCGGGGCGCTCTTGCGGGCCGGTTGGCATCGGCTTGTACGCGATTAGGAACGGCGCGCCTCCCCCTATTCGGGCGCCCGGGCCGCTATGGTTGGCGCTCCTATGGCTGGACGTCTCGGGCGGGTCGGCCCCTACGCGCTTCTTGAGCGGCTGGGCCGGGGTGGCATGGGTGAGGTGTACCTCGCCGTCGGCCGCCGGAGCGACCGCGTCGCGGTGAAGATGCTCCGCGACCCCATCGAGAACGACCCCGACGCCCGATTACGCCTCGAACGCGAGGTGCGGGCGCTGCGCCGGGTCGAGAGCCCGTACGTCGCCCAGGTGCTCGACGCCGACCTGTCCGGCGACCGGCCGTACCTCGTCATGGAGTACATCGAGGGGGAGAACCTCCTCGACGCCGTGCGGCGCCGCGGGCCGCTGCCGGAGTCCCGGCTCATCACGCTGGCGCAGGGCCTCGCGTCGGCGCTGGCGATCATCCACGCGGCGGGGGTCGTGCATCGCGACGTCAAGCCGGCCAACGTCCTGCTGGGCGAGGACGGGCCGGTGCTGATCGACTTCGGCATCGCGCAGGTGCTCGACGCGACGCGGGTCACGATGACCGGCACGTTCCTCGGCACGCCCGGCTACTGCGCCCCCGAGGTCTTCGCCGACGAGACCGTGGGAGAGCCCGCCGACGTGCACGGCTGGGCCGCCACGGTGGCGTTCGCCGCCACCGGACGGCCGACCTTCGGCCGGGGCACCGCCCAGTCGCAGATGTACGCGGTGCTGAACGGCAAGGCCGACCTGGTGGGGGTGCCTGCCGCCCTGCTGCCGCTCGTCCGCGCCGCCCTGCACCGCGACCCCGCCCGCCGCCCGACCGCCGCGTTGCTGGCCGACCGCCTGTCCCGGCTCGCTCGGGCCGCCGGGGAGTCCTCCCGCGCGCCGGGTGAGCCGTCCGCCGCCGAGACCACCACGCGTACGCCCGCGGAGGCGGCCCGGGCGCGGGTGGCGGCCGACGCCAAGCCGGTGGCGAGGAAGGCCGCCAAGACGGAGGAGAAGCCGGTCAGGAAGGGCGCCGAGACCACGGCGCGGGAACCGGTGAAGGCGGCCGAGCGGGCCGCCCGGCGCGGCGGCCCCGGCTCCGCCACACGTCCCCGGCGGGAGAGGGCGGGCACCACGGCCCTCGCCGCCGCGCCGGAGGGGGCGGAAGGGGCGCTCGGCATCCCGACCGGGAACGCCGCCCTGGTCCTGGTCGCACTGCTCGCCGTTCCGTGCGTGGTGGCGTCGGTGGTCTACCCGCTCGCCACCTTTGTGATCACGGCGGCCCTCGCGGTGGTGATCAGAGCCGTGTGGACCAGCCACTGGCTCGTGCGCGGCCGCAAACCCGGCCGCGCCCGCGCCTGCCTGCGGGCGCTGTCGTTCCCGCTCACGCTGGCCGGCTCGCTGCTGTCGGCTGTCGCGTGGCCGGGGCTGCCCGCCGCCGCGGCGGCGTTCGCGGCGCTGTGGGTGGGCGCCGGGGCACGCCTGGAGCCCGAGTGGTGGTCTCAGCCGGTGCCCGTCACGATCGCCGGCGTCGCGTTCGGCGTCGTCAGCGGTGCGATCATCGGCCGGGAGATCGAGCGCGCGGGCGCGGCCATCCCCGGCCTGCGGCGGGAGGGCCTGCGCGCGCTCGCCGTTCTGGGCGGCTTCGTCGCGCTCTGCGCCGCAGCCGTCCGTGCCGTGGCCTTCTTCTTCTAGCGGTCCTGCCGGGCCGGCCCGGTGCCGCGGCTCAGTTCTCGCGGCGGGCGAAACGGTTGAAGATGCGCTCGCCGGCGTTGACCGCGCCCTCGGCGACGTCGCGCAGCACGCCGATGAACGGGTCCTGCGACTGCGCCCAGGACTCGCGGTAGGAGTTGGCCGCGGCCTTGATCTCTTCGGTGAGGCTGGCGTTGGCGTCGTCCTCGCGGCGGGGGTAGGTGCCGGCGATGATCCGGTCGTACTCTCCGCCGCGACGCCAGCGGTCGAGTTCGGCGACGCGGGTGACCGCGAACGGGTGGGTCGTGCCGAGCATGTTGAGGACCTTGAGCAGGCCGTCGCGCACGTCGCCCGCGGTGTCGTACTCCCTGGCCTGGTCGAGGAACGCCTCGATGTTCATCTCGTGCAGGCGGGAGCCGCCGGCGAGCTTCATGAGCGCCCGCAGCGCGGCGTCGGGGTCCTGTCCGGCGAGCAGGCCGCCACGGTCGGCGGACATCTCCGCCTTGCGCTGCCATTCCTCCAGTGCGGCGACGATGACCCGCAGGCCGATGTAGCCGAGCGGGATCCAGGCCACCCGGGTGGCCAGGCGGGTCAGGATCTCGAGCATCGTGCCGTAGACGGCGTGGCCCGACAGGATGTGCGAGGTCTCGTGACCGATGACGAAGCGCAGCTCCTCGTCGTCCATGAGGTCGAGCAGCCCCGTCGAGACGATGATGAACGGCTCGTCGAAACCGATCGCCATCGCGTACGCCTTCGGGTCCTGCTGCACGTAGATCTCGGGGATCCGGTGCAGGTCGAGGATGTAGGCGCTGTCGCGGCCCATGTCGTGCAGGGCGCGGAACTGGGTGTCGGTCGTGCGCACCGCGGAGGCCAGGAACATCAGGCGGAGCCTGCGCTCGCTGAACAGTCCGGACGTGCGCTTGAGCACCGCGTCGAATCCGGAGAGCGAACGCATCGCGACCAGCGCGGAACGGTCGGCGGGGTGTTCGTAGGCTCGCGAGCTGATGCCGGGCAGCTGCACGCGATTGCGATCGGGAGTGGTCATGTTCCGCATGCTATGTCTCACGGGCCGGACGCGCGCGGACCCCGCGGGGAGCCCCGGCCGTCACCGGAGGGCCGGTTTCCGGTGTGGTCCGGTAGGGGCGTTATCGTCCGTTCCATGCGTAACGGGACGGCGATCCGGCGACTGGGCGTGATGGGCGGGACCTTCGACCCCATCCACCACGGCCACCTGGTGGCGGCCAGCGAGGTGGCCCACCACTTCAATCTGGACGAGGTGGTGTTCGTCCCGACCGGCCGGCCATGGCAGAAGGCCGAGCAGAACGTGTCCTCCTCCGAGGACCGCTACCTGATGACGGTGATCGCCACCGCGTCGAACCCCCGCTTCTCGGTCAGCCGGGTGGACATCGACCGGCCGGGCCCCACGTACACGATCGACACGCTGCGTGACATCGGCGCGGCGTACGGCCCGGACGTGGAGCTGTACTTCATCACCGGCGCCGACGCGCTCGCGCAGATCCTGAGCTGGCGCGACGCCGACGAGCTGTTCACCATCGCGCACTTCGTCGGCTGCACCCGGCCCGGTCACACGCTCCAGGACCCCGGCCTGCCGGCGGGCAAGGTCAGCCTGATCGAGATCCCGGCGCTGGCGATCTCCTCCTCCGAGTGCCGCGACCGCGTGGCCGCCGGGGAGCCCATCTGGTATCTGGTCCCCGACGGCATCGTGCAGTACATCAACAAGCGCGGCCTCTACCGCGACCCCGCCGACTGAAGTCCGTACGCCGCGGCGAGCGCGCCGGCGATCGCCGCCGCGTACAGCACCGGACGGTAGGAGGCCAGGGCGAGGAGCCCGGCGCCGAGCGCCATCCCCACAGCGGTCGGGACGAACAGCACGGTGTTGGCGGTCGCGGACACCGTGGCCAGCAGGTCGCGGGGCGCGATCCGCTGTACGGCGGTGAAGGCGGCGACCAGCACCCAGGGCAGCCCCAGCCCCGACAGCAGGCTCGCCGCCATCACGACGGGCTCCCAGGGGGCGGCGCGCAGGGCCACCGAGGCGGCGAAGAGGAGCCCTCCGGTGGCCGACAGCCGTGCCTCGCCGGCCCGGCGCAGCAACGGCCCCGCGATCAGGCCGCCGAGGACCGTGCCGCCGCCCTGGATCGCGGACAACACGCCGGTGAAGCCCGGCTCGCGGTGCAGGCCGTGGTCCACCACGGCGAAGACGACCGCCCCGTTGACGCCGGAGACCAGCATCAGCGCCGCCCCGGACAGCACGAGGCGGCGCAGGAGCGGGTCGTGGAACAGGAAGCGCGCCCCCTCCGCCGTCCGGGCCGCCCAGCCACGCGCCGCGGGGGCGCGCCGGGCGGATGCGGCAGGCAGGCGCAGCGTGCCGAGCAGCAAGGCGCCGGCCGCGAAGGTGGCCGCGTCGAGCGCGACCACAGCGTCGCCGCCCGCGGCGGTGAACAACCCGGCGCCCAGCAGGGGCGCGGCGAGGCGGGTGCCCTCCGACGCGCTCATACGCAGCCCGTTGACCTCGGCCAGCAGCGTCTCCGGCACGGCCGCGGGCAGGACGGCCGCCTCCGCCGCGTCGAGCACGACGAAGCTCACGCCGTAGAGCAGGAGCACCGCGAACAGCAGCCAGACCTGCGCGGGGGAGCGGACCAGGAAGAGCAGGCAGAGCACCGCGCCCATCACGACGTTGGTCCAGACGAGCACGGGCCGTGGGCCGAGGACGTCGGCCACCGTGCCGAGCACGGGTCCGGCGGCCGTCGGCGCCCAGAAGCAGAAGGAGGCGAGGCCGGCGAGGCTGTCGGAGCCGGTCAGCGACTTCACCCAGATGCCCGCGACCAGGGACATGGCCATGGTGCCGAAACCGGAGACCACGACGGCGCTCAGATAACGGCGGGCGTTGCGGTCGGCGAGAGCGGCTTTCATGCCGGGGATCATCGCGGCAGTCAACCTCCAAGTCAATGCTTGGGGGTTGTGATGGTGTTTACTTTCCGCCATGGCGGAGGCGGATCCCAGGCTCAGGGCGCTCGCGCATCCGGTGCGGCTGCGCATGCTCTCGCTGATGTGGGGCGCGCCCATGTCGGCGGCCGAGCTGTCCCGCGAGCTGGGCATCTCGCATGCCCTCGCCAGCCACCACCTGCGTTGCCTGGACGAGGCCGGGCTGGCCGAGCTGGCCGGCGTACGGGTCCGGCGCGGCGGCCGGGAGCGCCGCTACCGGGCGGCGGGAGGGACGCCGCTGACCGAGCAGCGGGACGGTTTCCCGCTGCTCGCCGAGGCGCTGGCGCGGTCGCTGCGCGAGCGGGCCGGGCGCCGGCGCGCGGGCGAGGAGGGAGTGACGGCCGACGCGGAGCTGTGGGTCGATCCCGAGCTCTGGCACGACGTCCGCGACAGGATCCTCGCCGCGATCGTCGACCTGCACGAGGGCGCGGCGGCCCCCCATACGCCGGGCACGATCCGGGTCGGCGCCACTGTCGCCGCCTTTCCGCTGGCGGAATCCATGGGCCCGGAAGGACGTTGAACTCCTGATCCCGGGCATAACACCGGAATCGACAGGGTGTGCCGGTAGGGTCTCCCCGGGAAAGCCGGTTGTACGGGGCACTCGGAATGTGCACCCTGGAAGAGCCCGTCAACGGAGGACAGAACCGAATCGTGACAGCATCCGAGAGATCGATCCAGCTCGTGCGGGTGGCGGCCGAGGCCGCCGCCGAGAAGCTGGCCGACGACATCATCGCCTACGACGTGAGCGAACAGCTCGTCATCACCGACGCCTTCCTTCTCTGCTCCGCGTCCAACGACCGGCAGGTCCGCGCGGTCGTCGACGAGATCGAGGAGCGCCTGCGCGTCGAAGCCGACGCCAAGCCCGTACGCCGTGAGGGCGAGCGGGAGGGCCGCTGGGTCCTGCTCGACTACCTCGACATCGTGGTGCACGTGCAGCACGAGGAGGACCGCCACTTCTACGCGCTGGAGCGCCTCTGGAAGGACTGCCCGTCCATCGAGCTGCCGGAGAGCGTCAAGCGGGTCGCCGCCCAGCGCGGGCACGGAGCGGCCAGGTGACGAACGCCATCATCGGGGCGGCGCGATGAGCCGTCGCGTCGTCTGCCTGCGGCACGGGCAGACGCTGTGGAACGTCGAGAAGCGTTTCCAGGGACACACCGACATCGCATTGGACGAGACCGGCGTCGCGCAGGCGGCCCGGGCCGCCTCCCTGCTCGCGGCGCTGCGGCCGACCATGCTCGTCTCCTCGGACCTGCGGCGCGCGTACGACACCGCCGCGGCCCTCGGCCGGCTCACCGGTCTCGACGTCGCCGTGGACAAGGACCTGCGCGAGCGCGGCGGCGGCGAGTGGGAGGGCCTGACCCGCGACGAGATCAGGGCGGGCTGGCCGGTCGAGTACGAGGCGTGGGAGGCCCCCGGCGGCGAGGATGTGGCGCACGTCGCCGACCGTGTCGCCGAAGCGATCGGGCGCTGGGCGTCCCGCCTGGACGACGACGGCCTGCTGGTCGTCGCCTCGCACGGAGCCGCGCTGCGGCTCGGCATCTGCCGGCTGCTCGGGCTGCCGCAGGAGCTGTGGTCGGCGCTCGGCAGCCTGGGCAACTGCTCGTGGTCGGTGCTGGAGGAGGGCCGTCGCGGCTGGCGCCTGCTGGAGCACAACGCGGGCACGCTGCCCGAGCCGATCAGCAGCGACGACAGCCCCGCCGCCACCGCGGACGGCTGAGACGCCTGTGACCGGTGACGATTAGGTAAACGGAAGGGCATACCTATATGCTCTCCGAGCGCCGCGCCGGGAGCACCCGGAGCGGTGGCAAGGGGCTATAGCGCAGCTGGTAGCGCACCTCCATGGCATGGAGGGGGTCTGGGGTTCGAGTCCCCATAGCTCCACACACCAGAGCGCCACGGACGTGGACATCCACTACTACATCGACGGCCAGTGGAAGGCCGTCCACCACGCCCGCGGCTTCGTCGGCAAGCCGATGTGGCTGATCATCAACCTCCAGATGGAGGACTCGTCCGGCTCTCCGGGCCCGAGCGTGAGCACCTACTACCGGGCCCGGAACGTCTACGTCGGCTGCTCCCGCGCCTGACGCGAGCGCCGGAGGATCACAGGCTCTTGAGGTAGGCGAGCGACGGCATGAAGAAGTACTCGCCGCCCTTCATCGTCACGGTCTGGGGAACCTGGTGCTGGGGACCGCTGAGCTTCGTGCTGCCCCACGCCTTCGGGTAGCGCACCTTGACGTCCCGCTTGCCCTGGCCGATCACCGGGTCGTGACCGGTGCCCTGGGCGGGGAAGTCGGCGTTGTCGGCCCAGCTCTGCTGGGTGAACTCGAACTGGTTCTGCAGGCTGGAGTTGAACGCCATGAACAGCAGGCCGACCCCGCCGGTCGGCCGGGTCGCCGCGGGGGCGTCGTCCCACGGCCTGTCGCTGCGCCTGCCGTACGTCTGGCCGCGCCGGGCCATCATGACGCCGAGTGTGCGCTCCAGCCCGCCGTCCCGCGAGTCCCGAGGGTTGGCCTTGCGGATGTGCGCGCTGACCGGGCACTTGGACCCGGGGTCGTCGCGGTAGCTGAAGTCGTTCTGCACCGGGTGGCCCTCGGAGCTCGGCTTGCCGTGCAGCCGCAGCGGCGTGCCGTTGCGGAACCGGCCCACCAGCATCGCGCCCGCGAGCGGCCGGTCGTCGCCCTTCAGGCCGAGCGCGTCGGCGAGGGCCTCCTCGGCCTCGCGGAACGCGCGGACGTTCTGCTCCAGCTTGCGCAGGACGAGGTAACTGCCGAAGTGCCGGCTCGGGTGGGGAGCGAGGGGGTCGGGGACGAGCACGTGGCTCAGCGGGAAGAACGGGTTCCAGTTGGTGCCGGACTCGGCGGCCACCTGGTCGGCGAGGAACAGCGGCTGGCTGCGGCCGTCCACGTATCCGAAGTGCTCGATGCCTCGGCCCTGGGCGTCGCGCAGGCCCTCGCCCTTCTCCTCGCCGACGATCTTCGCGGTCTTCGGCAGCAGCGCGAGGACCCGCTCACGGGTGGCGGCGACCGGTTCGGGCGTGGCGTCGCCGATCAGCACGATCGCGTGGATCTCCTCCTGGTAGTGCTTCTCCCAGGCACCGACCGCCGGATCGCTCAACGTGTCCTTGCGCCGCTTCATCCCCGACTTGAACGCGTTGTCGGTGAATTTGGTGGTGGAGTCGCCCAGTTTCAGATAGCCGATTTTGCTGATACCGACGCCTACGTACGGCGTGCCGGTTTTCTTCGAGCGGTTGAACTCGCGGACCTCCTCCAGGTGCTTCCTGGCCGATTTCATGAGCGGGACGAGGGAGCGCAGGAAGCGCCTGCCGTCCGGGCCGTCGCCGAAGTGCACGAGCAGCAGGGACATGCTTTCCCTCACGTGCGCCTGCAGGATGTTCGGCTGCAGGTTGTCGAGCATGGCCTTGGTGTCGGCGTCGAGTTTCGCCGAGTCCCACGCGAGCGGCTTGCCGTTGGACAGGTCGACCGGCATGTCGATTCCTTCCCCGTAGTGGAAATGTCGGGCCCCAACCGATAAGAGCCATCATCCACGGAAAAAGTTCGGCGCGCTTCGACTTTGCCCATACGCGATGGGCCAGGTCAGGCCTATTCCGCACCACCGGGGTAGTGATCGGTCATGACGAAGAGACGGCCTGTCGGCGTTGAAGAGGAGTTCCTTGTCGTCGATCTCGAGACCCGGCGGCTGACGCCGCTGGCGGAGTCGATGCTGGAGCGGCTGCCGGACGAGGGGTTCGCGGCCGAACTGCAGCGGTCGGTGGTGGAGACCAACAGCACCCCGATGGAGGACTTGGGTGACGTGCGGGCCGAGATCGTGCGGCTGCGCCAGGCGCTCGTGTCGGCCGGCGAGCCGCTGGGAGTGGGCGTGATCGCCTCCGGCACGACCCCGATCACCGGCATCGAGGGCTACACGTTCACGCCCGGGGAGCGCTACGAGTACCTGTCGGAGTCCTACCGGTTCCTCGCCCAGGAGCAGCTCATCTGCGGGGCGCAGGTGCACGTGGAGATCGACGACAGGGACGTGGCGGTGCTCGCCGCCCAGCGCGTGGAGGCGTGGCTCCCCCCGCTGCTCGCGCTCAGCGCCAGCTCGCCCTACTGGATGGACGAGGACAGCGGGTATGCCAGCAGCCGGGCGCTGACCTGGCAGCGCTGGCCGACGGCGGGCCCGCTCGGCCCGTTCGCCGACGCCGCCGAGTATGACAGGACGGCCGAGGACCTGGTGGCGTCCGGCGTCATCGAGGACCAGGGCATGGTCTACTTCGACCTGCGGCTCAGCGCCCACGTGCCGACGGTGGAGATGCGCATCTGCGACTCCTGCCCGCTCGCCGACGATGTGGTGCTCCTCGCCGGACTCTTCCGCGCCCTCATGACGAGGGAGATGGAAGCCGTGGAGCGGGGTGAGCCGCCGGTCGGCGAGCAGCGCCTGGCGCTGCTGCGGGCGGCCAACTGGCGGGCGGCCCGCGACGGGCTGGAGGGCGATCTGCTGTCGCCGGTGACGAGCCGGCCCGTGCCGGCCCCGCGGCTCATCACCTGGATGCTGGAGGAGCTGCGGCCGACCCTGGAGAAGCTGGGCGACTGGGAGATCGTCTCCGAGCTCGCCGACGCCGCGCTGCGCCGGGGCAGCTCCGCCTCGCGCCAGCGGGGGGCGTACGCGGTCAACGGGAAGCCGGAGGACGCGGTCGACCTGCTGCTCGCGGAGACCCGGCAGCGCTAGCGGGCCGTGCGGCAGGGCGGGTGTACGGGCCGATACGCTACTGGCCATGTCTGCGACCCCCGCCCTGAGCGCGGCATGAACGGCGCCTATTCGGGCTGGTTGATCGGCGCCGCTCTGCTGATGGCGCTCGTCGGTGTCGTCACCGCCGTACGGGACCGGCCGATGGGGCCGGTGCTGCTGGCCGGGCTGGGACTGCTGGAGCTCGCCGTGCTCGCGCAGGCGGGCTTCGCGCTCGCCGGGCTCGGCCACGTGGTGGAGAAGGCGACCTTCATCGGCTACCTGGCGGGCACCGTGGTGATCCCGCCCGCCGCCATGTGGTGGGGCCGGGCGGAGCGTACGCGCTGGGGGCCGGGGGTCATCGCCGTGGCCGCCTTCACCGTGGCCGTCATGACCGGGCGGCTGCTGCAGATCTGGAACGCGGGCGCATGAGCGAGCGTAGCGAGCGAATCGATAGACACAGCGCGATTCGCTCGTGCGACTCCGAGCCGCAAGGCGAGGAGGTGGCATGAGCGCCCCTGCCGGACAGGACCGGGGCGGCGAGGCCGTACGCTCCGGGCCGGGACGCGTGCTCGTGGCCGTGTACGGGATCTTCGCGCTGGCCGCGACCTCCCGCGCCGCCGTGCAGATCGCCACGAGATTCGCCGAGGCGCCGCTGGCGTACGCGCTGTCGGCGTTCGCCGGAGTGGTCTACATCGTGCTCACGGTGGCGCTGGCCCGGGGCGCCCGGCGCGTCGCGGTCGCCGCCTGCCTGGTCGAGCTGGCCGGGGTGCTGGTCGTCGGCACGCTGAGCCTGGCCGACTCCGCCGCGTTCCCGCAGGCCACCGTGTGGTCCGGATACGGCAGCGGGTATGGATTCGTGCCGCTCGCGCTGCCCGTCATCGGTCTCCTGTGGCTGCTGCGCGGAGTCCGGCGCTCGTAACGGTCCGGGGAGCAGGGAACAAATGAGAGCTATGAGGGCTTTGGTATGGTGTCAATCGTAGGATGACCGGATGAGGGGAGATGTTGCGGCGATGAGTGCCGTCGTGACGCGGAGGGGCGTGCTGCGAGCACAAGGCGGATCGATGGCGTGGCTGATCGCCGGGGGCATCGCCCTCGCCGCGTTGAACCTGCGCACCGCGGTGACCAGCGTGGGGACCGTCCTCGACCAGGTGAGCGCCGGGCTGGGTCTGTCGGGGGCGATGACCGGGCTCCTCACGACCCTGCCGGTGATGAGCTTCGCCCTGTTCGGCGCGCTGACGCCGGCCATGTCGCGGAGGATGGGGGAGCACCGGCTGCTGCTGGCCGCGATCGTCCTGCTCGCGGCGGGGCAGGCCGTGCGCTCCCTCGTCGACTCGGCCGTGCCGTTCATGGCGGCCAGCGCGGTCGCGCTGGCCGGTGGCGCGGTCGGCAACGTCGTCATCCCCGCGCTGATCAAGAGGCACTTCCCCCGGCGGGCGGGTGCGATGACCACCGTCTACTCGACGGCCCTCGCGGCCGGGACGATGGTCGCCGCCGCCGCGACCGTTCCCGTGCAGCAGGCCGCGGGAGGCAACTGGCACGTGGCACTCGGGGTGTGGGCGGCCCTGGCCGCCGTGGCCGCGATTCCGTGGCTCGCGCTCAGGCGCGGTGAGCCGGAGCGGCGCGACACATCCGCGAGGGCCGGAGCCGACGGCCTCCTGCGCAGCAGGCTCGCCTGGGCCGTGGCCGGATACTTCGGCTCGCAGTCGCTCATCGCGTACGTGATGTTCGGCTGGCTGCCGCTGCTGCTGCGGGACAACGGCTACACCGCCGGCCAGGCCGGCCTGGTCCTCGCCGTGTTCACCGGGCTCGGGATCCCCGTCTCCATGGCGGTGCCCGCGCTGGCGGCCCGGCTGTCCGGCCAGCGCCCGCTCGTGATCGCCTTCGCCGTCCTGTACGCGGCCGGCTTCGCGGGCCTGCTCACCGGGCAGGCGCTGTGGGCGTGGTCGATCCTCGTGGCCGTCGGCGGGGGCACGTTCCCGCTCGCGCTGGCGATGCTGGCCATGCGGACCCGCACGGCGGCGGGCACCGCCGCGCTGTCGGCCTTCGGGCAGAGCGCCGGATATCTCATCGCGGGCGCCGGGCCGATCACGTTCGGCCTGCTCCACCAGGTGAGCGGCGGGTGGGCGCTGCCGTTCGGGCTGCTGTTCGCCGCGCTCGCCGTACAGGTGGTCACCGGCTGGTACGCGGCGGCCGACCGCACGCTGGAAGACGAGACTCCGTCCGCACCCGGTGGGCGGCGCAGCGACCACGTCTCGCGGGGCGTGCGCGACCTCGTCGCGGGACGGATGCGCCGGTCGGCCGACACGGCGCGGCGGGCGCGGTCGGGCGACGGGGGCAACGCGGCCCGGCCGCGCCCTGCCATCCGGCCTTCCGGCCTGGCCCGCCCGGCCGGGCGGCAGGGTGCGGGCCGGGGAGACGAGCGCCGCAGGCCGGCCTCCCGCTGAGGCCGCGCACCTGGGTTTACGTCCTTCTCTCAGGGCAGGCGTAGGGCAGAGACCCACGAGAGAGGAGAAGGCATGAGCTCGATCGAACAGTCCGTCGATGTGAATGTCCCGATCCGCACCGCGTACAACCAGTGGACGCAGTTCGAGAGCTTCCCGGAGTTCATGGAAGGCGTGGAGTCGGTCAAGCAGATCGGCGACACGCGTACCGACTGGGTCGTCGAGATCGCGGGCGTCCGCCGCGAGTTCGAGGCGGAGATCACCGAGCAGCACCCGGACGAGAGGGTGGCCTGGCGCTCGGTGGACACGCCGCGGCAGGCCGGCGTCGTCACCTTCCACCGGATCGACGACAACACGACCCGCGTCACGCTGCAGATGGAGTACGACCCCGAGGGCTTCCTGGAGAAGGCGGCGGACGCCCTGCAGATCGTCCGCATGCGCGTCAAGGGCGACCTGGAGCGTTTCAAGACGTTCATCGAGTCGCGCGGCAGCGAGACCGGCGGCTGGCGCGGCGAGGTCCCGGGCCCGCACCAGCAGGGCGGCACGGGCCTCGGCGGCTCCGGCACGGGCTACGACATCGGCGAGCCGATGCCGCCCCGGACCGTGAACCCCGAGTATCCGCGCGAGACGCCGCTGCCCCCGCCCGGCCCCGGCCCGATCCCGCCCGCTCCCGGCACGGGTCCCGTCCCCGGCACCGGCCCGGTGCCGCCGCGTGACACGCCCGGCCCGGTGATCTGATCCACGCGAACAGGCCCGTCTCCCGCGCCCCGGGAGGCGGGCCTATTCGTTATTCGTGAGTGATCGGAAATTTATTTCGTCATGATAAGATGTGCAATCTGTCTTGTAGCCTCACGGGCGTATCCGATGAATACAGCGAAAGGGATGTCGCCCGTGTGTTACGAGCCCGATGCCGTGCCGCCCGTCTACGGTTCTCCGGTCACGACCGTCACGTCCGAGCGCCTCGTGCTGACCTCGGCCGACGGGGCGAGGTTCGCTGCTCACCTGTCCCGCCCCGGGCGCCCGTCCGGTCCCGCGGTGCTCGTCCTGCCGGACAACCGGGGACTGTCGGGATTCTACGAGCGCCTCACAGAACGGCTCGCCGAGCAGGGGCACACCGCGCTCGCCATCGACTACTTCGGGCGTACGGCCGGGACCGATCCGCGCTCCGGCAGCGACTTCCCGTTCATGGAGCACCTGGGCAAGGCGCACAAGGACACGCTGTTCGCCGACATCGCCGCCGGCGCCGCGCGCCTACGGGCCGAGGTGGGCGAGCAGGTCGTCTCGCTCGGCTTCTGCTTCGGCGGCAGGCTCGCGTTCATGACGGCCCTGCCCGCCTTCGGGCTCGCCGGCGCCATCGGCCTGTACGGATATCCGGACGTGCTGTTCGGCAACCCCGGCCCCACCCAGATGGCGGGCGAGCTGCGCGGGCCGATCCTGGGGTTGTTCGGCGGCGCCGACGAGGGCATCTCCTCCGAGGTGGTGCACGCTTTCGGCGAGGCGCTGGAAGGCGCGGGCGTGGCCCACGAGTTCGTCACCTATCCGGGAGCGCCGCACAGCTTCTTCGAGCTGGGCCGCCCGGAGCTGGCAGAGGCCTGCGCCTACGCCTGGTCACGCATCCTCGGCTTCCTGAAGCGGACAGCCCGAGGCGACCTGACCTCGCCTCGGGCTGCCACGATGCAAGACTAAGCCTTCCGGTTCCCGCCGCGCGCACCGGCACCCCCGAAAGTGCCGAAATGGTGATGCGGCGGGCCGGGCGGACCCGTTACCGTGCCCGCATGACATTGATCGTCTCTCCGCCGCCCGCCCGCTAGCGGGCGGCGCCATCCGGTGAGCCGGGCCTGGGCGGCCCGGCCGGTGGTCCCTGCCCGCCTGCGGGAATCGGGCCCACCTCACTGGAGAGACGTCGATGAACCACGCTCCAGCCCTGTCCGTACGGCAGGGCCTCGTCTACGTGTCCGCCGCCGCGATCGCCTGGGGAACCGGGGGAGCGGCGGGGGCTGTCCTGCACGGCGCGGGACAACTGAGTCCCGTCGCCGTGTCGTTCTGGCGCTTCGCCTGCGGCGCGGCGCTCCTGCTCGCCGTCGCCCGCAGCCGCCCCTCCTGGCGGGCGGTGCTGCTCGTCGGCCCGGCGATGGCGGTGTGCCAGGCGGCCTACTTCGGGGCGATCGCCGAGGCCGGGGTCGCGGTCGCCACCATGATGACGATGGGCGCCACGCCGCTTCTGGTGGCGGCCGGTGGCCGGGTCTTCCTGGGCGAGCCGCTGGGCCGCACCGGCCTCGCCTGCGGCGCGCTCGCCGTCGCCGGGCTGGCCATGCTCACGGGAGGCGCGCGGACGGTCACCCCGGCGGGCGCCGGCTACGCGTTGCTGTCGGCGGCGGCCTACTCCCTCGTCACGCTCACAACCCGCCGGATGCCCGCCGACGGCGTGGCCGTATGGGGGTTCGCCGGAGGCGCGGCCTGCCTGCTCCCGCTCGCCGCTGCCGGAGGGCTGATGCCCGCCGGGCACGCCGTGACCAACGTGCTGCTGCTCGGCTACCTGGCGGCGGTGCCGACGGCGCTCGCGTACGGGCTGTTCTTCGCGGGGTTGCGCGTCGTCGGTGGCACCACGGCGGCGGTCATCTCCCTGCTCGAACCTCTCGTCGCCGCCGTCATCGGCGTCGTGCTGCTGGGGGAGCGCATGTCGGCCGTACAGGTGGGCGGGGCGATCGTGCTCCTGTGCGCCCTCGCCTGGCTCGCCCGAGGGGAACTTCGCGATGCCCCGTGTTGACTCACCCCGGGCTAACGCAGAAGCCCGAGGACCTGTTAGCGATACCA
Organism: Microbispora siamensis; assembly: GCF_016863095.1. Lineage (GTDB taxonomy): Bacteria > Actinomycetota > Actinomycetes > Streptosporangiales > Streptosporangiaceae > Microbispora > Microbispora siamensis. Next base: position 218,082 of record NZ_BOOF01000013.1, on the reverse strand, counting down.
TGAGCTGGGGGCCTTGCGCGTACGTGGTCACCAGGCGGAACGTTCCTCAGCGGGCTCGTGACGCAACAGTGATCATCACGGTATTGACACGGCTCGCTGTTATCGCAAACAGTCAGGAAACCTGATCCGGAATGAGCGGGGCGCGGCGGATGACGAAGGTCCGGCCTGGAGAGAGCCCGACCGAACGCCCGAAGGCGGCGGTCATGGAGGACGTCGCGGAGCTGGCAGGAGTGTCGGCGATGACGGTGTCGAGAGTGCTGAACGCCCCGGAGAAGGTGCGCCCGGAGACCCGGGCGCGCGTTCTCGCGGCGGTCCGCGAGCTCGACTACCGGCCCAATTCGGCGGCGCGGGTCCTGGTGACCGGCCGCTCGGGCGTGCTGGGGGTCGTCTGCTTCGACACCACCCTGTACGGCCCGGCCTCCACGTTGTTCGGCATTGAGCAGGCCGCCAGGGACAGCGACTACCTGGTCAGCATCGCCAGCCTGCCCGCGCTCAACCGCAGCTGGATCACCAGGGGAATCGACCGCCTGCGGTCCCAGTCCGTGGACGGCGTCATCGTCGTCGCGCCGCACGAGTCGGCCGCCGAGGGGCTCCGGCACCTTCCCCCCGGCCTCCCGGTGGTCGACGTCGGCGGAGGCACGGACCTGCCGGTGCCGGTGGCGGCGGTGGACCAGTACGCCGGCGCCGCCCGGGCCACCCGCCACCTGCTCAGCCTCGGTCATCGCACCGTCTGGCACCTGTCGGGCCCGCCCAACTGGATCGACGCGAGCGGCCGGGTGGCCGGCTGGCGGTCGGCGCTGGAGGCGGAGGGCAGGGAGGTGCCCGAGCCGCTGGTCGGCGACTGGACCGCCCACTCCGGCTACGAGATCGGCAAGCGGCTCGCCCGTGAGCCCGACGTGACGGCGATCTTCGTGGCCAACGACCACATGGCGATGGGCGTGCTGCGGGCCCTGCGCGAGACGGGCCGGCGAGTTCCAGAGGACGTGAGCGTTGTCGGCTTCGACGACGTCCCCGAGGCGGCCTACTTCTGGCCGCCGCTGACCACCGTCCGGCAGAACTTCGGCGAGGTCGGCCGGCAGGCGTTCCAGCTCCTGCTGGACCGTATCGCCGGGGTGGAAGGCGAGGCCAGGCGCATGGTGGAGCCCGAACTCGTGGTGAGGGAGAGCACCGGCATCAGCCCCTGAAAAAGGGGACACATGTGAGGGCGGCGGCAGGCGTGTCCACGCCTGCCGCCGCTTGGGAGGAGCCGCCCGGGGCGCCGGTGCCTGGTGAGACGGCGCACCCCGGGCGGCCGCTTGTTACGGCTTCACCTCCAGCGTCACCGTGGTGGCCGACGGCCGGAAGCGGGCGTCGCCGGAGTAGGAGACGGTGAGCTCGTGCGTGCCGGCCGGCAGGTCGAGGCCGAGTTCGGTCTTGCCCTGGCCGCCGGGGTTGAGCGTCCCCTCGCCGAGGATCGTGGCACCCTCGGACACGGTCACCCGACCGGTCGCGCCCTCCGGGTCCACGCTGTAGTGGACCTGGACCTTCTTGCCCTGCTTCACCTGCTTGGGCGACGCGTGGGCGGTGACGGTCGTGTCGGTCCTGGTGTCCTTGCCGAGGCGGATGAACGTCACCGAGTGGGCCGGGAAGTCGTAGGTGAAGGCGGAGGAGAATCCGCTCACCTCCCGCTCGACCGGGGAGATCTTCGTGGGCTCGGCGAGCGAGTTGACGGCGGCGAGGTCACCGGTCAGCGAGGTGACGACGGCCTTCGGGGCGATCTTGGCGCCGCCGAGGTCGACCGTGCTGCGCACGGCGGTGTCCTGGACGTTGACGGCCTTGACCACCACGTCGCCGGTGCCGCTGTCCTTCGAGACCACCTGGTAGAGCGGCTCGACGGCGGCGTTGTCGGTGAAGTCGTTGATCTTCTGGCCGTCCAGCCAGGTGGTGATGTGCCGCCCGGAGACCTGGATCTTGATCTTGTAGTCGCGACCGGTCTGAACCGTGGTGCTCGACGTCGCGATCGACGACTTGGAGCCGTTCGTCGCCTTCTCGACGGCCGACTGGGTGTTGTTCCAGCCGCCGATGTTCCACCAGTAGAAGTTGCCGGTGTCCTTCGCGCCGAACATCACCAGGAAGCCCTCGGCGCCGCCGGTCTTGCGGGCGGTGACCTCCAGCGTGTAGTTGGACCAGTCCGTCGAGCCGGCCGTGGACCGGGCGTCGGTCACGTTGGCCGTCTGTACGTACGCGCCGTCCTGCACCGCCCACGTCCCCTGGCCGGGGGTCCACTTGCCCGTGCCGTTCGAGAAGTCGTCGCTGAACAGGACCGTGCCGTCGGCCCCGGTCACCTTGACGTCGTCGTAGCGGACCTGGGTGCTCCAGGAGCCGAGTCCGATGGCGCCCTTGATGTCGTCCACGGGCAGCGGGCTCGCCTTGTAGGTGCTCGGCAGCACGGTGTCGCCCACGTTTCGGGAGAACAGGCGCTGCACGTAGTAGCTGGGCGAGCCGTAGACCTGGTCGTTGTCGAACCAGATGAGGTCCGGCGTCCAGTTGACGTAGTCGACGTTGGACAGCAGCGGCGCGTACGACGCCAGGTCGACGACGTCGGAGTTGCGCTCGATGCCGGTCAGGTACGACGCCTCGGTCAGCGCGTTCCAGTACGTGTTGCCCTTCGAGGCGTACTCGCCGACGAACACGTGCGGGCCGCTCCGGTCGTAGTTGTCGTAACGGTGGTTGTTGGCCAGGAACCAGCTCGGGTCGTTGTAGTAGTGCTCGTCGACCAGGTCGGCCTTCTGGTCACGGGCGAACTGCCACATCCGGTCGAACCAGGAGCCCTGGGACGTCTGGCCGGCGTTCGAGAGGATCTTGATGTTCGGGTACTTGGCCCGGATCGCGCTCGCGAACTTGGGGAAGTTCGTGAAGAACTCGGTGTAGATCTCCTCGTTGCCGAGGCCGATGTACTTGAGGTCGAACGGCTTGGGGTGGCCCATCGCCGCCCGCTTGGAACCCCAGGTGGAGTCGGCCGGCCCGTTGGCGAACTCGATCAGGTCGAGCGTGTCCTGGACCCACCGCTGGAGCTTGGCCTCGTCGGTGAGCGGCCGGTTCTCGTTGCAGCCGTTGACGCCCACCGACAGCACCGGCAGCGGCTCGGCGCCCAGGTCCTCGGCGAACTGGAAGTACTCGTAGTAGCCGATGCCGTACGTCTGGTTGTAGCCCCAGAAGTTGAAGTTCGTCGGCCGCTCCTCGACCGGGCCGAGCGTCTCCTTCCACTGGTAGATGCGGCGCCGGTCCTGGTTGAGCGAGTACGGGTCGTAGGTGCCGACGTTGGTCACGCAACCGCCGGGGAAGCGCAGGAACCGCGGCTTGAGCGCGGCGATCGTCTCGGCGATGTCCTTGCGCATGCCGTTCTCGCGGCCCTTGAAGGTGTCCTCGGGGAACAGCGAGATCATGTCGAGGTCGACCCGGCCGGTGCCACCGGCCAGCACGACCAGGCGCGCGGCGTCCGTGGTCTCGTTCGCGGTGATCGTCGCGGTGTACTTCTTCCAGTCGGCCGATTGGACGTCGATCGTGGCGGTGCCGTACACCTTGGAGCCGTCCGCGCTCTCGACGGAGGCGGTGATCGGGCCGCCGCCGGTGCGCCGGGCGAACAGCGACAGGTCGTAGGTCTTGCCGGCCTGGACCGCGATGCCCTTGTTGAAGCCGGCGTTGCTCACGCCGTAGCCGGCGCCCGGGTTCGTGATGTCCAGCCGCAGGAAGTTGCGGTTGTTGCTGTTCAGCGGCTGGTCGCCGGACACCGCGGCCGTGCCGGTCGCGCCGCCGCGCCCGACCTTGGTCCACGCGGTCAGGCCGTTGTAGTTCCGGTTGTCGACCGAGTTGAACTCGAAGGACCGGTTCTGCACGAGCTCGGCGTACAGGCCGCCGTCGGCCGCGTGGTTGATGTCCTCGTAGAAGATGCCGTACAGGTTGGGGCTGACCTTGGTGCCGGCGGCGGTGGTGTCCACCTTGAGCTCGCCGACGTCCTTGGCATAGCCCTCGACCTGGAACTTCGTCCCCTGCGTCGTCGTGCTCTGGCCTGTGGCGACGAGTCTGCCGTCGCTGACCGCGATCCGCCTGTCCCCGGCCGACAGGTACACCTTGCCGCCGCCGGCGTCACGGAGCTGGAACGCTCCAGCCGTGGAGCCGAGGCGCACCGTGGAGTCGTCGGCGACCTGCAGGTAGCCCTTGCCGCTCAGGTCCTTGAGCGCCACCGTGCCGTCGCCCTTGTCCTCGGCGGTGACCGCGAGGCTCGTCATGGCCTGGGCGTCGGAGGCGACGACCTGCCCGTCCTTGTCGGCCGACAGGTACGGCGCGGAGCCGGCCGCGCGCAGCGTGAACGCGCCGGACGGGACGATCGCCTTGCCCTCGGCCGCCTTGACCGCGAAGTAGTCGAAGTCGGCCGCGATCGGCGTGCCGTTCTGCGCGGACAGCGCGAACAGGCCGACCTGCTTGACGTCCAGCGCGGCGGTGACCTTGGACGCCTGCACCCAGGCCGAGCCGTCCCAGTACGACGAGGTGAACTGGTTGCCCGACCTCGCCAGCTTGAGGATCTCCCCCGTGGATCCGGAGCGGCTCGCGAAGGCCGCGGTGAAGGCCGCCTTCACTTCGGTGTCGGTCTCGATGACGTTGCCCCCGGACGAGCCGACGTGCGCGAGACCGGCGCGGACGTAGTTGTCCCAGTCCTGCCAGGCGAAGATACCGGCGCTCTGGTAGTCGAGCGCGACCGGGGCGCTGAACTTCGTGACGACCTCGAAGTCCCCGGCGGGGACGTCCATGAGGAAGATGTTCTTGGCCGAGTTGTCGGTCTGGTAGGTGTCGCCCTTCAGCGAGTGGATCCGCAGGCTGCCGGGCCGCTCGCTCAGGGACCACTGGGTGTTGTCGGGGTTGAGAACCTGCCAGTCGGGACCGAGCGCGGCGGCGTCGAACTGGTCGACGGCCGCGCCGGCGGGGATCGGGTCGGCGGTTTCGGCCTGAGCCGGCGTGGTGGAGAGCGCGCCGCTCACCACACCGCTCGCCAGGGCCGCCGACAAGGCCAGTGACCAGGCCTTTCTGCTCATTCGGGGGGCTCCTCCGGTTTCTGTTAGCGTTAACATCACGAGATGGTCGCGAAGTGAGCGCTAACAAGCTGGATTCGGCCACCAGTTAAGGGCCATGCGGCATGTCCGTCAATAGGACGTTAACGCGATGTTTCGGTGTGACCGGACCGTAACCGGCCACCACCTTGACGGCGGGTCGTGTTAACGCTCACAGTCTTCCCAAGCAGTTGAGAGGAGCGCCAGTGGGACCCAACGTCGACCGCCGCCCGCCCGTCATGGCCGACGTGGCCAGGCTGGCCGGAGTGTCGCACCAGACGGTCTCGCGGGTGCTCAACGACCATCCGAACGTCCGCGCCGAGACCCGCACCCGGGTCATGCGGGCCATCGACCAGCTCGGTTACCGCCGCAACCTCGTCGCCCGGGCCCTGGTCACCAAGCACTCGCGCACGCTGGGCGTGGTCAGCTTCGACACGACGCTGTACGGCCCGGCGAGCACGGTATACGGAATCGAGCAGGCCGCGAGGGACGCGGGCTACTTCGTGAGCATCGTGAGCCTGCGGACCATCGACAGGGCCGGCGTGAACGACGCGATCGGCTACCTCGCCGAGCAGGGCGTGGACGGCATCGTCGTCGTCGCCCCGCAGCGGTCGGCGGCCCGGGCGCTCGACGACCTGCCGGCGGGCATGCCCGCCGTGGCCGTCGAGGGCTGGCATCAGGGCGAGGTCTCCGTGGTGAGCGTCGACCAGGTCGAGGGCGCCAGGCTGGCGACCTCGCACCTGCTCGACCTCGGGCACGAGACCGTCTGGCATGTCAGCGGCCCGGCGGACTGGCTGGAGGCCGAGGGCCGGATCGAGGGCTGGCGCGCGGTGCTGACCGCCGCGGGGCGGCCCGTCCCCGGCATGCTGACCGGCGACTGGAGCCCCCGATCGGGCTACCACGCCGGCAAGGAGCTCGCCGCCATGGCCGGCGACGTCACCGCGGTGTTCGTCGCCAACGACCAGATGGCGCTCGGTCTCCTGCGCGCGTTCACGGAGGAGGGGGTGAAAGTCCCCGAGCAGATCAGCATCGTGGGCTTCGACGACATCCCTGAGTCGGAGTTCTTCTCCCCGCCGCTCACCACCATCAGACAGGACTTCGGGGCCGTAGGCAGGCGCAGCATCGACGTGCTGCTCCGGCAGATCGAGTCGGGCGAGGCGTTGCCCCATGAGCGTCTCGTCGTGCCTCCCCAGTTCGTGCTCAGGGGAAGCACGGCCGTCGCCGCGCGCTAGCCGTACGGAAACACATTGATGACCAGCGCTGTGCCGTAGGTGTTAGCGCTAACAGTTAGAAAGGATCCCCACAGTGTTGAAGAGGATCTCGGCACTGATCCTGGCCGGTGCCACGGCCCTGACGATGGCCGGTTGCAGCAGCAGCAGTGGCGGCAGCGGTGGTTCGTCCGGCGGTGGCGCCGACGACGGAAAGCTCGTGATGGGCTTCGCCCAGGTCGGCGCGGAAAGCGGCTGGCGCACCGCCAACACCAAGGACATCCAGGAGTCCGCCAAGGCGGCCGGCATCGAGCTGAAGTTCTCCGACGCTCAGCAGAAGCAGGAGAACCAGATCAAGGCCATCCGCTCCTACATCCAGCAGAAGGTCGACGTCATCGCCTTCTCGCCGGTGGTGGAGTCGGGCTGGGACACCGTCCTCAAGGAGGCGCAGAACGCGAAGATCCCGGTCATCCTCACCGACCGGGCCGTGGATTCCAAGGACACCAGCCTGTACAAGACCTTCCTCGGCTCCGACTTCGTCGAGGAGGGCAAGAAGGCCGGTCAGTGGCTGGTCGACCAGTACAAGGACAGCAAGGACGACGTGAACATCGTCCAGCTGGAGGGCACCACCGGCTCCGCGCCCGCCAACGACCGCAAGGCCGGCTTCCAGCAGGTCATCTCCGCCGACCCGAAGTTCAAGATCATCGCTTCGCAGAGCGGCGACTTCACCCGCGCCAAGGGCAAGGAGGTCATGGAGGCCTTCCTGAAGTCCAACCCCAAGATCGACGTGCTGTACGCGCACAACGACGACATGGGCCTCGGCGCCATTGAGGCGATCGAGGGCGCGGGCAAGGTCCCGGGCAAGGACATCAAGATCATCACGGTCGACGCGGTGCACGACGGCATGCAGGCCCTCGCCGACGGCAAGATCAACTTCATCGTCGAGTGCTCCCCGCTGCTCGGCACCCAGCTCATGGACCTCGCCAAGAAGGTCGTCAAGGGCGAGCAGGTGCCCCAGCGGGTGGTCACCGAGGAGACCACCTTCACCCAGGAGCAGGCCAAGGAGGCCCTGCCCAACCGCAAGTACTGATCGGATTCCGGGCCGCCCCCGCCGCGGGGCGGCCCGCCCATGACGACGAGACACGAGGATCGAGCGATCCGGAGGAGTGCGCGCTCCAACGGTGAGCGGGAGACAACGAGCGATCCGGAGGGGCGCGCCGCCGATCTGGACTGAGGAGCGAGTGGGGAGCGAGGAACGAGTGACCCCCGAGCGACGAGGGAGGCGTTCCATTGCGCGCCTCCGGCACGACCAGGCGGAAGTAAGCGCTCCGACGGTGAGCGGGAGACACAGAGAGGGGCGCCGCATGGCCGCACCCGCGCCGATCCTGCGGATGAGCGGGATCGGCAAGCAGTTCCCCGGCGTGAAGGCACTGGACGGCGTCGACTTCCGGTTGCTTCCGGGCGAGGTCCACGCGCTGATGGGGGAGAACGGCGCCGGCAAGTCCACCTTGATCAAGGTGCTGACCGGCGTCTACGACATCGACGCAGGCGAGATCGAGCTGGAGGGCCGGCCGGTCGCCTTCTCCAGCCCCCTCGCCGCGCAGCAGGCGGGCATCAGCACCGTCTACCAGGAGGTCAACCTCTGCGCGAACCTGTCGGTGGCGGAGAACATCTTCATCGGCCGTGAGCCCCGCCGGCTCGGCCGCATCCAGTGGAAGGCGATGCGCCGCAGGGCCGCGGAGATCCTCGCCCGGCTCGACCTCGACCTCGACGTGTCGGCGCCCCTGTCGTCGTACTCGCTGGCGATCCAGCAGATGGTCGCGATCGCGCGGGCCGTCGACATCGACGCGAAGGTGCTCATCCTCGACGAGCCCACCTCCAGCCTCGACGCGGGCGAGGTCGCCCAGCTCTTCCGGGTGATGCGCAGGCTCAAGGAGCAGGGCATCGCGATCCTGTTCGTCTCGCACTTCCTCGACCAGATCTACGAGATCTCCGACCGGATGACGGTCCTGCGCAACGGCACGCTCGTGGGGGAGTACCTCACCAGCGAGCTGAGCCAGGTCGAGCTGATCGGCAAGATGATCGGCCGCGAGCTCGCCGACCTGGAGAAGCTGGAGGAGCGCCCGCCGGCCCGCGAGGGCGCCCCGCTGGTGGAGGCCGAGCAACTGGGCCGCACCGGCGCCATCCAGCCGTTCACGCTCACCATCCACGAGGGCGAGGTCGTCGGCCTGGCCGGGCTGCTCGGCTCGGGCCGTACGGAGATCGCCCGGCTGCTGTTCGGAGCCGACCACGCCGGCACCGGATCGCTGAAGATCGGCGGCGAGCAGGTCAACCTGCGCACGCCCCGATCCGCGGTCTCCAGGAAGCTGGCCTTCTGTTCGGAGAACCGGCGGGCGGAGGGACTGATCCCCGACCTGACGGTCCGGGAGAACCTCATCCTCGCCCTGCAGGCCGCCCGCGGCTGGACCCGGCCGATCCCACGGCGCAAGCAGGATGAACTGGTCGAAAAGTACATCGCCGCGCTGAACATCCGCCCGGCCAACCCCGACCAGCTCATCAAGAACCTCAGCGGCGGCAACCAGCAGAAGGTGCTGCTGGCCCGCTGGCTCATCCTGGAGCCCCGCCTGCTCATCCTCGACGAGCCCACCCGCGGCATCGACGTCGGCGCCAAGGCCGAGATCCAGCGTCTCGTCGCCGAGCTGTCGGACGGCGGGATGGCCGTGCTGTTCATCTCCGCCGAGCTGGAGGAGGTGCTGCGGCTCAGCCACAAGGTCGGCGTGTTGCGCGACCGTCGGCTCGTCGCGGAACTGGACAACGACGAGCGCCTGACCACCGACACACTGACGGAGACGATCGCGAGCGGAGCCCGATCATGAGCCGGATCCTGAAGCACCGACTGTTCTGGCCCCTGGTCATCCTGGTCGCGCTGCTGGCGCTGAACCTCTTCTTCACGGACAACTTCTTCAAGATCCAGATGAAGGAGGGGCACCTCTACGGCAGCCTGATCGACATCGTCCGGTTCGGCGCGCCACTGATCCTGGTGTCGCTCGGCATGACGCTGGTCATCGCCACCAGCGGCATCGACCTGTCGGTCGGCTCGGTCGTGGCGATCGCCGGTGCGCTGGCCTGCCTGCGCATCAGCGGCCTGTCCGACCAGAACTCCGTGGGCGGCGTGCTCGGGGCCGTGGGCCTCGCGCTGGTGCTGTCGGTGGTCCTCGGCGCCTGGAACGGCTTCCTCGTCGCGGGCATCGGCATCCAGCCGATCATCGCGACGCTGATCCTGATGGTCGCCGGGCGCGGCCTGGCCCAGCTCATCACCGACGGCCAGATCACCACCGTCAACAGCTCGCCGTACAAGCTGATCGGCGGCGGATACTGGCTGACGCTGCCGTTCGGGATCATCATCGTGGCGGTCGTGCTCGCGCTCACCGCGTTCCTCACCCGGCGCCTGGCGCTCGGCCTGCTCATCGAGTCGGTCGGCGGCAACGCCGAGGCGAGCCGCCTGGCCGGCATCAGCGCCCGCGGCGTGCTCATGACGGTGTACGCGTTCTGCGGGCTGTGCGCCGGCATCGCCGGACTCATGATCAGCTCGAACGTCTCCAGCGCCGACGGCAACAACGCCGGCCTGTGGATCGAGCTGGACGCGATCCTCGCCGTCGTCATCGGCGGCACCCCGCTGTCCGGCGGCCGCTTCTCGCTGAGCGGCACCGTGCTGGGCGCCCTCATCATCCAGACGCTGACCACCACGATCTACTCGATCGGCGTCCCGCCGGAGACGACGCTGCTGTTCAAGGCGCTCGTGGTGACGATCGTCTGCCTGATCCAGTCCCCGGCCTTCCGCGCGAAGGTGTTCCACCGCCGCAGGCGCCCGATAGCGGCGCGCCCGGCGGCCGAAGAGAAGGTGAGGGTCTCGGCATGACGAGCATCACCGGCCTGCGGGACCTCCGCCGGCGTACGGTCCCGCCGAAGTACATCCCCGTCCTGGTGACCGCGGGGCTGTTCGTGGCGATGTTCGTGGCGGGCGGCATCCGCTACGACAACTTCGCCACCGGGCAGATCATCCTCAACGTCTTCATCGACAACGCCTTCCTGCTGGTCGTCGCGGTCGGCATGACGTTCGTGATCCTCACCGGCGGCATCGACCTGTCGGTCGGCTCGGTGGTCGCGCTCGCCACGATGCTGAGCGCCAGCCTGCTGAAGGACGGCTGGCCGGCGTACGCGGTCATGGCCCTGGTGCTGGTGATCGGCGCGGTGCTGGGCCTGGCCATGGGCGCGATCATCCACTACTTCGAGATCCAGCCGTTCATCGTCACGCTGGCCGGCATGTTCCTCGCCCGCGGCCTGTGCTACACGATCAGCACCGAGTCGATCCCGATCGAGAACCAGACGTTCACCGACATCGCCCAGACGCGGATCAACCTCGGCGGCGACCTGTCGGTCTCCCCGAGCGCGGTGATCGCGGTGGTGGTCGTGCTGATCGCGGCGTACGTGCTGCACTACACCCGGCTCGGCCGCAACGTCTACGCGACCGGCGGCAGCGAGCAGTCGGCCCTGCTCATGGGTCTGCCGGTGGCCCGTACGAAGATCGCGGTCTACACGATCAGCGGGTTCTGCTCGGCCCTCGGCGGCCTGCTGTTCGCCTTCTACTCGCTGTCGGGCTACGGGCTCAGCGCCGTGGGCATGGAGCTGGACGCGATCGCCGCGGTCGTCATCGGCGGCACGCTGCTGACCGGCGGGAGCGGCTTCCTGCTCGGCACCGTGCTCGGCGTGCTCGTGCTGGGACTGATCCAGACGATCATCAGCTTCGAGGGCACGCTCAGCTCGTGGTGGACCAGGATCTTCATTGGTCTGCTGCTCTTCGTCTTCATCCTCCTGCAGCGCGTGTTCTCGGGGGGATCGCGCCGCCGAACTCCTTGATGTGCGGAAAAGTCCTATCCCTTCTATCGGCCGCATCCAGCTGTGCGGCCACCCCCCAACCAAGGAGATGCATATGAGGTTGCTACGAATCGGGGGCGTGGTGTCCGCCATCGCGCTCGCCGCGACCATGACGGCCTGCGGCTCCAGCCAGAAGACGGTGGACGTCGAGGCGTCCGCGTCCTCCGCGGCCGGCAACGCCGGGGCCCTGATCGGCGTCACCATGCCGACCAAGTCGTCGGAGCGCTGGATCCACGACGGCGACAACGTCAAGCAGCAGCTCGAGGCCCTCGGCTACAAGGTGGACCTCCAGTACGCCGAGAACGATATCCCCACCCAGGTCAACCAGATCGAGAACCAGATCACCAAGGGCGCCAAGCTCCTGATCATCGCCTCGATCGACGGCACCGCGCTCACCTCGCAGCTGCAGGAGGCCGCGGACAACAAGATCCCGGTCATCGCCTACGACCGGCTCATCCGCAACAGCCCGAACGTCGACTACTACGCCACCTTCGACAACTTCAAGGTCGGCGTGCAGCAGGCGACCTCGCTGTTGAAGGGCCTCGGCGTCGACAGCGGCAAGAAGGGCCCGTTCAACGTCGAGCTGTTCGGCGGCTCGCCCGACGACAACAACGCCACCTTCTTCTGGAACGGCGCGATGTCGGTGCTCAAGCCGAAGATCGACGACGGCACGCTGAAGGTCAAGAGCGGCCAGACCGACTTCAAGCAGGCCGCCATCCTGCGGTGGGACCCCGCCACGGCGCAGAAGCGCATGGAGGACATCCTCACCAAGACCTACACCGGCGACGCCAAGGTCGACGGCGTGCTCTCGCCGTACGACGGGCTGTCCATCGGCATCCTGTCGGCGCTCAAGAGCTCCGGCTACGGCACCAGCGGCCAGCCGTACCCGGTCGTGACCGGTCAGGACGCCGAGCTGGCGTCGGTCAAGTCGATCATCGCCGGTGAGCAGTACTCCACCATCTTCAAGGACACCCGCAAGCTCGCGGAGCAGACCGTGAAGATGGCCGACGCGGTGCTGAAGGGCCAGAAGCCCGAGGTGAACAACACCACGGACTACAACAACGGCAACAAGGTCGTTCCGTCGTACCTGCTGGACCCGGTGATCGTCGACAAGGACAACTACAAGGAAGTCCTCATCGGCAGCAACTACTACACCGAGGACCAGCTCAAGTAGGGATCCGGGCCCGGGGAGGAGTCCCCGGGCCCTCCCTGAGCGGGGGGCACATGACCGAGCACATCTTGCGGATGAGCGGGATCACCAAGACATTCCCCGGGGTGAAGGCCCTGCAGGACGTCAACCTGGCGGTCCGGCGCGGTGAGATCCACGCGATCTGCGGCGAGAACGGCGCCGGCAAGTCGACGTTGATGAAGGTGCTGTCCGGGGTCTATCCCCACGGCCAGTACGAAGGCGAGATCACCTTCGAGGGCAGGCGCTGCGAGTTCGGCGGCATCCGCGACAGCGAGCGCGCCGGCATCGTCATCATCCACCAGGAGCTGGCACTGTGCCCGCAGCTGTCGATCGCGGAGAACATCTACCTCGGCAACGAGCGGGCCACGCGCGGCGTCATCGACTGGAACCGCACCAACTACGAGGCCGGTGAGCTGCTGAAGCGGGTCGGCCTGCGCGAGAACCCGACGACGACGGTCGCCGACATCGGCGTCGGCAAGCAGCAGCTCGTGGAGATCGCCAAGGCGCTGTCGAAGGAGGTCAGGCTCCTCATCCTCGACGAGCCGACCGCGGCGCTCAACGACGAGGACTCGGCCCACCTGCTCGACCTGCTGCGCGGGCTCAGGGACGAGGGCATCACGTGCGTGATCATCTCGCACAAGCTCAACGAGGTGACCGCGATCGCCGACTCCGTCACGATCCTCCGTGACGGGCGCACGATCGAGACCCTGGACATGGCCGCCGACTCCGTGACCGAGGACCGCATCATCTCCGGGATGGTCGGCCGCGCCCTCGACAACCGCTTCCCGCCGCGCACGCCGGCGATCGGCGAGGAGGCGTTCCGCATCGAGGACTGGACGGTCTACAGCCCCAGCCAGCCCGGCCGGAAGGTGGTCGACGGTGCCTCGCTCACGCTGCGCCGTGGCGAGATCGTGGGCCTGGCCGGGCTGATGGGCGCCGGCCGCACCGAGCTGGCGATGAGCGTGTTCGGGCGGACGTACGGGGTCCACATCTCCGGAAGGATCTTCAAGAACGGCGAGCCGATCGAGATCCGCACCGTGCAGGACGCGATCAGGCACGGCGTCGCCTACGCCACCGAGGACCGCAAGAGGTACGGCCTCAACCTCATCGACGACATCAAGCGCAACATCAGCGCGGCCTGGCTCAAGGGCCTGTCGAGGCGGGGCTGGGTCAACGAGTACGAGGAATACCGCGTCGCCCAGCAGTTCCGCGCGAGCATGAACATCAAGGCGCCCGGCGTCGACAGCGTCGTCGGCAAGCTGAGCGGCGGCAACCAGCAGAAGGTCGTGCTCTCCAAGTGGATCCTGACCGAGCCGGACGTGCTGATCCTCGACGAGCCGACCCGGGGCATCGACGTCGGCGCCAAGTACGAGATATACATGATCATCAACCGTCTCGCGGAGCAGGGCAAGGCCGTGCTGGTGATCTCGTCCGAGCTGCCCGAGCTGCTCGGTCTCTGCGACCGCATCTACACGCTCTCGGAGGGGCGCGTCACCGGTGAGGTGCCGCGCGAGGAGGCCACGCAGGAACGCCTCATGTATCTCATGACCAAGGGACAGGAGTAGCTCGCATGAGCAGCATCACGCCCGCCGACGTGGAGGTCGGCGCCAAGGGCGGCGGGGGAGCGCCGGGGCGGCCGGGCCGGGTGTCGCTCGGCGGGCTGTCGCTCAACCTGCGCTCCAGCGGCATCTACATCGCCTTCGCGCTGATCATCGTGTTGTTCTCGGTGCTGACCGACGGCGCACTGCTGCAGCCGCAGAACATCTCCAACATCATCGTCCAGAACTCCTACATCCTGATCCTCGCGATCGGGATGATCCTGATCATCATCGCGGGGCACATCGACCTGTCGGTCGGCTCGGTTGTCGCGGTCACCGGCGCGCTGGCCGCGGTGCTCATGGTGAACATGGGCGTGCCCTGGCCGGCGGCCCTGCTGATCACGCTCGTGGCAGGCGCGCTGATCGGGGCCTGGCAGGGGTACTGGATCGCGTACTTCGGCATCCCCGCGTTCATCGTCACGCTGGCCGGCATGTTGCTGTTCCGGGCGCTGACCCTCACCGTCCTGGGCAACCAGGGCATCGGCCCGTTCCCGGACCAGGTCCGTACGCTGGCCAACGGCTTCACCGACGGCTGGCTGGGCAACGTCGGCCTCGGCCCGCTCGGGGGCGCCGACCTGTTCAGCCTGCTGGTCGGCATCGTCGCGATCGCCGGCATGGTCCTCGCGCAGTGGCGCACGCGGAGCGCCCGCAAGGGCTACGGCCAGGCGGTCGACCCCCTGGTGCTGTTCGCGCTGAAGATGGCGGCCGGAGCCGCGCTGATCCTCTTCCTCGTCGTGCAGCTCGCCCGCTTCAAGAACCTGCCGTGGGTGCTCGTGCTGCTGGCGGCGCTCGTGCTGGCGTACTCGCTGATGGCCAACCGCACCGTGTTCGGGCGGCAGATCTACGCGATCGGCGGAAACCTGCAGGCGGCCGTGATGTCCGGCGTCAAGGTCAAGTCGGTGGTCTTCTGGATCTTCGTCAACATGGGGGTGCTGTCCGCGATCGCCGGCGTCATCTTCGCCGGACGGCTCAACCAGGCGGGTCCCACCGCGGGCAACAGCTTCGAGCTGGACGCGATCGCCGCGGCCTTCATCGGCGGCGCGGCCGTGCAGGGCGGCGTGGGCAAGGTGGTCGGCGCGATCACCGGTGGTCTGATCATGGCGGTGATCAACAACGGCATGTCGCTGATCGGCTCGCCCAGTGAGCGGGTCATGCTGGTCAAAGGCGCGGTGCTGCTCGCCGCGGTGGCGTTCGACGTGTGGACCAAGCGCAGGGCCGGCACCGCGCGCTGATGGCCGCAGATATCGATGGAAACCGGTTTCGGGCTGCCGGCCGCATCGCCGGCCGGCGGCCCCCGCTCCGGGCGTGGCCGGCGCCAGAGCCTCTGGAGGTTGAGTGTGAACGTTAACAGTGACCGTTACGTGGTCGGTGTGGATTACGGAACGTTGTCAGGCCGCGCCGTGGTGGTGCGCGTGAGCGACGGCGCGGAGCTGGGCAGCGCCGTGCACGAGTACGCCCACCGCGTGATCGAGGACGCGCTGCCCGGCTCCGGCGTCCGCCTCGGACCGGACTGGGCCCTGCAGTCGCCGGCCGACTGGATCGACGTGCTGCGCAACGCCGTGCCGAAGGCCCTGGCCGACGCGCAGGTCGCCGCGGAGCAGGTGGTCGGCATCGGCACGGACTTCACGGCCTGCACGATCCTGCCCGCCACGGCCGACGGCCACCCGCTGTGCGAGGAGTTCCCCGAGCGGCCGCACGCCTGGCCGAAGCTCTGGAAGCACCACGCGGCACAGCCGCACGCCGACCGGATCAACGCGCTGGCCGCCGAGCGCGGCGAGGCGTGGCTGCCGCGGTACGGCGGCAAGATCTCCTCCGAGTGGGCCTTCGCCAAGGGCCTGCAACTGCTGGAGGAGGACCCGGAGATCTATGAGCGGGCCGACCGCTGGATCGAGGCCGCCGACTGGATCATCTGGCAGCTCACCGGGGTGGAGACCCGCAACGTCTGCACCGCCGGGTACAAGGCCGTTTACCAGGACGGAGGCTATCCGTCCGAGGACTTCCTGGCCGCGCTCAATCCCGCCTTCTCCGGGTTCACCCGGAAGCTCGGCCAGGGTCCGTCCGGGACGGACGGCAATAAGGCGCGGCTCGCTCCGCTCGGCGGCCTCGCCGGTCACCTGACCGCGCGGGCCGCCGAGTGGACGGGGCTGCCCGAGGGGATCGCGGTGGCGGTCGGCAACGTCGACGCCCACGTCACCGCGGCCGCGGCCGACGCCGTGCGGCCGGGCCAGATGGTCGCCATCATGGGCACCTCCACCTGCCACGTCATGTGCTCCGACCAGCTCGCCGAGGTTCCCGGCATGTGCGGCGTGGTGCGCGACGGCATCGTCCCCGGACTGTGGGGCTACGAGGCGGGCCAGTCCGCCGTCGGCGACATCTTCGGCTGGTTCGTGGACAACTGCGTGCCCGCGTCGTACGCCGAGCGGGCGGCGGAGGCGGGAGTCGGGCTGCACGAGTACCTGACCTCGCTCGCGGCCGCGCAGAAGGTCGGGCAGCACGGGCTGGTCGCGCTCGACTGGCACGGCGGCAACCGCTCGGTCCTGGTCGACCACACCCTGTCCGGCGTCATCGTCGGGCAGACGCTCGCCACCCGCCCCGAGGACGTCTACCGCGCGCTCATCGAGGCCACCGCCTTCGGCGCCCGCACGATCGTGGAGACGTTCGAGGCGGCCGGGGTGCCGGTCGAGGAGTTCGTGGTCGCCGGCGGCCTGCTCAAGAACCGCTTCCTCATGCAGACGTACGCCGACGTGCTGCGCCGCCCGCTGTCGGTGATCGGCTCCGACCAGGGGCCGGCCCTCGGCTCGGCCATCCACGCCGCCGTCGCGGCGGGCGCCTACCCCGACATCACGGCCGCCGCGGCGGCGATGGGCAAGCGCGAGGCGGCGGCGTACGTGCCCGACGCCGAGCGGGCCGACGCCTACGACCGGCTGTACGCCGAATATCGCAGGTTGCACGACCACTTCGCGGACGGCGAGATGCTCCACCGGCTCCGCGCGATCAGGAACGAGGCCAGCGCATGATCGATGAACTTCGCAGGGAAGTCTGCCGGCTCCACGCCGAACTGGTGCGATACAACCTCGTCGCCTGGACGGCCGGCAACGTGTCGGGCCGGGTGCCGGGCGAGGACCTGTTCGTCATCAAGCCCAGCGGGGTGTCATACGACGACCTGACCCCCGAGTCGATCGTGGTCTGCGACCTCGACGGCAACCTGGTCGAGGGCGACCTGTCCCCGTCCAGTGACACGGCCGCGCACGCCTACGTCTACCGGCACATGCCGGAGGTCAACGGGGTCGTGCACACCCACTCCACGTACGCCTCGGCCTGGGCGGCGCGCGGTGAGGCCATCCCGTGCGTGCTCACCGCGATGGCCGACGAGTTCGGCGGGGAGATCCCCCTCGGGCCGTTCGCGCTCATCGGCAACGACGACATCGGCAAGGGGATCGTCGCGACCCTGACCGGGCACCGCTCCCGCGCCGTGCTGATGCAGAACCACGGCGTGTTCACCATCGGCGAGTCGCCGAAGGCGGCCGTCAAGGCCGCCGTGATGTGCGAGGACGTCGCCCGCACTGTGCATGTCTCCCGGCAGCTCGGTGAGCCCCTGCCGATCGCGCAGGGTGACATCGACCGCTTGTACGACCGGTATCAGAACGTCTATGGACAGAGGAGTCACCTGTGAAGCTATGGTTCCTGACCGGTAGCCAGGGCCTGTACGGCGAGGACACGCTGCGGCAGGTGGCCGAGCAGTCCCGGCGCATCGCCGAGCAGCTGGGCGAGGCGTTGCCGTTCGAGCTCGAGTGGCGGCCCGTGCTCACCGACGCGGCGGCCATCCGCCGCGTGTGCCTTGAGGCCAACGGTGACGACGACTGCATCGGCCTGATCGCGTGGATGCACACGTTCTCCCCGGCCAAGATGTGGATCGCCGGCCTGGACGCGTTGCGCAAGCCGCTGCTGCACCTGCACACGCAGGCCAACGTGGAGTTGCCGTGGAGCTCCATCGACATGGACTTCATGAACCTCAACCAGGCCGCCCACGGCGACCGTGAGTTCGGCTACATCCAGACGCGCCTCGGCGTGCCGCGCAAGACCGTCGCGGGCCACGTGAGCGACCCGGCGGTGGCGGCGCGGATCGCCACCTGGGCCCGCGCCGCGGCCGGCCGGGCCGAGGTCGGCTCGCTGCGCCTGGCCCGCTTCGGCGACAACATGCGCGACGTCGCCGTGACCGAGGGCGACAAGGTCGAGGCGCAGCTGCGGTTCGGGGTGTCGGTGAACACCTACGGCGTCAACGAGCTGGTCGAGGCCGTGGACGCCGCCGCGGACGCCGACGTGTCCGCCCTCGTCAAGGAGTACGAGGACCTCTACCGGATGGCCCCCGAGCTGCGCGCGGGCGGGGAGCGGCACGAGTCGCTGCGGTACGCGGCCCGCATCGAGCTGGGCCTGCGGCACTTCCTGGAGGGCGGCGGCTTCAAGGCGTTCACCACGAACTTCGAGGACCTGGGCGGGCTGCGCCAGCTTCCCGGCCTGGCCGTGCAGCGGCTCATGGCCGAGGGCTACGGCTTCGGCGGCGAGGGCGACTGGAAGACCTCGGTGCTGCTGCGCACGCTCAAGGTCATGTCGGCGGGCCTGCCCGGCGGCACCTCGTTCATGGAGGACTACACCTACCACCTCACCCCGGGCGAGGAGCTCATCCTCGGCGCGCACATGCTGGAGGTCTGCCCGACGGTCGCGGCGGACACCCCCTCGTGCGAGATCCACCCGCTGAGCATCGGCGGCCGGGAGGACCCGGTGCGGCTGGTGTTCGACGCCGCCCCCGGCCCCGCCGTGGTGGTCGGCCTGTCCGACATGGGCGAGCGCTTCCGGCTGGTGGCCAACGAGATCGACGTGGTCGCCCCGCCCGAGCCGCTGCCCGCCCTGCCGGTCGCCCGTGCCGTGTGGCGGCCCCGGCCCGACCTGCGCACCTCCGCCGAGTCGTGGATCACGGCGGGCGCCCCGCACCACACGGTGCTCTCCTCGGCCGTCGGGTCCGAGGAGCTGACCGACTTCGCCGACATGCTCGGCGTCGAGTTGCTCGTCATCGACGAGGCGACCACCTCCCGTCAGTTCACCAAGGAACTGCGGTGGAACCAGGCCTACTATCGGCTCGCGCAAGGATTTTGATGTCAAAGAAGTGGGTGATGGGCGGCCTGGCCGCCCTCACACTCGGAGCCGGGGCACTCGTCCCGTCCGCCGCCTCGGCGGCGGACGAGGGCCTCGCTCTCTGGTACAAGCTCGACGAGACCTCCGGCACGGTGGCCTCGGACTCCTCAGGCAACGGCAGGAACGGCACGCTCAACGGTGACGCGAGCTGGGGCGACGGCCTCCGGCTCGGCGGCACGAACGGGTACGTCAAGGTGCCCGACAACCTGATGCGCGGCATGACCTCGATCACGGTCGCGCTCGACGTCTGGATCGACCCCACGCAGGCCACGCCGTACTTCGTCTACGGCTTCGGCAACTCCAGCGGGTCGAGCGGCAACGGCTATCTGTTCACCACCGGCAACACCTTCCGCACGTCGATCGCCTCGGGCAACTGGTCGACCGAGCAGAACGCCAACGCCGGCGTCAACCTCCCGCGCGGCGGCTGGCAGCACATCGCGTACACGCTGGGCGGCGGCGTCGGGGTGCTGTACCAGAACGGCGACGAGGTGGCCCGCAACACCGCCGTCACGCTCACCCCGGGCTCGATCGGCGGCGGCACGACCACGGCCAACTACATCGGCCGCTCGCTCTACTCGGGCGACAAGTACCTCAAGGGCAGGGTCAAGGACTTCCGCGTCTACAGCCGGGCCCTCGGCGCGGCCGAGATCGCCCAGCTCGCCGGACCGGTCAACACCGAGATCGTCAAGCAGGACGCGGCGGCGCTCGACCTCGGCGACACCGGTGCGGTCCGGTCCGACCTGACGCTGCCGGCCAAGGGCGCGTCCGGGTCCACGATCACCTGGGCCTCCAGCGACCCGTCCGTCGTCAGCACGACCGGCGCGGTCACCCGCCCGCCGGCGGGCGCGGCGGACGCGCACGTCACCCTCACCGCCACGCTCACCAAGGGCACGGCGACGGAGACGAAGACGTTCGACGTCACCGTCGAGGCGATCTACACCGACAAGCGGGCCGTGGAGACCGACGCCGGCAAGCTCGTCGTCCACAACATCGACGACGTCCGCGGCAACCTGACGCTGCCGACGAAGGGCGAGAACGGCACCACCATCACCTGGCGGTCGAGCAAGCCGGACACGCTCAGCGAGACCGGTGAGGTCAACCGGCCGCAGCCGGGCGCCAGCGCCGTCAAGGTGAACCTCAAGGCGACGATCTCGCGCGGCGGCCACCAGGCCGTGCGGATCTTCAAGCCCGAGGTGCCGGCGCTGCCCGCCAAGGAGCCGTACAAGGGCTATCTGTTCGCCTACTTCACCGGTGAGGGCTACTCGAACGGCGAGCAGATCTACAACGCGCTGAGCAAGGGCAACGACCCGCTGCACTGGCAGGAGCTCAACGGCGGCCGGCCGGTCGTCACCTCGGACGTCGGCGAGAAGGGCCTGCGCGACCCGTTCGTCATCCGCTCGCCCGAAGGCGACCGTTTCTACCTGATCGCCACGGACCTCAAGATCTACGGCAACGGCGACTGGGACCGCGCGCAGCGCAGCGGCAGCCGCTCGATCATGGTGGCCGAGTCGACCGACCTGGTGCACTGGACGAACCAGCGGCTCGTCCAGGTCTCCCCGCCCGAGGCCGGCAACACGTGGGCCCCGGAGGCGTACTACGACAAGACCCTCGGCGCGTACGTGGTGTTCTGGGCGTCCAAGCTGTACGGCAACCCGCAGCACACGGGGGACACGTACAACAAGATGGTGTACGCGACGACCCGCGACTTCTACACCTTCTCTGAGCCGAAGATCTGGAAGGACCCGGGCTACTCGGTCATCGACTCGACCGTGATCGAGCACAACGGGACCTACTACCGCTTCACGAAGGACGAGAGGAACAACTCCTCCTCCAGCCCGTGCAGCAAGTACATCATCGAGGAGAAGTCCACCTCGCTGACCAGCACGAACTGGGACTTCCTGAAGGAGTGCATCGGCTCCGGCGCGCTGTCGCGCGGTGAGGGGCCGACGATCTTCAAGTCCAACACCGAGGACAAGTGGTACCTGTTCATCGACGAGTACGGCGGCCGCGGCTACGTGCCGTTCGAGTCGACCGACCTGGAGAAGGGCGACTGGACCGTCCCGGCCGACTACCAGCTTCCGAGCCGCCCGCGTCACGGCACGGTGCTGGGCGTCACGCAGGCCGAGTACGACCGGCTGCTCAGCGCCCTCGGCTGATCCGGGCTCTCGGCTGATCCTGCGGGCCCTTCCCCTCCACGGGGAAGGGCCCGTTCGTGTCAGACGCAGACGCCGTGCGTCAGGCCGCCCGCCGCGACAGCGACCGGGAGGCGAGGGCGGCCCGGGCCGCCGCGAGTGCGCTGTTGATCGACACCTCGGCGAGCAGGCCGGGCGCCGCCACCTGGTCGCCGGTCAGCCAGACGCCGTCGCCGCGCTCGACCGCCGGCCGGTCGCGCCACGACGTGCCGGGCAGGTCGAGCGCGCCGCTGCGCCCGGCGGCCACGGCGTCGCGGCGCCAGGTGACCCGCCCGCGCCAGCCCGGGAGGGCGAGGTCGGCGATCCGCTCAAGCCGCCCGAGCGCAACGGCCTTCGGCTCACCGGGACGCATCGGCATCTCCATCTGGACGAGGCTTTCCCCGGCAGGGGCAAGGGACGGGTCGGGCAGTGAGTAACGCTCCAGGAAGCCGCCCTCGTCCAGGTCGCTGACGAGGAACAGGTCCCGCGGGTCGGCGCGTACCGCGAGGTCGAGCAGGACCGCCCGGCCGCTCTCCCAGCGCAGCGAGTCGTCGCCCAGCAGGCCGCGGGCGGCGTCGAGGGAGGTGGCGACGATCACCCGTCCCTCCGGCAGCCGGTCCACCCTCGACCCGGTCTCGACGCGTACGCCGAGGTCGCGCGCCCGCGCGGCCATCCGGTCGATCACCCGCCCCCAGCCGCCGATCACGTAGCGGACCGACGGGTACCGCAGGGCGAACACCCGCTGGATGCGCTCCCAGGCGAAGGCCGCCGACAGCCGGCCGGGGTCGGCGTCGTAGGTGACGACTCCCAGCAGCCCGGCGGCGGCCCGTGCGGCCTCGGCGCCGAAGCGGCGGGTGGCCCAGGAGCCGAAGTCCTCGTCCACCGGCGCCTTGAGACCACGCCGGAGGATCATCCGCAGCAGCCCGGCCGGGGGCCGGCCGGTCAGCCTCCCGCCCCGGCGGAACCGCGCCCGGGCCAGATGCCCCGGCCGCAGCGGAGCGTACGGCCGGACCAGTCCCCGCTCGTCCAGCCACCGCCAGGGCAGGCCGTCGGAGTAGAAGACGTGGGTGCCGTCGTTGGCGACGTACGGCGTGGCGGTGGAGCGGGCGCGCCCGCCGAGGGTGTGGTGCGCCTCGTGCAGGACGACGGCCGCGCCGCCCTCGGCGCAGGCGATGGCGGCGGTCAGCCCGGCGAGCCCGCCGCCCACGATCGTGATGTTTTCTCTCATGCACTCCCGGACGCGTCCCGGGCCTCGATCCGTGACATCTTCTCCGGGTTGGCGATGAGATAGACCGTGTCCACCAGACCATCGGTGATGACCAGCGAGACGACCGTGACGGGACGGCCGTCCAGGCGGGCGACGATCGCGGGCCCGCCGTTGACCTCGGCGATCTCCAGGTCCATCTCCTTGCCCGGGGGAGCGCCGATGGAGGCCAGGAAGCGCCGGCGGCCCTCCACGCTCGCGATCGCGATGAGGAAACGGGCGACCGGCACGGCGCCGGCCAGCTCCCGCAGCGGCGCCCGCGCCTTGCCGCCGCCGTCGCCGACCATGCGGACGTCCGCGGCGAGCAGCGCCGTCAGGCCCTCGATGTCCCCTTCCGCGCAGGCCGCGACGAAGCGCTCGGTGATCCTGCGCCGCTCGCGCCGGTCCACGTCGAAGCGCGGCCTGCGCTCGCGCACGTGGTCGCGGGCGCGTCTGGCGAGTTGCCGAACGGCGGGCTCGCCCCGGCCGAGGATTTCGGCGATCTCGGCATGGGAGAAGCCGAACGCCTCCCGCAGGACGAACACGGCCCGTTCCAGCGGGGACAGCGTCTCCAGCACGACGAGGAGGGCCAGCTCGACGCTGTCGGCGCGTTCCGCGGACTCCCCGGAGTCCGGCGCGGTGACGACCGGCTCGGGCAGCCAGGGCCCGACGTACGCCTCGCGCCTGGCCCGCACCCGGCGCAGCCGGTCGATGGCGAGGTTGGTGGTGACGCGCACCAGGTAGGCCTTCGGGTCGGCCACCGACGCGGCGTCCACCTCCGCCCAGCGCAGCCACGCCTCCTGGACCACGTCCTCCGCGTCCGCGGCGCTGCCGAGGATGCGGTAGGCCACACCGGCGAGCAGGCTCCGGTGCGCGGTGAAGACTTCGATGGTCATGTCACGCCAGACGTATCATGCCCGCCGTTGTGTGACATCGGCTCGTCCGGTTACCGTCCCCGCGCGGACTCCTATACACTGACTGCGTCGCAAGGGGCTATAGCGCAGCTGGTAGCGCACTTCCATGGCATGGAAGGGGTCTGGGGTTCGAGTCCCCATAGCTCCACCACACCTCAAGGGCGGTCGATCGACCGCCCTTTCTCGTCTCAGGGCACGCCGAGGAGGCGGAGGACCGCCGTGGTGGCGGCGGCGAGGACGACGATCAGGGGGAACGGCGCCTTCCGCAGCGTGAGGATCCCGGCGACGAGCACCCCGGCGGGCCTGGCCCATCCGGCGAAGCCGTGCCCCTCGGTGAGGGCCGAGGTGGCCACCAGGGCGATGAGCAGCACGGTCGCGGCGACGGACAGCAGGTGGCGAAGGCGGCCGGGCAGCCGGAGCCGGTGGCGCAGCACCGGCCCGGCCAGGCGGAACGCGTAGGTTCCCGCGGCCAGCGCGACGACGGCGAGCAGGGGCATCAGCGGACCTCCCGGTCGGGCAGCGGCGCCGGTGCGCGCGTGGCGAGCACCAGGCCGATCAGGGCGAGCAGCACCGGCAGCCCCGCGGGCAGGAACGGCGTGGCCGCCACCGCGACCAACGCACCCAGGACGCAAGCCCGGCGCAGGGCGGCGTTCCGGACGTTCCGTTCGGCGAGCGAGGGCAGCACGAGGGCGAGCAGCACCGCGGGGAAGGCCGCGTCCAGCCCCAGGGCGTCGGTGTCGCCGATGCCGCGCCCGGCCAGCGCGCCGAGCACGACGGCCGCGTTCCAGCTCACGAACAGTCCGAGCCCGCAGGCCCAGAACGCGGCGTGACGCCGGCGGGGATCGCCGTCGCGCAGCACGAACGCCACCGCCTCGTCCGTCATGAGGTGCGCGCCGGTGAGGCGTGTCCACCACCGGCCGCCGAGGACGTCGCCGATCGCGAAGCCGAACGGCAGCAGGCGCGCGTTCAGCACCAGGCCGGCCGCGACGGCGGCGATCGGGGCGCCGCCGGACAGCACCACGCCGACCGCGGCGAACTGTGCCCCTCCGGCGAACACCAGCAGGGACATGACGACCGGCACCCACGGAGGCAGGCCGCCGGACACGGCGATCGCGCCGAACGCGGCGCCCACCATCGCGTCGGCGAGGCACACCAGGGCGATGTCGCGGAGCGTGCCGCGATCGAGTGTTCGCCAGAGCGAATGCATGTCCAGTAGAGTGAACAAGGACGGCGGTGTTCGTCAAGTCGAACAAACGGAAGTGTGGAGCGAACACGTGGCTGAGAGGCCGTCCTTCGACCTGATCACGCTCATCGCGGCGTCCATCCGCAGGGAGCGCGAGCGTGCCGGCCTGTCGCTGACCGAGCTGGCCAAGCGCGCGGGCATCGCCAAGTCCACGCTCTCCCAGTTGGAGTCGGGCGTCGGCAATCCCAGCGTGGAGACGCTGTGGGCGCTCGGGGTCGCGCTCGGCGTGCCGTTCAGCCGCCTGGTCGACCCGCCCCGGCCGGCCGTACGGGTGATCCGGGCGGGGGAGGGGCCCGCGACCTACTCCGAGCAGGCCAGCTACTCGGCCACCCTGCTGGCCTCGTGCCCGCCGCACGCGCGGCGCGACCTGTACCGCATCTCGGCCCAGCCGGGCAGGCCGCGCACCTCCGACCCGCACATGGCCGGCACCGTCGAGCACCTCCTGATCGGCACCGGACGGGCCTTGGCCGGGCCCGCGGAGGAACCGGTCGAGCTCGGGCCGGGCGACTACATCGCCTACCCCGGCGACGCCCCCCACGTCTTCGAGGCACTCGAGCCCGACACCACCGCGGTCATCGTCATGGAGCACATCTAGCCCTCCCGCGGCTCCCCTCGGCGGGCGAGGGCCGTACGGACGGCGACGCCCGCCACGGTCGCGGTGGCGCAGGCCGCGAGTGCCAGGGGCGGCACCAGCGGCGTGAGGGCCCCGAGGGCGGCGAGGATGACCACCCCCGCCAGATGCGACCTCGGGACGCGCCCCCAGACGGCCCGCTTGAACAGCGCGTGCCCGGTGAGGAAGAGCGCGGGACCGCCCAGCACGGCCATCGCCGTCCCCGGCGCGGTGTGCCCGCCCGGGTGGTGGATCACGAGCTCGTCGGCCACGGCCGACACGACGACGCCCGCGACCATCGGCAGGTGGAGGAAGGTGTAGGCCGAGCGGGCGAGCCGCCCCGGGTCGTCCGCCGCGGCGATCACCCGGCTGCCCGCCTCGGCGCTGCTGCCGAAGTAGGTCCACCACAGGCCGACGCTCGCACCGAACGCGGTGACGAGGGCCGCGGCGGCGACCGGCGACGGGTGCGCGGCGAAGGTCCCCCCGGTGACCAGGATCGACTCGCCGAACGCGATGATCAGGAAGAGCTGGCAGCGCTCGGCCAGGTGGGCGCCGTCGATCGACCAGTCCGTGGTCGCCGACCTGCCGAGGCCCGGGGTGACGAACCCGACCCAGGGCGCCAGCAGGTCGGCCCCCACCGCGGCCGCCCACAGCAGTTCCCTAGGCAGGCCGTGCGCGAGGCCGCCCGCGATCCAGAACACCCCCGACAGCACGGCCCAGGCGAGCACACGCGCCAGGTTGCGCCGCAGCGGCCCCCGCGGCGCGGCTGCCACCGAGGACGCCGTACGGACGACCTGGACGGCCACGTACGCTGCGGCGAACATCAGGCCGTGCTCGACGAAGGCCCGGGGGAGGGCAGCCGACATGACCAGGCTCGCCAGCATGACGGCGACCAGCACGATCCGCACCGAGGGACGGTCGGGGTCGAACCAGTTCGTGTGCCAGGCGGTGTAGATCCAGGCCCACCAGACGGCGAGCAGCAGCAACAGAGTCTGCGCCGCGCCGCGCCACG
This sequence comes from Microbispora siamensis, assembly GCF_016863095.1. GTDB lineage: Bacteria > Actinomycetota > Actinomycetes > Streptosporangiales > Streptosporangiaceae > Microbispora > Microbispora siamensis. The sequence continues at coordinate 191,685 of NZ_BOOF01000013.1, read as the reverse complement.
ACAGGTGGCCGAGCAGCAGGTGGGAGAGCTGGGTGACCGCGAAGACGTACACGAGGTCGAAGAACAGCTCGGTGAACGTGACCCGCTGCTCCCCGCCGCGCGAGCGGAGCGAGCCCGTGTGCATCGTCACGGCGGCCCACGCTAGAGATCTCCCGCCCGAAAGGGAAGAAGATATCTTGATATACCACGATCCGCTGACGTACGTTCGAGCGAATGAGAGCGGAAGAGCTGCGCAGCCATCGCTGGTACGGCGCCGACAGCCTCAGGTCGTTCAGCCACCGTGCCCGGACCCGGCAGCTCGGCATCGCGGCGCAGGAACACCTCGGCAAGCCCGTGGTCGGCATCCTCAACACGTGGAGCCAGCTCAACCCCTGCCACATGCATCTGCGTGAGCGGGCCGAGGACGTGCGGCGCGGCGTCTGGCAGGCCGGGGGCTACCCGGTGGAGCTGCCGGTCATGGCGGTGGGGGAGACGTTCCAGAAGCCGACCGCCATGCTCTACCGGAACCTGCTCGCGATGGAGACCGAGGAGGTGCTCCGCTCCTATCCCGTCGACGCGGCCGTGCTCATGGGCGGGTGCGACAAGACCACCCCGGCGCTCGTCATGGGCGCGATCAGCGCGGACCTGCCGGTCGTCTTCGTGCCGTGCGGGCCGATGCTGCCCGGCGACTGGCGCGGGCAGCGGCTCGGCAGCGGCAGCGACATGTGGAAATACTGGGCCGAACGACGGGCGGGAAAGCTCGGCGACGAGCAGTGGGCGGAGATCGAGGAGGGCATAGCCCGCTCGCCCGGCCACTGCATGACGATGGGCACGGCGTCCACGATGACCTCGGTGGCCGAGGTGCTCGGGCTGACGCTGCCGGGCGCCGCGTCGATCCCGGCCGTGCTGTCGGCGCACACCCGGATGGCCGCCGCGAGCGGCCGTCTCGCGGTGGACCTGGCCTGGCACGGTCCCCGCCCGTCGCAGGTGCTGGACGAGAGGGCCTACCGCGACGCGGTGACCGCCGTGCTGGCCCTGGGCGGCTCGACCAACGCGGTGATCCACCTGATCGCGATGGCCCGCCGCAGCGGGGTGCACCTCACGCTCGACGACTTCGACGACGCCTCCCGCCGGGTGCCCGTCCTCGCGGACGTACGGCCCGGCGGGGCGCACCTCATGGAGGACTTCCACCGGGCGGGCGGCGTCCCCGCGCTGCTGCACAGGATCGCGGACCTGCTCCACCTCGACCGGCCCACCGTGTACGGACGCGTGCACGGGCACGGCCTCGCGACGCGGGAGCCGTACGACGACACGGTCATCAGGCGCAGGGACGACCCGGTGTCGCCGGAGGGCGGGCTGGCCGTGCTGCGCGGCAACCTCGCGCCGGACGGCGCGGTGATCAAGCACGTGGCCGCGGAGCCGCGGCTGCTGCGGCACACCGGGCCCGCCGTGGTCTTCGAGGGGCACCAGGACCTCTTGCGGCGGATCGACGAGGTGGACGTCACGCCCGACAGCGTGCTGGTGCTGCGCGGCGCCGGGCCGAAGGGCGGCCCCGGCATGCCCGAGCACGGCATGCTGCCGATCCCGGAGCGGCTGCTCAAGCAGGGCGTCCGGGACATGCTGCGGATCTCCGACGCGCGGATGAGCGGCACCAGCTACGGCGCCTGCGTGCTGCACGTCGCCCCGGAGTCGCACGTCGGCGGGCCGCTGGCGCTGGTGCGGGACGGCGACCTGATCACCCTCGACGTCGAGGCGCGGCGGCTCACGCTGGAGGTCGCCGGCGACGAACTCGACCGCAGGCGGCGCTCCTGGACGCCGCCGCCCCCGCGCTACACCCGCGGGTACGGCGCGCTGCACGAGGCGCACATCCTCCAGGCCGACGAGGGATGCGACCTCGACTTCATGAGAGGGTCCGGCGGGGCGCCCGAGCCGGACGTCGACTGATCGGGATTGGTATACCGGTACGCATGACCGCTGAGCACGTGCTGAGTCCGGTGGCCAGGTCGACCACTCGCACCGACCTGGTCGCCGACGCGATCCGCACCGCGATCCTGTCCGGGCGCATCGCGCAGGGGGAGACGCTGGTGGAGCGCCGCCTGGCCGAGCGGCTCGGGGTCTCCAAGACGCCCGTCAGGGAGGCGCTCATCGGACTGGCCGCCACCGGGCTGGTCGTGATCGGCCCGAACAGGGGGGTGACGGTGCGCGTGGTGGGCCGTGCCGACCTCCGGAAGGCGTACGAGGTCAGGCTGCTGCTCGAACCGTGGGCGATCGGCCGTACGGCGGCCTCCGGACACGCCGCGGACGGCGCGCGGGCGGCCCTCGCCGAGGCGCGGGCGCTGCTCGCCGGCACCGACACGGCGGCCCTCAGCCTGGCCAACCGGCGCTTCCATCGTGAGCTGTACGCCCGGTGTGGCAACGAACTGGTGGTCGCCCAGCTCGACACCCTGCAGGATCTCGCCGCGCTCGGCAGCGTCACGGTGCTGTGGCGGGACCGGCCCACGTGGCCGGAGGAGCACGAGGAGCACGAGGAGCACGAGGCGATCCTCGCCGCCGTCGAGGCGGGCGAGGCCGCGCTCGCCGAGCGGCTGACCCGTCGCCACATCGAGCGCTCGGTCGCCCGCCTCGTCTAGAAACGGACCTCAGGCGAGCGTACGCAGGATGTCCGAAACCATCTGCCGGTCGGGGCCGGTCAGCTCGGTCATCGGCGGGCGTACGGCCCTGCCGCACACGCCGAGTTGCGCGAGCGCCTCCTTGACCGCCGAGACGTTGTGCTCGCCGCCGTTCCTGGCGCGCAGGTCCTCGATGGGCTTGAGCAGCCGCCACACCTTCGCGGCGCCCGCCCGGTCGCCCGCCCGGAGCAGGGCGTGCAGTTCGAGCGACCGCTCGGGGGCGATGACCGCCAGGCCGGAGGTGAAGCCCTCCGCGCCGCCGGGCCAGAAGAACGGCGCCCAGGTCTCGGCGAGCCCGCACAGCCACACCGGCCCCTCCACGGCGGCGGCGAGGACGGCCATGGCCACGGGGTCGGGCACCGCGTACTTGACTCCCACGACGTTGGGGCACTCGCGCAGCAGGTCGCGCAGAGCGCGCTCGGTCACGGCGGGGGAGCGCACGTAGCAGACCACTCCGAGGTCGGGCACCGCCTGGGCGATCTCCCTGTGGTAGGCCGTCCAGCCCGCCTCCGACTGGTAGGGGTGCACCGGCTGGTGGACCATGACGGCCTGGCAGCCCTGCCGGGCGGCGTCCCTGGCCAGCCGTACGGCCCGGCGCACCTCGTGGCCCACGCCCGCGATCACGACGGCGTCCGGCGCGGCCCTCCGGGTGACGGCGACGGCCCGGGACAGCTCGTCGTCGTCCAGTGAGTAGAACTCCCCGGTGTTGCCGTTGGGGGTGAGGGCACCCACTCCGCCCCTCGTCAGCCGCTCGACGACGGCCGCGAGCGCCGGCTCGTCGATCCGGTCGCCGTCGTCGAACGGGGTGACCGTGACGGCGACCACGCCGCGCAGCGCCTCGCGTACCTCGTCGATCATGTGAACCTCCCGGGGCCGATATCTGGTATATCAGTATGCCAAACGCGTGAAGTTGACAACGATCTTTGACACAATTAATGGCCGAAATGCCTATTTAGTCGGGCAATGTCTTGACTTGTTGGGCGTGGTCCCCTATCTAGAAGAAGGCAAAGACGGCTGATCATTAACGGCGGCGACCATGACAATCGAATCAGGACCGGACAATCCGCGTCAGGAGTACCGCGCCATCCAGGCCGAGGCGTTCAACCGCATCGGCGGCAGGTACGACGAGGCGTTCCCGCACAAGGAAGGCCAGGTGGCCGCCGGAGAGTGGATGATCAAGCAGCTCAAGCCGGGCGCGCGCGTCCTCGACGTCGGCTGCGGTACGGGCTCGCCCACCGCCCAGCAGTTCGCCGAGGCGGGCTGCGAGGTGATGGGCATCGACATCTCCCCGGTCATGCTGGACCTGGCGAGGAAGAACGTGCCGACCGGGACGTTCCTCGAACGCGACGTGCTCGACCTCGACGACTCGCTCGGCGTGTTCGACGCCGTGACGGCCTTCTTCAGCCTGCTCATGCTGCCGCGGGCCGAGATCGAGCAGGCCCTCGGCAAGATCCACGCCGTGCTCGCCCCCGGCGGCCTGTTCTCGCTGAGCATGGTGGAAATCGACCTCGACGACGTGCCTTTCCAGTTTCTCGGCGCTCCGGTGCGGGTGACCGGATATCTGCGCGACGAGTTGCGCGAGGTCATCGAAGCCGCCGGTTTCAGCGTGCTGTCGGAGAATCACCTTTCGTACGCTCCGGCGACCACACAGGCGCCGCCGGAAATCCAGCTCTTCGTCAACTGCCGGCGTGACCAATTCTGAGCGGCCACACCCGTGTCGGGAGACGGGGAACCGTTAGCCCTGCTGAGTCAGGTCAGCGGGGTCGTCCGGGCCATCGGCGAGAGCCGCGGCCCGGAGGACGCGACGAGGGTCCTCTGCGAGGCGGTGGTGCCGTGGCTGGCCGACGCCGCCGCGGTCTACGTGGACGGCGCCGTCTGGCACCGGGTCGATCCCGACGGACGGCTGCCGCCGCGCTGGGCCGGCGACGGGATCGGTGAGGCGGCCCTGCTCGACGGGCATCTGCTCGCCGTGCCCCTCCGGGCGTACGGCAAGCCCGTCGGCTGCGCGCTGCTGGCGCGCGACGCCCGGCGGCCGCCCTTCGGGGAGATTCACGTGCTCGCCGCGGGACAGTTCGCCGTGCCCGCCGCGCTCGCGATCCACCACGGGCGGCGAGACCGCCAGCAGGACGAGACCCTGGAGACCCTCCAGCGCGGGATGCGGCCGGGCGACCCGCCCGACCTGCCCGGGCTGGAGATCGCCTACCGCTACAAGCCCGCAGCCGAGCGGGTGGGCGGCGACTGGTACGACGTCATCCCGCTGCCGGGCAGCAGGGTGGCCCTGGTCGTCGGCGACGTTATGGGACACGGGCTGGCCGCCGCGGCCGTGATGGGCCAGCTCCGCACGGCCGTGCAGACCCTGGCCTCGCTCGACCTGCCGGCCGAGCAGGTGCTCCACTCGCTCGACGAGATGGCCCAGCGGCTGGCCGCGCAGACGCTCACCACCTGCGTCTACTGCGTGTACGACCCGGTGCTGCGCAGATGCACGATCGCGAGCGCCGGGCACCTGCCGCCGATCCTGCTGGGATCGGACGGCAAGGCGGAGGTGCTGTCGCCGCCCCGGTGCCCGCCTATCGGCCTGGGCCGCACGCCGTTCGAGACGATGGAGATCGCGGCGGAGGACGGCAGCATGCTCGTCCTCTATACCGACGGGCTCGTGGAGGAGCGCGGGCAGGACATCGGGCTGAGCGTGGAGTCGCTGCGCCGCAGGCTCGCGAACGGCACCTCGATCGAGGCGCTGAGCGACGACGTGCTGTCCGCGGGGAGGACCGACGACGTCACCGTGCTGGCCATCCGGTTCCGCGGCATCCCCAGCGAGCACGTCGCCCAGTGGCTGCTGGAACCCCAGCCGACGACGCCGTCGCGCGTACGCGGCCTGGTCCGCCGGACGCTCGGCTCGTGGGGCCTCACGTCGATGACCCCGGTGGCCGAACTGCTCGCCGGCGAGCTCGTCACCAACGCCGTGCAGCACACCCAGCGGCCCATCACCATCAGGCTGCTGCGCACCGACCACCTGCTGTGCGAGGTGAGCGACGACGACCACCGGCTGCCGGTGGTGCGCGAGCCCGGCCCGCTCGACGAGGACGGCAGGGGGCTCTACCTGGTCAGCCAGCTCGCCGAGCACTGGGGGACCAGCCGGGTCGCCGGAGGCAAGACCGTCTGGTTCTCGCTGACGATCCCCTAACGCCGGAACGCCTTCCGGTACGCCGACGGCGACGTACGCATCGAACGGCCGAAATGGTGGCGGAACGTCACCGGGCTTTCGAATCCGACGGCGGCTGCGATCTCCTCTATCGGGGCCGCCGTCGTCTCGAGGAGCGGCAGGCTGGCCGCGATCCGCTGCGCGATCACCCATCGCAGGGGGCTCGTCCCGGTGCGGCGCCCGAAGTGCCGGATGAAGCCGCGCTCCGACATCCCGGCGACCCGGGCCAGGGCGGCGACCGTGACCGGCCGGGTGAGATCGGCGAGCACCCAGTCCATCGCCCTGCCCACCGGGTCGTCGTCGTCCACCGCCGCGACCGGCGCCTCGACGAACTGCGCCTGCCCGCCCTCCCGGTGCGGCGGCACCACCAGCCTGCGGGCCACCGCGTTGGCCACGCTCGGCCCGTGGTCGCGCCGCACGAGATGGACGAGCAGGTCGAGGCCCGCCGCGCTGCCCGCGCTGGTGAGCACGTCGCCCTCGTCCACGTACAGCACCCCGGGGTCCACCCTGACCTCGGGAAAGCGCCGCTGGAGCAGCGCTGCGTACCTCCAGTGGGTCGTCGCGGCCCGGCCGTCGAGCAGCCCGGCGGCGGCGAGGGCGAAGGCGCCGGAGCAGATCGACACGACCCGGGCCCCGCCGTCGTGCGCCCGGCGCAGCGCGGCCGTGAGCGCGGGGGACACCTCGGCACGCACGTCGGGGACGCCGGGCACGATCACGGTCCGCGCCCCGGCGAAGACGTCCAGCCCGTGCGCCGCCTCGATCGTGAACCCGCCGACCGCCCGCAGCGGGCCGGGCCTTTCCGCGCACACGGCCAGCTCGTACCACGGGACGTCCAGCTCCGGGCGGGGCAGGCCGAAGACCTCGACGACGCAGCCCAGTTCGAAGGGGCTCATGCCGTCGAAGGCCAGCACCGACACGGTACGGCTCCGGTCGGGGAGCGGGAGCATGGCGGGATATTAGCGATATCGGGCGTTCATGCCTCTTCTGGGGTGGCAGGGCGGCCGGGCACCCTGGTCGGCATGTCCGCCGTAACGCACACCCCGGCCGCCGAGCCGGCCGCCGCCGTCGCCCACTTCTCCGCCCGCCTGGCCTTCGAGACCGACGTGTCCGACGTACGCGCCGATCTGCTCTCCGGCGAGCCGGGGATCGTCGTGGTGGACTCCCGCAGCGCGGAGAGCTGGCGGCAGGGTCACATCGAGGGCGCCGTCCACCTGCCCACGGCGGAGATCGCCGCCCGGGCACCCGCGCTGATCCCCCGTGACGTGACGGTCGTCACGTACTGCTGGGGGCCGGGCTGCAACGGCGCGACCCGCGCGGCGCTGGAGTTCGCCCGGCTGGGCTACCGGGTCAAGGAGATGATCGGCGGGTTCGAATACTGGGCGCGTGAGGGGTTCCCGGTCGTGGAGCCCTCCGGAGTGCGCGCTCGTCCGGCGGATCCGCTCACCGCGCCCGCGGGGGCCGCCTGCGCCTGCTGAAACGTTCTCGGTTACACCCACGCTGCGGAAGTCCTATACACTGGCGGAGCGCCGCCGACGCGGCGTGGGCAAGGGGCTATAGCGCAGCTGGTAGCGCACTTCCATGGCATGGAAGGGGTCTGGGGTTCGAATCCCCATAGCTCCACCATGGCTGAACCATCGCAGGAGCCGTCCTCCGTCCGGAGGGCGGCTCTCGGTGTCTTGATGGACGCCGAAACGGTCTCCGGCATCTACGGATACCTTGCCGCACGTGGAGTGAAGATCTGGATCGACGGCGGCTGGTGCGTCGATGCCCTTCTGGGAAAGCAGACGAGAGGTCACCCGGACCTCGATGTGGCGATCGACCACAAAGACGAAGAGAAATTCATCGAACAGATGAAGGGTCTCGGGTACACGAAGAGGCGCGACGGCGGCGACACCGCGTGGAACTACGTCCTGACCGATGGCCGGGGCCGTGGCATCGACGTGCATGTATTCGAATACGACGAGTCCGGAAAGAACATCTACGGGATCGAATATCCCTACGGCTCACTCACCGGACAGGGCGAAATCAACGGCCATACCGTGAACTGCGTCGCCCCGGAGTGGATGTTCGCGTTCAAGACGGCGTACGCGCCGGAAGAAAAGGATCGCAAGGACGTCCACGCGCTGGGTGAGAAGTTCGGCTTCGAGATACCGCCTACTCATCATTGACCTGCACATGGTCACACGCGTGCCGGGTAGGGGCGGGTGTCATGAAGAGGATCCTGCAGCTCGTCGTCACCCGCTGGCTGGCGCGTACGCCGATCGGGATGGTCGTGCTCGGCCTCGCCTGGCTGTTCATGCGCAAGCGGCGGGCCCGCAGACAGCAGCCCGCGGACAGCCCGGTGCTCCGTGAGCCCGGACGCCGGTCGGGCAACCCGTACGCCTGGCGTGGCCCGGCCGCGGGCAACCGCCGCTGACATCGATCAGCCGACGGCGGCGGGAGTGCGGAACGTCTGCCGGTAGACCAGGGGTGACACCCCGACGGCGGCGTGGAGGTGCTGGCGGAGCGAGACCGCGCTGCCGAACCCGGCCTTCCTGGCGATCGCGTCGACCGGCAGGTCGGTGGTCTCCAGCAGGTGCCGGGCGTGCGCGATCCGCTGTCCGGCGAGCCACCTGGCCGGGCTGAGGCTGGTCTCCTCCCGGAACCTGCGGGTGAACGTCCGCACGCTCATGCGGGCGTGCGCGGCCAGGGCGGCAAGATTGACCGGTTCCTCCAGATGTTCGAGCATCCACGCACGGGTGGGCGCGGTGGTGGTCCCGGAGGGATCGGGCAGCGGCCGCTCGATGTATTGGGCCTGCCCGCCCTCCCGGAACGGCGGGGTGACGCACCGGCGGGCGGTGCGGTTGGCCACCTCGCTGCCGTGGTCGCGCCGGATGACGTGCAGGCACAGATCGATGCCCGCGGCCACGCCGGCCGAGGTCAGCACGTCGCCGTCGTCGATGAACAGCACGTCGGGATCGAGCCGTACGCGGGGGAACAGCGCGCGGAAGTCCGCGGCGTTGCGCCAATGGGTCGTCGCGGGGCGCCCGTCCAGCAGGCCCGCGGCGGCCAGCACGAAGGCCCCGGTGCAGATCGAGATGAGCCGGGCGCGCCCCACGACGCCCCACAGCGCCGCGCGCACCTCCTCGTCGAGGGTGCCGTCCTCCAGCGGCGGGCCGCTGTGGATGCCCGGCACCACCACCGTGTCCGCCGTCGCGAGCACGCTCAGGTCGTGGTCGGGGACGATGCTGAAGCCGGCCTGGCCGCGCACCGGGCGGCCTCCCGGGGTGCAGGTGACGACCTCGTACAGCGGGCCGGGGTCGCGGGCGGCCCAGAACACCTGTCCGGGGATGCCCAGATCGAGGGTGGCGAAGTCGTCCAAGGCCAGTACGGCGACGCGGTGCATGGCCCGATTCTTTCACATGTTGACCTCCCGGCCACTGTCCCCACGGTGGACACAACGGGAGGATGCTCGCCATGAAGTCGCTGCATCGTGCGTGGATCGTCGCCGCCGTCGCCTTCGTCGCGATCATCGGGGCGGCCGGGTTCCGCGCCACGCCGGGCGTGATGATCACGCCGCTGGAGGACGAGTTCGGCTGGACGAGAGGCACGATCTCGCTCGCGGTCTCGGTGAACCTCATGCTCTACGGACTGTGCGCGCCGTTCGCGGCGGCGCTCATGGACCGCTTCGGCATGCGCCGCGTCGTCGCCTGCGCCCTGCTGCTGGTGGCGACCGGCAGCGGCCTGACCGTGTTCATGACCGCGAGCTGGCAGCTCATCGCGCTCTGGGGCGTCCTGGTCGGGCTCGGCACCGGCTCGATGGCGCTCGTCTTCGCCGCCACGCTGACCGACCGCTGGTTCGTACGGCACCGCGGCCTGGTCACCGGCGTGCTGACGGCGGGAGGCGCGACCGGGCAGCTGATCTTCCTGCCGGTGCTCGCGCACCTGGTCGAGATGCAGGGCTGGCGGTGGGCCTCGGTCACGGTGGCGGGGGCCGCGCTCGCCGTCGTCCCCCTTGTGTGGTTCCTGCTCAGGGACACCCCCGAGGAGATCGGCCTGACCGCGCTCGGCGCGGCCGAGCCGGTCGTGCGCACACCGGCCAAGGGCGCCGCCGCGCGGGCCGTACGCGTGCTGCGGGACGCGGCCCGCACCCGGCACTTCTGGTATCTCGCGCTCGGCTTCGCCATCTGCGGCGCGAGCACGAACGGTCTGGTCGGCACCCACTTCATCCCGGCCGCCCACGACCACGGCATGCCGGAGACCACCGCCGCCTCGCTGCTCGCCGTGATCGGGGTCTTCGACATCGCGGGCACCGTCTTCTCCGGCTGGCTGAGCGACCGGGTGGACCCGCGGCTCCTGCTCGTCGTCTACTACGCGCTGCGCGGACTGTCGCTGCTGGTCCTGCCGCAGTTGTTCGCCGCCACGGCCGAGCCGAGCATGCTGGTCTTCATCGTCTTCTACGGCCTCGACTGGGTGGCCACCGTGCCGCCGACCGTCGCGCTGTGCCGCAGGATCTTCGGCGCGGACGGCGCGGTGGTGTTCGGGTGGGTCTTCGCCTCCCACCAGGTCGGCGCGGCCGTCGTCGCCACGGTGGCCGGGGTCACCCGCGACCACCTGGGGAACTACGACCTGGCGTGGTACGGCGCGGGCGTGCTGTGCCTGCTCGCCGCGCTCATGTCGTCCCGTATCGTCACGCGTGTCCGGGATCGCGGCGAAGCTGCGATCCTTGTCGGGTGACCGAACGCGTTCTTCCCCTGGTCGTACGCATCGAGCGGGCCGCGCCGCCGCGCCGCACCGACGCGCTGGAGGCGGCGGCGACGGCAGTGGTGCGCCTGCTCGATCGTGCCCAGGACGGTGAGTGGCCCGACGAGGTCGCCGAGTGGCAGGACGGCCGGATCAGGAAGGTGGTCAGGCGGGCACGCGGCGCCGAGTGGCGGCGGGCGCTCGCCCTGCCCGGCATCACCGTCACCGTGCGCACGGCCGAGGTGCGGGTGCATCCGCCCGTGCCGCTCGACGACTGGCCGCGTGACCTCGCCCGGCTGCAGGTGTCGGGCACGGAGCTCTCCGACGACGCCGCCCCGCCGGAGGCGGGCCCCGACGACGTGGTGCTCTGGATCAACCCCCGCCTGGAGATGACAGCGGGCAAGGCGATGGCCCAGGCGGGGCACGGCGCCCAGTTCGCCTGGTGGGGCGCGGGCGAGGCGGACAGGGCGGCCTGGCGCGAGCGCGGCTTCGCCGTACGGGTCAGGACGGCCGGCCCGGACCGGTGGGACGCGCTGGCCGCGAGCGGGCTGCCGGTGGTCAGGGACGCCGGGTTCACCGAGATCGCACCGGGCTCCGCGACGGTGGTCGCCGACGCGCCATGGCTGCGGGTGGGCGTTCCCGAAGTGTGATGGGGAAGGCACCCGAAATACCGGGATTTGCCGTACGCTCCCGATCGTGTCACCTGGGGACTATGGGACGAAGGCCGTCCCCTCTTACATAGCGGCCGAGGCCGAGACCACTCCGCTACCGAAGATCACGGTCCCTGTGGCGCCGCCACCGGCGAGCTCGTCGAAGGGCCTCGGGGACCTGCCGATGCGGGTGGTCTACCGGGCGATCGCGGTCGCCGCGGGAGTCGTCGTCCTGGGGGCAGGCGCGACCGTCGTGCTGCTGAACCGGGACGACCCCGCCGCCACGGCCGCCGCGCCGCCGCCTCACTCCGCGGCCGTCGTCGTCCCCTCGGCCGCGCCGGCCTCGTCCGGCGCCGCCGCACCCGCCGCGGGCGCGGTGGCCACGCCCGGTCTCAGTCCCCTGTCGAGCGCTCTGTCCAGCCCTGTCGCCAGCACCGGGGCGAGCGCGACCCCCGGCACGACCGCGAGCGCCGCCTCGAGTCCGGCGGCCGGCGCGGACGCGGTCGATCCCGCGCTGGCGGCGGCCCTGAAGGACCCCCGCGTGCCCGCGCTGCCGAAGAACAGCCGCAGGCTCCGCAGCCTGCCCGGCCGGGCGGCCGCCACCCACGGCCTGGTCAAGGACCGGCGCTCCGGCATCGCCCTGCCCCGCTTCACCAAGACATGGGCGCTGGCCAAGCCCGCGCCGTTCGCCTCCCGTCAGCTGCTGCCCAAGGTCAAGGGCGCGTCGTACCGCGGGATGCTGGTCTCCTGCCCCGTGCCGATCCCCGAGCAGAAGACGCTGCGCGACACCGCCTTCCTGGCCGCCCGGTGGACGCTCAATCACCACCCCTCGGGCGCGACGATCACCTGGACGGCCTCCCAGCCCTTCAAGGCGGGCAAGCGGGAGGGCTGGCTGCTCGGCTACACCGTGCACTACACGCTCAAGGGCAAGAAGCGGGTCTCCGCCGCGGCGCTGGCCCTCGTGGACGTGCCGGAGAAGAAGCCCGCGGTCGTGTTCGTCACGATCCCCGACAGCCAGAAGAAGCGCTGGCACGACATCAACAAGGTGATGTCGTCCGTCAAGGCGCTCTAGCAGGAGCGCGGGCGCCGCCACAGGCGGTTGGTCAGGAGCACGGCCACCGCCAGCCCCGCCGCGGTGAGGGCGCCGCCCTCACCGACCATCCAGGCCGACCTGTCGTGCGCCGACGTCATCGCCTCGGCCACGAAGTACAGCGACGCGTTCATCGTGGCGTGGAGCACCAGGACCGGCCAGATGCTCCGCGTACGCAGGCGCAGCCACACGAGCGGGAAGGCCAGCGTGACCGTCTGGAGAGTGAACATCAGCAGCGCGTACGGCACCGGCACGCCCTTCTCGACCGCCCCCGGCACGAACAGCATCAGCGGGTAGTGGAACGAGGCCCAGGCCAGGCCGAGGATCACCGCCGTCGCGGCCGGGCCCCGGCGCGCGGCGAGCCTCGTGACGAGCAGGGAGCTCCAGCCGAGCTGCTCGCCGAGCGCCAGGACGACGAACGGCGCCACGCCGGGAACGAGGCCGAGCACCACGCCGAGCGCCGGATGCAGCCCGGTGGACGCGGCGAGGTTGCCCGGGTCGAAGCGGGCGGCGCCGGTCAGCCAGGCCGTGCCGTACGTGAGGCCGGTGCCGAGGACGGGCACGGCCCACGCGGCGGCGAGCGTGCGCCAGGGCACCCGGTGGAAACCCCAGTCCACGGCGCGGACACCGCCGCCGGCCAGGCACGCGACGAGCGCGGCGAGCGCGGGCATGAACGCCTGACTGTAGACGGCGATCTGGATGCCGATCGGGGCGTCGCCGATCCGGTTGAGGTCGGCGCCCTGCGAGACGGCGAGGGCCACGACAGGTAGCACGAGGGCGGCCAGGGTGACGCCGTACACGGCGAGCCGCGGCTCGCGGGCGGCGGGAGCGGCGGCCTCGATGGGGATGGTGGTTGACGGGTTCGTTCGCATGGGCCGATTGCAGCGCCCCGGCGGTCCCGTCCGCCTGAGAGCCGGGTCCCGTTCCCGTCCCGGCGTCCGGACCCAAGAGGGTCCCGGCGTCCGGGCCCAAGAGGGTCCCGGGTGGGACGGGACCCGGGTCCCATTCCCCTCAAGGTGAGGAATGTCCAATGATGTCCTGATGCGAAGCGGTACGTGGCCCCGATGGCTCTGGGCGATCCCCGTCCTGTGCGGGGCGGCCGTCGTCGCCGGCGTCGCGCTCACCACGGCCGTGCCCGCGCCCGACACCACCTATCTGGTGCTCGACGCGGTCGTCGGACTGACCTGCCCGGCGGTCGGCGTGCTGATCCTGTCGCGGTCGCCGCGGCACCCCATCGGCCGGCTGTTCTGCCTGAGCGGCGCCGGGCTGGCGCTCCAGGCGCTGTCCGGGGGATACGCCGCGTACGCCCGGCCGCACGGGCTGCCCGGCGCCCTGCTCGCCGCGTGGGTGACGAACTGGGTGTTCTTCACCGGTTTCGGGCCGCTCCTGCTGCTGCCGCTGCTGCTGCCCGACGGACGGCTGCCGTCGCCGCGCTGGCGGCCGGTGCTGATCGCGGCCGTCGCCGCGATGGCGGTGCTCCAGGTCATGCTCATGCTCCGCGACCGCATCTGGGTCTGGGGACACGAGGTGCCCAGCTCCTTCGGGTTCGTCCCCACGGATCCCGTCGCGGAGGTCGCCTTCGGCGTGGTGGTGACCGGGCTGGCCCTGTCGGGGGTCGCGGCGCTGGCCACCCGGGTCACGCGCTCGGACAACAGGCGCCGCCTCCTGCCGGTGTTCGCGGCCGTCGTCGCGGTGGGGCTCTCGGTCGTCGCCGACACCCTGCTGCCGCCCGACCCGCCCGTGGGGGTGTGGCTGCAGGCCGCGGCACTGCCGCTGTTCCCCGCGGCCACGGCGGTCTCGATCTTCCGCTACCGGTTGTTCGAGATCGAGGTGCTGATCCGGCGCACCGTCGTGTACGCGCTGGTCACGGTCGTGCTGCTGGGGGCCTACCTGGTCACCGTGGCCACGATCGGCACGCTCCTGCGAACCGGGAGCGGAGTCCTCCAGCCGCTCGCCGCAACCGCTGTCGTCGCGCTGGCGTTCGCACCCGTACGCGACGCCGCGCAGCGGGCCGTCGGCCGTCTGCTGTTCGGCAACCGGGGTGACCCGGCCGCCGCGCTGTCCCTGCTCGGCCAGCGCCTGGAGTCGTCGGCCGACCCGACGCGGCTGCTCGACCGCGCGGCGGAGACCGTCGCGCACACGCTGCGGCTGCCCGCGGTCGCCGTGCTCGCCGCCGACGGCACGCCGGTCTGCGCAGAGGGCGGGGTCCCCGCCGACGGCGTACGGCTGCCGCTCGTGGTGGGCGGACGCGTGGAGGGGGAACTGCGCGCCACCCCCCGCTCGCCGGGCGAAGCCCTGTCGGCGGCCGACCTGGCCGTGCTCGACGACCTCGCCCGCCAGCTCGCGGTCGCCCTCGCCGCCGTACGGCTCGCCACCGAGGTGCAGACGTCACGGGAGCGGCTGGTCATCGCCAGGGAGGAGGAACGGCGCAGGCTCCGCCGTGACCTCCACGACGGTCTCGGGCCCGGTCTGGCCGCCATCGGCGTACGGCTCGACGTGATAGAGGCCACCGCCACGGGGGTGTCGCCGGCCGTGCGATCGTCGCTGTCGGAGGTCAGGCAGCTCGTCCAGGGCCTCGTCGGCGACGTGCGGAGAATCGTCCACGACCTGCGGCCGCCGGCGCTGGACGAGCTCGGGCTGGCCGGGGCCCTGGAGGACCTGGCCCTGGACACGGAGGAGGCCGCGGAGGGCGGCCCGGCCGTCATGGTCCGGGTGCCGGAGCCGCTGCCCGAATTGCCCGCCGCCGTCGAGGTGGCGGCCTACCGCATCGCTCAGGAGGCCCTGGCCAACGCCCTGCGTCACGCGCGGGCCCG
Source organism: Microbispora siamensis (assembly GCF_016863095.1). Classification (GTDB taxonomy): domain Bacteria; phylum Actinomycetota; class Actinomycetes; order Streptosporangiales; family Streptosporangiaceae; genus Microbispora; species Microbispora siamensis. Next base: position 176,563 of record NZ_BOOF01000013.1, on the reverse strand, counting down.
GACCATCGAGATCGTCGCCGGGATCGAGCGGGACGGACTGGTCCTGCGCGTCCGCGACGACGGCCGGGGACTGCCCGAGCCGCTCGTCGAGGGCGTGGGATCGGGCAGCATGAGGGAGCGCGCCGCGGAACTCGGCGGCGTGTTGCGCAGGACGTCCGCCTCAGGGGCGGGCACGACGGTGGAGGCGGTGCTGCCGCTGTGATCGACCCCAAAGCCGATTCCACGACCGATCCCGAGGCCGCCGAGCCGGTGCGCGTCCTGCTGGTGGACGACCACCCGCTGCTGCGGCACGGCCTGCGGGCGCTGCTCGAACAGGTCGGCGGCGCCGAGGTGGTGGGCGAGGCGGGAGACGGCGACGAGGCCGTCGCCCTCGCCCTGTCGCTGCGGCCCGACGTGGTCGTGATGGACCTGGTGATGCCGGGCACCTCGGGGATCGAGGCCACCCGCCGGCTGATCGACCGCGACCCCGCCCTGGGCGTGCTCGTGCTGACGATGAGCGAGGACGACGCGTCGGTGTTCGCCGCCCTGCGGGCGGGCGCGCGCGGCTACGTCCTCAAGGGCACGGGCGGGGCGGAGTTCATCGCCGCCGTCCGGGCCGTCGCCAGGGGCGAGGCCGTGTACGGCCCCGCGGTGGCCCGGCGCATCCGCAGGTTCCTGGCGCCGGGCCCGGCCGTCACGCCGTTCCCCGAGCTGACCGCCAGGGAGCGGGAGATCCTCGACCTGCTCGCGTCCGGCAGGTCGAACGCGGAGATCGCCCGCGCCCTGTTCCTCAGCCAGAAGACCGTGAAGAACCACCTGACGTCCGTCTTCGCCAAGCTCCAGGTGGCCGACCGGGCGCAGGCCGTGGTGCGCGCCCGCCGCGCCGGCCTCGGCGAGTGAGCCGGGGGATGCCCGGGCTCAGTGCTCGGCGAGGACGATCACGGAGTCACCGGGGGCGAACGTCATCGCCCGGGACCGGTCCGGGTTGAGCACGACGCCGTAGTGGGGCGGCTCGCCGATCCTCGCCGCCACGCGGTATCCGATCGCGGTCTCGCCGCGCCGCAGGGCCGACTCCACGATCGTGCGGAAGGCGACGGGCGTGCCGGTGGTCACATAGTTCTCCACGGGCCGCGGGTAGACCTCCGAGCCCGCGGAGTCGAAGAGCTGCCCGAAGACCTCGGCGAGGTGCGGGTTCTCGGCGAGCTGCGCGAGCAGCAGGCCGATGACGGTGTCGCTGATCACGATGTCGTCGGCCTCGGTGACCTCGGCGAGCGAGCGGTTGTTCTCGTCGTGCATCTCGCTCACGATCGAGTACTTCTCGCCGAGGGTCGCCTGCATGTCGCGCAGTTGCAGCAGCGTCATCAGCGTCCGGGTGTCGGCGTGGCGCGGGGCGTACCGGTCGTCGGAGAGCACGATGACGTGCTGGTAGACGCCGACGCCGAGGGACTCCAGGGCGTACCTGTCGGTGCCGTCGCACTCCTTGACGTTCACCGTCAGATTGGCGAGGTGCGCCAGGCCTGCCCCGGCGCCGGGATGGTCACTGGCGACGTCGAGCACCGACCCGGGGGTCACGTAGCCGTCCAGGTAGCGGATGATCCGCGCGGCCCGGCCGTTCCAGCCGAGCATCAGCGTCCGCTCGGCGGCCGGCTCGGGGGCTCGCGCGGGGACGATCTGCCGTTCGTCGGCGGGCGCCGTGCCGTTGGCCAGGCGGATGAGGGAGTCGTCCTGGGCGAGCACGACGAGTTCGTCGGACGTCCCGATCACCGTGTCCGGCGGCGGGTTGAGCACCACGCCGCCGGGCCCGCGCAGGCCGAGGACGGTCGCGGTCGCGTACGTGTCGAGTGCCTCGCCGTACGACCTGCCCGCCAGGGAGGGTTCGCGGCGCAGGTACATCTCGCCGCCGTCGAAGTTCAGCAGGTCCATGCAGACCACGGACACGCCGGACTGGCGGGACGACTGCACGATCAGCCGGGCGGCGATGTCGTCGCTGTCGACCAGGTGGACGCCCCGCCCGCCGGCGAGCCGGGCGGCGGCCATGTTGCGCGAGGAGGCGACGGCGGCGATGACCGGAGGATGGTCCCCGGCCCGCTTGGCCAGCGCGAGCAGGGTCTTGATGACGTGCGCGTCCGGGTCGTCCTTCTCGGGGGACAGCACCACGACCGTACGCGCGGTGCTCAGGCTCATCAGGTCGAGGTCCGCCGGCTCTGTGGGACTGCCGGTGCGGCAGACCAGCCGTGTCCTGCCGGTGTCGCCCACCCGGGCCCGGATGGCGTCCTCCATCGTCGGCTTGTCCTTGTCGGCCAGGATCGCGATGACCGAGCCGCGCTGGCTGGCGTGTGCCTTCACCAGTTCGGAGACGATCGTGTAGAGCTGCTCGGACCAGCCGAGGATGACCGTGTGGCCGCTCTCGATGACGCGTGAACGCCCCTTGCGCAGTTCCTCGATCTTGCCGCGCAAACCGGCGGAGAGCACGCCCACGAGGATGCTGACGATGAAGATGCCGCCGAGGGAGGCGCCCAGCATGATGGCGAGGAAGGGCGCCGTCCCGGCGTCTCCGGCGATCTTTCCCGGGCTGAGCGCGTGCATGAGCGACAGCCACAGCACCCCCGGCCAGCCGTCGTGCCGGAGCGCCTCGTCGGGGGTGAGCCACATGGTGAGCGCGCTGATCACCACGATGAGTACCAGCGACACCAGGGCCAGCCAGCCGATGAGGGCGGCCGTGCCCTTGGCCATGGTGTTGTCGAACCAGTAGCGCGCACGCTCTTTGACCGTGGCTTTTGACACCGGCATCCCCCGCAAGTGATCGGCAAACGCCAGACATAGTAGAAGCGACTAGGCTTGAGCGTGTGACGCACCTGGTTCTCGCCTCCGCCTCGCCCGCCCGCCTCGGTGTGCTGCGGGCGGCCGGGCTCGATCCCAAGGTGATCGTCAGCGGCGTCGACGAGGACGCGATCACGGCCGGCACCCCCGGGGAGCTGTGCCTGAAACTGGCCGTGGCCAAGGCGGACGCCGTCTCCCGGACGCTCGGCGACGGCATCGTGATCGGCTGCGACTCGGTGCTCGAACTCGACGGCGTCGCGTACGGCAAGCCGGGGACGCCGGAGAACGCGGTGCGCCGCTGGCACATGATGCGGGGCAGGACCGGCCGGCTGCTGACCGGGCACTGCGTGGTCGACGTGGCCGGGGGCCGCAGGGTGTCCGAGGTGGCGGCGACCGTGGTGCGGTTCGGCACGCCGTCGGACGAGGAGATCGAGGCGTACGTCGCCAGCGGGGAACCGCTGGGCGTGGCGGGGTCGTTCACGCTCGACGGCCTGGGCGGCTGGTTCGTGGAGGGCATCGAAGGCGACCACGGCAACGTGCTCGGCATCTCGCTGCCCCTGCTTCGCCGCCTTTTCGCCGATCTGGGCGTGCCGGTGACGACCTTGTGGCGCTAGCCTGCCCGCCATGAGTGGCATCGGGCGGCCCGCCGGACGGCGTGGCGTCGGCGGTTTCGCCGAGGGGATCGGTTTCTGCTTCCGGGGACTCGGCTGGGCCGCCCGGCATCCCCGCTGGTGGGTGTTCGGGCTGATCCCGGCCCTGATCGCCCTGGTGCTCTACGCCCTGGCGCTGGTCTGGCTGGGCACGCACGCGACCGACGTGGCGGCCTGGGCGACGCCGTTCGCGGACGACTGGGGCTGGCGCGACGGGTTCCGCACGCTGGTCGGCGTGATGATCTTCGTGGCGGGTCTCGCGCTCGCCGTGCTGACGTTCACCGCCGTCACGCTGGTGATCGGCGACCCCTTTTACGAGAAGCTCTCGGAGAAGGTCGAGGAGGACCTGGGCGGGCTCCCCGACGGTGGCGACCTGCCTTTCTGGGCGTCCCTGTTCCGGTCGATCCGCGACAGCCTCGTCACGCTCTGGTGGGTCCTGCTGTTCTCCGTGCCGTTGTTCGTGCTCGGCTTCGTGCCGGTCGTCGGGCAGACCGTGGTGCCCGTGGTGGGGGCGTTCGTCTCCGGGTTCTTCCTCACGGTCGAACTGACCGCCCTGGCGATGGAACGCCGGGGTCTGCGGCGCAAGGAGCGTTTTGCCCTGCTCCGGTCGAACATGTCCGCCTCGCTCGGGTTCGGCGTGCCGCTCTTCGTCGCGTTCATGGTGCCGCTCCTGAGCGTCGTACTGATGCCCGGCGCGGTCGCCGGCGCCGCCATGCTCGTCCGCATGCGGCTGGCGCCGGCGACCGTCCCGGGCGATCAGGCACCGGGAGGTCAGGCACCGGGAGGTCAGGCCAGGGACACGAGACCGGCGTAACCGGAGTTCCACATGTCCTCGACCCCGTCGGGCAGCAGCAGGACGCGGTCGGGGCGCAGGGCCTCCACGGCCTTCTCATCGTGGGTGACCATCACGACGGCGCCCTGGTAGGAGGCGACCGCCGCCAGCACCTCGTCCCGGGACGCCGGGTCGAGATTGTTGGTGGGCTCGTCGAGCAGCAGCACGTTGGCCTGCGAGCTGACCAGGGTGGCCAGCGCCAGCCGGGTCTTCTCGCCGCCGGACAGCACGCCCGCGGGCTTGCCCGCGTCGTCCCCGGCGAACAGGAACGAGCCGAGGATCCGGCGCACCTCGCCGTCGCCCAGGTGCGGCGCGGCGGCGGCGAGGTTCTCGGCGACGGTGCGCGCCGGGTCGAGCGTGTCGTGCTCCTGCGCGAAGTAGCCCAGCCGCAGACCGGGCCCGTGCACCACGCGGCCCGAGTCGGGGCGTTCGCGCCCGGCCAGGATCTTCAGCAGCGTGGTCTTGCCCGCGCCGTTGAGACCGAGCACGACGAGCCGGCTGCCCCGGTCCACGGCCAGGTCCACCCCGGTGAGCACCCGCAGGTCGCCGTACGCCTTGGTCAGGCTGATCGCGCCGAGCGGGGTGCGGCCGCAGGGGGCGGGCTCGGGCAGCCGGATGCGGGCGACCTTCTCGGCGCGGCGGACCGGCTCCACCGCGGCCAGCATGCGGTCGGCCCGGCGCGCCATCTCCTTGGCCCGTACGGCGGTCGCCTTACCGGCGCGCATCCTGTCGGCCTGGGCGTGCAGCGCGGCGGCCTTGCGCTCGGCGACGGCCCGCTGCCGGGCGCGCCCGCGCTCGGCGGCGTCGCGGTCGGCCAGGTAGGTGCGCCAGCCGGTGTTGTGCACCTCCAGCGCGGCCCGGTCGGCGTCGAGGCGCCAGATCCGGTTCACGGCGTCGTCGAGCAGTGTGGTGTCGTGGCTGATCAGGACCAGCCCGCCGGTGCGGCTCGCGAGGTACGACCGGAGCCAGGTCACCGAGTCGGCGTCCAGGTGGTTGGTGGGCTCGTCGAGCAGCAGCGTGCCCTGCTCGGCGAACAGGATGCGGGCGAGTTCGACCCGGCGGCGCTGCCCGCCGGACAGGGTGCCGACCCGCTGGGTCATGACCCGGTCGGGCAGGCCGAGCCCGGCGGCGATGCGGGCGGCCTCGGCCTGCGCGGCGTACCCGCCGCGGGCCTCGAACTCCGCCTCGGCCCGGACGTACCGCCGCATCGCCTGCTCCTGCAGGGCGGGGTCGGCCATGGCCGCCTCGGCGGCGCGCAGCGCGCGCTCGGCCTCGTCGAGCCTGCGGGCCGACAGGATGCGGCCGGCGACGGTGAGGGACGGATCGGCCGCTGCGGGATCCTGCGGGAGATAGCCGACCTGGCCGGTCCGGGTGATGGTGCCCGCGGCCGGCTGCAGTTCGCCGGCCAGGGTCTTCAGCAGGGTGGTTTTGCCCGCGCCGTTGCGGCCGACCAGGCCGACGCGGTCGCCGGGGGCGACGTGGGCGGTGACGTCCGACAGCAGGAGACGGGCGCCGACGCGCACGTCGACACCGCGAAGGGTGATCATTTGATGACGCTCCGGAGAAGCTCAAGGACACACGGGTGGCGTGGAAGCGGGTGTCCGAGCTAAGAGATCCGGGGCGTGGACATGGCGCCGAGTGTAGGCCGCGTGCCCCGCCCGGTGCCAACGGTTTTCCGGCTGACCGGTTGTCCACAGGAGGATGCTTGTCCCCAGAACGCGCTTCGGCCGTCGTGGGGGCGGGGCCGTCCGGCGAGGCTTGCGGCCATGACGATCCCGAAGCTCGTGCTCTCCTCGCCGGCGGACATCCTCGCCGCCGTGCCCTACCTCGTCGGGTTCCACCCCGCCGACAGCCTCGTCGTGACCGGCGTCGCCGGCCCGGAGGTGCGGCTGACGACGCGCTGGGACCTGCCGGTCGCCTCCGGGGACCTCGACCGGCTGGTCACACTGCTGCGCCGCGAGTCGGTGACCGCCGCGTTCGTCGTCGGTTACGGTCCCGGCGCCCTGGTGACCCCGGCCGTCGACACGGTGACCCGGCTGCTGCACGCCGGAGGCATCCGGGTGGCCGAGAGCCTCCGGGCCGAAGGCGGGCGCTACTGGTCCTACTCCTGCGGCAGCGCGACCTGCTGTCCCCCCGAAGGCACGCCCTACGACACCGAGCGCAGCCACGTCGCCGCCGAGGCCGTGATGCACGGGTTGGTCGCCCTGCCCGACCGGGGCAGCCTGCGGCGCTCGGTCCAGCCGTGCGGCGGAGCGGCGATGCGGCAGGTCACCCTCCGCGTCATGGCCGATCTGCGGGCCGTGCCCGAGCCGGGGGGATCGGTCGCGGACGAGACGGCCGCGCGGTTCGTGGCCGAGGGGCTGGCGCGGGTGCGCAGAGCCATCGGCCTGTACGACTCGGGAGGCAGGCTGGACGACGAGGGCGCCGCCCGGCTCGGGCTCGACCTCGCCGTGGTCAGGGTGCGTGACGAGGCGTGGGCGTTGATCGACGACCGGGACGCGCACATCGCACTGTGGCGCGACCTCACCCGCCGGCTGGAGCCGGGCCACGTCGCACCCGCGGCCTCACTGCTGGCGGCCGCCGCATGGCATCGGGGGGAGTGCGCGCTCGCGGGGATGGCGCTGGAGCGCGCGCTCGCCGCCGACCCCGGCTATTCGATGGCGCTCCTTCTCCGGCAGGCCCTGGTGCACATGATGTCCCCCGCCATGCTCCGCGACCGCATGCCGACGCCGGAGGAGCTCGACGAGGAGATGGGCCGTCCCCGGGCGATCTGGCTCGCACCGCTGCGCGCGCTGCTGGCCAGGGACCTGCCCGCTCCGGTGTCCGCGACGGCCCCGGGCCGCGGTCAGACCGCGTCGCCGCCCTGAGCCTGACGACGGCGCTCGTTGTAGGCCCGCATCCGGGCGGGGTAACCCGTGAGCTGCACGTCGTACACCGGAAGGGCGAGATCCCTGGCGACCTTGGCGATCACGGCGGGAGCTCCGACACGGCGACGGGTCCACTCCCCGTCGTGGGCCACTGCCACCGCGGTGGTGTCGGTCGCGAAGGTCTCGGGCTCGACGTAGAACTCGACTCCACGCCGGGTCTTGGCGAACTCGATGAGGGCCTCGATGTCGGCGTCGGTCGCCTCGCGGTCGAACTTGGCCACGCGGGCGCCCCGGCGCCGCCGGAGCCCGTAGCGATCTCGCCATCTCATAGTGCTTGTATACATCGCCGTGGATCACGATGGCGTTAAGTGAACGGTCTCGGGGCGATGTCGGGGATGTCCCTGATGCCGCCGGGTGCGTACGCGGCACAAGATGGAGGCAGACTCGAAGAGAGCCGAGCAGTCGATCGACGGAAGGCGAAGCTGTGATGCCCGCGGCAGCGACACCACCATGGCCGGGCAGTGCCCCGATGCCACACCCTCAGTTGCGCGTCACCAACCAGGACCGCGAACAGGTGGTCGAGCACGTCAAAGCGGCTTACGCCGAGGGCAGGCTCGACAAGCACGAGATGGACGAGCGGCTGCACCTGGCGATGACCGCGCGCACGCACGCCGATCTCGTGCCCATCATGAACGACCTGTACGGCACCCGCCCGGCGTACGTGCCCCGGCCGCCCGCGTACCGGCCGCCCGCGTACCGGGCCGCGGTCCCGGACGGGGGAGACCGGGTCGGGGCGGCGGCCTCGCACCTGTTCGCGCTGCTGGGGTTGTTCATCATCGGCCCGCTGCTGATGATGGTGACCGCGGGGCGGACGTCCCCCTACATCAGGAAGCACGCGGTGGAGTCGCTCAACTTCCACCTCACCGTGCTGGGGGCGACGGTGCTGCTGCCGTTCACCGTCGTCGGCGTCGTCCTGCTGCCGGTCATCTGGGTCGTCGGACTGGTGCTGTGCATCGTCGGCGGGGTGTCGGCGCTCGCCGCCACCGAGTTCCGCTACCCGCTGACCATCCGCCTGATCAAGTGACTCCCGGTCAGGGCATGAGTGCGCGGACCGCGGCCACGGTGTCGGCCTCCTCCGGCCGCTTGTCGGGCCGGTAGCGCAGCACTCGGGCGAAGCGCAGCGCCATGCCGCCGGGGTAGCGGCTCGACCGCTGCACGCCGTCGAAGGCGATCTCCACGACCAGCACAGGCTTGAGCGTGACGACGTAGCCGTCCACCGGTCCCTCCGCCAGCCGCAGGAACTGCTCGGTCTGCCAGGTCAGCAGTTCGTCGGTGAGGCCCTTGAACGTCTTGCCGAGCATCACGAAACCGCCGGTCTCCGGGTCGTAGGCGCCGAGGTGCAGGTTGGACAGCCAGCCCCGGCGCCGTCCGCTGCCCCACTCGGCGGCCAGCACGACCAGGTCGAACGTGTGCCGCGGCTTCACCTTGACCCAGCCCGCCCCCCGCCGGCCCGCGGCGTACGGCGTGCGCAGCGACTTCACCACGACGCCCTCGTGGCCCCGCCGTACGGCGTCGCCGAAGAACGCCTCGGCCTCCTCGGCGTCCGCCGTGACGAGCCGAGGTGTGATCAGCTCGGCCGGGACCGCGGCCTCCAGCGCGGCGTGCCGCTCCTCGTCCGGCAGGTCGAGCAGGTCGGCGCCGCCCACGCGCAGGGCGTCGAAGAAGAAGACGGTCAGCGGCACGGTCGCGCGCAGCGACGCGACGTCGGTCCTGCTGGCCACCCGGCCCGAGGTGACCTGGAACGGCTCGGGGCGGCTGTCCGGGCGCAGCGCGATGACCTCGCCGTCGAGCACGAGATCGGTCCCGGGCAGGCCGAGCACGGCCTCCACCAGCTCGGGGACCTGCGCGGTGATGTCGTCGAGCGTGCGGGTGAAGACGGCGACCCGGTCGTCCGACCGGTGGGCCTGGACCCGCACGCCGTCGAGCTTCCACTCCACGGCGGCAGGGACGCCGGCCTTCTCCAGCGCGGCGGTCACGCTGGGCGCGCTCTGCGCGAGCATCGGCGCCACCGCCCGCCCGACCTCCAGGTGGAACGCCTTCAGCTCCGCGACACCGCCGCGCAGCGCGGCCGCGCCGACGGCGGGCAGCGAGCCGCGCAGGGTCAGGGCCCGGCGCACCTCGGCCGCGGGCACGTTCGCGGCCATGGCGACCGCCTCGATCATCACCCCGTTGAGCGCCCCCTGGCGCAGCTCGCCCGTCAGCAGCCGGTGCAGGAACGACTGCTCCTGCCGGGTGAGGGCGCCGAACAGCTCGCCGAGCAGTTCACGGCGCGCGGCCTGCGAACCCGACCCGGACTGCGACTTGACGCGTTCGAGCAGCGCGTCGACCTGCGTCAGGGTCGCCGTGGCGATCTGGCGCGGCTCGGGGAGGTCGGACAGGCTCCGCCAGCCCACCCCGATCTGGCGCTGCGGCAGCTCACCGGACAGGTAAGCGATGGCGATCTCGGCCTCGTCCGGTCCCACCCTGCCGAGCAGCTCGGCGAGGTGCCTGATCTTGGCGAGCCGCGCCGAGTCCGCGGCGACGGCCGCGGACGTCCTGGCAAGGTCGATCAGCAACACACCGTAATCCTGCCTCACCACAGCGCCAGATGCCCAGGCCGGGGGTCGGACACGACCTAGTGGGACGTCCGCGAGCCTTGGCCGGGTCGGTCACTGCGCCATCCGGAAGGAACCTGCGGTCCTCGTGAAGCCCGCTCCGCTTCCTCGATCCAGACGAACGTTTGCGGGCAGCACTAGCTCCGCCACGCCCCGTGATAATGCGGCAGGTCGAGCGGCGGCACCGGGAAGCCGCCTGCCGCGGGCTCGTCGGACAGTCGCTCGAACTCGGCGTCGACTTCGGCCTTCTTGGCTTCCTTGCGCCGCTGGTTGACGGTGTCGAACCGCATCCAGATGGCCGGCGCGCCGACCGCGATGACCGCGCCGAGGACGACGCCGATCATCCGGTTGTCCTCGTTGACGACCACATTGCGCACGGCCGCGACGAGCAGGATCCAGGCCAGGTTGACTGGGATGAGCACCTTCCATCCCAGCGACATGAGCTGGTCGTAGCGCACACGGGGCAGCGAGGCGCGCACCCACACGATGAAGCTGAAGGTCAGCACGAACTTGATGAAGAACCACAGCACCGGCCACCATCCCGTGTGCGCCCACTCCCACGACATCGGCAGCGGCGCCCGCCAGCCGCCGAGGAACAGCGTCACGGCGATGCCCGAGGCGGTGAAGGTATGCAGGTACTCGCCCATCATGATCAGGGCGAACTTCAGCGACGACGAGTACTCGGTCTGGAAGCCGCCGACCAGCTCGCCCTCGCCCTCAGGGAGGTCGAACGGGATGCGCGCGGCCTCGCCGAACATGCAGACCACGTAGATCAGGAACGACGGGATGAGCAGCACCGCGTACCAGGTGCCGGCCTGCACCTTGACGATCTCCGAGGTGGACAGCGTCCCGGCGGAGATGAACACCGCCACGAACGACAATGCCATCGCGATCTCGTAGGAGACCACCTGGGCCGCTGAGCGCAGGCCGCCGAGCAGCGCGTACGGCGAGCGTGACGACCAGCCGGCCAGCACCACGCCATACACCGACACCGCGCCCATGGCCGGCATGAACAGCACCGCCACCGGCAGGTCCACGAGCTGCAGCGGCGTCTGCACGCCGAACAGGTCGACCATCGGCGCGAACGGCACGATCGAGAAGGCCAGGAAGGCCGGGACCACCATGATGACCGGGGCCAGCAGGTAGAGCACCTTGTCCACGGTCCGCGGGAAGATGTCCTCCTTCAGCCCCATCTTGAGCGCGTCGGCGACCGACTGCAGCAGGCCGAACGCACCGGCCCGGTTGGGGCCGTAGCGGTGCTGCATCCGCGAAATCAGCTTGCGCTCGTACCAAACCCCGAATACCACTCCGAACGCCAGGAAGAGGAACAGCATCACGGCCTTGACGATGGTGATCCACAGCGGGTCCCTGCCGAAGTCGGCAAGGGTGGGATCGGCCATGGGAACGCCGGTCATGGAGTGCTGCTCCTTCCTCTGCCGCGGCGTCCGGCGAGTCCGGGACCCGCGGTGGAAGGTGACGCTATCCGGTGAGCGGATCGGCGTCTTGAACGAATGCGAACAGCCGCTTCGGCGTCATGCCCGCCATCGCCCGGATCTCGCGGGTGAGATGGGACTGATCGGCGTAACCGCACGCGACCGCCTGCCCCAGCGTGGCCGAGGGCCGCCGCAGCAGATCCACGGCGCGCTGGAAGCGGGCGATCCGGGCGACCGTCTTCGGCGACAGGCCTACCGAGCGACGGAACCCGAGTTCGAGGTATCGGCGGCTGACGCCCAGCTCGTCGGCCAAGGCACCGATGGTGAGCCGTCCGTCCGGTTCCTGCAGCCGCAGCCAGGCCTGCATGATCACGCCGTTGGGGACGGCGTCGGGACGCAGCCACGCCGTCAGCAGTTGCTCCAGCAGGCTGAAGCGCGCCGCCCAGTTCGCCGGCGCGGCCAGCCGACCGGTCAGCTCCGCGGCGCGGGCCCCGAGGAGATCCGCCAGGTGCACGGTCGCACCGGCCACCTCGCGCATGGATGTCCCCGTCAGTGCCGACATCCCGGCAGGGGTGAGCCCGACCGCCACCCCGTGGCGCCACGGGGTGCGAGCCGGGAGCGTCGCGGCGCTCCGGGGGCCGGTGACGATGGCGCTCATGCCCGTGAAGTCGATGATGAGGGTGGCCGCGTTGAGCGGCAGCATCCTGCTGGGCGGAAGCCTTCCCGCCGGAGCGCGAAAGCCTGCCCAGCCCAGCACGTAGGGACGCAGGCGTCGGCCCGACGCGCGGATGACGATCCGGTACGCCTCCGCCGGTGGCTGTGCGGGCAGGGAAGCGGGCAGGGAATGCGTCGCCATCACATCAGCACACCGCCGGTTCACGGGAGGTCATGGATCAAGTGTGCCGGGAGCGTGCGACACCCGGCACACGGGAGAAAGCCCTACTAGCTGTAGTGGCGCACGCGCGGCCACAGCTCGCGCCAGGGCCGGACGGGGTCGCGGCAGACCGTGATCGGCACACCCCGCTCCTCGCCCGGCATCCCGCTCAGCCTGCCCGCGACGGTGCAGCGGGCGAAGACGGCGCCGAGGTCGGCGGGCGGGTAGCCGACGGACACGACCACCCGCGTGCCCTCCGGCGGCGGTCCCCACCACCACAGCTCGTTGTGGCCGCTGTAGACCGCGGGCAGCCCGAACTCGCCCGCCCAGCGGCGCAGCGCGCCGGCCTCGCCGTAGTTCGCCGCGAGCAGCACCGCACCGGCGCGCTCGCCGGCGGGCAGGCCGCTCACCACCCGGGCCGTCTGCGACGCCACATCGCGCATGCCCACCGACTCACGGGCGACCTCGTTGATGGCGGCGACCGGCGTGCCGGCGAGCGACGCCGCCGGGACGACCGGCAGCGCCACGACCACCGCCACCACGGCGTCGACCGCCAGCGCCGCGACCAGCACTCCCCGCCTCCGCCACCCGGCCGCCGTCACGCAGCCGGCCGCGAACAGGTAGAGCAGGAACGCGCCGGTGTAGTCGGGGCGGCCCCCCGAATAGAGGACCAGCGCGCAGGCCACGGGGTAGGCGATGGCGAGGGAGCGGACCCGCCGGTTCCGCCACAGCCGCAGCCAGCCCGCCGCGCAGACCACCGCCTGCACGGGCCCGAGCAGCACGATCTGAAGGGGGACGAAGGTGGCGCGGTTGTCGGCGCCCTCGTCGATCCTCAGCGCCTGGGCCATCTGGAACTGCGGCCAGTCGTGCGTCGCCTGATAGAGCAGGTTGGGTGAGGCGATCGCCAGAGCCAGGAGGGCGCCGGCCCACAGTCGCCTGTCCCGCAGCACCTCGCGCGGGCCGGCCACGAGGATGCCCAGGCCCACGCTGCCCAGCAACACCACGATCAGGTCGCGGTTGTACGCGGCGACCCCGGACAGCGCTCCCACCCAGAGCCAGTAGCGCCCGTCCCCTCTGAGCAGCACCCGGAGCAGGCACAGCGTGACCGCGCTCCACAGCACGAGATCGGGGGTGAGGGTCAGCAGGGCGTGACCGGCCACGAGAGGCAGCACGGAGGTCGCCGTCCCGGCCGCGGCGAGGACCTGGGCTGCGCGTCCGCCACCAAGCCCGCGGGCGGCCAGCGCGACGAGCACGACCAGAGCCCCGGCGCACAGGGCGGGCACGATCCGCAGCGCGACGACCGTGTCCCCGAAGATCGCCGTGGACACCCGGGCGATCATCGGCGTGAGCGGTGGGGTGTCGAAGTATCCGAGCCGCGGCCGCTCGCCCAGCATGCGGAAGTACAGCTCGTCGCGGTGGTAGCCGTACCAGGGGCTCACCGCGAGCAGCACGGCCACGGTCGCGGCGGCGATCGCGGGCACGGCCCGGGGCGGCCCGGTGAGCGGAGCGCCCGCCCGGAGGTCACCGCCGGGGGCCGCCCTGCCGGCGTCGTCGCGTGTCGCCGGCGTGCCGCCCGTCAACTGGTCGTCCGCGGTCACGCCGGCCTCCCGGAAGCCGGCGTTCGCAGGGGGCCGTCCTGAGGGCGGCCGTGATGGGAGGGACCCCGATCGAGGGGGCCCATGCGGCGGTGGTTCGGGAGGGCATGGTCCACGCGGTCATCATCCTCGAACCGCTCCCGTCCTCCTATCCCCGAATCCGGAGCGCCGCCGTCGCCTCGCCGGCGTCCCGGTCAGCCGACGCCGAGCAGGTCGACGACGAAGATGAGCGTCTCACCGGGCTTGATGAGGGCGCCCGCGCCGCGGTTGCCGTACCCGAGGTGCGGGGGGATCGTCAGACGGCGCCGTCCGCCGACCTTCATGCCGGCCACGCCGCGGTCCCAGCCGGCGATGACCCGGCCGCCGCCGAGCGGGAACTGGAACGGCTGGCCGCGGTTCCAGGAGGCGTCGAACTCCTCACCCGTGGAGAACGCCACCCCGACGTAGTGGACGGTCACGTTCTGCCCGGGCTTGGCCTCCGGCCCGTCCCCCTCGACGAGATCGACGATCTCCAGGTCCGCGGGCGGCGCGCCCTCGGGAAAGTCGATCTCGGGCTTCTCCAGTGCCACGTGGGCCTCCTGTTCTGTGTTTGCCCAACTGTTCTGTATGTGCCCGAAGGCGCTTCGGGTGCCGGAAGTTCCGGCCGGCTGACGACTCTACCGGGGACGGCCGACACGACGACGCCTTCCCCACGCGGGGTGGGGAAGGCGTCGGAATTCCGGAGGATGACGAGGGTTACGGGCGACGGCCCCTCGACAGGCCCGCCCGGTCGTCGTCGCGCGCCTCCTCGGCACGGCCTTCATCCGCACGAGCCTCATCCGCGCGGGCCTCATCCGCGTCGGTCACCGGGTAGCCGGTGGCCTGCGGAGCGGTGTCACGCGCCGCGAGCGGTGACGTGACGGGCCCGGCCGACGGCGGACGCTGGACCACGACGGTGTCGGCCGGCTGCACGCCGCCCTGCAGCAGCGCCTGGGCCTGGTCGAGCATGGGAGAGGCCACCAGCACGTCGTAGCGCCCGGCGACGATCGAGCTCCTGGACGAGAAGTCGCGCGTCCCGCCGGTGAAGGCGTGGCTGGTGAAGCCGAAGGCGGCGCCGGCGATGGCGCCCCAGAGGATCGACCACAGCACCAGCCCGAAGAACGAGGTCGTGGCCGAGGTGAACAGCCCGAGGAACAGGCCGACGATGAGTCCGAACACCGCGCCGGTGATCAGGCCGGACAGCGCGGCCCTGCCGTTGGTGAGCCGCCCGGTGACGGTCTCCTCCAGGCGCAGGTCGCTGCCGACGATCGCGGTGTTCTCCACCGGGAACCCGGCGTCGGACAGGGTGTCGACGGCGCGCTGCGCCGCCGCGTAGTTGTCGTAACTGACCAGCAGCCGTCTGTCGACCGCCGGACTGACCGGCCCTCCGGCCGGGGAGTACTGCATGATCGCCTCCGCGGGGTAGTGCGGTCGGTAACACGGACGCACTACCCCCAGAGAGCTCGATATTCCTGTACGGAATAGGAGGAGTCACCAGCTTTGGTGCAGCGGCATGCCCTCGCTGTAGCCGGATGCGCTCTGCACGCCGACCACCGCCCGCTCGTGGAACTCCTCCAGAGTGGTGGCGCCCGCGTACGTGCAGGAGGAACGCAGACCGGCCACGATGGCGTCGACCTGGTCCTCCACGCTGGGCCGTGCCGGGTCGAGGTACATCCGGGAGGTCGAGATGCCCTCCTCGAACAGCGCCTTGCGGGCCCGCTCGAACGGCGAGTCCTCGGCGGTGCGCAGCCGTACGGCACGGGCCGAGGCCATGCCGAAGTTCTCCTTGTACTTGCGCCCGTCCGGGGCGGTGCGGGTGTCGCCGGGCGACTCGTACGTGCCGGCGAACCACGAACCGATCATGACGTTGGAGGCTCCCGCGGCGAGCGCCAGCGCGACGTCGCGGGGGTGGCGCACGCCGCCGTCGGCCCACACGTGCCGGCCCAGGCGGCGGGCCTCGGCGGCGCACTCCAGAACGGCCGAGAACTGCGGCCGTCCCACGCCGGTCATCATCCGGGTCGTGCACATGGCGCCCGGGCCCACGCCGACCTTGACGATGTCGGCGCCGGCCGCCACGAGGTCGCGTACGCCCTCCGCGGTGACGACGTTGCCCGCCGCGATCGGCACGGAGGGCTCCAGCGCGCGTACGGCCCGCAGCGCCGAGATCATCTTCTCCTGGTGGCCGTGCGCCGTGTCGACCACGAGCACGTCGACGCCCGCGTCGAGCAGTTCCTTGGACTTGGCGGCCACGTCGCCGTTCACCCCGACCGCCGCCGCGACGCGCAGGCGGCCGCGCGCGTCCACGGCGGGCTGGTAGAGGGTGGAGCGCAGGGCGCCGGTGCGGGTGAGGATGCCGACCAGGCGGCCGTCCTCGTCCACCACGGGCGCCAGCCGGTGGCGGCCCTCGTGCAGTGCCTCGAACGCGGCCTGCGGATCGACGCCGCGCGGCAGCGTCTGCGGTGATTCGGTCATGACCTGGGAGAGCTGGGTGAACATGTCGACGCCGTGGCAGTCGGCCTCGGTCACCACGCCGACCGGGCGGTTGTCCCAGTCGACGACGATGACCGCGCCGTGCGCCCGCTTGGGCAGCAGGGTGAGCGCCTCGCCCACGGTGTCGTGGGGAGTGAGGGTGATGGCCGTGTCGTGGACGAGGTCACGGCTCTTCACCCATTCGATGACATCGGCCACCACGTCGATCGGGATGTCCTGGGGGATGACGGCGATGCCGCCGCGCCGGGCGATGGTCTCGGCCATGCGGCGGCCCGCGACGGCCGTCATGTTGGCGACGACGATGGGGATCGTGGTGCCGGTTCCGTCACCGGTGGACAGGTCCACGGCGAGGCGCGACCCGGCCGAGGAACGGGACGGCACCATGAAGACATCGCTGTACGTGAGATCGTAGGGCGGCGTCACATCATTGAGGAATCGCACGTTTGTCCAGCCTACGTTGTGAGCGGGTCATATCCGGCATTCCCGGCCGACGCCGGAGCAGACCCGGACACGGGATACATTGACCTCGCCTGAAAGGAGAGCATGTGATCATCGTTGACCGTCCGGAGACGCTCGTCGTCGGCTATGCCGTACGGACGACCAACGCGGCGGAGGCGGACCAGGCCCGCGCCCAGCTGCCGGCCCTGTGGGCTCGCGCCGGAGCGCCCGGAGCCTTCGCGCACGTGCCCGGCCGGATCGACGAGAACCTGTACGCCGTGCTGACCGACTACGAGAGCGACCACAACGGCGCCTACACCCAGATCGTCGGCGTGGCCGTGCGTACGGCGGCGCGACTGCCCGAGGGCATGGTCGCCGTGCGGGTGCCGGGCGTGCCCGCGCTGCTGTTCGAGGCGCGGGGACCGATGCCGGGCGCGCTCGTCGAGGCCTGGCAGCAGGTGTGGAAGCACACCGAGTCGGGCGGCACCCCGGCCCGCGCCTTCACCACCGACCTGGAGATCCACCACCCCGGGGGCGTCGACCTCTTCGTGGCCACGCTGCCGTCGTTCGGGGAGCCCTCCGGGCCCCCGGCGCAGGTTCAGGCGACGCCGGCCTGATCGTCGTTCTGCCCGTCGTCCCGGTCGTCGTCCGGCGGCGGGTCGGGCAGCCGCCACCCGGCGACCAGCAACGGCAGCAGGAAGTGCGTCCACCACAGGGCGAAGACGCCGAGGAACACGGCCGCGGCGGGGATCTGGGACTTGTCTCCCTCGCTCCACGTCGCGACCACGACGAACGCCGCCAGGCCGGCCAGGATGAGTCGCATCACCCTGTTCGCGTACGTGTGCGCCCGGAGCCGCTCGGCGACCTGCCGCTCGTCGAGGTGGGTCTCCGGCAGCGAGGCGAGCCCGCGGGTGGCGCTGTTCAGCGCGGTCACGACCGGGACGTAGATCGCCAGCATGACCACCAGCAGCACGAGGTTCACCCGGACGGCGGTGTCGCTCGGGGCGATCGCCCACGACACCGCGGCGTCCGCCCACAGCAGCAGCACGCTGGCCGCGCCCGCCACGACGAGCAGGCGGCGCCGCCGCCGGGTGCGGTGCAGCGCCACGAGGCGGTCCTGCTCCATCGACCGGGCCACGTGGAGGTTCCAGCGTTCGCGCAGGTTCACGACGCGCTCCCCAGTTTGGGAAACGGCTTGAGGGAGAAGACGACCTCCACCGGCACCTCGAAGAACTCGGCGATCCGCAGGGCCAGGTGAAGGCTCGGGCTGTACTCGCCGCGCTCCAGGTAGCCCACCGTCTGGTAGTGCACCCCGAGCGCGGCGGCCAGATCCCGGCGCGAGACCCCGCGGTCGGCCCTCAGCACCGCGATGCGGTTGAACACCGGCTCCTCGGCCACGTCTCACCTCCGTCGGGCCCATGAGTCCGCTCATCTTCCGCGGACCCGGCGCAGCAGCCAGGGGGCTAGCACCATACCGCCGACCGCCCATGCTCCCAGAACGGCCGCCGCCCGGCCGAGCGGCCAGCTGTGCCCGAGCTCGGTCGCGAGGACGGAGTCGGGCAGGAACGCCGCGCGCAGCCCGAGGCCCTGCCAATAGAGGGGGAAGAACTGGGCGATGCCGCGCACCAGGCCGGGCAGCGCCTCCAGCGGGAACATCACCCCGGAGACGAGCATCAGGAGCATCGACGGCAGGGCGAGCATGGCCGCGGCCGCCTTCGGGCCGGACACCAGGCTGCCGATCATCGCGCCCAGCGGCACGACGGCCAGCGTGCCCAGCACCAGGACCCAGGCGAGCGTGAACCACCGCGCGGGCGTCGCCGGCGCGGTCACCCCGGCGAGCGGCACGGCCACCAGCAGGACGAGCGCGGCGTTCAGCGCGATCGTCAGCAGCGTCGAGACGGCCCGCCCGGTCAGGTAGACGCGGATGCCCCGGGGCAGCGTGCGGGCTCGCATGAGCGTGCCCTCCTCGCGGTCCGCGGCGATCAGCATCGGCAGCCCCATCAGCCCGGTCGAGAAGACCGCGAACGCCAGGAAGCCCGGCGTCATGAACGCCGCCATGGACACGGGTGCGCCGGGCACGTTGTCGTCCCCGATGAACAGGACGAGCACCACGTAGGTGCCGACGGTCCCGACGAGGGCGTTCAGCAGCTCCTTGCGGTCGCTCCAGAGGTTGAGCTGCTCGGTCCAGCCCCGCCGCAGCCCCAGCGTCGTCGCGTTCATCGCGTCCCTCCCACGGTCGCCGTCTCGCGCGTCTCGTCGATGAGATCCAGGTAGCTCTCCTCCAGGGTCGGCCGCCTGATCTCCAGCCCGGGGACCGGGCCGCCGTACCGCCGGTGCAGGTCCCACGCCACGCCGGACGGGTCGGCGGTCTCCAGCTCGCCGTCCTCCCAGCGCACCAGCGACGGCGCCTGCACGGCACGGGCCAGCTCGGCCGGACTGCCGCAGGTGACCACCCGCCCGGCCACGAGTACGGCGATCCGCCCGGACAGCCGCTCGGCCTCGGCCAGGTCGTGCGTGGTGAGCAGGACGGTCAGCCCCTCGTCGCCGGCCAGCCGCTCGATCAGCAGGTGGAACTCCCGCCGGGCCTCGGGGTCGAACCCGGTCGTGGGCTCGTCGAGGAACAGCACGTCGGGACGGCCGACGATGCCGAGCGCGACGTCCAGGCGGCGGCGCTGGCCCCCGGACAACACCCCGACCCGGTTTCGCGCCGCCTCGGTCAGGCCGAGCGTGGCGAGCAGCTCGTCCACGTCGCGCGGCTTCTCGTAGTGCGCCGCGACGTGCGCGAGCAGGTCGCGCGCCCGCCAGCGGGGATGGTCGCGCCACGACTGCATCACCACACCGAGCCGCGCCCGCCAGGCGTCCCCGGCCCGAGCCGGGTTCTCGCCGAGCACCTCGACCTCGCCCGACCAGCCCGTACGGAACCCTTCCAGGATCTCGACCAGGGTGGTCTTGCCGGCGCCGTTGGGCCCCAGCAGCGTGAACACCTCGCCCCTGCGCAGGTCGAGGTCGACGCCCTTGAGCACCTGGATGGGCCCGTACGCCATGCGGAGTCCGCGTACGCGGATGACGACGTCGTGCATGCGCCCTCCAATGAAGTAATCGTGCTCTCGAATGTAGTAGATGTACTACATTCGATTCAATACCTGCTTCATTGGAGGGCGGTCAGCGTGATCGGCTCAGGGCGTCCAGAGGGGCTCGGGGATCTCGAAGCCCACCGGCTCACCCCACTGGTTGCGGTAGGCGACCTCGTGGGCGGGGCGGCGCGGGGCCACGTCCCAGCGGCCGGTCGGGTAGCCGAAGGTGACCATGCACGCCACCTGCCAGCCCTTGTCCTCGGGCACGCCGAGGATCCGCATCGTCTCCGCGCCGTGGAACAGCCCCAGCACGGACGTCAGCGCGCTGCCCACGCCGAAGGCGCGGGCGGCCAGCTGGGCGCTCCACACCGAGGGGTAGATGGAACCGCCGCTCGGGTCGTTGCGGGTGAAGGCGAACATCAGCAGGGGATAGGACTCGAAGTGGTCGGCCAGGTGCTGCGCCGACCGCAGCACGTTGAGCGTGCGGGTGTCGCCGGTCGCCTCGGCCCGCTCGCGCATCGGCTTGTAGTGCCCCTCGAACAGCCTGCCGAGCGCGTCCCGGTACAGCGGCCCCAGCTGGGACTTCACCTCGGGATCGTCCACGAGCAGGAACCGCCAGCCCTGGGTGTTGCCGGCGCTGGGGGCGCGGACGGCGGCGTCCAGGATGCGTTCCTGGACCTCCATCGGGATCGGGTCGGGCTTGACCCGCCGCATGGCGCGGGTCGTGTAGAGGGCCTCGAAAAGGTCCATGTGCGGGAGAACTCCTCGATCGTCGCGGGGGAAATGGGAGCCGGGGTCAGGGCAGCACGGGCGGGGGAGGCGGTCAGGCCGGCAGCACGGTCACGGCGGCCCGGTCAGGCCAGCACGCCGGCGGCGCGCAGGGCCTTCGCCTCGTCGCCGGGCAGGCCCCAGCCGCTCAGGTCGTGCAGCCGGGTGGCCGGGGCCAGGTCGCCGCACGGCACGCCCACCAGCCGGGGCGCGGGCGCGGCCTGCGGCAGCCCGCCGACCTCCACGAACGTGCCGCGCGCCTGGTTGTGCGGATGCCGGACGGCCTCGCGAGGGTCGAGCACGGGGGACACGCAGGCGTCGGATCCCTCGAAGACCGCCTCCCACTCGGCGCGGGTGCGCGACCGGAACGCCTCGGTCAGCCGCTCCCTGATGGCCGGCCAGTTCGCCCGGTCGTCGCGGTCGGGCATGTCGTCGATGCCCATCCGGGCGAGCATCTCCGCCCAGAACTGCGGCTCGAGCGCGCCCACGGCGAGATGGCCGCCGTCGGCCGTCTCGTACGTGTCGTACATGGGGGCGCCGGTGTCGAGGAGGTTGGTGCCGCGCGGGCCCCAGTGGCCGGAGTGCACCCCGCCGTAGAACATCGAGAACAGCAGCGCGGCGCCGTCCACCATCGCGGCGTCCACCACCCGGCCGCGCCCGGTGCGCTCACGTTCCAGCAGGGCCAGCAGCACGCCGTACGCCAGCATGAGCCCGCCGCCGGCGAAGTCGCCGAGGATGTTGATCGGCGGGGTGGGCTTGCCGCCCTCGCGGCCCAGCATCGACAGCACTCCGGCGATGGCGATGTAGTCGATGTCGTGCCCGGCCGTGGAGGCGAGCGGGCCGTCCTGTCCCCAGCCGGTCATGCGGCCGTAGACCAGCCGTTCGTTGACCGCGTGGAGGTCGGCGGGCCCGATGCCGAGCCGTTCGGCGACCCCGGGCCGGAAGACTTCGATCACCACGTCGGCCCGCTCGGCGAGCCGCTTGAAGGCGGCGACCCCCTCCGGGGACTTGAGGTCCAGGCCGATCGTCCGCTTGCCGCGGTCCATCACGTCGCGGCGCGGGGCGTCGCTCACGGCCTTCACCCGGTCGATCCGCAGCACCTCGGCGCCGTGGTCGGCGAGCATCATCCCGGCGAACGGCCCGGGCGCGAGACCGGCCAGTTCCAGCACCCGGATCCCCGCCAGCGGTCCCCGCGACTCTTCCATCCGCGCCCTCCTCGCAGCGGCATCAGTTCACGCGACAAGTAGAACATGTTTCTGTAGGCGTGCGAGACTGCGCCCGTGACGTGGAATGTTCTCGCGCTGCCGCCGCTTCCGGAGACCGCGGTGCGCGGCCTGCTCGCCGACCTCGACGGCCGCGTCGAGGTGCGTGTCCCCGCCCGCCACGACCGCGCGGCGCTGCTGGACGCGCTGCCCGAGGCCGAGATCGTCGTCGGCGACTGGAGCGGGGCCCTGGCCCTCGACGCCGAGGCCGTACGGCTGGCGCCGCGCCTGGCGTTCGTGCAGCAGCCGTCGGTCGGTGTGGACGGGCACGACCTGGAGGCGCTGGCCCGCGCCGGGGTGCCCCTCGCCAACACCGCGGGGGTGAACGCCGCCGCGGTGGCCGAGTGGTGCCTGGCCGCCGCGCTGGCGCTGCTGCGCCACCTCGCGGACGGCGACAGGGACATGCGGGCGGGGGAGTGGCCGCAGTTCGCCTACCAGCGCCGCGAGCTCGCCGGATGCCGGGTGGGAGTGATCGGCTTCGGGCCGATCGGCGCGGCCTGCGCACGCCTGTTCGGCGCGCTCGGCTGCCGGGTCTCCTACTGGTCGCGCACGCCCAAGCCCGAGTCGTACGGCGCGGCCTACCTGGACCTCGACGCGCTGGTGGCGGGCAGCGACGTGCTCGTCCTGGCCGTGCCGCTCGCGCCGGAGACCCGCGGGCTGATCGACGCCGCCGGGATCGCCCGCATGCCGAAGGGGTCGGTGCTGGTCAACGCGGCGCGGGGCGGGGTGGTCGACCAGGCGGCGCTGCTGGCCGCGCTGGAGTCCGGTCACCTCGCCGGCGCGGCGCTGGACGTGTACGACAGCGAGCCCCCGCCGCCGGACGACCCGCTGCGCTCCTGCCCCCGGGTCCTGCTGTCGCCGCACGCGGCCGGGGTCACGCCCGAGGCGACGACCCGGCTGATCCGGTGCGTGCTGGACAACCTCACCGCGGCGGTGGAGGGCCGTCCCGTCGTCAACGTGGTCAACGGCGCCGACCCGCTCGTCCGCCGGCGTCAACCCAGGTCATGACGGTTTCCACAGTTACGGCAGGGGCGGCGGAGGCGATGAGAAAGGGCAGGATACGATCTACGCCGACGGGGCGCCGCGGGAATTCCAGATAGTTTTCGCGGGCGTAACGTGTCTACTCTGGTCTGCGTTCCCCTCCGGGGATAGCGTGCCAAGAGGCGATCTCTACGATCCATGGGGGTGGTGTCATGCCAGAGCGCACGGCCAGTATGACCGCCCATCAGCAGGCCGTCGAGCAGATCAGGAACTCCTACGCGGCCATTCCGGCGGACGCGGCTCCCCGGCTGGCCAAGGCGACGACGAACCTGTTCCGCTTCCGCACGCCGGCCAAGACGGCCACGCTGTCCGCCCGCGATCTGGACCAGGTCATCCACGTGGACCCGGTGACCATGACGGCCGAGGTCCAGGGCATGACGACGTACGAGAACCTGGTGGACGCCACGTTGCCGTACGGGCTCATGCCGTACGTCGTGCCGCAGCTCAAGACGATCACGCTGGGCGGCGCGGTCACCGGTCTCGGCATCGAGTCGACGAGCTTCAAGGACGGCCTGCCGCACGAGTCGGTCGAGGAACTGGAGATCCTCACCGGCGACGGGCGGATCGTGGTGGCCCGGCCCGACAACGAGCACGCGGACCTGTTCCACGCGTTCCCCAACTCCTACGGCACGCTCGGCTACGCCCTGCGCATCCGGATCAAGCTGGCCCGGGTGAAGCCGTACGTCAAGCTGACGCACATCCGCTTCAGCGACGCCGACAAGTGCATGCTCGCCATGCAGGAGATCTGCGAGAGCCGCGAGCACGACGGCGAGCAGGTGGACTTCGTCGACGGCACGTTCTTCGGCCCCGACGAGCTGTACATCACGATCGGCTCGTTCTCCGACCGGGCGCCCTACACGTCCGACTACACCGGCATGCGGATCTACTACCAGTCGATCCGCAGCCGCGTCCGCGACTGGCTGACCGTGCGCGATTACCTGTGGCGCTGGGACACCGACTGGTTCTGGTGCTCGCGCGCCTTCGGCGTGCAGCAGCCGCTGGTCCGCTCGCTCCTCCCGCGCCGCTACCTGCGGTCGGACGTCTATCGCAAGCTCGTCGGCCTCGACCAGAGGTACGGCGTGACCGCCCGGATCGACCGCTGGCGGAACAACCCGGTGCACGAGTCGGTCATCCAGGACGTCGAGGTGCCGATCGAGCGCGCCGCCGAGTTCCTGGAGGTCTTCCACGACAAGGTCGGCATGACCCCGGTGTGGATGTGCCCGCTCAAGGCGACCGACCGGTGGGCCCTCTACCCCCTGGAGCCCGGCCGCCTGTACGTGAACTTCGGCTTCTGGGGCATGGTTCCGCTGCCGCGCGGACAGTACGACGGTTACTACAACCGGCTGATCGAGCGGGCAGTTCACTCGCTCGACGGCCACAAGTCGCTGTACTCCACCTCTTTCTACGAGCGTGAGGAGTTCTGGCGGCTTTACAACGGAGACGCCTACTGGCCGGTCAAACGCGCTTACGACCCGGGCGGCCGGTTGCTGGACCTCTATGACAAGTGCGTCAGGGGCCGGTAGGCGTCGATACGTCGGGAGAGGTGCAATGACTCTTGCGAAGATCTTCGAGAAGATCGTCGGTCCTGACGCGGGCGTCGAGTTCGTCGCCTACGACGGCAGCAAGGCCGGATCCTCGGGGGCGGACCTCCGCATCGAGGTGAAGTCGCCGGTGGCGGTGGCCTACCTCGCGCAGGCGCCGGGAGAGCTCGGCCTCGCCCGCGCGTACATCTCCGGCCACATCGACGTGCACGGGGACATGTACACCCTGCTCGACCGGATGTGGTCGCTGACCCTGAACGACCTGCCGCTCAGCGAGAAGGTCGCCGCGATCCGCTCGCTCGGGATCAAGCCGCTGCTGATGCGCGTCCAGCCGCCGCCGCAGGAGGCACGGCAGAGCACGCTGGCGAAGCTGGGCAGCCGGCACGCCAAGCAGCGGGACGCCGAGGTGATCCACCATCACTACGACGTCTCCAACCGCTTCTACGAGTGGGTGCTGGGCCCCTCCATGGCGTACACCTGCGCGGTCTTCCCACGGCAGGACGCGACGCTGGAGGAGGCGCAGTACACGAAGTTCGACCTGGTGGCCAAGAAGCTCGACCTCAAGCCCGGCATGCGGCTGCTCGACGTCGGCTGCGGCTGGGGCGGCATGGTCATGCACGCGGCCAAGGAGTACGGCGTGAAGGGCCTCGGCGTCACGCTGTCGCGCCAGCAGGCCGAGTGGGCGCAGAAGGCCATCGCGGAGGCGGGGCTGTCGGAGCTCGCCGAGGTCCGCTACATGGACTACCGCGACGTCGCGGAAACCGGTTTCGACCGGGTCAGCTCGATCGGCCTCACCGAGCACATCGGCAAGGACAACCTGCCGTCGTACTTCTCCTTCCTGTACGGCAAGCTCAAGCCGGGCGGGCGCCTGCTCAACCACTGCATCACCCGTCCGACCAGCACCGAGAAGACCATGAACAAGGGCGGCTTCATCAACCGCTACGTCTTCCCCGACGGGGAGCTGGAGTCGGTGGGCTACCTGATCCGCCAGATGGAGGACACCGGTTTCGAGGTCCGCCACGAGGAGAACCTGCGTGAGCACTACGCGCTGACGCTGCGCGAGTGGTGCAAGAATCTCGACGCCCACTGGGACGAGGCGGTCGAGGAGGTCGGCCAGGGCACCGCCCGGGTCTGGCGGCTCTACATGGCCGGCTGCGTCGTCGGGTTCGAGCGCAACAAGGTGCAGCTCCACCAGGTGCTCGGCGTCCGGCTCGACGAGGGACGGTCGCACGTTCCGCTGCGCCCGTCCCTCGACTGGCCGTAAAGGTCCCTACCGCAGCTCGCGCTTGAGGATCTTGCCGGTGGCGGTCATCGGCAGGGACTCGCGGAACTCCACGATCCGCGGGTACTTGTAGGCCGCCATCGTCTCCCGGCACCACGCCACCAGTTCCTCCTCGGTGGTGGTGGCGCCGGGCTTGCGGATGACGTACGCCTTGACCTCCTCGCCGTGGGAGTCGTGGGGCACCCCGACGACCGCGGCGAGCGAGACCGCCGGGTGGGTCATGAGGACCTCCTCGATCTCTCGGGGGTACACGTTGAAGCCGCCCCGGATGATCATGTCCTTGGCCCGGTCGACGATGAAGTAGTAGCCGTCCTCGTCGCGCCGGGCCACGTCGCCCGTACGGAACCAGCCGTCCTTCATCACCTCCGCGGTGGCCTCCGGCCGGTTGTAGTAGCCCTTCATGATGTTGTGGCCGCGGACGGCGATCTCGCCGATGTCGTCGACCGTGTTCCACTCGGCGTCGACCAGCTTCATCTCCACGCCCCAGATCGGCGTGCCGATCGACCCGGGCTTGTTGGGCTTCCCGGGCTGGTTGAACGAGGCCACCGGCGAGGTCTCCGACAGGCCGTAGCCCTCCAGGACGTCCACCCCGAACGTCGCGCTGAAGTCCTTGAGGACCTCCACCGGCAGCGCCGATCCGCCGGAGACCGCGCTCACCAGCGACGTCGGCACCTGCGCCGCCCCGGTGTGCACCGCGGTGAGCATCGCCCAGTACATGGTCGGCACGCCGGCGAACAACGTGACGTTCTCCCGCCGCATCAGCGTGAGGGCCTCGGCCGGCTCGAAGCGCGGCATCAGCACGAGCGCGGCGCGGCGCCGGAACCCGGTGTTCATCAGCACGGTCTGGCCGAAGGAGTGGAACAGCGGCAGCGTGACGAGGTAGACGTTCTCCGGCTGCCGCGGCGACAGCTCGTCGTTGACCATCGCGTTCATCAGCATGTTCTGATGCGTGAGCTCGGCGCCCTTCGGCTGCCCGGTGGTGCCGCTGGTGTAGAGGATCACCGCCGTGTCCTCGGGGGAGGTCTGCACGGTCTCGAACTCGCCGGACATCCCGTCGAGGGCCGCCCACAGCGTCTCGCCGAGCTCGGACTCGGTGGCGAGCGGCGTGGCCGGCAGCACGAAGAAGTGCTCGGCGCGTTCGGCGTCGGCGAAGCCGGCCCGGCCCCGCTCGCCGAGCGGCAGCTCCGGCGAGCCCTCGAAGCAGAAGAAGGCCTTGGCGTCGGAGTCGTCCAGGTGATAGGCGATCTCCCTGGCCTGCAGCAGCACGTTCAGCGGGACGACGGTCGCGCCCGCCTTGAGGATCCCGTAGTAGACGAACGGGAAGTACGGCAGGTTGGGGCAGGCCAGCGCCACCTTGTCGCCCTTGCCGATGCCGCGCGAGACCAGCAGGTTGGCGACCTGGTTGGCGACGGTGTTCACGAGCGAGTACGGCAGGCGCATGTCGCCGAGGACGACCGCGGTGGCGTCGGGCTTCTCCCGTGCGCTGTCTTCCAGCACGACGGCCAGGTTGAGCATCTGCCGCTCCCTCTTCTATCGGACCCTTCGGTCCATACCAACCGGTAGGTACCTCAGCGTAACCGCTCGGAGAGTGGATTTTGAGGGTCCGGTTACAAGGGCGTTCTCGACCCTTGACGATGCTGTGTCCCCGCACAAGAGTGGGCGACATGGACACGGCTGTCGACCTGTCCCACATCCCGTTCTGGGGGCTGCCCCAGGCCGAGCGGCACGAGGCGTTCCGCCGCCTGCGCGCGCTCGACCGGCCCGTCTTCTTCCGGGAGAACAAGATCCCCTTCATCGGTCACGGACCGGGCTACTACGCGCTCGTACGGCACGCCGACGTGACCGAGGCGAGCCGCGACCCCGCCGTCTTCAGCAGCGAGCCGACGGCCAACAGCATCCCGGACATGCCGCGCTGGCTGGCCGTCTACTTCGGATCGATGATCAACATGGACGATCCCCGGCACGCCCGGCTGCGGCGGATCGTCTCGCGGGCGTTCACCCCGCGCATCCTGACCAAGATGGAGGAGGACCTCGGCCGGGCCGCCCGGGAGATCGTCGACGGGGCCGTGCGGGAGGGGCCCGGCGACTTCGTCACCCAGATCGCCGCCCGATTACCCGTACGGGTGATCTGCGACATGATGGGCATTCGGCCCGAGCACCACGACCGGGTGCTGCGCCGTACGAACACGATCCTGGCCAACGCCGACTCCGAGTATTCGGGCGTCGCCGTCGACCCGTCCCGGCCGGACGGCTCCTTCGGCCGCTGGACCACGGCCCGCGGCCTGGCCGCGCTGTTGCGGGCCGGGCACGACCTCAACGCGCTGGCGCGGCGCCTCGCCGGGGAGCGCCGCCGCCGGCCCACCGACGACCTGACCAGCAGGCTCGTGAACGGCGAGGAACGCCTGACCGCCCAGGAACTCGGCTCGTTCTTCATCCTGCTGGTCGTCGCGGGCAGCGAGACGACCCGCAACGCCATCGCCCACGGGCTCAAACTGCTCACCGACCACCCCGAGCAGCGCGCGCTGCTGCTCGCGGACTTCGACGGGCGCATCGCGGGCGCCGTCGAGGAGATCGTCCGCTACTCCAGCCCCGTCATCCAGTTCCGCCGCACCGTGACACGCGACCACACGATGAACGGCCACGACTACCGCGCGGGCGACAAGGTCCTGCTGTTCTACAACTCGGCGAACCGGGACGAGGCGGTCTTCCGCGATCCCGACGTCTTCGACATCACCCGCAGCCCCAACCCCCATGTCGGCTTCGGCGGCCACGGCCCCCACTACTGCCTGGGCGCCCACCTCGCCCGCCGGGAGATCACCGTGATGTTCCGGGAACTGTTCGACCGCATGCCCGCCATCCGTTCCGTGGGCGAGCCGTCCTACCTGCTGTCCAACTTCATCAACGGCGTCAAGCACATGAGCTACCGCTTCTGAGCCTCGGCGTCAGTGAGCGTACTCGTCGCGGCGCCACAGCATGGCCGCCAGCATCAGCGGGAACATCGCGACGTGGGCCGCGACCATCAGGGCCATGCCGTGGATCAGGCCCAGCCACAGGAGCGGGAACAACGGCACGACCGGGGCGAACATCGCGCCGCACATCTCCAGGACCGGGGCCCAGGCGTGCCCGCGCACGCGCATCCAGACGGCCATGCCGGCCGACATGTCGAACGCCATGAGCAGATAGGCGAGTTCGGTATCGCGGGCGTACGAGGGCTGGATCCCCAGGGCGGACCACAGCAGGCCGAGCGCGAACATCCCGGCGAACATCGCGACCACCATCTCGAGGTAGTGCAGGGCGAAACGGCCCCATCGCCGTGTGGCGGGGCGGTGGCCGGTGGGCCTTCCAGGCGTGGTGTGCGTCATGGCCCAACTGTCCGGGCGGCCCGCGGACGCGCCAAGGAGGGAGACGGGAACGGGTCCGAAATCTTGGGCTCCCCGTCCGTCCGGCCTACAGTCGGGTCATGACCCAGCGGCGCATGGTCGTGGTCGGATACCACGCGGCGGAGCTCGTCGACATCGCGTGCGTGACGTCGAGCCTGATCATGGCGAACGCCCACGGGGCGTCCCCGTGCTACGACGTGTGCCTGGCCACCCCGTCGGGGCTGCCGGTCACCTGCGGCAGCGGGTTGACGCTGCAGGGGCAGCAGGCGCTCGAACGCGTCACCGGGCCGCTGGACACGCTCCTCGTCTCCGGGGGGATCGGGCACGAGGAGGCCGCAGCCAACCGGGTGATCGTCGGCCACGTCCGGCGGCTGGCACGGGAGAGCCGCCGCGTCGCCTCGGTGTGCACGGGCGCGGCGGTGCTGGCCGCCGCCGGCCTGCTCGACGGGCGGCGCGCGACCACACACTGGCAGTTCGCCCACACGCTCGCCGCCCGCCACCCGGAGATCGCCGTCGACGCCCGCCCGATCTTCATCCGCGACGGCAACGTCACCACCGCCGCCGGTGTCACCAGCGCGCTGGACGTCACGCTCGCGTTCATCGAGGAGGACCACGGCCCCGCCCTCGCCAGGCAGGTGGCCCGCAACCTGGTGACCTACCTGCAACGACCGGGCAACCAGGCGCAGATGAGCATGTTCACCGAGGGCCCGCCGCCCGGGGACGGCCTGGTCAAGCGCATCGTCGACCATGTCACCGGCCATCCGGACGCCGACCTGTCCACCGCCGCCCTGGCGGCCGGCGCGGGCGTGAGCGAGCGCCACCTGACCCGGCTGTTCCTCAAGCACACGGGACAGACCCCGGGCCGGTTCGTACGGCGGGCCCGCACCGAGGCCGCCGCCCACCTGCTCGCCTCCACGTCGCTGCCGATGGCCGCGATCGCGGCCCGCTGCGGCTTCGGGACGGCCGAGGCTCTCCGCCAGGCGTTCGTCGATCTTTACGGCATCCCGCCCTCGCGTTACCGCCTGACCCAGGCGACCGCGTTGCCGTCCTCCTTCGGCGACGACAGGTGACGATTCTGTCGGTGCCGCCTGCGATGGTGGCGGCGTGGTCTACTTCGTCTACCGCAGCGTCTACGAGGGACCGTCCGGCCGGCTCGTCCGGCACTTCCCCGACGCCACGGTGCTCGACTGGTTCCGCAGGGTGTGGGACGACGCCGCGTCGCAGGACGCGTACACGTGGGTGCAGCGCGAGTTCGGTGCAAATGTCTACGGTCTGCACACCATCTTCGAGACCGGGCTGCCGGCCCCCCGCACCCATGTCGAGTTGCGCCGGCTGCTCAAGGAACATCTGTACGTCGAGGGGAGGCTGCGGGCCGACCGGCACAGCGTGCGGGTGCTCACCGATGACGACGAGGTCGAGCTGGCGTACTTCTTCGTGGACGACCACGTGGTGGCGGCCGAACCCGACCGCTGGGCCTACCTGGTGCACGAGAGCTGGGACCTGCCCGCGGACGCATCACCGTCCGTGCGGACGTTCACGCCTCCGGTCCCGGTTCACGTCGTCAGCCCCGCGCCGCCCGGCGGGGAGGGCGTGATGTACGCCGTCATACTCACTCACCACGCCACCGTGAACAGCGTCGGAGGCAGATACCCGGAGGCGTTGCCGGGCGTACGGCTGCCGGGGCTCGCGGCGGCGCTGCGCGCGGCGGACCCCGATCTCCTTAACGGCGAGTTGCGTGCCCTGCGCGCGCTGATCGCCCCTGATGATGAGGAGATCGGGCCCGCGCTGGAGCGCTGCAACCATTGGGCCCGTCTGGAGGAAGACGTGCCCGAGATCAGTGCTCCGCACTCCCGGGCGCACGAACACGCGCTGCGTCTGCTGGCGGACCGCGTCCCGGCGGACGGACGTGACCCCGGTCGCACGCTCGTCCGGTGCGACGACCACCTGGCCCAGATGGCGATCCACATGGACAAATTCTTCGGGTACCGGCAGTGGTTCCTCTTCGACGACGTCTGGGCCGCCGCGCATCCCGAGACGGCCGCCTCACTGATGCGTTTCGGCGCGCACTGGGATCCACGCTGCCGGCGCAGGCATGCGCGCCTGACCCACTGCGGCTGAACCAATGGATGTGGCAGACTGACAACCGAATGTGGTTCTAGTCACTCGGAAGGGCCGGGCCCCCACCATGACGACACAGCCCACGGAGCGCACGCCCATCACCTCGGCGGCGGACATCGACCTGAACGACTGGAACTTCTGGGGCCGTCCGGACGAGGAGCGGGAACACGCGTTCCGGCTGCTGCGCGACCTGGACAAGCCGGCCTTCTTCCCGGAACCCGAGTTCAGCCTGGGCGGCGTCACCGGGCCGGGCTACCACGCGCTGGTCCGGCACGCCGACATCCTGGAGGCCAGCCGCAATCCCGAGGTCTTCTGCTCGGGCGACGGCGGGGCCACCAACATCCCGGACCTGCCGGCGGAGTTCGCCGAATACTTCGGCTCGATGATCAACATGGACGACCCGCGGCACGCACGCCTGCGGCGGATCGTCTCGCGCGCCTTCACACCGAGGATGATCAAGCAGTTCGAGTCCGACGTGGACGCCGCGGCCTCGCGCATCGTGGACGAGCTGCTGGAGACCGGCCCCGGCTGCGACTTCGTCACCGAGGTGGCCGCCAAGCTGCCCTTGAAGATCATCTGCGACATGATGGGCATCCCGGAGAAGGACTACCAGTTCGTCTTCGACCGCTCGAACATCGTCCTCGGCGCCACCGACCCCGAGTACGTGAGCGACCGCGAGGACATCGCCGACGCGCTGCTCACCGCGGGGATGGAGCTGCAGCAGCTCGTCCAGGACCTGGCCGCGCTGCGGATGGAGACGCCCACCGACGACCTCACTTCGTCCCTGGTCAACGCCAACATCGACGGCGAGCGGCTGACCGCCCAGGAGCTCGGGTCGTTCTTCATCCTGCTCGTCGTGGCCGGCAACGAGACCACCCGCAACGCCATCTCGCACGGCATGCGCCTGCTCACGCTCAACCCGGAGCAGCGGCGGCTGTGGCTGGAGGACTTCGAGGGCCGGGCGCCGCGCGCGATCGAGGAGATCGTCCGGCTGGCCGCGCCGGTCAACTACATGCGCCGCAAGGTCACCCGCGACCACGAGATGAACGGCAACCTCTACCGCAAGGGCGAGAAGGTCCTGCTGTACTACTGGGCGGCCAACCGCGACGAGCGGGTGTTCGACGACCCGCTGCGCTTCGACATCCTGCGCGACCCCAACCCGCACGTCGGCTTCGGCGGCCCCGGTCCCCACTTCTGCCTCGGCGCCCACCTGGCCCGCCGCGAGATCACCGCGATGTTCCGCGAGCTGCTGCGGCGGGTCCCCCAGATCGAGGCGGGCGAGCCGGAGCGCCTGCTGTCCAGCTTCATCAACGGCATCAAGCACATGCCCTGCGAGTTCTGACCGGCCGGACCCGGGTCCGGCCGATGGTCAGCGGAGGGGCTTGATCGACCGGAAGACCGTGTTGATGTCGGGGAGCAGGTCGTTCTTGAGCTCGGGCACGGCCATGTAGACGATCGTGGGAAGGTCGGCGCCGGTGTTCATGGCCGCGACCACGACCGTGGTCGTCGCGCCGTCGGCGGTCACCTTGTAGACGGCGGCCAGGCCGGTGAGGTTGTTGCGCGCCAGGCGCTGCTGGGCGACCTTGGTGGCCGCGTTGCCCTTGGGGAACTGGGTCTGCCGCGCCCGGAACATCACGGCACTGACGACCGGGCTCAGGTTGTCGGGCGTGGTGTACCTCGCGGCCAACGACTGCGCCAGCGGGCCCGACATCACCTGGGCGAACTCGCGTTTGCCCTTCGTGGTCATGCCGGCGGGCACGTACTGCCTGCTGGTGAAGCCGTACGTCGCCTTGACCTGGGCCGGGTCGGCGTCCGCCTGCCAGGGGCCGCCGAGCCTGGGCAGCGTGATCCGGCCCGCGGTGTCGGTGAGCACGCCGTTCACCGGGGAGGCGGTGCCCTTGTAGACGGGCAGCCGTGACGACGTCTGCGCCTGCGGCTTGGCCGTGGCGCCGGTCTTGACGGGGGAGGGCTTCGCGGACGTCGCCGCCTCGGCTGTGTCGCCGGAGCTGAGCGGCCCGGCGGCGAAGGCCCACACGAGCACCCCGACGAGCGCGGCGACGACCGAGGCCACCAGCGCGTACAGCCAGACCGGCCGGCCGGACTCGTCCTCCTCGTACTCGTCGATGGCCTGGTAGTTCTCCCCGAACACCGTGTTCCACAGCTCCTGCTGCCGGTGCGCGGGAGGCGTCTTCGGCCCGCTGATCTGTCCCGCCGTCACGAACGGCCGGTACGGGTCCTCCGGCTGGGGAGGGGGCGGGGGCGCGGTGGAGGCGGGCGGGGCGGACTCGGCGTACGAGCGGACCGAAGGAGTGAACGGCGCGGACGGCCGGGGATGGTCCGGCCCGCCCGGGAACGGGCCCCCCTGTGGACCGGCCTGCCCCTGACCCTGCCTCTGGCTCTGGCTCTGGCCCTGGTGTTGACTCTGGTCCTGACCGGGGCCCGCGGGGCCCGGCGTGCCGTACACCGGCGCGGGGCCTCCGAAGCCCTCAGCGCGTCCGAAAGACTCTGCGCCTCCGAAACCCTCTGGGCCCCTGAAGCCGTCTGGGCCGTCGAAGGCGCGGGCGGGCCGGTTCTGAGCCGTACCGGGGGGCGGGCCCGCCATGGTCGCGGTGGCGTCCGCGGACTGTTGCGGCGCACCCTCGACGAAGGACCGGACGGTCGGGGTGAAGGACGAGGGCGGAGGCATCTCGGGCCAGGCCGGCGGGATCTCCGGCCACGCCGGCTCCCGCTGGTGTTCGCTGCGGTCCGTGGGCACGGTACCTCCCGAGATCATGCCCGAATTGGGGGTGCCTGGCATGATCTCATGCGAGCCGGGGGCTGCCGCAGCGAAACCGCGGAATGCCTCGCGGAACTGCTCACCGGTGGGGTCGGTGGGCGGGTCCTGCATCGGCAAATCCGCGGGCGGGAATGAGTTGGCCACGGCAAGCACAGTAGGGGAATGGACATAAGAGCCCACAACGGATCTATCACCATCGTGTATCGCACTCTGACACGCCAGGTCAGCAGACAAGATCGATCCGCGTCCCGCTTGCCGTCTGCGCTACGCTTGACACGCGTGCCGCCACCCTGCTGAGCGGGCAGCCGTCTCGGAGCGTGAGAGCGCGGAGACGGGGCTGCCTCGACTGTGACGCGGGGGCCTGCCCCCGGCGGGCGCCTTCATCTGTGTGATTCCAGCCGCCTGGCGAGGAGTGGAAGTGGACGAGCCGGTGTACGACCCGCAGGCGCTGCAGGCCAAGTGGCTGCCGCGGTGGGAGGAGCTGAACCCCTTCGCGGCGGTCGAGGACCTCGCGGACACCAGGCCGCGCAAGTACATGCTCGACATGTTCCCCTACCCCTCCGGCGACCTCCACATGGGGCACGGCGAGGTCTTCGCCATCGGCGACGTCGTCGCGCGCTACTGGTTCCAGAAGGGCTACAACGTCCTGCACCCGATCGGGTGGGACTCCTTCGGCCTGCCCGCGGAGAACGCGGCCATCAAGCGCAACGCCCACCCCGCCGAGTGGACGTACGCCAACATCGACACCCAGGCGAACTCGTTCAAGCGGTACGCCATCTCCTTCGACTGGTCGCGGCGCCTGCACACCAGCGACGCGGAGTACTTCCGCTGGAACCAGTGGCTGTTCACCCGCTTCTACGAGCGGGGCCTGGCCTACCGCAAGGGCGGCCTGGTCAACTGGTGCCCGCAGGACCAGACCGTGCTCGCCAACGAGCAGGTCGTGGCGGGCAAGTGCGAGCGCTGTGGCGCCGACGTCATCCGCCGCGAGCTGACGCAGTGGTACTTCAAGATCACTGACTACGCCGACCGGCTGCTCGACGACATGGCGCAGATCGAGGGCGGCTGGCCCGAGCGCATCCTCACCATGCAGCGCAACTGGATCGGCCGCTCCACCGGGGCCGACGTCCAGTTCCGCATCGAGGGCCGCGACGAGCCGGTCACCGTCTACACCACGCGCCCCGACACGCTGTACGGCGCGACGTTCTTCGTCGTGGCCGCCGACGCCCCGCTGGCGGAGGAGATCGTCGCCCCCGAGCAGGCGGAGGCGCTGGCCGCCTACCGTGCCGAGGTCGCCAAGCTCTCCGACATCGAGCGGCTGTCCACCGACAAGGAGAAGACCGGCGTCTTCCTGGGCACGTACGCGGTCAACCCGGTCAACGGGGAGCGCATCCCGGTCTGGGCGGCCGACTATGTGCTGTCCGACTACGGCCACGGCGCGATCATGGCGGTGCCCGCGCACGACCAGCGCGACCTCGACTTCGCGCGGAAATTCGGGCTGCCGGTCAAGGTCGTCGTGCACACCGGCCTGGCCGACCCGGGCGAGACCGGCGTCGCCACTCCCGGCGAGGGCACGCTGGTCAACTCGGGTCCGCTGGACGGGCTGACGAAGGCCGAGGCGATCCAGAAGATCATCGAGGTCCTGGAGGAACGCGGCACCGGCAAGGCCGCGGTGAACTACCGGCTGCGCGACTGGCTGCTGTCGCGGCAGCGGTTCTGGGGCACCCCGATCCCGATCATCCACTGCGTGGACTGCGGCGAGGTCCCGGTGCCGGACGACCAGCTTCCGGTCACGCTGCCCGACCTGCGCGGCGCGGCCCTGCAGCCGAAGGGCGTCTCGCCGCTGGCCGCGGCCACCGAGTGGGTCAACGTCGAGTGCCCGAAGTGCGGCGGACCCGCCCAGCGGGACACCGACACGATGGACACCTTCGTCGACTCGTCGTGGTACTTCCTGCGCTACTGCGACCCGCACTACGAAGGCGGGCCGTTCGACGTCGAGAAGGTCCGCGAGTGGGGCCCGATCGACCAGTACGTCGGCGGCGTCGAGCACGCCGTGCTCCACCTGCTGTACTCGCGGTTCTTCACCAAGGTCCTGTACGACATGGGCCTGGTCGGCTTCACCGAGCCGTTCCTGCGCCTGCTCAACCAGGGCCAGGTGATCAACCGGGGCAAGGCGATGTCGAAGTCGCTGGGCAACGGCGTGGACCTGGGCGAGCAGATCGACGCGTACGGCGTGGACGCCGTGCGACTGACGATGATCTTCGCCGGGCCGCCGGAGGACGACATCGACTGGGCCGACGTCTCGCCGGCCGCGTCGCAGAAGTTCCTGGCCCGGGCGTTCCGCGTGATGGCCGAGGCCGGTGCGGCGTCCGCCCCGGGGATCGACTTCTCCGGGGGCGACGTCGAACTGCGCAAGGTCACCCACCGGACCATCGACGAGGTGACCAAGCTCGTCGAGAGCCACCGGTTCAACGTCGCGGTGGCCCGCATGATGGAGCTGACCACGGCCGCCCGCCGGGCGATCGACGCCGGTCCCGGCGCGGCCGACCCGGCCGTCCGCGAGGCCGCCGAGACCCTGGCGATCATGCTGTCGCTGGTCGCGCCGTACGTCGCGGAGGAGGGCTGGGAGCGGCTCGGGCACGCGCCGTCGGTCGCGAAGGCCGGCTGGCCCGAGGCGGACCCGGCGTTGCTGGTCCAGGAGTCGGTCACGGCCGTGGTGCAGGTGGCGGGCAAGGTCCGCGACCGGCTGGAGGTCTCCCCGGACATCTCCGAGGCGGACCTGCAGGCCCTGGCTCTGGCGTCGGACAAGGTCCGGCCCTACCTGGACGGCGAGCCGCGCAAGGTGATCGTGCGGGCGCCGAAGCTCGTCAACATCGTTCCGTAGGGGAGTGATCCCGGCTCCGCCATACCTTGTGCAAACCTGTCCGGTATGGCGGAGCCGCCATGCGGCATAGGGTGCGGCTGTGGCGAATGGTGCGTACCTGAGATACCCCCACCTGAACGGTGACCTCCTCGCCTTCGTGGCGGACGACGACGTCTGGCTGGCGCCCACGAGCGGCGGCAGGGCCTGGCGGTTCACGGCCGACCGGGTCCCGGTATCCCACCCCCGGTTCTCTCCCGACGGCACCCGCCTCGCCTGGACGAGCACCCGCGAGGGCGAGCCCGAGGTGTTCGTGGCCGATCTGGAGGGCGGCGAGGGCGAGCGGCTCACCCACTGGGGCAACGCCACGACAGGCGTGCGCGGCTGGACCGAGGACGGCCACGTGCTGGCCGTGACCGCCGCCGGCCACGCCTCGCGGTCCCGGCTGTGGGCCCACGCGGTGCCGCTGGACGGCGGCCCGGCGACAGCTCTGCCGTACGGCAGGGTCAGCGAGGTCGCGGTCAGCGGCGCCAGGGTGGCGGGCGTCTCGGCGGTGTTCCGCGAGCCGTCGCAGTGGAAGCGCTATCGCGGCGGCACCGCGGCCAAGATCTGGGTGGACGCCACGGGCGACGGCGAGTTCACCCACCTGTTCGCCGGCAATCCCGCGCAGCACTGGTCGGTCATGTGGGTGGGGGAGCGCCTGGCCTTCCTCGCCGACACCGACGGCGACGGCAACCTCTACTCCTGCCTGCCCGACGGCTCGGACCTGCGGAAGCACACCACGCACCGCGGTTTCTACGCGCGCCATGCCGCGTCGGACGGCTCCCGCGTCGTCTACAGCCTCGGCGGCGACCTGTGGCTGTTGGAGAGCCTGGACGCCGAGCCGTACAAGCTGGACATCACCCTGAGCGGGCCGCGCCCGGCCAGGGCCAGGCGGCCGGCGCCGAACCGGGTCGGCGGCTTCGCGCCGGATCGCACCGGGCGGGCGAGCGTGGTCGAGATCCGCGGCACCGCCCACTGGCTGACCCACCGCGACGGCCCCGCGGGCACGCTGCGCGCCGAGCCCGGCGTCCGGGTACGGCTGCCGCGGCCCCTCGACGACACCGGCCGGGCCGTCTGGGTGTCGGACGCCTCCGGTGAGGACGCGCTGGAAATCGGCCCGTCCGGCGGGGAGATCCGCACGCTGGCCGCCGGCCGGCTCGGCCGGGTGCTCGACCTGGCCGCCGCGCCGGACGGGAGGCACGCTGCGGTCGCCACCCACGACGGACGGCTGCTGGTGGTGGACCTCGGCTCAGGGGACGTCCGCGAGGTCGACCGCACCACCCACGGCGACGTGCAACACGTGACGTTCTCCCCGGACTCGGCCTGGCTCGCGTGGGCGCACGCCTACCAGCCGTGGCGCCGCCACCTCAAGCTGGCCCGCGTGGACGGCGGCGCCGCGATCGAGGTCACCCCGCCGCGCTTCAACGACTACAGCCCGTCCTTCACCCAGGACGGCAGATACCTGGCCTTCCTGTCG
This sequence comes from Microbispora siamensis, assembly GCF_016863095.1. Classification (GTDB taxonomy): domain Bacteria; phylum Actinomycetota; class Actinomycetes; order Streptosporangiales; family Streptosporangiaceae; genus Microbispora; species Microbispora siamensis. Next base: position 138,295 of record NZ_BOOF01000013.1, on the reverse strand, counting down.
GACCGCACGTTCAACCCGGTCTACGACAGTCACGTCTTCGACCTGTCCTTTCCCAGCAGCTGCCGGCCGTACCTGGTGCCGCTCAAGGCCACCACGCCCTCGCCGTTCGACCCCTCACTGGCAGGCCGCGGCTTCGGCGGGGACGACGACGCCGGCCCGGAAGACAAGAACGGCGAGAGCGCCAAGAACGACGCCGGGAAGGACGGTGAGCCCGGCCCGCCGCGTCCGACCGAGGTGGACGCCGACGGGCTGGCGGCGCGCATCGTGCCCGTGCCGGTGCCCGCCGGCACCTACTCCAACCTGCGTGCCGCCAAGGGCGGCCTGCTGTGGCTGCGCCACCCGCTCACGGGCGAGCTCGGCGACGGCACCGAGCCCGGTGAGCCGGTCCTCGAACGCTACGACCTGGCCAAGCGCAGGGCCGGCGAGCTGGGCGGAGAGTTCTGGGCCTTCGAGGTCAGCGGCGACGGCACGCGCCTGGTGGGCACCGGCGGGCACGGCCTGCAGACCCGCGCCACCGGGGACGACGACGAGGTCGTCACCGTCGACCTGGACCGCGTGGCCGTGACCGTCGATCCGGTCGCCGAGTGGCGTCAGGCCTACGCCGAGGCCGGGCGGCTCATGCGCGACCACTTCTGGCGGGCGGACATGAACGGCGTGGACTGGCAGGCCACGCTCGACCGCTACGCCCCCCTCGTGGAGCGGCTCGGCGCCTACTCGGAGCTGATCGACCTGCTGTGGGAGGTCCAGGGCGAGCTGGCCACCTCCCACGCGTACGCGCGGCCGGCCGGCTACGGCTACGATCCCCGGCGCCGCCAGGGCCTGCTCGGCGCCGACCTCGCCCGGGACGAGAACGGGGTGTGGCGGATCAGCCGCATCCTGCCCGGGGAGTCCTCCGACCACGAGGCCCGCTCGCCGCTGCTCGCGCCCGGCGTCGCCGTCCGCGAGGGCGACGCGATCGTCGCCGTGAGCGGGCGTCCGGTGGATCCGGTCCGCGGGCCGCTGGCGCTGCTGTCCGGCACGGCGGAGCGGCCCGTGGAGCTGACCGTCCGGCCCGGCTCCGGCGGCGAGCCCCGCCGGGTCGTCGTCACGCCCGTCGCCGACGAGACGCGGCTGCGGTACCACGACTGGGTGGCCGGGCGGCGGGCGTTCGTGCGTGAGGCGTCGGGCGGGCGGCTCGGCTACCTGCACGTGCCGGACATGATGTCCACCGGGTGGGCGCAGTTCCACCGGGATCTGCGTACCGAGATGGGCTTCGACGGGCTCGTCGTGGACATCCGCGACAACGGCGGCGGGCATGTCTCCGAGCTGGTGCTGGAGAAGCTGCAGCGGCGGGTCACCGGGTGGTCGCTGGCCCGGGGGTACGAGCCGGCGCGATACCCGGAGGACTCGCCACGCGGGCCGATCGTGGCCGTCACCGACGAGTTCGCCGGGTCGGACGGGGACATCGTCAGCGCCGGGATCAAGAACCGCGGCATCGGGCCGCTCGTGGGCACGCGGACCTGGGGCGGCGTGATCGGCATCGACTCGCGGTACGCGCTCGTGGACGGGACCGTCGTCACGCAGCCGCGGTACTCGTTCTGGCTGGAGGGCGAGGGGTGGGGCGTCGAGAACCACGGCGTCGACCCGGACGTCGAGGTCGTCGTGACGCCGCAGGACCTGGTCGCCGGGCGGGATCCGCAGCTGGCGCGGGCGGTGGAGCTGGCCCTGGCGACGCTGGAGGACAGGCGGCCGGCCACCCCGCCGGAGTTGCCGCCGCTGATGTGATCCCCCGCTGCCGATGACGTTGACGATCGGGCAGCCGTACGGACAAAATTGCGCCCGAGCCACAAACTAGTCATATCGATGTAGGCGTGCGGTCAGGGCATGCCGCGACCACCACCGCTCCGGCGGTGGTCTGGGGTGCGCGCCTGACCGTTTGGCTCGCCGTCGGCGTGCGCCCCGCGTGGGAGGCACGTCTTGTACAGACGAATTCTCGGCGGGCTGGCGACCGCCGCCGCGATGGCGGCGACCGTTCTCGTCGTCACCGGCTCGCCGGCGAACGCCGCCGGTACGGGCACCGGCTACCTGCACACCAGCGGGAACAAGATCGTCGACAGCACCGGCGCCACGGTCCGGCTGACCGGCATCAACTGGTTCGGCATGGAGACCGACAACAAGACCTTCCACGGGTTGTGGGCGAACAACCCGTGGAAGAGCCAGCTCGACCTCATGGCGAACCTGGGCTACAACACGATCCGGGTGCCGTTCTCCGACGACGCGCTGAAGCCTGGCGCGCAGGCGACGAGCGTCAACACCTACTCCAACCCCGACCTGATCGGCCTGTCCCCGCTGCAGATCCTCGACAAGGTCGTGGACTACGCGGGCCAGAAGGGCATGCGGATCATCCTCGACCGGCACCGGCCGACCAGCGCGGGCCAGACGGCGTTGTGGTACACCTCGGGCGTCCCCGAGTCCACCTGGATCAGCGACTGGAAGTCGCTGGCCCAGCACTACGCGGGCAACACCACCGTCATCGGAGCCGACCTGCACAACGAGCCGCACGCCGACGGCACCAACCCGAACGCGACCGGCTCCTGCTGGGGCTGCGGCGACGAGTCGCGCGACTGGCGCCTGGCGGCCGAGCGCGCGGGCAACGCCATCCTGTCCGTGCAGCCCAACTGGCTGATCTTCGTGGAGGGCGTGAGCTGCCCGAGCGGCGGCCTGTCCAACGTCTGGGACAACGACCCCAGCAACGACGAGGACTGCGGCTGGTGGGGCGGCAACCTCACCAAGGCCGGGCAGTACCCGGTGCGGCTGAACGTGGCCAACCGGCTCGTCTACTCGCCCCACGAGTACGCCACGTCGGTCTACCACCAGGCGTGGTTCGACGACCCGTCGTACCCGGCCAACATGCCGGCCATCTGGGACAAGTACTGGGGCTACCTGTACAAGCAGAACATCGCGCCGATCATGGTGGGCGAGTTCGGCACCACGCTGGCCAGCAACACCGACAAGATCTGGCTCCAGGAGCTCATGAAGTACATGGGCAGCGGGGTGAACGGCATGTCGTTCACCTACTGGTCGTGGAACCCCAACTCGGGTGACACGGGCGGCATCCTGAAGGACGACTGGGCGACGGTCGACCAGGCCAAGCAGAGCATCATCTCGCCCTACCTGATCCCGCCCACGGGCGGCAACCCGACGCCGCCGGTGTCGCCCTCGGCCTCGCCGAGCGTGTCCCCGTCGGCGTCCCCGTCGGCGTCCCCGTCGGCGTCTCCGTCGGTCTCGCCGTCGGCGTCTCCCTCCGCGTCGCCGTCCGCGTCTCCTTCGTCGCCGGGCGGGAAGACGTGCACCGCCACGTACAAGGTCGCCAACCAGTACCCCGGCGGCTTCCAGGGCGAGGTCACGGTCAAGGCGGGGTCGTCCGCCATCTCGGGCTGGACCGTGAAGTGGGCCTTCCCGAACGGCCAGAGCATCAGCCAGCTCTGGAACGGCACGCTCAGCGCGAGCGGGTCCAACATCACGGTGACGAATCTGGCCTACAACGGCGCGCTGGGCGCCGGGGCCTCGACCACGTTCGGCTTCAACGGCAGCTGGTCGGGCACCAACGGCGTTCCGTCGCCGGTGAGCTGCACCGCCTCCTGACGGCGAATCGAACACGGCACAGCACAAGCCCGGCGCTCACGAGAGCGCCGGGCTTGTCCCTGTGCGGCGTCCGGAACCGGCGGACGGCTACAGCTTGCGCAGGACGGCCGTCACCTTGCCGAGCACGGTGGCCTCGTCACCGGGGATCGGCTCGTAGTTGGGGTTGTGCGGCACCAGCCACACGTGCCCGTCCTTGCGCTTGAACGTCTTCACGGTGGCCTCGCCGTCGATCATGGCGGCCACGATGTCGCCGTTGTCGGCGACCGGCTGCTGCCGCACCACGACCCAGTCGCCGTCGGCGATGGCGGCCTCGATCATCGAGTCGCCGGAGACCTGGAGCAGGAACAGCGTGCCCTCGCCCACGAGCTGCTTGGGCAGCGCGAACACGTCCTCGATGCTCTGCTCGGCCAGGATGGGACCACCGGCCGCGATGCGGCCGACCAGTGGCACGTAGGCCGCGGTGGGCCGGTTGAACCCGGACTCCTCCTCGGAGGTGGCGTCGGGGTCCACCCACAGCACCGGCTCGCCCGGCAGCCGGACCTCCAGGGCCCGGGGCCGATGCGGGTCACGCCGGAGGTAGCCCTTACGCTGGAGCGCCGTGAGCTGGTGCGACACGCTGGAGGTGCTGGTCAGCTGGACCGCTTCCCCGATCTCCCGCATGGACGGCGGATAGCCGCGCTGCTGGACCGAGTCGCGGATCACCTCGAGGATCTTCCGCTGCCTGGGGGTGAGGCCAAGCGAGTCGCGCCTGCGAACCGCGAGGTCGCTGACGCCATCCGCTTGCTCACTTCGGTCACTCACGATGCCACCTCTCAATCCGTGTTCCTCATGTCGCACAGAGCGACCGTACCGCGATTCAAGATCACCGTCAAACAATTGTTCGATATCCAGCGAAATCGCCGATCTCGCCGTCCACCTCATCGTACGGGAGTTCGATCGATCCCGTGTTCGATTTACCCGATCTTCTCTGGGTGCTGTACGCCCAGGTCAGAAGCCGTACGGAAATCGGCCGGGAAACGGCGCCTAAAGGGCGTATTCCGCGACGCGCGGGGCAGGTGATGCGGCCGTGACCGGAGGCGCGACACGCGCGCCGAGCAGGCACTTCCCCTCCCAAGGCCGGTTCGACTTGCGTTCAAGGTCGGGCACTCCTACGGTTGGACCACAACATCTAGTAGTCACAGCGGTGTAAGTTCACCACACCTTGTGTTCCGGATGTGCGTTCAGGGAGGCGATGAAGTGCACTGTCCGTTCTGTCGCCATCCGGACACCCGGGTCGTGGACAGCCGTGCTGCCGAGGACGGGGCGGCGATCCGCCGCCGGCGCACCTGCCCCGAGTGCGGGCGCAGGTTCACCACCCAGGAGACCGTGCTGCTGATGGTGAGCAAGCGCAGCGGAGTCACCGAGCCGTTCTCCCGGGAGAAGGTCATCGCCGGCGTGCGGCGGGCCTGCCAGGGGCGTCCGGTCAGCGAGGACTCCCTCGCCCAGCTCGGGCAGCGCGTCGAGGAGAGCATCCGGGGTACCGGCGCGGCCGAGATCGCCTCCCACGAGGTGGGCCTGGCCATCCTGGGCCCGCTCCGCGACCTCGACGAGGTGGCCTACCTGCGCTTCGCGTCGGTCTACCGGGGATTCGAGACGCTGGCCGACTTCGAGGCGGAGATCGAGCAGCTCAGGGCGGCCAGAGGCGACCGGGAGCCGATCGAGGAGTGAGCGCCTCCCGGGAGACCGGGACGGGGCGGAGGCGGCGGCACGGCGCCGGGTGCGGTGGCCGCGGCGCGACGATGAGGTTGTAACGAGCGTGGTCCGAAAGAGGGGCTCCACCGGGCCCTGGGAGGGGGAAGTCATGACGGAGACCGTGAGCGGCACCGTATCGGGCACGGGGGGCCGGGCCGGCAAGCGCCCGCGCAAGGGCCTGAAGATGAAGCGCGTCTTCACCACCCCGGGTGTCCACCCGTACGACGAGGTCCGCTGGGAGCGGCGCGACGTCGTGATGACGAACTGGCGGGACGGCTCGGTCAACTTCGAGCAGCACGGCGTGGAGTTCCCGGACTTCTGGTCGGTCAACGCGGCCAACATCGTCACCACCAAGTACTTCCGCGGGGCGGTGGGCACCCCGCAGCGCGAGTCGAGCCTCAAGCAGCTCGTCGACCGGGTCGTGGGCGTCTACACCAGGACCGGCCTCGAGAACGGCTACTTCGCCTCCGAGGAGGACGCGGAGATCTTCGACCACGAGCTCAAGCACGCGCTGATCCACCAGATCTTCAGCTTCAACTCCCCGGTGTGGTTCAACGTCGGCACCCGCTCGCCCCAGCAGGTGAGCGCCTGCTTCATCCTGGCCGTGGACGACACGATGGAGTCGATCCTCGACTGGTACAAGGAAGAGGGCGTGATCTTCAAGGGCGGCTCCGGCTCCGGGGTCAACCTCTCCCGCATCCGCTCGTCCAAGGAACTGCTGTCCAGCGGTGGCACGGCCAGCGGCCCGGTCTCCTTCATGCGCGGCGCCGACGCCTCCGCCGGCACCATCAAGTCGGGCGGCGCCACCCGCAGGGCGGCCAAGATGGTCGTCCTCGACGTGGACCACCCCGACATCGAGGAGTTCATCGAGACCAAGGCGCGCGAGGAGGACAAGATCCGCGCGCTGCGCGACGCCGGGTTCGACATGGACCTCGGCGGCAAGGACATCGTGTCCGTCCAGTACCAGAACGCCAACAACTCGGTGCGGGTCTCCGACGAGTTCATGCGCGCGGTCGAGGCCGGCGGGAAGTTCGGCCTGCGGGCCCGGCTGACCGGCGAGGTCATCGAGGAGGTCGAGGCCCGGTCGCTGTTCCGCAAGATGGCCCAGGCCGCCTGGGAGTGCGCCGACCCCGGCGTGCAGTACGACGACACGATCAACGACTGGCACACCTGCCCGGAGACCGGGCGCATCACGGCCAGCAACCCCTGCTCGGAGTACGTCCACCTGGACAACTCCTCGTGCAACCTCGCGTCGATCAACCTGCTGAAGTTCCTGCGTGACGACGACAGCTTCGACGTCGCGACCTTCGTGAAGGTCACCGAGCTGATCATCACCGCGATGGACATCTCGATCACCTTCGCCGACTTCCCGACGCAGAAGATCGCCGAGACCACCCGTGCGTACCGCCAGCTCGGCATCGGCTACGCCAACCTGGGCGCGCTGCTGATGGCGACCGGCCACGCGTACGACTCCGACGGCGGCCGGGCCATCGCGGCCGGGATCACCTCGCTGATGACCGCCGTGTCCTACCGCCGCTCGGCCGAGCTCGCCGGGATCGTCGGCCCGTACGACGGCTACCAGCGCAACGCCGAGCCGCACAAGCGGGTCATGCGCAAGCACGCCGCGGCCAACGACGACCTGCGCACGCTCGACGACATGGACAAGGCCCTGCACGCCGAGGCCACCCGGCAGTGGCAGGAGTGCCTCAGGCTCGGCGAGAAGAACGGCTACCGCAACGCCCAGGCGTCGCTGCTCGCCCCGACCGGCACCATCGGCCTGATGATGGACTGCGACACCACCGGCATCGAGCCCGACCTGGCGCTGGTGAAGTTCAAGAAGCTCGTCGGCGGCGGGTCGATGCAGATCGTCAACCAGACGATCCCGCGGGCGCTGCGCCGGCTCGGCTACCTGGAGGAGCAGGTCGAGGCCATCGTCGAGTACATCGCCGAGCACGGCCACGTCGTGGACGCCCCGGGCCTGCGGCCGGAGCACTACGAGGTGTTCGACTGCGCGATGGGCGAGCGGGCCATCGCCCCGATGGGCCACGTCCGGATGATGGCGGCCGTCCAGCCGTTCCTGTCCGGCGCGATCTCCAAGACCGTGAACCTGCCCGAGTCGGCCACGGTGGACGACATCGAGCAGGTCTACCTGGAGGGCTGGAAGCTCGGCCTCAAGGCCCTGGCCGTCTACCGCGACAACTGCAAGGTCGGGCAGCCGCTGTCGGTCGCGAAGAAGACCTCCGAGGAGGTCTCCGAGGAGGCCGCGGAGAAGGAGCCGATCGTCCAGGTCGTGGAGGTCGCGCGGCCGACCCGGCGGCGCATGCCGAACCAGCGGCCGAGCACCACCACCCGCTTCACGGTGGGCGGCGCCAAGGGCTACATGACCGCCTCGTCCTACCCCGACGACGGCCTGGGCGAGGTCTTCCTCAAGATGTCCAAGCAGGGCAGCACGCTCGCGGGCGTGATGGACGCCTTCTCCGTGGCGATCTCGATCGGCCTCCAGTACGGCGTGCCGCTCGACACGTACGTGCAGAAGTTCGTCAACATGCGGTTCGAGCCGGCGGGCATGACCGACGACCCCGACGTCCGGATGGCGCAGTCCGTGATGGACTACATCTTCCGGCGGCTCGCGCTCGACTACCTGCCGTACGAGGACCGGGCCGCGCTGGGCATCTTCTCCGCCTCCGAGCGGGCCGCGCAGCAGCGCGGCGAGGACCCGGCCGCGCTCCAGGACGTGGACACGGCCGCCCTGGCGCAGTCTGCGCCCATCGAGAGCGGGCAGGCGCCCGTCGAGAAGGCGCAGGCCGCGCCGGTCGAGGCCAAGCCCGCCGAGGGCCTGTCCAACGGGCAGGTCGCGCCGGTGGCGGTGCCGGAGCCGCGCCGGGTCGGCGCCTCGCTGGAGAGCCACCAGGGCCGTACGGCGGACGCGCCGCTGTGCATGACCTGCGGCACCAAGATGCGCCCGGCCGGCAGCTGCTACGTCTGCGAGGGCTGCGGCAGCACCAGCGGCTGCAGCTGAAACGGGTGAACCGCAACCCGCTGAATCATTCAGTCTGATCGATTCGGGCTGAACCGAAGGGGAACCGACCGTGGTCGGTTCCCCTTCGGCCTGTCGGAGGTGATGTGCCGATGCCGGTGGATCGGAAAGACGGCGGGCGGCGAGGGAGACCTCAGGCCGTCGCGGTCGCGCGGTCCAGGTGGTCGGTGATGACGGCGGTGAACGCGGCGGGGTCCTCGAACGGCAGGCCGTGGCCGCCGGGGACGGTCACGAGGCCGGCGTGCGGGATCAGCCGGGCGAGCTCGCGCTGGTGGTGCGGCGGCACGATCCGGTCGTCGGCACTGGAGACGATCAGCGTCGGCGCGGTCACGCGTGGCAGCAGCTCCGTGATGTCGACGGAGATGTCGGCCAGAGCCTGCCTGGCGAACCCCTCCTCGGTTCCGTCGAGAGAGGCGGTGAACGCGGCCGCGGCCTGCTCGAAGTCCTCCGGCGAGCGGGCGCGGAGCGTGGCGTCGCCCATCGCGGTCACCTGCAGCAGCCGGGCGAGCAGTTCCCTGTCGGTGCGCACCAGGCGGATCCACAGGTCCATCTGGAAGGCCATCCACGGGTCGGTCCTGGCCCATCCGGCGTGCGCGGTCACCGACAGCGCCGTCTCCGGCCGGGTGCCGGCCGCCGCCAGCGCGACGACGGCGCCGAGCGAGTGGCCCACCAGGTGGAACCGCTCCAGGCCGGCGTGCTCCGCCGCGCCGAGCACCTGGGCGACCAGATCCTCCACGTGGATGGGGCCGCCTCCGTCGACGGTGGCGCCCGAGCCGGACAGGTCGGGGGCGACCACGGTGAAGCGGCCGGCGACGGCCTCGATGAGCGGGGCCCAGTTGGTCTCGCCGGTGGCGCCGGTGCCGTGGACCAGCACGAGACCGGGGCCGGTTCCGGTGAGGAGATAGTTGACGGTGGTGGAGCCGACGGTGACGACGGACATGATCGTTCCTTTCACGTGGTGATCCGCGCGGGGTCGCGGACGGACATCAGGAGACCGACGGCGAGCGCGCCGGCCAGGGACAGGAGGGTCAGCAGCCACAGGGCGGTGTGCAGGGCGTCCGCGTAGCCGGCGCTCGCCAGGCGGGCGAACTCCAGCCGCCCGGCCCCCGCCGGCACGGCGCCCGCGATGTCGCCCTGCAGCAGGCGGGAGGTCGCCAGGGCCGCCCGCGCCTCGCCGTACCGGCCGGTCAGGCTCGCCCGGGTGAGCGCGGACAGCACGGCGCCGAGCACGGCGATGGCGACGACCTCGCCCGTGATGCGGGCCGTGTTGAACAGCCCCGCCGCCATGCCCGCCCGCGCGGGCTCGACGGAGGAGACCGCCGCGCCGTCGACCACGGCCAGTGACACGCCGAAACCCGTCCCGATCAGCAGCAACGGCACGGCCAGCCGCGCCGGGCCCGATCCGGCGGGCACCTCCGCCAGCAGGCCGGTCCCGGCCGCGACCAGCAGCAGCGTGACCACCAGCAGCACGCGCTGCGACAGGCGGCGGGCCAGGGCGCCGGTGACGGGCGGCATGACCAGCGTCGGCCCGGTCAGCAGCATCAGCGTCAGACCCGCCTGCCGGGCCGAGTAACCGGAGGTCGCCATGAGGTACGGCGGCAGCACGATGGTCAGCGCGACGAAGCCGAAGGCGAGCAGGAACGGCATGGACGCGATCGCCGCGAACCGGGGCCGGGCCAGCAGTGACAGATCCACCAGCGGCGCGGGATGACGCCGTTCGGCAATGGCGAAGGCCGCCGACAGGACCGCGCAGGCGGCGAAGGCGCTCAGCACCGCCGGGTGCGTCCACCCGAGAGCCGGCCCCTCGACCACGCCGAAGGTGAAGGCGGTGAGCGCGAGGGTGAAGGCGGCCGCGCCGCCCCAGTCCAAGGGGCCGTCCGGGGCGGCACGCGACTCGTCCAGCAGCGCGCTCAAGGGCAGCACCGGCAGCAGTGCGATCCCGGCCGCCGCGAACAGGCTCCGCCAGCCGACGGCGCCGACCAGCGTTCCGGCGATCACCGGGCCGAAGGCAAGCCCCAGGCCGAGCGTGGTGCCGAACCACGCGAACGCCCTGGTCCTGCCGGGACCCGCAGGGAAGGCGTGCGCGAGCAGCGCGGTGCCGCCCGTGGTGGCCGCGGCGGCGCCGGCGCCGGCGAGCGCCCTGGCCGCGATCAGTACGCCGATGTCCGGGGCGGCGGCGGCCAGGAGCATCGACGCCGTGAACACGCCGGCGCCGAGGATGAACATCCTGCGCCGCCCGATCCGGTCGGCAAGCGCCCCGGTGCTCGCCATGAACGCGGCGAAGGTGAGGAAGAAGGCGTTGACCACCCACTGGGTGGCGTCCAGCCCGGCGCGCAGGTCCGCGCCGATGTCGCCGAGCGCCTCGGCGGTGCCCGTGGCGGTCACCGGGACGAGCAGCACCGCGGCGCAGACCACGGCGAGGGACGGCGCCCACCGTCGAGGGCCAGGGCAATCCGCAGGCATCGATACCATCCAATCCTGATAACCATAAGGACTCTGATGGACATCAGAGGATGGATGAATAGCGGCACGTCTGTCAAACCGGTGATAAGGTCCGCGTGTCAGAGCCCTGACGGCCGGGGGGAGCGTGATGATGGAAGCCGAGGAGGCGAGGATCGCCGAAGCGGTGGCGTGGCGGCCCGGCAACGCGATCAAGCGCGCCGAACAGGCGCTGATCGCGGAGAAGACCCGTGTGCTGCGGCCGTTCGGGCTGACCGTCCCGCAGTACGCCGCGATGTACGCGCTGTCGCTCGCGCCCGGCATCTCCGGGGCGAAACTGGCACGGTTCTGCTCGGTCACCCCGCAGAGCATGACGACCGTGCTCAAGACGCTGGAGTCGCGTGGGCTGGTGGAGCGGCGTCCCTCCAGCGACCATGCCCAGGTGCTCGTCACCCGGCTCACCCGGGCCGGGCAGGCGCTGCTGCGCAAGGCCGACGCGGCGGCCGTGGCCGTGGAGCGCAGGCTGGTGGAGGAGTTCACGCCCGACGAGGCCGACCGGCTACGGGACCTCCTCGAACGGGCCGTCGTCGTGCTGCAGGAGACGCCGGCGGGGGAATGAGGCCGGGGACGGCCGTGTTGCCGCAACCATGGTCATCGGATTCATCGGCAGCGGAAACATCGGCGGCACCCTCGCGAAGCTGGCGGTCGACGCCGGGCACTCGGTGGTGCTGAGCAACTCCCGCGGGCCGGACACGCTCTCCGAACTCGTGGCCCGGCTGGGCCCGGCCGCGCGTGCCGCCACTTCGGCCGAGGCCGCGGCGGCGGGGGACATCGTGGTCGTGACGATTCCCTTCGGCAGATACCGGGAGGTGCCGGTCGAGCCGCTGGATGGCAAGATCGTCATCGACACGAACAACTACTACTTCGAGCGGGACGGTCACTTCGCCGAGATCGACGCGGGGGAGACCACCGACAGCGAGCTGCTCGCCGCGCACCTGCCCGGCTCGCGGGTCGTGAAGGCGTTCAACGCCATCAACTACGTCCACCTCGCCGAGCAGGGGCAGCCCGCCGGCACGGAGAACCGGCGGGCGCTGCCCATCGCGGGCGACGACGCCGAGGCCAAGAAGGCGGTCGCCGAGCTGATCGACTCGTTCGGCTTCGACGTGGTCGACGCCGGCCCGCTCGCGGAAGGGCGGCGGTTCCAGCGGGACAAGCCCGCCTATGGTCCCCGTCTCACCGCCGCCGAGCTGCGCGACGCCCTCGCGCGGGGCTGACGGATCAGGCCGGGGCCCCGATCAAATCGGGGACGGCCGTCTGGCGGGTGCCGGTCTCGGCGGAGTGGCGGATCGCGTCGAGCAGGCCGTGCAGGCGCAGGCCGTGCGCGAAGTCCGGCACCTGCCCTCCGCCCGTCCGGAGGTCGGCGGCGAGCGCGGCGTAGAGTTCGGCGACGTTGCGCGCGTCGCCCGCCGCCCCGGGCACCCGGACGTACTCCTCGGGAATCGGCAGCTCCTTCCACGCGCCGCCGGCCGTCCCGTACAGGCGCAGCTCACTGATCTGCACGCCGTACGGGCTGCCCGGGCCGGTGGACACGAGGGCGAGGTCGCCCTCCGTGCCGGAGATCTCGATTCGCGCGCCCGGCTCGGTGACCTTGCCGCTGTGGAGGTGCAGGGAGACCACGGCGCCGCTCGTCATGGTGGCGGAGAGCAGGAGCTGGTCGGGGGTGTCGGCCTCGATCGTCTCGCCGCTCTCCTCGATGACGTACTGCCCGCGCTGGACGGAGAGGGTGGCGGACAGGGAATCGACACCGCCCAGGAGATGCTCCACGACGTCGAGGGTGTGCCCGCCCACGACCTCTAGCAGCCCGGCCGCGCCGGCCCGGGTGACCGTGTACGCCGACCAGGACGGCAGCCTGCCGTTCGCGCCCTTGCCGACGGCCGAGTGGACGTTCACCGCGGTGACCCGGCCCACCGCGCCGTCCCTGAGCAGGTCGCGGGCGTAGGTCACGGCGGGGGCGAACCGGCCCTGCAGCCCGAGCGCGTGCCGCACGCCGGCCGCCCGCGCCTGGTCGAGCAGGTCCCGCGCCTCTGCGGTCGTCCGCGCCAGCGGCCATTCGCACAGCACGTGTGCGCCTGCCTCAAGGGCGGCGCCGACGAGTTCGGCATGGTGGGGGACCTTGACCGTGACGGCGACGAGGTCCACCTCGGGGTGCGCGGCAAGGGCCCGGGGATCGGTGAACGCGTGCGCGGCGCCGAAGCGGCGGGCTGCCTCGCGGGCGCTGTCCTCCCGGCTGGTCGCCACGGCCGTGATCTCGTAGTCCGGCAGCGCCCGCAGCGCCGGCACATGCGCGCGCACCGCCCAGCCGCGCTCGGGGTTGGCGCCGACGATGCCCACACGGATTCTGCTCATTTCCGCCTCCACGCAATAAGCGGACTCGGTGCGTCCGGTTGCGACCCTAGCATAAACGGACGCGCTGAGTCCGGTTGGTAGGCTGCCGTCATGAGCAGTCGGGACGGAGCGGTCGGCGTTCTGCTGGCGGCGGAGCCGGGGCGGACGCCCCGGGCCGACGCGCGGCGCAACATGGAGCGGCTGGTGGAGGCCGCGCGGGCGGCGGTGGCCGAGATCGGAGTCGAGGTCACGGCGCACGAGATCGCCCGCAGGGCCGGCGTGGGCATCGGCACCTTCTACCGGCGCGTGTCCTCCCGTGAGGCGCTGCTGGAGGCGGTCCTCGACGAGGTGCTCGCCGAAATGGCCGACCTGGCCGCGGACGCCGCGGCCGACCCCGACCCCTGGCACGGATTCGAGACCTTCGCCGCCGCGTACGTGCGGCTGCGTGCGGAGAGTTGCGGCATCCGCGAGGCCGTGGGCGGCGCCTGCGGACCGAACCTCGACCCGGTTCTCGGGCAGATCCAGGAGGGCGTACGGCTCCTGGTGGAACGCGCGCAGGAGGCCGGGGTGATGCGGGCCGACGTGGCCTGGCAGGACGTGCCGTTCCTGCTGGCGGCCGTGGCGACCGGTCCGCGCACGCTCAGGCTCCGGGCCGGGGACGAGCAGTGGGGCCGCAACCTGCGGATCGTGCTCGACGGGCTGCGTGCGCCGCGGTCGCAGGCGTTGCCGGGGACGCCGCCCGCCTGATCAGTCGGTCTCGAAGGCGAGCCGGTCGGTGAGCCAGCGGTAGAACTTGATCGAGAACCTCACCCAGTGGGCCACCATCGTGGTCAGGTGCTCCCGCGTGACGCCGGCCCCGATGTAGACCTGGGAGTCGCCGACGACCCGGATGGTGCCGTTGTCCTGGGTGAACGCGTACACCTTCGGCCACATCGTGTCCGCGTTCCACTCGTTGAGCGCCGTGAGCAGCATCGGCTTGTCGTCCACCGAGTACTGCCTGTCGTAGAAGGACCGTACGGTGAACAGGTCTCCTTCCTTGCCGAACAGGAAGTAGATCGTGAGGTGGGCGGTGGAGATCGCCAGGTCGCCCTCTGTGTCAATGGTGTGCTCGATGTCCAGTTCGTCCAGGATTTCCTCGAGGAGGTCCCGGTCCGGCTGGACGACCGCTGGGGAAGGCGTCACCGCTCCATCCTGCCCCATCGTGCCGTCGCCGAAGTGGCGGACGTGACACACGATTCTTCGGTGGCCAGGGTGTCCGGCCTTTCGGTGCCGGCCCCTCCGGCCGGCCGCGCAGCTTGTGGTAGCCGCGCTTACCAGTCTGTGATTGCTGTGACACGTAGGGTCACCTTAGGCTTCGCCGCATGAGCATCCCCACCGAACCCATCGGCAGCCTCCCCCGCCCCGCGACCCTGCTGACCGCCCTGACCGGCCACGCCGCGGGACGGGTCGAAGACGACGAACTCGCCATGCGGCAGGAGGAGGCGGTCGCCGACACCTTGGACAGGCTGGAGCGGCTCGGCTGCCCGGTCGTGGTCGACGGCGAGCAGGCCAAGCCGAGCTTCGCCACCTATCCGGTCGCCGGGCTCGGCTCGCTCGCGCCGGACGGCGCGGTCATCCCGTTCGCCGACGGGCACACACGGCAGCTGCCGCGGATCACCGAGGGGCCGTTCCGCTACGCCACCCACGCCGACACCTATCTGCGCACCGCCCGGCGGCACACGGACCTGCCGGTCAAGCAGGCCGTCATCGCGCCCTCCGCGCTGAGCCTGCTGTATCCGGCCGAAGGCGTCGACGGCTATCCGCGCAAGGTCTTCCTGGACGACCTGGTCGCCGAGGCCGAGGCGGACATCCGCGGATGCCTCGACGCGGGCGCCCACGTGGTGCAGCTGGACTTCACCGAGGGCCGGCTGTCGCTCAAGCTCGACCCCTCCGGCGGGCTGCTGGACGACTTCGTCGCGCTGAACAACCGGGTGCTGGAGTGGTTCACCGCGGCCGAGCGGGCCCGGATCGGGGTGCACACCTGTCCAGGCGGCGACCAGGACTCCACGCACAGCGCGGACGTCGACTACGCCCTGCTGCTGCCGAAGCTCTTCCGGCTCCAGGCGGGCAACTTCTACGTCCAGCTCGCGAGCGAGCCCGACCGGGAGCGCGTGCTCCGCGTGATCGCGGACGCGCTCCCGGCCGAGGCGAGGATCTTCGTGGGCGTGACCGACCCGATCGACCCGGTGGTGGAGACGCCCGAGCAGGTGCGCGACCGGATCCTCGAAGCCGCCCGGCACCTCCCGGCCGAACGGCTCGGCACCTGCGACGACTGCGGCTTCGCGCCGTTCGCCGACGACGTCTCGACCTCCAGGGAGACGGCCTTCGCCAAGATCGCCGCCCGGTTGGAGGGGACCAGGCTGGCCGAAGAGGCCCTCGGCCTGTGACCGCTACCAGGAGGCGGCGGGGAACCAGCCGTACCCGAACCTCGCGGGCAGCCGCACGTCCCAGTAGAGGAACGTGAAGGCGCCGACCACGAGGAAGGCCACGGCGGTGACCGTCGCGACCCGCGCGGGGGACGCGGTGAGCCATCGCGTGAAACGGCCCCTGCCCGCATACACGAGGACCACGAACAGCAGCGCCATGATCGTGATGTTGCCGAGTGACTGCAGGACGAAGACGCCCGCGCCGTAGAACGGGTTGCGCGTCTGCGCCGCGTACTCGAACAGCTTGTGGAACAGCGGGAACGGACGGCCCACGAGGAACCCGCCGATCAGCCCGCCGACCACGACGAGGCGGGCGTGCGGGAAACGACCGGCCAGCCGGGCGAACGGATCGGGCACGATGCGCAGGGCCGCCAGGCCGAGATACACGAAGGCCAGGCCGATCAGCCCGAAGACCACGGACGCCTGCACCAGCCGGGGAGGCAGGCCGGAGGCCGTCTGCGCGGTCGACAGCTGGGGGAGCCGGTCGCCGAGCAGCGCCCCGGCAGCGCCGTACACCGCGGAGACGACGACCATGCCGAGTGCGAGCCGGCTCAGCGGGCGCAGCGCGGTCCTGAGCCGGCCGGCGCCGCCGTCCGCGGAGTCGGCCATGGGGGCGATCGCGCCGAACACGGCGATGTTGCACGCGGTGAACGTCCCGGCCAGGCCCGAGACGAACGCGAAGACCGTGCCGGCGACGAGACCCCCGATCGCGGTGTGCTTGGCGTCGTAGCCGAGGAGCGTGTTCGCCACGTTGTCGCCGATCACGCTGTCCACCAGGCGGAACGACCAGAGCGCGGCGACGAGCGCGCCTGCAAGCACGCTGAGCAGGACGATCAGGCCACGACGCCGGGGCACGTCGGCGGGGCGAGCGGGGGATGGGGACGCGGCGAGTGGCGTGGTCCGGGCCATGGGGACACCTTTCTCCAGTCGGGGACGGGCGAGCCGATGACGGGAACTCCGCGAACCGGGGTCAAGGACGCGGCGCGGCCCCTGACTCGGCGAGAAGGGCCAGGTAGCCGTCTGAGACGATCCGGGCGGCGCGGGCGGCGTACGACTCGGGGTCGTCGGGCGCGATGGTGGCCAGGCCGTCGACGTACCGGTTGTACATGCAGAAGGCCGCGGCGATGAGCACGGTGTCGTGGATCTCCAGATCGGTCGCGCCTTCGGCCCGCGCCGCGGCGACGTCCTCCTCGCGGACCTCGCGCCCGCCGCGCTGTACCGCGGCGGCGATGCGCAGCAGCGCCTTCAGCTTGGCGGAGATGGGGGCCGTCTCGGGATCCCGCTTCACCTGCTCGACCAGCGTCATCCCCTCGGGCAGCTGGGCGGCGGCGTAGGCGGCGTGTGAGGAGAAGCAGTAGCGGCACTCGTTCAGCGACGACACGTATGCCGCGATCAGCTCGCGCTCGCCCCGCGACAGCGTGCTCTCGCCACGCAGCAGCACCTCCGCGAGCGCGTTGAGCGGATGGGCGGTCTCGGGGCGGAAGGCGAACAGGCCGCGGATCCCCGGCGCGTCGGATCCGAGGGCGATGTGGGGCATGGACGCTCCCTTGCTGAGGGGTGAAGGGGGTGAGCACCTCTCAAGCAGCGTCGGCGAGGAAGATCGCTCCGTCAACCTTTCCCGTGCTCAACCGATCCTGCCGATGAGCGCCGTGATGTCCTCCGCCAGGGCGGCGTCGAGCGGGGCGTGCCGGTTGAGCAGCCGGTACCACATGACTCCGAAGATCATGTCCACCAGCAGGTCCAGGTCCGCCCCGGGGGGCGGCGGCATCCGCTCCAGCACCGCCCGCAGGGTGTCCCGGCGCGGGCCGATCAGCCGCTCCCGCAGGCGTTCGCCCAGGGCGGGGTCGCTCTGGGCCTCCGCCATGAGGCCGGCCACCACCCTGCCGGCCACGCCGTCCGCCAGCGCGAACGTCTCGCTCAGGAACGTCTCCAGGTCGGCCTGCGACGGCGCCCGGGTGCTCCCGACGAGGTCGGTCATCGCCTCCAGCAGCAGGTCGGCCTTGGTGTCCCACCAGCGGTAGAGCGTCTGCCTGCCGGTGCCCGCCTCCTCGGCGATGCCCTTCAGCGTCACGTTCGGATATCCGTCGCGCTCGCACAGCCGCAGCGCGGCCTCGAGTATCGCCCGGCGCGCCTGCTCGCTCCGTGGCCTTCCCACCATGCCGCCACTTTACAGGACAAGGTGTCTCGTTTTATGCTTTCGAGACATCATGTCTCGTATTGAGGAGAGTTCCGTGACTGAACGCGTGGTGATCGTCGGGGGCACGAGCGGCATCGGCCTGGCCGCCGCCGTACGGCTGGCCGCGTCGGGCCGCGAGGTCGTCGTCACCGGCCGTACGCCGGAACGGCTGGAGCGGGCGGTGAAGGAGATCGGGGAGCGGGGCTCCGGAGCGGTGGCCGACGCCCGCGATGCGGAGGCGATGCGGAACCTGTTCGCCGGGCTGGGCCCGGTGGACCACGTCGTGATCAACGTGTCGGGCCGAGGGCAGGCTGCGGGGCCGTTCCGGTCGCTGACGCCCGAGGCCCTGCGCCAGGCCCTGGAGGACAAGCTGATCGCCCACATCGTCGCCGCGCAGGCCGCGCTGCCGGTGCTGCGGCGGGACGGGTCCCTGACGTTCGTCTCGGCGGCCAGCGCGGACAGCGCGATGGCCGAGGTGGCCGGGTTGGCGGCGGTGAACGGCGCGATCCAGGCGATGATCCCCGGCCTGGCGGTGGAACTGGCCCCGGTCCGGGTCAACGCGGTGTCGCCCGGCGTGGTCGACACCGAGTGGTGGGACTGGCTGGGGGACAGCCGGCAGGGTGCGCTCGACGCGTTCGCCGCCGCGACCACGGTCGGCCGGGTCGGCACCCCCGCCGACGTGGCGAACGCGATCGCGTACCTGATCGAGACGGGTTACGCGACGGGCACCGTGCTGACCGTGGACGGCGGCGTCCGCCTCAAGCCGAGCCCGGCATGAGGACGATCCTCGTCACGGGGGCGACCGACGGGCTGGGCCGCCACCTTGCGGCCCGGCTCGCCGCGTCGGGCGACCGGGTGATCGTGCACGGGCGCGATCCCGAGCGGGTGCGCCGGGTCCGCGCGGAGATCGGCGGCACCACGGACGGACTGCTCGCGGACCTCGCCGACCTCCGGCAGGTCGACCGCATGGCGACCGAGGTCGAGGAACGGTTCGACCGCCTGGACGTGCTCGTGAACAACGCGGGAGTCGGCGGGGGAGCCCCGCACTCCGGCCCTCAGCTCGGTGCGGGAGGGCGGCGACGCCACCCTCCGCCTGATCGACGGGAAGGTCCCCAGTGGCACCTACCACGTCGGGGCGAGTGAGGGCCGGGCCGACCCCCAGGCGTACGACCGCGAGGCCCGGGCCCGCCTCCGCGAGCTGAGCGACCGCCTCGTCCGCGAGGCCCTCGCCCCCTGAACAGAAAGCCTCGCCGGACCGGTCGGAAGCGGTGGCCGCCTCCGCGGGAACCTCCGGGTGGCCGCGGCGGTAGTCAGAGGCATGAGGCACACTGCGGTCGGCTTATGCGGCTTGGTGCTCGTGGCGGGCTGCGCCGGCACCGGAACCCCCGGCACCGGTGCCGGTGCCGGTGCCGGAACGACGCTCCCGTCCACGTCCGTCCCTGCGCCGGTCCCTGCTCGGGTGTTCTGCGAACGGACGGCCCGCAGCACGGCGAACGCACTGCCCGAGGTGCGGGGCACCGGGCGGGGAGCCGAGGTGTGGGGACTGATGTTCGCGCCGTTGCCGTTCTCCGCCGGGCGGGAGGTCAAGATCGTGTGGCGGATGACGGGTGAGGGGCCGTTGCGCGTGACCGCCGCGCTCCCCGACGGCACCGCCGCCAGACTGACCTGGGGACCCGAGGCACACGGCGGATCGACCTGGCACCGGCCCGGTCAGGAGTGGGGCACGGGCTTCGTCTTCCCCAAGCCGGGCTGCTGGGAGATCACGCTGACCCGCGACCGGGGCTCGGGCACGGTGTGGCTGCCGGTCCGCTGAGACGAACCCGGCCCGCCGGATCGTACGGCGCCGCGATCAGTGGGGCGTGGTGCGGCTGAGGATGTGCGGCGGGACGGGATGGGCGGCGGCCTGCGGGTCGGTCACGGGGGCCTGCCACGATCGGGTGAGCGGCAGGATCCCGGCCCACACGTCGTGCGGGTCGTCGGCGTCGTCCGGGTGGCCCTCGCGCACCTTGACCGACGCCTCTGCGAGCGGGAGCGCGAGGATCGTCGTGGCGGCCAGTTCCTTGCGGTTCGGCTGCCGGGCGTACTCCCACTGGCCGGGGGTGACGTGCTCGGTCAGGCACCGCAGGGCCGGCAGCTTCTCGTCGTCCTCCAGCACGCGCGGCACACCGTAGATCATCGCGCTGCGGTAGTTCACGCCGTGCTCGAAGACCGACCGGGCCAGCACGAGGCCGTCGACGTGGGTGATCGTCACGCAGACCGTCGTGCCCCGGGTGAGGCTGCGGCTGGCCACCGAGCCGTGCACGTACAGATGGTCGTCGTCGAAGCCGTACACCGTCGGCACCACCATGGGGTCGCCGTCCACGACGACGCCGAGGTGGCAGACGAACCCGGCCCGGAGCACCTCGAACAGCGCCTCCCGGTCGGTGCGGCCCTGTTCCCGCAGCCGGCGGTGCCGGGTCCGCTCGGTTGCGGACAGATCACTCATGAGGCGACATTTAACCAGTAAAAGCCTGCGGCCCGCCCGGCAGGGATGCCGGGCGGGCCGTCCGGTGGATCGTTGCGGAAGAACCGCCTCAGGCGGCGGACGTCGGCCCGGACGTCCTCGGGAACCGGATGACGTTCCCGCCCGTGTAGGCCTTGAGATCGACGATCTTCCGGTCCCTCCTGTCGCGCGCGGGCCTGCGGCGCAGCGCGGTCCTGATGTCCCTGACCTTGGCGAGCGACGGCACCACCGTGACCATGTTCGTTTCCCCCCGACCGTGATGGTTCCGTGACCTTTCCGGTATAGATATCGGAGGCTTGGTAAAAGGGGCGTAAAGCCTCCGGTGTCACATGAGCCTCGGGAAGCACGAGGGCCTATCGAAGCACGGCTCAGTACGGAAGTGGCCGGCCGGAGGGGGTGCGGAGGTCGAGTTCGGCGGCGGGACGGCGGACGCGGCGGGGCCTGCGGATCGTGGTGCGTCTCATGGCCCTTCCTCCTTCCATGACATTGGCAGACTATTCGCCCCGGGTGCCGCCGTCCTCCCGTTTTCGTTCAGAGGGAAGCGGGGACCTTGCGGCTCACGACGTTGATCCGGGTCCACGCGTTGATCTGCGCGATGGCCACGATCAGCGCGGCAAGCTGCTCCTGCGAGTAGTGCCGCGTCGCCTCGGCCCAGATGTCGTCAGGCACGGGGTCGGGCCGGTCGGCGAGCCGGGTCGCGGCCTCGGTCAGCGCCAGCGCGGCCCGCTCGGCGTCGGTGTAGCACGGCGCCTCCCGCCAGGCGGCCACCGACCACAGGCGCTCGTCGCTTTCGCCGGCCTTCTTGGCATCCCGGCAGTGCATGTCCAGGCAGAAGGCACAGCCGTTGATCTGGCTGACCCTGATCTTGACGAGTTCCAGGGTGGCGTGGGGCACGTCGCACTCGTGCAGGAAACGCTCCACCCCGAGCATGGCCTGGTACGCCTGGGGAGCCAGTTCGCGGACGTTGATCCTCTCGGTCATCGTGATCTCCTCGTCTCGTCGGCCCGCGTCACGCGGGCGAGTTTCTCCGGGTTCAGGACCATGTCGACGGCGGTGACCCGGCCGCCCGCGACGGTGAGGCCGAGCACGGAGACCAGCCGGTCGCCGTGGTAGCGCAGCAGGCCCGGCCAGCCGTTCACGCCAACGGGGACCAGCTCGAACCGGCCGAACCTGCGGATGCCGAACAGCAGCCTGGCCACCTTGGCCGCGCCGAAGACGGGCCGCCTCCCGGCGCGCACCCGGCCGCCGCCGTCGCTGCGCATGACGACGTCCGGGTCGAGCAGCACGACAAGAGCGTCCATGTCGTCGCCGAGGCAGGCCCGGGCGAAGGCGTGCACCACCTGCCGGTGCTCGGAGGGGTCCACCTCGAACCGGGGCGCGCGCGCCGCGACGTGCGCCCGGGCCCGGGCGGCGAGCTGCCGGCAGGCCGCAGGACTGCGCCCGACCGCCTCACCCACCTCGGCGAACGTCAGGCCGAACACGTCGTGCAGCACGAACGCCGTCCGCTCGGCCGGGCTGAGCGACTCCAGCACGACGAGCATCGCCATGCTCAGCGACTCGTCCAGGGTCACCCGCTCCGCGGGGTCCGGCTGAGCGACGGGTCCGGTGAGAGCAGGCCCGGTGAGAATGGGCTCGGGCAGCCACGGCCCCACGTACTCCTCCCTGCGGTGCCGCGCCGAGCGCAGCACGTCGAGAGCGAGCCGGGAGACCGTGACCACCAGCCAGCCGGTCACGTCCCTGATCTCGTCGCCGCCGTCGCCCGCCTTGGCGGACCGCAGCCGCAGCCAGGCGTCCTGCACGACGTCCTCGGCCTCGTCGAGGCTGCCGAGCAGGCCGTACGCGACGCCGAGCAGCCGGGGCCGCATCGCCTGGAACTCGGCGTCCAGGCCGGTGACCACCCCGTCGTCATGGTCGTTCACGTACTGAGGACGAGACACCTCCTCAGTGTGTGACATCCCGCTGCAGCGGCCGCGCTCGCGGGGCGTCCTGCGCCGGAGCCGATGCCCCGCCGGGGGCGCGCAGGCCGAACGCGACGACGACCGCGCCGAGCACCGCCGCCGCCACCGGGACGACCAGCGCGGTCCGCAGCGCGTCCGGCCCCGGCCCGGCCGCGACGCCGACGGCGGTGACGGCCGACAGCCCGAGCGCCGTGCCGAACTGCAACGCCGTGTAGAGCAGGCCGCCCGCCAGGCCGTGCTCGTCCTCGTCGACACCCTCCGTCGCGGCCATGGTCAGCGGGCCGTACGCCAGCGAGAAGGACAGGCCGAGCAGGAGCAGCGCCGGAAGCATGGCGGCGTAGGTCCAGTCCATCCCCACGGGCAGGAAGAGCGCGTACGCGACCGCCGCGAGGACGATGCCGCAGAGCAGCACCCGGGTGTTGCCGAAGCGGTTCACCAGGCGCGGCGTCAGCGTCGGCGCGAGCACCGTGTCGATCCCGATCACCAGCATGGCCAGGCCGGTCTGCATCGTGTTCCAGCCACGCCACTCCTGCAGATACAGGGTGATCAGGAACTGGAACCCCGCGAACGCGAACAGGAACAGCAACGCCGCCGCGTTCACCCGCACCAGCGGCGCGTTGCGCAGGATGCCCAGCCGCACCAGGGGCGACGACGACCGCCGCTCGATGGCGACGAACAGCCCCAGCAGCGCCAGCCCCGCCGCGATCGCGCCGGCGGTCAGGCCGGGGCGGTCGCCGGGGTGCTCCAACCGGACCATCCCATACACGAGGAGCAACATGGCCCCCGTGACGGCGAACGCCCCCGCCAGGTCGAAGCCGCCCGGTGCCGATGAGGGTGACGGGCGCTCGCCACCCGTGTCGCGGACGAGGACCAGTGCCGCCCCCAGGATCAGCGCGGACAGGATGACGGGCGCGAAGAACACCCACCGCCAGCCGAACGCGGTGAGCAGGCCGCCGGCGACCAGGCCGAGCGAGAACCCGCCCGCCGCCGTGCCCGCGTACACGCCGAGCGCCTTGGTGCGCACCGGTCCCTCCGGGAAGTTGGACGTGACCAGCGCCAGCCCGGCGGGCGCCATGAACGCGGCCGCGACCCCAGTGACGAACCGCGCGGCCAGCAGCATCCAGCCCTGGGTGGCGAGCCCGCCGAGCCCGGAGAAGACCAGGAAGACGGCCAGCCACAGCAGGAACATCCGCCGGTGGCCCAGCAGGTCGGCAGCGCGTCCGCCGAGCAGCATGAACCCGCCGTAGCCGAGCACGTAGGCGCTGACCACGCCGCTGAGCGTCCCGGTGGACAGGCCCAGGTCGGCCCGGATCGACGGCAGCGCCACATTCAGCATCGCCACGTCGATCCCCTCGAGGAAGATCGCGCCGCACAACACCAGCAGCACGCCCCACGCGCGTCCTGTCATGCGGACGGGGTGCCGGGCGGCGGTCCCGCCCGTGGAATCGGTCATCGGAGTCCGGCTCCATCTCGTCGGGGAACCGGTCCCGGAGCGGTTCCCCGAGTGCCTGCCGGTTCCCTCTTGTAACCGACTGCATCGTCGGGCACCATCGGTGACCATGGAAGAAGGCACTTTCGAGTCCCTCGGTTACTGCGCGGATACCGGCGTCGACGACGACGTCCTCCAATGGGACCAGCGCGCGGACTGCGAGGTGCGGCAGATCCTCGACCGCATCGCCGACAAGTGGTCGCTGCTGGTGATCGCGCTGCTCGACAAGCGGAGCCTGCGCTTCACCGAGTTGCGCCGCGCGATCGACGGGGTCAGCCAGCGGATGCTGGCCCGCACGCTGCGGCATCTCGAACGCGACGGGCTGGTGAGCCGGACGGTGCACCCGACCGTCCCGCCGCGTGTGGACTACGCGCTGACGCCGATGGGCGCGACTCTGCACGCCACCATCCGTGCCCTGGTCGTCTGGACCGAGGAGCACCAGAACGCCATCGCCGCGGCCCGCGCCGCGTACGACCGGCGCGTGGCCGCCGAGCAGGAGGCCGCCGAGCGCGAAGAGGCCGAACGCCTGGCCGTCGCCCGTGCGGCCCTGCCGATCAGGGGCTGACCGCCGGCGAAGGGTTCCCCAGGGCGAGCACGGATCGGTGCTAGGCCGACTCCCTCACGATGAGGCGGGTGGGCAGGATCACCGGGTCCACCGGGCCGCCTCCGTCGATGAGCGCGAGCAGCAGCCGTACGGTCTCCTCCGCGACGTCGGCGAGCGGCTGGCGGATCGTGGTGAGCGGCGGGTGCGTGGTGGCGGCCACCGACGAGTCGTCGAAGCCGCCCACGGCCACGTCGTCGGGCACCCGGCGTCCGGCCGCACGCAGCGTGGACAGCGCGCCGGCCGCCATGAGGTCGGAGGCCACGAAGACCGCGTCGAGGTCGGGGGTGCGCTCGAGCAGCCGCGCCATCGCGCTCTCGCCGCTGAGCTGGGTCCAGTCGCCGTGCTCGATGAGCTTCCTGGATGCCTTCCTGCCGAGCACGTCGGCGAAGCCCTCCAGGCGCTGGATGCCGCCGGGGGTGTCCATCGGGCCGGTGATCGTGGCGATCTTCCTGCGGCCCTGCTCGACCAGGTAGCGGGTCATCTGCCGGGCGCCCTCGCGGTCGTCGGCCGCCGCGTAGGGGATCACGTTCTCCTTCCCGACGACGGCCCCGCAGGCGACCGCGGGGATGCGCATCGACTCCAGCTCGTCCACCATCGGGTCGCCCGCGTGCGTGGACATCAGCAGCACGCCGTCGGCGTGGCCGCCGCGCACGTAGCGCACCACGCGCTCGCGGTCGCCGTCGTCCCCGGCCAGCATGATGACCAGGGAGACGTCCCGCTCGCCGAGCCGCCTGATGGCCGTGCGGATGGTGGTGCTGTAGTTCGGATCCTCGAAGACCTTCTCGTGCGGCTCGGACAGCACCATCACCACCGACCCGGTGCGCTGGGTGACCAGGCTGCGGGCGTTGCGGTTGACGATGTAGCCCGTCTCGGCGATGGCCCGGCGGACGGCGGCGTGGGCGGCCGGGCTCACGTACCGGTCGTCGTTGAGCACCCGGGAGACGGTGCCCCGGGAGACGCCCGCCGCCGCGGCCACGTCGTGAATGGTCGGACGCTTCGCCATGGTCGTATTTTCCCCCCGCCGATCAGCGTGTTCCCCCGCGCTCATCAGCTTTTCACGGCCCCGCCGGACAGGTCCGTACGCCAGTAGCGCTGCATCGTGAGGAACAGCGCGATCAGCGGGATGAGCGACAGCATCGTCCCCGTGATGATCAGGTTGTACAGCGACGGCTGGTTGGCGCCCGCCGCGAGCAGCGTGTAGAGGCCCACCGTCAGCGGGAACCTGTGGTCGTCGCCCAGCATGATGAACGGCAACAGGAAGTTGTTCCAGATCGCGACGAACTGGAACAGGAAGATCGTCGCCATGCCCGGCGTCAGCAGCGGCAGCGCCACCTGGCGGAACAGCCGCCACTCGCCCGCGCCGTCCAGCCGGCCCGCCTCCAGCAGCGAGCCGGGGATCGCCGCCTGCGAGTAGATCCTGGCCAGATAGATGCTGTACGGGTGCAGGATCTGGGGCAGCAGCACCGACCAGTACGTGTCGGCCAGGCCGGCCTTGGAGAACAGCAGATACTGCGGGATCGCCAGCACGACCGACGGCACCAGGATGCCGCCGATGAGCAGGTTGAAGATCAGGCCGCGGCCGGGGAATGAGTACTTCGCCAGCGTGTACCCCGAGATCGTGGACACCGCGGTCGACAGCACCGCGCCGCCCCCGGCGTACAGGACCGTGTTGAGCAGCCAGAGCCAGAAGACGCCGTCGCGGTAGGCGAACAGGTCGGCCAGGTTGGACAGCAGGCCGGTGCCGGGCGCGAAGGTCGAGGTGGAGAACAGCTCGGCCTTGGACTTGGTGGCCGCGACCACCACCCAGCTCACCGGGAACAGGGTGTAGATCGCGCCCAGCACGAGCACGCCGGTCGGCACGATCCCCAGCGGACGGCGCGCCGACGGACGGGCGTGCCCGCGGGTCCTCGGCAGTGCGGTGGCGGCCATCAGCTCTCCCCGAACGCGCGGTTCTTCACGACCCGCAGGAAACCGAACGACAGCACGAGGGAGATCCCGGCGATCACCATGGACGTCGCGGCGGCCGAGTACAGGTCGCCGGTGACGAACGCGTCGCGGTACACCTTCATCAAGGGGCTCCAGGTCGAGCTGATCGTGTTCGTCAGCGGCCGCAGGGTGGTCGGTTCCGTGAACACCTGGACGGTCGCGATGACGGAGAACACGGTGGTCAGGATGATCGACGGCACCAGGATCGGGATCTTGATGCGCAACGCGATGCCCAGTTCGCTCGCGCCGTCGATCCTGGCCGCCTCGTAGTACTCCCGCGGCACGGCCCGCAGGTTCGTGTAGAGCACCAGCATGTTGAAGCCGGTGCCGCCCCAGACCGCCACGTTCGCCATCGAGAACGTCACCAGGTCGGCGCTCAGGAACGGGTGCTCGCCGAACGGGCTGAGGCTCGGCAGGTAGAGGAAGCCCCACATCAGCGTCGCCGCCACGCCCGGCACGGCGTACGGCAGGAAGATCGAAATTCGGGTGAGGCGGGCGAGCCGCACGTGCGCCGCGTCGAGCATCAGCGCGAACACGAGGGCGAGCCCCAGCATCAGCGCGAGCACGAGCGCCCCGTACGCGATAACGCGCAGCCAACCGGCCCACAGCTCGCCGTCGCCGACGGCTGCGGCGTAGTTGGCGAGCCCGGCGAAGACCTCCGTGCGGGCCCCCTTGCCGAGGCCGAGGCCGGAGACCTTGGTGCGGCGCAGGCTCAGATAGATCGTGTAGCCGATGGGCAGGGCCATGAAGAGCGCGAACAGCGCCATCGCCGGGGCGAGGAACAGGTAGGGCACGGCGCCCGCGCGGCCGGCGCGGGCGCCCTTCTTCGGAGATCGCATCGTCACTGCGCGAGGGTGAAGCCGGACTTCTGCATGTCGGCGACGGTGGCGTCCTGCATGCTCTGGACGGCGGCGGCGAAGTCGGACTTGGCGGCGACGGCCTTATCGAAGGCGTCCTTGTACGCGTTGTACGTCACGCCCACGTTGGGGCCGAAGGTGAAGCCGCGGGCGGTGGCGCCGATGTCGGCCGCCTGCTTCCAGAAGTCGGGCTGGTTGGAGAAGTAGTCGGGAGCCTCGGTCATCAGCGCGGCGCCCTTGGTGGAGGCCGGGTAGACCGCGCCCTCCTTGATCAGCAGCCCGAGCGCCTGCGGGTCGGTGTTCAGCCAGGTGGCGAACTTCGCGGCGGCCGCCTTGTTGGGCGACTTGGCGGCGACGGCGGTGGAGGAGCCGCCCCAGAAGCCGCTGTGGTTCTCACCCGCGTTCCACTGCGGCAGCGGCGCGATGGCCCACTTACCCTTGGCCTTCGGCGCGTTGCTCGACAGCACGCCCGGGCCCCACACGGCCGACGGCCAGGTGAGCAGCCTGCCGTCGTTGAGCGCCTTGTTCCACTCGGGGGTGAAGTAGGGCATGCCGTCGATGACGCCCTCCTTCACCAGGCCGCCCCAGTAGGAGGCGACCTTCTTGGTGGCCTCGTCGTTCACCGCGACCTTCCACGCGTCGCCGCTGATCGACCACCACTGCGCGCCCGCCTGCTGGGAGAGCCCGGCGAACCAGCCCGGGTCCTTGCTGGAGAACGTGCCGAGGAAGACCTTGGGGTCCTTCCTGTGCACGGCGCGGGCGGCCTCGGCGTACTCGTCCCAGGTCTTCGGCACCTCGATGCCGTACTTCGCGAACAGGTCCTTCCGGTAGTAGAGCATCATCGGCCCGCTGTCCTGGGGCACCGCGTAGACGGCGTCGGTGCCGAGGGTCACCAGCCCCCAGATGCCCGCACTGAACTCGGCCTTCGCCTGCGCGGTCTCCGCCTTGAGGTCGGCCACGGCGTCGGCGGCGACGAACGAGGGCAGCATCTGATACTCGGCCTGGACCAGGTCGGGCGGGTTGCCCGCCTTCGCGGCGGTGAGGAACTTGGCCGCCGCGTCGTCGCCGCCCGCCTGCTTGCTGACCGTGACCTGGATGTCGGGGTGGGCCTGGTTCCACGCCGTGACGATCTTGTCCATGTTCGGGACCCAGGTCCAGTAGGTCAGCTTCACCGGGCCGGCCGGCGCCGCGCTCTGGCTCGCGGCCTGGCCGGACGGCTCGTCGGAGCCGCCCGAGCAGGCCGTGGAGAGCGCGGTGGCGAGGATCGCGACCGCCGCCACTGCTAACCGGTTGACGCGCATATGTTCCTCCAGGCGGGTGGGGAGGGGGATAAGAGGCTGGAACGTCTGGGAGCGTTCACAGACTGAAAGGTCCCTTCCGTGGTGTCAATGGTCGTTACGCGGTTGTTAACGGACCTCGCTGATCAGCACGGATCGGTAGATCCTTCTCGGGGGGACGGTTCTGCGCTACTGTGCACGTTCACAGAAGCAGAATCGAGGGGGAGACGTGCCCGGATATCCCGTCCTGCCCGAGGGCCTCGCCTACGGCGGGGACTACAACCCCGAGCAGTGGCCGGAGGAGGTGTGGCGGGAGGACGTCCGCCTGATGCGCGAGGCCGGGGTGAACCTGGTCACCGTCGGGGTCTTCAACTGGGGACTGATCGAGCCGCAGGAGGGCGAGTACGACTTCTCCCGGCTCGACCGGATCCTCGACCTGCTGCACTCGGCCGGGGTGTACGCCGACCTCGCCACCCCCACCTCGTCTCCGCCCACGTGGTTCCGCCGCCGCTACCCCGGCAGCCGGCTGGTGGACCGGGAGGGCCACGTGCTCGGCGGCGGCTCCCGGCACAGCTTCTGCCCCAGCTCACCCGACTACGCCGCGGCGTCCGAGCGGGTCGTCGCCGCCCTCGCCGCGCGGTACGCCGGCCACCCCGCCTTGGCGATGTGGCACGTGCACAACGAGTACGGCTGGGCCAACGCCCACTGCTACTGCCCGACCTCGGCCGAGGCGTTCCGCGCGTGGCTGCGGGACAGGTACGGAGACGTGGGCGCGCTCAACGCCGCCTGGGGCACCACCTTCTGGGGCCTGACCTACGGCTCGTTCGAGGAGGTCGAGCCGCCCGTCACCGCGCCGGTCGGCCTGCTCACCGGGCTCCAGCTCGACTTCATGCGGTTCTCGGTCGACGCGCACATCGCCTGCTTCCGCAGGGAGCGTGACACGATCCGGCGGTTCAGCGACCTGCCCGTCACGACCAACTTCATGATCCCCAACTGCAAGCCCATGGACTACTGGCGCTGGGCGGCGGAGGTCGACGTGGTCGCCAACGACCACTATCTCGACTCGGGCCGGGCCGACCCGCACATCGAGCTCGCCATGGCCGCCGACCTGACCAGATCGGTGGCCGGGGGGCGTCCCTGGATGCTGATGGAGCACTCGACGGGCGCGGTCAACTGGCAGCCGCGCAACCTCGCCAAACGGCCGGGGGAGATGCGCCGCAACACCCTCGCCCATGTGGCGCGCGGCTCCGATTCGGCGATGTTCTTCCAGTGGCGCGCCTCCCGATACGGCGCGGAGAAGTTCCACTCGGCGATGGTGCCGCACGCCGGCGCCGACTCTCAGGTCTGGCGCGACGTGGTCGCGCTCGGCGCGGACCTGCGCAGGCTCGCCGGGGTCAGGGGCGCGCGGGTGACGGCCGAGGTCGCCGTGGTGTGGGACTGGGAGTCCTACTGGGCGCTCGAATTCGAGTGGCGGCCCTCGGCCGACCTGCGCTTCCGGGAACGGATCGAGGCCTACTACGAGGCGCTGTGGCGCGAGCACGTCACCGTCGACTTCGTCCACCCGTCGGCCGACCTGTCGCCGTACCGGCTGGTCGTCGCGCCCAGTTCCTACCTGCTCGGCGAGGCGCCGGCGAAGAACCTGCACCGCTACGTGGAGGCGGGCGGGCACCTGCTCGTGTCGTACTTCTCCGGCATCGTGGACGAGAACGACACCATCCACCCGGGGCCGTACCCCGGGGCGCTGCGCGAGGTGCTCGGTGTGACCGTCGAGGAGTTCCACCCGCTCCGCGAGCACGAGACGATCGTGTTGCGGCCCTCGTCCGCGACCGGCCGGATCTGGTCCGAACGCGTACGGCTCGCGGGGGCGCGGGCCGTGCACGAGTTCGCCGACGGGCCGGACGCCGGGCATCCCGCCGTCACCCGGCACGACCTGGGCGCAGGCAGCGCATGGTACGTGTCCACCGCCCTGGACGCCGAGTCCGCCCTGCGTGGGCTCGTGGCCCGGGTGCTCGACCACGCGGGCGTGTCCCGGCCGCGCGGCCTGCCCGACACGCTGGAACTCGTACGGAGGGGCGACCACGTGTTCCTCATCAACCATGCCGACGAGCCGGCGACCGTGACCGGGGTGACCGGCACGGGCGTGCTCGACGGCGCCGCGTACGACGGTTCGGCGACGGTGCCCGCCGGAGGCGTCGTGGTCGTCCGCACATGAGCACTCCCGGCGCCGCGCCAAGTAGTGAAGCTCCCTCGCCGTGACGACCTGACCTCGTGACGGCGGGGGTTCGGGGGCGTCCACCCATCCTCTCCTCGACCGGAGGACCCATGAAGAGACTCCTCGCGGCGCTCGTCCTGTGCGCCGCCGCGGTGCTCCCCGCCGCACAACCGGCACACGCCGCCACCACACTGACCATGCTCGGCGCCGACGTCTCCTCCGTGCAGCGCTCCCTCGACCTGGGCGCGAAGTACTACGACGCGAGCGGCACCCAGAAGGACCCGCTGGACATCCTCAAGGGCATCGGCGTCAACTACGTCCGGCTGCGGATCTGGAACAACCCCGTCAGCGGCTACAACAACAAGGCCAAGGTCCTGCAGTACGCCAAGACGGTGAAGGCCAAGGGGCTGAAGCTGCTGGTCGACTTCCACTACTCGGACACCTGGGCGGATCCCGGCAAGCAGTACAAGCCCGCCGCCTGGGCGAGCCACGGCATCGGCCAGCTCCAGACCGACGTCTACAACTACACCTACGACGTGTGCTCCAGCCTCAAGGCACAGGGGACCACTCCCGACAGCGTGCAGATCGGCAACGAGATCAACGTCGGCATGCTGTGGAACGACGGCAAGGTCGTCAACAACGACTTCACGAACCTGAGCCTGCTGCTCAAGGCCGGCTACAACGCGACCAAGGCGTGCAACTCCGGCACCCAGGTGATCATCCATACCGCGGACGCGGACAGCGACGCCAACGCCCGCTGGTTCTACGACGGCATCAGGGCCAAGGGCGTGTCCTGGGACATCACCGGACTGTCGTACTACTGCATGTGGCACGGCACGCTGGCCAACCTGTACAACGTGATCGCGGACGTGCGGTCCCGCTACGGCAAGCCGGTCGTCGTCGCCGAGACGGCCTACCCGTTCACTCCCGACAACGCCGACGGGGAGGGCAACTCCGTGACGTCGGGATGCTCGGGGTACGGCCTCACCTGGCAGGGACAGGGAGCCGAGTTCACGGCGGTGCAGAACACGGCGCGCAACGCGGGCGCCATCGGCGTCTTCTACTGGGAGCCGACCTGGTACGCGGTGCCCGGCAACGGCTGGGACCCGGCGAACATCAACGGCACCGGCGACCAGTGGGACAACATGGCCGTCTTCAACTGGACCGGCCACCTCAACCCGAACGTCAGGTGGACCCCCTGACGAACTGACACCCGGGCCGCCCCGCGTGACTTCTCCGGGGCGGCCCGCCCCGGCACACAGGCCGGGCCGCCTTCAATCGAACAGCTCGTCGACCGAGGTCACGGTGACGGCCCTGCGAACCCAGGCGTCCAGCTGGTTCGGGTCATCGCACTGGCAGATGCGCTCGCGGGCGTCGTCGGAGATCTTCAGGCCTCGGGCCTCCAGCACAGAAAAAATCGATTTGATCTCGCCTTTCACCTCGCCTTTGGCCAGCCAGTGGGAGAAGTACTTCTCGCCGAGGTATTCGAAGTCCTGAATGGTGGTCACCATCTCCTCCAGACGCTTGACCGTCACACGCGGGCAGCGGCGTGGGGCGGGATGTCGACCCCCGGCGCGCGACGCAGCAATTCCAGTGCGGTCTCCGGCCGGTTGCGGATGAGCTCGAGCGGCATCTCGTGATCGAAGCCTGGCATGGCCGCGACGTTACTGACTGTCGTCAGTCAATTGCGGTGAGTTCGGGAAAGTGACGGTAATTGGCGGCTATTAAGGGGCGCGGATCGGCTCAGGGCTCGGGGATGGCCTCCCATTGGCGGCAGGGGCTGAGCGGGTGGTGCTGGTAGATGACGCCGACGGCGGGCTGGGGCCAGCCGAGGATGACGGTCTCGCCCTCTCCGGGCGGGACCGGCTCGCCGAGGTCGGTGGCGGTGACGGGCTGGCCGCCGGGGCCGCAGACACACTCGGGGCTGCCCTCGTGGTCGATCACGTCGTCGAGTGGCATCACGTGCACGAACCTGTCCATGTCACCTACCTAGACGGGGGATTGCGGTCACATTACCCCAAGTAGACACATACGGGAATAACTTGGACAAATCCGGAGCCGCCCCGACCCATTGACCTTTGTTGGGATGGACGGCAAACTAACTCCACAATCGCTGGATGAGCCGATGGAGTGCCGCAATGCCGTACCGTCCCCCATTGATCGCGCGCGAGTTCTTCGTGGCGGATCCTCCAGAGCTTCCGGTGCGCGAGCCGGGCGAGGAGGGCCTGTCCGCGCTGACCAGCGCGGAGGTGGTGGCCTCCGACGGGCAGGGTGTGACGCTCAAGGGCTCCACCTCGGCCGAGGAGACGCTCGTCGTGCAGATCACGGTCGCGGGTGAGGGGGTGATCCGGGTGCGCCTGTCGGAGGAGCCCGACGCGCGCACCCGATCCTCCCGCGCGATCTCGTTGGTCACCCCCGGCGAGTACGGCGAGGCCGTCGTCGAGGCGAGCCACAGCCGGGTGGTGGTCGACGCCGGGTCGCTGCGGGCCGAGGTGCGGCTGAACCCCTGGAACCTGCGCTTCACGGACCGGGCCGGCCGGACGCTGGTGGAGCAGGACCCGGGCCACCCCGACATCAGCGGCCGGCTGCGTACGCTGCCGTTCGGCCGCTCCAGCGTGGACGGCGCCCCCGTGGCCTACCACGACACGTTCGTGGCCCCGGCAGACGAGGCGTTCGGCGGCTTCGGCGAGTCGTTCACGCCGCTCGACAAGCGCGGCCAGCGCCCGCTCATGTGGAACTTCGACGCGTTCGGCGCCGAGTCGCAGCGCGCGTACAAGAACGTGCCCTTCTACCTGTCCAGCAGGGGATACGGCATCTGCGTCGACAGCGGCACGCCGGTCGAGTTCGACATGTGCCAGTCGACCCACAGCGCCGTGCAGATCATCGTGCCCGACGACCTCATCGACTACTACGTGATCGCGGGACCGGCCCCGGCCGAGATCCTCGACCGGTTCGACGGGCTGACCTCCCGGCCGGAGCTGCCGCCGAAGTGGGCGTTCGGCACCTGGATCTCCTCGGGCTTCTTCAGGGACAGCCAGGAGCGCGTGCTGGAGCGCGCCAGGAAGATCAGGGAGCGCGGGATCCCCTGCGACGTGCTCCACCTCGACTGCTACTGGCAGGCGGACGGGCACTGGTCCGACCTCCAGTGGGACCCCGAGACGTTCCCCGACCCGGCGGGCATGCTCGCGACGCTGAAGGAGCAGGGCTTCAAGGTCTGCCTTTGGATGAACTCCTACATCTCGCACCTCAGCCCGGCCTTCCCGGAGGCGGCGGAGAAGGGCTACTTCCTCAGGCGGCCCGACGGCGAGACGTACGTCGCCGACACCTGGCACGGCTCCTACCCGGCCTGCGGCATCGTCGACTTCACCAACCCCGAGGCGGTGGAGTGGTTCAAGGGCCTGTTGCGCGACCGCCTGCGCGAGGGCGTGGCGGCGTTCAAGACCGACTTCGCCGAGGGCGTCCCGGCCGACGCCGTGGCCTTCAACGGCATGACCGGCACCGAGTTGCACAACGTCTACACGCTGCTGTTCAACGACATCGTCGCGGAGGTGACCCGCGAGGTGAACGGGCACGGCCTGGTCTGGGCCCGCTCGTCCTACCTCGGCGGCCAGCGCCACTCGGCCCAGTGGAGCGGCGACGTCGACACCACCTACTCCGCGATGGGCAGCACGATCAGGGGTGGGCTGTCGCACGGCCTGTCCGGCATTCCCTTCTGGAGCCACGACGCGGGCGGCTTCACCGGCACGCCCAGCCCGGACCTCTACATCCGCTGGTCGCAGTTCGCCGCGCTGTCCCCGCTCGTACGGTTCCACGGCACGACCACCCGGGAGCCCTGGGAGTTCCCGCCGCACGCCGAGCAGGCCGCCATCGAGGCCCTGCGGCTGCGCTACCGGCTCATGCCGTACATCTATTCGGCGGCCGTCACCGCGGCCGAGACGGGCGCGCCGATGCTGCGCGCGCTGTGCGTCGACTACCCGGACGACCCGGTGGCCTGGCAGGCGGACCTGGAGTACCTTCTCGGCACCGACCTGCTCGTCGCCCCGATGACCTCCGCCGACGGCACCCGGAAGGTCTACCTGCCCTCGGGGGTGTGGGTGGACTACTGGACGGGTGAGGCCGTCGACGGCGGGCGTTACGTCACGGTGTCGCCGCCGCTCGACCAGATCCCCCTGTTCGTACGGCACGGCTCGCTGATCCCGGTCACCGAGCCGGGCGACACGGTGGCCGACGACCCCCGGGTCTCGCTGCTCGCCTTCGGCCTGCCGGAGCGCGAGAGCCGTACGACGATCAGGGACCTGGACGGGGACACGACGGTCACGGCGGTGCGGGACGGCGACAGGCTGGTCGTCACCGCCGAGGGCCGCAAGCAGATCGACGGCGTCGAGTTCGTCGGCCCCGGCGCCCCGGTCGTCATCAACTAGACAAAACCCCCTGGAGAAAGACCATGTTCAGAGTAGGCAGGAGCGCGGCGGTGGCGGCACTGGCCGCGGCCGCGCTGGCGCTCAGCGCGTGCGGTGGATCCTCTGACGATTCCAATAGCGGCAGCGGCGGCTCCGCCGAGAGCAAGACCCTCACCCTCTGGCACTACGAGACCGGCAACAGCGCCATGGGCACCGCCTGGGCCCAGGCGATGAAGGAGTTCGAGGCGAGCCACCCCGGCGTCAAGGTGAAGTTCGAGGAGAAGGGCTTCGAGCAGATCCAGAAGACGGCGTCCATGGTCCTCAACTCCGACGAGGCGCCCGACATCATGGAGTACAACAAGGGCAACGCGACGGCCGGTCAGCTGTCCAAGCAGGGCCTGCTCACCGACCTGTCGGAGCAGGCGACCAAGCGCGGCTGGGACAAGCTGCTCAGCCCGTCGCTGCAGACCACCGCGAAGTACGACGAGCGGGGCATCATGGGCTCGGGCAAGTGGTTCGGCGTGCCGAACTACGGCGAGTACGTGATGGTCTACTACAACAAGGACATGTTCGAGAAGGCGGGCGTCAAGGTGCCCACCACGTTCGACGAGTTCACCGCCGCGCTCGACGCGTTCGCGAAGAAGGGCACCACCCCGATCGCGATGGCGGGCGCCGAGTACCCCGCCCAGCAGCTGTTCTACCTGCTCGCGCTGAACAAGGCCAACCGCGCCTGGATCGACTCCTTCGAGCTCTACAAGGGCAAGGTCGACTTCCACGGTCCGGAGTTCACCTACGCGGCCCAGACCTTCTCCGACTGGGTGAAGAAGGGCTACATCAGCAAGGACTCGGCCGGTATGAAGGCCGAGGACATGGGCGTGGCGTTCATCGGCGGCAAGTTCCCGATCATGGTGTCGGGCAGCTGGTGGTTCGGCCGCCTGGCGGAGGAGATCAAGGACTTCAAGTGGGGCTCGTTCCTGTGGCCCGGCCAGTTCGCCCCGGGCTCCAGCGGCAACCTGTGGGTCGTCCCCGAGAAGTCCAAGAACAAGGACCTCGCCTACGACTTCATCGACATCACGATGAAGAAGGAGATCCAGAACCTGCTCGGCAACTCGGGCGGTGTCCCGGTCGCGGCCGACCCGTCGGCGATCACCGACGCGCAGAACAAGGAGCTGATCGAGAACTTCAACAAGCTCTCGACGCAGGACGGCCTGGCCTTCTACCCTGACTGGCCGGCGCCCGGCTACTACGACGTGCTCGTCGCCGGCGTCCAGGAGCTGATCAACGGCAGCAAGAAGCCCGAAGAGGTCCTGGACGAGATCGCCCAGCCGTACAACGACAACCTGGCCGACATCGGCAACTAGGCCGGGGGCGGGTCTCCCGGCATGGGGACCCGCCTTTCCCTCCGACCCCGGCGGCGGGGCTGCCTGACCGGTCTCCGCCGCCGGACCCCTTCCTTCTGGAAAGGTCTGCACACGTGACTCCTCCGTCCCCTGGCGAGGACGGCTTCTCGCTATCCCCGGCTGCGGCAACCGGAGTGGGCGACGGCCAAGCCCTGACCGATGCCCCTTACGGGCACGCGGAGACGGTATCAGGGAAGCGATCCTCCCGGCGGGTGAATCCGGCGGCCCGCGCGGGCGCGGCCCGCCCGCGCGGGAGGGGCGGCTACTGGCTCTACCTGGTTCCGAGCCTGGTGCTGTTCCTCGCGATCATCGTCGTCCCGTTCCTGATGAACGTGGCGACGAGCTTCACCCGCTGGTCCGGCGTCGGCACCCCCACCTGGATCGGGCTCGACAACTACACGAAGCTGTTCAAGGACGAGCGTTTCTGGGCGTCCTTCGAGCACAACGTCGCACTGATCATCGCGATGGCCGTGGTGCCGACGATCATCGGCTTGGTGCTCGCCGCCGCGCTGTTCGACTACATCGCCAAGCGGTTCGGCGGGCGTACGGCCTCGGCCCTGCGTGCGGCGTTCTACCTGCCGCAGGTGCTGCCCGTCGCGGTGGCCGGCGTGGTCTGGGGCTGGATGCTCCACCCGTCGTACGGCGCGGTGAACCAGATCTTCGGGCTCAAGGTCAACTGGCTGGGCGACCCGGACATCGCGCTGGCGACGGTCATGGCGATCATGGTGTGGTTCCAGCTCGGCTACCCGGTCGTCATCTTCATGGCCGGGCTCCAGCGGGTCGATCCCTCGCTGTACGAGGCGGCCGAGATCGACGGCGCCTCGTGGTGGCGCAGGTTCTGGCACATCACGATCCCGCAGATCCGGCCGGAGATCTTCGTGGTGCTGCTGACCTGCACGATCGCG
Organism: Microbispora siamensis; assembly: GCF_016863095.1. Lineage (GTDB taxonomy): Bacteria > Actinomycetota > Actinomycetes > Streptosporangiales > Streptosporangiaceae > Microbispora > Microbispora siamensis. Next base: position 100,847 of record NZ_BOOF01000013.1, on the reverse strand, counting down.
GCGCTCAAGGTGTTCGGGCCGATCTTCGTGCTCACCAGGGGAGGACCCGGCTCCGCGACCATGGTGCCGTCGTACTTCTCCTATCTGAACTTCTTCCAGAAGGTCAACGTCGGGTACGGCTCGGCGATCGCGACCGTGCTCGCCCTGATCATCGTCGTGGTGACCTTCCTCTTCCTGCGGGTGCAGGAGCGTGACCAGGAGAGTGGCTCGTGAACGCCGATCGCACCTTCCGCCAGCCGGGACGGTGGGCCGTGCTCGCGGCGCTGGTCGTGCTCGCGGTCGTGATGCTCTTCCCCTTCGTCATCGTCACGCTCAACGCGTTCAAGTCCCCGGCCGAGTACTCCTCGGGCGGCCCGCTGAGCCTGCCGCACGGGTTCTACCTCGACGGGATCGTCGCCTTCTGGGATCGCGTCGACTTCGGCCTGAAGCTCTGGAACAGCCTCCTGATCAGCGGTGTCGTCGCGGTCGCCGCGGTGGTGCTGTCGGTGCTCAACGCGTACGCGCTGGGCATCGGCAAGGTCCGCGGCCGGCTGTGGATCCTCGTGCTGTTCCTGGTCGCCAACACGCTGCCGCAGGAGGCGCTGGTCTATCCGCTCTACTACCTGTCCAAGGAGGTGGGGCTGTACGACTCGAAGCTCGCCGTCATCCTGATCTTCACGGTGATCCAGGCGGCCTTCGGGACCTACCTGCTCTCGTCGGTGCTCGGGCAGTTCCCCCGAGGGATCCTGGAGGCGGCCGAACTCGACGGCGCGAGCAGGTGGCGGATGCTGTGGGGCATCGTCGTGCCCATCAGCCGCCCGACCCTTTCGGTGCTGCTCATCTTCTTCTTCATCTGGACGTGGAACGAGTTCTTCCTGCCGATGGTGTTCCTTATCTCCAACGACAACCAGACCGTGCCGGTCGCCCTGGGCGTCCTGCAGGGCGAGAAGATGATGGACGCCACCATGTCCAGCGCGTCCGCGCTGCTCGGCATCATCCCCGCCGTGGCCTTCTTCCTGATCTTCCAGCGCACGCTGACCCGTGGCATCACGGTCGGCGCCATCAAGTAACACCCCCCAAGTAACGCGTCACTACCTGACCTGGAGGCGCAATGTCCCATCGCCGTTCGGCGATGCTGTCCGCGTCGGCCGCCCTGGCTCTGGCACTGAGCCTGGGCGCCGGCCCCGCGAGGGCGGCCGACGACTATCCGTTCCGGAACCCGTCGCTGCCGCTCGCCCAGCGCGTCGACGACCTGCTCGGCCGGCTCACGCTGGACGAGAAGGTCGCGATGCTGCACCAGTACGCCCCCGCGATCGACCGTCTCGGCATCAAGATGTTCAAGACCGGCACCGAGGCGCTGCACGGCGTGGCCTGGTCGACCGACTACACCAACAACGGCGCCGTGGTCACCGCCAAGGGCACCGTCTTCCCCCAGGCGGTGGGCCTGGCCAGCACCTGGGACCCGGCCCTGATCAAGCGGGTCGGTTCCGCCGTCGGCGACGAGGCCCGCGGCTACCACGCCGAGAACCCCACCGTGTGGGGGCTCAACCTCTGGGCGCCCGTGGTCAACCTGCTGCGCGACCCCCGCTGGGGACGCAACGAGGAGGGCTACTCGGAGGACCCGGCGCTGACCGGCGCCATCTCCACCGCGTACGGCTCGGGCCTGGAGGGCGACGACCCCGACCACCTGAAGACGGCGCCCACGCTGAAGCACTACCTGGCCAACAACAACGAGGTCACCCGCGACACCTCCTCGTCGGAGCTGCCGCCCCGGGTGAAGCACGAGTACGACGAGGCGGCCTTCAAGCCCGCCATCGAGGCCGACGCGGCGACCGGTGTGATGGCGTCGTACAACCTCGTCAACGGCCGGCCGAACACCGTCAACCCCGACCTGGACGACGTGGTCCGCTCGTGGACCGGCCGGACGCTGTTCAACGTCACCGACGCCGGCGCGCCGAACAACCTCGTCAACTCCGAGAAGTACTACGCCACCCAGGCCGAGGCCGACGCCGCGCTGATCAAGGCGGGGCTCGACAGCTTCACCGTGGACGACACCAACGGCGCTCCGACGGTGAAGGCCGTCAAGGAGGCGCTGTCGAAGGGGCTGCTCACGCAGGCGGACGTGGACGACGCCGTGCGGCACCAGCTCAGCATCCGGTTCCGGCTCGGTGAGTTCGACCCCGACGGCGGGCCGTACGCGAAGATCACCAAGGACGTGGTCAACAGCCCGGCGAACCAGAAGCTGGCCCGCGAGACCGCGGCCAAGGCGATGGTGCTGCTGAAGAACTCCGGCGGCGCGCTGCCGCTGAAGCCCGGCAAGAAGGTCGCCGTGGTCGGCCCGCTGGCCGACGTGCTCTACACCGACTGGTATTCGGGCAGCCTGCCGTACAAGGTGACCCCGCTCGACGGGATCAAGGAGCGGGCGGCGTCGGTGGCCTCCTCCGAGGGCGTCGACCGCATCGCGCTCAAGGACGTCGCCACCGGGAAGTACATCAGCGCGCCCGCGGCCGGCGGCGACCTCAGGGAGAGCGCCACCTCGGCCGGCGCCACCGAGCAGTTCGACGCGTTCGACTGGGGTCAGGGCGTGCTGACGCTGCGCAGCGTGGCCAACGGCAAGTACGTCAGCCGGGCCAACTGGTCCACGCTGGCCAACACCGCCGACCAGCCGTCCGGCTGGTTCGTGCAGGAGCAGTTCACGCTGGAGCCGCAGGCCGACGGAACCTCCCTGCTGCGGTACGCCGGCTACGAGACGGCCTACGACTGGTTCGGGCCGAACAAGTACGTCAAGGCGGCGGCCGACGGCACGCTCAGCCTCACCACGGCCGACCAGGCCACGCACTACGCCAAGGAGGTCGTCTCCAGCGGCGTGGACGACGCCGTCGCCAAGGCGAAGGACGCCGACGTGGCGGTCGTCGTGGTCGGCAGCATGCCGTTCATCAACGGCCGCGAGGACCACGACCGCACCGACATGAACCTCGCCGAGGGCCAGGAGGCGCTGGTCAAGGCCGTGAAGGCGGCCAACCCGAACACGGTGGTGGTGCTGGAGAACAGCTACCCGACCACGATCAACTGGGAGCAGGACAACGTCCCGGCCATCCTGTGGACCACCCACGCGGGCGCCGAGACCGGGCACGCCCTCGCCGACGTGCTGTACGGCGACGTCAACCCGGCCGGGCGGCTCACGCAGACGTGGTACCGGTCGGCCGACGAGCTGCCGGGCATCCTCGACTACGACATCGTCAAGAAGAACCGGACCTACCTGTACTACCAGGGCAAGCCGCTCTACCCGTTCGGATACGGCCTGTCGTACACGTCGTTCTCCTACCAGGGTCTGAAGGCGGTGCAGAAGGGCGACGCGTACGAGGTCTCGGTGAAGGTGACCAACACCGGCTCGCGGGCCGGGGACGAGGTCGTGCAGCTCTACACCCACCAGCAGCGCTCGCGGGTGAAGCAGCCGGTCAAGCAGCTTCGCGCGTTCCAGCGGGTGACGCTGGCGCCGGGGCAGACCAGGACGGTCGCCTTCAACGTCAAGAAGAGCGACCTCGCGCTCTGGGACGTCACGCGGAACAAGTGGACCGTCGAGAACGCGACCCACGACGTGCTCGTGGGGTCGTCCTCGGCGAACATCCGCCAGCGGGCGACGATCAACGTCACGGGTGAGAACATCCCGCACCGCGACCTGTCGAAGACCACCCGGGCGGTCGACTTCGACGACTACTCAGGCATCCACCTGGTCGACGAGACCAAGGTGCGCGGCGACGCGGTGGCGGGCGCGAACGGCGGCTGGATCGCGTTCAAGGACGTCCAGCTCCGCAAGCCCCGCACGGTGACGGCCGGCGTGGCCTCCACGGGCGGCGGGACCGTCGAGGTTCGCCTCGGCTCGCCGACCGGCGCGAAGGTGGCCACGATCCCGGTCGCCGCGACCGGCGGGATCTACACCTGGGCCACCGCGACCGCACCCGTGTCCGGCGCGAACGGCGTGAAGGACGTGTACCTGGTCTTCACCGGCGACGTCCGGATCAAGGACCTCACGCTGAGCTGAGGCTTCGGCCGAGAACTCAGGGCGCCCCGCGCGCGTTTGTGCGCGGGGCGTTTCCTTTGTGACGATGTGCGCATTGAGGCCGGCGTGATCTCTGGGCGCTCAAGCAGCCCTGACGATCAGGGGCGGGCTGACTGATCGCTTCTGGTCAAGCGTGACGAGCGGGGGCGGGCGGGTGCTCCGGCCGGCCGTGATAGTTGCGGTCCGGTGAGCCTCGGGAGCGGCCATCGCGGGCGCGGTGGTACCTGGCACGGTCTTACGCCGGCCTCCGCACCCGCCCGCCCCCGATTCCGAACGGTGGCGCGTTCACCACCCGATGTTCGTGCCTGGCCACATGGGTTCTGGGGGACGCAGGCGTATCGATCACGCTTTCGCTATTCTCCCCGATATGGCCGAATCGCTGAGGGGGACGCTGGCCTCGCGATACCACCTGCTGCGCCCGCTGGGCTCCGGCGGCATGGGCACGGTGTGGCTGGCCAGGGACTCCGTGCTCGACCGCGAGGTGGCGATCAAGGAGCTGCGCCTCCCGGACGGCCTCGGCGAGCGCGAGCGGGCCGAACTGATCGCCAGGGTCATGCGCGAGGCGGAGGTCACCGCGCGCGTCCGGCATCCCGGGATCGTCGCCCTCCACGACGTGCTCCTCCAGGACGGCAGGCCGTGGATCGTCATGGAGCTGCTCCACGGCCACGATCTCGCCCGGCAGATCGCCGCGTACGGGCCGCTGCCGTACCGGCAGGTGGCGGACCTCGGTGCCCGCCTGCTCGACGCGCTGTCGGCCACGCACGCCGGGGGCGTGCAGCACCGGGACGTCAAGCCGGGCAACGTCTTCCTCTCCGCCGACGGCCGGGTGCTGCTCACGGACTTCGGCATCGCCCGCCCGGCCGACCAGGCGTCGATAACCGAGGCCGGCCTGCTGGTCGGCTCACCGGGATTCATCGCCCCGGAACGGCTCGCGGGCGAGCCCGGCGGCCCGGCCGCCGACCTGTGGTCGCTCGCCGCCACCCTCTACACGGCCGCCGAGGGCGTCGCCCCCTATCAGGGCGCGCATTCCGAGGTGATCCGGGCGACCCTCACCCAGGCTCCCCGCCCACCGGTGCTCGCGGGACCGCTCGGCCCGGTGCTGACCTGGATGATGGCGCGGGATCCGGCCGCCCGCCCCGACGCGGCGACCGCGCTCACGCTGCTGCGTCAGGTGGCCGACGGCGGCACTCCGGACCTCGAGTCCGGGCACGGGCTGCGGATCGAGACGCCGAAGCGGCGTCCCCGGTGGTGGTACGCGGCCGGGGCCGTCGCCGTGGTGGGCGTCGCGGTCGCCGTGGCGGCGGTCGTGCTCTCCCTCAGGTCGGGCGAAGCGCCCCACGACCCCGTACGCAGGGTCTCGCCCACCTTCGACAAAGCCGTGGACCTGTGCCGGTCGCTGCCGGCCGAGGATGTGCGGCGCATCCTCGGTGCTCCGGCGCACGCCCGGCCGGGGAAGACGAGCTGCCAGTGGACCGTGAAGGGCAGCGGCGTCGAGCTGAGCGCCGAGACCGACTCCGACACCCCCGAGCCGTGGGGGCTCGACACGGCCTCGGCGCAGACGCTCATGGAAGGGCTGCGCAGGCAGTACGCGTCGGGGCCGCGCGACGTGAGCTGGCTCTGGTACGAGATCGGCCTCGACCAGAGGACCCAGGGCATCGAGACGGCCGGACGGGAGACGCCGGATGTGGCGGACGAGGCGTTCGCCGTCGACCTCACCACGCCGGAGGGCAGGGCGCAGGTCTCCTACGTGTACTTCAGGCTCGGCGACCTCGTCGTCCGGCTCCAGTACGCCGATCTCGACGTGAGCTCCCCGGCCGCCCTGCGTGACCGGGCGGTCGCGGCGGCGGCGTCGGCCGCCGAGGGCCTGAGGGGGCTGGCGTAGCCGTGGACCTGCTCGCCGGACGGTACCGGCTCGCCGAACCGCTCGGCGAGGGCGGCGGCGGCATGGTCTGGCGCGCCCACGACGAGCTGCTGCGCCGCGAGGTGGCGATCAAGCAGCTGCGCATCCCGCCGGACCTGGACGACCGGCAGCGCGCCGACTTCCTCGGCAGAGCCGTCGAGGAGGCCCGGGCGGCCGGACGGCTCACCCACCCGTCCATCGTGACGGTCCACGACGTCGTCGGGCACGCCGGACAGCCGTGGATCGTCATGGACCTGGTGCCTGGCCGCTCGCTCGACAAGATCATCCGAGAGGACGGGCCGCTCGCCTCGGAACGCGTGGCCGAGATCGGGCTGGCCGTGCTGGACGCGCTGGAGGCGGCCCACGCCCGGGGCATCCTGCACCGCGACGTCAAACCGGCCAACGTCCTCATCGGGCCGGACGGCCGCGCCCTGCTCACCGACTTCGGGATCGCCGCGCCGGTCGGCGGCGCCGGGCACTCCTGGCAGAGCTCGGCGGGCTCGCCCAACTACATGGCCCCGGAACGGTTCCGCGACGAGCCGGACGGCCCGCCCTCCGACCTGTGGTCCCTCGGGGCCACGCTCTACACCGCCGTCGAGGGGGAGCCGCCCTTCCACCGGAGCATGGCCGCCGCGCTCGTCGCCGCCGTCCTGCTCCACGAGCCCCGGCCGATGACCCGGGCCTCCCGGGTGCTCGCGTGGATCGTGCTCGCCCTGCTCGACAAGGATCCGGCGCGGCGTCCGCCGCCCGACGTCGTACGGCAGGCCCTGCGGGCCGCCGCCGCGCCGCCCGCCCCGGCTCCCGCTCCCGCCGGCCGGTCCGCCGGGATGTGGCGCTTCGTCGCCGTGGCGGCCCTGGTGGTCGTGGTCGGCCTCGCGGCGGGCCTGGGCGCATGGCTGCTCGTCTCCGGGAAGCAGGGCGGCTCGGGGCGGTTCGCCGCCGTCCCCGACGCCTGCCGCAGCCTGACCAGCGCGCAGATCCGCGATCTCCTCGGCGCCACGCCGCGTGGGGAACCCGCCGCCGAGGGGCGATGTGAGTGGAAGGAGCACACCACCGGCCACGACGGGACGATCACGGTCGGATACCGGTTGCCGGCCGAGGGGGAGGGGGAGGCGGCTGCCTCCTCCGATCTCGCGGCGGAGCGGGCCGCGCGGGGCGCCGCCGCACGCGACCGGCCCGGGATCGCCGACGAGGCCTTCACCTGTGACTCCTCCGACCCCGCCGCCGGGACCACCGGGGCCACGGTCTGGTTCCGCCTCAGCAATCTCATCGTCGAGGTCGCCTACCGGCGCGCCGGTGACCCCTCGGTCACCCCGGCCGACCGGCGCACGGCCGAGCGCGCCGCCGAACTCGTCGGCATCGGGCTCGGGTGACCTCCCGCTCTGCATCTGTAGGAGACCCCCATGACCAGCGGTGACGACGCCCCCGTCGAGCCCGGCGAGACGCCTCCCCGGGAGGACCGCCCCCGGCAGGGCATGCCGCCGTACCCGCCGCAGGGCCACCCCCGCCCGGGGGTTCCGCCCTACCCGCCCCCGTACGGCCCGCCGCCCGGTCCCCAGCAGGGTCCTCAGCCCGGTCCATATCAGGGTGCCCAGCCTGGACCTCCGCCCGGGGGCCCGGCTGGTCAGCCGCCCCAGCCCGGCGCGTATCCCGCCGGTCCTCAGCCGGGTCCGTATCCCGGTTCCCCGTCTGGGCCGCAGCCGCAGCCGGGCGCGTACCCCGCCGGTCCCCAGCCGGGGCCGCATGCTCAGCCGGGCGCGTACCCCGGTTCCCCGTCTGGGCCCCAACCTCAGCCGGGCGCCTACCCCGGTTCCCCGCCCGGGTCGCAGCCGCAGCCGGGCGCGTATCCCGCCGGTCCTCAGCCGGGTCCGTACTCCGGGCCGCCGCCGCAGGTGGCTCAGGCGAATCCTTATCCCTATCCATTGCCGGGCGGGCAGGGCGCACCGCCGTCCGGGCCGTCCGGGCCGTCCGGGCAGGGCTGGCAGGCGGCGACGCCGCCTCCGCCCGAGCTGTGGCAGATGCCGACCCAGCCTTCCGTTCCGGCGCGGCGGGGGTGGGTGCTGCCGGTGGTGGCGGTCGTCGCCGTGCTGGTGGTGGCCGGGGGGACGTTCGCGTTCATGACGGTGCGGCAGACGGGGACGACCGGTAAGGCGGGTCCCACGACGGCGGCGGCGACGGCCGAGAAGTCGGCGTCGGCCGCGCCGGTGGCGGCGACCGCAGACGTGTGCTCGATGCTCGACCCGGACGAGGCCGAGCGCCTCGTGCCGAAGGCGACGATCGACTCCTCGACGAACGACAACCGCGGTGACAGCCTCGTCAGCTACGTCCGCTACACGTGCGGCTGGGTCAACCGGAACATCTCGTACAAGGACGTCACCCGCAGCCGCGAGATCACGGTCAACGTGTCCAAGTACGAGGCGATCGGGACGACCACGGCCGAGAAGTCGGCGCGTATCCAGTTCGACGGCGAGCTCAAGCAGTACAAGTACCAGGCGACCCACTCGGACAAGGAGCACTACTACTCGCCGGCCCAGGAGTACCAGGGCATCGGAGACGCGGCGGCCGCGCAGTACCAATGGACGCGGGAGGGAAAGCAGTACTGGTACTCCTTCGGCCAGGGAGTGGGCCGGGTGGGCGACGTGGTCTTCCAGGTGAAGTTCGAGGCGAGCCAGAAGAAGAAGGAGTCCGATCTCCTCTCGACGGAGAGCACGCAGTCCATCACCGAGGAGAACGCCCTGCGGGAGGTGAAGGGCCTGCTCGGGCAGCTCGCGAAGTCGGTGACCGCCTGGCGTGCCGGGCAGCCGCTGCCGTACCACGCCCGTCCCAAGCCGAGCCCGTCGCCGTCGCCCTCGCCGACGCGGATTCCCCTGCCCCGGGCCTGCGTGAGCCTCAAGACGCTGGCCGCCACCCTGGTGCCGGACACCGAGGGCGCGGCGGTGCGGAGCAAGGAGGGCAACTCGAACGTCAGCCAGTGCCAGTGGTGGAACGACAAGCTGCCACTCGGCGGAGGCAAGGTACGGTGGCGCAACCTGCGTATCGCCATCCACACGTTCTGGGACGCGGAATCCGCTCGTTACTACCTCATCGACCAGCGCTCGAAGACCAGGTTCACGGCGAGCAGCGAGATCGGCGGCATCCGGTGGGGCAAGGTCGAGAAGCTGCCCGGCTTCGGGCAGGACGCGTTCGGCCAGGCGATCCGGCAGCGTACCGACACGGCCCAGTCCAACCGCTACGAGATCTACGCGCTGGACGGCAAGAACGTCATATGGGTGCTGCTGTCCGGCAGCGACCGTCCGGAGAACACGCCGATCAACGCGCCCGACTCCGTGCTCATGGACCCGAAGGAGGCGGCCACCGGGGCCAAGTCCGTCGCCAAGGCCCTGCTCGGAGCCCTGTGAGTCGGTGTTCGTGCAGGTTTAGGCGGGTATTTCCCCCCTCGACCGCGAGTCGACGGGGGGAAACCATGGCTACCTGTGAAGTCTGCGGCAACGATTACGACATGGCCTTCGAGGTGCACACCCAGGGAGTGGTGCACGTCTTCGACAGCTTCGAATGCGCCATCAGCCGGATGGCGCCCGTGTGTGAGCACTGCGGGTGCCGCATCGTGGGCCACGGCTCCGAGTTCGACGGCCGCTGGTTCTGCTGCGCGCACTGCGCCCGGGAAGCCGGTGCGACCAGGATTGTCGACAGGGAGGTCACGGGCGCCGTCGCCCGCTAGAGCGGGCCACGTGAGGGCCTCCGGGCGGGATGCGCACCCGCGGGAGGCCCTCACCGCGCACGTCAGGTCTCGAACGCGACCAGGCGGATGATGAGGAACCCCTCGCCCTCACGCTTCGGCGGCAGCGTCGTGCCCGGCACCGCCTCGAACACCTCGGGGTGCTCGTCCCTGGTCACCACGCCGAACAGGTCGTCCGGCAGGGTCGTGCCCCGCGCGATGGCACGCCTCGCCGCGGCGTAGAAACTGCCGCCCGCCTCCAGGTCGGCGGCGACCATCTCGGCCGCCGACCTATCGGGCACCCGGATGCGGGCCACCCGGGCCCGCTCCGGACGGGCCGAGCGGGCGCGGAGATAATCCTCGATCTCCCACACGAGCAACTCGCCGAGGTAATGCGACATGTCCCTCTTCACGGTGCTCAGACTCGCCCGTGGCGGTTGATTCCCGTTTGCACTCTGTTTGCTTCCGAGCGCTGCTCGGGTGTTTGCTTCCGAGCGCTGCTCGGGTGTTTGCTTCCGAGCGCTGCTCGGGTGGTTGGCTTCCGGCGCCCGCTCGTCTCGCCCGGGTGCTTGCCCCTGGATTCACATGACGCTGCACGGTAGTCTTTAGTTAGTTCTGTAGCCAAACAAATGTCGGAGGAGCGAGTGCCACCAGGTTACCCGGGAGGCGCTGGGACCGGTGGCCGGTGCCAAGCCGGGCGCGACGCCGCCCGCGCGTCCGTGCGTACCACGATTCCGGCCGCCGTTGTCGTGCCAAATTGCTCGCAATTGCGGGATGATGAGCCCGAGCGGGAACGGGGCGGACATTGATCACATCGCACAACGGGCCACAGCCGGCCGACTTCACCGACGTACGGGCGACCAATCTCGCCGTCGTGCTGCGGTTCGTCCGGGAGAACGCACCCTGCTCACGTGCCGACATCGCCGCCTCGACGGGCCTCAACAAGGCCACCGTGTCCAGCCTGGTCGCCGATCTCATCGACCGGCGCCTGCTGCGCGAGACCGGCCTGACCGAGCATCGCGTCGGCCGGCCCGCCACCATGCTCGTCCTGGACGGCTCGCCGTACGCCGCGATCGGCATCGAGGTCAACGTCGACTACATCACGGCGGTCGCGGTGGACCTCAAGGGCGAGGAACTGCTGAACTGGCGGCGTTCCTTCCCCGGCGGAACCTCGAGCGCGGGCCAGGCCGTCGTCGCCATGGCGGCGCTCGCCCGGCGGGTCGTCAGCCGGATGACCAAGGAGGCCCGCCAGGTGCTCGGCCTGACCGTGGCCGTGCCCGGACTGGTGGACGTCAACGGGATCGTACGGGTCGCCCCCAACCTGGGCTGGCGCGACGCCGACCTCGCGGGCGACCTCACCAAGGCGCTGCGCGATCCCGGCTTCCCCGTGCTCGTGGACAACGACGCCAACCTCGCCGCCCTGGCCGAGCACCGGTTCGGGCCCCACCGCAACGCCGCCAACCTCGTCTACGTGACCGGCGAGGTCGGCGTGGGCGCGGGCATCGTCATGGACGGCCGCCTTCGGCGGGGCGGGCAGGGCTACAGCGGCGAGATCGGGCACATCGAGCTCGACCCCGCAGGGCCCACCTGCCGGTGCGGCCGGCGCGGGTGCCTGGAGGCCGTCGCCGGGATCGGCGCGATCCTCGCCCACACGGCGCCCGACGCCTCGCCGTCCGAGCTCGAACTCGAGATCGACGAGGTCGTACGGCGCGCCCGCAACGGCGAGCAGGACATCCTCGCACTGCTGGAGGACGTGGGACGCCACCTCGGCAGGGGCATGGCCGCCGTGGCCAACATGCTCAACCCGGAGGTCGTGATCCTCGGCGGCTACTACGTGCCGCTGGCGCCCTGGCTCGTCGCCTGCGCGGAGGAGGAGCTGTACGGCAGGGTGCTCGCCCCCGGCGGGGGAGGCTGCCGGCTGGAGGTGTCCACGCTCGGGTACGGCGCCGCCGCGCTCGGGGCCGCCGCACGGGTGCTCGACTCGGTCGACTCCGGCCGCCTGCCCGCGCAGCGCTGACCGTCCTCCACTGTCGTCGTCCCCGTCCGCCGCCCGGAACCGCCGGGGCCGACCCATGCGCCCGGCGCACCGCTCGCGGCGGCAGGTGTGCCGATATCGAGTGGCTGCGAACCGGGCCGGGGTGCGAGGCGTCGAACAACGCACTGTCGACGAATTGGAACATGATGAACACTCGCCTGCTGTCCGCCGCCGCGCTGTCCGCCGTGCTCACGGCCGGGCTGGCCGCCCCCGCGGCCGCCGCGGCCTCCGCCGCGCCGAAGCCCCTCACGGGGGTCGCCGTCTACCTGTCGTACGGCAAGGGTTACCCGGTCAGCCGTTACGAGCCCGGCAAGGGCTTCACGAAGCTGGGCGCCATGCCGATGACGGGCCAGTTCTCCGCCTCCCCTGACGGCAGGAAGCTCGCCTGGATCACCGACGCCGGGTATGTGCAGGTCGGGGACGGCCGCGCGGTCACGACCGCGGCCAAGGGCGCCGCGGCCGGGTTCCCGTGCGCCACCCCGGTCTGGTCGCCCGACTCCAAGCAGGTCGCGTACGTGAGGAAGGGCGGCTCCGACGCCGGGTCGATCTCGGTCGTCGGCGCGGACGGCAAGGGCCTCAAAAAGGCGGGCTCGACCCTCGGGGTCTGCCACCTCGCGTGGTCGGCCGACGGCCGCTACCTGGCCGGGTACGCCGGGACGACCGAGGGCGTGTACCGCCTCGACGTGAAGACCGGCAAGGCGGTCAAGGTCAAGGGCGTCGCCCTCGCCAACCACGTGCAGAGCCTGTCGCCCGACGGCTCGAAGGTCGTCGTGGCGCCGCTCTCGAAGAACGCGCCGGGGGGTGACGGCTCCTGGCCCGGGGGCTTCCGCCCGGCCGTGGTCGACGTCGCCACCGGCACGAAGGTCGCCATCCCGGTGAAGGGCTCGCTCATCGGCGCCTTCTACCTGCGGGACGGCCGCCTGGTCGTCCGGGTCGCCGGGCGCACCGCCAACACGCTGGTGGTGCTCGACGGGAACGGCCGTCAGGTGCAGCGCCTGACCGAGCCGGCCGCGGCCAGGAACCAGGCGCTGCTGCAGATCGTCGGCTGAGCCGAGCATCGGCAGGAGGGGCGGGCGCGGACCGGCCGGGACTCCCGGCCCCGCGCCCGCCTTCGCATGCGGCCGGCGTGACATCGGGGCGAAACCGGTGCTGCGAAGGGTCTTGACCTGAGCCGAGGATGAGGGCACTCTTCCGGATAAGCCCGGATTTACACACCGGAAACTTGCGGTAACCCTTTCGAAGCGCTTCGACAGCGGCGCTTCTCCAATCGAACATGCGGATCCTCGCGACGCCCTCATGGGCGCGTTTTTCGGCAGGTCATCGAAGCGCTTCGACGCGAAGGGTGAGTCTCCAGATGAACGAACCGGCTCAAGGCCCGGTATTCCGGAACCCCGCGCTGTCTCCCGCCGAACGGGTGGACGACCTGCTCGGCAGGCTCACACTCGACGAGAAGATCGGCCTGCTGCACCAGTACCAGGCGCCGGTGGAACGGCTCGGCCTGCGGGCCTTCCGCACCGGCACCGAGGCCCTGCACGGCCTGGCCTGGCACGGGCCCGCCACCGTGTTCCCCCAGGCCGTCGGGCTGGCCAGCACCTGGAACCCGGAGCTGGTCCGCCAGGTGGGGGAGGCGACGGGCGACGAGGTCATGGCCTTCCACCACAAGGACCCGCAGAGCGTGGGCCGCAACGTCTGGGCGCCGGTGGTCAACCCGCTGCGCGACCCGCGCTGGGGCCGCAATGAGGAGGGCTACTCCGAGGACCCCTGGCTGACCGGGGTGATGGGCACGGCCTACGCCCGCGGCCTGCGCGGCGGCCACGCCGTGATGAAGACGGCGCCCACGCTGAAGCACTTCCTCGGCTACAACAACGAGACCGACCGCTGCGTGACCTCCAGCGGCCTGCCGCCGCGGGTGCTGCACGAATACGAGCTCAAGGCGTTCCGCCCGGCCCTCGAGTCGGGGGCAGCGGTGGCCGTGATGCCGTCGTACAACCTCGTCAACGGCCGGCCGGCCCACCTGTCGCCGCTGATCGGCAGCCACCTGCGCGCGTGGGCGCCCGACGACATCCTCGTGGTCAGCGACGCGTACGCGCCGGGGAACCTCGCCGGGCTGCAGGGCTACCACAAGGACCTGCCCGAGGCGTACGCGCACGCGATCAAGGCCGGGCTGGACAGCTTCACCCAGGACGACGCCGACAGCACCACGACGCTGGGCCACGTCAGGACGGCGCTCGACCGCGGCCTGCTGACCGAGGCCGACATCGACGACGCCGCGCGGCACGCGCTGTCGATCCGGGTGCGGCTCGGCGAGTTCGACCCCGCCACGCCGTACGACGACATCACCCACGACGTCGTCAACAGCCCCGAGCACCAGCGGCTCGCGCGGGAGGCGGCCCGCCAGTCGATCACCCTGCTGAAGAACGACGGCCTGCTCCCGCTGGCCGCCCCGCGTACGGTCGCGGTGATCGGCCCGCTGGCCGACGCCTTGTTCGAGGACTGGTACAGCGGCACGCTGCCCTACCAGGTCACGGCCCTGGCGGGGCTCGCGGAGCGGTGCGAGACCCTCTACTGCGAGGGCGTCGACCGGGTGGCGCTGCGAACCGAGGGCGGGTACGTCGGCGCGTCCGCCGACCCCGCCGGCGGGCCGCTGTACGTGGGGACCGAGCGGTCCTGCTTCGACGTGTTCGACTGGGGCGGCGGCGCGTTCGCGTTCCGGTCCTGCGCCAACGGGCGGCACGTGTCGGCGGGCGAGGACGGCGTGCTGGCCAACGACCAGCCGGGGCCGAACGGCTGGGAGGTGCGCCAGACCTTCCGGATCGAGGAGCGGCCGAGGGGCGTCGTGCTGCGCAACATCTCCTCCGGCCGCTACGTCACGGTGGCCGACGGCGTCGTGCGCACGACCGACGACCCCGACGCCGCGTCGGTGCTGTCGGTCGAGTTGGTGGAGAGCGGCGCGGCCCGCGCGGCGGAGGCGGCGGCCCGCGCGGACGTCGCGATCGTGGTGCTCGGCGACCACCCGCTGGTGAACGGCCGCGAGACCGAGGACCGCGCGACGCTGGCGCTGCCCGAGCGGCAGGAGGCCATGCTGAAGGCCGTCCACGCGGCCAACCCGGCCACCGTGCTGGTGGTCTCCAGCGGCTACCCGTTCGCGGTGACCTGGGCGCAGGAGCACCTGCCCGCGATCGTGTGGTCGGCCCACGGCGGCCAGGAGTACGGCCACGCGCTCGCCGGCGTGCTGCTCGGCGACGACGACCCGGGTGGCCGTCTCACCCAGACGTGGTACCACTCGGCCGCCGAACTGCCCGACCTGCTCGACTACGACATCATCGCCTCCGACGCTACCTACCTCTACTACCGCGGCCGGCCGCTCTACCCGTTCGGGCACGGCCTCAGCTACACCCGCTTCGCGTACTCCGGCCTGGAGCTGTCGTCGGCCGACCTCGGCGAGGGCGACACGCTGACCGTCCGGGTCACCGTGACGAACGCGGGCGAGCGCGAGGGGGAGGAGGTCGTGCAGTTCTACACCCACCAGCGGCGCTCCCGGGTGAAGCAGCCGCTGCGCCAGTTGCGCGGCTTCGTCAAGGTGCGGCTCGCGCCGGGCGAGAGCCGTACGGTGTCGGTGGACGTGCCGGTCGGCGACCTGGCCTTCTGGGACGTGACGCGCGGCAGGTTCGTGGTCGAGGAGGCCGCGCACAAGGTGCAGGTGGGCGCCTCGTCGGGCGACATCCGCCTGTGCGCGTCGTTCCGGGTGCGGGGCGAGCGCATCCCGCCGCGCGATCTGACCTCGGGGCCACTGGACGCGGCCGACCACGACGAGTACGACGGTGTCGTGCTGTGTGACGCCGCCCTCGACTCCGGCGACGCGGTCCGCTCCACCGGGCCGGGGGCGTGGATCGCCTTCCGCGACTGTGATTTCGGCGGAGGGGATTTCCCCGACGGGGGCCTGTCGGCGTGCCTGCTCGCGGTGTCGAGCGACGAGGGAGGCGTGGTCACGCTGCGGCTCGACGATCCCCTGACCGGCGAGGTCGCCGGCGCGGTCAGCGTCCCGCCCACGGCGACCAGGCACGATTTCGTCGAGGTGAGCACTCCTCTGGCGGGAGCCGCCGGAGTGCGCGATCTTTATGTGGTGTACGAGAGCGAGGGGGTCACGGTGAACGCGCTGGGGTTCTGCCCGTGAGGACCGTGACGATCGCCGACGTCGCCAAGCACGCGGGGGTCGCCGTCTCCACGGTCTCGTACGTGCTGAGCGGTAAGCGGGCGATCTCGGCGACCACCCGGCAGCGGGTCCTGGACAGCGTGCGGGTCCTGGGTTACCACCCCAACGCCGGCGCCCGCGCCCTGGCGAGCAAGCGCGCGAAGGTCATCGCGCTGGTGCTGCCGCTGCGGGCCGGCATGAACCTGCCGGTCCTCATGCAGTTCGCGACCTCGGTCGTCACCACGGCCCGCCAGTACGACCACGACGTGCTGCTCATGACGGCCGACGAGGGGGCGGACGGGCTGCACCGGGTGGCGGCCAGCGCGCTGGTCGACGGGCTGCTGCTGATGGACGTGGAGATCCACGACCCCCGCGTGCCGCTGCTGCGCAAGCTCTCCGAGCCGAGCGTGCTGATCGGTTTCCCGGCCGACCCGGAAGGGCTGACCTGCGTCGACCTCGACTTCGCCCGCGCCGGGGCGCTGTGCGCCGACCACCTGGCCGATCTCGGGCATCGCGAGATCGCGCTGCTCGGCGCGCCGCGGGTGGTCTACGAGCGCGGCACGGGTTTCGCCGAGCGGACGATGGCGGGTTTCGTCGAGGCGGCCGCGCGCCACGGGCTCGAGGCCGACGCGCGGCCCTGCGAGGAGTCGTTCGACGAGGTCCACGCCGCCGTGAAGCTGCTGCTCGACGAGCGCCCGGGGCTGTCCGGGCTCGTCGTGCACAACGAGGCGGCCGCCGGCCATGTGCTGGGGGCGTTGCGGATCCTCGGCAGGCGGGTGCCCGAGGACGTCTCGGTGGTGGCGATCTGCCCGGACGACATCGCCGAGCGGGCCAGCCCCGCGCTGACCTCCGTGCTCATTCCCGCCGAGGACGTCGGCAGGCAGGCGGTCCGGCTGCTCATGGCCAAGCTGGAGGGCCAGGCCGTACCGGAGTCGACGCTCCTCGAACCCCGGCTGACGATTCGCGAAAGTTCACGATGACCTCATTTCCCGACGGCTTCCTTTGGGGCGCCGCGACCGCGTCGTACCAGATCGAGGGAGCGGTCCACGCCGACGGCCGCGTCCCCTCGATCTGGGACACCTTCTCCCACACGCCCGGCATGGTGGCCGACGGCCACACCGGCGACGTGGCCTGCGACCACTACCACCGCTATCTCGAAGACGTCGAGATCATGGCGTGGCTGGGGCTGAAGGCCTACCGGTTCTCGGTGGCCTGGCCGCGCCTGGCCGACCTGGGCTTCTACGACCGCCTCGTCGACGCCCTGCTGGCCAAGGGCATCACGCCCGTCGCGACCCTCTACCACTGGGACCTGCCGCAGACGCTGCAGGACACCGGCGGCTGGACCAACCGCGAGACGGCCTTCCGGTTCGCCGACTACGCCGCCGCCGTGCACCGGCGCCTCGGCGACCGCGTCGGCGTCTGGACGACGCTCAACGAGCCCTGGGTGTCGGCGTTCGTCGGGTACGGCTCGGGCCGGCACGCGCCCGGGGTGACCGACCCGGCCGCCGCGTTCACCGCCGCCCACCACCTGATGCTCGGGCACGGCCTGGCCGTGCAGGCGCTGCGGGCGGGTGGCGCGGAGTCCGTGTCGCTGACGCTGAACCTCACGCCGATCCTCGGCGACCCCGAGCCGGCCCGCCTGATCGACGGGCTGGCGAACCGGCTCTTCCTCGACCCCGTGCTGCGCGGCGAGTACCCCGCCGACATCCTCGCCCACCTGGAGCGTTTCACCAAGGTCAACCTGGACGACCTGCCGACGATCGCGCAGCCGATCGACGTGCTCGGCGTCAACTACTACACGGTCAACCGGGTCGTCGCCGACCCCTCGGCCGAGGGGCATCCGGAGTATCCCGGCAGCGAGGGCATCGCCTGGGAGGACCCGCACGGCGAGGTCACCGAGATGGACTGGGAGATCAACCCGGCCGGTCTCGAGGACCTGCTCGTACGGCTGGCGCGCGACTACCCCGGCATGCCTTTGATGATCACCGAGAACGGGGCGGCCGTTCCCGACGGGGTGTCCGACCCCGGCCGGATCTCCTACCTCGACGCCCACTTCCGCGCCGCCCGGTCGGCCATGGACCGGGGCGCCGACCTGCGCGGCTACTTCGTGTGGTCGCTGATGGACAACTTCGAGTGGGCCCGGGGCTACCACAAGCGGTTCGGGCTCGTCCGCGTCGACTACGACACGCTGGAGCGCACGCCGCGCGACAGCGCCCGCTGGTATCGCGAGGTGATCGCCAGGAACGGCCTGGCGGACTGAGGCGACCCGCCTCTACAGGACGTTCTCCAGGCAGATCATCGCGATCACCAGGACGACCAGCGCGCCGAGTTGGGCGACCGACGACCACAGGCCGATCGGCACGGTCGCCGCGGCCAGCAGCGCCGCGGCGACCCGTACGGCGGGCCGTCCCAGCCCCAGCACCCGGCGGAACCACAGGTCGCCGAGCAGGAACAGCGCGGTTCCCCCGGCCAGCGCGACGGCGGGGCCGGGGCCGAGGTGGTCGTGGCCGACCGCCTTCTTGATACCGGCCGCGGTCGCGACGACCCCGAGCAGGATCGGGATGTGGGCGTAGAAGTACGCGCCCAGGATGAGCCGCGTCCGCTGGACGACCTCGGCCCGCATCAGCGCGTGCTCGGGCCCGCTCTCGCCGCGTCCGAAGTACACCCACCATAGCGACGCGGTGAGGGCGAGGCCCAGCAGGGCCGCGACGATCAGCGCCGCCCCCGGGTGGCCGTCGGTCGCCCCGATGCCG
Organism: Microbispora siamensis; assembly: GCF_016863095.1. Taxonomy (GTDB): domain Bacteria; phylum Actinomycetota; class Actinomycetes; order Streptosporangiales; family Streptosporangiaceae; genus Microbispora; species Microbispora siamensis. The sequence goes on along the minus strand of NZ_BOOF01000013.1, from coordinate 82,213 downwards.
ATCGCCACGATCGACTCGCCCAGCACGATGATGACCAGCAGACCGTGCCGCTCGACGATGTGCGCCGGATGCAGGGGGAAGCCCTTCTGCCCGATGAAGATCGGGCTCATCCAGATCAGCACGAGGGCCGCCGTCCACAGCGCGTAGTTCCACGGCGGGCCGGCGAAGGCGGCGGCGAAGACGAGCGCGGTCGCGGCCAGGTTGAACGGCAGGACCCGCGCGATCGCGGCCGTCGCCTGCAGGTAGAGCCCGCCGTGGACGAGCACGATGACGAGGTAGCCGACGGCGAACGCCACGCCGCTGCCCGAGAAGGTGCGCGGGATGGCCAGGGCCATGATCAGGAATCCGGCCATGCCGCACAGGATCAGCACCCGCCGGGCCGCGCGCTCCGGCGGCACGGTGTTGGTGAGCCAGGCGTAGCCGGAGTACATCCACCAGAGCAGACCGAAGATCAGGACCGCCTGCACGGTGCCCTGGCCCGTGAACCCCTCCCCGCCCTGCCGGGTGAAATCGCCCACCAGCAGCGAGGTGAGCTGCGTGATCGTGAAGACGAAGACCAGGTCGAAGAAGAGCTCGATCGTGGAGACGCGTAGCTCGGCGTCCGGAGCGGTCGGTTCGACGCGCTCGGCGAACCAGCGGGGGAGAGGCATGGCGAATATTGTGCCGCTTGCAGTGCTTTCTTGATTACACGTTTTCAGGCGTGCCGGAGGCCGGCGGCAGCACCCGGTCGCCGAGCAGCGGGAACACCTTGGCGACCTTCGCGGTCAGATAGTCGCCGTACGTGCCGGTGAAGGCCCGCAGGTCCAGGCCGTCCCACCGGGCGCGGCCCCCCTCGCGGGCGGGCAGGGAGGGCAGCGGCGGCACCTCGCAGTCCCAGCCCGGGTCGAAGAAGAAGGGGAAGGACAGCCTGCCGCGGCCCGTGGCGTTGCGCACGCGGTGCGGGGTCGACCGGTACAGGCCGCCGGTCAGCTTGTCGAGCATGTCGCCGATGTTGCAGACCAGCGTGCCCGGGATGGGCGGCGCCTCGATCCAGCCGCGGGAGGTGTGCACCTGGAGGCCGGGATTGTCGTCCTGGAGCAGCAGCGTTAGCAGGCCGTAGTCGGTGTGCTCGCCCACCCCCCACTCGTCCGGATCGGCGTACGGCGGGGGCGGATAGTGGAAGATCCGGAACAGGATCGTGGGCGAGGCCGTGTAACCGGCGGCGAAGTAGTCCTCGTCGAGTCCCAAGCTCAGCGCCACGCCCCGCATGACCGCCTGCCCGACGTGGGTGAGGGCGTCCATGTACGCCAGCACGGCCTCGCGCAGTTCGGGCACCTCCTCGGGGAAGAGGTTGCGCCCGTGCAGCGGCCGGGGATCGTCGTGGCCCAGCTCCGCGCCGAAATAGACGCCCTCTTTGAGATCGGGCCGGCCGGAGGTGAGCTCACCGCCCACGGGGAAATACCCGCGCCAGGCCCGTCCGCCCCGGTCCATGGAGATGCGCGACTTGTGCTCCTGCGGCAACCGGAAGAAGCGCGCCGCGCCGTCCCTGAGCTGTGCGACCAGGGCCTCGGGCACCCCGTGACCGCTGATGTAGAAGAAACCGCTGTCCAGGCAGGCGGCCTCGATCCGGCGCGCGACCTCGGCGCGCTCCCGGTCGGTCCCGGGGCCGGTGAGGGCGGCGACGTCGATTACCGGCAGTGGTCCGGCGGCGTTCATACCCCATATCCCACCATCCGAGAGGGCCGTCCGGAAGGCTCCTTTACCTGCTTGCCGGTCGTGTTGCGCGTGTCGGTATTTCGGCCTTGCAGGACCATCCCGTCCAGTTTGTTCCGTTACCGGTTAATAACGCCCTGGAGAGTAGATTTCTTACGCACGCTCAGTAAGGCCACGTCGTAAGTGGGCGATCACGTGGGTTTCGGGGATCGTTGGTCGGTCAGGAGCCGCATCGCGCTGTTCACCGGCACGGTGGTCGCCCTGCTGTGCGCCGCGTTCTCGATCGTCCTGGTGTGGTCCCTGCACGTGGCGGCCCGGGAGAACCTCATGAGGGAGGTGACGGCGGCCGGCGGCCGGGTCGCCTACCTCGTGGACCGCGGGCAGGCGGGGAGCGTGCTGCCCCCCGACGGGCGGGACCGGCCCGTCCAGGTGGTGGACCCGCAGGGCAGGGTGCGTGCGGCGACGCCGGACATGGCCGGAAAGCCGGTCATGGCGACCTTCCGTCCCCGGGCGCCGCTCCGCAGGGCCACGCGCGAGGTCTGCGGCGGACCCTTCGGCGAGGGCCAGTGTGGCGTCGTGGTCGCGCAGCAGGTCTACAGCGACGGCGGAGACTGGACCGTCTACAGCGCCGCGCCGGTCCAGGGGTTCGACGCGCCGCCGGCCCTGGTGGCCGGTCTGGCCGCGGGATCGGTGCTCGTCACGGCCGCCGTCGCGTACGGCACCTGGCGGAGCGTGAAGCGGGCGCTCCTGCCGGTGCGGGCCATCCGGGCCGAGCTCGACGAGATCAACGCCTCGGACCTCGGGCGGCGAGTGCCGGTCCCCGAGGCCAAGGGGGAGATCCACGACCTCGCGCAGAGCGTCAACTACACGCTGGACCGGCTGGAGGAGACGCTCGAACAGCAACGGCGCTTCACCTCCGACGCGTCCCACGAACTGCGCAGCCCGATCACCGCGATCCGCGCGCAGGTGGAGGACGCGCTGCTCGCGCCGCAGGAGTCCGACCTCAGGGAGATCGGCCCGGCCGTGCTGAAGAGCCTCGAACGGCTCCAGGCGATCGCCTCCGACCTGCTGACGCTCGCCCGTCTCGACGTCGGCGCGCCCTGCGAGCGCGAGCGGCTGGACCTCGGCCGGCTCGTGGCCGCGGAACTGGACGCCCGCCGCCCGGTCAGGAGGGTCGTCTCGCACCTGGCCCCCGGCGTGGTCGTCCGGGGCGACCGCATCCGGCTGGGCCGCCTGGTCGCCAACCTGCTCGACAACGCCGAGAGGCACGCCGCCACCACCGTACGGCTGGAGGTGCGGCGCGAGGATCCGCCCGACGGCGATCCCCGGTTCCGTTCCGGCCTGGCCGTGCTCGAAGTGCTCGACGACGGCGCGGGGATCGCGCGTGACCAGCGCGAGCTCGTCTTCCAGCGGTTCACCCGGCTCGACACGGCCCGCAGCAGGAACGCCGGGGGCGCGGGCCTGGGCCTGCCCATCGCCCGGCAGATCGCCGAGAGTCACGGCGGCACCCTGACGATCAGCGACAGCCCGCGCGGTGCGCGCTTCCTCCTGCGCCTGCCGCTCTCCCGGGAGCCCTGACCTCCGCGGCCGAAAACCGCTCCCGCTAAGGTGCCACACCGCACTACGCTCCTTACCGGCACACAGCGGAGGGAATGCGCGTATGCGACGGTGGCTCCCGTCTTTCATCCTTTTGGCGCTCATCTGGGGAAACAGCTTCTTCTTCATCAAGGTGGCGCTCGGGAGCCTCCATCCGCTCCAGATCTCCTTCGGCCGGATGGCCGTCGGCGCGCTGACCCTGCTCGTCGCCGTGCTCGCGACCGGCCGCCGGCTGCCCCGCGACCCCCGCCTGTGGGGCCACTTCGCGGTCGCCTCGATCGTGCTGACCACGGTGCCTTTCACCCTCTTCGGGTACGGCGAGCAGCACGTCTCCTCGGTCCTCGCGGCGATCTGGAACGCCACGACACCGCTGTGCACGCTGCTGTTCGCGCTGCTGCTGCGCAGCGAGAAGGCGACGGCCGCCAGGGTGACCGGGCTCGGCCTCGGCTTCGCCGGGGTCATGGTGGTGCTGGGCGTGTGGCAGCCGATCTCCGGCGGCGAGGCCGTCGGCAGCCTGGCCTGCTTCGGCGCGGCCGCCTGCTACGGCGTCGGCGGGGCGTACATGGGCAGGTTCATCACCCCGCGCGGGGAGGAGCCCATCGTGCTGGCGGCCGCGCAACTGGTCGCCGGTACGGCCGAACTCGCGGTGATCACGCCGCTCGCCGGGGTGAGCCTGGTCGAGTTCGACGCCCCGCTCACGGTCTGGGGCAGCATCGTCGCGCTCGGCGCGTTCGGCACCGGCATCGCCTACCTGCTGCTGTACGGGATCCAGCGGCAGGTCGGGGTGACGGCCGGATCGGCCGTGACCTACCTGATCCCGGTGTTCGCCGCCGCCTCCGGCGTGGTCTTCCTCGGCGAGCACCTGACCTGGAACCAGCCCGCCGGAGCGCTGGTGGTGCTGCTGGGCATCGCCGTGATCCAGGGGATGATCCCCCGGCGCCGCGCCGGGCGTACCGCTCCGCCGGAGCCCGCCGTCCCCGCCGAGACCGACGCCGCGGCCTGACCCCGGCCCCCACGGCCTGACCCGCACAGCCTGGCTCGCACGGCCTGGCCCGCACGGCGCGGTCCCCGGCTCAGCGGGCCGGGGGCGCCTCGGCCCGGCTCTCCGTGGTCGTGTCGTCCTCCCGCCTCGTTCGCCGCTGCCGGGGCGCGGCCTTGCGTACCGTCGTCGTGGCCGGAGCCTCTTCGCCGGCCCGCTCCGGCGCAGTCCCGGCGGCGGTGGAGCCGTCGCCCGCGCCGCCCGCCGGGGGCGAGGTGGGCGAATCAGCAGAGGGAGCGGGCGTGGGCTGCCGCTCCCCGGGAGCGGGCCCGGACGGGGCGGGCCGTGGCGGGGATTCGCCCGCGCCCGGTTCGCCGGGCCGTGGCGGGCGCAGCGCCGCGATGACCGCGTCGGCCTCCGCGTCGGCCGCGAACTCCCCGGCCGCCTCGGCCTCGCGCCGTTTGATGACCACCATGTGGTCGACCGAGATCCGGCCCGCGCCGGTGACGGCCAGCAGCACGGAGGCGGCCCCGAGGGCCACGATCAGTTCGATGTCGCCCCCGGTGAGCGGCAGGCCGGTGTCCCCCGCCGTGACCACGAACACCGCGAGGGCCTCGGCGAACAGCAGCAGCCCGACGATCGGCACGGCGAGGCCCGCGATCAGCAGCGTGCCGCCCACCAGTTCGGTCAGCATGGTCACCGGCGCCCACACGTGGGGCAGCGGGGCCTGGAGCGCGGTGAACTGGTCGGCGGTGGCGTTGAGGCCGGCTTCGAGCTTCTGCCAGCCGTTGGCGAAGAAGATCCCGCCGACGCCCATGCGGGCGGCCAGCGAGGCTAAGTCGTGCAGGGTTCTCTTCACGGCTTCTCATCCTGGGTGGGGGGTGACTTGCCCGGACACTTCCCCGCCTGGGCCCTCGTCATGCGCCCGGCCGGCTCAGGTCCGTACGCCGTCGGACTCCTCGGCGTCGGCGTTCGCCGGGGTGGGCATGTGGCGGGGGAGCAGCAGGGCCACGGCCAGCGCGGTGAGCGCGAGCAGCACCACGCTGACGACGATGGTGGAGTGCAGGGCGGTGACGAAGGCCGCGCGGGCGGCGTCCAGCAGCGCGGCTCCGGTCGCGCCGGTCTCGTCGGCCACGTGCGCGGCCGCGGCCAGCGACTCGCGCGCCTGTGCCATGAGCCCGGCCGGGATCCCGGGGACGGCCGTGAGGGAGGGGGCGTACACGATCGTGGTGATCGTCCCGAGGACGGCGATGCCGAGGCCCGCCCCGAGCTCGTAGGCCGTCTCCTCGATCGCGGCGGCGCCGCCGGCCCGCGACTCCGGCACCGTGGCCATGATCGTGTCCGACGCCGCCAGCAGGGCGACCTCGACGCCGAAGCCGATCCCCACGAAGCAGACCGCCAGCATCACCGGATGCTGCTCGGTGCCCCAGGTCAGCACCGGGGTGAGGGACAGCGCGGTCAGGGCGAGGCCGCCGCCGACCGTCGCGCGCAGCCCGGCACGCCCCAGCACGTGCGCGGCGGCCAGGCCGCCCGCGATGGCCGCGACCATGAGCGGCAGCATCCGCACGGCGGCCTCAAGTGGCGACAGCCCCAGCACGAGCTGGAGATACTGCGCCAGCATCAGCTCCAGCCCGACCAGCGCGAAGATGGCCAGCAGCACGCAGCCCACGCCGGTCGCGAAGCCGCGCTGGGCGAACAGCCCGACGTCGAGCAGGGGGAACGGCAGCCGCCGCTGCCGCCGTACGAACCAGACGAGCAGCGCGACGCCGGCCAGGAGCACGGCGAGCGAGGGACCGCGCCCCAGGGTGTGCCCCGACCCCGCCTCCTTCAGCCCGAACGCGACGGCCAGGATGCCCAGGGTGGACAGCGCCGCGCTCAGCGCGTCCCACGGATGGTCGGCCCGGCGCGGCGACGACGGCAGGATCCGTACGGCGAGCGGCAACGCGACCAGCAGCAGCGGCACGTTGATGAGGAAGACCGCGCCCCACCACAGGTGCTCGACGAGGACCCCGCCGATCAGCGGCCCGACGGCCGCTCCCGCCGCGGCGACGGCGCTCCACACGCCGAGCGCGATCGCCCGCTCACGACGGTCGGTGAACACCTGCCGGATGATCGAGAGCGTCGCCGGCATGATCATCGCGCCGCCGACCCCGAGGAAGGCCCGCGAGACGATGAGCGCGAGCGGCGTCCCGGCGAACGCGGCCGACAGCGAGGCCAGGCCGAACACCACGTAGCCGCCGAGCACGAAGGGCCGTCTGCCGTACCTGTCGCCCAGCGTGCCGAACGTCACCAGCAGCGGCGCGACGACCAGCGAGTAGATGTCGATGATCCACAGGAGCTGCACGGACGACGGCTCCAGGGCCGCGGTGAGCGCCGGGACGGCGATGTGCAGCACGGTCGCGTCGACCGCGATCAGGAGCAGGCTGAAACACAGGAGCACGAGCACCGACCACCGGCTCGCCCGGTGCTCACGCAGGGCGCCCGCGGCGCGGACGGTGGCGGACTCGACCGAAACCATGATCATAGTCCGTTCAGTGCCCCTGCCCCAAAATCCCGGCCAGCTGGAACATGCGTGGCAGCTTAGGCCATGGGAAGCGGATCTCTCAGCCCTTCCGGTGATGTCGGGAACATATCGCCGGATCCGTATCACCCCAGGTGATCAAGCGGAGCAATCCGGCTCTCTAGAGAGCTATAGGTATATATCCCGCGTCTAGGCAAGCGGGCGACCGCAACGGATCATGCGGTCGTGGGGAGCGATATCGACGGATGTGCTGCGTCCCCGGTGCCGCCCCCGCTCGACCACGCCGACCCTCGCGCCTGGTGCGCCGTCGCGGTGGCCCGGCTGTCGCACGACCAGCCGGAGGCGGCGCTGGAAGCGGCGCGCCAGGCGATCGGCCGCGATCCGCAGGACGAATGGGGGCATCGCCTGGCCGGCGCGGCCCTGGAGCGTCTCGGCCGCGACACCGAGGCGGTCGCGGCGGCGCGGGAGGCCGTACGGCTCGCACCCGGCTCCTGGGCGGCGCGGCTGCGGCTCGCGAGCGCGCTGCGGCGGATTCCCGGACGGTGGCGGGAGGCGTGGGCGGAGGCCCGGCGTGCCGTCCGGTTCGCCCCCGACGAGCCCGATCCGCACGTGTTGTGCGGCGACCTCGCGCTGCTGCGCGGCGACCACGACGGGGCCGCCCGGGCGTACGGCGAGGCCCTCCGCAGGCGCGGGGACCACCCGGCGGCGTGGGTGAACCTCGGCCTCACGCTGCTGCGCTGGCAGCGTCCGCGCGACCACCACGACCCCGCCTGGGAGGCCGATCCGCGCGACACCGGCCGGGCGCGGCGCGCCCTGGAGACCTGGTCGCGGCAGGTGCGCGTGATCCTCGCGGTCGCGACGGCCGGGATCTGCGTGGCCGTCGTGCTGCCCGGCTCGGGACTTCTCCCCGGCACGCATCGCCTCCCCGGCATGCACGGGGAGGCGCGGATCGGCGGCGCACTGGTGCTCGCGGCCGTCCTCGTGGTCTGCGTCCGGCAGGCCACGCGCGTGGGCGCCTGGTCCTACGTGCCCGGCATGCTCCGGCGCGACCTGCGGCTCTGCCTGTCGGTCGCGCTCGGGCTGCTCACCCCGGCGGCGTACGTGGCCGGGCTGGCCACGCTGCCGGAGCCGAGGCCGGGTTCGCTGCAGGAGGTGGGCGAGGTCTGGGCGGGGGCGACCGGGCTCGTGCTCCTGAACCCCGTCGCGGCGCTCGCCGTCAGGCTCCTGGCCGAGACGTGGCGGGGACGCCCGGTCGCCGCGCTGAGGCGCTTCGCCGCCGCGCTGCCCGTATCGCCCGTGCCGTTCGTGTCACCCGTGCCACCCGGGCCGGGCGCCGCCGATCGGGGCCGGACCACGGCGGCCGACCGGGCGGCGACGCGCGACATCGCCGTCACGTTCTGGATCGTCGCGGCCCGCGCGTGGCAGGCGACCGCGGCGCTCATGCCGGTCCCCAACGCGGCCGGCGCGCCCCTCGCCGCCGTCGCGTGCCTGGCGGTCCCGGTGGGGCTGCTGCGGCTGCGGACGGCGGGCGTGCCCGGGCCGCCGCACGACCGGTGGCTCGCCGTGGCGCTCACCGCCCCGGCCGTCGCCGCCCTCTGCGCCGCCGCCGCGGGTGCGGCGGAGGCCCTCGGGGGGCCGTACCTCGCCGTCGTGGCCCTGTGGCGCTGTGCCTGGGGCGCGCTGGCGCTCGGGGCGGCGGCCTTCGCGGTTCGCGCCGCGCGGGCCTGGTGGCGCGGCGGGCCGGGCCCGTGGCGCGCCTCGCTCGTGCCGTCCGAGTCGCACGGCACCCGCATTCCCGGCGACCTGACCCCCTCGGCAGGGCTCAGCGAGGAGGTGCGGCACGCGGCGGCCTACTCCCGCAACGTGGTCCTCGCCTGCACCGGGGCGGACGGCCCGCGCGCACTCGCGGTGAGCGCGGTGACCTCGGTGACCCCGGCGGGCGAGTTCCGCCTCATCGCCGGCGACGAGGCGTGGGACGCGGTGCGGCGCGACCCGCGCGTGGTCCTCTTCGTGGGCGACCCGCGATTCTGGGCAGAGGTACGGGGCGTCGCCGTGCCGGACGACGACGTGCTGCGGGTCACGCCGCGGCAGGTCCTGATGCGCGAGTACCCCGGACGCCACCAGGCCCGCACCACCCGGTAGCCGCGAAGCGCGCGACTCGGGCGGCCGGCCCGTTCCGGCGACGTGCGTCGTCCACCGCGCCGCATGGGTCCACCCATTCCGTTCGCACGTGCGGTATAACCGGGGTCGAAGCGGGGAGGCGTCGATGCGGGACTCCGACAGGGCACGGGCGGCGAGCCTCTTAAGCCGGACTGCGGCACGTGATCTGTTCGAACAGGTGCGTTTCCGTTATTTCCAACTTCCGCCGTTCGCACGACGCGCGCTGTTCGTGGTGCTGCTCGTCGCCACCATGGGAGTGGCCGCGGCGCTCAACTGGTCGCTCGCGCCCACGTTCATCTACACGTTCCTGGCGCTGTGCTTCCTCGCGCTGGCGCTCAGCTATCCGCGCGCCGCCGCGACCGTGCTCGTGCTCGCCGGGTGGGGCCTGCTGCTGCCGCTGTTCATGGGCGTGTTCGGCGGGCAGTCGATCGTGCCCGGCCTGCTGATGCTGCTGGGCGCGCTGGCCGGCGGCGCGGCCCACCTGATCCGGTGGGTGCCGCCGTGGCTGACGACGCTGATGTCCCTCGCGCCCGCCGGGGTCGTCGCGCTGTCGCTGTCGCCGCTGTCGCCGTCCGCCGCCCTGTGGGGCGCGTACGGCGTGGCCGCCGCGGTGCTCCTCTACCGCCTGGTGCTGGCCCGCAGGGTGCGCGCGGAGGCGGAGCGGGAGGCGGCGGGCGCGGAGACCCAGGTGCAGGTGCGCGCCAGGGCGGGAGGTCACCAGGCCGCCGCGGCCGAGACCGGCGCTCCGCCGCCCATCACGGTCGAGCAGGCGCTCACGGAACTGGAGTCCATGATCGGCCTCGAACCGGTCAAGGAGCAGGTGCGCGCCATCGCCGCGTCGATCGAGGCGGCCCGGCTGCGCAGGGAAGCGGGCTACGCCAACGAGCGGCCGATGCGCCACTTCGTGTTCGTCGGCCCTCCCGGCACCGGCAAGACCAGCGTCGCCAGGTCGCTCGCCAAGATCTTCTACGCGTTCGGGCTGCTGGAGACGCCGTTCGTGGTCGAGGCGCAGCGGGCCGACCTCGTGGGGGAGTACCTGGGCGCCACGGCGATCAAGACCAACGAGCTGATCGACCGCGCGCTCGGCGGCGTCCTGTTCGTGGACGAGGCGTACGGCCTCATCAACTCGGGCGACGGCCAGCCCGACCGGTTCGGCGCGGAGGCCGTGCAGACGCTGCTCAAGCGGGCCGAGGACGACCGCGACCGGCTCATCGTCATCCTGGCCGGCTACGAGCGGGAGATGAACGACTTCCTGGCGTCCAACCCGGGGCTGTCGAGCCGCTTCGCCACCCGGGTGCGCTTCCCCAGCTACAGCCCGGCGGAACTGCTGGAGATCACCGAGGCGCTGCAGCAGCGCCGGGGGGACCGGCTCGCCCCCGAGGCCCGTCCCGTGCTGCGCCGGCTGTTCGAGGACGTGGAGCGCCGGGGGCTCGTCGACGACCTCGGCAACGCCCGCTTCGCCCGCAGCCTCGCCGAGGCCGCCGCGCAGGCCCGTGACGTGCGCGTGGTGAGCGCGGGCGGGGCGCCGCGCGGCGAGGATCTCGTCACCACCACCGCGGACGACGTGACCAAGGCGTTCAACGAGATCACCGCGCGATACCGCGGCTACCAGGTCACCCCGACCCTGGACGAGGCGCTCGCGGACCTCGACAGGATGGCCGGCCTCGAACCGGTCAAGCGGCAGGTCCACGCGATCGCCGCCCAGCTCAAGGTGGCCAGGATGCGCCAGGAGCAGGGCCTGCCGGTCCAGTCGCAGATGCGGCACTTCGTGTTCGTCGGCCCTCCGGGCACCGGCAAGACGACCGTCGCGCGGATCCTCGGCCGGATCTTCTCCGCGCTGGGCCTGCTGGCCCGGCCCGACGTGGTCGAGGCGTCGCGGGCCGACCTGGTCGGGCAGCACCTCGGCGCCACCGCGATCAAGACCAACGAGCTGGTCGACCGGGCGCTCGGCGGCGTGCTGTTCATCGACGAGGCCTACAGCCTGGTCAACACCGGCTACTCCGGGGGCGACGCCTTCGGGGCCGAGGCGGTGCAGACCCTGCTGAAGCGCGCCGAGGACGACCGCGACCGCGTGGTCATCATCCTGGCCGGCTACGAGCGCGAGATGGACGCGTTCCTGGCGACCAACCCCGGCCTGGCCTCCCGGTTCAACCAGCGCGTGTCGTTCCCCTCCTACCGGCCGTCGGAGCTGACCGAGATCGCGGAGCTGCTGGCCGCGGGGAGCGGGGACAGGTTCGACGCCTCGGCCGCGCGCGACCTCGCCGACGTCTTCGACTGGGTCTGCCGGGAGAGGCTCATCGACGGGCTGGGCAACGGCCGCTTCGCGCGCTCCCTGTACGAGCGGGCCGCGCTGCGGCGCGACGTCCGTCTCGCCGAGCAGGGATCGGCGAACGCCGCCGAGCTGACGACGATCACCAGCGAGGACGTCCGCAGCGCGGTAGACGAGTTGTCCTGATGTCGTAGGGAAACCCCCCGGACGCGTGTCCCGATGGCCGCATGCCGTCACTTCCTGCTACTAATCGACTGCGCAAGGTAGCTGGAGGATCGGAGAAGCACGTGAGAGCACGATGGCCGGTTGCCCTGGCCGCACTGGCCGCTCTGTGGGCCGCCGGTGCCTGCGGCGTGCAGCGGGGGCCGGGTGAACCGGACAGCGGGCTCGCCCCCTCCCCGGTCAAGGCGTACGACATCAGCCCGCTGGCCCGGGACAAGGTCAAGGATGGCGGCACGCTCCGGTGGGGGCTCACCGACTTCCCGACCCAGTGGAACCGCAACCACGTCGACGGCGACAGCACCGCCGTCAAGGCGGTGACGGACGCGCTGATGCCCCGCACGTTCCGGTCGGACGAGCGGGGGCGGCTGACCCTCGACACCGACTACGTGACCAACGCCAGGATCACCGCGACCTCCCCCCGGCAGGTCATCACCTACTCCATCAACCCCAAGGCGAAGTGGTCGGACGGCAGGCCGATCACCTGGACGGACTTCGCCGCGCAGTGGAAGGCCATGAGCGGCCGCGACCGGGACTACCGGGTCGACTCGACCATCGCGTACGAGAACATCCAGAGCGTGGCCAGGGGGGCGAGCGACCGCGAGGTGGTGGTCACCCTCGCCCAGCCGTTCAACGAGTGGCAGGCCCTGTTCACGCCGCTGTATCCCAGCACCACCAACGCGACCGCGGCGGCGTTCGACGCCGACTGGATCAACCGCATCCCGGTGACCGCGGGGCCGTTCCGCGTGGAGCGCCTCGACGTCAAGGGCAGGACGGTCACGCTCACCCGCAATCCCGCCTGGTGGGGCAACCGGGCCAAGCTGGACAGCATCGTGTTCCGGGCCGTGCGTCCCGACCAGATGGTGCACGCGTTCACCAAGGGGGACGTGGACGTCTTCGAGGTGGGCCCGTCCTCCGACGACTACGCGCGGGTCAGGGAGGCGTGGGACGCCGTGGTCCGGCAGGCCGCGGGCACGCAGTACCGGCAGCTCACCTTCAACGGGGAGAGCCCGGTCCTGGCCGACGCGAGGGTGCGCGAGGCCGTCGCGGCGGCGCTCGACCGCCGCGGTCTCATGCAGGTGGACCTCAAGGGCCTCGGCTGGCCGACCGTGACGCTGGACAACCACTTCCTCATGAACAGCCAGTACGGCTACCACGCCAATGCGGGGTCGATCGGCGCGTACGACCCGAAGCGGGCCGGGCGGCTGCTCGACCAGGCGGGCTGGAAGCTGTCGGGCAAGACCCGCGTGAAGAACGGCAAACCGCTCACGCTGCGCTTCGTCGTCCCCGACGGCATCGTCATGAGCGGCGTCGAGGCCGACGTCGCCCGGCAGATGCTCCAGCGCGTCGGCATCCGGGTCGACGTGCGCAAGGTGCCCTTCGACGACTTCTTCGGCAAGCACCTCATCCCTGGCGACTTCGACATCACCGCCTTCGCCTACCCGAGCACGCCGTTCCCGGTGTCGAGCGCCTTCGACATCTACGCGGACGGCGAGAGCGGCGGCCGGGGCGACGACGTCGAGTGGTACTCCAACCTCGGGCGCAGCGGGAGCAAGCAGATCGACGAGGCCATGTACCGCGCCGGCAGCACGCTCGACCTCGACAAGGTGCCCGGCCTGCTGAACGAGGCCGACCGGCTGGTCTGGAAGAAGGTCAACGTGCTGCCGCTCTACCAGTGCCCGCAGGGCGTGGCCGTGCGGTCCACGCTGGCCAACATCGGGGCCAACGGGTTCTTCGACCTCAGGTATGAGGACATCGGCTACGCCTCCTGAACGGCCGCAGGCGGGCCGCCTCCGGCGAGCCGGCCGGGACCGGCGGCGCGTGCCCGCCCGCGGTCCTGAGGGTCACGTGAACGGCTCAGGAGACCTGCGCGCCGATCGCCACGCCGCGGTCCGCCGCCGCGCACGGTGCGGCGGATCAGAGGCGCTCCCGGCGTCAGGCCGGAGGTTCGTCCGGGATGTCGGCGATGTCGTCCAGGGCGGCGGCCAGCTCGTCCGGATGGTCGCCGATCCGTTCGGCGATCTCGATGAGGACGTGCAGCACGTCGTGCCGGTCGTGCCCCAGGTCGATCAGGCGCTGGGCGGCCTCCCACAGCTGCGGCGGGTCGCCGACCCACAGCCGGCCCGCGATCTCCTCGTGCCAGGCGAGGTGCTCCTCCAGGTCCGGACGGCCCAGCTCGTCGGCGTGGTCGATCTCCAGCAGGATGCGCCGGTCGGCCTCGTCCGCCGGGTTCAGCAGGTCGAGGTTGGTCGAGCCGCGCATGCCCTGCAGCAGGGGGAACGCGAACGCGCGCCGGGCCAGCGCGGACAGGTCGCCGTCGGGCAGCAGCCGTTCCACGAGAGAGCGGTCGAGCCCGAAGGTGGCCGGGTCCCGGTAGGCCTCGGTGAAGCGGGCCGTCGCCTCCCAGACCGCGTCGAGCGTCGCCCGTACGCCCTCGTCGGGCAGATCGATCCGGGGGCCGGCGAAACGCACCCACGCCGACAGCACGTGCGGCATGGCGTCCTGCTCCGCCGGGGTGAGCAGGACCTTGCGCGGCAGCCAGTCGAGCAGGAACGTCTCGCACTTGGTCGGGCTCACCCGCATCGGCCGGCCGAAGTCCTGGTCGCAGCCGTAGTCGATGATGTGGTCGGCGCACCGGGAGGCGGCCGAGGGGTCCGACAGGTTCTCCGCCGCGTCCGAGGCGAGGAACTCGGCCGCCAGCATCGCCCGGCGGTCGCGGCTGTAGGGGGCCTCGGTGTGCGCGGGGGCGGGCCGCATCCGCCCGGGCGGCAGCGCCTTCACGCGCGCCCGCGCGAACGCGTGGTAGGCGCTGTAGCTGTCGCTCACCAGCTTCGGGCCCGTGCGGCCGTGCGCGGCGGCCCGGGTCGCCTTCATCGCGAACTCCAGCAGCGCCCGCGCCTGCTGCGGCTCCAGCTCCTCGAACCGCAGCAGCGCGTTGCCCGCCGCCTCCAGCCTGGCCTGCTCCAGCAGCTTGTCGACCTGTGACGACACCCAGGCGTCGCGGGCCATGCCGCCCATGTTGTAGTCGACGACCACGACCAGCGCGTGCCTGTCCTCGCCGTTGTAGGCGAACGTGCACACGACCGTGTCCTGGTCGCCGTACACGTCCCTGGAGACGTAGCTGCCGGTCGGCTTGACGGCGCCGACGCGGTCCGCCCAGCGGGGCCGGGCGACGTCGGACTCCATCAGCGCGAGCGCCGCGCCCTCCGCCTTGGCCGCCTGGCGGGCGGTGCCGAGGTAGGCGACGGAGATGAGCAGGGTGAGCGCGGCCGGCGTGCCGGCCTTGGCCGCGTAGTCCACCAGGCCCTCGCCGAGGATCTGCTCGACGTCGCCGCCGCGCAGCCGCCTGCCCCACCACGCGCCGAGCATGTCGGAGACCATGAGCTCGGCGTCGAGCGGGCTGCGCACGGCGAGCAGCTCCCTGGCCGCCAGCAGCATCTCCGCGAACACGTCGTCCGGCGGCCGGGTCTCCCGGGGGTCACGTCGGCGCCGGCGACTCACGAGATCTCGCTCCGCTCGCTCACGGTGACCACCTTCTCGCATTCCCGCCGCGAAGGGCATCAGGAACACGGCCCGGTGACTTCCCCGTTATCTGCCGTCCCAACCTCTCCCGCCGTACGGCGGCGGGCCGGGGCGACGGCCGCGCGAGCGCCGCGGGGCGCCTCACCTCCGGGAAGGCGGCGCCGAGTTGACCAGAGCCAGGAGGCGTTCCCGGGCGACCCGCTCGACGATCTCCGGAGTGACGTCGAGCCCCAGGTGCTCGCCGCAGGCCCAGGCGTCGGTGACGCAGCGGGCGACTGCGGAAAGGGGGACGGTCAGGAATTCCGCGGCCAGCCGGTGGGTCACGAGTTCCGCCGGTTCACGAAGACCCGGCTCCGGTGATGGGCCGCCACTGATCAGTGCTGCGAGTACGGGCATGGACTGCATTCCTCGCTGAATGGGGACCTGCCGCCCCTTATTCCACCTCTTTCCCCGGCGGTGTCAACCCTTCGCGGGCCGCCGCGTGGGAAGCTGAACCCATGCGTATCCGGCTCGCCCAGGATCCCGAGGCCGACGAGCTGCTCGGCCGCAGCCCCCTCGCACTGCTCATCGGCATGCTGCTCGACCAGCAGGTGCCGCTCGAGCGGGCCTTCGCGGGCCCCCACGCGATCGCCGACCGGCTCGGCCGCGACCTGGACGCGCGTGAGATCGCCTCCTATGATCCTGACCAGTTCGCGGCCCTGCTCGCGGCGACGCCCGCCGTCCACCGCTATCCGAAGGCGATGGCGGCCCGCGTCCAGGCGCTCGCGACCTATCTCGTCGAGCACTACGATGGCTCGGCCGAGAAGGTATGGGAGGATGTCCGCGACGGCGCCGAGCTCCTGCGCCGGCTGCTGGCCCTCCCCGGATTCGGCCGGCAGAAGGCCCAGATCTTCCTGGCCCTGCTGGGCAAGCAGTGCGGCGTGCGCCCGGACGGCTGGCGCGAGGCGGCCGGGCCGTACGGCGAGGAGGGGGTGCACCGGTCGGTGGCCGACGTCGTGGACGCCGAGAGCCTGCAGCTGGTCCGCGCGACCAAGCAGGAAGCGAAGCGGGCGGCCAAGAAGTAGGCCGGATCTTCCTGCGCGAGACGCCGGTCTTTTGACAGGATGCGTTGACCGCATGGCGGGCGGGGCTTCCGTCCGCGCATGCCGATCGCCCATGATGTAGGGCAGATCTGCGCTACCAATCACAGTTATGGAGATGTGCCTCGTGGGAGACGCTGGCACGCGACGGAGGTGCCGACCATGAGCGCCGAAACCTCCGTGCCCCGGCCCCGGGAGCCCGGTTTGGACATATCAGACTCCGACCTCTTCAGAGGCCTGATGTCGGAGGCGCCGTTTGCCTTCGCGTTTTTCGACCCGGATGGGCGTTTCGTCCGAGTCAACTCCACCTTTACCGAGCTGACCGGCCACCCTGTCGAGTTGCATCTTGACCGCCAACCGGCCGAGCTGCTGCCGGCCGACCTGACCACCCTGATCGAGACGGCGCTGCGCCGGATCGCCGACGAGGCGCTGCCGGTCACCGACCAGCGGATCAGGACCCGCGCCGAGAACGGCGACACCCGTCACTGGACGGTGTCGTTCTTCCCGATGCACGGCGACGACGGCGTCGTCGGGACGGCGCTCTTCGGGGTCGACGTGACCGAGCGGCAGCTGAACGAGGAGGTGCTGGAGCGCAGCGAGGAGCGCTACCGCTCGCTCGTGGAGTCGCAGCAGCAGCTGGTGTGGATCACCTCGCCCAGCGGCGCGGTGGCCGAGGACGCGCCCCAGTGGCGGGCCATCACCGGCCAGGGCCTGGAGGAGTACCTCGCGCACGGCTGGCTGGACGCGGTGCACCCCGACGACCGTCCCGGCACCGAGGAGGCGTGGCGCGAGGCGCTGCGCGGCCGGACGATGTTCGAGTGGAGCTACCGGGTGCGCACCCGGGCCAGCGGCTACCGGCACTTCGAGGTCCGGGCCGTGCCGATCATCAGGCACGGCCGTGTGGTGGAGTGGGTCGGGGCGAACACGGACGTCACGCCGCAGCGTGAGGCCGAGGAGATGCGCGGGCGCCTCACCGACCAGCTCGGCGCCGCCGCGCTGCGCACCGCCCGCCTCCAGGGCGCGACCGCCCAGCTCGCCGAGGCGCTCACGGTCGAGCAGGTGGTGCAGGTCATCATCGACGTCGGCCGTACGGCCCTCGCCGCCGACCACTCGTCCGTGGCCCTGCTCGACCTGGACCGGGCCACGCTGAAGCTGATCAGCAGCGGCGGCACCCCGGACACCCGGGGCGAGGAGATCGACCTCGCGAACCCCAACGTGATGACGATGGCGGTCAACAGCCGCCGCCCGGTCTTCGCCGAGTCGCCCGACAGCCTGCGTGCCCAGCTCGTGGACGCCGGCGCCGACGAGGCGCAGATCTCCGGCTTCCTCGCCCAGACGGACGAGCGGGCCTGGGTGGGCCTCCCGCTGCTGGCGGCCGGGCGGGCGCTCGGCGCGCTGCGGTTCTCGTTCACGCGGACCCAGAAGATCTCCCAGGAGGACGGCGTCTTCCTGGAGGCCCTCGCCGGGCAGTGCGCCCTCGCGGTCGAGCGGGCCACGCTGTTCGAGCGCGAGCACAAGACGGCCGAGACGCTGCAGCGCAGCCTGCTGCCCGACCGCCTGCCGGTGGTGCGGGGCCTGATGCTGGCCCACCGCTTCCGCAGCGGTTCGCGTCACGTGCAGGTGGGCGGCGACTGGTACGACGCGTTCGTCCTGCAGGACGGCCGGGTGGCCGCCGTGGTGGGCGACGTCATGGGCAAGGGCGTCAAGGCCGCCGCCGGCATGGGCCGGATCCGCAACGCGATGCGGGCCCTCGCGCTGACCAACCCGCCCCCGGCCGCGGTGCTGACGGGGCTCGACCGCGTCTTCGAGGCGACCGAGGAGGAGGAGCAGGTCACCACCCTGGCGTACATGGTCGTCGAACCCGGGACCGGGGAGGGCACGCTGGCCCTGGCCGGTCACCCGCCGCCGCTGCTGGTCTCGCCGCAGGGCGTCGGGCTGCTGCACGAGACCGAGCCGGGCACCCCGCTCGGCTGGGCCACGAGCCGCAAGCAGTTCCGGTTCTGCGTGCCGCCGGGTCACACCGCCGTTCTGTACTCGGACGGTCTGGTGGAGAACCGCAAGCGCGGGCTGGACGCCGGGCTCAGGGAGCTTTCGTCCGTCGTGGCCGAAGCGCCCCCGGAGGTCCTGAGCAGCCCGAATATGCTGCTCGATTTCCTGGTGGACCACATGCTGTCCGGGTATGAACAGGATGATGACGTAACGGTACTCGCGGTCCACGTTCCACCGGCCACGAAGAGTGACTGAATGAAACAGTCATAACGGTTGCTTTCGGGTATCAGTGACCTCCTTCCGTACGCACTAGTGTCTCGGTCGGCCTAGGGTGGAGGAGCAACCGGCGGGACGCGGCCGTATCACGTACCGTGGCGTGCCACAATGGCATGTCGCGGTCTGCGCGACCTCACCACCGGAAAAGAAGAAGCACCTGGGTCCATTCTCGCCATGCGTTCGTTCGAGAGGTGTTCGTGTCGCCTGCAAGTTCGACTCGCTCGAAGCCGTCGGAGCTGAACGAGCCAGTGATTCAGCAGCTCCTCGAGCGTGGGCGCTCGCAGGGTTTCCTCGAGTCCGAGGATGTCCGCAAGGCCTTCGAGGAAGCGGACATCCCGATGTCGCAAGCCGCTGGATTCCTGCGCAGCCTCAGCAAGGAGGGTGTGACCGTCGTGGTGACGGCCGCCGACTCCGCGGCTCCCAAGCGTTCTCGAGGTCAAGCCAAGCGCCGCACCACCGCGCCCGTCAAGAAGACCACCAAATCCGCAGCGGCCAAGGAGTCGCAGCCGGAGACCGTGACCGCCGTGGTGACCGACTCCGCGCCGGCCGCCAAGCCGGCGCCGAAGAAGCCCGCCCCGGCCAAGCCCGCGCCGCCCGCCGCCAAGCCGGCCGCGGCCAAGGCTCCGGCCAAGCCTGCTCCGCCGAAGAAGGCCGCGCCCGTCAAGCCGGAGGCCCCCACCACGGGTCCCGAGGCCAAGGCGCCCAAGGCCGACACCAAGCCGAAGTCCGCCGACCTCGCCGAGGACGACGAGGACATCGACCTCGAAGGTGACGTCGACATCGAGGACTTCGACCTCGAGGTCGAGGACGTCGAGATCGACGCCGAGGTGGAGACCGAGGACTCCGACACCGAGGCCGAAGGGGAGGCCGACGGCGACGAGCCCAAGGCCGAGGCGCTCGCCCAGTCCGAGGACGAGGTGCTGATCCTCACCGACGACGATGACGACGCGCCCGTCGCCCAGGTCGCGGCGGCCGGCGCCACCGCCGACCCGGTGAAGGACTACCTCAAGCAGATCGGCAAGGTGCCGCTCCTCAACGCCGAGCAGGAGGTCGAGCTCGCCAAGCGGATCGAGGCCGGCCTGTTCGCCGAGGAGCAGCTCGCCCAGGAGGCCGACAGCCTGCCCGTCGACGTCCGCGCCGAGCTGGAGTGGATCGCCGAGGACGGCCACCGCGCCAAGAACCACCTGCTGGAGGCCAACCTCCGCCTCGTGGTCTCGCTGGCCAAGCGGTACACCGGCCGCGGCATGCTGTTCCTGGACCTGATCCAGGAGGGCAACCTGGGCCTGATCCGCGCGGTCGAGAAGTTCGACTACACCAAGGGCTACAAGTTCTCCACGTACGCCACCTGGTGGATCCGGCAGGCGATCACCCGGGCCATGGCCGACCAGGCGCGGACCATCCGCATCCCGGTCCACATGGTCGAGGTGATCAACAAGCTGGCCCGCGTCCAGCGGCAGATGCTGCAGGACCTCGGCCGCGAGCCCACGCCGGAGGAGCTGGCCCGCGAGCTCGACATGACCCCTGAGAAGGTCATCGAGGTGCAGAAGTACGGCCGCGAGCCGATCTCCCTGCACACTCCGCTGGGCGAGGAGGGCGACAGCGAGTTCGGCGACCTCATTGAGGACTCCGAGGCCATCGTCCCGGCCGACGCCGTCAGCTTCACGCTGCTGCAGGAGCAGCTGCACTCCGTTCTCGACACGCTGTCGGAGCGGGAGGCGGGCGTGGTGTCGATGCGGTTCGGCCTCACCGACGGGCAGCCGAAGACTCTGGACGAGATCGGGAAGGTCTACGGCGTGACCCGCGAGCGGATCCGCCAGATCGAGTCCAAGACCATGTCGAAGCTGCGCCACCCCTCCCGTTCCCAGGTGCTGCGCGACTACCTGGACTGACGCACGAGTCGATCGTCCCCCCGGCCACGCACCACGGCCGGGGGGACGACGCCGTGGGAGACGACTTAACACCGACGTAACCTCGTGGTAGCGCCGCGGGCACGTCGACGCTCCTAGGCTCGCGCCTCATGGGAGTGATCGAAGTGGATCGGGCGCGTGCTCGGGGGCCACGAGTGATCCCGGACCGCCCGTGGGCGGACACCATGCTCGACGAGGCGGTCGAGGCCGCCTCCCGGGGCGACCTCAGACCGGCGGCGGCCGTCCTCGCGGACAGCAGGGGCGACCCGGAGACGCGGTCGCTGCGGGTGGAGGCGCTGTCGCGGGCCGTCATCGGGGCGAGCCGGTCGATCGAAGCGCTGCTCGCCCACGACCAGGGCAATCCCGACCTCTGGCTGTGGCTCGGCCGGGCCCGCCTGGAGGAGGCCTGGGAGCTGCGGCCCGACGTACGGGCCAGGGCGGTGCAAGCGGACCGGCTGCACACCTACCGGTCGGCGATGGAAGGGGCCAGGCAGCCGCTGCTGACGGCGGCGGGGCTCGCGCCGGGCGATCCGGTGCCGTGGGAGTGCCTGATGTGGCTGGCCATCGGCCTGGACCGGCCGCGCACCGACAAGGACGCCGTCTGGTACGAATGCTCCCGCCGGTGGCCGACTCTGTATTCGGGGGCGCTGGCCCGCCTGATCACCCTGTCGCCCGGCTGGGGCGGCACCGCCCAGGAGATGCTCGGCTTCGCCCGCTCGGCCGCGGCGCACGCCCCGGAGGGCAGCCCGCTCCCGGCGCTCGTGCCGCTGGCCCACTTCGAGATCGTCGCCGCCGGGCGCACCCCCATGTCCCGGGGCGGCTGGTTCTCCTTCGAGGCGCAGCGCGAGATCGTCTCGGCCGCCGGACACTGGGCGGAGCGGCGCCTCGGCGGGGCGCACCCGCGCTCGGTCGAGGCGCACAACGTCTTCGGCGCCGCCTTCTACCTGTCCGACCTCCGGCGTCCGGCGCGCGGGCACCTCGCCAGGACGGGCGGCCGGTTCAGCCGGCTGCCCTGGTCGCACCTCGGCGATCCCGCGCAGCAGTACCGCCGGGCCTGCGCCCGGCTCAACCTCTGACTCACTCGCTCACGATCACGTCGAGGGTCCGCGGCCTTCCCCGCCCGGCCGGCGCGGCCAGTTCCACTCGATGCCCCAGGCCGGTCAGCAGGTCGGCCAGATCCCCGGCCGTGCGGGGCCGGTCGGGGGTCTCGACGAGCGAGCGGGCCACCACGCCCCGGGTGGCCTTGGCCATGTGGCTGACGACGGTCCGCTTCCCTGCCGCCTCCCGCAGCACCCGTACGGCCACGCCGCGTTCGCCGGGCTGCCAGGCGGCGGCGTACGTCGCGGACCGCATGTCCACCACGAGCCCCTTCGTCGCGTCGAGCACCGCGCTGATCGACGGCCGCCAGAACGCGGCCAGGCCGCCCATCGGCGGCAGCCGTACGCCCATGGACAGCCGGTAGGGAGGCACGCGGTCGGACGGGCGCAGCAAGCCCCACAGCGCCGAGAACACGACGATCCTCCGGTCGGCCCGCCGCCGGGCCTCGGGGGAGAGGGTGGCCAGGCCCAGGTTGTCGTACAGCACGCCCGTGTAGAGGGCGGCGACGGGCAGCGTGCGCGCCGTGGGGAGGGCCAGGTTGCGCTCGATCTCGCCGGCCTGCCCGTCCGACAGGCCGAGCACGTCGCGCGCCTCGGGCGTGTGGCAGAGCGAGACGAGGGCGTCGAGGACCTTCTCGCGCGGGGAGGCGAGTTCGGGGAAGCCGAGCCGGCGGACGGCGGAGGTGCCCCGCTCGGCCTTCCCCTCCGACGGCGGAAGCAGGATGAGCACGGTTTCGCAGCCTACTGTGCCCCCACCGAAGAGCCCCCCATCGGAGAGGCCCCGACCGAGAGGCCCCGACCGGAGAGCTTCCCCGATCGGGGCGCTCCCCCGAGGCGACGCGACGCTCAGTCCCGGCCGGTCTCCACCGCTTTGAGCACGGCCTCCGCGATCGAGCGCGGATCCACGCCGAAATGCCTGCGGACCGCCTCGCGGGTGCCCGACAGCCCGAACCCGTCGGTGCCGAGGGAGGTCCACGGCCGGTCGATCCACGGGCTGATCTGGTCCGGCACCGCGCGCATCCAGTCGCTGACCGCGATCACCGGCCCCGCGGTCCCGGCCAGGGCCTGCCGGATGTACGGCACGCCCGTGGTGGTCATGGCGTCGCGGCGCAGCTCGCTCCAGGAGGTGACCGACCACACGTCCACGCCCACGCCGTACTCCTCCCGGAGCAGTCGCTGCGCGTCCAGCGCCCAGTGGATCGCGGTGCCGCTGGCCAGCAGGTGGGCCTGGCCGCCGCCGGCGGCGTACCGGTAGATCCCCCGGAGGATGCCCTCCTCGACTCCCTCGGGCATCGCGGGCTGGGGCAACGGCTCGTTGTAGACGGTCAGGTAGTAGAACACGTCTTCGCCGTCGGGGCCGTACATGCGCCGGAGCCCCTCACGCACGATCGTCCCCACCTCGTAGGCGAAGGCTGGGTCGTAGGCCAGGCACGCCGGGTTGGCGGAGGCGAGGAGCTGCGAGTGACCGTCCGCGTGCTGCAGGCCCTCCCCGGTCATCGTGGTCCGCCCGGCGGTGGCGCCGACGAGGAACCCGCGGCCGAGCTGGTCGGCCAGCGCCCACATCTGGTCGCCGGTGCGCTGCCAGCCGAACATCGAGTAGAAGATGTAGAAGGGGATCATGACTTCGCCGTGGGTGGCGTAGCTGGAGGCCGCGGCGGTGAACGACGCCATCGACCCGGCCTCGGTGATGCCCTCCAGCAGGATCTGCCCGTCGGCCGCCTCCTTGTACGAAAGCAGCAGGTCCCGGTCGACGGACTCGTAGCGCTGGCCGAGGGGCGAGTAGATCTTGGCGGTGGGGAACAGCGACTCCATGCCGAACGTCCTGGCCTCGTCGGGCACGATCGGCACCCAGCGGCGTCCCGTCTCCGGCTCCCTCATCAGGTCCTTGACCAGGCGGACGAAGGCCATCGTCGTGGCCACCGGCTGCTTGGAGCCCTTCTCCAGCGCCCGGAACGGCGCCTCGCCCGGGGCCGGCAGCGGGCGGTGGGAGACCGTGCGGCGGGGGACGGGCCCGCCGAGCTCGCGGCGCCGCTCGGCGGCGTACCGCGCCTCGGGGGAGTCCGGCCCGGGATGCAGGTAGGGCGGCAGGTCGCCGTCGAGCGCCTCGTTCGGCACCGGCAGGCCGAGCCGGTCGCGCAGCGCGCGGAACTCGTCCTGGGTGAGCTTCTTCATCTGGTGGTTGGCGTTGCGCGCCTCGATCCCCGCGCCGAGGGTCCAGCCCTTCACGGTCTGCACGAGGATCACCGTGGGCGCGCCCCGGTTGTCCAGGGCCCTGCGGTAGGCCGCGTACACCTTCCGCGGCTCGTGGCCCGCCCGCGACCCGCCGACGATCCGCCGCAGGTCCTCGTCCGAGTACGGCACGTCCAGTCCCCGGAACAGCCGCTCCCTGATGTAGGCGCCCGTCGAGGCGGCGAACGTCTGGAACTGCCCGTCCGGCACCTCGCCCAGCCGGGCCACCAGCTCGTCCGAGTGGAGCAGCCCGTCCCAGTCGCGGCCCCACAGCGCCTTGACGACGTGCCAGCCCGCACCCCTGAAGACGCCCTCGAGCTCCTGCACGATGCGGGTGTTGCCCCGCACCGGCCCGTCGAGCCGCTGCAGGTTGCAGTTGATCACGAAGGTGAGGTTGTCGAGCCCCTCGCGGGCGGCCAGGGTGAGGGCGGCCGTGGACTCCGGCTCGTCCATCTCGCCGTCGCCGAGGAAGGCCCACACGTGGCTGCGCGAGGTGTCCTTGATGCCGCGGTTGTGCAGATAGCGGTTGAACCTGGCCTGGTAGATCGCGTTGAGCGGGCCGAGGCCCATGGAAACAGTGGGGAACTGCCAGAAGTCCGGCATGGACCGCGGGTGCGGGTACGACGGCAGCCCGCCCTCGGGCTCGCGCCTGAACAGGTCGAGCCGGGCTTCGCTCAGCCTGCCCTCCAGGAAGGCCCGGGCGTAGATGCCCGGGGAGGCGTGGCCCTGGAAGTAGACCTGGTCGCGGCCGGCGTGAAAGAAGTGGTTGAAGCCCACCTCGTACAGCCAGGCGGCCGAGGCGTAGGTCGCCAGGTGGCCGCCGAGCCCCAGCCGGCTCCCCCTGGTGATCATCGCCGCGGCGTTCCACCGGTCGTACGCCGCGATGCGTTCCTCCAGCTCCAGGTCACCCGGGTAACGGGGCTCCTCGGAGGTCGGGACGGTGTTGATGTAGCGGGTGGTCGTGGCCAGCCGCCTCAGCAGGTAGTCGGCCCGTTCGGGGCCGGCTGCACGGCGGACCGCCTCGAGGGATTCGAGCCACTCGGCGGTCTCCTGCGGATCCAGGTCTTCGTCCATGTATTCATTAAACACCCTATGATCGATCATCGGATGTCTGTGGTGCCGCCCTATCATCGGTGTCGTGGAACCCGTCGTGCGGTCGCCGCTTCGCGACCAGATCCGGCAGGCCGTGCTCGACGGCCTGATCAACGGGCGATGGAAGCCCGGCGACCGCCTCGTCGAGCGGCGCATGGCGGCCGAGCTGAGCGTCAGCCAGGCCCCGGTGCGTGAGGCGCTGCGCGAGCTGGAGGCGCTCAGGCTCATCGAGTCCGTGCCCAACAAGGGCGCGCGGGTCCGCAGGCTCACCCAGGAGGATCTCCGGGAGGTGTACCAGGTGCGGGCGGGCCTGGAGGAGACGGCCGTCCGGCTGGGGAGGCCCCGCGTGGAGGCGCTGCGTACGCACCTCGGCCGCCTGCACGAGGCGGCGGCCGCCGGCTCCCTGCACGATCAGGTACGGCACGGCGTCGCCTTCCACCGGGAGATCGTGAAGGCCTCGGGCAACGAGGTGCTGCTGTCGGTGTGGGAGTCGCTCGGCATCGAGGTGTGGACCCACCTGTCGATCCGCCTGTTCCGGATGCGCCCGCACGAGAACGCCGCCGACCACGAACCTCTCGTGGAGGCGTTCGAGCGGAACGACCCCGAGGTGGGCGTGATGCTCCGCGAGCACGTGCTCGGCTACGCCCCGATAGAGCCGGACACGGTCGAGCCCGGGGGAACGAGCTAGCCCTTCTGGCCGGTCGTGGCGATGCCCTGCACGAAGTAGCGCTGACCGGCGAAGAAGACGACGACCAGCGGCAGCGTGGTGATCACGCTCGCGGCCAGGACGATCTCCCACTTCGGGTCGCCGCCCTGGTAGAACTGGTCGACCACGGCCTTCAGCCCGCGCGGCAGCGTGAACAGCGCGGGATCCTGCAGGTAGATCAGCGGCTTCATCAGGTCGAACCAGCTCGCCTTGAGCTCGAAGACGAACGCGATGATCAGGGCCGGGCGGCCGAGGGGCAGCGCGATCCGCCAGAACAGGTCGAGGTAGGACGCGCCGTCCACCCTGGCGGCCTCGAAGACGTAGCGCGGGATGCCGAGGAAGAACTGGCGCAGCAGGAAGATGTAGAACGCCGACCCGAACAGGTTGCCCGCCCACAGCGGCACCTGCGTGCCGGTGAGGCCGACCGAGTTCCAGATCAGGTACGTCGGCACGAGCGTGACGGCCGCCGGCAGCATCATCGTGGCGAGCACGCTGCCGAACAGCACGCCGCGCCCAGGAAAGCGGAAGTAGGCGAACCCGAAGGCGACGAACGCGCTCGACACGGTCACCGTGAGGGCTGCCATGACCCCCACGACGACCGTGTTGAACAGCCAGGCCAGCATCGGCGCGGCGTCCCACACGTTCGCGTAGTTCTCCGGGGCGAACGGGTGCGGCCAGGGGAGGAACGGGTCGGCGAACGTCCGGTCGCGCGGCTTGAGCGAGGCCACGACCAGCCACACGAACGGGTAGAGGAACACCGCCGCCGCGGCGGAGAGCATGACGAGGAAGAACGCCCTGCGGGTGCCCGCCGTGCCCGGCCGGTCGTCGCGCGCCGCCTCCCGCATCCGCGCGGCCACGCCGGCGCGCTCCGGCAGCGTACGGCCCGCCGTCGCGGTCATCGCGTCCCTCCCGGAGGCTCGGCCTCGTAGTAGACGAACCGGTTGCCGACCTTGACCTGCACGATCGTGATGATCCCGATGATCGCGAACAGCAGCCAGGCGAGCGCCGACGCGTAGCCCATGTGCAGGAACTGGAAGCCCTGCTGGAACAGATAGACGACGTAGAACAGGGCCGAGTCGCCGTAGGAGTGCTGGGCGGTCTGGTTGCCGAAGAACATCGTGTAGACCTGGTCGAACATCTGCAGCGCCGCGATCGTGTTGATGATCACCACGAAGAACAGCGCGGAGCTGATCATCGGCAGCGTGACCGAGCGGAACCGCTGCCAGGGGCCCGCGCCGTCGATCATCGCGGCCTCGTACAGGTCGTGCGGCACGTTGCGCAGGGCGGCGAACAGGATGATCGTCGTCGAGCCCAGGTTCCACAGCGACATGAGCACGATGCCGGGCTTGACCCACGCCGGGTCGGTCGTCCACTGCGGTCCGTCCACGCCGAACAGCCCGAGGAACTGGTTGACCAGCCCCGCCTGGCCGTTCAGCAGGAACAGGAACAGCACGCCCACCGCGACGTACGGCGTCATCGACGGCAGGTAGAACACCGTGCGGAAGAACCCGGCGGCCCGGCCGGTGACGCGGTTGAGCATGAGCGCGAGCAGCAGTGAGATCACCAGCGCCAGCGGCAGGTGCAGGACCGTGTAGAAGGCCGTGTTGCCGATCGCCCTACCGACCTTCGGGTCCTCCAGCATCGCGGCGTAGTTGCCGAGGCCGGCGAACTTCGGCCTGGAGATCAGGTCGTAGTCGGTCAGCGAGAGCACGAAACTCGCGACCATGGGTCCGGCCTGGAAGACCACCAGGCCGATCAGCCACGGCAGCAGGAACACGTAGGCCCAGCGGGCCTCGTGGCGGGCCAGTCCGGAAAGCGGGCGGGCCATGTCAGCCCGCCGCGGCCTGGAGGGCCTTGGTGGCCTCCTGATGCGCCTGGGCGAGCGCGGCCTTCGCGTCCTGGCGTCCCTGCATCACCCGGGTCGCCGCGTCGAGCCAGGCCGTGCGGAACTCCGCTGCGGCGGGCGACTGCGGGACGACGAACCCCTTGTCCTGCACGCCCAGGATCGTCGTGGTCGCGTCGTCGTACGGCCTGTGCCCGCTCGGCTTGACGATCTGGGAGAAGATCGCCTGGTCGGCCCTGGCGTTGGCCGTGAACGTGCCCGGGTAAGGCTTGCCCTCCTGGGCCCGCTTGGCCGCCCGCGCCTTGGCCGCCGCGATCCAGGTGTCGGCCGAGGTCATCGTCTTGATCCACTGGCAGGCGACGTCCGGGTGCTTGGCCCCCTTGGGGATGACCCAGCCGTTGCCGCCGACCATGGTGAGCGGATCGCCCTGCCTGTCCTTGAACGGCAGCACGGTGATCTTCGCGTCGGGGGAGGTGCTCGCCATGGAGGTGACCAGGAACTGCTCGGTGAGCATCATCCCGATCTGGTCTTCGGCGATCGGGTTCTTCTCGCCGAAGTAGTCGAAGGTGTCGGTGAAGGCCTTGAGCTTGGTCCAGCCGCCCTGGTCGTCGAGCAGCCCGTTGGCGTAGTCGAGCGCCTCCGCGACCTTCGGGTCGTCGAGGCGGGAGGTCTTCCCGTCCGCCGACAGCAGGTCGGCGCCGTTGGCCTTGGCCCACAGGGGGAGGAACTCCGGCAGCTTGGGATAGAAGCCGAAACGCTCGATTTTGCCGCCGGAGACCTTGTTCATCTTCCTGGCCAGGGCGGCCAGAGCGTCCCAGTCGGAGGTGTCGATGCTCGCCGGGTCCACCCCGGCTTCCTTGGCGGCCTTGTCGTTCACCAGCAGGATGATCGAGGTGTAGAACTCCGGCACGCCGTACCACGTGCCGTTCAGCTTCACCTGCTGCTGGGCGGCGGGGTAGAAGTCGGACATCGCGATGCCCTCTTTGGCGACGCAGTCGTCCAACGGCTGGATCGCGCCCCTGGCGGCGTACGTGCCGATCAGTTCGCGGCCGAGGTAGACGACGTCCGGCGGGTTGCCGCTCGCCACCGCCGACAGGAAGGCCTGCTCGTCGAACTGACCCTGGTTGACGGTGAGCCTCACCTCGGGATGCGCCTTCTTGAAGGCGTCCACCCGGGTCGTGGCGATCTCGTCGGGGAAGCCGAAGCCCATGGTGGTCAAGGCGGAACCACCGCCCGGCGACGCGCCGTCCTTGGCTCCCACGCCGCCGCACGCGGACAGGGCCGATACGCCTGCCAGGGCTGCGGCCAGCACGACGATGCCGGTACGGTTCCTGCTCGATGGGGACACCGCCGCTCCTTCGAGGGGGTCCGAGGGATCGAAGGTCCTCCCACTGCCCCGGAGGCAAGATCTAAACCCGAGCAGTGCAGGTCAGCTAGGCTGCGGCGGTGGATCGGGAAATTTCACAGTTCGACCTGCTGGTCGATGCGGCCTGGCCGGCGCCGGGACGGGCCGAGGACGGCGGATGGGTCTACCGGCATGCTGGCGGTGTGACGAAACGGGCCAACTCGGTGCTGGCCCTGGGAGAGCGCGCGGACCTGCCGGAGGCGGTCGACCGGGCCGAGCGGTTCTACGCCGGCATCGGGCAGCCCTGCGTGTTCTCGGTCGGCATGGGCGCGCCTCCCGGGCTCGACGACGAACTCGGCCGCCGGGGCTACCGGCTCGTGGATCCCACCCTGGTGATGACAAGGCCGCTCACCGGCGACGAGCCCGCCGCCGGCGCGGCGGTGGAGGACAGGCCGTCCGAACGGTGGCTGCGCACCTGGTGGAGCGTGGACGGCGGGCGCCACGGCGACACCGGGGAGGTTCCGGCGCGGACGTGGGGCGAGCGGATCCTCGGCGGGGTCCCCGCCGGGTACGTCCTCCTCGACGAGGGCGCGGTGGGCAGGGGCGTGCCGCAGGGGCGCTGGCTCGGGGTCTACTGCATGGCGGTCGAACCGCACGCCAGGAGGCGGGGGCTGGGCGCGGCCGTGCTGCGCACCCTGCTCGCCTGGGGGCGGCGACGTGGCGCCGACAGCGCCTACCTGGTGGTGACCGAGGCCAACGCCGGTGCCCGTGCGCTCTACGAGCGCGAGGGCTTCACCGTCGCCGGCCGCTATCACTACCGGGTGCGGGCCTGACCCACCGGGCCGTCCGCCGCGAGCCCCGGGGGAAGCGGGGAACGGCGGTCGCGCCCGAGGGGTCGCCCGGGTCGATGGCTTGTGTCGATGGCTTATATGGCGACGGCGCGCGGAGCCGACATCGTCGTCTGACGCTCCGGCACGCCGTCTATGGGGTCAGCGCTCGCCGTCAGGGGCGGTCGCGGGGGATTCACTGAGTCGGGCCGACTCGTCCTGGATCTCAGCACCTTTGTCGCGCAGCACAGCCACGTGCTGACGCCCGTGGTGGGCGCAGAACAGCAACTCCCCACCCACGGGCAGGGTCGCGCGGATGTAGGCCTGAGCACCGCACCGGTCGCACCGGTCCAGGGCCGTCAGCGGCTTGATGGGGGCGAGAGCTCCAGTCACGTATCGCCTTTCGGGTCGCCCCACGCTGTGGGGACGTTGGCGTCAGTCACTTGGGACAACATCTAACCGGATACGGGCCTTCCCAATCATGCTCCGACTACGCCCAGAGCAGAATGATCCGTAAAGTGACGGGGATCACAGCGAAAGTGCCGGTCATTGTGCTGCGCCTGGCAAGCTTGTGCGCGTACAAACATGAGTGGCGTTAAGCTGCGTACGCGTGTTCGATTGATAAGTAGGAGCTGGGTGTGACTGCGGTTCGCGCGGAGACGGGGTACACCGCCCGTCATCTCTCTGTGCTGGAAGGCCTGGAGGCCGTCCGCAAGCGCCCGGGGATGTACATCGGCTCCACGGACACGCGCGGCCTCATGCACTGCCTGTGGGAGATCGTGGACAACGCGGTCGACGAGGCGCTCGGAGGCCACTGCACGCGGATCGAGGTCGAGCTGCACGCGGACGGCTCGATCGAGGTGCGTGACAACGGGCGCGGCATTCCCGTCGACATCGAGCCCAAGAGCGGCCTGGCCGGCGTTGAGCTCGTCTACACGAAGCTCCACGCGGGCGGCAAGTTCGGCGGCGGTTCCTACGGCGCCTCCGGCGGCCTGCACGGCGTCGGTGCCTCGGTGGTCAACGCGCTGTCCTCCCGCGTCGACGTGGAGGTCGACCGCGACGGCAAGGTCCACCAGATCAGCTTCCGCCGGGGCGTGCCCGGCGTTTTCGACGGCGACGGCCCGACCGCCAAGTTCCGCAAGAAGTCCGGCCTGCGCGACGGCGGCCCGGCCCCGCGCAATACGACCGGCACCCGCGTGCGCTTCTGGGCCGACCGGCAGATCTTCCTGCCTGAGGCGGAGGTCTCGCTCGACGAGATCCACGTGCGGCTGCGCCAGACGGCCTTCCTGGTGCCGGGGCTCACGCTCGTGGTGCGCGACGCCCGCGGCGAGGAGCCGGTCGAGGAGACGTTCCGCTTCGACGGCGGCATCAGCGAGTTCACCGAGTTCCTGTCCCGTGACGAGGCCGTCTGCGACGTGCTGCGGCTGCAGGGGGAGGGCCACTTCCACGAGACGGTCCCCGTGCTCGACGAGCAGGGCCACATGACGCCGACGGAGATCGAGCGGGAGCTCACCGTCGACGTCGCGATCCGCTGGGGGAAGGGCTACGAGACGACCGTACGCTCGTTCGTGAACGTGATCGCCACGCCGAAGGGCGGCACCCACGTCGCGGGCTTCGAGCGGGCGCTGGTCCGCACGGTCAACGAGCAGCTCAGGGAGACTCGGCTGCTGAAGAACGGTGACGAGCCGGTGACCAAGGAGGACATCCTCGAAGGGCTGACCGCGGTGGTCACCGTGCGGGTTCCCGAGCCGCAGTTCGAGGGCCAGACCAAGGAGGTGCTCGGCACCTCCGCGGCCAGCCGCATCGTCGCCCATGTGGTCGCCCGGGAGCTCAAGGCGCTGTTCGCCAACCCCAAGCGGGGGCAGAAGCAGCAGCTGCGCGCGGTGCTGGAGAAGGTCGTCGCCGCGGCCAAGGCCCGCATCGCCGCCCGCGAGCACCGCGACAACCAGCGGCGCAAGTCCGCCCTGGAGAACTCGGCGCTGCCCGCCAAGCTGGTCGACTGCCGCAGCGACGACGTGGACCGCAGCGAGCTGTTCATCGTCGAGGGTGACTCCGCGCTGGGCACGGCCAAGCTCGCCCGCGACTCGGAGTTCCAGGCGCTGCTGCCGATCCGGGGCAAGATCCTGAACGTGCAGAAGGCCTCGGTCGCCGACATGCTCAAGAACGCCGAGTGCGCCGCGATCATCCAGGTGGTCGGCGCCGGGTCCGGCCGCTCGTTCGACATCGAGTCGGCCCGCTACGGCAAGATCATCTTAATGGCCGACGCGGACGTGGACGGCGCGCACATCCGCTGCCTGCTGCTCACGCTCTTCCATCGCTACATGAAGCCGATGGTCGAGGCCGGGCGGGTGTTCGCCGCGGTTCCGCCGCTGCACCGCATCGAGGTCACCAACCCCGGGCGTGGCCAGGACAAGTACATCTACACCTACAGCGACGCCGAGCTGCACAAGGTCCTGCGCGACCTGGAGCGGCGCGGCAAGCGCTGGAAGGACCCCGTGCAGCGTTACAAGGGCCTCGGCGAGATGGACGCCGACCAGCTCGCCGAGACGACCATGGACCCCCGCCACCGCGTCCTGCGCCGCGTGCGGATCGAGGACGTGGAGGATGCCGAGCACATCTTCAACCTCCTCATGGGCAGCGACGTGGGCCCGCGCCGCGAGTTCATCATCGGCAGCGCCGCCGAGGTGGACCGCGACCACATCGACGCCTGACCGGCGCCCGGGCGCCACGCCGGGCACCGGCTCACCGTCGTGAGTTCGGCATCGCCGGCCGTTGGCGTAGTCGATCTCCGGGTAGCAGGCCACCCTCTGACGGAAGTAGCTCCCGGAGGGGATGATGATCGTTCCCCGGGTGCCGCTGCCCGACCCTGTGCAGCCGCCGGCCGGGGGCGGCGTCAGGGCTTGACCTCGCGCAGGCGCCCGGTCTCGACCTCGTAGACGAACCCCCGCACCGAGTCCTTGTGCGGGATGGAGGGGTCGGCCTTGATCCTGTTGATCGACTGGATGACGTCCGCGTCGAGGTCGGAGAACGCCTCGGCGGCCCAGTCGGGCCTGATCCCGACCTCGGCCTCGATGCCCCGGCGGAAGTCGTCATCGGTGAAGGTCAGCATGCCGCAGTCCGTGTGGTGGATGAGGATGATCTCCCGCGTGCCGAGCAGGCGCTGGCTGATGGCGAGGCTGCGCCGCTCGTCCGCGGTCACCACGCCGCCGGCGTTGCGGATGACGTGAGCGTCGCCCTCGGTCAGCCCGAGCAGGCCGTACACATTCAGTCGTGCGTCCATGCAGGCGACGACGGCCACCCCGCGCGCCGGTGGCAGCGGCAGGTGTCCCTTGTCGAAGCCCGCGGCGTACCGCTCGGCGTTGGCGAGGAGTTCGTCGGTGACGCTCATGTGGTGACCTTTCTGGTCGCGGGAGTCGCTGGCCCCACCTTTACCCGTTATTCCTACCAAGTCAATAGGTATCGTGACCGTCCGTGAGCTGAAGGTTTCCGGCGGTCATCTGTGATCATGGATTCATGGCATTTCTTGAACACGACCAGAAGAGCCGGGTGACCGTACGGCCGCTCACCGCCGAGGACGTCACCTGGGTGCGGGAGTTGTTCACCGAGCGGTGGGGAGGGGTCATATCGGTCAGCCGAGGCGTCGCCCACGACACGACCGAGCTTCCCGGATTCGTCGCGCTGCTCGACGGGAAACGCGCGGGCGTCGCCACCTACACGATCAGCGGCCGGGAGTGCGAACTCGTCACACTCGACTCCGTACGCGAAGGCGCCGGAGTGGGCACCGCCCTCGTGGAGGCCGTGGCCGGAGCGGCGCGCGCCGGGGGTGCCGTTCGACTGTGGCTGGTCACGACGAACGACAACCTGCGGGCGCTGCGTTTCTACCAGCGATACGGCTTCGACCTCGTCGCCGTGCACCGCGACGCCGTCGCCCGGTCGCGTGAGCTCAAGCCGTCGATCCCCGAGATCGGCCTCGACGGCATCCCGCTCCGCCACGAACTCGAACTCGAACTGCCCGCGAGCCTGCTCGGGGTCAGCCCGACTCGATCTCCAGAGTGCTGACCCGGTTGCGGGCCTCCAGCATGCCCTCCCGGTAGCGCTCGTCCCAGTCCGGGTCGTCGTCGCGGATGGCCCTGACCGTCTGCCTGGCGAGCTCCACCGGCCCGTTGGGGCCGGGAGCGACCTTGCGTACGACGATCAGGGTCCACCCGTTCTCCATGACCGTGTCGGCCTCCCAGTGGGGTGCGCCGGCCGCTTCCCGCTGGGACGCCGGCTTCCCACCGCGTACGAGCGTCACGAGCAGATACACGAGCACGGCGATGACGATGAGCGTCACCGGAAGGGCGAGCAGGCGCATGGGGGTCCCGGCTCCCTACTTGGTGGGCAGAGCGACGCCTCCAGTATTGCCCGGCGCGTACACCGTGATGCCCTGGGGCAGGGCCTTCAGCTTCTCGATCTCCGCGCACGTGGGGCACTTGTTGTAGCCGTCCTGCCGGGCCTTGTTGGCCTCCGCCTCGGCGCGCGCCTGGGCGACCTTCGCCTGCGCCTCGGTGACCTTGGCGAACGCGGCCTGCGCCTGGTTGACCGCCTCCTGGACCTCCGTGGGCAGGGTCACCCGCGAGAGGTTGAAGTGGATGCCGGTGAGGTAGTCGGCGCCGAGGGTCGACTTGAGGTCCTCGGCCAGGCTCGTGTTGACCGCGTTCTGGATCTTGGCGATGTTGGCGTTGTTGCCCTGCTGCGGCGTGCCCGCGTTCTGCTGGCCGGCGCTGTTGTTCTGCACGAGCGCGCAGGAGGAGACCAGTTCCGCGCAGCGGAAGTTGTTGATCTGGGTGCGCAGGTCGTTGTCGATCACCGGCCGGATGATCTGGTCGAGGAAGGCGGACCAGCCGTCGTCGCCCTCCCAGGGGTAGAAGGTCCCGCCGTT
Organism: Microbispora siamensis; assembly: GCF_016863095.1. GTDB lineage: Bacteria > Actinomycetota > Actinomycetes > Streptosporangiales > Streptosporangiaceae > Microbispora > Microbispora siamensis. Next base: position 47,944 of record NZ_BOOF01000013.1, on the reverse strand, counting down.
GGTGCTGCGGAACTTGCGCGTGCCGAACTTGTCGTCGAACGACTTCAGCGTCTGGTGGTCGAGGTTGAGGCCGAAGTAGAGCGTGCCCTCGATGCCCATGTTGACGCCGTCGCCGCTCGGCACGTTGACGACGTCGACACCGGACCGCTCGCCGTGTCCGGAGTCGGAGGTGATCGTGTAGAACCGCTGCTGGGCCGGATAGCGGTGCATCTGGGACCACCAGCCGATCCAGGTGACCCCGGAGCCCGGGTCGATGACCTGGCGGACCTTGTTGTCGTCCAGCGGGCCGCCGTCGCGGACGACCGCCACCTCGCCGCCGCTGGTGCGCTCGAACCCGCTGAACGCGCCGATCAGGGTCGGCGCACCGACGACGATGAGCGCGAGGATCACCAGGATGGCGATGCCACGATAGGACCTGCGCGACGTGCCGCCGGAGGCGGAGGAAGAGCGGCTGGGCATACGGGCTCCTTGGGGGGCGCCTCGGGACCGGTCACGGTACCGGGGGATGGCTCACGTGTCGTCGGCAGGAAAACGTAGCAGCCCGGTGCCCCGGTTCCGGGAGGGCCGCCATCTCCCACCTTCGCTGCCCTGGCGCGGCCCGGGTGGCCGCCGACCTGGGTGCGGCGACGCCTGGCCGCCCAGGGCGCCACCTTGATCCTGCATGGCCGCAACCCGGCCAAGGGCAAGGCGCTGCTGACCGGACTGCACGACCAGACCGGCGACGACACCGCTGCCCACACCCGCCTGCTGGAGGTCAACCGGCACCTCACCGGCGTGCCCTTCCCCACCACGCCACTCCCGGGGTGTCTGACCCTGCACACGCCGGAGGCGGCCTGTCGTACTGGGGTGGGATCAGAGCTCGACGGGCTGAAGCCGTCCCGTGTGCACGTCGTACAGCGCGCCGCCCACGACGAGGTCCTTGGGCAGGTAGGGGCTGGACTTGATGCGGGTGATGTCGTGCCGCAGCGCGGCCCTTTGGTCGGGAACGGTCTGGAACTCGAGGCTGCGGGTGTCGACGCCGTACTGGTCGGCGATGAGGTTGTGCACGTCCTCGTCGGTCGACTTGGACATCCGGCAGTCGGTGTGCGGCATGACCAGCACGCGGTCGACTCCGAGCAGGTAGACGGCGAGGACAAGGGTCCGCAGGACGTCGTCGGTCACGCGCGCGCCCGCGTTGCGCAGGATCTTCGCGTCGCCCGCGGTCAGGCCGAGCAGCCCGAGCGGGTCGATGCGGGAGTCCATGCACGTCACCACCGCGAGCCCGCGCGCCGCGCGGCCACTGAGGCCGGAGTGGGTGAACGCGCTCGCGTACTTCTCGTTGGCGTCCAGCAGGTCATCGAAAGCACCGGTCATGTCACAGATGTTGCCCGATGCCCCTCAATCGGTCATCGCGGGGCCGGTCTTTCGCGCACATCTCGCGGGTGGCCATCAGATCGACACCGGTATAGGTTTTTCACTGGTGTTGAATTCGAGGGAGAGGGGTCACCATGAGCGGTGTCGCGCGCATGCACTCGGTCGTGCTCGACTGCCCGGAGCCGAAGGCCCTGGCGGACTTCTACGCCGGGCTGCTCGGCTGGAAGGTCGCCTACGAGGAGGAGGACTGGGTCACGCTCGCGGGCGACGACCAGGCCCGCCTCGCCTTCCAGCGGGTCCCCGAGTACGCGCCTCCGGTCTGGCCGTCCGCCGAGCACCCGCAGCAGTTCCACCTCGACCTGACCGTGGACGACATGGCCGAGGCGGAGAAACAGGTGCTCGCCCTGGGAGCCGTCAGGCACGAGCACCAGCCCGACGAGGGACGCGGCTGGACCGTCTTCCTCGACCCCGCCGGGCACCCGTTCTGCCTGGTCGCCGGGTCGGACTGACGCGTCAGCCCAGGGAGCCCGAGGCGGCCTTCTCCCGCGGCGTACGGGCGAGGCGCCGCAGGACGAGAAGGCCGCCGATTCCCGGCAGCCAGGCCAGCGCCTTGCCGGTCAGGTCGCATTCGGCGTCGCGGGCGGCGGCCACGACGACGAACAGGTACGCGCAGCCGTGCAGGGGTCCGACGAGCGAGGAGACGGGCGGCAGGTGCACGGTGGCCAGATTGGCCAGCAGGACGGCCAGGGACCCCAGCTCGGCGGCGGCGGCGGCGCGCAGGGCGGAACGAGGGCGCGACATGGTCAGACTCCCGTGGTCGAGCCGGGACGGACGATCATCAGCACCGTGACGGCCGCCCACAGCAGGTTGAAGACGCCGGTCAGCATGGCGAGCCGCGCCACCCCGCCGCCGGCGTCGGCGGGCGCGGGATCCGCGGCGGTCAGCCGGGCGAGGACGGCGTCCTGACGCGGCAGGACCGCCAGGGCGAGGATCGCGGCCGCCGCGGCGGTGAGCAGGATGGACGCGATCACCCACGCGTCGCGCAGCACGCCGAGGCCGCTCGCCGTGGCGAACCCGAATACCGGTACGGCCAGGCCCGCGACGGCGTAGACGCGGCAGATTCGGTGCAGGACGCGGAGCGTGGCCACCCCGCCGGCCTGCGTGCCCTGCTCCGCGAGGCGACGAGCGGCGGAGGGGAACATGCTCGCCGCTACGGCGACCGGGCCGACCGCGAGGATCGCGGCGAGGACGTGAACGGCCAGGAAGAACTTGGTCATCGTGCGTGCCCCGATCAGCGGGCGGCGGGCGCGGCCGGACGGAGCAGCGCCCCCGCCGCTCCGGGAAGGACGATGTCGAACAGTACGAACTGGGCCGGCATCGGCATGTCTCCTCGTCGTCGGCAGTGCGGTCACCCACCGTAGGAGTACGGCCCGGCCTGGTCCCAGAGGCGAGAACGACAAAGACCAACGGATTCTCGCCAGCCGTCTTCACCTGAGGGTTCGTGAACAAGCGCTGGACCCACCGGTGGCGGGATTCCGTCTATCGTGGCGATCGTGCACACCGTCGCGATCCTGGCGCTGGACCATGTCGTGCCGTTCGACCTGGCGACCCCCATCGAGGTGTTCGGGCGCACCCGCCTGCCGGACGGCCGGCGGCCCTACCGGGTGCGGGTGTGCGGACCCGCCCCCGAAGTGGAAGCCGAGGCGTTCGCCCTGCGGGTGCCGTACGGTGTGGACGCGCTGGCCGAGGCCGACACGGTCATCGTCCCCGGCTGCTCGGAGCGGGCGGGGCCGCCCCCGCCCGAGGCGCTGGAGGCGCTGCGCGAGGCGGCCGCGCGGGGCACCCGCCTCGCCTCGATCTGCGTGGGGGCGTTCACGCTCGCGGCGGCCGGGCTGCTGGACGGCCTGCGGGCGACCACGCACTGGGCGGCGGCGCCCGCGCTGGCCCGCCGGTTCCCGCTGGTGGACGTGCGGCCGGACGTGCTCTACGTCGACAACGGGCAGGTGCTCACCTCCGCGGGCGCGGCCGCCGGGCTCGACCTGTGCCTGCACATGATCCGGCGCGACCACGGCTCGGCCGTCGCGGCCGACGCCGCCCGCCTGTCGGTGATGCCGCTGGAACGGGAGGGCGGTCAGGCCCAGTTCATCGTCCACGAGCACCCGCCGGTGCCCAGCGGTTCGCTGCTGGAGCCGGTGCTGGCGTGGATCGAGGACAACCTCGGTCGCGACCTCACCCTGCGGGAGATGGCGGCCCGCGGCGGGATGAGCGAGCGGACGTTCAGCAGGCGCTTCCGCCAGCAGACCGGCACCACTCCGCTGCAGTGGCTGCTGCGCGCCCGGGTCAGGCGAGCGCAGTATCTGCTGGAGAACACCGACCACGGCATCGAGCGCATCGCCGCACAGGCCGGCTTCGGGTCGCCGACCGCGTTCAGGGAGCGGTTCAAGCGGGTCGTGGGGACCACGCCGCAGGCGTACCGCTCCTCGTTCCACTCCCCGCTCCACCGGGGCTCCGCCGCCACCTGAACGCCGCAGGCAGGCGCCGGGACGGCGGCGCGGAGCTTACGAGACCCGCTCCACGCCCGCCCGCCCCCGCCTGTCACATGGGCGGCTCTTCGCCGCCGGTGTCGCCCGTGGTGGCCATGCCGCCCTCCGTCGCGGCGGCCACCTCACCGCCGTCCGCGCCGAGCGCGCCGCCGATCGCGGCGATGGCGTGCACGAGGCGCACACCCGAGCCGTCGCGGCGGCCGAGCTCCTCCGGCAGCGGCACCGGCTTGCCGGTCGAGGAGACCGCCTTGACCGGCGCCGGGCCGGCGTAGGCGAGCAGCAGGACGTCCTCGCCCTTCAGGAAGCGCTGGGCGCGCACGCCGCCGGTCGCCCGTCCCTTCGGCGGGAAGTCGGCGTAGTCGGAGACCTTGCCCGCGCCCATCTGGGTGCCGGGCAGGGCGGTGGAGGAGCCGGCGATCGTCACCACACGCGCCTCCCGCGTGGGATCGACCACGCCGAAGAAGACCACCTTCGCGTCGCCGTCGAGGCGCACGCCGGCCATGCCGCCCGCCGGACGTCCCTGGGGCCGTACGACGGAGGCGGGGAAGCGCAGGAGCTGCGCGTCGCTGGTGATGAAGACCAGGTCGTGGTCGGCGGAGGTCAGCTCCACGGCGCCGACCACCACGTCGCCGTCCCGCAGTCCGATCACTTCGAACTCGTCGCGGTTGACGGGGTATTCGGGCACGACCCGCTTGACGACACCCTGGCTGGTGCCGAGCGCGAGCCCCGGCCCGTCCGGATCGAGCGAGCCCAGCCCGACGACCTTCTCGTCCGGTTCGAGTGCGACGTACTCCGACACCGGATGCCCGCCGGCGAGCGAGGGCGGGTTGGCCGAGGGCGGCAGCGCGGGCAGGTCGAGCACCGAGACCCGGATCATCCGGCCCGCGGAGGTGACCACTCCCACCTCGCCGCGCACGGTCGAGCGGACCACCGAGACCAGCACGTCGTGCGCCGTGCGGTCGCCCTCGCCGGAGACCGGCGAGGCGTCGGTCGTACGGGCGAGCAGGCCGGTGGACGACAGCAGCACCAGGCAGGGATCGTCGGCCACCTCCAGCGGCACGACGGCGGTCCTGGCGGCCTCCGACGACTCCAGCAGGACCGTGCGGCGCGGCGTGCCGTACGTCTTGGCCACCTCGGCGAGCTCGGACGACACGACCTTGCGCAGCCGATCCTCGGAGCCGAGGATCTCGTTGAGCTCGGCGATGTCGGCCTGGAGCTGCTCCTTCTCCCGGTCGAGCTCCAGCTTGTCGTAGCGGGTGAGGCGGCGCAGCGGGGTGTCGAGGATGTAGTTCGCCTGGATCTCGCTCAGCTCGAAGGTCTCCATGAGCCGCGCGCGGGCCTGCGCCGAGTCGTCCGAGCCGCGGATCACCTGGATGACCTGGTCGATGTTGAGCAGCGCGATGATGAGGCCGTCGACCAGGTGGAGCCGTTCCTCGCGCTTGCGCAGCCGATATCGCGACCGCCTGCGCACCACGTCGAGCCGGTGGTCCACGTAGACCGACAGCAGCTCGCGCAGGCCGAGCGTGCGCGGCTGGCCGTCGACGAGGGCGACGTTGTTGATGCCGAAGGTCTCCTCCATCGGCGTCAGCCGGTAGAGCTCCTCCAGCACGGCCTCCGGGTTGAAGCCGTTCTTGACCTCGATGACCAGGCGCAGGCCCTTGTGCCGGTCGGTCAGGTCCTTGAGGTCGGCGATGCCGGTGAGCTTCTTCGCGTTCACCAGCTCTTTGATCTTTGTGACCACCCGCTCGGGGCCCACGTTGAACGGCAGCTCGGTGACGACGATGCCCTTACGGCGCGGCGTGGCCTGCTCGATCGTCGCCTTGGCCCGCATCTTGAAGGTGCCGCGGCCGGTCTCGTACGCATCCCTGACGCCGTTGAGACCGATGATCGTGCCGCCGGTCGGCAGGTCGGGGCCGGGGACGAAGCGCATGAGCTCGTCGAGCGTCGCGTTCGGCTTCCTGATCAGGTAGCGGGCCGCCGCGATGACCTCGCCGAGGTTGTGCGGGGCCATGTTGGTGGCCATGCCGACCGCGATGCCGGAGGCGCCGTTGACCAGCAGGTTGGGAAACGCCGACGGCATGACCGACGGCTCGGTCTCCTGGCCGTCGTAGTTGGGCTTGAAGTCGACGGTGTCCTCGTCGATCGACTGCACCATGAGCATGGCGGCCGGAGCGAGGCGGGCCTCGGTGTACCGCATCGCGGCGGGCAGGTCGTCGGGAGAGCCGAAGTTGCCGTGCCCGTCCACCAGCGGCAGGCGCATCGAGAACGGCTGCGCGAGCCGTACGAGCGCGTCGTAGATGGCCGAGTCGCCGTGCGGGTGGAGCTTGCCCATCACCTCGCCGACGACGCGGGAGGACTTGACGTGTCCGCGGTCGGGCCGCAGGCCCATCTCGCTCATCGAGTAGAGGATGCGGCGCTGGACGGGCTTGAGTCCGTCGCGCGCGTCGGGCAGCGCGCGCTGGTAGATCACCGAGTAGGCGTACTCAAGGAAGCTCGTCCGCATCTCCGCGGAGACGTCGATGTCGACGATCCGCTCCTCGAAGTCCTCGTCCGGCGGGGGTGTCGTCGTGCGTCGGGCCATGTCGTGGTTTCCTGCGTGTCGAGGAGCCGGACCCCGGCCGTCGGGACCGGGGAGGGCGAACGTGGGTGGTGAACATCCGTGGTGGTCATCCAGTGGTGGTCATCGAACATTCTGCCGAGAGTTCACCCTGTTCGCGACTCACCACCATACTGCCGGGCTCGTGCCCGCCGTCCCGGCTTCCCCGACGGGACAGCCTTTTCGGCCCCGGAACGGTCAGTCGCGGGGGCCGGCGCCGGGCCAGGGGCCGGGCGTCTCGCCCTCGTCCTCGTCGCCCGGCGCGTTCAGCTTCTCGTCGTAGATCCGGAAGCCCCGGGCCTTGTAGTTCGCCAGCGCGGCGGGCCCGTCGAGGGAGCAGGTGTGCACCCAGACCCGCCGGGTGGGCTCCCGTCTCGGCCAGCGCTCGGCAAGGTCCCAGGCGCGGGCCACGGCCTCGCCCAGCAGCCACCCGCCGAGGCCCTGCCCGATCGCGTACGGCAGCAGCCCGAAGTTGACGATCTCGACGCTGCCGCCGTCCTGGGCCACCAGTTCCGCGTATCCCGCCGGGGTGCCGCGCACCCAGGCCACCCAGGTCTCGACGCCCGGCCGGTCGAGCCAGTCCTTCCACTGCTTCCAGGTCCACGGCAGCCGGTTGGTCCACTGCCAGTCGCCGCCCACGGCGGTGTAGAGGAAGCGGCTGAACTCCGGGCTGGGGATCTCGGCGCGGACGACCTGCGCGGGGACCGCGGGCGGCCGTCCCGGCCGCAGGTCGGCGGGGCTGGTCTGTTCGAGATACCAGGTGGTCACGTCCATAACGGGACACATCAAACCACGACGCCCGCCCGGCTCCGTCCTGACCGAGACGGCGACGGGCGGTGCGGCACCCGCGGGAGTTGCTCTCCGCTTCGCTCCGATTCATCCTTGAGGCCGTGAGGCCGCGCTTTTACGGGGGTGCCGACTGCCGGCGTGTCAGAATGATTGTTTTCTGCGACGTCGACTAATCGGGATATACGGAACATATCTGGCCAAGGGGAGTCTCCGTGAGTGTTCTCGTGACCGTGTCAGGCGATAACCCCGCGGATCTGATCCGCGACCTGTATTCCTGGCTTTCCGAGGAACCCGAATTGCGAGGGCGCACCAGAATTCACGCGGACGCTGTTCCTGAAGGGGCCCTTGGTTCGCCCGCGGACGTGTTACAGCTGATTCTGGGCGCCGGGGGCGGCGCGGCCACCGCGGCCAGCGTGGTGATCGCCTGGCTGAACACTCGGTCGGGCGAAGTCACGGTGAAGCTGAGCCGGGGTGGGGACGACGGCGAGACCCTGGAGGTCACCGCCAAGGGAGTCAAGGGTCTCGACCCTGCCGGGGTCCGCGAGCTGGCCACGCAGATCGCCCGACTGCTCGACACCGCCCACCAGGACCGATGACCTCCGGAGAGAGCCCGCGCCTGCTGCTCTCCTCACCGGGGACCCGGGTGCTGCTGGTCGGTTCCGGCGCTTACGCCCCAGACTCGCTTCTCCCCGCGGTCGGCGCGGTGTCGGACTCCGTCGCCGACCTGGGGCGATGCCTGGTGGAGCGGTCGGGGCTCGACCCGGCCGCCCTGACCATCGTGGTCGATCCCGCCGGCCCTGTGGAGTTCGGCAACGCCCTGGTCGAGGCGGCCGCACAGGCCACCAGTGCCCTGGTGGTCTACTACCTGGGCCACGGCCTGCTCGACGCGGACAACGAGCTTCATTTGGCCACGTACGCGACCGTGGACCTGACCAAGGGCATTGCGGAACACCAGGCGCTGCCGTACTCGACACTCAGGAAAGCCCTGATGCAGTGCGCCGCTCAGGTGATCGTGGTCGTGATGGACTGCTGCTTCTCCGGGCGGGCCACCGCCCCGGCGACGGGGGATGCCGGTCGGCGGTTACGCGACGCCACCCCGCGAGGCACGTTTTTGCTGGCCGCCACCACTCGCGACGCCCTGGCCTGGGCCCCGGCAGGGAAGCGTCACACCGCCTTCACCGGCGCGCTGATCGACCTGCTGACCGTGGGCGATCCCACCGCGCCGGAGGCGCTCACACTGGACGACGTCTACCGGTACCTTGCGCGGACCCTGCGCGAGCGCGGCTTCCCCACCCCCAGCCGCCAGGCGACCGACCACGGCGACTGGCAGCCCATCGCGCTCAACCCCGCCCGTGCGACGGCCAGCACGGCGGACAGGGAGGCTGCGGGGTTCAGCCCGTACCGGGGACTGGCCGCCTACGAGCCGGAAGACGCGGAGTACTTCTTCGGCCGTGCGGAGTTGACCAATGTGCTGGTCGACCGGGTGGCGGCTCAGGTCACCGCCCGGGGCCCGCTCGTCGTGACAGGCCCGTCCGGCTCGGGCAAGTCCTCGGTGCTGCGCGCTGGCCTGATCCTGGCCCTGCGCCGCTCGTCTCGCACGGAGGTCATCTTGATGACCCCCGGTGCGGACCCGGTGGGGACGCTGGTGGCACGGTTCGCCCGCCTCACCGATGCGAACCCGGCAGACCTGCGCGAGCGGGTGGAGCGGGAGCCCGCCGCCCTGGACGGCGTCGTCAGGGAGGCGATGGGCGACCGCCAGGCGGTCATCCTGGTCGACCAGTTCGAGGAGATGTTCACCGCCTGCCCGGACGAACGGCAGCAACGGATCTTCGTACGTGCTCTGCACGCGCTGTGCCGCAGGCCCGCGGGTCCGGTGGACACCCTCGCGGAGGAACCAGCGGGGGAGGCGCCCGCCGCCGTGGTGGTCATCGGCGTACGGGCCGACTTCTTCGGGCACTGCGCTGCCCATCCCGAGCTGGTGCCTGCGCTGGAACACGCGGTGGTCGTCAGCCCGATGACCCCGCGCCAACTGCGTCAGGCGATGGAAGTCCCCGCGCGGAGGGCCGGGCTCGTCTTCGAACCGGGCCTGATCGAGCTCCTCCTGGACGACATCGGCACCGGCTCGTCCGAGCACGCGGCCCCGGCAGGCGCCGCCGTGTTGCCGTTGCTGTCACACGCCCTGCGCGTCACCTGGGAGCGCCGGGAAGGCCGGACGCTGACGATGGCCGGTTACCGTGCCGCCGGGCGCATCTACGGGGCCCTCGCCCGCACGGCCGACGCCGCCCTCGATCAGCTCGATCCGCCCGAACGCCAGGTCGCCCGCCGGATGTTCACCCGCCTGGTCCGGGTCGGCGAAGGCCAGGACGACACCCGCCGCACGCTGCCGTCGGCCGACCTGCTTCCCCCAGCACGTTCCCCTCGGTACGCCACCGCACGCCGGGTCCTGGACCACTTCGTCCGCGCCCGCCTGCTGACCGTGGATGCGGACGCCGTACAGATCGCTCATGAGGCCTTGATTCGCTCATGGCCGCAGCTGCGCCGGTGGATCGAGGCCGACCGGGCCACCCTGCTGATCCATCAGCAGCTCAGCGAGGATGCCGCCGAATGGCGGCGGCACGACCGGGACCCCGCATACCTCTACCGGAGCACCCGCCTGGCGGCCGCACGGCAGGCCTCCCAGGTCTGGCGGGACGACCCTGGCCGCTACCCGCCCCTTCCCGACGTCGCGTGGCGCTTCCTGGAAGCGAGCCGCAGCGCGGAGGACCGCCGCACCCGCAGGGGACGCCGGACCATGGTCGCGTTGGCCGCGCTGCTGAGCCTGACCCTCGTCGGCGCCGGAACCGCTGGCGTGCTGGCGGTCAGGGCCGCGAAGGAAAGCGCGGACTCCCTGTCGCGCCAGCTCGCCGCCCAGAGCGAGAGCGTCGGTGACAGCGACATCACCCTGTCGCGCCAGCTCAGCACCGCGGCCTGGCACATCTCGCACACCCAGGAAGCCCGGCTGAGCATGCTCAAGGCACTCCTCAGCCCGCAACGCGCGATGTTGACGGAGGACTACAGCAGCGTTGCCAACACAACCGTGGGTCAAGTGACGGCGATGCGGTTCCTTCCCGGGGGCTCCCGCCTGGTCACACAGATGTACGAAAGGATCAAGGTGTGGGATGCGGTCACAGGCAGAGAGAACCGCCTGCCGGGTGTCGATCACGCCAGCGCCATCCTCTACGACTCCGAAGGGTTTCGCCTGGTCGCCCAGGGTGAGGATCGCGCCACGCGGCTGTTGGATGGAAAGACCGGCAGGGCGATCTCCACACTGGACGGCCTCACCGCTCCGAACGCGGTCGTGGTCAGCTCCGACAGTTCTCGCTTCGCCAGTAAGGAAGACAACACCATCCGTGTGTGGGAGGGAAAGACCGGCAAGGCACTCGCGACAGTGAAAGGTAAGTCACTGCGTGAGTTCAGGTTGAATCCCGATGGCAGCCGTGTGGCCACCAGCGACGGGGACAGTGCCTCGAGGCTGTGGGACGCCGCCAGCGGTAAGGGGATCGCGACCTTGGGCCGCTTCGAGGACCCATTCATGTTCAGTCCCGACGGCTCCCGCCTGGCCACCGTCGGCCTTGGCGGTGTGGCACTTTTGCGTGATGGCAGGACGGGCAAGCTGGTGGCCACGCTCGGCAGCTCCGGTGGCGGTGAAACTCCACTCGGTTTCACTTTTGACAGCTCTCGCCTCATCACCGCGGGCAGCGACAACAGCGTCCGGTTGCGGGATGGGAAGACCGGTAAGGCGGTCGCCGTCCTCAACGGTCACAACGGTCCGGTGAACTGGATCACTTCCAGCCCCGACAGCTCTCGTCTGGCCACAGCCGGCAGTGACAACACCATCCGGTTGTGGGATGGGAAGACCGGTAGGGCGGTCGCCGTCCTCACCGGTCATAACGGGCCGGTGAACGTGGTCGCCTTCAGCCCCAGCGGCTTTCGCCTGGCCAGTGGGAGCAGCGACAACACTGTCAGGGTGTGGGATGTGGGAACCGCCAGCGCGATCGCGGTGCTCAGAGGACACATAGGGCCGGTCACGCGGGTCGAGTTCAGCCCTGACGGCTCCCTTCTGGCCACCTCCGGTGACGACTGGACCGGCAGGTTGTGGAATGTAGCCCTCGGCGAAGCGACCACCCTTGGACAGAGAGGGTCGGTCACCGCGGTGGCCTTCACGTCTGACGGCTCCCGCCTGGCCGCTCTGAGCGACAGGATCTGGATGTGGGACCTGGCACGGGGCAGCGTGATCGGCAGCATGGGCGACAGTGAGGCCGATGCGATCGCGTTCAACGAGAGCCGCTCCCGTCTCGTCATCGTCGGCCGCCAGGGGGAGGCGCGGCTGTGGGATGTGAGCGCGAGCAAGGAGATCGGCACCTTGGACCTCGGCCAGAGCGTGCGAAGGGCAGCGATCAACAATGGCTCCCGCCTGGCTTTCGTTCCCCGTGCGGGTGATCATGCCGTGCACCTTTGGGACGTCGCCCGAAGTAGAGAGATCGCGGCACTGGGCCACGAATACGGGGTGGATGCGCTTGCCTTCAGTCCTGACGGGTCTCGTCTGGCCACTGCCGATGGTTACGACATCCGGCTCTGGGATGCGAACACGGGCAAGGCGATCACCTCTTTCAGCGGGGATGAGGCCCACTACGTCAATGCGGTCGCCTTCAGCCCTGACGGCAGTCTCCTGGTCACTGCGGGTGATGACACCACCGTCCGGGTGTGGGATGTAGCGACGGGCGAGGTGGTCGCGGTTCTCACCGGTCACACCGGTCCGGTAAAGGCGGTCGCCTTCAGCGATGACGGGGCTCACCTGGCCACTGCGGGTGATGACACCACCGTCCGGGTGTGGGATGTGGCGTCGCGCGAGGTGGTCGCCGTTTTCACCGGTCACACCGGTCCGGTAAAGGCGGTCGCCTTCAGTCCTGACGGGTCTCGTCTGGCCACCGCCGGTGAAGACACCACGATCCGGGTATGGAATATAGACCTTCCGCCCGATCCGTTCTCCGCCGTCTGCGCCCTGACGGATACCCCTATGAGTGAGGCGGACTGGGCGCGGTACCTGGGTGACACGCCGTACCGGAAAGTGTGCCCGTGATCACCCGTGCGTCCGGCGTCCCGCGCTCCTGTCGCTCCGTCGGCCGCCTGGCGGAAACGGTCGGCCGGACCTGGTACCAATGGGCGGGTGAGCGAAGAAGAGGTGATGCTGCGGGAAGAGGCCGAGGCCCGGCTGCGGGCGCTCGCCGGCGATCACGCGCGGCTGCGCGACGACCAGTGGGCCGCCATCAAGGCCCTGGTCATGGACCGCAGGCGTGCGCTGGTCGTGCAGCGCACCGGCTGGGGGAAGTCGGCCGTCTACTTCATCGCGACCGCGCTGCTGCGCGAGCTCGGGGAGGGGCCCACGGTCATCGTCTCCCCGCTCCTGGCGCTGATGCGCAACCAGATCGCCGCGGCCGAGCGGGCCGGCATCCACGCCGAGACGATCAACTCGGCCAACCCCGAGGAGTGGGAGAAGGTCTACGGCCAGGTCGCCGAGGGCGTGGTCGACGTGCTGCTGGTCAGTCCCGAGCGGCTGAACAACCCCGACTTCCGCGACAACGTGCTGCCCGAGCTGGCCGGCAGCGCGGGACTCCTGGTGATCGACGAGGCCCACTGCATCTCCGACTGGGGGCACGACTTCCGGCCCGACTACCGCAGGCTCCGCACCCTGCTGGCCGAGCTGCCGCCGGGCATCCCCGTGCTGGCCACGACGGCCACCGCGAACGCCCGGGTCACCCGTGACGTGGCCGAGCAGCTCGCCGTCACGCAGGAGTGGGACGAACTGCCCGGCGGCGAGGTGTTCGTCCTGCGCGGCCCGCTGGAGCGCGAGAGCCTCCACCTGAGCGTCGTACGGCTGGGCGGCGCCGACCAGCGGCTCGCCTGGCTGGCCAGGACGCTGCACGAGCTGCCGGGCTCCGGCATCGTCTACACGCTGACCGTCGCCGCGGCCCAGGAGATCGCCGCGTACCTGCGGGAGCAGGGCCACACCGTCGCCGCGTACACGGGGCAGACCGAGCCGGCCGACCGGCTGGCGGCCGAGGAGGACCTGCTCGCCAACCGGGTCAAGGCCCTGGTGGCGACGTCGGCGCTGGGAATGGGCTTCGACAAGCCCGACCTCGGCTTCGTCGTCCACGTGGGCGCGCCCGCCTCGCCCGTGGCGTACTACCAGCAGGTGGGCCGGGCCGGGCGCGGCGTCGAGCGGGCCGAGGTCATCCTGCTGCCCGGTCCCGAGGACCGGGAGATCTGGGCCTACTTCGCCTCGCTCGCCTTCCCGCCGGAGGGCGTGGTCAGGGCGACGCTGGAGGCGCTGTCCGAGGGGGGAGTGCTGTCCACCGCCGCCCTGGAGACGAGGGTCGACCTCAGCCGGAGCCGGCTGGAGATGATGCTCAAGGTGCTCGACGTGGACGGCGCCGTACGCCGGGTCAAGGGCGGCTGGGAGGCCACCGGCGAGCCGTGGAGCTACGACGCCGAGCGCTACGCCCGGGTGGCCGCCGAGCGCCGGGCGGAGCAGGAGGCCATGCTCGGGTACATCGCGACCACCGAGTGCCGGGAGCAGTACCTGCGCCGTCACCTCGACGACGAGTCCGCGGCGCCCTGCGGCAGGTGTGACAACTGCACCGGCGCCCACCGTTCCGCCGAGGTGCCTGACGAGGCCGTCCGGGCCGCCCAGCAGCGGCTCGCGCGCCCCGGCGTCGAGATCGAGCCGCGCCGCCAGTGGCCCACCGGACTGCCGGACCTGAAGGGGCGGATCAAGCCGGAGCTGTGCGCCGAGCCGGGCCGCGCGCTCGGCCGCCTGACCGACATCGGCTGGGGCACCCGGCTGCGCGAACTGTTCGCGGCGGGGGATGGGCCGGTCCCCGACGACGTGTTCGCGGCCGTGATCGAGGTGCTGAAGACGTGGGAGTGGGAGCGGCGCCCGGTCGCGGTGGTCGCGGTGCCGTCGGGCACGCGGCCGGTGCTGGTCGGGTCGCTCGCCGAGCGGCTCGCCCGGGTCGGCAGGCTGGAGTATCTCGGGACACTCGGTTATCGCGACGGGTCGCCCGCCGCCAGGCACAACAGCGCCCAGCGGGTGGCGGCCATCCGGGGGACGCTCGCGATGCCGCGTGACGTCGCCGCGAGGATCGCGGCGGCGGGCGGGCCGGTGCTGCTGGTCGACGACCGCGTGGACAGCGGATGGACGATGGCGCTGGCCGCCGCCCAGGTCCGTCACGCCGGAGCGCCCGCCGTGCTGCCTCTGGCCCTGGCCGTCACCAGCTGACCACCTCCCGCGTCCCCGGCTGGACGGGTCATGTCCGGGGCGCCCCTGACGCGCGGGAGCGGTGGGCCGAGGCCGGGCTCGGGGACGGGTCAGGGGTGAATCAGGGGCGTCACCCCATCCCGGCGGCGTGCCACGGCCTGCACACTCGTCGCCATGAGATCACTTGTTGCGGCTCCGCTCCTGGTCGGCGCGTACGGCGTCGCCCGGATCATCGACGGTCTCGACGGCAGCCGGGGACCCGGCCCGGCCTGGACCGTAGGGCACCTGTTCTTCCTGGCCGCGTTGGTCCTCTTCGTGCAGATCTTCGGGCGGCTCCGGACGATGGCCGGTGGCGGCGTGACGGCCACGGCGGGGTACGCGGCCGGCCTCGCCGGTGCGCTGGCGCTGGCCGCGCAGTTCGTGATCGACATCGTGGTGGGCTTCCTGTCCGCCGACCACGACGCGATGGGGCCGCGTTTCGACGCCGTCAAGGCGATCCCGGGCGTCGAGCCGGTCGTCTACACCGTCGTGCCGTTCCTGTTCTACGTCGGCATGGTCGCGCTGGTCGCCCGGCTCGCCGCGGGGCGCCGGGTGCCGTGGTGGAGCCCGGCGCTGGTGCTCGTGCAGGCCGTGCTCCCGCTGGCGAACAAGGATCTGATCCCGCTGGGAGCGGCGCTGCTCCTGCTGGCCTTCGTGCCGCTGCTGCGCCTGCGGCCCGCGCAGCCGGTCGTGCTCGCGCGAAGCCCGTTCTGAGCCGCGCCCCTCTGAGCCGCGCCCCTCTGAGCCGCGCTCCTCTGAGGCGGGCCGTTCTGGCTGACGTGGAGGTCAGAGGCGGGGGCGGGCGCCGAGGTTGGAGATGCACTTGGCGGCGAGGGCGTTGCCCGCCGCCAGCGCCTCGGCGGCCGGCTTGCCGTCCAGCCAGACGGGCAGGAAGCCGGCGGCGAAGGCGTCACCGGCGCCGGTGCCGTCCACCACCCGGTCGACGACCTCGGCGGGCGCCCGGACCGGTTCGGGACGGGTGTTGGAGTACCAGAGTGAGCCCTCGGCGTTGAGCTTGATCACGACCTGCGGGAACCAGGCGGTCAGCACCTTGGCCGCGGCGGCGGCGTCGTCCCTGCCGGTGAGCACCTTGGCCTGGTCGGCGTTGGCGAACAGCAGCTTCGCGCCGTCGGTCCACTCGAGGAACGGCTCGGCGCCGGTCCGCTCCAGCGGGGCGGCGGAGGCGCAGTCCACGGAGATCGACATGCCGGCGCGCCGGGCCATGTCGAGCGCGGCGAGGCCGGCGTCGCGCGATCCTTCGTTGATCAGCGTGTAGCCCGACATGTGCAGGTGGCCGCCGGCGGTGAACAGGTCGCGCGGCAGGTCCTCGGGGGACAGCGCGGCGTTGGCACCGGGGTCGGACAGCATGGTCCGCTCGCCCTTGTGGGTGACCAGCACGACGCAGGTGCCGGTCGGCCGCTCGGGGTCCATGACGAGCCGGGCGTCCACGCCGTACCCCATGAGTTCCATGTCGCGGTTGCGGCCGGTGATGTCGGCGCCGCGGCGGCCGATGAAGGCGACCTCCGAGCCCTCCACGGCGAGCCAGGAGGCGATGTTGGCGCCGGAACCGCCACCGTGCATGGTCACGACCGCCGGGGTGTCGCTCGCCCTAGCAAGAGGGAACTTCGCGCGGGCGACCGCGTCCGTCATGAGATCGCCCACCACGACGACCCGCGTCATGATGTCACCACCTTGCCAACTGCTTGTGGAGGTGAGCCATGCCCTAGGAGGGGCGGCGTCCTCTCCGTGCTGTGAGGCTGACGTCCAGAAACCTAACAGCTTCCAGGGGCGTCGTGGGGTGGAGAGCGGACAGACGGGCACAGTCGATGCACAAGCGTTGCCCAACTTGCCGCGTCAGGGCTGGTAGATCCCCTATAAGGGGGATTCGAAAGCGGGTCCGACAGCCGTAAGGAATCTCTCAATACGGGCCAAGCCGGACACCGCTAGCCTCGATTGTGTGCACCCTCAGTACCCCGCCCACTGGGAGGCGGACGTCGTGCTGTCCGACGGCGGCACCGCCCACGTCCGCCCGATCAGGCCGGACGACGCCGGCATGCTGCGCTCGTTCTACTCGCGCCTGTCCGCGGAGTCCATCTACTTCCGGTACTTCGGGCCACGACCCCGGCTGACCGACAAGGACGTGGTCTGGTTCACCAACGTCGACTACGACAACCGGGTCGCGCTCATCGCCACGATCGGCACCGAGATGGTCGCGGTCGTACGGTACGACCGGGTGCAGCCGCGCGACCACGCCGAGGTGGCCTTCCTGGTCGAGGACGCCCACCAGGGCAGGGGCGTGGCCGGGGTGCTGATGGAGCACCTGCGGGCCGCCGCGCGCGAGCGCGGGATCAAGACCTTCATCGCGGACGTGCTGCCGGGCAACCACCGGATGATGGGCCTGTTCCGCCAGGCCGGCTACACGGCGCAGAGCCAGTTCGAGGACGGCGTCGTGCGCATGACGCTCGACCTGTCCAGCACCGAGACCGCGCTGGAGGTCCGGCTCGCCCGCGAGCACCGCGCCGAGGCGCGCTCGATCGCCCGCCTGCTGACCCCGGAGTCGGTCGCGGTCATCGGCGCGAGCCGCGAACCGGGCGGGATCGGCCAGACGGTCCTGCGCAACCTGCTCGCCGCCGACTTCACCGGCCCCGTCTACCCCGTCCACCGGCACGTACGGGCCGTGGCCGGCGTACGGGCCTACCGCAGCGTGTCGGCCATCGACGGCGACGTGGACCTCGCCGTGCTGGCGGTCCCCGCCGAGGGCGTGCTCGAACTGGTCGGGGAGTGCGCGGAGAAGGGCGTGAAAGGCCTGGTCGTGGTCTCCTCCGGGTTCGGCGAGACCGGGCCGGAGGGCCGGGCCCGCCAGGAGGAACTGGTCCGCATCGCCCGGGCGTACGGCATACGGGTGGTGGGACCCAACTGCCTCGGCATCGCCAACACCGACCCCGCCGTACGGCTCAACGCGACGCTCGCCGCGACCCTGCCGGGGCGGGGGAGGGTCGGCTTCTTCAGCCAGTCGGGCGCGCTCGGCACCGCCCTGCTGCAGCGGGTGGCGCAGCGCGGGATGGGCATCTCGACGTTCGTCTCGGCGGGCAACCGGGCCGACGTGTCCGGCAACGACCTCCTGCAGTACTGGGAGGAGGACCCGGCGACCGACGTGATCCTGCTCTACCTGGAGTCCATCGGGAACCCGCGCAAGTTCACCCGGCTGGCCCGGCGGATCTCCCGGTCGAAGCCGATCGTGGTGGTCAAGTCGCGCGGCGTCCCCGGGGGGCACCGCGCGCCCGTGCTCGCGCTGCCCGACACCGCGCTGAGCTCGCTGTTCGCGCAGGCGGGGCTCATCAGGGTGGACGACCTGGTCCAGCTCTTCGACGTCGCCCAGCTCCTGGCCCACCAGCCGCTGCCGGCCGGGCCGCGGGTGGGCGTGGTCGGCAACTCCGACGCGCTCACGCTGCTCGCCGAGGAGGCCTGCGCCGGCGCCGGCCTGCAGCCGAGCCCGCCGGTGAACCTCGGCGCCCGCGCCGGCGCGACCGAGTTCGCCGAGGCGCTGCGGAGCGTCCTGCCCGAAGTGGACGCCGCCGTCGCGATCTACATGCCGCCGATCCCCGGCGACTGCCGCGAGGTGGCCGAGGCGCTGCTGGAGGCCGCGCGGGAGTCGGGCAAGCCGGTGCTGGCCACCTTCCAGGGCGAGCTGGGCATGCCGGCCGAGCTGCGTGTGGCGGGCGGCCCCGGCGACGACTCGCCCCAGCGCGGGTCGATCCCGTCGTACCCCGCCCCGGAGGAGGCGGTCCGCGCGCTGGCCCATGTCGTGCGGTACGCCCAGTGGCGCAGGCAGCCGCCGGGCACGGTCCCGTCCGTCGAGGGGATCGACACCGCCGCCGCGCGGGAGATCGTCGCCGCGGCCCTGGCCGGCGAGGGGGCGGACGGCGAGGAGCGGGAGATCGACGCGACCGCGCTGCTGGCCTGCTACGGCATCGAGGTGTGGCCGGCGCACGTCGCCGCCGACGCCGAGGAGGCCGTCGCCGCCGCCGAGCGGATCGGCTGGCCCGTGGTGGTCAAGTCGGCCGACCCGGAGGACGCCCGCCGCGCCGGCACCGTGCGCATCGGCCTCACCGAACCCGCCGGGGTCCGGCAGGCGTACGCCGGCCTTGCCGAGATCCTCGGGCCCGGCACTCCGCTCGCGGTGCAGCGCATGGCGCCGCAGCCCTCGGTGCCCACCGTCGTCGGCGTGACCCAGGACCGCTACTTCGGCGGGGTCGTCACGTTCGGCCTCGGCGAGGTCACCGCCCGGCTGCTCGGCGACCAGGCCTACCGCCTCGCGCCGCTCACGGCGGAGGACGCGGCGGGGCTGGTGCGGTCGGTCCGCGCCGCGCCGCTGCTGTTCGGCGAGTACGGCTACCAGGCGGTGGCCGTGGAGGCGCTGGAGGAACTGCTGGTGCGGGTGGGCCTGCTGGCCGACGCCCTGCCCGAGGTCGCCAGGATGGACCTCGACCAGGTCCTGGTGGGCGCGTCGGGAGTGGCCGTGCTGGGCGCGCGGGCCGTCCTGCGGCCCGTCACCGCGCTGCGTCCCGACGTCGGGCCGCGCCGTCTGAGCTGATCGGTGCCGTCTGAGCTGATCCCGGTGCTGTCCGAGCTGATCGGCCGGCGTCACGCCGTGGGCGGAAAACCCGTCCCGTCGGGGTGTGAAACAGGTGTCCCTTACAGGGCAGGATGGACCCATGAGGGAAACCCGAGTCTCCGCCGCGGGCTTGCGCGAGGCCATAGATCGCAGCGGCTACTACCCGGATCTGGTGGCCGACGCCGTCGACTCCGCGCTCGGCAACGAGCCGGTCACGGCGTACGTCGTGCATCACGAGGCCACGTTCGACCCGGCGATGGAGGTGCGCAGGCACGTCACGGTCCTGGTCCTTTCGCCCACCCGGCTGCTTGTCTGCCACACCGACGAGCACCCGCCGGCCGAGGGCATGCCCGCCTCGCACGCCTCCACCACCACCGAGGCGGTACGGCTCAGCCGCATCCAGTCGGTCGCCGTGACCAGGGTCGTGCCCGACCCCGCGTCGTACGTGCCGGGCGTCCCCCCGACGGAGGTCACGCTGACGATCGGGTGGGGCGCGATCTCCCACGTCGATCTCGAACCGGCGACCTGCGGCGACGAGAACTGCGAGGCCGATCACGGCTACACCGGCGCGATCACGGCCGACGACCTGTCCCTGCGGGTCAGCGAGGCGGCCGACGGTCCCGAGGCCGTCACCCACGTGCTGGCGTTCGCGAAGGCGCTGTCGGAGGCCACCGCCAAGGCCGCGACGACCTGACCGTCCCCCTCCAGCCGCCGGGAGGTGACGTGATCGACCCCCAGCCCTCGGGGGCTCCGCCCGGGGAGCCGTCCGTGGCGTCGCCGGCCGTGCCCGTGCCGTACGTGCCCGCGTACGGCACGGCCTCGCTGGCCGATCTGCCGGGCTCGCTGCTCGCCTCCCTCGGGCTGCCGGTCGGCAACACGCTGGCGCTCGAGCCGGCCCCGCGAGTGTGCCTGTTCCTCGTGGACGGCCTCGGGGCCGAGCTCCTGGCCGCGCACCCCGACGCCGCGCCGTTCCTGTCGGCCCATCTGCGGGGGACGCTCACGGCCGGCTTCCCCTCCTCGACCCCGACCAGCCTGGCCACCCTGGGCACCGGAGCCCCTCCCGGGGAGCACGGCATGGTCGGCATCCAGATGGCGGTCCCGGGGGAGGGGCGGCTGTTCAACTGCCTGCGCTGGACCGCCCCCGGCCTGTCGATCGACCCGGACGTGTGGCAGCCCGCGCCGACCGTCTACGAACGCATGGCGGCCGCGGGGGTCGAGCCCGTCTACGTGGCGCCCGCCTCGTTCGACGGCACAGGACTGACCCGCGCCGTCTACCGGGGCATGCGCTACCGAGCGGCCGAGAGCCCCGGCGAGCGCGTCGAGGCCGTACGGCAGGCGCTGCGCGAGACCACGTTCGTCACCGTCTACTACGGCGAGGTCGACCGCGTGGGGCACTTCAGCGGGTGGGGCGGCGGCGAGTGGCTCGAACAGCTCGCGGTCGCGGACCGCATGGCCGAGCGCATCGCCGAGGCGCTGCCGCCGGGTGCGGTCCTGTACGTCACGGCCGA
This sequence comes from Microbispora siamensis, assembly GCF_016863095.1. Taxonomy (GTDB): domain Bacteria; phylum Actinomycetota; class Actinomycetes; order Streptosporangiales; family Streptosporangiaceae; genus Microbispora; species Microbispora siamensis. Next base: position 27,204 of record NZ_BOOF01000013.1, on the reverse strand, counting down.
CCACGGGATGATCAACGCCGCCGACAAGGTGGACGTGGACCGCCGCGCCGACCTGCGGGAGGGCGTGCTCATGCTGGGCGGCGAGGCCCGCGCCCGGCACGTCTACACCTCCCCGGGCGCTGCCTCCGCCGTGCTGGAGACCTGGCGGGAGGCCCTGCGCGGGCGGGCCTGGGTGGTCACCCGCGAGGAGGCCGTCTCCGCGGGCTGGTTCGGCCGCCGTGTCCGCCACGAGTGGCTCGGCCGCGTCGGCGACGTGGTGGCCGTGCCGTACGGCGACTGCGTGATCGTGGCCTCGGCCCGGGAGCCGGTGGAGTCTTCCATGATCGGCTATCACGGCTCGTTGACCCCCGCCGAGCAGAACGTCCCGCTTGTGGAGATTCGCCGCTGACGCTCGTGCTGCTCTATCGCGGATCCGCTCGTCCTCCGATCGACAGTTCAGACTGCGCAGTTTCGGGTGTACAGTCTGGACTGTCTTTCTTGGGAGGGTACGCCATGAGCGAGGCCGTTTCGGCGGTGGCGGCGCAGGCGGCCGGCGACGCCTGGGTGGCGGTCAGCCGGCTCGTCCGGAGACTGAGGGAGCTGGACGGAGAGGGGGACCTGAGCTCCGGCCAGGTCTCCGTGCTGGTGCGGCTGGCCAAGCACGGCCCGGCGTCGGCCAGCGAGCTGGCCGCGGCCGAGCGGGTCAGGCCGCAGTCGATGGCGGCGATCGTCCAGGCGCTGGAACGGGCCGGTCTGGTGGAACGCCACCGCGATCCCGAGGACGGCCGGCGTCAGCTCGTCACGCTGACCGAACTGGGGCGCGAGCGCCGTCTGGACGACCGCAGGGCGCGTGAGGCGTGGCTGGCACGGGCGCTGCAGGAACACTGCACAGAAGCGCAGTTGCGCACGATCATCGAGGCGATGGCGCTGCTGGACGCCGTGGCCCAATCATGATCGGGCTCCGGTCGTGACGCGGCTTCGGGCCGCCTACCGGGCCGAGCGCCGGTCGGACGCCGGCGGCTTCGACCGCCGGCTGATCGCCCCGATGATCCTGGGTTCGATCCTGAACCCGATCAACTCCTCGATGCTGGCCGTGGCGCTCGTGCCGATCGGCCGCTGGTTCCACGCCTCGCCCGCGGACACCGCGTGGCTGGTGACGGGGCTCTACCTGGCCACCGCGGTCGGCCAGCCGGTCATCGGGCGGCTGGTGGACACCTTCGGCCCCCGGCCGCTGTACCTGGCCGGCACGGCGCTGGTCGGTGCCGCCGGGCTGCTGGGTGTGCTGGCCCCCAGCCTGGGCGTCCTGATCGTGTCCCGAGTCCTGCTCGGGATCGGCACCTCCGCCGCCTACCCGGCGTCGATGTTCCTGCTGCGGGCCGAGGCCGACCGCACCGGCATGCGGAGTCCCAGCGGAATCCTGGCGGCGCTGTCGATCTCCAACCAGGTCATCGCGGTCATCGGGCCGACCTTGGGCGGCCTGCTCGTCGGAGCGGGCGGCTGGCATCTCATCTTCGCCGTCAACGTGCCGCTCTCGGCCGCGTGCCTCGTCCTCGGCGCGCGGCGACTGCCCCGCCGCGCCGCGACCTCCTCCACGGCCACCCGGCCTGGCGGGGGACTGGACGTGATCGGTATGGCGCTGTTCGCCGGCACGCTCACGGCGTTCATGACGTTCCTGATGAACCCGGCGTGGGGGCTCTGGTGGCTGCTGGTGATCGTCGCGATCGCCGGGACCTGCTTCGCCGTACGGGAACTGCGGGTGGCGCAGCCGTTCCTCGACCTGCGGGTGCTGGGCGGCAACCTGCCGTTGCTGGCCACGTACGGCAGGCAGTGGCTGGCCTACACGACCTCCTACGCCTTCATGTACGGGTTCCCGCAGTGGCTGCAGGACGGCCGGTCGCTCGCCCCCTCGGCCGCCGGGCTGCTGCTCCTGCCCATGTCGGCGATGGCCATCGCCGTGACCGCTCTTACCGGCCGCCGCGCCGAGGTGCGCGGCAAGCTCGCCGGGGGCGCCGCGGCGCAGATCATCGGCTGCGCCGCGCTGCTGACGGCCGGCTCCGGCAGCCCGATGTGGCTGCTGGCGCTGATCGGCGCGTTCGTCGGCGTCGCGCAGGGCCTCAACGGGCTGGCCAACCAGAACGCGCTGTACGCGCAGGCCGACCCGGACCGCATGGGCTCCTCCGCCGGGCTGCTGCGCACGTTCGGATATCTCGGCGCGCTGAGCGCCTCGGCCGCCGACGCGGCGTTCTACCGGCACGGCGCCACCACGCCCGGGCTGCACCACCTGAGCCTGCTCCTGCTGGGCGTCTCGGTCCTGTTGCTGGCCGGCGTCCTCGCCGACCGGTCGCTGAGCCGCGTCGGCCGCACCTGACCACCCCCTGTTCGCAAGCCAGAAAAGGGAGATTCCTCATGCCCGTGACCACTCTCGACCCCAAGACCGCGCTCGTCGTCATCGACCTGCAGAAAGGCGTGCTGGCCGCCCCCGGCAACCCGTACTCCACGGCGGACGTGCTCGCCCGGACGGTCCGGCTGGCCGAGGCGTTCCGCGCCCGCGACCTGCCGGTCGCCCTCGTCCGCGTCACCGCCGCGGCCGACGGCGCGGACGCCGTCCCGGGACGCACCGACCTGTCGCGCCCCGGGCGCGCCTGGCCCGACGGCTGGGACGAGATCGCCGACGACCTGGCCGGACATCCGCGCGACATCGTCGTCACCAAGCGCAACTGGTCGGCCTTCTACGGCACCGACCTGGACCTGCACCTGCGCCGCCGCGGCGTCACCCAGATCGTGCTGACCGGGGTGGCCACCAGCATCGGCGTCGAGTCCACCGCCCGCGCCGCCCACGAGCACGGCTACCACGTCGCCCTGGCCACCGACGCCATGACCGACCTCGACCCCGAGGCCCACCGCCACAGCGTCGAGAAGATCTTCCCGCGTCTCGGTGAGACCGGCACCACCGCCGACATCCTCGAGCTGCTCGACGCGACAGCGTCCTGAGGCGCCACGGCTTGGCAGAATGGCTGCGGCACCGTACGGCACCGAGCCGAAGGCGAGGGGATGGCATGAGCCCGCTGATCACTCCTGAGGAGCTCGCCGCGATCGGCGACGCCGCGATCCTCGACGTCCGCTGGCGGCTGGGCGGACCGCCCGGCGTCGAGGCGTACCGCGAGGGCCACATCCCAGGCGCGGTCTTCTGCGACCTCAACGCCGACCTCGCCGCCCCGCCCGGGCCCGCCGGACGGCATCCGCTGCCCGCGCCTGAGGCGTTCCAGGAGGCGATGCGCCGCCTGGGAGTGTCCGAGGGCCGGCCGGTGGTCGTCTACGACGAGGCCGACTCGACGGCGGCGGCCAGGGCCTGGTGGACGCTGCGCTACTTCGGCCACGGCGACGTACGCGTGCTCGACGGCGGACTGCGGGCCTGGACCCGGGCCGGGCTCCCGGTGACCAAGGAGGAGGGCCCCGTCCCGCCGGGCGACTTCACCGCGCGGCCGGGCGGGATGCCCGTGATGGACGCCGATCAGGCCGCCGCGCTGGCGGCCGACGGCGTGCTGCTCGACGCCAGGGCGGCCGAGCGTTACCGCGGTGAGGTGGAGCCGGTCGACCCGGTCGCCGGGCACATCCCCGGCGCGGTCAGCGCCCCGACAACCGGGAACGTCGAGCCCGGCGGGCGGTTCCACAACAGGGAGTTCCTCCGCGAGCGCTTCAACAGCCTCGGGGCGGTCGAGGGCGTGCCCGTCGGCGCGTACTGCGGGTCGGGGGTCACGGCCGCCCACGAGGTGCTCGCACTGGAGATCGCCGGGCTGCCGGCCGCCCTTTACGTCGGCTCCTGGTCCAACTGGGTCGCCGACCCCGCCAGGCCGGTCGCGACCGGCTCCTGACCGAACGGGAGGTCGCCTCAGCCCGTGGCGAAGGGCGTGCCGCCGGCGCCGAAGCAGACGAATCCCGGCACGGCCGTCTTCTCGGACGCCTGGGCCAGCGCCTCGGCGGGGGAGCGGCCCTCGGCCAGCAGCGTGTGGAAGAGCGTCATGAGGTTCAGCGCCTCGTCGTCGCGCACCGGCACCACACCGGCCACCACGCACGCGGCATCCCCGTTGCGGGCGGCGCCGTCGAGGAAGGCCCCGGCGAGGCCCAGCGCTACGCCGTCCACCGGGGCATGGGCCATCCCCGCGTCGCAGGCCGACAGCACCACGAGGCGGGGGATCCGCCGCGCGGTCAGCAGGTCGTAGGCCATGAGCGGCCCGTCGTCGAGCGTGATCTGCGACAGCATGGGCCCGCGCGGGCTGAACATCCCGTGGGCGGCGACGTGGAGCACGTCGGCCCGCCCCAGGGCGCGGAGCACCTCGGCCCTGGTGGCGCCGATGCGCCGCGCCCGCCCGTGTGCGGCGGCGACCATGTCGGCCTCGGCCGCGGCGTGGTCGAGCCCCGGCCCCGCGAGCGACAGCACCAGAGGGGCGCCGGCCGGGCCCGGGCGCGGGGCGAGCCACGCGGCGGCGTCGGCCGCCACCGACACCGGCCGGCCGCGCAGCGAGGGAAGCAGCGGCCAGGGCAGCGTGCACAACGCCCCGGTGGGCACGACCGTCACCGGCCCGCCGGGCGGGCTCCCTGCTGACGTGAGCGTCCCGGGACCGGACAGGAGGACGCGGTCGAGCGCGGACAGCTCGTGGGCGACCGCCTCGTCCGCCGCGCCGGGGAGGCCGTCCGAGTCGCACGGGGTGTCGCGCCGGGTGTCGAGCAGAGCGCGGCGGCGCAGGCCGTACCGGATCCGCACCGTCGACTCCACCGCCGCCTGGTAGGAGCCGAGCATCCGCAGCACGCAGCCCCCGGGGCCGGCGGTGACGGCGAACAGGTCGTCGCCGCGCCGCACCAGCTCCACGAGGAGCCCGGACCCGGCGGGCGGGACATCGTGCAGCACCGATGTGGGAGCCGGGGCGCCGCGCACGACCGCCCGCCACCGCTCGGCCCATTCGAGCACCGTCCGGGCGTCGCCCGTCCGCCGGGCCCGGTCGAGGGCGATCTCCAGGCCGAACGCGGCGAGATCCTCGGCGGGCCGCGCCGCGTGCACCCGCAGTTCCGCGTCCCGCGCGACGTCGCGGGGACCGGCGTCACCGTTCGGGGCCTGCACGGCCTCGATGCCCCGAGCCGCGGCCACCAGAGCCTGGTCGAGGTTCCCGTCCAGGCGGTGCCGCATCGCCGCCGCGTGCCAGCGTACGAGCGGGCGGACGGCGGTGGCGGCGACGCGATCGAGCTGCGGGCGGGCCCGCGTGATCGCGCCCAGCCGTACGGCCGCCGCCGCGGCGGTGAGCCGCAGCGCCGTCGAAGCCCCGGACCAGCCGCACGCCGCGAGGTCGTCGGCACAGGCGATCAAATCGGTGACCAGGTCGCCGCAGGGGGCGCCCGAGCGGCCTGCCGTCCCCGATGACGGGTGGGCGGCGGCCTCGCCTGCGCCGGAACCGGCCGCCGACGGCGTGGACGGGGAGGCGGGAGCGTCGTGCGCGGTCGTCGAGGCGGGGATCTCCGCGAGGCGGGCGCGCAGGACGACCTCCCTGGCCAGCGGCAGCCAGGCCGTCCTGCCCTGCGCGTCCAGCTCCGCGAGCGCGGTGCGCGCCGTCGTCTCGGCCAGCGGGGCGTCCCCGGCGAGGAGCGCGGCCTGGGCGAGCAGCAGCCGCGCGCCGGGGAGCGCCGCCTGCGCTCCGGCCGCCACCAGTTCGGGCACGGCCTGTTCGAGCAGCGTGCGCGCCTCGCCGGGCAGCCGCGCGGCCACCAGCGCCTCGGCGAAGTCGGTGCGCATCGCGGCGAGCCGTTCGGGGAAGCCGAACAGCGTGGTCTCGGCCGCCCGGTATCGCGCGAAGGCGGCGGCGATGTCGCCGCGCCGGGCGGCCACGAACGGCAGATTGCCCTCCGCCAGCATCGCGACGTGGTCGTGGCCGGCCGACCTCGCCACCCGGGCGCATTCGGCCAGGTCGGCCTCGGCTTCGCCGTACTGCTCCAGGTAGGTGCGGGCGAGGCCGCGGTTCAGCAGCCCGCCCGCCCGGAAGCGGGAATCGTCGTCCAGCAGGCCGATCGCCCGGTCACAGTGCCGTACGGCCTCCTCGTGCCGTCCCAGCAGGATCAGCGCGACCGACCGCTGCACGCCGAGCCTCGCCAGGTCCGCTCCCCCGAGATCCCGCTCGGCGAGATCGGCGAGGTGGAGCCCGCCCTCCGGGTCGCCGAGCTGGGCCCGGACCGTGACGAGTGACATCCGGGCCTGCGCCACCCGGCGCGGGAACCCCCGTCCCGCCGCGATCGCCTCCTCCAGCCGCTCTCCGGCGAGTTCGAGGTCGCCCAGCTCGCGCGCCGCCAGTGCCGCCGCGCGCAGCGCCACCGAGGCCGTCTCGCCGCAGGCGCCGGCGGTCAGGTCCAGTACGGCTCTCGCCTCCGCGAGGGCCAGCCGAGGGTCGGTCGCGGAGAGCCGCACGGCGGTTTCGGCCCTGTCCAAGAGGTCCATGCGAGAAGTCACGGGCGTACGTGGATCCAGCGGGTGAAGACGGGCGGGTGACCGGGCCGGTGGCAGACCACGCTGACCCACCCGGGCGGCAGCCCGGCCACCGCGAAGTGGCCGCTGCCGGACGGCACGCGGACCTTGGCGATGTGCGGGGTCCGCACCTCGATCCTGGCGTCCGGCCCAGGGAGGGGGGACACCTGACCGGCCACCTCCATGCGCCCGCCGGTGACGGCGGTTTCGATGTCGATGACCAGGCCGTCCGCGCTGAAGCGGCGGACACCGGTCTGCACGGCCCCGGCCTGCGCCGTCTCGGTCTGCGCGGTCCCGGCCTCGGCGGAGGAGCGGGTTCCCGGCGGCACGGGGAGGTCGACCGGCCCGGCGGGCACGCCTCCGGGCACCCGCAGGCCGAAGACCGCCCGGGCGGCGGCCGACACGCCCTCCGGCACCGGATCGGCGCCCGCTCCCATGCGCAGGGCCGCCAGCAGGTATTCCTCCCTCATCGGTTCTCCTCCTCCACGAGGGCGCGCAGTCGGGCCATGCAGCGGGCCCGGGTGGGGCCGATGCTGCCGACAGGCAGGTCGAGGCGGACCGCTATCTGGGCGTACCGCGCCTCGGGATGGAGCACGTAGAGGCGGATGAGCGAGCGGCACGGCTCGCCGAGCAGGTCGAGCCTGCGCCACACCTGCCTGCCGAAGTCGGCGTCCACCACCGCGGCCGTCGGGTCGGGCAACGTCGTGTCCGGCACGTCCAGGTCGGAGACCACCTCTCCACGCGCCTTGCGGCTGAGCCGGGCCGCCTCGTGCCGGGTCGTGGTGACGAGCCACGCGCCGATCCGTTCGGGATCGCGAATGGCGCCCGCGTTCTCGACGAGGCGGAGCCAGGCGCCCTGCACGGCGTCGGCCGCGTCGGCGGCGCTCAGCCCGAACGCCCGGGCGACCGCCCACATCCTGCCGTCGAATCGGGCGACCAGGTCCTCCCAGGCGGCCTGGTCGATGGTGGCGAAGGAGTTGTCTGTCGGCATCTGTCACTCTGCGCGCTCGGGGAGAAGCGTATGGTGACAGAGACCTTACCGATCTGCGCTCGCCACGACCACCCCGAGATCCGCGACCCGGCGGCCGCCGTCGAGCAGGCGCCGTACGGCCTGGCCCGGCGGAACCTGCCGGCACAGGCGGGCGAGAGCCCCGGTGACGACCGCGGCGGCGAACGACGTGCCGCTCCAGACGGCGTAGCCGCGGAAGTCGCCGTAATCGAGGAAGCTGCTGGCCAGGCCGACGCCCGGAGCCCAGACGTCCACCCACGGGCCGTACGCGGAGAAACCGGCCCTGGCGTCGCCGTCGAGCGCGCCGACCGCGACCACGCCGGGCAGGGCCGCGGGCCAGAACGGACGCGACGACGCGGTGTTGCCCGCGCACGCGACGACGGCGGGGAAGCCCGCGAGCGCCTCGGCCAGCCCGAGGGGCGGCGCGTCGTCGAAGGTGTGCCCGCCGAAGGAGAGGTTCACCACGTCGGCCCGGCCGCCGCGCAGCCCGGCGAGCGCGCGCAGCAGCGCCGCCTCGTCGCTCACGCCGTCGCTGTCGAGGAAGCGGAGGACGCGTAGCCGGACGCCGGGCGCGTGCCGCAGGATCAGCCCGGCCACGAACGTGCCGTGCCCCGCCTGCCGGTCGCGCACGCCGTCGCCGTCCGCGTCGGGTGTCTCGGCGATGTCGTCGCTGTACCACCGTGCCAGCCACGGGTGCGGCGCCAGCCCGGTGTCGAGGACCGCCACGGTGACCTCGCACGGCTCGCCCGGCTCGTACGGCGGCGCCGCCGCGGGCAGGGGCGGTCCGCCGGGCCCGCCGAAGAACAGCGGCTGGCCCGACAGGATGTGGTTGGGGGAGGCCGGGTGCCCGCGGTCGCGGAGCGTGGCCGTCAGATCGATCACGTCGGTGCCCGGCGGCAGCCGTACGCGGTGGAGCCGACCGGCGCCGGGAAGGGGCTCGGCGGCCAGGGCCCACCGGGCGACGGCGGCGGGGGAGGAGGTCAGGAGTTCGTCCGGCCGGATGAGGACGGGCCGTCCTGGGAGGGGTTCGACGAGCCGGCTGCGCATCAGGGGGCCTTTCCGCGATGGTTACGGAACGCGTCCTTCCCGATTCAGTTGGTCGCCAAGCGCCAATCGGTATGACCCCCCTCTGGTGCCGGGCTGCGACGGACGGTAGTCTCTCCTACAGTCATCCAACCGTGATCATCCCAAGTGTGAGGCCGTTGGGGAAGGCGCACCTCATGCGAATTGGGAGGTCCGGTGGCTGCTGCTCGTGGCGTCCTGTACGTCCACTCGGCTCAGCCTGCGCTGTGCCCGCACATCGAGTGGGCCGTCGCAGGCGTTCTTGGCGTGCCCGTCGACCTGACGTGGACCGCCCAGCCCGCCGCGCCCGGGACCCTGCGGGCCCAGGCCGAGTGGGAGGGGCGTCCCGGCACGGCGGCGGCGATCACGTCCTCACTCATGGGCTGGCAGCGCATCCGCTTCGAGATAACCGAGGACGCCTCGCCGGGCGTCGACGGCTCCCGGCACGCCTACACGCCGACATTGGGCGCCTTCACGGCGGTCGTCGGCGCGAACGGGGACATCCTGATCCCCGAGGACCGGCTACGCAACGTGATGCTGATGGCGGCCCAGGGCCGAGTCGTCCTGGAGGAGGAGCTCGACCGCCTGCTCGGCAAGCAGTGGGACGAGGAGCTGGAGTCGTTCAGGTACGCGGGCGAGGGTGCGCCCGTGCGCTGGCTGCACGCGGCCGTCTGACGCCTTTTTATGCGGATCGTGATAACAATCCGCCCTTGCGCCTTGTGAAAGCGACATAGAAAGTCGTCTTTTTCGCAGATATACCGGGACTCATTCACGTCCGCACCCCCCGACGCGGACCCGAGGAGGAGTCCATGAGCGTTCTTGCCCGGCGCCTGGTGATCGGCGTGGCGGCGGCGGCGCTGCTGGCCGGCTCGGCGGCGCCCGCCCAGGCGGCCGCCGCCTACGACTACCACCCGAGCGACGCCGACTGGGCCGACTGCCCACGGCTTCCCGCCGGCGCCACGCCCGACACCTGGAGCTGCATCTTCATCATCACCGTGGGCGGCTCGATCAAGCTCGGCTCGATCACCCAGGACATCAGCGAGCCGCTGCGGATCACCGTGGCACAGGGCAAGCTCGCCGACGGCAGTACGGCGGCGGCGTTCGGCAGCGTCGCCGGCGGCCGGATGAAGGTGCCCGGCGGCCTCATCGGCAAGCCGTTCGAGGTGCCCAAGCTCACCGACGTGTACGTGGAGACCCAGGGCACCGGCAAGGTCGAGGCCGGCCCGATCTTCCCGACCAACGTCGGCATCAAGATCCGCATGATCCACTCGCTGCTCGGCAAGAAGTGCTACATCGGGAGCGACGCCACTCCGATCGTGCTGAACCCCGAGGTCACCTTGCTGGACCTGACGTCCATCGACGGGACGCCGGTCTTCAAGGTCGCGGCCAAGGACACGACGTTCGCCGTGCCGAAGGCGTCGGGCTGCGGCCTCAACTGGGGCCTGGTCAACACCGCCGTGAACCTGCGGGCCGGGCTGCCCTCGCCCAGCGGCAAGAATGCGGCCGATTTCCAGTGGTTCGTCCGCGGCAAGTCCTACCTGGAGCTTCCCCAGCTCACGTCCTGACCTCGCCCGCATCCGCCCGGCGCCCCACCTGGGGAGGCCGGGCGGGTGACGCCTCAGGCCAGCCCGTCCAGCAGGGCGATGTCCTCGGGGGACAGGCGCAGCCGGGCCGCGGCCATGTTCTCCTCGAGGTGGGCGAGCGAGGTGGTGCCGGGAATGGCCAGGGTCACCGGGGAACGACCGAGCAGCCAGGCGAGCGCCACCTGGGCGCGGGTCGCGCCGTATCGGCCGGCGACCTCGTCGAGCACGGCGAACTGCTCGGCCGAGGGGGCCATGCCCTGCGGAGCCTGCGACAGGTCCAGCCCGGGCCGGAGCATGCCGGCGGCGAGCGGGAAATAGGCGGTGAACGCGATGCCGGCGGCCTCGCACGCGGCCAGGACGTCCGCACCCGACCGGTCGAACAGATGGAGCCGGTTCTGCACCGCGGCCACGGGCGCGATCGCGCGGGCCTCGGCCAGTTGCTCCGGCGTCACGCCGCTGAGTCCGAGTGCCCGGATCAGCCCCCGTTCGCGGAGCTCGGCCAGCGCCCCGAAGGATTCGGCGAAGGGCACCTCGCCGGGAAACAGCAGGCCGTCGCCGCCCATCCGCAGGTAGACGAGGTCGAGCCGGGCCCGGCCGAGCCGCACCAGGTTCTCCTCGACCTGCTCGCGCAGTCGCTCAGGCTCCGCGGCGGCCTCGAACCCGCGCCACTCGTCGCGGACCACGCCGACCTTGGTGGCGATGACCAGGTCGTCCGGATAGGGATGCAGAGCCTCCTTGATCAGGTCGTTGGCCACATGCGGGCCGTAGAAGTCGCTGGTGTCGATGTGGGTGACGCCGAGTTCCACGGCCCGGCGCAGCACGGCGAGCGCGGTGGCGTGGTCCCGCGGCGGGCCCCACACCCCCGGGCCGGGCAGCTGCATCGCGCCGAATCCCAGCCGCCGGACGGCCAGGCCGTCCGCCAGTCGCAGGACGTCGTCAGTGGATACGGTCATTCACGCCTCCTCATGCCCGCCGCGGCCTGGTCGCCGTGGCTGCGGGAGAGGCGGGCCTGGATCGACGCCGTGGTGATCGCACCCTCGGGATCGCGGTCGAGCTTGTGCCGGCGCACCAGGTCGTGGACGCCCTGGCGGGTGATGCCGAGCATCGCCGCGGCGACCGAGACCGGCACCGCGGTCGCGGCCGGGTGCCCCGCGCGCCGGGCGACCGCCCGGCCCAGTGGCGTGCCCCACCAGGCGGTGGGCGGGTCGAACGGCGCGTCGCCCGGATACAGCGCGCTCACCAGCCGGATCGCGAGGAAGGCGGCCGCGCGGTCGTCCTCGCCGCACAGCACGTCGGCCCAGGCCCGGCTCTTCACCGCCAGAAGCTCGCGCAGTCGCGTGTCCTCGCCGGACAGCTCGTCCGGCTCGAAGAGGATCTCCAGCGCGCCGAGCACCCTGCCGCCGACGACCCGGCACAGGTCCTCGGCCAGTTCGCGGCGCTCGTCCATGCCCGCCTCCCTTCTACTTGACGACAAGCATCAAGTACTTGTCGCTTAGCGTCAAGTAGCTTGGTATCCGCCCTGGGAGAACGCGGAAGCGCCGGTCCCCGGGTTCGGGGACCGGCGCTTCCGGTACGTCGTCAGAGCGGGATGTTGCCGTGGGCGCCGCGGGCCGGGGTGGCCTGGGCGAGCACCCTTGCGATCATGCCGCGCGTCTTGGCCGGCTCGATCACCTCGTCGATCACGCCGAGGTCGAGGGCGCGCTGGAGGCCGCCCGCCGTCTTCTCGTGCTCCTCGGCCAGCCGGGCCTCGAGCGCGGAGCGCTCCTCCTCGGGAGCGGCGGCCAGCTCGCGCCGCTTGAGGACGCGGACGGCCGCGACCGCACCCATGACGGCCACCTCGGCGGTCGGCCAGGCGAACACGCGGGTCGCGCCCAGTGAGCGGGAGTTCATCGCGATGTAGGCGCCGCCGAACGCCTTGCGGGTGATCACCGTCACCCTCGGCACCGAGGCCTCGGCGAACGCGTGCAGCAGCTTCGCGCCGCGCCGGACGATGCCGTCGTGTTCCTGGCCGACACCGGGCAGGTAACCGGGCACGTCCACGAGCACCACCAACGGCACCCCGAAGGCATCGCACATCCGAACGAACCGGGCGGCCTTCTCCGCGGAGGTGGAGTCGAGGCAGCCGCCGAGCCGCATGGGGTTGTTGGCGATGACGCCGACGGTGCGGCCACCGAGCCGGCCCAGGGTGGTGACGATGTTCGGCGCCCATTTGGGGTGCAGCTCCACACCGGGCTCGTCGAGCAGCCCGTTCACCAGCGGGTGCACGTCGTACGCGCGGCGGGGGTTGTCGGGGAGCAGGCTGCCGAAGTCGACCTCGTCCACCTCGCGCATCCGGCCCTGATGGCCGAGCAGGCAGGCGAGCTGGCGGGCCCTGAGCAGCGCCTCACCCTCGCTCTTGGCGACGACGTGGACGACGCCGCTGCGCTTGCTGTGCGGCTCCGGCCCGCCGAGCGAGGCCATGTCGGTCTGCTCGCCGGTCACGCTGCGCACGACGTCCGGCCCGGTGACGAAGATGCGGCCGTTGTCGGCCAGGATCACGATGTCGGTGAGGGCCGGGCCGTAGGCGCCGCCGCCGGCCACCGGGCCGACCACGACGGAGATCTGCGGAACGACGCCGGAGGCCTTGGTCATGGCGGCGAACACCCGGCCGACCGCGTGCAGCGACTCCGCGCCCTCGGCGAGCCGGGCGCCGCCGGAGTGCCACACGCCGATGACGGGCACCCGCTCGCGCACGGCCACGTCGTAGGCGTGGACGATGTGCTCGCAGCCCTCCGAGCCCATCGCGCCGCCCTGGACCCGGGCGTCGCTGCAGAACGCCACGACCGGCACACCCTCGACGCGCCCGGTCACCGCCCGCACGCCGCTCTTGTCCTCCGGGGTGATCGGCCGGATCGAGCCCTCGTCCAGCAGGTGGCCGAGGCGCACCAGGGGGTCACGGGCGTCGACGGCGGCCGCTTCGGCGGCATCGGCCACCGTTCTGCTGTCCAGCACTGTCATTCGAGACTCCCTTGTCAAACCGTCGTGAAGGCCACGGCGACGTTGTGTCCGCCGAACCCGAAGGAGTTGTTCACCGCCGCGATCTGCCCCTCGGGGAGGTCGCGCGGCTTGGCGCGCACGATGTCCACCTCGACGCCCTCGTCCAGGTCGTCCACGTTGATCGTGGGCGGCACCACCCGCTCGGCCAGCGTCTTGATCGTGAACACCGACTCGATGCCGCCGGCGCCGCCGAGCAGGTGCCCGGTCATCGACTTGGTCGACGTGACGAGGGGGTGCGACCCGATCGACTTCTGGATGGCCTGCGCCTCGATGACGTCGCCCGCGGGGGTGGAGGTGGCGTGCGCGTTGACGTGCAGGATGTCCCGGCCGGTCAGGCCCGCGTCGGTCATCGCCTGGGTCATCGCCATCATGACGCCACGGCCCTCGGGCTCCGGCTGGGTGATGTGGTGCGAGTCCGCGGACATGCCCAGGCCCGCCGCCTCGGCGTAGATCCGGGCGCCGCGGGCCACCGCGTGCTCGTACGACTCCAGCACGACCAGTCCTGCGCCCTCGCCGAGGACGAAGCCGTCACGGCCCCGGTCCCAGGGGCGGGAGGCCCGCTCGGGCTCGTCGTTCCTCGTGGACATGGCCCGGGCAGCGGCGAAGGCCGCCATGTTCAGCGGATGGATCGCCGCCTCCGTGCCGCCGGCGACGACGACGTCGGCCCGGCCGCTGCGGATCATCTCCATCGCGTAGCCGATGGCCTCGGCGCCGGAGGCGCAGGCGGAGACGGTGGCGTGGACGCCGGCCATGGCGCCGAGCTCCAGGCCCACCCAGGCCGCCGGGCCGTTCGGCATGAGCATCGGGACGGTGAACGGCGACAGCCGCTGCCAGCCCTTCTCCTTGAAGGTGTCGTAGGCCGACAGCGTGGTGCCAATGCCGCCGATGCCGCTGGACACGCAGACGCCGAGCCGCTCGGCGGGAACCTCGGGGGCGCCCGCGTCCTGCCACGCCTGGCGAGCGGCGATCAGCGCGAACTGCTCACTGCGGTCGAGCCTGCGGGCCTCCGGCCGCGGCAGGACCTCGGCCGGATCGACGGCGGCCCTGCCGGCGAACTTCACCGGCACGGAGTCGACCCAGTCCTCGGTGAGCGGGCGGATGCCCGACCGCCCCTCGAGGAGCGCCGACCAGGTCGATGCGACGTCTCCACCGAGGGGCGTCGTCGCGCCGAGCCCGGTGACTACGACACGTACCCGGTCCTTACTCACTTGTCTGCACTCCTCTTGTGTCGGGGCGTGAAAGGGGGCCGGACGCGCCCTGTCGCCTCAGGCGGGGCGGGCACGTCCGCGCGGCCGTCGTACTTAGGCCTGGATGAAGTTGATGACGTCCTTGACGGTCTTCAGGTGCTTGAGCTGGTCGTCGGGGATCTCGACGCCGAACTCGTCCTGGGCCGCGACGGCGATCTCGACCATGGAGAGCGAGTCGATGTCCAGGTCGTCCACGAAGCTCTTCTCCGGCGTGACCTCGTCGGCCGAAATGCCGGTGATCTCGTTGATGATCTTGCCGAGGCCCGCGAGGATCTCCTGCTCGGTCAGTGCCATGTCGCGACTACTCCTTGGATTTACTGTCTTCCGGGTTTCCTGGGTTGCCCCAGCTGTGTACGGCAGGCCGTACACGTTCCTCAGGGGATCTCGATCACCTGGGAGGCGTAGGTGAGGCCGGCGCCGAAGCCCAGCAGCAGGGCCAGGCCGCCCGACTGGACCTCGCCGCGCTCGATCATGCGCGAGAGCGCGAGCGGGATCGACGCGGCGGAGGTGTTGCCGGCGAGCACGATGTCCCTGGCGACGACGGCGTTGTCGGCGCCCAGCTTGCGCGCGATGGCCTCGACGATCCGCAGGTTCGCCTGGTGTGGGACGAAGGCGGCCAGGTCGGCGGG
Organism: Microbispora siamensis; assembly: GCF_016863095.1. Lineage (GTDB taxonomy): Bacteria > Actinomycetota > Actinomycetes > Streptosporangiales > Streptosporangiaceae > Microbispora > Microbispora siamensis. The sequence continues at coordinate 12,154 of NZ_BOOF01000013.1, read as the reverse complement.
GTCCACGCCCGCACGCTCGCAGGCGAGCTTGGCCACCGGGTGAAGCGCGGTGGTGGCCCAGCGGAACACCGTCTGGCCTTCCTGGTAGAGGAAGGACCGGCGGTCCTTGATCATGATCGCGTCGGCCTTGTCGCCGGCGCTGCCCCAGGCCACCGGGCCGATGCCCGGCCGGTCGGAGGGGCCCACGACCGCGGCGCCCGCGCCGTCGGCGAAGATCACAGCGGTCGACCGGTCTTCGCCGTCGACCCACTGGCTGAGCTTCTCGCTGCCGACGACCAGCACGTTGGTCGCCGAGCCCGACCGCACCGCGTCGGAGGCGGCGGCCAGCGCGTAGCAGAACCCGGCGCAGGCGGCGTTGATGTCGTACGCGCCGGGGGCGTCGATGCCGAGCCGGTGGGCGACGCGGCCGGCGGCGTTGGGAATCGGGGCCTCGATCGTGCAGGTCGCCACGATCACCAGGTCGATGTCGTCGCTGGACAGGCCGCTGGCCGCCAGGGCCTTGCCGCCCGCCTGCACCGCGAGGTCGATCTCCGACTCCTGCGGGCCCGCCATGCGGCGTTCCTTGATGCCGACGCGGCTCTGGATCCACTCGTCGTTGGTGTCGAGCCGGGCGGCGAGGTCGTCGTTGGTCACGACCTGGGCGGGCTGGTAGCCGCCGAAGGCGAGGATCCTCGCCGCGGGGGCGCCTTGACCGAGCCTCACTTCAGCACCTCCCGGGCGGTGTCCAGGTCGTCAGGGGTCTTGAGCGCCACGGTCTTCACGCCGGGCAGGGCCCGCCGGGCCAGGCCCGTCAGCGTGCCGCCGGGCAGCAGCTCGATCATGGCGGTGACGCCCCGCTCGGCCATCGTCGCCATGCAGGCGTCCCACCGGACCGGGTTGGCCACCTGGTTCACCAGCCGGTCCAGGAACTCGCCTCCTCCGGCGACGGCCGCGCCGTCGGCGTTGGACAGCAGCGTGACCGACGGGTCCGCGGGGGTGAGGGCCGCGGCCTCGGCGCGCAGGTGGTCGACGGCGGGGGCCATGTGGACGGTGTGGAAGGCTCCGGCGACCGCCAGGGGGCGCACCCGCGCCTTCTCCGGCGGCTCGGCCGCGAAGGCCTCCAGTTGCGCCCGGGTGCCGCCCGCGACGATCTGGCCCGCGCCGTTCATGTTGGCAGGGGTCAGCCCGTGCTTGTCGATCGCGGCGAGGACGTCCTCCTCCGCGCCGCCGAGCACCGCGCTCATGCCGGTCTCGGTGACGGCGGCGGCCTTGGCCATGGCCCGGCCGCGCTCGCGCACCAGGACGAGGGCCTGCTCGGGGGTCAGCACCCCGGCGATCGCGGCGGCGGCGAGCTCGCCCACACTGTGCCCCGCGACCATGTCCGGCCGGACCCCGAGCGTCTCGAACGACGCCAGAGCGGCCGCCACGAGCAGGGGCTGGGCCACGGCGGTGTCGCGGATCTCGTCGGCGCCGGCGGTCGTCCCGTACGTCACGAGATCGAGCTCCACGATCTCCGACCACGCGGAGATTCGGTCGCGGAACTCGGGGATCTCGAGCCACGGACTGAGGAATCCTGGGGTTTGGGCGCCTTGGCCCGGAGCGACGATGACGAGCACGTACTCAACCCTGCCCTGTAGAGGTTCACCACACTGATGGAGATCCGAACGAACTTTGTGGCCGCCGCGTTGTGGGGTACCTACAGTTTCGGTGTCGAGAAGATTAAGGCACCCGGCTCAGGTTACGGACAGGCGCCCGAGTATGAGACCCACTTGGAGGGTGAATGCGGACCGCCCCTCCGTGGGCTGGTACCCGGTCAGTTCCGTGATCTTACGTAGACGGTACCGCACGGTGTTGGGATGGACGAACAGCAGCCGGGCCGTCGCCTCGAGGGAGGTCCCCTGCTCCAGGTACGTCGCGAGCGTGTCGAGCAGCGGGGTCCCGGCGAGCGGCTTGTAGACGTTCTCCACCAGCTGGGCCCGGGCGTCCTCGTCACCGTCCAGTGCGCGCTCGGCCAGCAGGTCCTCGGCGAGCACCGGGCGCGGGGCGTCGGGCCAGCCGGCTGCGGCGCGCAGGCCTGCGATGGCGGCGCGGGCCGACCTGGCCGCCGCGTGCAGGTCGGGCACCTCCGGCCCGATCACGACGGGCCCGGGGCCGAAGCGCGCCACCACGCCGCGCGCCGCGTCCTTGACGCCGTCCGCGCCGCCCACGATGACGATGAGCCGGTCGCCCTGCACCCCGGCGAGCAGCTCGTGGCCGAGGCGCCGCCCCTTGTCGCGCAGCCCGTCGATGACGCTCTGCGGGTCCTCGTCTGGGGCGTACCCGGCGAAGACGACGACCGGCGCGGAGGTCCAGCCGAGCGCGGCGGCCCACGAGTGCAGCCCGTCGTCGACCTGGCCGCGCACCAGCGCGTCCACGATCAGCGCCTCCAGCCGGGCGTCCCACGAGCCGCGCGCCTCGGCCTCCCTGGCGTACACCTGGGCGGCGGCAAAGGCGACGTCGCGCGTGTAGCGCAGCATCGCGTGCCGCAGCAGTTCCGCGCCGCCGGGCGCGGCCAGCTCCTCGACCTGGGCCTCGACGACCTCGACGACGATGCGGACGAGGTCGACCGTCTGCTGGAGCGACACGCTGCGCTTGAGCTCGCGCGGCGCGGTGCCGAAGAACTCGATGCTCGGCGTCGGCCGCCCCTCGCCCGCGTGGCCGAACCACTCCACGAACGCCGCGATGCCGGCCTGCGCCACCAGGCCGACCCACGACCTGTCCTCCGCAGACAGCGCGCGATACCAGGCCAGCCGCTCCTCCATCCTGGCCATCGCGGCCGTCCCGAGGCTGCCCATGGCCCGGTCGAGCCGCCGCGCCGTGTCCTCCCGGATCTTGTCGCTCATCGGCACACCGTCTCCGGCCATCCGGACGACGTCGTCGCCCTGCCCGTCCGCACGCACCTGTCCGCCGTTCCACGCGCCCCGCTCGCTCACGCCCTCTAGCGTGCCAGGTCATCCCGGTGATCGTGCCGTACGGGGGTGTGGACGCTGTCGCCGCAGGTCGGAACGGCGGTCGGCGGCCTCAGGAGCCGATGCGGTGCAGCACGACGATGTCGTCCCGGTCGAGACGCAGCTCGTAGCCCTCGTTCAGGTAGCTGTCCACCACGCCGCGCAGGTCGTTGTTGACCGAGGCCACGATCCAGGGCGTGCCCCGCTTCTGGTAGTCCCACCACAGCACGGTCGTCCGGCCGGACAGCCGCGCGCCGAAGTCGTCGGTCGCCTCCACCACCACGCCGTCGGGGACCATGCTCATGGCCTGCTCCCGGGCCTCCGTACGCGGGTCGGGATGGTAGAAGTCCGGGCTCATCAGGTTGTCGAACGGCCGGTAGGGGACCGTGGTGACCGCGACCGCGAAGACCGCGGCGGCGTAGGCGAGCCGCAGTCCGTGCCCGGGGCGCGGCACCCCGCGCCGCTCCAGCCACCGGATGAGCCGGGCGGCGCCGTCCACCCCGGCCATCAGCAGGATCACGATCACGAACGCGTCGTAGTGCCAGCCGGTCGACCACCAGTTGTCGGAGTCGGCCAGCAGCCGCTCCAGGATCAGCGGCAGCGCCGCCAGGAACAGCGGGGACAGCAGGCACAGGAACAGCGCCGGCCACAGCAGCAGGCCCCAGGTGTCCCACTTCGAGTGGTCGTCGAAGAGCATGGCCACGAACTCGTGCGGGCGCGTGACGGCGCTCCACAGCATCTGCGGCAGGTCCTCGCCGAGCTTCGAGTAGCGCGTGTAGTACGCCGGGTTGCCGCCCGCCAGGGGGATCACGAACTTGCGCACCACCTCGAACGCGGCCACCCCGGTGAAGACCAGCCCGGCGCCGAGCCTGCGCTGCCCGGTGAGGAACAGCCAGACGCCGAGGCCCGCCACCATGAGGCCCAGGTCCTCCTTGGTGAGCAGCAGGCCGAGCACCGCGAGCAGGCCGGGCAGCCGCCGCCCGGCGTGCAGCCGTTCGACGGCGATCGCGCTCAGCAGCGGCACGAAGGCCACCTCGTGGAACTCCACCGCCGTCGCCTGCGCGATCGGCCAGGAGATGGCGTACGCCACGGAGACGAGGTAGGCGTGCGGCGTGCCCAGCACGCGGCGGGTGAACATCCACACGAACGGGATGGCCAGGGCGAACAGCACGGCCTGCGTCACGAGCAGCGTCTCGGGCCCGTCGTGCAGCCAGTAGAGGGGCGCCAGCACGGCCAGGATCGGCGAGAAGTGGTCGGCGAGCTGGATGTAGTCCATGCCGAGGCCGCCGGTGACCCCGCGCAGCGGCACCGTGGGCGCCGAGAAGTGCGAGTATCCGCGCACCGCCTGGTCGAAGATGACCAGGTCGTAGGTGCTCACCTGGAAGTGGGCGAACCTGAGCAGGGAAAGGGTCCAGTTCAGGGCCGCCGACAGCGCGCAGAGCACGGACAGCGCGATCACATGGCGGTTCGACCTCCAGAACCGCGGGGCGGGGCGCGGGTCCGCCTCGCCGCCCGGCCGTTCCTCCGGTTCGGCGGGAGCCGTGGCGCCGGCTGTGTCTCCGGGCTCCGCCTCGCCGGCTGCCCGGGTGCCTGCGGTGTCTCCTGGCTCCGCGACGGCCGTTTCGTCCACGGCGGCTGCCTCCAGGGTGTCGGGGTCGCTGCCTTCCCGGGGCGGCTCCTCCGCCGGTTGCCCGGACGTCGCGGTCCCCGTGATCACGAGGAGGAGAGTAGGCCCTTCGGGCGGGAACGGTCTATACGCGCGTATCCCCGGAAATTCCCCGCTGGGACCCTCGATGCTCCCACCTGGGCCTCCTCCCGCGTGCCGATGAATCTTTCACCGGCACGAGACGAGGCAGATGACCCGCAGCGGAGCGAGGATCGTCTGACCGGCGCTTGCGGGGGTCCGGGGGTCGTCCCCCGGTGTCGACGGGTCGGATGACCCGCAGCGGAGCGAGGATCGTCTGACCGGCGTTTGCGGGGGTCCGGGGGTCGTCCCCCGGTGTAGACGGCTCAGATGACGGCGACGGCCGTGATGAGGCCGATGAAGAAGTGCGTCACGCCGAGGAGGACGGCGGCGGGCTGCAGCGTGGTCTCCCGGACGAGCTCACGCACCGAGATGCCGGCGACCTTGTCGAAGGCCACCATGCCGAGCGTCTGCACGGCGATGCCCACCAGGCCGAACACGAGCGTCGCGAGCAGCCCCTCGCGCAGCGCGCCGCCCGACGACCAGATGGAGGCCGCCACGACGAGCCCGACGCCGGCGACGCTGGAGGCGGCCAGCACCGTGGCGTTGGGATTGCGATCGGTACGGATGATCTTGCTGAGGCGCCCGGGCGTCGCCAGGTCCACGACGTAGAACCCGGCGACGAGCAGCAGCACGCCCAGGATGGCGTACGCGAGGATCGCCAGGGCGCCGTGTGTGAGCACGTCGGCGATGGAGGTTGTGGTGTTCACGGGGGCCTTCGCTTTCAGCCGTGGATGCGGTGGGGGACGAAAGAGGACGTGTCGTCGGTGACGAGGCCGGAGGTCTCCCGGATGCCGAGCCCGGCCGACTCGTCGTCGACCATCCACGCCCCGAGCACCGGACGCCAGCCGTCGAAGTCCGGCAGCGGCAGGAACTCCTGGTAGACGAAGCCCTCGGTGCCGTAGTCGCCCTCGGTCTCCACCTCGACGCCCGGTGCGGCGATCCGCATCGACGCGCCCTCGCGGCCGAGCAGCGGCTTGCGCACGTAGCCGGGTCCGCCGGCCAGCTCCCGGGGACCGTCGAGGTAGGCGGGCAGCAGGTTCGGGTGGCCCGGGTAGAGCTCCCATAGGATCGCCAGCAGGGCCTTGTTGGACAGCAGCATCTTCCACAGCGGCTCGATCCACGTCATCGAGATCTGCTGCGCGAGCGCGTGCGGCGCGAACGGCTCGGCGACGATCCACTCCCAGGGGTACAGCTTGCACAGCGTGCGGACGACCCGGTGCTCCATGTCGACGAACCGCCTGTTGAGCGCGTCCCAGCCGATGTCCTCCATGGCGATCGCCGCCGTGACGAGCCCGGCCTGCTCCGCGGTCTCCTGGAGGTAGCCGATGGTCATCGCCTCCTCGCCCGTCTCGTCGGCGCTGGTCCACGCGAAGTGGGCCGGGCCCGTCTGGAGCGTGAGGGACTTCCAGCGGTCGACGAGCCGCTCGTGGATCGAGTTCCACTGGTCGTCTTCGGGATACACGTCCTTCAGCCAGAACCACTGCACGACGGAGCTCTCGACCAGGCTGGTCGGGGTGTCGGCGTTGTACTCCAGCAGCTTGGCCGGTCCCGTGCCGTCGTAGCGCAGGTCGAACCGGCCGAAGACGTGCGGGTCGCGCCGCCGCCACGACTCCGCGACGGCCGCGCGGCAGTGCGGCGGGATGCCGAGGTCGGCGAACCGGCCGGAGGCCACGATGTGGTCGGCCGCGGCCAGGCACATCCGGTGGAGTTCCTCGACCTGCTCCTCCAGGGCGAGGACCTCCTCCATCGTGAAGACGTAGTGGACGCTCTCGTCCCAGTAGGGCCGGGTGAGGCCCTCGGGGTGGGCGGAGCGGTGGAACGCGAGCCCCTGCGACTCGATGAGGGCGGCCCAGTTCTCCCTGGGCGCCGAGGTCAGCCTGCGCACGTGCTCAGCCGCCGCCGCCGGAGTGGAAGCCGAAGCCGCCCCGCTGCACGACCCGCCCCGACCGGGTCGTGATCTGGGCGTCGGCCGGTTTGACCGTCGTGCCGCGGTAGACCCGGCCGCCGCTGCGGGTGCCGCCGTAATACCAGCGGTACGCGCCGTGCGAGCCGGAGTAGTGGCTGTGGCCGTCGTCGTCGCAGTAGTCGTCGTCGACGACCACGTACGACCCGTCCGGGTTGAGTGTCGAGGTGTCCACGCAGTCCGCGCCGACCTCCTCGTAGTCGTCCTGCGCCGCGCAGAAGCCGACGACGAGGACGGACAGCACGCCCAGGGTGCCGAGCTTGATCGCCGTGGAGGACTTGATGCCGCTCGACGGCGGCGGCGTCTCCGGCCGCGGCGTGCCCATGGCCATGGGATGGGTGGGCAGGGAGGAGCCGTCGGGTGGCGTCGTCTTCGGTGGGGGGCTCTCCCCGGGTTCTGCCAATCGGGCTCCTGCTGTCGAGATCGGCACACATTATCGTCTGGTTGGACGAACGGGACAGGCTGGTGCGGGGTTCCTGACGAGTCTGTTATGTCCGCCCGGCTGAGACTCCGTACGGCGGGTAGCGTGCCGGATGTGGATCCCGTCGAGGCGCTGAAGCGCATCGCCTTCCTGCTGGAACGGGCCGGCGAGCCGACCTACCGCGTGCGCGCCTTCCGGGGCGCCGCCGCCGCGATCGAGGGCCTGCCCCGGGAGGAACTGGTGCGGCTCGCGCGCACCGGTGGCCTGACCGACATGCGGGGCATCGGCAAGGTCACGGCCCTGGCCATCACCGAGGCGCTGGACGGCGCCGTGCCCACCTACCTGCGGCGGCTCGAGGACACCAAGGACGTCGACCTCGACGAGGCCGCGCAGGCGCTGCGCTCGGCGCTGCGCGGCGACTTCCACAGCCACTCCGACTGGTCGGACGGCGGATCGCCCATCGAGGAGATGGCCGACGCCGCCCGCTCGCTCGGTCACGAGTACCTGGCGCTGACCGACCACTCGCCCCGGCTGACGGTCGCGCGCGGCCTGTCCGCCGACCGGCTGCGGCGGCAGCTCGACGTGGTCGCCGAACTCAACGAGCGGTACGCGGGGGACGGCGGCCCGCCGTTCCGCGTCCTGACCGGCATCGAGGTGGACATCAACACCGACGGCTCGCTCGACCAGGAGCCAGAGCTGCTCGAACGGCTCGACGTCGTTGTGGCGAGCGTCCACTCGCTGCTGCGGATGGACGCCGCGGACATGACCCGGCGGATGGTCACGGCGGTGGCCGACCCCCACGTGGACGTACTCGGGCACTGCACCGGCCGCGTCGTACGCGGACGGGGGCGGCCGGAGTCGCGGTTCGACGCCGAGATCGTCTTCGAGGCGTGCCGGCGGTTCGGGGTCGCGGTGGAGATCAACTCCCGGCCCGACCGGCTCGACCCGCCCAAGCGCCTGATGCGGCTGGCGTACGAGATGGGCTGCGAGTTCGCGATCGACTCCGACGCTCACGCGCCCGGCCAGCTCGACTGGCAGCGGTTCGGGTGCGAGCGCACGGCCCTGTGCGGCATACCGCCCGAGCGCATCCGCAACACCCGTCCCTGGGGGACTACTGCAGACTTGGGGTGATAGTGCTGTGGCGTCCGAGTGAGGTGTGTTGGGCGGGTTTCGCCGGACTGATCGACGTAGCGTCGAATCATGAAACGCCGCGACGCGCTGGTGAAGGAGCTGGAATCCGGCGGATGCCTGTCGGCCCGCGAGCTCGCCTCGCGCCTCGGGGTCAGCAAGAGCACCGTCGTGCGCGACGTCGCGAAACTCCGGGAGGCCGGTGTCCCGATCCGGCTCGACCAGGGTGGGTACGCGCTCGCGGGCCCCGACGCCGTGAAGCGCGCCATCGACAGGGCGCTGCGCGGGCGGCACGTGCTGCGCCTGGAGTACGTCAACAGCAAGGGCGTGCCCACCGTCAGGGACGTCGAGCCCAGCATCTGCCTCGGTGGCCGCGGCGGGCACTGGTATCTGGTGGCCTGGTGCCGGCTGCGCGACGACGTGCGCGTCTTCCGGCTCGACCGGATCTCGTGGGCCGAGGTCATGGACGAGCGCTTCCCCGAGCCGGGGCGCGACCGCCTGGCCGAGCTCGCCGAGGCCGTCGGCGGCTGAGCCGGCTGAACGGGCGCCGCTCGGATGTCCGTGCTGACGTGCGTCGATGTGCGGTAGTCGAACGCGTCAGCGAGAAATGTCGGTGGGGTGGCCTACCCTCTGCGGCGTGAACCGTACCGACCGGCTCTACGCGATCGTCGAGGACCTGCGGGCGATCTCCCCGCGCTGCCGGTCCGCGCGTGAGCTCGCCCTGCGCTTCGAGGTGAGCTCGCGGACCATCGAGCGGGACATCTCCGCGCTGCAGCAGGCCGGCGTGCCGATCTACGCGGAGGTCGGGCGCAGGGGAGGGTACGCGCTGGACAAGAGCATGTCCCTGCCCCCGCTCAACTTCACCCCCGCCGAGGCCGTGGCGGTGGCGATCGCTCTCAGCCGCACAGAACAGCAGCCCTTCGCCGACGAGGCGCGCAGCGCGCTGCGCAAACTCGTCGCCGCCATGCCCGGCCCCGAGGGGGAGCGGGCCCGGCAACTGGCCGCCCGGGTGCAGATCCTCACCGAGGACAAGCCGGAGTCCCGATACACCGGGTCGATCGGCAGGGTCATCGAGGAGGCCCTGCTCAAGGGCGTCGTCTTACGCATCCACTACGGCGACGCGCAGGGCGTGCTGACCACCAGAAGTGTGGAGCCCGGGGCGTTCGTCGGCGGGCGGAGCGGGTGGTGGTACCTGGTGGCCTGGTGCCGGCTGCGCGACGCCGTCCGCGTCTTCCGGCTCGACCGGATCGCCGAGGCCGTCCTCACCGAAGATCCGGTGCCCGGCCGGCCCTTGGAGGCGTTCGACGCGGGCGTGCCCGACATGATCGCGCGGACGCCGGTGCTCGATTGACCGGTGATTCGAAAAGATGTTCGTGAATTTCTGGAAACACCGACAGGGGGGTGTCGCCGAAGGTCGGGAGACTCTACTCATGCGACGACGGACCGGCCACGGTCGATCGAGCGCCTTCCCCGCTCGTCACGCCCGCCCGCCGCTGCCGTCGCACAGGAGATTGATCCCCCCAGAAGGCAACAGAGAAAGAGACCGACGATGACCACTCCCGCCGCCCCCGCCGTCAACACGGTCGCCTGGTTCGAGATCGCGAGCGACGACCCCGATGGCGTCCAGCGGTTCTACGGCGACCTGTTCGGCTGGCGGTTCCGGACCGCCGAGGACTCGGCCGCCGTGGGCATGGACTACCGGCTCATCAGCTATGACGGTGACGACGAGCTGCGTGGCGGCGTGTTCGGCACCCGTGGCGACATGCCCGGCCACGCCGTCTTCACCGTGCTCGTGCAGGACGTGGCCGAGACCTGCCGGAAGGTGGAGGCACTGGGAGGGAAGGTGCTCAGCCAGGTCGTGGGCATCGAGGGCGGCCCCGACTTCGCCTACCTCCACGACACGTCCGGCAACCTCTTCGGCGTCTTCACCCCGGCCGCTTCCTGAGCGGCCCGCGCCGCGTGGTCCCCGTCTCCGCGACGGCGGTTCCCGTCCCCCGGTCGATACGGGTGGCCGAGGCCGGCTGACAGGTGAGCGGCGCGCGAGGAGCCGACTTCTCATTCTCGCATCGGCCTGTTTCCGACACGCTGGGCGGCGTGGTGGCCGAGGCCGGTGACGGAGAGCCGAGTGATGACGCTGGAGCGAGCAGATTCCTGATCTTCGCGACGGCCGGTGCCTGACCGGCCGGAGCGTACCCAGGCCGTCCGAACGCCCGCCGGGATCCCCCCTCCCGTGCTTCCCCTGCGGCGCCTTTCCCCCGGGCCCTTCCCCTCCGGGCCGTCAGGGCGCTCGGACGGCCATACCCCGCCTCCGCCGGCCGGGCGGGGTCCGCCGGCCGCCCGTTCGAGGTGCCGTACGGGCGGCCGGCGGCGGTGCGTCGCCGCGTGCGCGATGGCGGTGGCAGCGGGCGCGGCCTCGCCTCCGGCAGGGGCCGGGTCGTGGATCGCGCCGCACTCAGCGCCGGCTGTACAGGTTCTTGCGACGGGCGAGGACGATCCAGGCCGCGACGGCGACAACCGCCGCGAAAGCGATGAGGCCGATCTTGAGCGGCGTCGAATCGTCCGCCTCTTGCGCGGACGCGGTCGCCGCCCTGTCCACCGTCTTGCCCGTCCCGGAGGCGCCGGTCGCGGCCTGGTCGGGCGCGGGGCCGGTCGCCGCCGCCTTGTCCGGTGCGAGCGTGGTCGTCGCCGGCTGGGGGGCGGCCGCGACCACTCCTGCCTTCACCTTCACCGTCTTGCTCGCCTTGGAGGGCTCGGTCGCCTTCACGGTGACCTTCCACTCGCCGGCCGGCAGCGGTTCGGCGGCGTGGTAGAGGTTCTGGCCCTCGGGCGCCGACCTGAGCGGCACCGGTCCGAAGGAGCGGCCGTCGGTGGACTTGGCGACCAGCGTCGCCATGACGATCGCCGTGACGGGGTGGTCGTCCTCCTTGTAGGTGACCAGGACGTTGACGTTGTCCGCGCCGTCCCCGGTCACCTCCAGTTTGATCGGCCCGCCGTGGGCGGAGGCCGCAGGCGCGCCGAGCATCAGGGCGAGCCCTGCCAACAGGAGGGCGATGGTGTAGCGCAATGCCTTGTTCACGAGTCGTGGTGCCCTTCGTGCTCGTTGTGGTTTCCCTCGGGTTCGGAGTCGGGGGTGAGCACCCCGTCGCCGGGCGCGGCCGGCAGGAACACGTGCTGATGTCCGTAGCCCGCGTCGATGTTCACGGCGTCGAGGGCGGTGGCTCCGATCGACCAGGTGAACAGCGCGTCGGCGCGTTGCCGTGCGGCGAGGTCCAGCACGGTCTCGTGAGCCGGCCCGGTGAGCTCCCGCGCGGTCGCGTAGGTGTCGACGGCGGTGGCGAGCTGCCGCACGGCGGAGGTGAGGCTCGACCTCGCCACGTTGGTGGCGGTCTCTCCGGACGGCGGGTCGGCGAAGCTCTCGACGGCGGCGTCCGCCGTCTTCCGCCAGCTCGCGACGTCGCCGGAGGTGACCGCGGCGGGGCCGGCCGTGCCGTCCGCGGGCATGACCCGGTTCAGGCCTTCCAGTACGGGAAGGAGCCGGTCCCGCGTGGTGCGGGCCAGCTCCGTCAGGGTCTTGATCTGCGTCTTGTCCCGGAGGGCGGACTCGGCGCGGATCTGGTCGGCCATCTGCTCGATCGAGCTCGGCCGGGTCACTACGAACACCACCCCGCCGGCGACGATCGCGCCGAGCGCGAACGCGACCGTGAGGGCGAGCACGCGGCCCCAAATCGGACGCCGGACCGGCGTCGGTTGCCTGGGTCGGTTGATGGTCGCCACCTCCTGAGGGGCGGATGTCGATGTCGGGGGTGAGATGGGGGCCCATGACACGTGTCGCGGGGAGCGTTGATCCGCCCGCGCGCTCAGGTGTTCACGCCCCGAGAGGGGTGCCTCGGCCGTTGAGGATGATCAGTTTCTCGATGCGTCTGCGGCGC
>NZ_BOOF01000012.1 GCF_016863095.1 Microbispora siamensis | reverse complement strand
GACAAAACTGGCGCCTCCACTGCCAAACTCGCCGCTCCCAGTGACACAACCTGGCGTCTCCGCTGGTCGAGGGCATCATCGTGAAGCGTGTCATCGGTCGGGCAGGCCAGGCCCCGGGGGAGCTACCCCTGCGGATTCCCGGCAGCTTCACATCCTGGCAGCGGTTCCCCAGCGCTATGCGTCGCACAGAGGCACCGAAACGATCACTTGCGTCAGCGCACGTCCAGGGCTCCGGAGTCCCGTTCAGGGCCAGTGACAAAACCTGGCGCTCAACAGATGCCTCTGGACGCAGCAGGAGGATCGGTGCCCGGTCGATAGCTTGCGAGAATTACCCATCTCCCAAGTGATCTGAGTGGCATGGCCGCGCAACAGATGAATATTTTCTGTTTTCTATTTCTAGAAATTCAGAAATTCGGTACGCTGGGCCGCCGTGACGAGCTCTGTGACCATCACCGCGTGCAAGCACTGCGGCGCGCCCATCGAGCAGCCGATCCGGCGGGGCAGGCCGCGGGAGTACTGCCCGGACGGCGACTGCCAGGCGGCGGCCAAGAGGGAGCGGGAGCTCCGCCGCGCTACACCGGGCCTGGAGGGCGCGCTGGCGCGCGTGGAAGACCTGTACGAACGCATGGAGAAAGGCCTGGCGGCGGCGATCGAGCCGCTGGCGCAGGTGCTCGCCCAGGAGCTGAGCCCGGCGGGGGTCGAGGCGAAGCTGAGCGCCATCCAGGCCGAGGCGCACACGAGCGTCGCCATCGCCCGCGCCGAGCGCGAGCAGGCTCTGGAGCAGGTACGGCTCGCCCGCGAGGCCGCCGAGGAGGCACGCAGGGAGGCCGAGGAGGCCCGCCGCCGGACGGAGGAGGCCTACGCCGAGCGGGACACCGCCTTCGCCGACGCGGAAACCGCCCGCGAGCAGGCCCTGGCAGCGTTGCGGGAGGCGGCGAGCACTGAACGCCGAGCCAGGCAGGAGACCGACCAGGCCGTCCGCCGGGCCGAGGTCGCCGAGGCCGCCCGCGAGCAGGCCGTACGCGAGCTGGCCGACCGGGTGGACCGGGCCGCGGCCGAGGTCCGCCTGGCCCGGGAGCAGGCCGAGCAGGCCGTCCAGGAACGCGACGAGGCGCAGGCCGACGCGCGTGCCGCGCGGGCGGAGGCGGAGCTGGCCCGCCGGGCGCATCGTGAGGCCGAGCAGTCGAGCGCCGCCGCGCTGGCCCGCGCCCAGGCGGCCGAGGCCGAACGCGACCGCGCGGTCGCGCGTGCGGAGGCCGAGCGCGACCGGGCCGTGGCGCAGGCCCACGACGAGCGCGACCGGGTGCTGGCCAGAGCCGAGGCGGCGGAGGCGGCCCGCGAGCAGGCCGTCGCGGAGGCCGCCCGGCTGCGCGCGGAGGCGGCGCAGGCCGAAGCGCGTGCCGGGGCCGCTGACGCGGAAGCCGCCCGGGCGGAGCAGGACGCCCGGACCGCCACCGCCGAGCGGGAGCGGATCCAGGCGGAGCTGTCCCTGGAACGGGCCCGGCTGGCCGACCTGCGCGCGCAGCTCGACGTGGCCCGGGCCGAGGCGGCCCAGCTGCGCGAACGCGCGGTCGCCGCCGAGCTGCGGCTGCGTCAGGAGTCTCCCGAGCCCCCGCACGGGCCGTGACGACGACGCTCCGTCATCTCCTCCGGCCGCCTGGTGCGTCCTACGCAGGCTCCTTCACGGCAGATCCCGGCGTGACGCGGCGGCGCCGGGTCGGCAGCCCGAGCGTCGGGTTGGCGACGCCCCAGGCGGCGCTCTTGCAGACCAACTCCTTGTAGACGGCGGCCAACCGGCCGGTCAGGACGGCCCGCACGGCGCGGTCGTCGGCGGTGACGTACTGGATCAGGCCCTCGTTGCGGCCGAGCGAGATGCACTGGTTGAAGTAGCGGATCGGCGCATGGGGGAGCTTCCCGCCCGTCAGGCGCGCCGCGATCGCGTCGGCTGCCTGCCACGCGGCCGGGGTGCCCGAGGCGCACGACATGCGCAGCGGCTTGTTCCCCGGGCCCATCGCCATGGCCGCGTCGCCGATGGCGTACACGTCGGGGTGCGAGACCGAGCGCATGGTCCCGTCGACCACGATCTGGCCGGCGCCGTTGACCTCCAGAGCGGTCGCCTTCGCGATCGGGTGGACCGCGAAGCCGGTGGTCCACACGGTGACCGCGGCGGGGATGGCCGTGCCGTCGGCGGTGACGACGCGGTCGGCTTCGACGCCGGTGACGGTGGTGTGCTCGTGCACGGTGATCCCGAGCCTGCCGAAGACCTTCCGCAGGTGCTCGCGGCCCTTGGGCGACAGCCAGTCGCCGAGACCGCCGCCGGAGGCGAGGACGACGTCGAGGTCCGGGCGGGCCTCTGCGATCTCGGTCGCGGCCTCCAGTCCGGTGAGGCCACCGCCGACGACGACCACGGTCTGCCCGGCGCCGAGGCGGGCCAGGCGCTCGCGCAGCCGCAGTGCTCCGGGCCGGCTGGCGATCTCATAGGCGTGCTCTGCGGCCCCGGGGACGGCCTGGTCGTTCCAGCCGCTGCCGAGGGCGTAGACGAGCGTGTCGTAGGGGAGTTCTTCGGCGCCGGACTCGGGTGTGATCACGCCGGCGCCGTTCGCGTCGACGACGGTGACGGTCTTGCGGTCGACGTCGACGCCGGTGACCTTCGCGAGCCTCAGCTCGACACCGGTGCCCGCGAACATCTCGCTGAACGGCCGGGGCTTGAGGTCCTGGCCGGTCGCCAGCTGGTGCATGCGGACGCGTTCGACGAAGTCGGGCTCGGCGTTGACGAGGGTGATGGCCACGTCCTCGCGGTGGAGCCGCTTGGCCAGGCGCCCGGCGGCGATGGCTCCGGTGTATCCGGCTCCGAGGACGATGATGCGGTGCTGCATGCCCCTTGCTCCTGTCTTGCGCGATGTGCCACTTGAACCGGGCAGCACGCGGTTTCCTGACAGGAACGAGATGTGAAGCGCCTCACACGGAGAACAGGGGCTCTCCGTGGTCGGCGGCCGCCCACTGCGCGGTCGCGCGTTCGAGCTTGTCGGGGTTGACCTGGCTGCGGAACGCGGCGATGCCCTCGGCGGTGACCTCCAGGCACATGACGCCGACGACCTGGCCGTCCACGACGGCCACGACGGCGGGGTCGCCGTTGGCGGTCCAGAGGTATACCTCGGCCGTGCCACCGACCAAGGCGCGCTTGGCCTCGGCGGGTATGAACAGGCCCCGCAGGAACTTCGCGACCGCGAGGGCGCCCTCGAACGCCTTGGCACGGGCTGGGACCTTCCCGCCGCCGTCGCCGATCGCGATGGCGTCCTCGGTGAGCAGGCGCACGAGCGGCTCGATCCGGCCGGTGGTGGCGGCCGCCAGGAACTCCTCGACGATGCGCCGGGTGGCGGCCTCGCCGATCTCGGTGCGGGCCTTGCCGTCCGCGATGTGCTTCTTGGCACGGTGGAAGATCTGCTGGCTGGCGGCCTCGGTGATGTCGAGGATCTCGGCGATCTCCCGATGCGGGTAGTCGAAGGCCTCCCGCAGCACGTACACCGCCCGTTCACTGGGGGACAGGCGCTCCATGAGGGTGAGGACCGCGTACGAGACCGATTCGCGCTGCTCGGCGGTGTCGGCCGGGCCGAGCATCGGGTCCCCGGCGAGCAGCGGCTCGGGAAGCCACCGGCCCACATAGGTCTCGCGGCGCGCCCGCGCGGAGGTGAGCTGGTTGAGGCACAGGTTGGTGAGGACCTTCGTCAGCCAGGCCTCGGGAACCTCGATGTGATCGACGCCGGCGGCCTGCCAGCGCAGGAAGGTCTCCTGCACGGCGTCCTCGGCCTCCCCGGCGGAGCCGAGAAGGCGGTAGGCGATGGCTTCCAGGCGCGGCCTGGAGGCCTCGAACCGGTCGACGTACTCCGCGGTCAGGGACATGACCCCGATCCTAGGACGCCAGGCCCGGACCGGCCGCCGCCGCATCCGTGCGGCCGTTCGCCGTACGCGTCGTGAGCGGGCCGGCCCCGGCCCGGTGGCCGATCATGGCCGCTGTATATGTCGCAGGCGAAGGCCGCGCGGGTGGAGCTCGCCGGGGTTCCTCCGGGAGGCCCTCGCCGGGTGAAGGGACGCTTCCTCAGGGGCGTCTTTCAGCGGCGTCTTCTCCGCAGCACCGCTCGCCGGCGAGGGGGAGACGCAGGACGAGGCGGGCTCCGCTGTGGTGTTCGGCGACGTACAGCCGGCCGCCGTGCTCCTGGGCGATCTCCCGCGCGATGGACAGGCCGAGCCCGGACCCGCCGGGATCCCGTACGCGGGCCTCCTCCCGGCGGTAGCGGCGCTCGAAGACGCGTTCGCGGTCCTCCGGCGGGATGCCGGGGCCGTCGTCGAGGACCTCCAGGACGGCGTCGGGAGGGTCGGCGGTGACCACGACCTCGATCTTGGTGTGGGTGTGCCGCTCGGCGTTGGTCATCAGGTTGCCCAGCAGGCGGGCGAGGCGGATCGCCGAGGCGCGTACGTACACCTGCGGGTCGAGGCGGGTGAGGACGGCGGTGCGGGGGGTGCGGCGGTCCAGTTCCTCGCTGACGAACTCGGCGAGGTCGATCAGCTGCTCGTCCTCGTGCGCCTCGCTGTCCAGGCGGGCGAGGTCGAGCAGGTCGGCCACGATGTCGTTGAGCCGTTCCGCGTCGCGCAGCAGCTTGCGCAAGATCCGCTGCAGGTCGATGCCGGGTTCGGACAGCGCGACCTCCAGCTCGGTGAGCAGCCCGGTGATGGGGTTGCGCAGGTCGTGGGAGGCGTCGCTGACCAGCCGCCGCTGCCGTTCGATGGCCTCGCGCAGGGCGGAGGTCGTCTCGCGCTGCTCCCGGTGCGCCCGCCTGAGCTGGTCGTTGAGGGTCTGCAGTTGCAGGGCCAGGGAGTCCTGCTCGCCGCCCGCACCGGAGCGCCGCAGCGCGCGGACGAAGTCGGTGACCTCCTCGCTGCTGAGGACGATCCAGCGGACCTCGCCGTGCGGGCCGAGCACGGGCGTGTTGACCGTGCTCCAGTACCGCTCCTCGAACACGCCGGGCCGACCCGGCGCCTCGATGTCGTACCTCTGCAGGGGCATGAAGTCCCGGCGGCGGGTGGTCACCACCTGCTCCAGGGAGTTCCGCAGCATCCGCGCACCCTGCTGCTCGGCGTCCTGCGGCGCCACCGGGTTGGGCGGGAAGACGTCGAACAGGTTGCGGCCCAACACGTCCTGCGGGCTGCGCCCCGCCAGTTCGAGACAGGCGTCGTTGACGGCGAGCACGACGAAGTCGGCGGTCAGCAGCATGGACGGGGCCTGGCTGGCCCTGAACACCGCCTCATAGTCGATCTCTGACCTCGTGACCACGGTGCAGCCCTTTCCACACCCCGTCTTTAGCTCCCGCAGTCGGCATGACTCCCGGCCGCCCGTCCCGCGGCCCTGCTGTCTCCCATTCCCGAGAGGCTGCTTGTCAACGGGCTACGGCCCCGAAACGGCGACGGAAAAGGCGATGAACGCGCCCGCGGCGATCGCGAGGACCGCCTACGAGCGGTGCCTCACCCGGCCGGGCGCCGGGCCGCCCGCTGGGCTGCCCGCGCGACGGCGACGGCCGCCGCGGCGCAGACCACAGCAGGCACGACCAGCGCGTACGCCGCGCCGTGGTGTCCCTGGTCGGCGACGCCGACGGTCACGAACGCACCCGTCACGGCGACGCCGATCGTGGCGCCGCACTGCCGGGCCGCGTTGAGCAGCCCACCGGCCACGCCGGCGGAGCCTTCGGGAGCCGCGGTCACGATCCAGGTGGCCAGGGCGGGCAGCGCGAACGACACACCGAAACCGGTGGCCACCAGCCCGGCCAGCAGGATCGGGTAGGAGGCGCCCGCCCAGACGGCCGCGCCGAACGCGACGCCGCCGGCCGTGAGCAGGCCGAGCCCCGCCAGCACCGGCGGCCTCGGCCCGGACCTGGCGACGATCCTGCCGGTCAGCAGCGGATTGACGGCGAAGGGCAGCGTCATGGGCAGGAGCGCCGCCCCGATCTTCCCCGGCGTCAGGCCCAGCGCCTGCTGGAAGAGCAGCGGCAGCACGAACAGCACCCCGCTCATCGCGAAGTTGACCGCCGCCCCCGCCAGCAGGGCGCCGGGGACGCCGGGTGTCCGCAGCACGGCGGGCGCCAGCACCGGGGCGTGGCCGCGCCGCTCCCGTACGGCGAAGGCGCACACCGCCACGGCTGTGGCGGCCGCCGACCAGGCGGCATGGACGAAGGAGTGGGCGCCGAGCGCGATCAGTGTGTCGGTCAGCAGCGCCACCGCCGCACAGGCCAGGATCTGGGCGGCCCAGTCGATACGCCGGTCGCCGCGCGGGCAGCGTACGGCCGCTCCTGCCGTGAGCGCGAGGGTGACGGCGGCGAGCGGGACGTTGACCAGGAAGATCACCCGCCAGCCCGCGAGGTCGGTCAGCGCTCCGCCCGCCACCGGACCGGCCACGAGCGCGGCGCCGCTGGTCGCCGCCCAGACGGCCACCGCCTTGGCCCGCTCGGCGGGCACCGGGTACAGCCGGGCGATCATCGCCATCGACGCGGGGACGCAGCCCGCCGCCGCCAGACCGAGCAGCGCCCGCAAGCCGACGAGCGCCCACAGCGACGGCGCGAACGCGCTCAGCAGGCTGCCCAGGCCGAAGGCGGCGACGGCGATCCGGAACACGCGGTGCGCGCCGTACCGGTCGGTCACCGACCCGGCCGTCAGCAGCGCGGCGCCGAACACGAGGGTGTAGCCGGTCACGGTCCACTGCAGCCCGGCGACGCCCGCGCCGCCGAAGGACCGGGCGAGGTCGGGCTCGGCGACCGACAGCACGGTGGTGTCGAGCAGCACCATGAAGTAGCCGAGCGCGATCCCGGCCAGCGCGCGGCCCCGGGCGGGTGCGGGCCGTACGGGTGGCGCGGCCGGGGCAGAGACGGGGGACGTCATCAAGGGATCTCCAGAAGGTAGACAACCTGGGCCCACTGTGGAGCCCGCCGCCGTACGGCTCCACCGGCCCGGCCGCAGGGAGCGTTCGGAATAACCGAACGCTCCGGGCCCGTTCGGGGGGCATGGAACTGCGGCAGTTGCGCACCTTCGAGGCGGTTGTGGCACATCGGACGGTCACCGACGCCGCCGTCGCCCTGGGTCTCGCGCCGTCGTCGGTGTCGGAGCAGATCAGAACGCTGGAACGGGACCTCGGAGTCGCGCTGTTCGAGCGGGGTCCCCGGGGAATGCGCCTGACCGCGGCCGGTGAGCGCCTGCGCGGCTGGGCGCGCCGCCTGCTGGACCAGGCCGACCAGGCCCGGCGCGACGTCGTGGAGGCCCGCCCGGTGCTGCGACTCGGCGCCCTGGAGACGATCGCGGCCGTGTACGTGCCCGCGGTCCTGGCCCGGCTGGCCGAGCGCCGTCCCGACCTCGTGGTGGAGGTGCGGTCAGACGGGGCCCGCGACCGTCTCCTCGACGCGGTCGCCGCCGCGGACCTCGACACGGCGCTGCTGCTCGACACCGGGCAGGACCTGGGCGGGCTCGGTTTCGGCGCGCCGGACGCGCCGCTGGCCTTCCTCGACCTCGATCCCGTGCCGCTCGCGCTGGTCGCCGCGCCGGACCATCCGCTGGCCGCCGCGTCACGGCTGCGGGAGGAGGACCTGTACGGCCAGCGGTTGCTGGTCAACGTTCCGGCCTGCTCGTTCTGGCTGGCGGGGGAGCGGCTGCTGGGCGACCGGGTGGAGCGGGTGCGGGCGGGCGGCGTGCCGGTCATGCGGGCGTGGGCCGAGCGCGGCCTCGGGATCACGCTGCTGCCGTGGTTCGCGGTCGCCGACCAGGTCGCCGCCGGCGCGCTCGCCCGGCTCGCGCTGGACGTCCCCGGCCTGAGCCTGCGCCTGGTGTGGCGGGCCGACCGTGAGGCCCTCCCGGGCATGCGCGAGATCCTCTACGCGAGCGCCGCCGCAGAAGCGGTCCACGAGCGTGCCGGCTGACCGGCGGCACCGGGCGGCGGCCGGGCCGCCGAGCACCTGCGCGATCTCTTCTCGCATGCCGTGATCTCAGGAGGACTCCGGTCGCGTGGCGTCGCGGCGGCCCGGACGCGCCGCAGGTCAGGCAACGGGTGCGGGTCGCCGGCACGCTGAATTGTCGGTGGCGCGACGTACGATTCTCGCGTGAGCAGCAGACCCGCCTCGGCCCAGCACCTGCGCGACCTCGCGCTGCTGCGCCGGGTCCGTGACCGGATCGACCGGGAGTACGCGCAGCCGCTGGACGTCGAGGCGCTCGCCCGTGGCGTGAACATGTCCGCGGGGCACCTCAGCCGCCAGTTCCGGCTCGCCTACGGTGAGTCGCCCTACAGCTATCTCATGACGCGGCGGATCGAGCGCGCGATGGCGCTGCTGCGTCGCGGCGACCTGAGCGTGACCGAGGTCTGTTTCGCGGTCGGCTGCTCGTCGCTGGGCACCTTCAGCACGCGCTTCACCGAGTTGGTCGGTGTGCCGCCCAGCACCTACCGGCGCCAGGCGGCGGGCGCTACGGCCGGGATGCCGCCGTGCGTGGCGAAACAGGTGACCAGGCCGGTCAGGAATCGAGAAGTGCCGGTCACCGAGCCGCAGCTAGCGTGAGTGCCATGGACGTCACCATTCACTCGGCCTTCCTCCCGCACGACGACGCGGACGTGGCCCTGGCCTTCTACCGCGACGTCCTCGGTTTCGAGGTCCGGGGCGACGCCGGTTACGGCGGGATGCGCTGGATCACGGTCGGCCCCGTCAACCAGCCCGGCACGTCCATCGTCCTTTACCCGCCTGGCGGCAACCCCGGGATCACCGAAGACGAGCGTCGCACCATCGCCGAGATGATGGCCAAGGGTACCTACGCCATGATCACCCTGGCCACCGAGGACCTCGACGGCTTCTTCGACCGGCTTCAGACCAGCGGCGCCGAGATCGTGCAGGAGCCGATCGAGCAGCCGTACGGGGTGCGCGACTTCGCCGTCCGCGATCCCGCCGGCAACCTGATCCGCATCAACGAGCTGCGCTGAGCCGGCCACGCCCCGACCGCTGGTCCGCGTCCGCCCGCACCGGCGAGAGGACCAGACGTACTGGTCAGAGCTGGTTAGATCGAGCCTGGCGACGCCGACGGGACCGCGAAGGCGGCCCCCACCTGATCAAATGGAGAACACGATAAGCATGGCCACGAGGACGGACGCGCAGTCCCCTGCGCCGCACGTTGCCGACACCCACGACCTGATTCGCGTGTACGGCGCGCGCGAGAACAACCTCAAGGACGTCAGCATCGAGATCCCGAAGCGCCGGCTCACGGTGTTCACGGGTGTCTCGGGCTCGGGCAAGAGCTCGCTGGTGTTCAGCACGATCGCCGCCGAATCGCAGCGGCTGATCAACGAGACCTACTCCGCGTTCGTGCAGGGCTTCATGCCGACGCTGTCCCGTCCCGAGGTCGACGTGCTCGACGGGCTGACGACCGCGATCGTCGTCGACCAGGAGCGGATGGGCCCCAACCCCCGCTCCACGGTCGGCACCGTCACCGACGCCAACGCCATGCTGCGCATCCTGTTCAGCCGGCTCGGCCGGCCGCACATCGGCTCGCCCCAGGCGTTCTCCTTCAACGTCGCCTCGGTCAGCGGAGCGGGCGCGGTCAAATTCGAGCGCGGCGGCAAGACCGTGAAGGAGCGGCGCGAGTTCAGCGTCACCGGCGGCATGTGCCCGCGCTGTGAGGGCATGGGCCGGACCTCCGACATCGACCTGTCCCAGCTGTACGACGACTCCAAGTCGCTCAACGAGGGCGCGCTCACGATCCCCGGCTACAGCGTCGACGGCTGGTACGGCCGCATCTTCAGCGGATCCGGTTTCTTCGACCCGGACAAGCCGATCCGCGAGTTCACCAAGAAGGAGCTCCACGACCTGCTCCACAAGGAGCCGACCAAGATCAAGGTCGACAACATCAACCTCACCTACGAGGGTCTGATCCCGCGGATCCAGAAGTCGATGCTGTCCAAAGACAAGGAGGCGTTGCAGCCGCACGTCCGGGCGTTCGTGGAGCGGGCGGTGAAGTTCATGACCTGCCCCGACTGCGGCGGCACCCGGCTCAGCGAGGCAGCCCGGTCGTCCAAGATCAAGGGGATCAGCATCGCCGACGCCTGCGCGATGCAGATCAGCGACCTGGCCGACTGGGTCCGCGGCCTCGACGAGCCGTCGGTCGCGCCGCTGCTCACGACGTTGCAGCAGCTCCTCGACTCGTTCGTGGAGATCGGGCTGGGCTATCTGTCGCTCGACCGGGCGTCGGGCACGCTGTCGGGCGGCGAGGCGCAGCGCGTCAAGATGATCCGCCACCTCGGCTCCTCGCTCACCGACGTCACCTACGTCTTCGACGAGCCCACGACGGGCCTGCACCCTCATGACATCCAGCGGATGAACGATCTGCTGCTCCGCCTGCGGGACAAGGGCAACACGGTGCTGGTCGTGGAGCACAAGCCGGAGATGATCGCGATCGCCGACCACGTCGTCGACCTCGGCCCCGGCGCCGGCACGGCGGGCGGCATGGTCTGCTTCGAGGGCAGCGTCGAGGGGCTGCGGACCAGCGGCACCATCACCGGCCGCCATTTCGACGACCGGGCCGCTCTCAAGGAGACGGTGCGCAAGCCCACCGGCACGCTGGAGATCCGCGGCGCGACGGCGAACAACCTGCGCGACGTCGACGTCGACATCCCGCTCGGGGTGCTCGTCGTCGTCACCGGCGTCGCCGGCTCGGGCAAGAGCTCGCTCATCCACGGGTCGATCCCCGCAGGCGCGGGCGTGGTGTCGGTCGACCAGGGCGGCATCCGCGGCTCGCGGCGCAGCAACCCGGCGACCTACACCGGACTGCTCGACCCGATCCGCAAGGCGTTCGCGAAGGCCAACGGCGTGAAGCCGGCGCTGTTCAGCGCCAACTCCGAGGGTGCCTGCCCCACCTGCAACGGCGCCGGCGTCATCTACACCGACCTGGCGATGATGGCCGGCGTCTCCACCACCTGCGAGGAGTGCGAGGGGAAGCGGTTCCAGGCGGCGGTGCTGGAGCACCGGCTCGGCGGGCGCGACATCAGCGAGGTGCTGGCGATGCCGGTGACCGAGGCCCAGGAGTTCTTCGGCTCCGGCGAGGCGCGCACGCCCGCCGCGCGCGCCATCCTCGACCGGCTCGCCGACGTCGGGCTGGGCTACCTCACCCTCGGCCAGCCGCTCACCACGCTCTCCGGCGGCGAGCGGCAGCGGCTCAAGCTGGCCACTCACATGGCCGACAAGGGCGGCGTCTACGTCCTCGACGAGCCGACCGCCGGCCTCCACCTCGCCGACGTCGAGCAACTGCTCGGCCTGCTGGACCGGCTGGTCGACTCCGGCAAGTCGGTCATCGTGATCGAGCACCACCAGGCGGTCATGGCGCACGCCGACTGGATCATCGACCTGGGTCCCGGCGCCGGTCACGACGGCGGCCGGATCGTCTTCGAGGGCACCCCGGCCGACCTCGTCGCCGCCCGCTCCACCCTCACCGGCGAGCACCTCGCGGCCTACGTCGGAGCCTGACCCACGCCGTCCCGGAACATCGTGCAACGGCCGGCCGCTTGAAGGAGAGCCGCCCCGGGTCCGGGGCGCAGGCCGGCCGTGGCGGGCGTGCGGGCGGGTCCGGGGCGGCCGCCGACCCTACGAACCCAGCACCGTCATCGTCGTCGAGCCGCCGCTGGTCATCGAGGTCAAGGCAGCTCCTTGGTGCAGGCGGTGCGGGTGTCGTACGTCGCACGGTTGGCGAGCACATCGTCCATGTGCGTCTCGGCCCAGGTCTTGATGCCGCGCATCAATTGGTGCAGTGAGAGACCGAGGTCGGTCAGCTCGTAGGTGACCGTGACGGGCACGGTCGGCGTCGCGGTGCGGGTGATCAGACCGTCACGCTCCAGGGAGCGCAGCGTCTGAGTGAGCATCTTCTGGCTGACGCCAGCCAGCCGGCGGGACAGCTCCGAGTAGCGCATCGACCGGGGCTCGCCGGCACAGTCTGCGCCCGGCTGAGGCGAGCCGCCGCCGCTGCCCAGCGCGGCCAGGATCAACGTGACCCATTTGTCGGAGATCCGGTCGAGCAGCTTGCGGCTAGGACACGCCGCCACGAAAGCGTCATATTCCGCCTTGGCCTGTGCCCTCTTCTGGGCCGCCGTCATCGTCGCCATCGACCGCTCCTCCAACCCGTGGGTGGCTTACGCACTCCGAAGTGCCTACTTCCCGTCAGGAAGTTACGTGTCAATACTGCAGCAAGGGCCCGTGAGGCACCACCCCACCCCCAGCTCGACACGAAAGACAGAGGCATGAGCACGCTCTCCACATCGCTTCCCGGCGGCACCTGGACCCTCGGCGACCTGACCGTCACCCGGTTCGGCTACGGCGCCATGCAGCTCGCCGGTCCCGGGGTCATGGGCCCGCCCGCCGACCGCGACGGCGCACTCGCAGTCCTCCGCGAGGTCATCGACCTCGGAATCACCCACATCGACACCGCCGCCGCCTACGGGCCGCGCGTGACCAACCAGCTGATTCACGAAGCGCTGCGCCCATATCCAGAATCGCTGCACATCGTGACCAAGGTCGGCGCGATTCGCGACGAGCACGGCGGCTGGCCTCCGGCCCGACAGCCCGAGGACCTGCGCCGCGCCGTACACGAGAACCTTGAAACCCTCGGCCTCGAGGTGCTCGACCTGGTCAACCTCCGGCTCGGCAACGCCCAGGGACCCCAACCCGGTTCGCTCGCCGAACCGTTCGAGACGCTCGTCGAACTCCAGCAGCAGGGCCTGATCCGCCACCTCGGAGTCAGCAACGCGACGGCGGAACAGGTCGCCCAGGCACGGGCGATCGCGCCGATCGTGTGCGTGCAGAACATGTACAACCTCGCCTATCGCCAAGACGACGAGCTGATCGACGAGCTCGCCGAAGAGGGCATCGCCTACGTGCCTTTCTTCCCGCTCGGCGGCTTCAGCCCGCTGCAGTCCTCGGCGCTGTCGGCCGTAGCCGCCCGGTTGGATGCGACGCCGATGTCTGTCGCCCTGGCCTGGTTGCTGCAGCGGTCGCCGAACATCCTGCTGATTCCCGGCACCTCCTCGGTGGCGCACCTGCGCGAGAACGTCGCCGGCGCCGGACTCTCGCTCTCCGACGAGGAGCTCGCCGAGCTGGACAAGATCGGCCACTGACGGGGTATCCGCGGGTCCACTGCTCGCGGCAGACGTGCCGGACACGCCGCGGCGTCCCGACGAGTCCCGCGCACCGGTACCCGCGAGGGGGCCTGGCCCGCCGCCACCACCGCGTGGTGAAGGCGCCGTGGTGTCGGTGCTTGCGCCGTCGGGCAGCGGGGTCGTGCTCAGCGGTGATGCGGGCGGAGGTCTCCTCGCCCAGGCGTACGTGGCGGCCGAGGCTGGCCAGGTGCTGGAGGCGGGACTTGGCACTTCCCTGTACAGCCTTCAAGGTTGACATTGCTAGATATTTCAGTCATGTTTGAAATATCTAGCGAGGGAGTGCGAGCAAGCCATGGAACACGTGACCTTCAACAGCCTCGGCACCCGCTGCGCGGGCGATCTCTACCTGCCCGAGACGAGCGACCCGGTCCCCGGGCTGGTGCTCGGGCACAGCGGGGTGATGGTCAAAGAGGCGCTGGCGTTCTTCGCTCCGTACTTCGTCAAGGCCGGCTTCGCGGTGCTGGCCATCGACTACCGCACGGTCGGCTCCAGCGAAGGCGAGCCGCGCGGCCTGGACTACCCGGAGCGGCAGGTGGAGGACTTCCGCAGCGCCGTGTCCTACCTGCAGACCCGTCCCGAAGTGCAGCCGGAGCGGATCGGCGTGTGGGGGGTGAGCATCGGCGGATCGGTTGCGGCCCAGGCCGCCGTGCTCGATCGGCGCATCAAGTGCGTCGTCGTGCAGAGCCCCAGCGTGTGGAACGGATGGCGGTACATGGAACGCCTCCTCGGCCGCGCCGGTGTCCATGCGCTGCTCGACCAACTGCAGCAGGACTGGCAGCGGCGCTACGAAGGCGGGCAGAGCGCTCGCGTGCCGCACCTGACGCTGGAGGGCGACAGCGTGAAGGACACCCCGGACATGTCGACCCGCCTGTTTCCCACCTACCGCAACGAGAAGACCCTCGACTCAGCCGAGCACCTGCTCACCTTCGCACCGGAGAACCTCATCCACCGGCTTGCACCGACGCCGCTGCTGATGATCGCCAACGGCGGCTGGGATCCGTACCACATGCTCGAGGAGGCGCAAAGCGCCTTCGCCAAGGCGGGCGAGCCCAAGCGGCTCGCGGTGCTGCCCTACGACGTGCTCGGCCTCTACACCGGCCCGGGCCTGAAGGAGGCGATGGCGCTCGCGATCGACTGGTTCGACCTTCACCTGCGCAGGACCCGGCTCGCGGACATCACCCCGACACCCACCTACGAGTCGGTGGCCGCCATGACACAGTGAACCGGCACACGATCAACGACGGAGGATGCGACGATGAGCACTGAGGAACAGCAGGACCGGCTGCTCCGCTGGGTGGAACGGGTGGCCGCCTTCTGCGTCGAGGAGTGGGGGCTGCCGCCCATCACCGGACGCATCCTCGGCTGGCTCATGATCTGCGATCCGGCCGAGCAGTCCGCCGGCCAGATCGCGGAGGTCATCCAGGCCAGCCGGGCCTCGCTCACCTCGAACATGCGCTTCCTCACGGCCATCGGCCTGGTCAAGAAGGTGAGAAGGCCCGGGGATCGCACCTCCTACTACCGCATCGAAGACGACGCCTGGCAGAAGGTCATCCAGCGCAAGCTCGAAAGCCTGAGCGCGTTCGGCGAGATCGCCGACGAAGGGCTCGACATCGTGGGCGGCGAGGGGCACCGCACCGAGCGCATCAAGGCCGCCCACGACTCCCTGACGTGGCTGCAGAACCTCGCGGCCCGCCATCCGCTACGCCGTTAAGGAAACCCCATGCACCGCTGGCAACCCGAACTCGGGCTGATCCAGGAAACGCTGCTGCTCACTCTCCACGCCAGAGCCCTGGACGCCGGGCTGCCCAGCCCGATCCTCGGCGATACGCTCTCCGCCGACCTGGCCGCCAACATCGATTACGACTTCGGCAAGCTGAAGGTCAAGCCCAACCTCGTCCTCACCACGGCACTGCGCGCCAAGAAGCTCGACGGCGTCGTCCGCGCCTACATCGCCGCTCATCCCGGATGCGTGGTGCTCGACCTGGGCTGCGGCCTGGACACCAGGATGTTCCGCTGTGATCCCCCGCCCGGCGTCGACTGGTACGACATCGACTTCCCGGAAGTGGTGCACCTGCGGGCCGAATGTCTGCCCGGACGTTCCCACCTGGTCGGAGCCGACCTCACCGGCTCCGACTGGCTTGCAGCCATCCCCGGCGACCGGCCTGCGGTGATCGTCGCCGAGGGACTGCTCCCCTTCATGCCCGGCGACTCCTTCCAGACGATGACCCGCGCGCTGGCCGGCCATTTCCCTTCGGGCGAGCTCGCGCTCAACGGCTACACCCGCTTCGCGGCCTGGGCCATGAAGTACCACCCGACCATCAAGGCACTCGGCATCAAAGCCGCCCAGGGCTTCGACGACCCACACGAACCGGAGTCCTGGGACGCCGGCCTCGAACTGATCGAGGAGCAGATCCTCACCCGCGCACCGGAAATAGCCCGGTTCCCGCAACCCCTACGCGCGCTGACCCGTCTCACCGCCCGCAGCACGGCCTTGTCTCGGCAAGGGGCACGCATTCTCCGCTACCGGTTCTGAGCCCGTGCGGGCGGCGGTTGCGACAAGCGGCGTTCCTTCAGCTTGTGGACGTCGGAGCGCAGCCGACTGGGACAGATCCGGCTGACGCATCGGCTCGACCGGCGGCAGAGCACGGCTACGACGACACCTCGCCGAAGATATTCCTTGACACGAATATTCTCTATGGCGAATACTTTTCCTCGTGGACGTACTCCTCACCGCGCTGGCCGACCCGGCCCGATGGCGGCTCGTGAGTCTGTTGGCCGAGCGGCCCCGGCCGGTCGGCGTCCTGGCGCAGCTCGCCGAGGCACGTCAGCCGCAGACGACCAAGCACCTGCAGACCCTTGAACGCGCCGGCATCGTCACCTCCCGGCGCACCGGTCAGCGCCGCATCTACGCGCTCCGTTCCGAGCCGCTGAGGGAGCTCGCGGCTGCGCTCAGCCGGCTCGCCGACACCGCGGACCGGGTCGGCGGCCCACGCGAGACCTACGATCGCTACGGGCTCAGCCTCCACGAAGAGCGACTCGCCGCAGAAGGGCCGGGATGGGCCGACGGCCGCTCGTTCGGGTTCCACCGGTCGCTGGCGGGGCAGCCCGAGCTGGTCTGGCGCCACCTGACCGACGCCTCCCTGCTCGCCCGCTGGTGGACGCCCGACGACCTGCGCGTCTCCGAGCTCGTGTTCGAGGCACGACCGGGCGGACGAATCGCGCATGAGTACCGCGACGCCGAGGACACCGACGGTTCCGACCACATCGCCGGGCGCGCGGAGGGAGTCGTCGACGAGGTGCGCCCCTATGAGCACCTCGCCTACCGGCTCTCCCCACTGCTTCCCGAGGGCGGCCGGGCCTTCACCGCCCACCTCGACCTCGACCTCAGGCCCACCGGCACCGGTACGGACCTCGAGGTCCGCTTCCGCATCACCGACAGCACCGTCGAATCCGCGGACTTCATCGCAGGCATCGAGATCGGCTTCGGCCAGAGCCTCGACAAGCTCGCGGCGACCCTTGCCCCGAATGCACACGACACCGACACAAGGAGCACGCAATGACCAACTCGACCGGCCGCAGAGTGACCGCGAACCTGAGTCTCACCCTCGACGGGCGTTACCACGGTCCCGGCGGGCCCGGCGATTTCGCTGCGTTCGCTCCCTACGTGATCACTGAGGTCGCGCGAGACCAGATGAACCGCATCTGGGAGGGCGCGACGACGGCGGTGCTCGGCCGGATCAACGCCGAGGGATTCCTGGGGTACTGGCCGTCGGTCGCGGAAGACGAGAACGCCGACCCGCGTGACCGCGGATACGCCAAGTGGCTGGTCGACACCGAGAAGGTGGTCTTCTCGACCACCTTGACCGAAGCGCCATGGGAACGCACCCGCATCGTGAACGCTCCCGTCGCCGATGTCGTCACCGACCTCAAGGCCACCGGCGGAGGCGACATCCTCGTCAACAGCAGCGTCAGCGTCATCAAGCCGCTCCTGTCGGCGGACCTGCTCGACCGGCTGTATCTCATGATCTTCCCTCAGATCGCCGGAGGCGGGGGACGCCTGTTCGACGACGGCCTGCCGGCGACGAAGTGGACGCTCACCCACCAGGAGACCGGAGAGCTGGGCGAGATCGCCATGGTCTACGACCGAGTCCGCTGAGCAGACCGATCAGGGCGGGCCGATCAGGGCGGGCCGATCAGCGCCCGGTCGGCGCCACCCCGAACCGAGTGGACGTGTCCAGGCAGGAGAACGCGCATGAGCAAGGTGATCATCGGTGCGGCCGTGTCCGCGGACGGTTTCATCGCCGACCGGAACGACGGCGTGGGACCGTTGTTCGACTGGTACTTCAACGGCCCCCAGGAGGTGCCTGTCGCACCGCACCAGTACCGGCCGAAGGGCGGCTACCGGCCGGCCGCCGCCAGCGCCGATTTCCTCCGCGCCACCTGGGCGAGCGTCGGTGCGACCATCATGGGACGCCGTCTGTTCGACCTCACCGACGGCTGGGGCGGCAAACCCGCCGTGGGCGACCATGTCTTCGTGGTCACCCACCGTTCCCCCGGCGACTGGCCGAGCCGCCACCCCGGCGCCCCGTTCCACTTCGTCGGGGACCTGAAAGAAGCTGTGGCGGGCGCCAAGCAGGCGGCCGGCGACCGCGACGTCTCCCTGCCCGCGGGCGATCTCGCCGGGCAGGCGATCTCTGCCGGACTGGTGGACCAGATCGACATGTACGTCGTTCCGGTCCTGCTCGGTGACGGGATCCGGTTCTTCGGAGAGCACACGGTTCCCGTGACCATGCTGGACAACCCGCGTATCGTGCAAAGCGACCGGGTCACCCACATCAGTTACGACCTTCGCGCATGAGGATCGCCCCCACCACGAGCGCCCCTGACCAGGGCCTGGGTGGTGGCGAGGTCGACCCCGGCGCCTAGCGGTTCGCCGCATGAAGGTGCGGCGAGCAAACCGCAGTGGAACTCAGGGTGTGATGAGGACCTTGAGGCTCTTGCGGTCGGCCATGTCCCGGTAGCCGGCCGGGACGCCGTCCAGGTCGGTGGTGGCGTCGAAGACCTTTCCCGGTTCGATGGTGCCGTTCAGGATGTCGGGCATCAGCTCTTCGATGTAGGCGCGGACCGGCGCGGGTCCTCCGGCGAGTCGGATGTTGTGGCGGAACAGGCCGCCCATGCCGATCGGCGCATCTTCGTACTGCGGGACGCCGACGCGGCTGATGACGCCGCCAGGGCGTACGACGCCGAGGGCCTGCCGGTAGGCGGGCAAGGTGCCGACGGCCTCCAGGACCACGTGCGTGCCGTGCCCGCCGGTGAGCTCGCGGACCGCCTCGATGCCTTCCTCGCCCCGGGCGGAGACGACGTCGGTGGCGCCGAACTCGCGGCCGAGGTCGGTGCGCGCCTGGTGGCGTCCCATCAGGATGATCTGTTCGGCGCCAAGGCGCTTGGCCGACAGCACCGCCAGCAGGCCCACAGCGCCGTCACCGATCACGGTGACGCGGGTGCGCGGGGTGACGCCGCCGGCCACGGCGGCGTGGTAGCCGGTGCCGAACACGTCCGAGAGTGTCAGCAGGGACGGCATGAGGGCCGAGTCCGCTTCCACGGGGAGCTTGACCAGGGTGCCGTCGGCGAGCGGGACACGGACCGCTTCGGCCTGTCCGCCCTCGTCGGACAGGCCGTCGAAGAAGGTGGCCTGCGGGTGAGCGCAGGAGGTGTGCAGGCCCTCGCGGCAGAAGTCGCAGGTGTTGTCGGAGATGGCGAACGGCGCGACGACCAGGTCGCCCCGCTTGAGGGTCGTCACCTCGGAGCCGGTGTCCTCGACGATTCCGATCAGCTCGTGCCCCATCCGGGCAGGGCCGTCGTCTGGCTTCATCGAGCCGTAGGGCCACAGGTCGCTGCCGCAGATACAGGACGCGGTGACGCGGACCAGCGCGTCGGTGGGCAGCTTGACGACCGGGTCCGGCACCTCCTCGACCCGGACGTCGCCGGCGCCGTACATCAAGGTTGCACGCATCGAAATGCTCCATTCTCAGATGGTTGTGTTTCTCAGGTGGTGGCGGCAGGGCGCTGCCCCGGGCCGTGGCCGCGAACGGGTTCCAGCGTTGTGGCTCCTTGCCGCCTTCCCCCAGCTGACCTGGCCATACACCCGGTGGCGGGGACCTAGTGGACGGGTGCGGCGACGCGGCGGCGCTGAGTCAGGGCGATCGTGATCGTGGGGATCAGGGTCAGTGCGGCGATGGCGGTGCCGACCACAGCGGGTCCGGTGGTCTCCAGGGACGAGTCGAGGGCGCGCCCGGCGATCCAGGTGCCGACGGCGGTGCCGAAATTGAACGCCGAGACGCTCAGGGCGGACGCCAGGGTGGGCGCCTGACCGGCGAAGCGAACCGACATGGAGATCAGCACGGGATTGGCGCCGAGCCCGAAGAACCCCAGCAGCACGACCAGAACGACCATGGCCCAGGCCTGCCCGGACAGCAGGCAGATCGTCGGCAGCAGGACCGTGGTGCCCGGTGATCGCCGCCATCGTGCGGGACGGTGCGGGCGATCAGAGCGGCAGCCGCCACCGCGAGGATCGCCAGCGCCCAGAACGGGCCTCGCCAGCCCACCAGTTGCCCGGCGAACGCGCCGAGAGGCACCCCGACGACGTTGGCGAGCATGCCTCCGGCGCTCACCAGGCCCAAAACTCGGGAGCTTGCCCCAGGGCCCGCGGTGCGGCTGGCGGTCACGTTGGCCACCGCCCAGAACGCCCCCGGTCGCCAGCGCCGTCACAAACCGTGCTGCCAGGAGCAGCGCGAAGCTGGAGCCGACCGCGACGACGAGATGCCCGGCCGCGAACACGCCCAAGGCGAGCATCAGCGTCAACCGCCTGGGCAGCCGCAGCGTCAGCATCGCCATCGACGGCGCGCCGATGATCATGCCGGCCGCGAACACCGTGATCAGCAGTCCCGCCTCGGGTACGCTCACCCGCAGGTCGCCGGCGATCTCCGGCAGCAGGCCCGCGACCACGAACTCGGTCGTGAGCATCAAGAAGGCGCCCACCGCCAGCACATGGACCACCAGCGGGAGCCGCGCCGGCGAGTGCCCGCGCGCGCCGAACGCGTCGGCGGCCCGCTCGACGACCTCTCCTCGCGTGCTCATATCCATCTCCGTATCGGGGTCGCGTTCACCGTGCTGATCCAGGAAACCCGCTTGGCCGCACGCGAGGCAGAGCGCGTTTATAGGGGGGACAAGCTCACCCCCGTTACCCCGGCCACCTGCGGAAACCCTGCGGCTACCGTGGAGGGCATGGATCAGCGACCCGACAACCGCGACCAGATCCGGGATTTCCTCGCCACCCGGCGCGCGAAGCTCACACCGGAGCAGGTCGGGCAGCCCGCCAGCGGCCGGCGCCGGGTCCCAGGGCTGCGTCGCGAAGAGGTCGCGGTGCTGGCCGGAGTGAGCACCGAGTGGTACACCCGGCTGGAGAAGGGGCACATCGGCGGCGTGTCCGAAGACGTGCTCGACGCGGTCGCCCAGGCACTGCGACTGGACCAGGACGAACGCACCTACCTGTTCGACCTGGCCACGCCGCACGGCCCGCCCGCCGTGCACCCTCCCGGCGCAAGGACGTCCAGGTCCCGCCGCGTGTCCAGTGGTTGCTGGACTCCATGACGATGTCCTCGGCGTTCGTGCGCAACGGCCGCCAGGACATCGTCGCCGGCAACCCGCTGGCCCGAGCCCTGCACGCACCGGTCTTCGACAGCCCCACCACCACCGAGCACGGCCGCGCCAACAGGCAACCCATCCCACCAACCAGCCGCGCTGAGCTTTCTTGCCGACAGCCTGCCGGCGAGCCGGTCGCGATCATTCGCCTGACAGGAGCCGTCGCCGCCGGCACCCGCCGTTTCACGGTCGGGCGTCGTCCCGCAGACGGCGCTCCCGCCTGCCGCGGGCGAGTTCGGTGCCCAGGGCGTCCAGGCGCTGGTTCCAGAAGCTGCGGAAGTGGTCGAGCCAGGTGTCGACCTCGCGCAGCGGCGTGGGATCGACGGCGTACAGGCGCCGGGTGCCCTCGGCGCGGACCGTCGTGAAGCCGCTTTCCCGGAGCACGCGCAGGTGCTGCGACACCGCGGGCTGGGAGATCCCGAACTCCTCCTGCACGATCGCGCCGATCTCTCCGGCGGAGCGCTCGCCCTCGGCGAGCAGTTCCAGGATCCGGCGGCGCACCGGATCGCCGAGGACGTCGAACGCGTGCATGCCGCCAGGCTCGCAGCCCACGCTCTTGTAGGTCAATTTGCGGCAGTCGGGCGGCTTTCGGCGGGGACGGCGAAGCGCGCCGGGATCACCGGCGCGCTTCAGAGGCCGTCTCTCAGGAGGAGGCGGTGGTGGACGCGGAGGTGTCCGCGGGGTACATCGGGTAGCCGTACCCGGCCACCTGCCAGGTGGGACGGGTGCGGGCCTCGACGGCGCCGCCGTCGCCGGTGTTGCCCTCGATGGTCCGGATCGTGCCGTCGCCGTTGTCCTTGACGACGAAACCGACGTGCTGGACGTCGTCGATGTCCTTGCTGCCGTTCCAGTTGAAGAACACCACCGCGCCCGGCTTGGGCGTGTGGCCCCAGCGGCCGTGGTCGGCGAACCACTGGGCGTGCTGCACCGTGTAGGCGTCGGAGCCCATGACCGGCGCGATGCCGAGCTGCTGGCCCACCCAGGAAACGAACATGTCACACCAGGGGGCATTCAGGTAGCCGTCGATCGTGCCGCCGTCGCGGGCGAGGGTCTCGCGGGCACGCGGCGTGGACATGTACCAGTGCTGGAACTTGGTTCCGCCGCCGTTGGCGTTCTCGCTGATCCCGATCTGGCTCCTGGCCAGGTTCAGCACGTCGGCCGCGCTGACCTTGGGCAGCGTGGAAGCGATCTCGGCCATGGACTTCGCGGCCGTCGGGCCCTTGCCGGTGGCCGGGTTGTCCGCGTGCGCGGCCGGCGACGCGAGCAGCACGGCCGAGGCGAGGGCCCCGCCCGCGAGGGCAGCGCGAACACAGGTGTTGAGGACGTGCATGGTGGGGCGTACTCCCTTACTTCCATGCCGCCTACCGGGTTAGCTGACGGGTTCGGGCTGGAAGTCGCCCTACGGCAGGTATGCCGATTCACCCCAGGAGAGGTGGGTCCCCGGCTCCGCGCGGACGCGGACTCGGCGGCCGGGCGGCAGGCCGGGATCGGCTTGCCGCGTCGGTCTGAGGAGGGCTTCTTGACCATTGAGATGAGCAAGTGCGCCCTGAGCTGCCTAAAACGTAATAGACCAGGTCAAACCGGTCAAGTTAGAACAACCCATATTTTACTGATCAGTAGGGAGCAAACCCGGCAGAGCCGGGTAACCGGCCGCAGAGCGATCATCGATTGCAGGAGAACCCGGCTCACCTCGGCAGGCGTACGGTCACCGCCAGGCCGCCCTCCGGCCGGGCGAGCGCCTCCACCCCGCCGCCGTGCGCCACGGCGATGGCCCGGACGATGGACAGGCCCAGCCCCGCCCCTCGGGCGGAGCGGACGCGGTCGCCGCCGAGCCGCCGGAACGGCTCGAACAGGTCGTCCACCTCGTACGGCGAGACCAGGGGCCCGGTGTTCTCCACCGTCACGCTCACCCCGGCCTCGTCCTCCCGCAGCCGGATCCAGACCTCTCCGTCGCGCACGTTGTACTTGATCGCGTTCTCCAGCAGGTTGACCAGGCAGCGTTCGAGGAACAGCGGGTCGCCGTGCACGACCGCCGGGCACAGGTCCTCGTGGACGACCACCTTCCTGCGGCGCGGCTGGAGGTCGATCTGCTCCATCGCCATTCGGACGATGTGCCGCAGGTCGACCGGCTTGCGGGCGGTCAGCTCCTGCTCCGACTGCGCCAGCATGAGCAGGCCCTCGATCAGCCGCTCATACCTCGCGTTGGTGCCGAGCAGCGCGCGAGCCAGCGCCTTGAGGTCCTCCGACGCCGCGGGCTCCTCCAGCGACACCTCCAGGACCGTACGGTTGACCGCGAGCGGGGTGCGCAGCTCGTGGGAGGCGTTGGCGATGAAACGGCGCTGGGCGTCGAACACCCGGTGCAGCCGGTCGAGCATCGCGTCGAAGGTGTCGGCGAGGCGCTTGACCTCGTCCTGCGGGCCGCGCAGCGCGATCCGCTCGTGCAGCGTGCTCTCCGACAGCCGCTGCGCGGTCTCGGTCACCCGGTCCAGCGGGCGCAGCGCGCGGTCGGCCACCAGGTAGCCCAGCACCACCGCGACGGCCCCGACCAGGATCATGACCATCACCGACGAGCGGAGCACGTCGCTCAGCACGTCGGCCGCCCCCTGCTCGACGTTGCTGCGCACCTGCTGCGCGAGCACGTCGCTGTCGGGCAACCTGCCCCTGAACACGGCATCGGGGGCGCCGGTCACCTTCGACGCCACCGCCACCACGAACCGCTGGTTGAGCGCCCGCGCGGTCAGCAGGTGGGTGAACCACAGCAGCACCGACCCCGCCAGGAAGAACAGCCCGCCGTACAGCAGGGTGAGCCGCATCCGCAGGCCGAGCCTGCTCCACAGGGACAGGACACGGATCACAGCCGATACCCCCGGCCCGGCACGTTCTCGATCACGGCGGGCTCGCCCAGCTTGCGGCGCAGCGAGGTGATCGTGACGCGCAGCACGCCCGTGCCGGCGTCGGCGTGCTCGTCCCACACGTTCGCGCGCAGCCGGGCCGAGGTCACCAGCCCTCCGCCGGCCCGCATGAGCTCGTGCAGCACGTCGAACTCCTTGCGGCCCAGCGCCACCTGCCGCCCGTCCCGCGTCACCGTACGGCGGGCCGGGTCGAGCCGGATCCCGGCCCGCTCGATCACCGCAGGCACCGCCCGGGGCGAGCGTCGGGCCAGCGCCCGGATCCGGGCCACCAGCTCGGCGAACGCGAACGGCTTGACCAGGTAGTCGTCGGCGCCCAGAGACAGGCCGCCGACCCGGTCCCGCACCCGCCCGGCCGCCGTCAGCATGAGGATGCGGCTCGCCCCACTGGCCGTGACCAGCTCCCGGCACACGTCGTCGCCGTGCACCTCGGGCAGGTCGCGGTCGAGCACGACCACGTCGTAATCGACGTAGGCGGCCAGCTCGAGCGCCTCCTGACCGTCGTAGGCCACGTCCACCGCGATGGCGTGCAGCCGCAGCCCCCGGGCGACGGCCTCGGCCAGCTGTTCCTCGTCCTCGACCACGAGCACCCGCATCCCAACCTCCCGCTCGGCTCCGAGAGTGGCGCAGTCGGTGTTAGCCGCGGATAAGCGGATCTCGCTTATCCGCGTTTAGCACCGCCTCCGCTGAAGTTGGGCCCCGTCCCGGGCGAACGCCCCGGATGAGAAGGAACGACAGAGGAGGAACGACCCATGCGCTTACGACCGCTGCGCCCCCTGGGCCCGGCACTGGGGTCCACACTGGGTCTCACACTGGGGCTCGCACTGGCGCTGACCGGCTGCGGCGCGGCCCCCGCGGACGACGGGATCGCCAGCGCGGGCGGCGCCACGTCGGGCACCACGTCGGGCGCCACGGCCAGGCCGTCGGCCACCGTGGACCGCCAGGAGGCCCAGCTCAAGTTCGCCCAGTGCATGCGCGAGCACGGCGTGGACATGCCCGACCCCGATCCCGACGGCCGCGTCCGGATCATCGGCAAGAAGGGCGACGAGGCCACGATGCAGAAGGCCATGCAGGCCTGCCAGCACTTCATGAAGGACGCGGTCGGCGACAAGCTCGGCGGCGACGATCCCCAGGCGCGCGACCGGATGCTCAAGTTCGCCCAGTGCATGCGCGAGCACGGCGTCGACATGCCCGACCCCGAACCCGGAAAGGGGCTCCAGGTCAAGATCAAACCGGGCCAGGAGAAGGCGATGGAAGAGGCGCAGAAGGCCTGCGAGGAGTTCGCGCCGGGGAGGAAGCCGTGAGGAAGGGCCTGGTGATCGCGGGCGCCGGAGTCCTCGCCCTGGCCGCCGCGGGAACCGCCGTCGCCATGGCGGGCGGCGACGGCGCCGGCGCGGCCGAGCCGTCTTCGCCCCCGGTGCCCGCCACCGCGTCGATCACCCGTCAGGACCTGGTCGACACCAAGACCGTCGAGGGGTCGCTGACCTACTCCGGCGAGCGGCAGGTGAGCACTGACGCCTCCGGCACCGTGACCTGGGTGCCCGCCGAGGGCGCGGTCGTACGGCGCGGCCGCGCGCTGCTCAGGGTCGACCGCAGGCCGGTGGTCCTCATGTACGGCTCGCTGCCGATGTACCGCCCGCTACGGCAGGGCGTCGACGACGGCCCCGACGTCGAGCAGCTCGAACGCAACCTCAAGGTCCTCGGCTACGGCGACGACCTGACCGTGGACGACCACTTCAGCTACGCCACCTACCTGGCCGTCAAGGAGTGGCAGGACGACGCCGGGCTGCCCGAGACCGGACAGGTGGACGCCTCCCAGGTGGTCTTCCTGCCCGCCGCCGCCCGGGTGACCGACGCCAAGGTCGAGGTCGGCGACAGGACCACCCCCGGTCGTCCGGCCCTCACCGTGTCGGGCGTACGGCGGCTGGTGCACGTGGACCTGTCCACCGACGACCAGTCGCTGGCCAGGAAGGGCGCCAAGGTCACCGTGGAACTGCCCGGCGGCGAGCGGGTCACCGGGAAGATCACCACGGTCGGCACGGTGGCGGAGGCGGTCCCCTCCGGACAGGGCCAGGACGAGGGCAGCACCATCGACGTCGACATCACCCTGAGCAAGACCCCGAAGACCCGCCTCGACAAGGCCCCGGTCGAGGTGGAGCTGGTCAGCGAGCGGCGCGAGAACGTGCTGGCCGTGCCGGTGGAGGCGCTGCTGGCCCTGCGGGAGGGCGGCTTCGGCGTCGAGGTGGTCGAGGGCGCCTCCACCCGCGTGGTCCCGGTGGAGCTCGGCGCCTTCGGCAGCGGCATGGTCGAGATCACCGGCGCCGGGCTCACCGAGGGCATGAAGGTCGGGGTGCCCGCCACATGAGCATCCCGCAGCCCGAGCAGCCCTACGTGGTGGAGCTGCGCGAGGTGACCAAGGACTACGGCGGCGGCGTACGGGCCCTGCGCGGGGTGGACCTGCTGGTCGAACCCGGCGAACTGGTCGCCATCGCCGGGCCGTCCGGCTCCGGCAAGTCGACCCTGCTGCACCTGATCGGGACCCTGGACCGGCCCACCACGGGCACCGTACGGATCGCCGGGCACGACGTGGCCGGGCTATCCGACCGCGAGCTGTCCGCGCTGCGCGCCCGCCACCTGGGCTTCGTCTTCCAGCAGTTCCACCTCGCGCCCGGGGTGAGCGCGCTGGACAACGTCGCCGACGGCCTGCTGTACACCGGCACGCCGCTGCGGGCGCGGAGGGAACGCGCCGCCGCCGCGCTGGAGCGGGTGGGCCTCGGCCACCGGCTGGGCCACCGCCCCAACCAGCTGTCCGGCGGCGAGCAGCAGCGGGTGGCGGTGGCCCGCGCCGTGGCGGGCGACCCGCCGCTGCTGCTGGCCGACGAGCCGACCGGCAACCTGGACTCGGCGGCGGGCGCCGAGGTGCTGGGCGTCCTGCGCGACCTGCACGCCGCCGGCACGACGATCGCGGTCATCACCCACGACCCCGATATCGCCGAATGGTGCCCCCGGCAGGTGCGCGTACGCGACGGCCGCGTCGTCGCCGACGCCGGGGCGGGCGCCGGACGCCGCCCTCCCGGAGCGAACCCCAAGCTGCCGGATGCCGAAACCGCGGGGGCGGCGAAGGGAGCACCACGATGAACCGTCAGCGGCTGACCCCCGCCAGGCTCGGGCCGTCCGACGTCCTGCGGACCGGCGCGGCCGGGCTGCGCACCCGCCCCGCGCGGGTGGTGCTGTCCGCGCTCGGCATCGCCATCGGCATCGCCACCATGATCGCGGTGCTGGGCATCTCGTCCTCCTCCCGCGAGCAGTTGCTGCGCCAGCTCGACCGGCTCGGCACCAACCTGCTCACCGTCGCACCGGGGCAGACGATGTTCGGCGAGGAGGCCAAGCTGCCCGTGGAGGCGCTCGGCATGGTCCGGCGCATCGGACCGGTCCGCACGGCCTCGGCCACCGGCACGGTCGACACCACCATCCGCCGCACCGACCGCATCCCCAAGGCCGTGACCGGCGGCATCGCCGTCCAGGCCGCGACCGCCGACCTGCTCACCACCCTGGAGGGCCGGGTCGTCAAGGGTGCCTGGCTGAACGCCGCCACCGAGGCGCGGCCCGCCGTCGTGCTGGGCGCCAAGGCCGCACAGCGGCTCGGCATCACCAGGATCGGCGTACAGGTCTGGATGGGTGAGCGGTGGTTCACCGTCGTCGGCGTCCTGGGCCCGATGCCGCTCGCCCCGGAGATCGAGCGCTCGGCGCTCGTCGGGTTCCCGGCCGCCGAGAAGTACCTGGGCTTCGACGGCCACCCGACCACGATCTACGAGCGGTCCGCCGAGGAGTCGGTGGAGGCCGTACGTGCCGTGCTGCCGCGCACGGTCAATCCGGAGAACCCGGAGGAGGTCACGGTCAGCAGGCCCTCCGACGCGCTGGCGGCCCGGGCGGCGGCCGCGAGCGCGTTCACCAACCTGCTGCTCGGCCTCGGTGCGGTCGCGCTGCTGGTCGGCGGGGTCGGCGTGGCCAACACGATGGTGATCTCGGTGCTGGAGCGGCGCAAGGAGATCGGCCTGCGCCGCTCGCTGGGCGCCACCCGCGGGCAGGTGCGCCTGCAGTTCCTCGCGGAGTCGCTGCTGCTGTCGGCGCTCGGCGGGATCGCGGGCGCGGTGCTGGGCGGCCTGGCCACCGCCGGCTACGCGCTGTCGCGCGGCTGGCCGCCGGTGGTCCCGGCCTGGGCGTTCGCGGGCGCCGTCGGCGCCACGCTCGTCATCGGCACCCTCGCCGGCCTCTATCCGGCGATGCGCGCGGCCCGGCTGTCGCCGACGGTCGCGCTGGCCACCACCTGACCGGTCGCCTGGCCGGTCAGGCGACGGGTCACCGCCAGCCGGCCGGGTCGACGCCGCCCGGCACCGGGGCCGCCGGGTCGTACGGCTCACGCGTGAAGATGAACGTGTTGAGGTCGAGGTGGGTCACCCCGCCGGGGGAGCGGACCACCCGCAGGGTCTCCCCGGCGTAGTAGCCGTCGAGCCCCACCCAGGTGCCGTCGGTCCGGGCGGTGAACCGGGAGGCGCGGCCCTGCCCGTTCACCGGGGTCAGCGAAAGGCCCCGCTGGGGCAGGACCCGGAGCACGTACGGCGTCGGCCCCCAGTACCACGGCCCGGTCAGCGCCAGCAGGTCCTCGTCCACGGGGGAGGGCGACCACTCGGCCGGCAGCGGCGGCTCGTGCTCGGCCAGGATGTCCAGCAGGGCGGTGTCGAGGTTGCGCACGCCCGAGGTGGTGTTGGCCATCCACAGCACGGCCACGCCGTCGGCGGGGTCGGCCCACACGGTGGCGAGGAAGCCGGGCATCGACCCGGTGTGGCCGGCCAGCCGCCGCGGGCCGCCGGGCCCGATGTGCCGGGCCAGTTGGAGGCCGAGCCCGTAACCGCGGGTCCAGGTGTCGCCGTCCTCCACGACGGCCGGCTCGCGCATCTCCGCGACCGTGGCCGGGCGCAGCACCTCGCCGGTGTCGCCGCCGATGAAGGCCGCCCACCGGGCCAGGTCGGCCGCCGTGGACCACATCTGCCCTGCGGGGGCCATGGCGCCGTGGTCGTTCTCCGGCTCCGGCAGCAGTGCGTCGGCCCACGGGTGCACGGCATATCCGGTGGCGTGCGGCGCACGGGGGCGCGGGGTGGTGTCGCGCATGCCGAGCGGCTCCAGGATCTCCTCGCGTACGACCTCGTCCCACGGCGCCGACCGCTTGCGCGCGACCAGCTCGCCGAGCAGGGCGAACCCGAGGTTGGAGTAGTGGTAGCGGCGGCCGGGCCGGTGCCGTGCGGACTCGGGGCCGAGCGCGGCGACCAGGTCGCCCACCGGCACGCCCGGGGTGCGCTCCCACCACTGGCCGGGCGACTCGGCGGTCAGCCCGCCGCTGTGCGACAGCAACTGGGCGACCGTGACGTCGCCCAGCGGTGTGCCGGGCACGTGCTTGTCCAGGGGGTCGAGCAGGTCGAGCCGGCCCTCGTCGCGCAGCCGCATGACGGCGGTCGCCACGAGGGTCTTGGTGATGGACCCGATGCGGTACTGGGTGTCCCGGGTGGGCGGCTCCCCGCCGACCCGGCCGCGCGCCCCGAACCAGGCGATCTCACCGCCCCGCACGATCGCCGCCACCAGCGACGGCACCCGTGCCTCCGCCTGCTCGGCCGCCAGCCTGCGCAGCAGTGCGCGGGCCGTCCCCTCCAGCACCATTTCCGGTCGTCCCCTTTCCGTGATCCGCACCAGGCTAGCGTCCCGCCGCCCGTGCGGCCCCGGAGTCGGCCCAGACCGCGCATCGCCTCGGGGACGCGGCGCGGGGGAGCGGGCTTTCATCCGCTCAGCCAGTGGCCGATCTCGGCGTTGACCTGTGCCTTCACCTCCGCAGGTGCGAAGCTCGCCTCGACCGAGGCGCGGGCCAGGTCCGCCAGTTCGGCGTCGCCGCACCCGAAGATCTCCCGGGCGCGCTCGTACTCCGCCGCCAACGACGTCTCCCCGTCGGTGTTCAGGGTGACCATCAGACCGGCCTCGACCAGGCGCGGCAGCGGGTGCTCCGCCAACGACGGGACCAGCCCGAGCAGGACGTTCGAGGAGGGGCAGACCTCCAGCGGCAGGCGGCGTCTCCGCAGTTCGGCCACCAGATCCGGATCCTCCAGCACCCGGATGCCATGGCCGATCCGTTCCGCGTGCCCCACCGTCAGGACCTCCCAGACGCTGGCCGGGCCGGCCGTCTCTCCGGCGTGGTGCACCAGGTGCAGCCCCGCCTCGCGGGCGGCCTGCAACACCTCGGCGAACGGCGCCGCCGGATAGGCCTCGTCTCCCGCCAGGCCGATGGCGATCACCTGCGGGTGCCGAGCGGCGAGCTTGAGGCTGCGCCACAGCCGCTCGGCGGAGCGGCGGCGGGAGTGGTCCAGGATCACCCGCGTCTGGATGCCGTACCGCTCCGCACCGATGGCGAGTCCCTCCACCACGCCCTCCAGCGGCATGTCCGGATCGCCGAGACGCTCCCCGTGAGCCGCCGCCGTGAAGGTGACCTCCGCGTAGCGAACGCCTTGAGCCGCCTCGTCCTGGCAGAACTCCTCGGCGATACGACGGAAGTGCTCGTAGTCGCGCAGCAGCGCGCGCACCGTGGCCCGCTGGTCGGCGAACTCCCTGAAACCGATGAACGGCCGGTCCTGGACGGGCGGCTCGCCTCCCAGATCGCGGATCGTGGCGGGACGGACGGTGCTCTCCAGGTGAGTGTGCAGGTGAGCCTTGGGCAACAGGCGGAGATCTCTCACGGCAGAACCCTAAGCAATCGGCGTCCGCCGTACGGACATGATTTTGACCTGCGGAAACGTCGGCCGCGCACGGCTGGTGCGCGGAAACCGGCGACGCCGCTCAGCCGATGGGCGGACGCGCGCCGGGACCCGTTCGTCGCCTCCTCCGCGAAGGGCCGGCGTCCGGTGGGCAGGCTGAAGGCATCCTGGGCGAAGAAGGTGTCCGGCCGATCGGACTGATCCTCATAG
Source organism: Microbispora siamensis (assembly GCF_016863095.1). GTDB lineage: Bacteria > Actinomycetota > Actinomycetes > Streptosporangiales > Streptosporangiaceae > Microbispora > Microbispora siamensis. The sequence goes on along the minus strand of NZ_BOOF01000012.1, from coordinate 231,329 downwards.
GAGGAACGGCAGAGCCCGCTCGGCCACGACCGGGCCCGATTTCGGTTCCGTCGGCGACAGATGGCCGAGGCCGTCGATCGTCTCGAGGGCGGCGTCGGGAAGGGTGTCGCGGAGCATGGCGAACTCCGCCCGGTGCTCGGGCTTGGAGCGGCCGCCGACGAGGAGCAGCACCGGGGTGGTGACCTCCGCGAACTCGGTGAGCCGGCCATGCTGCGCGGCGAGCTGCTCGTGCTCGGCCAGGCATTCCCCCAGGAGGGACCGCATGCGCTCCCAACTCGGCCCGCGCACCACCAGGCGCATCACCGTGCGCAGATACCAGTGCGGCAGCATGGTCATGAAGGCCGGCGCGCCGCCGGAACCTCGGATGAAGTGGACGAACGCGCCGTAATGGTCGCCTGCGGCCAGCCGTTCCCGGAACGGGGCCATCCAGCCGGTGGGGACGGGGGAGCAGGGCACTCCGGGCTCGTAGACCGCGATGCGGTCGAACAGCGGGAACGAACGCGCGGTCTCCAGGACGACGAGCCCGCCGTAACTGTGTGCGAACGCCAGCCGGGCCCCGGTCGCGGCCTGGACGGCCCGCAGGTCCTCCACCTCCTTGGCCAGGGAATAGTCGGGTCCCTGGGGCCCGCTGGCGCCGCGTCCGCGCCGGTCGACGACGTGCACCGTGAACGAGCGGGCCAGCGTGGCGGCCAGCGGCAGGTAGTCGTCCGAGGTTCGCAGCGTGCCGCCCAGCACGATGAGATCCGGCCCGGCGCCCGTCGTCTGATAACCGATCGCCGTGCCGTCGGCCGACCGGACCGTGCCCCGGCGTAAGGCCGGGATGTCGATGTTCCGGCTCACTTGCCCGCCTCCCGCTCCAGCCGGTCGAACGTCGCCAGCAGGCGCGCGGTGTGCTCGGCGTACTCGGCGTACGGCACACCGCTCTCCGCGACGACCGCGGCCAGCCGGTCCTCGAACTCCTGCCGGATGGAAGCCACCCGCCGCTTTCCCTCGTCGGTGAGGCTCAGCCGCCGGCGGTTCCCCCCGCCGGGGTCAGGCCGGACGTCGAGAAGACCGTCGGCGGCGAGGACGGCCGTCATGCGGCTCACCGACGGCTCGGTCACGCCGAGGTATTCGGCCAGGGTCCGCTGCGTCGAGGCCCCCAGTTCTCCCACCAGGGTCAGCGCCAGGAAGCGGCTGTAGGAGATGTCGTGCTCCGCCCGGAGGATCCGGTCGGCCGCCCGGTCCAGCCGGGCGGTGAGCACGTGCAGATTGAGGCTGAGGTTCCGTTCCATGGCTCATAACTTAGCCTTCTAACTTAGCTACTGCAAGTCTCTACGCCGGCAGATCCACACGGGGTGCTGCGGACTTCGGTTCCGGTGCGGCGTGGGTGGTTCACCAGCTGATTCCGGCCGCCACCGGCAGGTGGTCGCTGCCGGTGGCCGGCAGCACCCACGAGCTCTCCGGCTCCACGCCGCGGACCAGGATCTCGTCGGCCCGCACCACCGGGAAGGACGCCGGCCAGGTGAAGCCGAAGCCGTCCCCGGCCGCGTTCTGGGCAGAGCGCATCTGTGCGGTGATGCCGGCGAACGCGCGGTCGTCCATGGTGCCGTTCAGGTCGCCGAGCAACACCACCCGCGTGTTCTTCTCGGCGGCGATGGCCTCGGCGAGCGCCTGCACGCCGATGTTCCGCGAGGCCGTCCAGAAGCCCGCCTTGGGATTCACCCGTACGGACCCCAGGTGCGCCACATACACCGTCAGCGGCCCGTGGTCCGTGGCCACCGTGGTGCGCAACGCCCGGTTCGGGGCCGTCTTCTTGCCGGCCGGTATGGTTTCCGCCAGTGGCCCGTAGTTCATGACGTCGATCGGTTGGGTGTCCGACAGCGGCAGCGTGCTCCACAGCCCGACCGTGCCCAGCACGGTGTGGTAGGGGTAGGTCTTCGCCAGTTCCTTCTCGTACGTGCCCGTCGTCTGCGGGATCAACTCCTCCAGCGCCAGCACATCCGCCCCGGAGGCGGCCAGTTTGCGGGCGGTGCCGGCGGGGTCGGGGTTGGCGGCGCCCACGTTGTGGCTGGCCACGGTGAGGTCGGCGACCGGGTGGGACTTGCCGATGAACCGCCCGCCGAAGAGATGCACCCACACCACGACCGGCAGCAGCAGCGCGGCCACCGCAGAGGCGGAGCGGCGCCACAGCGCCCCGGCCAGCAGCACCGGAACGCCCAGGCCGAACCACGGCAGGAAGGTCTCCACCAGGCTGCCGAGGTTCCCGGGCCGGTTCGGGATCTTCGCGTGCAGCAGCATGAGCAGGCCCAGCAGCAGCGCCAGCGCTGCAAGCACCAGGCCACGCCTCCAGGGTTCCGGCCGGGAGCCGACCAGGATCACCCGGCGGACGCCCGCGCGCCGGCGGCCGGCGCCGCCCTGCCCGGACTCCGCCCTGCCCACCATTGCCTGTCCTCGCATCCTGTCGGTCAATTCCGCATCCTCGGGTCCTGGGTGGGGTCGGCGTACATGCGCGGGCAGCCGTGATCGACCGCTTCTGGGCGTAGTTCGTAGTGCCAGGGTTCGTTCCTGTAGATCTGGCACAGCCCGTACTCGGCCCCGTTTTTCGACAGCCACACCGCGGCATCGGGGTGCCCGATGTCGACCGCCTCTCCTTTCACGTGTAACGAGGTCGCCGCGGTTGCCACCCATCGGGCGGCCTCTTTCTCGGAGCCGTACTTGGCGACCGCTTCGCGAAGAAGCTGATTCTGGTACGCCGGGGAACGCCAGCCGCTGTTGACGTAGAATTTGATTCCGTCATTCGCGGCGTCCGTCGCGGCCCGGCGGAGCGCCTCGAGGAGATCGGGATTGAGGTTGGCCACGGCCGGAATCGCGTCGTCGAAAACCGTGACACCGTCGGGGACGACACCGTCGGCCTCGCCGAGCGGACCACGGTGTTCACGGCGAGGAACATTTGAAGGCGATGCCGCGGGTAAGGACCGCGACGCGGCCGAGGAGGGCGAGGAATTCCGCGACTGATGGCCGAGGGCCGCGCCGATCAACGCGATCACGAATATCAGGCCGGCGCCGAGAATCCAGTAAATCCCGCGGGACGCTTTTCGCGTCGAGGCTGATAAGTGAGACATGCTGCCAGTCAAGGCAGCGTGAAGTTGCCGGCACGTATGGAATTTTCGATATGCCGACGATATGCGCCGGCCCGTAGCATCGATCGTATGCGTGTGTTGATCGTCGAGGACGAACCCTTTCTCGCGGAGGCCATCCGCGCCGGCCTGCACCTGGAAGCGATCGCGTCCGACATCGCGGGCGACGGTGACACCGCTCTGGAACTGCTGAGCGTCAACGCCTACGACATCGCCGTCCTCGACCGTGACATCCCCGGGCCGTCCGGTGACGAGATCGCCAAACAGGTCGTCGCCTCCGGCAGCGGCATGCCGATCCTCATGCTCACCGCTGCCGACCGTCTCGACGACAAGGTCTCCGGGTTCGAGCTCGGCGCCGACGACTACCTCACCAAGCCCTTCGAACTGCGGGAGCTCGTCCTCAGGCTCAGAGCGCTCGACCGCAGACGTGCCCACAACAGGCCGCCCGTGCGAGAGATCGCCGGTCTGCGGCTGGACCCGTTCCGCAGAGAGGTCTACCGGGACGGCCGCTATGTCGCGCTGACCAGGAAGCAGTTCGCCGTGCTCGAAGTCCTCGTCGCCGCCGAAGGCGGTGTCGTCAGCGCCGAGGAACTCCTGGAGCGGGCGTGGGATGAGAACGCCGACCCGTTCACCAACGCCGTGCGCATCACGGTCTCGGCACTGCGCAAGCGTCTCGGCGAACCCTGGATCATCGCCACCGTTCCCGGCGTCGGCTACCGCATCGACACGCAACCAGAGGCCGGACACGAGGGAGGCGACCGTGGATAGAGCGCCCGGGTTGAGCGTTCGCCTCAAGCTCACCCTGAGCTACGCCGGATTCCTCATGCTCGCCGGCGCTCTGCTGCTCGCGGCGGTGTGGATCTTCATCCTGCGCCACCTGCCCGGCTACACGAGTGTGCCCGGGGGAGTGCTGGTCCGCTCGACCCTCCTGCGGGACTTCGGGTCGGCCGCGGGCGCGGTGCTGTTCTTCCTGCTGATGTTCGGCCTCGTCGGAGGGTGGATCCTCGCCGGCCGGATGCTCGCCCCGCTGGCCCGCATCGCGGACGCCACACGCATGGCCACGAACGGGTCACTCTCCCACCGAATCCGGCTACCGGGCCGCAAAGACGAGTTCCGCGAACTCGCCGACGTCTTCGACGGCATGCTCGAGCGGCTCGAAGCGCACGTCGCCGAACAGCGGAGATTCGCAGCCAACGCCTCTCACGAGTTGCGCACCCCGCTGGCGATCTCGAAGGCACTTCTCGACGTGGCCCGCACCGATCCGGACCAGGACACCGGCGAAGTCATCGAACGCCTCCACGCCGTCAACACCCGGGCGATCGACCTCACTGAAGCATTGCTCCTGCTCAGCCGCGCCGACCAGCGATCCTTCACCCGGGAACCCGTCGACCTGTCTCTCCTGGCGGAAGAAGCCGCCGAGACCCTTCTCCCCCTGGCGGAAAGGCGCGGCGTCACCATCGAGACCTCCGGTGACATCACCCCCGCCATCGGATCACAAGCGCTCCTGCTGCAGCTGACCATGAACCTCGTGCAGAACGCGATCGTCCACAATCTGCCTGAACAGGGCACCGTGTGGGTGAATACCAGCGTCCGCCCCAAGACTGTGGTGCTCACCGTCGAGAACACCGGCGAGAAGCTCACCCCACAGCTGGTCTCGACGCTCACCGAACCATTCCGGCGCGGCACCGAGCGCATACACACCGACCACGCAGGCGTCGGTCTCGGCCTGGCGATCGTCAAAACCATCACCCGGGCACACGACGGAACGCTCACCCTCACCCCGCGCCCTGCCGGTGGGATCCGCATCTCTGTGGAGCTACCCGCGGCAGCCCCGCACACCGGCAGGTGAAGAATCACAGGGAGGTCGCGGCGTCCCAGGTCAACGGCGGGACCGTTCATCTGGGGGATTGCTACGGGGACCCCTGCCAGTCGCGCCGCCAGGCGGGGTTCAGCCGGATCTCGATGTCGTCACACGTGGCCTCCGGCGTCGGCTCGGCAGTTACGCGGACCCGTATCGGGCGGCCGGTGCCGGCCTCGACGAACGACAGGGGCGGGCGGCCTTCCTGCAGGTAGGTGTCGCCCCACTGGATCAGCGACAGGAACACCGGCAGCAGGTCCTCGCCGGCCTCGGTCAGCCGGTACTCGTCGCGGGCCCGGCTCCCCGGCTCCCGATAGACGACGGGCGCGACGATCCCCGCGGCCTTCAGCTGTTTGAGTGCCCGCGACACCGCAGGCGCCGAGGCCCCGATCCGCGTCACGAAGTCGTCGAACCTGGTTGTGCCATAAAAGCATTCGCGGACCACCAGGAACACCGTCTTGGTGCTGAGCAGGTCCAGCACCCGCCCCGCCGAGCATCCGTCGCCGATCGACCATGCGTCCCGGTCGCGCAGCCGTTCCTCGAACTCCATCGTCACCCCGCCATTGTAACTAACGCTTGCGTTATCCAGCCTGGCGTGCTTGAATCCCCTCACTAACGGAATCGTTACTCAGGGGGAGATGGCCGTGGTCGCGGTAGCGGGCAAGGTGGTTGTGGTGACCGGGGGCCGGCGTGGACTCGGCGCGGCGCTGGTCGACGAGGTGCTGGCGCGCGGGGCGCGAAAGGTGTACTCGACCGCGCGCTCGGCGTACACCGACGACCGTCCGGAGGTGGTCACCGCCGAACTGGAGGTCCGCTCGGCGGCGTCGGTCGCCGCCCTCGCGGAGGTCGCCACCGACGTCGAGATCGTCTTCAACAACGCCGGGATCCTGCTGCCGGCTCCACTGCTGACGGGTGACTTCGAACGCGCCACCGAGACGTTCGACGTCAACGTCTTCGGGCCGCTGCGGATGGCACGGGCGTTCGCGCCGATCCTGGCCGCGAACGGCGGCGGCGCACTGGTGAACATGCACTCCGTGCTGTCCTGGCTGGCCGGCAGCGGCGCCTACGGGGCGTCCAAGGCGGCGGCGTGGTCCCTTACCAACTCGCTCCGGCTCGAACTGGCCCGGCAGAACACCCAGGTCGTCGGAGTCCACGCGGGGTTCATCGACACCGACATGGTCTCCGCCATCGAGTTGCCGAAGGCGACGCCGGCCGAGGTGGCCGCGCGGATCGTCGACGGCCTGGAGGCGGGGGCCACGGAGGTCCTCGCCGACGACGTCACCGTCGCCGCCAAGGCCGCGCTGTCCGGCCCCGTGGAGCGCCTGACCATCTCGGCCGCCCGCTGACATCGCATCCCGACACCCGACGGAGTAGCGAACCGCCATGCCACTGTGGACCATTCATCACACGCCCGGAATCTTCACCGATGAGGAGAAGCAGCAACTCGCCTCCCACATCACCGACCACTACGAACGGGTCGGGCTGCCCCGGTTCTACGTGATAACGCTGTTCCACGAGACCCGGCCCGAGGATTTCTACGTCGGCGGGGAGCCCACCCCGGTCGGGGTCCGCATCGTCGTCGACCACATCGCCCGCCGCAACCCCGATCGGGAGAGCCGGCGCAGGACCGCCCAGTGGATCAAGGGCATGCTGCAGCCCCACCTCGAACGGAACGCAGGGCTGCACTGGGAGTTCCACGTCGACGAGACCAGCGACGACCTGTGGATGATCAACGGGATCGCGCCGCCTCCGGCTGGCTCGGACGCCGAGAAGCTCTGGGCTCGGAGCAACTCGGCGTCCCCCTACTGACCGTGCCGCCCGTACGTCGTCTCCGGAGGCGCGTTCCCCACCCGGTGAAGGGGCGCGCGGTGTGTTCGCCGGGGAATCACCGGGATTCGATCCGGCCCAGCGGATCATCGGCCTCCGCCAGAGCGGCGCGCGCCGCCGGCCAGCTCGAATCCTCGATGCCGAGCACGGTTCGGAGGTAGGCCCACGTGAGCCGCCGGATCAGGGCGACTCGTCCGGGGTTCTCGTCCGTCGTCTCCGTGACGTTGTATCCGGAGATCCCGCCGAGCGAGTGTTCCGCCCCGAACAGAGTGAGCAGGCTCTTGCCGCCCGGGCTCAGGAAGTACGCGTCGGTGAACCAGTCCGGCCCCCGGACCGACAGCAGGGACTGGTCGCGATCTCCCGCGACCACGAGGGCCGGTGTGCTCATCTCCGCGAAGCTCGGGTTCATGAACGGGAAGTGCTCGGCGGCGAACGGAGTCAGGTCCGCTCCGCCCGTGCCGGGGAGGGCGAGCAGCACACCCGCTTTGATCCGTGAATCGGACATGTCCTCTCCCGGCTCGCCCTCGGCGCCGAGCACGCGCGCGCCCAGGAGCATGCTCGCCGTCTGGGCGCCCCAGGAGTGCCCGGCCACCGCGATGCGGCCTCGGTCGAGACGCCCGCCGAGGCCGGGAACGGAATCCTCGACGAGCTCCAGCCCGTCGAGGACGCGCTTCAGGTCCTCGACCCGGAAACGCCAGATCAGCGGCGTACGGGGATCGTCGGGAGGAAGGTTCAGCGTCCTCGAGTCGAGATGGGTGGGCTGGATCACCACGAAGCCATGGGCGGCCCAGAAGTCGACCAGCGGGCCGTAGCCGTCCAGCGACCCGCCGAAGCCGTGCGAGAAGACGATGACCGGCAGTTCTCGTCCGATCGTCGGCGCGGACACGCGTACGCGCAGATCCTCGCCACGGCCGGGGGCCGGCAGCACCACCGGCTTCACGGAGACGACCGGATTGGGCACGCTGACGGCCAGGTCCGGAACCGCCAAGGTTGCTTCGCTCATGGATGGTCTTCCTTTCAGTCTTTTCGAACACCGGCAGCGCCGAGTGAGGGGGGCCACCGGGGGTCCGAGCGAGGGGATGCGGAAGCGTGGTGGCGACACATGGCTTGGTCGTCGGCTTCCTGCTCTGGCATCATGAGCAAACGGGACCGTGTCCCGTTTTGACGATACGGAACCATGTCCCGTTTAGCAACTCGGGTAGTGGAGGGAGCCGCGCGATGAACGACAGCGACCGGGGCGCGGGGCGTGCGGCCCGGCCCAGACGGGCGGACGCACGGCGCAACGAGAAGACCCTGCTCGACGCGGCCGCCGCGGTCTTCGTCGCCTCAGGCGTGGACGCGCCCGTACGCGACATCGCGGCCAAGGCCGGCGTCGGGACGGCCACGATCTACCGCCACTTCCCGACGCGAGCGGACCTCATCATCGCCGTCTACCGGCACCAGGTCGAGGCATGTGCCGAGGCCGGGCCTGCACTGCTGGAGACCAGCGCGACCCCTTACGCCGCACTGGAGCGATGGATCGGCCTCTTCGTCGACTTCCTGGTCACCAAGCACGGACTGGCCGCCGTGCTGCGTTCCGACGACGCCGGCTTCGACGCCCTGCACGCCTACTTCCTCGACCGCCTCGTGCCCGTGTGCACCCGGCTGCTCGACGCCGCGGCCGCCGCCGGCGAGATCCGCGCCGACATCCCGGCCATCGAACTCATGCGCGGCGTCGGAAACCTTTGCATCGGCGCGGAAAACGACCCGCACTACGACGCGCGCCGGCTGGCCGGACTGCTCATCGCAGGACTACGCCTGCCGCGCTAGCCGCCCGGACGTTCGCCGCGATCTCAGTGGGCGGTGAATCCGCCGTCCACGGGCAGGGCGACGCCGATGACGAAGGCGGCGGCCGGGCTGCACAGCCACAGGACGGCGTTGGCGATCTCGTCGGCGGTGCCCAGGCGGCCGATGGGCTGCTGCTTCATGATTTCGGCCATGGCTTCGGCCTGGCCTTCGAGCATGTCGGCAACCATCGGGGTCTCGATGACGCCGGGGCACACGGCGTTGATGCGGATGCCCCTGGGGGCGTATTCCACCGCGGCGCTCTTTGTCAGGCCGATGACGCCGTGCTTGGAGGCGTGGTACGCGGCGCGTTCGGGCAGGCCGACGAGGCCGCCGAGGGAGGAGCAGTTGACGATCGCGCCGGAGCCTTGGGTGCGCATTTGCCGCAGTTCGTGCTTTTGGCACGTCCAGATGCCGCGCAGGTTGACCGCGTTGACACGGTCGAAGTCCGCGGCCGTCTCGTCGGCGGCGTCGGCCGGAGGGGCCTGGACGCCGGCGTTGTTGTAGGCCATGTCCAGGCGTCCGAAGGTTTCCACGGTGCGGTCGACGGCGGCGGCGACCTGGTCTTCGTCGGTGACATCGCAGACCAGGGCCAAGGCCTGGCGGCCGGCGTCGGTGAGCTCCTTGGCGGCTTGCTCCACGGCGCCTGCGTTGATGTCGACCAGGGCGACAGCGGCGCCAGAGGCGGCGAAGGCGCGGGCGGCGGCCAGGCCCATGCCCGAGGAGGCGCCGGTGACGAAGGCGACCTGTCCGGAGAAGTCGTAGGCGGGATTCACTTTTGGTGCTCCTTCATCTCACGGAGTGAGGTAAGTGGGTGGTCGTATCGATGGATGGTCAGGGCCGAGGGATGAGACGCAGCGTCGTCGCCCTGGCATCGTCGGCGACCATCGGCTCGACGTAGCCGCTGTAGTGCCCGTACTTGGCGCGGTACGCCGCGTCGACCTGGTCGTTCACGCGGGGATCGGCCACCTCGCAGAAGGTGACCTCGGCGTCCACGCCGCCTGCGGAGATGCGGCCCTCGTGGGTGTCGTGGGCGGTGCGCCACCAGCCGCCCCGTACGCCGCGCCAGGAACGTACGTACAGGTCGTCGCGATAGCGCACGACCCAGATGGTGGTCGGGCGGCGGAGGCTTCCGTCGCTGCGGCGAGGCGCGACGCGAAGCTCGTCGGCAGTGGCGATGCGGTCCAACTCGTCGCTGTTCCACGTGCTCATGGCATGGATTCCTTCACTGTGCGAGGTGTGGGGCAGGGGCCTCGGCGTTCTCCCGGACGCGCGGCGGTCCCATCGCGCGGCGCTCGTCCATCGCCCGGTAGCCCTCGGCCACCTGGTCCGGGGGAAGAGGGTGAGGTCGAAGACCTTGCCCGGGTCGATGGCGCCGGTCAGGACCCGGTCGAAGACACACTCTCACCGGGCACGCCGTCGGTGGCGACCAGTGTGCCCTGGGCGTTGGGGATGCGGACGTAGTCGGCCTGGCAGGTGCTCATTTACTCGCGGTTCAGGCAGTTGGACTGGAAGCCGTTGCGGCAGTCGGCGCAGGTGTTGTCCGAGGTCGCGCACGACCCGACGACGAACTGTCCCGGCTTGACCGCGGTCACCTCCGAGCTGGCCTCCTCCACCCAGCCGACGTACTCGTGCCCCATCCGATGCGGCTCGCCGGTCGGCTCGACGCGCGGTAGGGCCGCAGGTCCGAGCCGCACACGTATGTCACCGCGGTGCGGATGATCGCGTCGGTGGGGTGGAGGATCTTCGGGTCGTCCAGGCTCTCCAAACGGATGTCGCCGGGGCGTGGATCAGTGCTCTGCGCATGAAAGAGGGTCCTTCGCGTAATGGGACGGGCGCGCCAGCCCAGTCCTCGACCGGGTGCGTGGCGGCGCCGCGTGCGGGTGGGAGCCCAAGGCGTCAGGTAGCCGACCGCCAGGACCGGGTAGGAGCCCCTCCGGTCACCGGCTTCTCATCCGGCCAGAGGAGCACACCTTGTAGGTAACCCCCTGTGGCCGCGCGTAACCAGGCACAGCCAAGGGGTGTACTGGCAGTCCACCCCTAGAACCGCAGGCAGGACGTACCGTCGAGGGGTGGACAACCGTGACGAGGTCCGCGAGTTCCTGACCTCGCGGCGCGTGAAGATCATCCCCGAACAGGCCGGGCTGCCGTCGGGTTCCCGGCGCCGGGTGCCGGGTCTGCGCCTGCTCGCCTCCTGGGCCGCCACTCCTCAGAGGCCCTCACCCGCACCACCCACCAGCAGTTGACCCAGCACCTGCGCCATCCCGTTCACGCCGACATGCCCGTCCAGGCGCTGATGGACACGTTCGACCTCCAGGACCTGCGGGAGCTGCCGGGCCGGTCCGCCCCCGGCTCGGCGGCCGCTGCCTTCGCGCGTGGCGGGATTCTTGCAGGTTACGGAGACCTTCGATGTCGCGGCCGTAGGGCTCTTCGACGGCCGTCCCCGGCGGCGCCGGTTCCGGTCAGGAAGGTCCCGCCATGTGGGAGACAATGCGACCCATGACGAATCCTCCCGGAGGCGCCGCGGGCAGGCCGCCCGGCGTGCAGCTCGACGCCGTGCTGGAGCGGATCACGTACGCCAACGAGGAGACCGGCTACACGATCGCCAGGGTCGCCACCGAACGGTCCGGCACCGAGCTGCTGACCGTCGTCGGGCCGCTGCTCGGGGCGCAGGTGGGCGAGTCGCTGCGGCTCACCGGCCGCTGGGGCTCCCACCCCAAGTACGGCAGGCAGTTCGAAGTCTGGTCGTACACCACGGTCCTGCCGGCGACGATCCAGGGCATTCAGCGCTACCTGGGCTCCGGGTTGATCAAGGGCATCGGCCCGAAGATGGCCGAGCGGATCGTGGACCACTTCGGCACCGACACGCTGCGGGTCATCGAGGAGGAGCCCAAGCGCCTGGTCGAGGTCCCCGGCCTCGGGCCCAAGCGGACCAAGATGATCGCCGCCGCCTGGGAGGAACAGAAGATCATCAAGGAGGTGATGATCTTCCTGCAGGGCGTCGGGGTGTCCACCTCCATCGCCGTACGCATCTTCAAGCAGTACGGCGAGGACTCCATCGACGTGGTCCGCAAGGAGCCCTACCGGCTCGCCGACGACGTGTGGGGCATCGGGTTCAAGACCGCCGACACGATCGCGCAGGCCGTGGGCATCCCGCACGACAGCCCCGAGCGGGTCAAGGCAGGGCTGCGCTACACGCTCTCCCAGGCCGCCGACGACGGCCACTGCTACCTGCCCGCCCCCAACCTGGTCGCCGACGCCGTCAAGATCCTTGAGGTGCCGCCCGACCTGACCTCCGCCTGCCTGGAGGAGCTGGTCGCCGAGGAGGGCGTGGTCCGTGAGGAGGTCCCGGCCAGGGGGAACGGCGAGAACGGCGACGAGAACGGCGAGAGCACCGTCCCCGCGATCTACCTCGTCCCCTTCCACCGTGCCGAGCTGTCGCTGGCCGGCACGTTGCGCACGCTGCTGACCTCCGGCCACGACCGGCTCGGGGCGTTCGCGGACGTGGACTGGCCGGCCGCCTTCGACTGGCTGCGCGGCCGGACCGGCGCCGACCTCGCGCCCGAGCAGGCCCAGGCCGTACGGCTCGCGCTGACGGAGAAGGTCGCCGTCCTGACCGGCGGCCCCGGCTGCGGCAAGAGCTTCACCGTGCGCTCGGTGGTGACCCTCGCTCGCGCGAAGCGCGCCAAGGTCATCCTCGCCGCCCCGACCGGCCGGGCGGCCAAGCGGCTGGCGGAGCTGACCGGCCACGAGGCCACCACCGTGCACCGGCTGCTCCAGCTGCGCCCCGGCGGGGACGCCACCTTCGACCGCGACAACCCCCTCGACGCCGACCTGGTCGTGGTGGACGAGGCGTCCATGCTCGACCTGCTGCTGGCCAACAAGCTCGCCAAGGCGGTCGCCCCGGGCGCGCACCTGCTGTTCGTCGGCGACGTCGACCAGCTTCCCTCGGTCGGCGCCGGAGAGGTGCTGCGCGACCTGCTGGCCGCCCCCGGCATCCCCCGGGTGCGCCTGACGCAGATCTTCCGCCAGGCGCAGGAGTCCGGGGTGGTCGTCAACGCCCACCGTGTCAACACCGGCCAGCACCCCCTGGTCAGGGAGTTCCCCGACTTCTTCCTGTTCCCCTGCGAGGAACCCGAGGAGATCGCCGCCCTGACCGTGGACGTGGTCGCCCGGCGCATCCCCAGGAAGTTCGGCCTCAACCCGCGCAGGGACGTACAGGTGCTGGCGCCCATGCACCGCGGCGCGGCCGGCGCGGGCGCGCTCAACATCGCCCTGCAGGAGGCGCTGACCCCCGCCCGTGAGGGCATGCCGGAGCGCCGGTACGGCGGGCGGGTCTTCCGCGTCGGCGACAAGGTCACCCAGCTGCGCAACAACTACGACAAGGGCGCGGCCGGGGTGTTCAACGGCACGGTCGGCGTCGTCACCGCCATCACCCCCGAGGAGAGCAAGCTGACCGTGCTCACCGACGAGGACGAGAACGTCGACTACTCCTTCGATGAGCTCGACGAACTCGCCCACGCCTATGCGGTCAGCATCCACCGTTCCCAGGGCAGCGAGTATCCGGCCGTGGTCATCCCGCTGGCCACCAGCGCCTGGATGATGCTGCAGCGCAACCTGCTCTACACCGCCATCACCCGGGCCAAGAAGCTCGTGGTCATCGTCGGGTCGCGGCGGGCGCTCGGCCAGGCCGTGCGCACGCGGGGGGCGGGCCGCCGCCACACGGGGCTCACCCACCGCCTCCGCGTGCCCTGATCTGCGTCCTGGCCGGCGCGCCCGCCCCGGGCCTCGTCAGTACGCCGAGGTGTAGGTCACGAACGACGGCTGGTCGACCTGGGTGGTGCCCTTGTAACAGACCACGTCACGCACGTAGACATCCGAACCCGAGGTCGTCCACAACGTGAGCAGGTTGCAGTACTCCGGCCCGGGGCCGAACGCCGTCACCTGCACGTTGTTGGGCGTCGCCCCGACCCTGGGGAAGTACACCAGGCGCATGCCGGTCCCGGCCGTCCGCACCGTGTTGACCCCAGCCTGGGAGTTGTAGTTGACCCCGGGCGGGACCGGCGCGTACGGCCCGGGGTTGGCCGGGGTGTTGTCGAAGGTGTAGGCGAACAGCTTCGGCGGCGCGAACGCCCCGGTGATCGCCCGCTCGCGATGGTAGGTGAGGGTCCAGCCGGTGTCGTACGGCTTGTCGGCCACGTCGTGGCACAGCACCTGGATCTTCTGCCCGTTGGGAGACCAGCCCCAGTCTCCCACCTTGCACCGCGCCGGCTTGCTGGAGTCGACCGCGGTGACCTGGATGTTCCCGGCCTGCACCAAGGAACCGAGTCCCGGCAGCCAGACGGTCCAGTTGCCGGTGGAGTTGGGGAAGACGGCGTTCGCGCCGAGCGCGGAGTTGTAGTCGGAGGCGATGGACGTGCCGTCCCAGTAGACGTAGCCGTACGCCTGCGTCGCCGAGGCCAGCGCCCCGCTGCTGCTGGCGAAGACGATCGAGAAGCGCGCGTAGACGGGGGTTCCGCCGTACTTGTAGCAGCGCACCGCCACGATCTCGTCGGAGCCGGCCTGCCCCCACTTCTCGATCTGGCACCACTCGGCCGACTGCGAGATCGCGGTCACGTGCGCGATCCCGCCCTTGGGGATGCCGATCTTCGGGAACCGCACGAAGTACTCGCCGGTGCCGCCGGGCGAGACGCTGACTGTCGGCCCGGGCGCCCAGCTGCCCGCCTGGTAGGCCAGGTTCGGCACCCCGGAGGTGACGTCGACGTAGGCGAATCCCCACACGTCGGGAACCGCCGCGTTCGCGGCCCCCGCGCCGGCGGCGGTGCCCGCGGCGACCATCGCACACAGCAGGAGTAATCGAGTGACCACGGATCGTAACAGGCGCATGCCGTCCTCCATCGCGGTGGTGCCCAGCGGGCGTACGAGATGTCGACGCCGGAGTGGCCCGGCGCGTGGTGCCCAGTCGTGGAGCCGTGGAACGCTCTCGGGAGGGCGCGGGGATCACAATCGCCCTCCCGCCCTGTGATAACCCGCGCGCCGATCGTTGAGAAGGCCCAAATGCCCCCGGGCCGCCGGGCGCCAGCCCGGCCGTGAAACGTTCATCGTTCGACCGGAGCCGAAGGATCGCGGCCCTAGCCTGCCGGAGAGGCGACGACCACCACGGAAGGGGGAAGGGGGCAGGCCTCCACGCGCCCCCGGCCACCGATGACAGCAGATCCGCCCGCCGGAGGGGACCGGCGGCTCACCCGGCACGCCGACGTGCGCGCCGTGCTCGCCGATCCCCGCTTCCTCGTCCCCGCCGCCCCCGCCGCGCCGCCGGGAACGGGGATGGCCTGGCTGCGGGGAGCGGTCAGCAGGTTCAGCAACGGGGACGAGCACGCCCGCCGCCGCGCGCGGGTTGTGGAGTCGCTCGATGCCCTCGACCCCGTACGGCTCCGCCGCGAGGCCTGCGAGCGGACGAGCGCCGAACTTGCGGGCGGGGCCCGCGTGGACGTGATGGCCAGGATCGCCCGCCGCGTCCCGATCGGCGTCCTCGCCACGCGCCTCGGCGTCCCGGAGGACCGGCGGGAGGAGGTGATCGCCGCGGTGACGACCATGGCCGCCGCCTACCACCTCCCGTCCGCTCCCGGTGAGGCGTCCGCGGGGGACGCGGCGGTGGGCGTGCTGGCGGCCGCGCTGGGCGAAGGCGGGGAGGAGCCCGGGCCCGGCCTTCTGGCCGCGGTGGCGGGGATGCTCGTGCAGACGTGCGACGCCACCGCGGGCCTGGTGGGCAACACCCTCGCCGCCGTGACCCGCCTGCCCGCCGGCGTGGCCGCACGGTGGCCGATCGAGGCGCTGCTCGCCGAGACCCTGCGGTGGGACCCGCCCGTACGGCTCACGCGCCGGGTGGCCGCCGAGGACGCGACGGCCGGGGGAGTTCCCGTGCCCGCGGGGACCTTTCTCGTGCTGGACCTGGCGGCGGCCAACCGGGACCCCGAGGTCTTCCCCGACCCACACCGCTTCGACCCTGCCCGCTTCGACCCTGCCCGCTTCGACCCTGCCGGTTTCCGGCAGGTCCGCGGCGAGGGCGGCGGGCACCTGGGGTTCGGCAGCGGGATCAGGCCCTGCCCGGGGGAGCGGGCCGCGCTCGCCCTGGCGGCGGGCGTCGTGGCGGCCGCTCTCGGGCACCGCCTCGCCGATCCCGAGATCCCGTACGAGCCGTCGCCTAACCTGCGCGTGCCCGCCGGCCTCCACCTGGAGGGCGCCGAGACCACGGAAGGACCCCGATGAGCACACACGCCGAGACGTCCCGTTCGCTGCACTCTGCCGATTTGGGTGCGCTGCACTCTGCCGATTTCCGTGCGCTGCACGATGCCGATTTCCGAGCGCTGCACTCCGCAAATTTCCGTGCGCTGCACTATGCCGAGAACCCCCTGGTGCTGCCCAACGCCTGGGACTACGCCTCGGCGGCCGTCCTGGCCGCCGCCGGGTTCGCCGCGATCGGGACCACGAGCCTCGGCGTCGCCGCGGCGGCGGGCAAACCCGACGCGACCGGCGACACCGCGGCGGAGACGCTGGCGCTGGCCCGGCGGCTGGCCGGGCTGCCGTGCCCGGTGTCGGTGGACATCGAGGGCGGCTTCGCGGACACGCCGGAGGGGGTGGCCGAGATCGCCGCCGAACTGGCCGCCCTCGGCGTGGCCGGGGTCAACATCGAGGACGGACGGCCGGACGGGACGCTGGCGGACCTCGCCGAGCGGTGCGAGACGATCGCGGCGGTCAAGTCGAAGGCGCCGGGACTGTTCGTCAACGCCCGCACCGACACCTACTGGCTGGGCGCCGGGGATCCGGGCACGACCATCGCCCGGCTGCGGGCCTTCGCCGAGGCCGGGGCCGACGGGGTGTTCGTCCCCGGGGTCGCCGCCGACGACGACGTGCGGGCGCTGGTGGACGCGGTCAATTTGCCGCTCAACGTGCTGTTCCTACCCGGCCGCCACACGGTCGCGGGTCTGGCCGCGCTCGGCGTCCGCCGGATCAGCACCGGGTCACTGCTGCTGCGAGCCGCCCTGCACGCGGTGACCGAGACCGCCCGGGCGGTCGCCGCAGGCGGGCAGATCCCCGCCGGCCTCCCGTCGTACGGGGACGTGCAGGCTCTCGCGGTGAGCTGAGCGCGCGCCGAGGCGCCGCCCGGCAGGCCGCGCGTGGCGTACGGCGGGGCGCCGGATACGATCACCGATCGTGCTGGCGATAGTGTGCGCGCGGATCGGCGGTCCCGAGGTGCTGGAGCCGGCCGAGGTGCCGGATCCGCGGCCCGGGGACGGCGAGGTGCTCGTCGAGGTCAGCGCCGCCGGCGTCAACTTCGCGGACACCAGCCGGATCGCGGGGTCCTACCGGCCGGCGCCCGAGCCGCCGTTCGTGCCCGGTACCGAGGTCGTCGGGTGGACGGCCGACGGCCGACGGTTGCTCGCCGCCGCCTTCGACGGCGGCGGCTTCGCCGAGCGTGCGGTCGTGCGCGTCGCGGACGCCGTCGAGGTGCCCGAAGGCGTCGCCGACGCGCAGGCGCTGGCGCTGCTCGTGCAGGGGCTGACCGCCTGGCACGTGCTGCACGGCAGCGCCCGGATGCGGCCGGGGGAGACCGTCGTCGTCAACGCCGCGGCGGGCGGGGTGGGTTCTCTCGCGGTGCAACTGGCCAAGCACGCCGGCGCCGCGCGCGTCATCGCCACCGCCTCCACGCCGTCCCGCCGTGACCTGGCCCGCTCGCTCGGCGCCGACGCGGCGGTGTCCTCCGATCCCGACGGCTACGCCGAGCGGATCCTGGCGGCCAACGACGGCGCCCCCGTGGACGTCGTCCTCGACTCGGTCGGCGGCAGGGTGTTCGCCGCCGCGCTCGGCGTCCTGGCGAACTTCGGCCGGCTGGTCACGTTCGGCAACGCCTCGCGCGAGCCGCGCCCGCCCGTCGACCCCGCCTGGCTCGCCGACCGCAACGCCGCCGTGGCCGGCTTCTGGCTCCGGCCCGCGCTCACCGTCCCCGGCGCGCTGACCGGACCGCTGCGGGAGATGTTCGCCCTCGTCGCCGGAGGCTCGCTCCGCCCCCTGACCGACGCGGCGTACCCGCTGCGCGAAGCGCGCCGCGCTTTCGAGGACCTCCTGGCCCGCCGCACCACCGGGAAGATCACGCTGCGCCCCTGAGACGCAAGCCCACCGAGGCCGCATGCGCGCGTGTGGGCCGCTCATGAGCGGAGACCCGGGGGCGCGCCTTACTCCCCGCTTGATCAGTCTTGACGCGCACCTTACCGTCTACAGAGACGAGTCCACCGGAGAAGCGACCGAAATGTGACCTAAGCACAGGAGAAAATGCCAACATAAGAGGCAACCCCGAATAAGGTCTTATGGTGCCCTTCGCGCTCATGGGGGAGTAGTTGTGCTGAGCACTGGAAGTCGTTCGAGGTGGCCGATCGCCGGAGTCGCCGTGGCGCTGACCGCGGCTCTGTCGGCATGCTCCGGCGGATCGGGCGCGCCAGGCTCGGCGGGCGGAGGCTCCGGGGACGCCGCGCCCGCCGCCCCGGCCCCCTCTATCAAGATCAGTCCTGCGGCGAACACCACCAAGGTGCGCCCCGACAAGACCGTGGTCGTCACGGCCGCCAACGGCGAGCTGCAGGAGGTCACCGTCCAGGCGGGCGGCGAGACGGTCGAGGGCGAGTTCGACTCCACCCGCACCAAGTGGACTTCCAAGCAGCCGCTCAAGCCCTCCACCAGATACACGGTGTCGGCCAAGGCCGCCGGCAAGGGCGGCCCGGCCACCGCGACCAGCCGGTTCACCACTCTCAAGCCCAAGGTCGGGCTGGAGGTCGTGGACGTCACCCCCGGCATCAAGGGGGAGACCGTCGGCATCGGCATGCCGATCATGGTGCGGTTCAACGCGCCGGTGCAGGACAAGGCCGCCGTGGAGCAGGCTCTCGAGGTGGACGCGGAGAAGCCGGTCAAGGGCGCCTGGCGGTGGATCGACGACAAGTACGTGATCTACCGGACGGCCAAGTACTGGCCCGCCCACCAGAAGGTGAAGTTCACCGCGCACCTCACCGGCGTGAAGGCCGGCCCCGACACGTACGGCGTCGAGGACCACGCCACGACCATCAAGATCGGCGCGGCCTGGATCAGCTCGGTCAGCACCAGGACCCACATGATGGTGGTCCGGCGCGACGGCAAGGTCGTGCAGACCATGAAGATCAGCGCAGGCAAGGCGACCACCCGCGAATACACCACCACCAGCGGCATCCACCTGACCATGGAACGCGGCAACCCGGTCACGATGATCTCCCCGGGCAAGAAGGAGGGCGACCCCGGGTACTACAAGGAGGTCGTCAACCACGCGGTGCGCATCTCCAACAGCGGCGAGTACGTCCACAGCGCGCCGTGGTCGGTCGGCTCCCAGGGCCGGGCCAACGTGAGCCACGGGTGCGTCAACGCCAGCCCCGCCCAGGCCAAGTGGTTCTACGACAACTTCCACCGGGGCGACATCGTCAAGATCGTCGGCACCAACCGGATCCTGGAGTGGAACAACGGCTGGGGCTTCTGGCAGATGCCGTTCAGCAAGTGGAAGCAGGGCAGCGCCCTGGAATCGTGATCCTCCACTCATATCGAGGATCCTCGAAAGGTCGGTGGGGGAGCGGTAGCCTGGGCCCATGGCGGAGACCGTGACCTCACCGGATCCCGGGCTGGTCGAGGCGTTGCGTGCGCTGTCGAACCCGATGCGGCTGCAGCTGCTGATGTGGCTGCGCGAGCCCGAGCGCCACTTCCCGCTGGAGGAAGCCATCGCCGACCCGGCCGAGGTCGGCGTGTGCGTGAGCCACATCCAGGCCAGGGCGGGGCTCGCGCAGTCGACGGTGTCGGCGTACATGGCCGAGTTGCAGCGAGCGGGCCTGGTGAAGGCCACGCGAGTGGGCAAGTGGACCCACTACAAGCGCGACGAGCAGCGCATCGCCCAGCTCGTCGCCACCTTGGGGAAGACGCTCTGACTCCGCGGGCAAGCGGAACGACCCCCGGGAGCAGGCGACCCTCGGCCCGGCCCGCCGCGGCGGCTGATCGTCTCGTTACTGCTTGTCGCGCGCGGCGGACCGTTCGGCGATCTCGGTCTTGACCGTCTCGTGCAGCTCGTCCGAGGTGAAGCCGAGGTTGCGCAGGATCTGCGCGGCCAGGCTCTCCTCGGCGCGGATCAGGCCCAGCAGCATGTGTTCCGTGCCGACCCAGTCGTGGCCGAGGTCGGCCGACGCGCGGGATGCCTGCTCGATGGCCTCCTTGCTCTCCGGCCGGAACGCGATGTGGCCCCGCAGCACCTTCTGCCCGGCCGGCGGCATCGCCTCCTCGATCGCGTCGCGGATGCGTTGCTCCGACTCGGTTTTCGCGATCAGCACCTCGTACGCCAGGCCCCGCGGTTCGCCGAGCAGGCCGAGCAGGATGTGTTCGGTGCCGATGAAGTCGTGCTTGTGCGTTCGGGCGGCCTCCTGCGCCAGCACGATGCTGTGCCGGTTCAGGTGGGTGAACCGCTCGAACGCGTTGGGTGCGTGGCGTTGCTGGGCGGCCTGTTTGGACACCCCGATGGCGTCGCCGATCTCGCTCCACGACGCGCCGGCCTGCCTGGCCTTGCGGACGTAGTGGTCGACGAGCTGGTCACCGAGGTCGGACAGGGTCTGGGCACGTAGTCGCGCCTCGCTGATGCGGGCCAGGTCGCCGGCGTCGGGGAGTTCCTCGTCGAGACGGGCGATCAGGTCGGCGAGGCCGATGTTGAGTGGGCTCATGCGTCAACCGTAGGTTGACGGCGGTCGGTCGTCAACCTGTAGTTGACGGCAGGCAGAGGCTGGGCGCCGTTCGCGCAGCGATCTCACGTTGCATGTCATATCGTGAATATGCGATATTTCGATGTGACAAGCGACGAGCACGAGGAGATCAGCCATGGGCGACCTCGACGGCCTGGACCTGGGCAGGTTCGGGATCTACACCTTCGACTTCGAGCACCAGTCCGCCGCGCGGATGCGCGAGTCGATACAGGAACTGGAGGACCGGGGATGGCCGGCGTTCTGGATCCCCGAACTGACGGGGCGTGAGGCGTTCACGCACGCCGGCTACCTGCTCTCCTGCACCCGGCGGATCACCGTCGTCAACGGCATCGCGCAGATCTGGTCGCGCGAGGCCCCGTGGGCGTACGGCGCCGCGCTGCTCCTGGCCGATGCCTACCCGGGGCGGCACGTGCTCGGCCTGGGATTCGGCGGCGTGCCGCGGCCGGGGATCACGCCGCTGGCGGCCATGGCCGGATACCTCGACGAGATGGACGGGCTGGAGACGTCCAACCCTCTGCCGCAGACGCCGATGCGCCGCATCCTGGCGGCGTACGGGCCCAAGATGCTCGAACTGGCCCGAGACCGCTCCGCCGGCGCCCTCACCTATCACGTCACCGTGGCACACACCGCGCGGGCGCGGGAGATCCTCGGGCCGGAGGCGTTCCTGGGCGTCGAGCACCCGGTGCTGTTCGAGTCGGACCCCGCCAGGGCCCGTGCGGCCGCACGCGAGCACCTCCACCCCTACCTGAACACGCCGTACAACATCGCGAAGTTCCGGCGGCTGGGCTACACGGACGAGGAGATCGCGGGCGGCGGCAGCGACCGTCTCATCGACGACCTGGTGTTCTGGGGCGACGTGGACACCGTCGTGGCCAAACTTCGTGCCCACCTCGACGCCGGCGCCGACCACGTCGCGATCCAGGTCATCGGGATCGAGCCGGGGCGGTCCGCGATGCCGTACTGGCGGATGCTCGGCGACGCCCTGCTGCCCCGTGACGTGTACCAGGGCGCCGGCGTCCGATCCACGGCATGAGAAGAGGCCGCGGTCCTACTGGACGCCCCACTTCATGAGGACGAAGGCGCCCACGATCTTCAGCGCGACGAGCGCGATGATCACACAGAACACGATCAGCGCGGGGCGGTGCTCGAAGTGCTTGCCCTCCTTCAGCGGAGGGCGCTTGGCGACGCGCTCGGCGATGCGCTCTTCGAGGGGTTTGCGGTGGAACATGAACGCACACTACTGCCCGCGTCGCTCGGCCCCTCTGACGACCTCGGCCTGACCTCGGCCGCCAGGCCCCTCGCCTCCCCGCAGGCGCCCGCCCCGGGCACCACCGTGACTGTGTGTCGCTTGCTGGGTCTCACTTGTCGGCTGGCGCGTACACCAGCTCGAGGATTCCCGACGGGAATGCCGTGCTTTTCACCAAACGCAGCTTCACAGCCTGATCCAGCTCGGGGAACAGCGGCGCACCCTTGCCGGTGACGGCGGGCAGCACCCACAGCCGGTACTCGTCGACCACGCCGAGAGCCGCGTTTCCGAGGTGACCTGCGTGGCCAAGGTCTGGCCGCCCGGCAGTCCCCGCCCGAGCGGGCAGGCCAACGTCGCGGGCCGATGATCGCTTCCGTGATCCACTACTCTGTGATACTTTGTAGTGGTACTCGGTACTACAAAGTACCAGGAGACCGAAGAGGACCCACGATGGACGACCTGACGGAGATGCTGAAGGGCACGCTTGAAGGCTGCGTGCTTGAAATCATCAGCGGAGAGGAGACCTACGGGTACGCCATCACGCGCCGGCTGAACGAACTCGGCTTCGCCGACGTCGTCGAGGGGACGGTTTACACCATTCTGCTGCGACTGGAGAAGAACGGGCTCGTCCAGGCGACGAAACGACCGTCCGAGCTGGGCCCGCCGCGCAAGTTCTATGCGCTCACCGATGCGGGGCGCGAAGAACTCGCAACGTTCTGGGCCAAGTGGGAGTACATCACATCACGGATCGACAAGCTCAAGGAGGGCGGGAGATGAACTTCTGGGAGACCGTGACAGGCAGCGATCTCACCAGGGAATGGAAGGCGTTTGAAGCCCGGGCCGAGGCATTGCCGGCTGACTACCGGGCGGCGTGGGAAGAGATCAAGGGTCGTCTTTTTCCCTACTCGGACTTCACAGGTCGAAACCTGATGCCGATTCTCGACAACGCTCTGGGATTGCTCGAAGAGACGGCATCCGATGGGCAGAGCGTTCGCGAGGTGCTGGGTGACGACATCGCGGGCTTCTGTGCGGCGCTGGCCGGTGGAGAAGGGGCTCGGAGCTATCGCGACCGGTGGCGCGAGCAGTTGAACAGGAACGTCGCGAAGAAATTGGGCCGGTTAGGAGGCTGACGTGGGCATCCGCGACATCATCGAGGGCAAGAAGCAGTGGCGGGCGCACATGGCGCGGGTCAAGGCGCTTCCGCCGGATTATCAGATCGTCTACAAGGAGATTCAGAGGTACATCTTCAAGGTTGGACCGATCGATCTGCTTGACGGGCCTCTGCTCTCAGGGATCGTCGATTTCTTCGAGGAGGGCGTCGCGGCCGACAAAGGAGTCTTGGAACTCCTCGGCAACGATGTCGCCGCCTTCTGTGACAATCTGATGAAGGACTCGCGCACCTTCGCGGACGTCTATCAGGAGTCCATCAGCGGGAAACCCGGCACCGCCGAGAAGTAACATCCCCGACCGGCGCCGGGGGCCCGCCCTCGGCCGCATTGAGGCCGTGTCTCGGCGCCCCGCGCGGTTGTCGTGCCTACTGACGGCTCGGAAGCATCGCGAGCGCCTGCGACCGCTGGGCGACCAGATCGGCGTAGGTGCCGTCGCGCTCGGCCCACCGGTGCATCAGCACGCCCTTGACGAGGAGCTCGTGCGGAGTGGGGTTGGTCTGGAGCAGGTCCATCACCTCGGTGGCGAACTCGGCCAGGTCGAGCGCACGGGGGTTGAGCTGAGCCTGCTCCGGCGTGGTGGCGACAGCCGGGGGGACGAGTTCGGACACCTCGATGCCTGTGCCGTCCAGTTGCGCGCGCAACGCCTCGGAGTAGGCGTGCACGCCGGCCTTCGAGGCTGCGTAGGTCGGCATGGGCGGGAACGGCAGGAACCCGATGCCGGAGGTGACCGTGATGATGGTGCCGGCGCCGCGCCCGACCAGGTGCGGGGTGAACGCGTCGATGACGCGGATGGTGCCAAGGAGGTTGGTGTCGATCGTTTGCTGTGCGACACCGAAGTGAGCGGGATCGCGCAGATCCTCAGGAACCATGATCCCCGACATCGTCACGATCGTGTCGAGACCCGGGTGGCTGCGGAGGATCGTGTCGCGGGCACGGCCGACGCTGTCCTGGTCGGTCACGTCGATGGGAACGGTGCCGAACCCCTCAGCGGCGAGTCGGTCGAGCAGGTCGGCTCGCCGGCCGCCGACGACGACAGAGCTGCCGGCCGCGGCGAAGCGGCGGGCGAGCTCGAGACCGATTCCCGAGGTGGCGCCGGCGATGAAGACGGTGCGGTTGGTGATGTCCATTGATTGCTCCTGCTCAGGGCGCGCCGGTCAGCGACACGCCAGTGGTTCCGTCGGCCGCGTCACGCGGACGGAAAACCGGCCGTTGCCGCCCGCCTGAACGCACGTCGCGATCGGGGCCGCGTACGCCGGTACCGCGGCGGCACCTTCAGTGTTGAGCCGTTCTCCGGCTGGAGGCAGTGCCCCCGTCTTCCGGGGTCCTGTCAGGGCCCCCTTGGCCGGGAGAGCCCGAAATACGATGGCGGATATGAGCGACGACGAACGCGCCAACCTGCTCGGCAGTTACCTCCGGGCCCGGCGCGCCCTGGTCACCCCGGAGCAGGTCGGGCTCGCGCCGGGTACGAACCGGCGCGTTCCGGGGCTTCGCCGTGAAGAGGTCGCCATGCTCGCGGGCATAAGCGCCGACTACTACCTGCGGCTGGAACGCGGCCGCGACAAGAATCCCTCATCGCAGGTCCTCGAATCGCTCGCGCGGGTCCTGCACCTCGACGAGCTCGAACAGGAATACCTTCTCGGCCTGGCCGCCGCGCGCCCCAGGCCTCAGCGGCGTAGGAAGCCCGAACGTGTCCCCGCACGGTTGCACCAGCTCCTGGCGAGCGTGCAGGTTCCCGCCTTCGTGGAGGGGCGCGCGTTCGACGTGCTCGCGTCCAACCGGCTCGCGGTCGCGTTGTCGCCGCGCCTCCAGCCCGGGTACAACCGTCTGCGGTCGCTGCTGCTCGATCCCGAGGAACAGGCGTTCCAGCAGCACTGGACGCGCTCCGCGGAAGGATTCGTCGCCGCCTTCAGGAAGTCCGTCGGGGACGACATCGACAACCCGCGGTTCGTGGAACTGGTGGGCGAGCTTTCCCTGGCGAGCGAGCGCTTCCGAACCCTCTGGGCGCGCCACGACATCCGCAACCTCGAGGGCGGCACCACTACCGTGAACCATCCCGTCGTCGGGGAGCTGCGCCTGCACCGAGACAAGCTCCCTGTGGACGACCTCCTCCTGGTCCTCTACTACGCCGATCAGGGTAGCGAGAGCGACGAGAAACTACGCCTCCTCGCCTCCATGGCCGGGACAACACCCACCGGGACGGGCGTCGGATCACAAACGGCTGAGCCGAACGGCCGTCTCGACACCCACGGTGACCTGACCGCCGGGCATTAGCGTGTTCCTTGATGTCGAGCCTGATCACGTTCGATCGGCATGGGACCCTCCAGGAAGGCGACAGGCTCGGGCAGCTGGTCCCGTACTTCGCGGGTGGTTGGTCCGGCTGATGTTGCCCTGGGTGCTATTCGCGCGTGCGCAACGCCTGTGAGAGCGCGTCGACGGTTACGCCCACAATGGCCAGGAGCTGCGCCGGGCTCGCCCCAGCTCTGCTCATGATGGCAAGAGACTGGTTCACGGCCGCCACGTGTTCAGCGAAGGCCTCGGCGTCCTGGTCGGTCAATCGGCCTGCCTTCAGTGCGGCGCGTAGACGCAAGCGCTGGAAGCCCAACGCCTCCTTCGCGTGTGCCGCGACGCTCGGGCTCAGCACCGGGATTGCCATGGCCGACTGGGCGACCAGGCATCCATCCGGCAGTTCGGGATCGGCGATGCGTTCGAGGGTGACGTCGAAGAACGCACGAACGGCTGTAAGGAGATCGGAGGCCGCACACGACAGGGCGGCGTCGTACTTTTCGCCGTAGCGCGCGGCATAGCGATCCAAGCAGCGTAGGAAGAGCGTGTCCTTGTCGCCGAGCGAGGAGTAGATGGAGCTGCGGTTGAGGCCGGTTGCCCGGGACAGATCGTCCACTGACGTGTCGGCGTAGCCGGCGCGCCAAAACTGGATCATCGCGGCGTCAAGTGCCGTCTCCATGTCGAATTGCTTCTTGCCTGCCACGTGGCGCTTCCTTGCCGGTGTGTCGATGTCTCGGGCTGCGCTGCACACCATCCTATCTTGAACCAATCAGTTCAAGATGTGCTAGCGTCCAAGCATGGTCATGGCCGGGCCGTCGGGACCCGGATTTCGAGCACCACGCTGGCCGCTCTGGTCATCTGTACCGCGCTCGTGGGCCTAACCCTCGTGCGAAGCATCGAACCAGCACACCTAACACCGATGGAGGATCCCGTGACTGACCCGGCGACCAGCGCTTGGCATGTCTGCGAAAGTAACCCTGTCCGCGACCTGCCCCTGCACGACCTGGCGGGATTCACTCACCGCTGGGTCGACGCGGACGGCGTCCGCCTTCATGCCGTCGAAGGCGGCCAGCCGGCCGGCCCGGCTGTCGTCCTGCTCGCCGGATTCCCGCAAACCTGGTGGGCTTGGCGGAAGGTGATGCCCAGCCTCGCCGGCCGTTTCCACGTCATCGCGATCGACCTGCCGGGTCAGGGCCACTCCGAGCGTCCGGAGCGCAGCTACGATACGCACACGGTCGCCGCGCACGTCCACGCCGCCGTGAAGGCTCTCGGAGTGCCGACTTACTGGCTGGTCGCCCACGACATCGGCGCCTGGGTCGCTTTCTCCCTCGCACTCGAATTCGAGAGCCAACTGCGCGGCGTCGCTCTGCTCGACGCCGGAATTCCCGGCATCACCCTCCCCGAAGCGATTCCCACCGACCCGGATCGGGCGTGGAAGACCTGGCATTTCGCGTTCCACCTTGTGCCCGACCTGCCCGAGACGCTGCTTGCCGGCCGCGAACGGGACTACGTCGGCTGGTTCCTGAAAATGAAGGCCCTCTCTCCCGACACGTTCGACGACACCGAGATCGACCACTACGCAGCGGCCGTCGCCGTCGACGGTGGCCTCCGCGCTTCCCTCGCCTACTACCGAGACGCCGCCGAGTCGGCGCGCAAGAACCACGAGGCGCTCAAGCGGCAGCACCTGACTGTGCCCATCCTCGGAATCTCCAGCAGCCATGGCTCCATCCCGGACATGGCGGCCTCCATCAGCCCATGGGCCGACGATGTCACCGGAGTCGTCGTGCCCGACGCTGGACACTTCATCCCCGATGAGCAGCCCGAAGCCGTCGCTGCCGCTATAGCCGATTTCATCCTCGACGGCGACTGACACCGGTCGAACCTGCCCGACTGCGCACCGCGGCCAGTTCGTTCTGGACGAACATCGCGGTCATCGCGTTGAGGAGGCCGAACGCCTCCCGCTTGCGCGAGACGGGCGCCGGATGGCCGGCGAGGATCTCCGGGAAGCGCTCCAGTAGGTCCACCGCGTGCGGGCCGAGAGCCGGTCGCGTGACGACCATGGCCGGAAGCCAATCGAGCGGCGTCACTCACCGGCCAGTCCTTTGATGATCAGGTTCAGGCCGTGGGCGAAGTGGCCGACGAAGTCGGTGCTGGTCAGCGTGGCCTCGGCGGCTGCCAGGTTGGGGTAGGTACCCGGGTCGAGGGCCGCGTGCAGCAGGGCCAGCGTGGCGGGCAACTCGGACTCGGCGAGAGCCTGGGCGGCCTGTTCCTCCAGCGTGTGGCCGACGATGAAGTGGACGATGGTGAGTGCCGTACGGGTGGCCGCCTCAGGACTCAGGCATGTCTCACGCAGCACGCCCACGAGGGTGTCGGTATAGCTCAGCGTGTTGGGGCCGACGGAGTGGGTGCCCGCGTAGACACGTGCGCCGTCGCGGTGACGCAGCAACGCCATACGCAGCCGCCCGGCCAGTTCGGTGATCTGTTCGCGCCAGGTGAGCCCGTCGGGCAGCGGGCCGGCGCAGCCCGCGAGCATCTCCTCGGCCATGGCGGCGAGCAGCGTCTGCTTGGTGGCGAAGTGCCGGTAGAGCGTGCCCACCTGGACGTCGAGGGCCGCGGCCAGGCGGCGCATGGTCAGCGAGTCGAGCCCGTCCTCGTCCACCAGGCGCAGGGCGGTGGCGACCGCCTCCGGCACGGCCAACTTGCGGGGGCGGCCCCGGGAGCGCTGGGCGGACGGGGAGGTTGACGTGGGTCCCATGCCTAGTGATATTAATGACCTCGATTTTATGAACGATGTTCATTTAATGGGAGGGACGCAAACCGTGCACACCGACGTGATCGTGGTGGGAGCCGGCCCCACCGGGCTGCTGCTGGCCGCGGAGCTGGCCCTGGCGGGCGTGGGGGTCCGCGTACTCGAACGAAACGACGCGCCCACCAGCCAGTCGCGGGCGCTCACGCTGCATCCGCGCAGCATCGAGGTGATGGACCTGCGCGGCATCGCCGACCGTTTCCTGGCCCGCGGTCACACCCTGCCCGGGTGGCACTTCGCGGGTCTGAAGACCCGCCTCGACTTCACCGCCCTGGACACCCGGCACGGCTACACCCTGTTCCTGGAGCAGGCCCGTACCGAGGAACTACTCGACGCCCGCGCCCGCGAGCTGGGCGCCGAGATCGTCCGCGGCTGTCAGGTCACCGCCGTGCGGCAGGAGCCGGACAGCGTCGTCGTCGAAACAGCGCGGGGAGAGGCGCTACGCGCCTCGTACGTCGTGGGCTGCGACGGTGGACGCAGTATCGTCCGGCAGGCGGCGGGCATCCCCTTCGACGGCACCGACGAGACGCTGTCCGGTATGCTCGGCGACTTCGCCGTCACCGGTCCGGACGCCGCGCGCTCGGCCGAGGCCCACGGCGTGCTGGCCGTGCCGCTGGAGGGCGGGCTGACCCGGTTCGTGGTCGTCGATCCCGAACGCATGCGGGTGCCGTCTGACCAGCCCCTGACGTACGAGGAGTTCCGGCAGGCTCTGACGAACGTCGCCGGCACGGACTTCGACGTCGCCGAGCCGCACTGGTTGTCGCGGTTCGGCAACGCGACCCGCCTGGCCGGGCGGTACCGGCAGGGCCGGCTCCTGGTGGCGGGTGACGCGGCCCACATCCACTTCCCGGCGGCGGGGCAGGGCCTCAACACCGGTCTGCAGGACGCCATGAACCTGGGCTGGAAGCTCGCCGCCCAGGTCAAAGGCTGGGCCCCGGAAGGGCTGTTGGACTCCTACGACGCCGAGCGCCGGCCGGTCGGCGCGGCCGTCACCGCCAACACCGAGGTGCAGACGCTGCTGATGGAACTGACGCTGGTGCCGCAGTACCACCGGCCGGTCATGGCGCTGCGCGGCATGCTCGACGGCCTCCTGCGCATCGGGGAGGTCAACCGCAACCTGGCCGCGTCGGTCTCGGCGATCGGCACCCACTACGGCGACGGCTCCCCGGCCGGGGCTCGGCTACCCGACCTGGCGATCAGCGTCGCGGAGCGGCCCGGGGTCGAGCGCCTGTACCAATTGCTGCACGACGGGCGGTTCCTGCTCGTCCGTACGGGGAAGCAGGCCGGCGCGTCCGGCCGGGAGGACCGCGTGGAGACGGTCACCGCCACGGCCTGGCAGCCCTCGCCCGACCTGGAGGAGGCCGAGGCGCTACTCGTCCGGCCGGACGGGCACCTCGCCTGGGCAGGGCCGATCGAGGCCGAGCAGCAGGCGCTGCTGGACTGGACTGGAGCGGCGGCGGTAGCGCCGTGACGACGCTCCACCGGCTCGGCGGCCGCCGGCTGTATCGCCGCTACAGCACCCGGCGCTGTCGGCTGCCCGACGTGGAAGGAGACGTGACGGGTCAGTCCCCGACCTGCCCGGTCAGGCTCGGGCCGCCGAGTCCGGCGAGCAGTTCGCGCAGCAGGCCGGCGAGCTGCTCGCGGCGTTCGGGCGACAGATGGCCGACCAGGCGGTCCTCGGCCACGAGCAGGTCGGCGACGACGCGGTCGAGCAGGGCGTTGCCCGCGTCGGTGAGGGCGACCGCGCGCGCGTGGTAGCCCGACCCGGCGGTGGTCCGTTCGACCAGCCCGGCCCTGGCCGCCCGCTCCACGCGCTGGGTGATCGCGCCGCGCGTCACCATGCACGCCTCGGCCAGCTCGCCCGGGCTCATCCGGTAGGGCGGGCCGGAGCGCCGCAGCGTGGACAGCAGATCCAGGGTCGCGACGTCCACGCCCAGGTCCGCGAGGAGACGGCGGCGCTCGTCACCGAAGAACTTGGCGGCCCACCAGATCCGGGTGATGACCCCGATCGACTCCACCGGGACGCCCGGCAGCTCCCGCCGCCAGGCGTCCTGGATGGCGTCCGCGCCGTCGCGTGGCGGCTCAGCGGCCACGCTCGGCCCCGCCGTTCACCTGGATGATCTGCGCGGTGACGTGCCCGCCGCCGGGGGAGGCGAGCCAGTGCACGGTCTCGGCGATGTCCTGCGGCGTCCCGGCCCGGCCGGTGTGGGTCTGCCCGACGAGCATCGTGCGGCGTTCGTCGTCCATGGTGTCGCGGAAGAACTCGGTGTCCTCGATGAACCCCGGGGCGACCACGTTCACCGTGATGCCGCGCGGCCCGAGGGCGGAGGCGAGGTCGAACGCGTACGGGTGCAGAGCCGCCTTCATCGGGCCGTACGAGGTGCCGCCCGACCCGCGGAAGGCCGCGATCGAGCTGATGAACACGACTCGCCCGTGCGGGTTCAGCAGATCGCGGAACGCCTCGGTCGGCAGCACCGCCGTCAGCACGTTGGCCCGGAAGTTTCCGGTCCACCGCTCCGCGACGCCGTCGGAGCCGCCGGAGCCGCCGTGCCTCTCGATGTTGCCGCCCGCGTTGTTGACCAGCACGTCGATCGTGCCGAAGCGCCCGGCCAGGTCGGCGCGCACCCGCTCGACCTCCGCGGGCTCGCTCAGGTCGGCCACCAGTGCGGTGCCGCCGATCTCCTTCGCCGTCCTCTCCAGGACGTCGGCGCGGCGGCCGATGATCGCCACCCGGTCCCCGTCGGCGGCGAAGCGCGCCGCCACGGCCTTGCCGATGCCGGTGCCGCCGCCGCTGACCACTATCGTGCGCGTCATTGCGATCCCCTCTCTGAGTTTAGGCCTAAACTCAGCCTAGCTCACCGGAGGTATCGGATCGCGACGGTGCGGCCGGTCAGCCGCCGAGCCCGAGCCGTACGGCCCGGGCGAGGGGGGTGGCGTCGCCGGGGGCCAGCGCCTCGGTCAGGAAGAGCGGGATCTGGGACATGAAGCGAGGCCGGGCGCCGTGGTGGGGCTGCGCGGCGTGGACGAGGTGCGGGTGGCACAGGTAGACGTCGCCGGGCAGTCCCGTGGCCCGGGTCTCGGGCCGGTGCGCGGTCGCCTCGTCCAGCACCGGGCCCGAGGCGAAGAACTCCAGCCCCTGCTCGCCGTACGGTTCCAGGACGCGGACGGTGTCGAGGTGTGAGCCGATCCTGATGCGGGTCGGCGCGTCGTCGGGGCCGACCTCCGACAGCAGCACCAGCACGAGCATTGTGCGGGACCTGAGGGTGACGGTCCCCCAGGCGCCGTCGGGTCCGGGGTCGTTCTGGTCGATGTGCCAGCCGGTGTCCCCGGCGTCGGAGGGGTGGGGGAAGCGGACAGGCGTGTTGCCGATGGTGCCGCGCGGCACCCATCCGCCCTTGCCCGCGACGAGGTCCAGCGCCTCGGTCAGGCGCGGGCCGCGCATCGCCTCCCCGAACGGGCCCCGCCCCGCCGGGTCGGGGGCGGCCCACACCACCGGCTGCGTCCAGTCGTCCGGCCGGTCGGGGGACAGCCCGATCTGCCGCCACAGCAGATCCCTGATCCGGTCCCCGGTCTCGCGCGGGAACGCCTCCTCCACCTTGAGGAAGCCCTCGGTGACGAACCGGTCGAGGTCGGCGTCGGTGAAAACAGCCATGGCCGGACGCTAACGACCTCCCGCACGGGTGTCGATCGATTTAATCCCGGCACAGCCGGCCCGTGATCTCGGCAAGGGCCGGAACGCCGAGACCTGGAAGGCGAGCCGCCGGCGAGGATCCGGCAGGACGCCGCCCCAGGGCATGTGAGGGCCGGGGCGTCATCCCGGCGGATGACGCCCCGCCCGGTTCACCAGGTCTTGCCGGCCTGCTCCCGGATAGTACGGTTGATCCGGTTGAAGAAGTTGGTCATCGCGATGTTCAGGATGATCGCGGACAGCTGCTTGTCGTCGAAGTGGGCGGCGGCGGCGTCCCAGATCTCGTCGGTCACTCCCGGCGCGCCGTCCTGGATCCGGGTGGCGGCCTCGGTCAGCGCGAGCGCCGCCCGCTCCGCCTCGGTGAAGAACGGCGTCTCGCGCCACGTCACCACGTTGTGCAGCCGCTCGTCGGTCTCTCCGCGCTTCTTCGCCGACGCGACCCCGGCGAAGACGCACGGGCTGCAGCCATTGATCTGGCTGGCGCGCAGGTGGACCAGCTCGAGGACGCGCGGGTCGGCGCCACCGGAGTGAATCGCCTTGTAGAGGTGCTGGATCGCCGTGGTCACGTCGGGGTTCGCCGGGCTCTTCATACGTGCTTCCATCTGTACTGCTCCTTCATCGGTTACCTCGGCCCGTCCGGGCCCGTCATCCCCATGACGGAGCAGATTCGAGGAAGGTAACAAACATGTCCGACACCAGCCCGGCGGACCTGGTGACCAAGACGTTCGAGGCCCAGCGCGACCGGCTGCGCGCGGTCGCCTACCGCATGCTCGGATCGCACGCCGACGCCGAGGACGTGGTCCAGGAGGCCTGGCTGCGGCTGTCCCGCCAGGACACGGCGGCCATCCACAACCTCGCCGGCTGGCTGACCACGGTGGTCGGCCGGATCAGCCTCGACGTCCTGCGATCGCGCCAGGCCCGCCCCGAGGCGTCCTACGACGACCGGCTGCCCGAGTTCGTCGTGACGGTCGACGACGGCCCCGCGCCCGAGGACGACGTGGCGCTCGCCGACACCGTCGGGCTCGCGCTCCTCGTCGTCCTTGAGTCGCTCGGGCCGAGCGAGCGGCTGGCGTTCGTGCTGCACGACCTGTTCGCGGTCTCGTTCGACGAGATCGGCCAGATCCTCGGCAAGTCCACCGCCGCCGCCAAGATGCTCGCCAGCCGCGCCCGCAGGAAGGTGCAGACGGCCGAGCACCCCACGTCCGCCCGGCCGGAGCAGCGCGAGGTGATCCAGGCCTTCCTGTCGGCGGCTCGCCGCGGCGACTTCGAGGGGTTGCTGCGCGTGCTCGACCCCGAGGTGAAGCTGACCGCCGACACCCCCGGCGGTGTGGTCGTCGTCCTCGGCGCCACCGAGGTCGCCGCCGGCGCGCAACTCCGTCTGCGCGCCGGCGCGGCCGCACGAGGCCGAGCGGTGCTCGTCAACGGCCTTCCCGGGCTCGTGGCATGGCGCGAGGACGGCACCCCGCTGTCGGTCATGGCGTTCACCGTCACCGACGGCCGGATCACCGACATCGCGGTCGTGGCCAACCCGGCCAGGCTCGCGGCGATGGACCTGCCGGACCCGGAGTGAGTCGCCGGTCAATCCGCGTGCCGGCGGGTCGCACGGCTGAGTTCGGTGGTGAGTTCCGCCACGGTGGCGGTTCCCGCGGCGGCATCGGGTGCGTCGAGGACGGCCTTGACCAGTGCGGACGCGACGATCACGCCATCGGCGAAGCGAGCCACCCGGCCAGCCTGTGCGGCGTCGGAGATTCCGATTCCGACGCAGACGGGGAGTTCGGTGACCGCCCTGATGCGCCGCACCAGCGAGCCGGCGGCCGTGCTGACAGCGTCCCGGACGCCGGTGACTCCCATCAGCGCCGAGGCGTAGACGAACCCTGTTCCCGCCGCGGTGAGTTCCCGCAGCCGCTCGTCGGTCGTACTCGGCGCGGCCACGAAGACGGTGGCGAGACTGTGCCTGGCCGCGGTTTCGCGCCACAGCGCGGACTCCTGCACGGGCAGGTCGGGCAGGATGCATCCTGCGCCGCCTGCCTTGGCCAGCTCGCCGCCGAAGCGCTCGGCGCCGTACCTGTCGATCGGGTTCCAGTACGACATGACCAGGACCGGCTTGCCGGTGGCCTGGTACGCCTCTCGCACGGTGCGGATGACGTCGGCGATCCGGACACCGCCGCGCAGGGCGATCTCGTCGGCGGTCTGGATCACCGGGCCGTCGAGCACCGGGTCGCTGTGCGGCAGGCCGATCTCGACGATGTCGGCTCCGCTGTTCAGCATCGCCTGGGTTGCGGCGATGCCGTCGTCGACGGTCGGAAAGCCGGCTGTCATGTACGTGATGAGGGCGGCCCGGTTCTCTTGCTTCGCCCGGGCCAGTGTGTCGGCCAGAAGCCGCAGGTTTCCGCTCACTTCTGGACTCTCCCTGCCCTGGCCGCCTCGGCGTCCTGCTCGAAGTACCGCGCTGCGGTCTCCATGTCTTTGTCGCCCCGGCCCGACAGGTTCACCACGATGAGCCCGTCCGGTCCGAGTTCGGTGCCGACGTCGATGGCGCCGGCGAGCGCGTGGGCGCTCTCTATCGCCGGGATGATGCCCTCGGTCGACGCGAGCAGCCGGAAGGCCCGCATCGCGGCGGCGTCGGTGACCGGGCGGTATTCGCCGCGGCCGGTGTCGTGAAGGAATGCGTGCTCCGGTCCGACGCCCGGGTAGTCGAGCCCGGCCGAGATCGACCAGGGCTCGGTGATCTGGCCTTCGTCGTCCTGCAGCACGTAGGAGCGCGAGCCGTGCAGGATGCCGGGCTCGCCCGCCGTGAGCGTCGCCGCGTGCTTCCCGCTCTCCACGCCATGCCCGGCGGCCTCGCAGCCGATGAGGCGTACGTCGGTATCCGGGAGGAAAGCGTGGAACAGGCCGATGGCGTTGGATCCGCCTCCGACGCACGCGATCGCGGCATCGGGCAGGCGGCCGGCCCGCTCGACGATCTGGCGGCGGGCCTCCACGCCGATGACACGCTGGAAATCGCGGATCATGGCGGGGAAGGGATGGGGCCCGGCGACCGTGCCGAAGATGTAGTGCGTGGTCTCGACGTTGGCGACCCAGTCCCGGAACGTCTCGTTGATGGCGTCTTTGAGGGTGCGGGAGCCAGAGGTGACCGGTATCACCGTGGCGCCGAGCATTTCCATCCGTGCCACGTTGACCGCCTGCCGGCGGATGTCGGTTTCCCCCATGTAGATGGTGCATTCCAGGCCGAACAGCGCGCATGCCGTCGCGGTGGCCACCCCGTGCTGGCCGGCTCCCGTCTCCGCGATCACGCGCGGCTTGCCCATCCGCTTGGTCAGCAGGGCCTGCCCGAGCACGTTGTTGATCTTGTGTGAGCCGGTGTGGTTGAGGTCCTCGCGTTTGAGGAACACCCGTGCGCCGCCGGCATGGCCGGCGAACCTGGGCACTTCGGTGAGCGCACTCGGACGGCCTGCGTAGTGGGCGAGCAGTTGCTCGAACTCGGCGGCGAACGCGGGATCCGCCTTGGCCCTCTCGTACTCGACGGCGACCTCGTCCACGGCGGCGACAAGCGCCTCCGGGATGAACGTGCCGCCGAACGCACCGAAATATCCGTGCTCACTGGGGGATTCACCCGGCAACGCCGGGAAGAAGAATTGGCTGTTCATCGCGCATACGCTCCTGGCACGGGCCACGCCCGGCTCTAGGTGGCTGGTAAGGGGATGTGTGAGTGAGCCTCGTCGTCCCGGATCCTCGACAGGAACGACGGAGCCGAGGAGAGCGATCTCGCTCAGATACCTCGCACGGCACAGGGAGTGCCGGACCAGCGCATCCCGTTCACCTGGCCAGCCTCGGCGCCGAGCACATACCGCACCTTGCGTCCGAGCACACGCCGCGCGGGGGCACGGCAGCCGCGCGGACGGCACCCAGGGGCGAGGCGGATGGCGATGGGCACAGCAGGATGCTAGCCCACGGACCGGAGCCGGGCCACGACCGGGCGCGACCGGGCCACGGTGGCGCCGCCAACCGCCAAGACCGCCGACGTTCACGACCGCCACCGGCAAGACGACGATCACCCTGACGATCCCGCCGTCAGCCCCCCGGGGGGTGTCTCTGCCTTGCTTCCCGGCCGCCCCTACTGGGCTCTCAGCTTCCGGAAGAAGTCCCGGATGTCGGTGACCAGGAGGTCCGGAGCCTGCAGCGCGGCGAAGTGCCCGCCGCGGGAGAAGCTCGACCAGTGCACGACCGTGTTCGACAGCTCCGCCAGCCCGCGGATCGCCCGGTCGCCGAGGAAGTTCGCCACCCCCGTCGGCACCGGCGAAGGCGCGGGGCGCCGGCCCCACGCCTGCGACCCGATCTCCAGGTACAGCCGCGCGGCCGATCCCGCCGTCGCGGTCAGCCAGAAGATCGTGACGTTGGTCAGGACGGTGTCGCGGTCGACGGGGGTTCGCTCGGTGCGGGTGGGGTCCCAGTCCACGAACCACTCCAGGTTCCAGGCCAGCTGCCCGGCCGGGGAGTCGTTGAGCGCGTACGCCAGGGTCTGCGGCCGCGTGGACATCTGGATGGCGTAGCCAGAGTGGGCCTGCCACCACGCCTGATTCCGCCTGGCCTGTTCGCGCTCGTCGTCGGAAAGCCTGTCCAGCTCGCCGGGGTCGATCGGTGTCGAGGCGGTGGCCAGCGCGTTGACATGGACGCCGATCACGCGCTCCGGCGCGATCCGGCCGAGTTCCGGGGAGACGATGCTGCCGAAGTCGCCCCCCTGAGCGCCGTAACGCTCATATCCCAGGCGCCGCATGAGCTCGGCCCAGGCCCGCGCCACCCGGCCGGCGCCCCAGCCGGTCTCGCGGGTCGGGCCGGAGAACGCGAAGCCCGGCACCGAGGGCGCGACGACGTGGAAGGCGTCCGCCGGGTCCCCGCCGTACGACCGCGGGTCGGTCAGCGGTCCGAGGATGTCCAGGAAGTCGTACACCGTGCTCGGCCACCCGTGCGTGAGGATCAGCGGTGTGGCGTCGGGCTCGGGGGAGCGTACGTGCAGGAAATGGATGTTCTGGCCGTCGATCTCGGTGGTGAACTGCGGGACCTTGTTGAGGCGGGCCTCGTGCTCGCGCCAGTCGTAGCCGGTGCGCCAGTGTTCGACCAGCTCCATCAAGTAGTCCTTGTTCACCCCGTAGGACCAGCCGACGCCGGGGAGTTCGTCCGGCCAGCGGGTGCGGGCCAGACGGCCGGCCAGGTCGTCGAGCTCGGCCTGCGGAATGTCGATGCGAAACGGTTCTGGTGTGCTCACGCCAGTCAGCCTCCCGCCCGTGTAGGACAGTTCCGGTCCTAAACATCCGTCACCATGGACGAACGTTGCAAACCCCGGCCCACTGCGCGCGGCGGGCCCACCGTGGACGCGGATGTTGGCGTGCAGCCGCTCTCGGCCGACGCCGGCGAGCTCGCCGAGGTGCACGATCCCGGTGAACGCGGTCGGCAGGGCCGAGGTGCAGGCGCGCACGGTCTCCGGCGAGGTGATTCGGCCGGACCGGCCGCGTCGGCCAGCGAGGTGGCGCAGGAACAAGGCGAGCGCCTCCGCGGTCGGCACCCCTCCCGGCGTAGCAGGCGCCGAAAAACAACGCTTGGCCGTGCTGACCCCACCTCGACATCGAGGGTGTGCCCGACCCGAACACGTCCCCTGGATCGACCCGACCCATCCGGCCTGACGAACGGCCCGGTGTCAGCGGCTTCACCGCTCAGAAATCCTCCGCCACGTCGTCAGTTCTGGTAGCCCCTCGCCACCTGCGTAAGGATTGACGACCATGACCGACGCCAGACTGCTGGGCGACGACGAGGCCGCGTTCATCGCGGCGGCCCGCTCAACGGACCCAGCACAGTTCGCGCTCATCACGGAGCGCCACCGGCGTGAGCTGCAGGTGCACTGCTACCGGATGCTCGCGAACTACGAGGACGCCCAGGACATGACGCAGGAGACGTTCCTGCGGGCGTGGAACAAGCGGGAGTCGTTCAAGGGCCACGCGGCCCTGCGGACCTGGCTGTACCGGATCGCGACGAACGCCTGCCTCGACTTCCTGGAGAAGCGCAACGACCGCACACCCGCACCTGCCGAGCTGCCGGACCCCGGCTCCGAGGTGCCGTACCTGCAGCCCTACCCGGACCGGATGCTCCCGGAGGACCCGCAGGAATCGGTGGTGGCGCGGGAGACGATCGAGCTGGCGTTCATCGTCGCCGTCCAGCACCTGCCGCCGCGGCAGCGGGCGGCGTTCATCCTGCGCGACGTCCTCGGCTGGCCCGCGTCGAAGGCCGCCGACGCCCTCGAGCTGACCGTCGCATCGGTGACCAGCGCACTGCAGCGGGCGCGCGTGACGATGCGCGAGCAGCTGCCCGACCGCCGCCTCGACTGGCGGAGCCCCGCCACCCACGAGCTGTCGAATGACGAGCGCAGCGTGGTGAAGTCGTATATCGACGCCCATGAGCGCAACGACCTCGACGGGCTGATGGCCCTGCTGCGCGACGACCTGCGCTTCGCGATGCTGCCCGAGCCGGGCACCTTGATCATGACGGCCAAGGACGCGGTGGACGGCTGGGTCTCCAATGGGCTCTTCCAGCGCGGCTACGACGACTGGCGCTGTATCACCACGACGGTCAACCGCATGCCTGCCGCCGCGCTGTACCTCCGCACCCCCGGCGACCCGGAATACCGCTTGTTCAACATCGCGGTCCTGCACATCGTCGACAGGAAGATCGCCGAGCTCACCGGATTCGACGCCACCGACAAACCATGGCTGGGCCTGCCCCCGACACTGTGATCAGGCAAGTCCCCGTCGTCGACGAGTCCAATGCAGGGGCCGCCGTCACCGAAGTCACCGCGGAATGAGCACCCCGACCAGCTGAACACCAACGCGGCAACGCGAACACCACAGCCCCGCCGGCGTTGCCGGCGGGGCATCCTCATGCCCGAAGATCATCATCGTGATCAACGACGCCGTCGTCCTCATCTCCGGCGAGTCGGTCAACAGCTCACTTGGCACGCGAGGAAGGGGCCGGGGAAGGTTCCCTCATAGCCGAGGGCCACGGTGAGCACGCCAGGAAGGATTTCGACCTGGCCTCACGAGCCGAGCATTCGGCCCGTGCTCATCGCCTCGTCTCGTACCTGGTCAGCACCACGCCGCCGGGAAACGTCCGGGTCTCCACCAGGCTCAGGTTCACCCAGTTGTCCAGGGCTGTGAAGAACGGCGTGCCGCCGCCCACCAGGACCGGATGGGTGACGATCGCGTACTCGTCGATCAGTCCGGCCCGCATGGCCGCCGCGGCGAGTGTGGCACCGCCGATGTCCATGGGGCCGCCGTCGTCGGCCTTGAGCCTGGTGATCTCGGTGACCGCGTCGCCGGTGACCAGGCGGGTGTTCCAGTCGACCGTGCTGGTCGTAGAGGAGAACACCACCTTCGGCATGTCCCGCCAGCGGCCGGCGTACTCGATCACCGCCGGTGTGGCATCCGGTTGCTTGTCGGCTGTCGGCCAGTGGGAGCTCATCGCCTCCCACAGCTTGCGCCCGTACAGCGCCAGGCCCGTCGCGTCCACCCGGTCGGACCACCACTGGAACAGCTCGTCGCTCGGCGACGAGTCCGGTCCCTCCCCTCCACTCCAGCCGAGGTCGTCGCCGGGCGCGGCGATGTAGCCGTCCAGGGTCGCGTTCATGGCGAAGATCAGTTTCCGCATCGTGCCAGCCTCTCGTGAGTCGATCGCACACATACAGACGGGCGCGGCGCGGAAACCTAATCGGTGCGCGATCCGCGTCCGCAGGTGGTCCTCGCGTTCCGGACTCAGCACGGCGTACTCGGCGGCCTCGAGCACCACCGACCGGATCTCGATTTCACCCTCGCAAACGCCAGGTCACACAGCTACAGCGCCGGGCCCTCTCACCGCGCTGGAGATCGCCAACCGGTTCCGCTCGTGGCAGGCATGCTCGACGTCGACTTCGACTTCGACGTCGAGTCGCCGCCGGAACTCGCCCGGCACCTTCGCAAGCTGTCCGACCGCTTAACCAGTGCGGCCGTACAGCGGTGACAGGAGTTCCGCCGCGGCGGCGGCTCCGGTCAGACGAGGGCGAGCTGGCGGTCGGGGGAGCGGCGCCGCCGCCAGCGCCGGGCGTCCCTGCCGATGCCGTAGGTCTCGGCGAGGACGCGCACCTGCTCGGCGATCCGCCGCCGGTAGCCGTCCTCGGCGACCTGGCCCCTGCCGTACAGCGCCTGATAGCGCGGCACGAGACCGGGATGCTCTCGCTCCAGCCACCCCATGTACCACTCCCGCGCGCCGGCCGGCAGGCGCAGCACGACGGGCGTCACGCTGACCGCGCCCGCCTCGGCCGCCCGCCGTACGGTCGCCATGAGGTGATCGGTGGAGTCGGTGATGAGCGGCAGGATCGGCGCCATCAGCACACCGCAGGGAATGCCGGCCTCGTTCAGCGCGGCGCAGATCTCCAGGCGCCGCTGCGGTGTGGCGGCTCCCGGCTCCACGGCGCGCCGCAGGCGGTCGTCGACGAAGCCGACCGACACCAGGGCGCCGACCTGGGTCACCTTCGCGGCGTCGCGTAACAGGTCCAGATCGCGCAGGACGAGGGGGCTCTTGGTGAGCACGGTGAACGGGTTGGCCGCGTCGGCCAGGGCCCGGATGACGCCGGGCATCAGGCGGTAGATCTCCTCGGCCGGCTGGTAGCAGTCGCCGGTGAGGCCCAGCGCGACCGGCTCGCCGCCCCAGCGGGGGGAGCCCAGCTCGCGCCGCAGGCGGCGGGCCAGGTCGGTCTTGACGACGATCTTCGTGGAGAAGTCGCGGCCCGGGTCCAGGCCGAGGTAGCGGTGACCGCGCCGGGCGGTGCAGTAGCCGCAGCCCGCCTCGCAGCCGCGATAGGGGCTCGCGCCCCACGTGAAGGGCAGCTCGGCGGCCTCGGGCACCCGCTCGAGCGCCGCGCGGGCCGGCACCTCGAAGCAGGTGATGCCGTCGAAGACGCGCGTGACGGCCTGCCGCTCGATGCGCGGGCGGGTGGGGCCCTCACCGACGAGCGACTGCTGCACGGACTTTCCTGCAGGCTGCCGCACGGGCTGGCCAGGCTGCGGCACGGGCTGCCTGGGCTGCTGTTCCTGCTCTTGCTCGGGCTGCCGCGCCTGCTGCTGCTCCCGGGGCCGCGCAGCGGGCTGGTCCTCCGCACGGGAAGTGGCGTCGCGACGCATGAGGTTCAGTAGAACACGCATTCGACCCCCGCGCCAAGTGTCCACGCCCGCGCGTCCCCGCCCGTACGGGGCCACGCGGCGGTCAGGGTTCGGCGGATGCGGCGGCGTGACAGGCGCCGTACCCGTCGGCACGCGCGACCACGCGGCCCGACCGCACCCGGACGGCCGCCTCGGTCCCGTCGCTCACGGCGGTCACCCCGGCCGCCGCCGCGACGGCCCCCTCGTCGTCGTGCACCACGCGCAGGCGCGGCCAGGCCGGCGCGGGCAGCGCCTGCCGCAGGCAGGCGCGCAGGCCGGCGAGGGTCAGCCGGGCGAGCGGCCCCAGCTCGCCGGGGTCGCCGGTGACCAGTACCGCGGTGACCTCGCCGCCCGGCGGCGCGGCCCGCACCGCCTCCTCAACGGCCCCCAGGCGGTGCAGCCCGAGGACCGCCACCACGCCGTCACCCGTCAGCGGGGCCGGCTCGCCGCGCAGCGCGTCCACCGCGGGCGGCGGCGACCAGGGCTCGCCCGCGGGCCGCGCACGGGGGACGAAGGGCAGGTGAGGGGCGTCCCACCGGTCGCCGAGATCGAGGTCCGCCAGCGCGGCGCACGCCGCGACGATGTCGAACGGCTCGGCGAACCCGGGCGCCGCGTCGGCCATCTGGCTCGCACCGTGCAGGGTGGTCAGGGCCGTCTCCGCGATCCGCACCCGGCGCCGCGCGCAGTCGTCCCCGTCCAGCCGTTCGAGCGCGAGCCCGAGCACGATCGCGTTCAGCTTCATGAGCTGCGCGAACGGCTGGCGGACCCGCTGGTCGGCGAGCACCTCCGGCATCAGGTCCATGCCGAGCCTGGCCGGGCCGTCGCCGGCCAGCGGAAGCCGCGAGACCCAGGCGCGGGCGAACGCCGCGAGCGCCTCCCGGGCCGTGGCCGCGCCGGGTGTCTCGCCGGACGCGGGGGAGGGCCGCCACCCGCCGTCCGGCCCGGCCTCCCGTTCGGCCAGGTCGGCCAGCACCGAGAAGTACAGGGCCCGCTTGCCCGGGAAGTTGGAGTAGACGGCGCCGCGGGTGAGTCCGGCCCGGTCGGCGATCGCGTCCACCTTGGCGTCGCGGAACCCCCGCTCGGCGAACTCGTCGCGGGCGGCGGCCAGCACCCTGGCCCGGTTGCGCGCCTGAAGCTCGGCCCTGGTGAGGCGTTCCATCCCTCTCCTCGTCCGCGTACGCCCGCTTGCCGTACGGCGGGACCCAAGATACCGTCACCACTCAGATGACATGAACATCTGGAATCAACATCTGGAGCTGCCCGTGATCACCCTGCCCGAGGTGGACCTCACCGACCCCGAGGTCCTGCGCGACCCCTTCACCGCGTACGGACGGGCGCGCGAACGCGGGCCGCTCGCGCGGCTGCTGATCCCCGGCCTCGGCCAGATTTGGGCCGTGACCAGGCACGACGGCGCTCGGGCGATGCTCGGTGACGCCCGTTTCGAGCTCACCGCCGACAGCTTCATGCGTCCGCAGGTCCCCGACGACTGCCTGCCGTACATGCGGACCATGAGCGAGATGGAGGGCCCCGAGCACGCGCGGCTGCGCAGACTGGTCGCCCCGGCCTTCTCCCCCCGGCGCGCCGCCGAGTTCCGCCCCCGGATCGAAGGCATCGTCGACGCCCTGCTCGAGGACCTGCCCTCCCGGGCCGACGGCGGACAGGTCGACCTGCTGCGGCACTTCGCCCGGCCGCTGCCGATGGACGTCATCTGCGCGCTGGTCGGCATCCCCGAGGAGGACCGCCCGCGCTGGCGCGAATGGGGCGCCACCGTCGCCGCCGGGGCGGGCCCGGACTTCGCGCGGGCCATTCCGGGCATCATGGCGGGGGCCAGGGACGCCGTCGCCGCTGCCCGCGCCGATCACTCCGGCGAGCCCGGCGGGGGCGTGCTGGGCGAGTTGGTGCGCGTCCAGGCCGAGGACGGCGACCGGCTGAGCGACACCGAGATCGTCACCCTCGTCTGGCACCTGGTCCTCGCCGGGCAGACCCCGACCAACCTCATCGCCAACGCCGTGGCCGCCCTGCTGTCCCACCCCGACCAGCTCGCCGCTGTACGCGCCGACCCCGCGCTGATGCCGGGGGCCGTCGAGGAGCTCATCCGCTGGTGCGGCCCCACACTGCTGGCGATCCCGCGCCACGCCCGCCAGGACGTCGACCTGTACGGTGCGACCGTGCCCCGGGGCGCCAAGATCACCGCCCTGGTCGCCGCGGCCAACCGCGACCCACGGGTGTTCGCCGATCCCGACCGCCTCGACGTCACCCGGGCCCCCGGCGCCGGCCACCTGGGGTTCGCCCACGGCCCGCACTTCTGCCTCGGCGCCTCCATCGCCCGCGTGCAGACCCAGGCCGCGCTCACCGCGCTGCTGCGCCGCTTCCCCGGCCTGGCCATGGCCGCTCCGCCCGACGAGCTGCGCGCCCCCGACCCCGGCACCTGGCGGCTGGCCGCGCTCCCGGTGACCCTGTGAGAAACGGCCCGCGGCGCGGCGCCCGCTCGGCGGCCGGGAGCGGGCGACGCGCCGGTTCACCACCGGGTCAGGCGACGGGGATCCAGGTGAACCGGCCGTCGGAGCGGCGCTCGGCGCGCCCGAAGACCACGTCGGCGAAGTGGCCGCCGTAACCGACGGTGTCCGGGCGGCTCAGCTCCTCGACCAGGCGGCGGCGATGCTCGGCGGACTCGCCGGGGTCGTGGTCGATGCCGCAGGACCATTCGGGGTGGGTCACCTGGACGGGGGAGTGGAGTGCGTCGCCGAACGCGATGAGCCGCCGGCCGCCGCCGGTGATGGTGTAGGTGGTGTGGCCGACGGTATGCCCCGCCGCGAACGAGGCCCGGACGCCGGGGAAGATCTCCTCGCCGTCCGCGGCCGGGTGAACGCGGGAGGCGAAGACGGCCAGGCGTTCCTCGGTCGCCCCGCCCTCGGCGGCGAGGTCGCGCCGTTCCCACTCGGGCGCCGCGACGAAGTGGGTGGCGTGCGCGAAGGGCGGTGTGCCGGTGCCGGGCGCGGCGCTCCAGGCCCAGCCCAGGTGGTCGGTGTGCAGGTGGGTGATGGCGACGGCGTCGATCTGACGCGGCTCCCGGCCCAGCCGCCGCAGGCTGTCCAGCAGCCGCCCGCCGTACAGTTCGCCCAGGAACGGGTTGGCCGGGTCATCGGGGTGGGACTCCGGCCCGAATCCGGTGTCGATGAGCAGCGCGTGCTCGCCTCGCTCGACCATCAGCGCGCCGATGCCCGCCACCAGGAAGCCGCCGTCGTCGAGGTGGTCGCGGTCGGCCGCCCAGTCGGCGGCGGTGGCGGCGGGCAGCCAGCCGCGCGGCTTGAGCCGGACCAGCCCGTCGGGGACGTAGCTGATCGTCAGCTCGCCCAGGCGGAGCGTACGGATGCGCGGCGCGCTGCTCAGCCGCGCCCGGTCGAAAACGGTGGTCGTGGT
Source organism: Microbispora siamensis (assembly GCF_016863095.1). Taxonomy (GTDB): domain Bacteria; phylum Actinomycetota; class Actinomycetes; order Streptosporangiales; family Streptosporangiaceae; genus Microbispora; species Microbispora siamensis. The sequence goes on along the minus strand of NZ_BOOF01000012.1, from coordinate 187,061 downwards.
CATGGACCCTGCCTTGCGCTCGATGGATCGCCGCCGGGCGGCGACGCGAAGCAAAAGCTACAACTCAAACTATTCTAATTGCAATCATTCGAGTTGCAGTAGACTCCTGCCGTGACCACCGAGCGCGAGACCCGAGCCCAGACCGATCGAGAGCTGTGCGGGCTGATCAACGGTCTCGCCAAGCAGATCGAGGCCCACCTGCGGGTTCGCGCGGCCACCCTCGGCCTGACCGCCTCGCAGGGTGCCGCGTTGCGTGAGCTGACCCGCCCCATGACCCTGCGCGAGCTCGCCGAGCGGATGAGCTGCGAGCCCTCCAACGCCACCTTCGTCGCCGACCGCCTCGAAGAGCAGGGCTATCTCGAACGCCACCCGCACCCCGGCAACCGCCGCGCCAAGCAGCTCGTCCTCACCCCCGCGGGCGCCGAGCTCCGTGAACGCCTCCTCGGCCTGCTCTCCGAGGACTCCCCGCTGGCCCCCCTGGCCTCCGAGGAGCAGGACGTCCTGCGGCGCCTGCTCGCCCGCGCCGTCATCCGCTGACCCGCGCCGCTCGCGCCGTCGGCGCACGATCGGTTCACACACCTGGAGCACCTGGTCGTCCCGCCCATGGCTTTGCGGAGCCGTGCCGCGTAAAATTGGGACAAGCGTACAGTTTTTACCGAAGAGGTTCTCATGGCCTGGCTCCTGCTCGTCGCCGCGATCGCTTCGGAGGTCCTGGCCACCTCCGCGCTCAAACTCAGCGACGGCCTGACCCGCTGGGGCTGGACCATCGTGGTCGCCGCCGGGTACATCGCCTCGTTCATCCTGCTGGCCTGGGCGCTGAAGCTCCGCATGCCCGTCGGCATCGCATACGCGGTGTGGGCGGGCACCGGGACCGCCGCGATCGCGCTGATCGGCGCGTTTTTCCTCGGGGAGCACATGAACCTCGTCAAGGCCGCCGGCATCGCGCTGATCATCGCCGGGGTCGCGGTGCTCAACCTCTCCGGCGCGCACTGATCGGTCGCCCCCGATCGTTCGACCGGGCGCCGCCCTCAGGAGGCCGTGCCCGGGCCGAATCGATGCCGGTACTCCATCGGAGTGAGCCCGATCCTGCGACGCATCAGCGCCCGCAGGTTGGCGGCGGTGCCCAGCCCGCTGTGCCGCGCGACCATCTCGAAGCGCGACTCGCCCCGCTCGATCAGCCGGCACGCCAAGGCGAGCCGTTCCCCTGTGAGCCACGCCAGCGGCGTGGTGCCCAGCTGCGCACGGAAGCGGCGATGCAGCGTCGCCGGACTGACCGAGGCGCGCGCCGCGAGGTCGGACACCGTGAGCGGCGCGTCCAGCCGCTCCTGCGCCCAGGCGAGGACGGGCGCCAGGGACTCGTCCGGCACATCGGGCACAGGCCGCTCCACGAACTGCCGCTGCCCGCCGTCGCGGTGCGCCGCGAAGACGAGCCGCCGGCTCACGGAGTTGGCGACCTCCGTGCCGTGGTCGCGGCGGACGATGTACAGGCCGAGATCGAGCGCGGCGGCGCTCCCCGCGGAGGTGAGGATGTCACCGTCGTCCACGAACAACACGTCCGTCTCAAGGCGGACGGAAGGGAAGCGGGCCCGGAAGGAATCGGCCCACTGCCAGTGGGCGGTGGCCCGGCGCCCGTCGAGAACCCCGGCCTCGGCCAGGGTGAACGCGCCGCTGCAGAAGCCGACCAGGCGGGCACCGCGCGCATGCGCCCGCCGGACGGCATCGAGCACGGCGGGGCGGCGGGGCACCTCGACGTCGGGACGGTTGGGGACGATCAACGTGTCCGCCGATTCGGCCGCCTCCAGGCCCGCGACACCCCCGAGCGTGAAGAACCCGTCCCGCATCGGCGTGCGCGGTTCGGGGGAGCACAGGCGGAAGTCGTAGAGATCACGCCCCAGCTCGGGCCGGCGCAGCCCGAAGATCTCGGTCGCGCAGCCCAGCTCGAAGGGGTTGGAGTTCGCGTCGACGATCACGACGACCCGGTGCAGGCCCGCCGTACGGGCGACGTGCGAGGATCCTTGCGCCATGTGCTATTCCTAGCACTCACGCCGATCGTTCCCGACCGGCCAGGATTGCCTCGTGAGCAACGAACCCATCGCCCTCGGCGAGGCCCTGGCCTCCTTCGACGCCCTGTGGAGCCCGCGCATCGTCACCCGCGTCAACGACTACGACGTACGCGTCGCCAAGGTCGAGGGCGAGCACATCTGGCACGTCCACGACGACACCGACGAGTTCTTCCTGGTGCTCGACGGGGAGCTGCGCATCTCCTTGCGCGAGCCCGGCGGGGAGCGCACGGTCCGGCTCCCCCGGGGCGCGGTGTTCACCGTCCCCCGCGGTACGCAGCACAAGCCGTCCGCTCCCACCGGAGCCGCGATCCTCATGTTCGAGCCCACCGGGACATCGACGGTCGGCGACCGCCACGCCGAGGTCCCCGACCACGTCGACGCGACGACCGGGCACGCGCTCGGCTCACGGTGAGGCGGCGCCTGGGCCGGCCACCGCAGGGCATGATTTGTCAGACGACTCATCAGTGATCCGGACGGCTCCGCGGCCGACGGCGGAGCCCGACGATCCAGGGGAGGATCACGGCGTGCCCGATCAGGACCTGCCCGCGCCCGTCCCGGCGGCGGCCCCCGCACGCGGGGTCGCCGTGCGGGCCGCCTCACCCCAGCCGCGGCGCCCGCAGGAGCGAGCCGTACGCCGCAGGGAGGCGCTGCTGGACGCGGCCGTCGACCTGCTGGGCGGCGGCGGCTTCGCCGCCGTGACACACCGCGCCGTCGCCCGCCGGGCGGGTCTGCCTCTCGCCGCCACCTCCTACTACTTCACCAGCCGCGACCAGCTGCTGGCCGAGGCGTTCGCCCTGCTCGTCGAGCGCGAACTCGCCCGCATGCGGGCGGCGGTGGACGACCTCGCGGGCCGTACGCCGCCGGCGGTCGCCGAGACGCTCACCGGCGTGTACGCCTCGGACCGGCTGCGCCAGCTCGGCCTGTGGGAGCTGTACCTGCAGGCGGGCCGCGACCCGGCGCTGCAGGCGATCGCCCGCGCCTGGACCGACGGCTGCGACGGCATCGTCGCCGCGGTGCTGGACGGCGCGGGCTACCCCTGCGGGCCGGGGGAGGTCCGCCTGGTCGCCGGCCTGCTGTCGGGACTGTGGGTGGAAGAGGTCGTCGAGGCCCGCCCCGACGGCAGGCAGCGGGCCCGGGAGGCGGTGGCCCGCGCGCTGGCCGCGCTCGGACCTCCCGCTAGGGTCGGCCCATGATCTTCCATCTCGCGCTGGCCGCCGACTGGGACGCGGCCGTCATGGCGGGCGAGTACCGCGTCTCGACCCTCGGCCGGACCCTGGAGGAGGAGGGCTACATCCACGCATCGGCGAACCCGGCCCAGGCGCGCGGCGTGGCGGGCCGCTACTACGGACACGTCACCGAGCCCCTGGTGTTGCTGCAGATCGACGAGGAGCGGCTCGGCTGCCCGGTCAGACTGGAGGTGCCCGAGGGGGCGGACGAGGCGTTCCCCCACATCTACGGGCCGATCCCGGTGACCGCCGTCACGGCCGTCACGCCCTTCTCGGTCTGACTCCAGCCACCGGTCGGGGCTTCCGGTCGGCGGCCCCTGGCACTACGCCCTATGCCTCGTCCGAGGCCCTGGTCCGCTGACCGGGAGGAGCGGTTTCGGCGGCGGGTGTGTCAGGAGGCGGCGCGGGCAGGCCGTGCCGCAGTGGCGGACGACGGCTCGTGGTCGTGGTCTTCGCCGCGGTCGATGTGGTCGGCGTGGAACAGGCCTTCGGCCAGCAGGCGGCGCACGTGCTCGTCGGCGGCGCTGTAGTAGACGAAGGTTCCCTCGCGCCGGCCTTTGACCAGTCCGGCCAGGCGCAGCTTGGCCAGGTGCTGGCTGACCGCGGTCGGGGCGGCGCCGGCGAGTTCGGCCAGGCACGCCACCGACGACTCGCCCTGCAGCAGCGCCCACAAGATCTTGATGCGCGTGGGATCGGACAGCAGCCGGAACGACTCGGCGGCCAGGTGCACCTGTTCCTCGTTCGGCATCTCGAAGTCGGGCAGCGAGGTGTGCATGCCGCCAGCATAGCCCCGAACCCTGCTATTTGCGTACCTGCATGACTGCGCATATAAGCTGGAAGGGTGACGACAGACCTGACCACGCGCCCCGCTCCCCGGGCCGACGCCGCACCCGGCCGCCCAAGGGGCTGGTGGCAGTCCGGGGCCGGATCACTGCCCGAGGTGCGCTGGGCCATCGCGGCGACCGTTCTGTTCGCCGCCGGCGGCGTCTGCCAGCTGGCCGGGGCGCCCTCCTGGCTGTGGTGGGGACTGTATCTGGCCTGCTATGCCGCCGGTGGGTGGGAGCCGGGCCTGGCCGGGCTGCGGGCGTTGCGTGAGCGGACGCTGGATGTCGACCTGCTGATGGTCGCCGCGGCGATCGGCGCCGCCGCGATCGGACAGGTCTTCGACGGCGCGCTGCTGATCGTCATCTTCGCCACCTCCGGTGCGCTGGAGGCCGTGGCGACCAAGCGCACCGCCGACTCGGTACGCACCCTGCTGACCCTCGCCCCCGACAAGGCCAACCGGCTGGATCCGGCGGGACAGGAGGAGGTCGTCGAGACCGCCGATCTGGCCGTCGGCGACGTCATCGTGGTCCGGCCCGGGGAGCGCATCGGCGCCGACGGTCTGGTGGTCGACGGGGCCGGCGACGTCGACCAGGCGACCATCACCGGCGAGAGCATCCCGGTGGACAAGCAGACCGGCGACGAGGTGTTCGCCGGCACCGTCAACGGCGCCGGGATGCTGCGGGTGCGGGTGGGCCGCCCGGCCGGCGAGACGGTGATCGCCCGGATCGTGGCCATGGTCGAGCAGGCCAGCGCCACCAAGGCCCGCACGCAACTGTTCATCGAGAAGGTCGAGCAGCGCTACTCGGTGGTCATGGTCGCCGCCACCCTCGCGCTGTTCGCGATCCCCCTCGCGCTGGGTCAGGACCTGCAGGGCAGTCTGCTCCGCGCGATGACGTTCATGATCGTCGCCTCGCCGTGCGCGGTGGTGCTGGCCACCATGCCGCCGCTGCTGGCCGCCATCGCCACCGCCGGCCGCCACGGTGTGCTGGTCAAATCGGCGGTGGTGATGGAACAGCTCGCCGACGTCACCCAGGTGGCCTTCGACAAGACCGGCACGCTCACCGAGGGGCGCCCGCACCTGACCCACATCCGCGCCCTGCCCGGCAGCGGCCTCAGCGAGGACGAACTGCTCACGCTCGCGGCCGCCGCCGAGGACGGCTCGGAACACCCGCTCGGCCGGGCCGTCACCGCCGCCGCCCGCGGCAAAGGGCTGCGCCTGCCCCCGGCCACCGGCTTCACCGCGGTGCCCGGACGGGGCGTGCGCGCCCACGTCGCCGGTCACCTGGTCGAGATCGGCAGCCCCGCGCACCTGCTCCCCGAGGGGGACGCCGAGGCCGGCCCGGCCCGCGCCCTGGCGGCCGAGCTCGAAGACGGCGGGCACACCGCCGTGGTGATGCTGCTGGACGGCCGCCCGGCCGCAGTGCTGGCCCTGGCCGACCGCATCCGGCCCGGCGCACCCGACGCCGTGGCCCGCCTTCGCGCCCTCATCCCGGCGCCGCCGGTGCTGCTGACCGGGGACAACCCCCGCGCCGCCGCCCACCTGGCCGCACAGACCGGCATCACCGACGTCCGCGCCGGCCTGCTGCCCGACCACAAGGTCGACGCCGTACGCGACCTGCAACAGCAAGGGACACGGGTGGCGCTTGTCGGCGACGGCGTCAACGACGCCCCCGCCCTGGCCACCGCACACACCGGCATCGCGATGGGCCACACCGGCGCCGACCTGACCCTGGAAGCCGCCGACGCCGTCATCACCCGCGACGAGCTGGCCACCATCCCCGCGGTGATCGCCCTGGCCCGCCGCGCCCGCCGCCTGGTCATCGCCAACCTCGCCATCGCCGCCACGTTCATCGCCGTACTGGCGGCCTGGGACCTGCTCGGCGACCTGCCACTGCCGCTCGGCGTCGCCGGGCACGAAGGCTCCACCGTCATCGTGGGCCTCAACGGCCTGCGCCTCCTGCGCGGTACCGCCTGGCGACGCGCCGCCGCCACGGCCGCCCCGGCGGGGGGACGCTGACGGCCACGACTGCGCTGAGTGTCCGATACGTTCAAGACGGCGGACCCGGCCGCCTCCTACCGTGGCCGTCATGGCACCTGCGTTCGATCTCATCGGCCTGGTCGTGACCGACATGGCCGCCTCCCTGTCCTTCTACCGGCGGCTCGGGCTGGACATCCCGCCCTCCGCCGACACCGAGCCCCACGTCGAGGTGACCCTTCCCGGCGGGCTGCGCCTCGCCTGGGACACCGTCGCGACCGTCCGCTCGTTCGACCCTTCCTGGTCTCCCGCGTACGGCGGGCCGCGCATGGGGCTCGCCTTCCGCTGCGACAGCCCGGAGGAGGTCGACCGCCTGTACGAGGACCTGGTCAAGGCCGGATACGAGGGACACCTGCCGCCGTGGGACGCATTCTGGGGGCAGCGCTACGCGACGGTGCACGACCCGGACGGCAATGGAGTGGACCTGTTCGCCGCCCTGCCCGCCGGCTGACGGCGTCAGCCGATCAGCGCGCCGAGGGTCACGCCGGTCAGCGACCTCACCTCACGAGACAGGTGGGCCTGGTCGGCGTACCCGGCCACGGCGGCCACCGTGGCGAACGGCGTGCCCCCGCGGGCCAGGTCCACCGCCCGGTTCATCCGCAGGATGCGGCCGAGCGTCCGCGGCCCGTACCCGAACGCCTCCAGGCACCGCCGGTGCAGCCGCCGCTCGCCGATCCCCGCGCCGGCGGCGATCTGCGCCACCGGCAGTCCCGCACGCACGCCCTCCATGACGGCGCCGACGAGAGCGGCGTCCACAGGGCGGGGTGCAGCGCCCAGCCGGCGCGCCGCCTCCTCCTCCAACACCGCGCCAAGGCAACGGCCCGAATCGGCGGCCTCGCCCGCCCGCTCGGTCAGCCGCCGTGCCTCGGCGCCCTGCCACAGGTCGGCCAGCGGCACCCGCCGGTCGCGCAGCTCGTGCGCCGGGACCCCGAAGACCATCGGGCCGGTGCCCGGGCCGAAGCGCAGCCCCACGTAGCGGGCGCCGGGCCGGTCGGTCACCACGTGTGCGGCGGTGTCCGGCCCCGCCACCAGCAGCACGCCGTCCGCCCAGATCACGTCCATGCACCCGTCCGGCAGCACGCGCCGCTCGGCGGCTCCGGAGCCGGGGGAGGTGCTCCACCACAGCACCGCGTCCCGCACACGCGACGCCCTCTCCCCGTACATGCCCGGCATTATCCCGCGCGCGTGGCGATCAGCGGGAGTTGCCCGCCCGCAGCCAGCCGACGTAGTCGGCCACGGCCCGGTCGAGGTCGTAGCCGGGGGCGTAGCCGGTGTCCTCTTGCAGCCGGGAGATGTCGAGACAGGCGTCCACGGCGGGCGCTCCCGGGGAGCGCCCGGGAAGCAGTACGGGTGCCGCCCCCGGCACGGCCCTGCCGATGGCGGCGGCGACTTCCTGGTTGGCGACGGCCCGCCCGCCGCCGATGTTGTAGGTGCGGTGGCGTAGCGCCGCGGTCGTCTGCAGGAGCGCGAGCGCCCGCCCGCAGTCGCGCGCGTAGCACATGTCGATCGCGTCCCCCGCGTAGGAGGGCGCCGCCTCGCCTGGGGTGCCGCCCTCGCCGGGGGCGGCAGGGGAGACGGCGGAGACGCTCGCGCCGCCGTCGGCCGCCGCGTGGCGCGCGGCGGCGTGGACGAGCCGGGGCGCGGCGAAGAATGGCGAGGACGGCCTGCCCAGCGGACCCCAGATCGCCCCGATCCGGGCGGCGACCACGTCCAGCCCGGATGATGCGGCGACGTCGGCGACGATTTCGGCGATCTTCTTGCCGGCCGGGATCGGATGCGGGCTCCCGACCGGCAACGGGGTGTCCTCGCGGAGGGCGGGGCCCGCGACCCCCGCGTACACGCCGATCGTGCTCGCGACGACGACGCGGCCGACGCCCCACTCCCGCGCGGCGCGCAGCACGGTGAACAGCCCGGCCGTGTTCGCCGACAGCTCGTCCAGTGGCGCCGATGCGCCCATTCCCGCCGCGGCCAGGTGCACGATGCCGGTGACGCGGTGACGTCTGCCGACCGCCAGGACGCTGCCGGGGTCGGTGCAGTCCATCGGCTCCACCACGGCCCGCCCGTCCCGCACCTCCCGCTCGTTCACCAGGGCCGGCGGCGGTCCCGCCGCCCGCTGGCCGAGCACGCAGCGTTCGCCGAGGTCGAGCAGGGCCCGCACGGTGTGCGCGCCGATGAAGCCGCGGCCGCCCGTCACGAGGATCATCCGGATCCCTCCCATTCGATAGCAAGCTAATGATCAGCGTAACGGCGAGATCGCTAGCAGGCAAACGAATCGTAGGATGGCCAGGTGACCGAAGTGCTGAGGCTGCTCACACGGGCGCAGAAGCTGTTACGTGCGGCGGCGGACGAGGCCATGAGCCGCCACGGCGTGCGCGTGGGACAGAACCTCGTGCTGGAGGTCCTGTGGGAGACCGACGGGCTGACGCCGGGGGAGCTGGCGGCCCGCCTGCAGGTCACCACCCCGACCGTCGTCAACACCGCCACCCGCATGGAGGCGGCCGGACTGCTCGTACGGCGCCGCGACCCGGCGGACGGCAGGCTCGTCCGGCTCCACCTGACCCCGAAGGCCCGCGCCGCGGAACAACCGATCGCCGAGGCCAGGCGCCTGCTGGCCGAACACGCCACCGCCACCCTCACCGACGAGGAGCGGCGCCACCTGCACAGCGCGCTGAAGAAGATCATCGAACGGATGACCGCCTCCGCGCCACCTCCCGGTCCCGGCGAGGACGGGGATTGAGGAACACCCGCGTCCGGACTCCGCCATGAGCCCGGGGACGCCGTCAGCGCGGCAGCGTCACGAGCCCCAGCTCATAGGCTGTGATCACGAGCTGGACCCGGTCGCGGGCGCCCAGCTTGGTGAGTAGCCGTGACACGTGCGACTTTGCGGTGGCCACCGTGATGAAGAGGTCCTCCGCGATCTCCGTGTTCGACCGGCCCCGCCCGACCAGGGTCAGCACTTCGCGTTCCCGCTCGGTGATGCCCTCGATCGGCCGTTGGGAGCGCCCCGGGGCGGCTCCGGGGCGCCGGACGAAGTCCGCGATCAGACGGCGCGTCACGCTCGGCGCGATGAGCGCGTCGCCGGCGGCGACCACGCGGATCGCCGCGAGGATGTCGTCCAGCGCCATGTCCTTGACCACGAAGCCGCTCGCGCCGGCCCGGAGCGCGCCGTACACGTGGTCGTCCTCGTCGAATGTGGTCAGGACGAGGACGCGGGTCGTCGCCGGGCCGGCCGTGATCCGGCGGGTGGCCTCGATGCCGTCCATGCCGGGCATCCTGATGTCCATCACCACGACGTCGGGGCCGAGGTCGCCGACCAGCCGCACCGCTTCGGCGCCGGTGGCGGCCTCACCGACGACCTCCAGGTCGGGGTGGTCGGCGATGAGCACGCGCAGCCCGGACCGCACCAGCGGCTGGTCGTCGGCGAGCAGGATCCGGACGGTCATGGGGCCTCCACCGCGACTGGGGCGGGTTCGGGCAGCGGCAGCCGGGCCGCCACCCGGAAGCCGCCCTCGGGGCGCGGCCCGGCGCTGAGGTGGCCGTTGAGCAGGCCGGCCCGCTCCCGCATGCCGACGATGCCGAAGCCGTGCGCCGATCCGTTTCCGGTGGCGCCGCACCCGTCGTCGACGACCTCCACCGACAGCTCCTCGTCCCCGAAGTCGATGGCCACCCGGCAGTGGCCGGTGCCCGCGTGGCGGACCACGTTGGTCAGCGCCTCCTGCACGATGCGGTAGGCGGCCAGATCGATGTCCGCCGGCAAAGGACGCTGCTCCCCACTACGGCGCACGTCGACCCGCACCCCCGCGTCCGCGGTCACCGCCGCCAGTTGTTCGACGTCTGCCAGGCCCGGCGAGGGTGCGAGCGGCGACCGCTCCGAGCCGATCGCGCCCCCGCCGGCCTGACGGAGCGCCACAAGCGTGCGCCGAAGGCTCGACAGGGTCTGCCTGCTGGTGGCCTCGATGGCGCGCAGCGCCTCGCCGGCCTCCGCCGGCTGGGTCTGTATGACCCGGCTCCCCACACCGGCCTGGATGGTGATGATGCCGATGCTGTGCGCGACCATGTCGTGCAGCTCCCGTGCGATCCGCAGCCGTTCGGCGGTCACGGCCTCGGCCACCTCCTGCGCACGCAGCGCCGCCGCGTGTTCGCGGCGCTCGCGAATCAGGAGGCCGGCCATGCACGATGCGGCCATCGCCAGGAGCGCGATGACCCCGTTGACGGTCAGGTCGTTCCCGCCTGAGAAGCCGCCGATCACCAGGAGTTGCACGGTGAAAGACACGGCCGAGGCGACGATCGAAGCCCGGCGTGCGCAGGTGGCGACGACGAAGCCCAGGACGAGTTCCACCGCCAGATACGACAGGAACCGGCCCTGGTACGCCGTCGCCAGGCTCTCATAGACGGAGCCCCGACTGCCCACCACCACAGCAGTGGATCCGAACAGCGCCATCGCCAGTGCCAGCAGCGGCTTCCGCCGCACCATACCGGCGAGCAGGCTCACGGCGAGCAGGGAACCGGCAGCCTGGACCGTGCCCGGCGCCCCCGTCGCGCCCCCCACCAGCAGGCCCACCATGAGGAGGTAGGCGACACCCCCCGCCCAGGCCGCGGCCTTCGTTCTCGTCATCGCCGGTGTGCCCTCTCGCGAACAACGCCGCGGCGAGCGGCGCGCGCAGGCGACGGGGTGGCCGTTAGGGGGTCCATGCCGCGAGACTAACCGGCCGCCGCAGAGGCGGCATCGGCCCGGAGACGTACGCCCGCAGGCCAACCCGGCCGCGCGACTGCCGCCCACAGCCCCATGCCCGGACGGCGCACTGCCCGGCATCGACGGCACCACCCGTGCGAGCCACCGGGGAAACAGGCGTCAGCGTTCGCCGACGCCCTTGACCATGACGTACTTGCGCAGGCCCGGGTCGCGCGGATGGAGTTGGTATGACCTCGGGACGCACCCACATGCCGAAGAGCTCGACGGCCCCGGCCCGGTCCGCCGGGACACGCGAGTGCCGCCAGCCGCAGACGGCGCCAGGTAGGCCAGTCCTCGCCGCCGAGACGGCGTATGACAACCGGGTTCATGCGTGCGATCCCTGCCTCTTCCTCGGAAGATCCTCCTTCTGCCATGGTCGAGATCCGTACCGGCCTGGACAACGGGTCCAGCCACGATCAATCGGTACGCCGAGGGGGAAGAATGAGCATTCGCCTGGGTGGCGTGGTCATCGACGCCAACGACCTCGACGGGCTCGCCGGGTTCTGGAGCCGGCTGCTGGAGCGGGACATCACCCGCCGCGAGGACGACTGGATCAGTCTCGGTCCCGATCTGGCCCTGCAACGGGTCCCCGAACCCAAGACCGTGAAGAACCGCATCCACCTGGATCTGGTCGCCGACGACTTCGCCGGCGCCGTCGCCCGCGCCGCCGCGCTCGGAGCCACACCGGTAGGGGAGATGCACGAGAACCTCTGGCAGGTCTGGCGCGATCCCGAGGGCAACGAGTTCTGCGTCTGCGTCTCCTGACGCGGCCGCGGAACGAGCTGGCCCTGGCCGCGGTTCCCGCGCCCGGCCCGCCGCGCACGGTGTGCCCGGCCGGCCGTGCGCGCGCCTGCCCGTCCTGACGGCACGGCGTCAGTGTCCACGCCTGACCCGGGCCTCGTCCCACACCGGCTCGGCGCTCTCGTACACCGTCCCGTCAGCGCCGAAGACGAGGAAGCGGTCGAAGTCGGCGGCGAACCAGCGGTCGTGCGTGACGGCCAGGACCGTGCCGGAGAAGGACGCCAGCCCCTGTTGCAGGGCCTCGGCACTGGCCAGGTCGAGATTGTCGGTCGGTTCGTCGAGCAGCAGCAGGGTCGCCCCCGACAGCTCCAGCAGCAGGATCTGCAACCGCGCCTGCTGCCCGCCGGACAGGGTCTCGAACGGCTGCCCGGCGGCCGGCGCGAGCTCGTAGCGGGCCAGCGCGGCCATCGCATCGTTCAGCGTGAGCGCATGCCCGGACGTCACCAGCTCGGCGGGGGTGCGTCCATGCAGCTCGGGCCGGGCATGGGTCTGCACGAAGTGGCCGGGCACCACCCGCGCGCCCAGCCGTACGGAACCGCTGTGGCGCACCGGGGGAGCCGCGCCTCTGGGGACCGCGCTGTCGGCGGCCTCGGCCAGCAGCCGCAGGAAGTGCGACTTGCCCGAGCCGTTCGACCCGAGGACGCCCACGCGCTCGCCGTACCAGATCTCCACGTCGAACGGCCGCATCAGCCCGGTGAGCTCCAGGCCCTCGCAGACCACGGCGCGTTTGCCGGTCCGGCCGCCGCGCAACCGTATCCGCACGTTCTGCCGCCTGGGCGGGCGTTCGGGCGGCCCCGCCTGCTCGAACCGTTCCAGCCGGGTGCGGGCGGCCCGGTAGGCGGACGACAGCGCGTCGTTGTTGGCCGCCGTCTGCCGGAGGGTCTGCACCAGGCGCCTGAGCTTGGCGTGCTCCTCGTCCCAGCGGCGCCGCCGCTCCTCCAGCCGGTCGATGCGGTCACGGCGGCCCTGGGCGTAGGTGGCGAAACCCCCGCCGTGCACCCACACGCCGCGCGACTCCACCGTGACGATGCGGTCCGCGACCTCGGCCAGCAACCGCCGGTCGTGGGAGACCAGCAGCACCGTCTTCGACGTGGCACGCAGCCGCCCCTCCAGCCATTGCTTGGCGGGCACGTCCAGGTAGTTGTCCGGCTCGTCCAGCAGCAGCACCTGGTCGGGGCCGCGCAGCAGCGCCTCCAGCACGACCCGCTTCTGCTCCCCGCCCGACAGGGTGCTCACCGGCCGCCGCCGGACCGCATCGTAAGGCAGGCCCAGCGCCGCCGTCGCGCAGGTGTCCCACACCACCTCCATGTCGTAGCCGCCGGCGTCGGCGTAGTCGCCGATCGCCTGCGCGTAGGCCAGTTGCGCCGCCTCGTCGTCACGCTCCGCCAGCGCCGACTCCGCCCGCCGGAGGGCCACCGCGGCGGTCCTGACCCGCTCCGGAGCCACGGACAACAGCAGGTCGTGCAGGGTCCGGTCGTCACGGACACCACCGATGAACTGCCGCATCACCCCCAGCCCGCCCGAGTGGCTCACCCGGCCGTCGTCCGGGCGCAGATCTCCGGCGATCAGCCGCAGCAGCGTGGTCTTGCCCGCGCCATTCGGCCCCACCAGCCCGGCCTTGACGCCCTCGCCGACGCGGAACGACACCTCGTGCAGGAGTAGCCGCCCGTCCGGCAGCACGTAGGTGAGCCGGTCCACCTCCACATGTCCCGCCACCGTCGTTCCTCCCCACCATCCGGACCGACGTTCCAGTCACCGGATCAATGATCCAGTGCTCGATCACCATACTAGACTCGCCTCGGAGCGAGGAGGAGGAGCGAAGTGGCGGGGAAAGGTTCGGGATCGGCCGGGGACGTGTGGCTGCGGCCGCCCGCGCGGGCGGCGCGCGAGGCACCCCCGCTCAGCCGGGAACGGATCATCGAGGAGGCCGTCGCACTCCTGGACGAGGAGGGCACCGACCGGCTGACCATGCGCCGGCTCGCCGAGCGCCTCGGCACCGGCTCGACCACCTTGTACTGGCACCTGAAGACCAAGGACGACGTCCTCGACCTCGCCCTCGACGCGATCTTCGCGGCGGTCGAGATCCCCGCGGACGACGGCCGCGACTGGCGTGCCGCCGTCACCGCACTGATCACCCGGTGGCGCGCCGTCCTCCTGGACCACCCCTGGTCGGCGGCGCTGCTGGGCCGCCCGATGCTCGGCCCCAACGTGCTCGCCCGCAGCGAGTTCCTGTACGCCACCCTCGTGAACGCCGGGGTCGCCGAACCCCACCTGACCGCCGCGGCGTACGGGCTGTCCAACTACGTCATCGGGTCCGCGCTCATGCAGGCGACCTGGACGGCCGGGGGAGAGCAGGCCACAGGACAGGCCGCCCGTGAGCGGTTCCGCGCCGAGAGCGACCGGTATCCCGTCCTCGCCGCCCATGGTCCCCTGGTCGTGGACGGTGACTGGGACACCAGCTTCGCCCTCGGCCTCCAGTGGCTCCTGGACGGCATCCAGGCGAGCGCGGCCGTTCCCGGCGAGGCGCCCACGAAGTCCCGGAGCGAGTAGCCGGGGCTGTCATCCCCGGAACGGCCCGCGCCGGCCCCGGCCGTACCGCCATCACCGTGGCCGCGTTCAAGCCAACAGGGTGGGCCAGGCCGACGCCTTCCTCGTGAGGACCTCGATCGTGAGCGAGGGCTCTAGAAAGGGAAAGACCGACGCCAGATGGTGCTCTCCCGGCCCAGGTGAAACACCTGCAGTCCCTGCGAGAACGGAGCAACACACGTCGGTCCCTGGAAGGTGATCCCGCCGAGGTTCTCCCAGCCGGACCAGCCGTTCTCGAACCATTTGTGATAGACAGCTTGATCAGTACCGGTGTGGAACACGTCGATACGCCCGGGTCCCCAGGAGCAGGCGGCCAATCCCAGGTCGGTGATGCCGCCGATGAACTCCCAGCCGGACCAGCCGCCGCCGTCACGCCACTTGTGGTGAATACCGCGATCGTCGCCTACCGCGAATACGTCCAGGCGGCCGGGTCCCCACGACGCGATCGCCGGCGTGGCCCTCCGGAAGTGCCCGCCGAGGTTCTCCCAATCGGACCATCCGTTGGCATACGTCCGGTGATACATCGCGAGGTCGGAACCCACGGCGACAACGTCGTAGCGCCCCTCCCAGGAGCACGCGGCCGGTGAGGAGGCGAGCCAGGCCTCGGCCGGTCTGCCTAGATCCTGCCAGCCGTGCCAGCCGCCGTCCCGGTACACGTATTGCAGTCTCGATCCGCCGTTGACGAACAGCATCAACTGCTCGCCCCAGGCCGCCGCGGCACCCTGAGCGTATGTGGAAACCGCGTACGGCTGGCCGATGTTCTCCCATCGGCTGTCGTCCCAGGGAAACTCCCTGTGCCACCAGTTCTGTCCGGGTTCGTGCTCTTTGGCGAACAGATGGACGACCGCCGTGCGCTCCCGCGCGGCCGCCGGAGCACTTTGCCAGAGTCCGTCGATTTCCGTCCATGGAGTCCACGACATGTTGCTCCCACGGCACTCGCGTAGCGGCCTGCATGGCGAATATGACACCCGGCAGAAGATCTATCAATGGAATCCGGGACAGCGCTCGCGCCGGAATGAAAAAGTGCTCGACGGCCGGGTTCTCGGCGGCGGCACCTCCGCTTTACCCGTTATGAGACAAAGGCACCAATCCGGCGCCCGGTGCCCCTATTCGCTCCGACACCCCTCGCTCCTGGCCCCCGCAGCGATAGCGGCGGCCGCGGCCTCGTCCAGCCGACGCCACCGCTCCGGATCGTTGCGCTTGCCGACCTCGGCGCGGCTGACGCGACGCTCGCGCACGTCGCCTTCAGGGTCCACTATGGCTGGCCGGTTGTGAGCGACCGCCTGGTCGACCTGCGCATCGTGGCTCCGGGCGTCGAGGTCGCACCCCTGCCCTGACTCGGGCAACGTGGGACGCGCGCGCTGAGCAGGGACGTCAGGCGACGGCGGGCGTCGGCCAGGGATGCTGCCGATAGGTTGCCCGCCATGACTGACCTTGGACCCGTTGCCTGGCCACCTGCCCCGATACGGACCGAGCGGCTCCTGCTCCGTGAGCCCGAGGCCCAGGACCGTGAGGCGATCATCGAGCTGTTCACCTCGCCAGAGGTGGGCACCTACATCGGTGGCCCTCGACCGCGTGATGAGTTCGAGCGCGCGGTGCCTGAGGTGCCCAGGCGGCGCCCCGGCCTTTTCGTGGTCGATCTCGACGGAGCGATGATCGGCATCATCACGTTCGACCGTCGCGACGCGGAGCGTCCGGGTCACGTCCGTCCGGATGCCGGGGAGGCCGAGCTCGGCTACATGTTCCTGCCGGAGGCGTGGGGATGTGGGTACGCCACCGAGGCGTGCGCGGCGGCACTCGACTGGTTCGCCGGCGCGCTTCCCGGCGAGCCGGTGGTGCTCTGCACCCAGACCGCCAACGACCGCTCGATGCGCCTGGCGGCGAAGCTGGGGTTCACCGAGGTGGAGCGGTTTGAGGAGTACGGCGCCGAGCAGTGGTTCGGCGTGTGGTCCTCGGTCGTGCCGTCTGGTTGAGCTCGTCCTCGGAAGGGGTGGCGCTTGAGGTTCACCTTGGTGCAGGCGACGGCCTCCAGCGGCCCATACCCGGCGACCGGGCCCTCCCGTCGGGCAGGTCTGCACGTCAGGACCGCTGGTCGTCCAGCTCCCGGAAGCGCGAGGCGAAGCGGAAGCCGGGCATCTTGTACAGGCCGAAGGCCATGTCGGAGTACGAGGCGTTGTCGGTCGCGACCATCTCTGGCTTAACCCCACCGTCGAGGTTCTGCAGGATTCGACACCTTCGCCAAGAATGCGGGCCGCCTGTCTCCGACTGGGGCAGCCTCGCCAGACGGCCCCGGTCCGAGGCCCGCCGGGCGAGGTTGATCAGCCGGTTCGCAATCAGCACCGCGAAGTGTGATGACTAACCGAGATCAGTTTCACCCGGATGTCCTGTACCTCAACTACTCACGCCCGGAGTTGAGGCGAGCGTCGCTCGCGGCCCTGGCGTAGCGGCGGGCCAGATGCGCGAAAGCCTCCCTGAGCTCGGCCGGGCCGACGACCTCGATGTCGGCGTCGAACCTGCCGACGGCGGCGGCCAGGCCGACCCATGACCACGAGCCCAGGACGAGCCGGCAGCGGTCCGGGCCGAGCTCCTCCACCACTCCGTCGCGCGTGTATCGGGACACGGTGGCGGCGGGCAGCCCGAGGATCACCTCACCGCGGCAGGGCCAGTCGCCGGAGCCGTCGAAGCCCCGGAACCTGCCGGTCACGAAGGCGGCCACGTCACCGCCGGGCAGCTCGCGCGGGATGAAACGCGGCCCCGTGGGGGAGCGCGGGGTGATCCGATCGGCGCGGAAGGTACGCCAATCCTCGCGGTCGAGGTCCCAGGCGACGAGATACCAGCGCCCGCCCCAGGTGACGAGATGATGAGGCTCCACCCGGCGCGGCGGCGTCAGCACACCGTCGTCGTCCGCCCCCGGCGGAGATGCGGCCGCGTAGTCGAAGCGCAGCACCTCACCGGCGTGGACGGCGGCGCTGAGCGCCATGAGCACGCCGCTGTCGACCTGTGCCTCCGGCCGCGTCGCGGGCCGCTCGACGGCGGTGACCTGGAGGGTGTCGATCCGGTGGCGCAGCCGTGCGGGCATGACCTGCCGCACGGTGTTGAGCGCACGGGCGGCGGCCTCCTCGATGCCGGCGCCGGTCGCGGCGGCTGTCTGGAGGGCCACGGCGAGGGCGACGGCCTGGTCGTCGTCGAACAGCAGCGGAGGCAACTGCGAACCGGCGTCGAGCCGATATCCGCCGTCGGGCCCCTTGAAGGTCGTGATCGGGTAACCGAGCTCGCGGAGACGGTCCACGTCACGGCGGACCGTGCGCGCACTGATCTGCAGCCGCGCGGCCAGGTCCTCGCCCGACCAGTTACGACGGGTCTGCAGCAGCGAGAGAAGCGCGAGCAGTCGCGCGGACGTCTTCGGCATGAATCTCATCCTGCCCCGGTAGAGGACACTTCCTGTCCTCTACGCATGGAACTGTGAGGTCATCGACGCCGACCGAGGTCGAACAGAAGCACGATCACCGCAGGTCGCCATCCTCCCGGGCAGAGAGCGCCCGTCCGCTACTCCGGGGGTGGTGACGACAGCGGGGATCGCCAGCGGCGCGCGCCCGGCCGCTTCTGACCCGAGCTCGTCCGGCGCTTTTCCAACTGATCGAATGCTGGGAGCCATCATGTCCGTCACCACCACGACCCACCTGAACTTCCGCGGCGACGCCCGCGCAGCGCTCGACTTCTATCACTCCGTCTTCGGCGGAGACCTCGTCGCCGTGACCTACAAGGACGCGGGCAACGTACAGAACCCGGACGAGGCGGACTGGGTGATGTGGGGCCAGGTGCTCGCGGGCAACGGCTTCCACGTCATGGCCTACGACGTGCCCTCCCACATGCCATGGAACCCGGGCGAGAACGCCGTCTTCGTCTCCGTACGCGGCGACGACACCGACGAGATCACCGCCCTCTGGGGCAAGCTGGCCGTCGGCGCGACCATCGTGCAGCCGCTGGGCCCCGCGCAGTGGGCGCCGCTCTACGGCATGCTCAAGGACCGCTTCGGCGTCGTCTGGGTCTTGGACGTCGCGGCCCCGTACAACGGCTGAGCACAACGGCTGAACACAAACGACTGACCCCCACGGAGGGGTGCGGCGGTGCATCCGCCCGTCTGCCGCACCCCTCTCCTCCCCTGAATCGAAGAGGAATCGGACCACTGTGAGAATGCGCGAGCTGGGGCGAACCGGCATCGAGGTCAGTGCCTACTGCCTGGGCACCATGATGTTCGGCCCAGTGGGCAACCCCGACCACGACGACTGCGTCCGCATGACCCACCGGGCGCTGGACGCCGGCATCAACTTCGTCGACACCGCCGACGTGTACGGCTACAGCGAGACCGAGGTGATCGTCGGCAAGGCCCTCAAAGGACGGCGTGACGACGTCGTGCTGGCCACCAAGTTCAACGGCCGGATGGGGGAGGGCCCCAACCGCCACGGCAGCTCACGGCGGTGGATCATCGCCGAGGTCGAGCACTCGCTGCGCCGCCTGCAGACCGACTACATCGACCTCTACCAGATCCATCACCCCGACCCCCGCACCGACATCGAGGAGACCCTGTCCGCGCTGACCGATCTGGTGCGCAGCGGCAAGGTCCGCGTCATCGGCTCCTCGAACCTGCCGCCCTCCGAGATCGTCGAGGCGCAGTGGGTGTCCGAGCGGCGTGCTCTGCACCGGCTCCGCACCGAGCAGCCGACGTACTCCATCCTCAACCGGGGGATCGAACGAGAGGTCCTGCCCGTCTGCCGGCGCTACGGCCTGGGCGTGCTCGTGTGGGGCCCGCTGTCGTCGGGCCTGCTGAGCGGCCGCTACCGCAAGGGCGCCCCCCGGGAGGACAACGCCAGGATGCACTGGGTGCCCAAGCACCTGACCGACGAGCGCAAGCTCGACGCCGTCGAACAGCTCATCACCCTGGCCGAAGAAGCCGGCATGTCCCTGGCCCACATGGCGATGGCCTTCGCCACCACCCACCCCGACGTCAGCGCGGCCATCATCGGCCCCCGCACCATGGAGCAGCTCGAGGACCTGCTGGCGGGCGCCGCCGTCACACTCGGCGACGACATCCTCGACAAGATCGACGAAATCGTCCCGCCCGGGACCGACGTCGGCCCCCTCGACATCTCCTACGACCCGCCGCCCGTCACCCACCCGGCGCTGCGCAGACGCCCGGCAGGCGACCGGGCCGCGGCCTGACACCATGACGGTCCTCGACAGCCGCGCCCTCAACCGCGCCACGCTCGCCCGGCAGTTCCTGCTCGACCGCACCGACACACCGGTCCTCGACGTCGTCGCGCACCTGTGCGGCATGCAGGCACAGGAACCGCAGGAGCCGTTCGCCGGGCTGTGGTCGCGGGTGCGCGCCTTCCACCCCGCGACCTTGGACGGCCTGCTGACCGGACGGCACGTGGTGCGCACCCACCTGATGCGCCGCACCGTCCACCTCGTCACCGCCGGCGACGCACTGGCCTGGCGCGCCCGGCACGACGCCATGCTGCGCCAGCGGGTGCTGACCACCTACCGCCGTGAACTCGCCGGACTCGATCCCGACGAGGTGGCGGCGGCCGGCAGGGAGGTCATGGCCGACGGCCGGCCCCGCACGATGGCCGAACTCGTCGACGCGCTCGCCGACCGCTGGCCCGCGCCGCCACGCCGGGCGCTGGGTGAGCTGCTCGTCGCCGCGCTCATCCCGATGGCCCAGCTGCCCCCGCGCGGACTGTGGCGTGCCAAAGCAGGGGTACGCAACGTTCCCCTCGCCACATGGCTGGGGCGCGACGTCACCCCGCTCCCTCCGGACGGCTCCGACCAGGCCGGCCAGGCTCTGGTGCGCCGCTATCTGGCCGCCTACGGGCCCGCCGCGTCCGCCGACCTGCGCGCCTGGTGCGGGCTGGCCGGGCTGCCCGCCGCGGTCGAAGCCGTACGCGGAGAACTCATCGCCTTCCGCGACGAACGAGGGCGGCTACTGCTGGACCTGCCCGGCGCGCCGCGTCCCGACCCGGACACCCCCGCACCCGTGAGGTTCCTGCCGGCGTTCGACAACGCCCTTCTCGGCTACCACGACCGCAGCCGCATCGTCGACGACGCCCACCGCGGCCTGTCGGTCGCCGGCGCCCGCGTCGTCCTGGTGGACGGGCGGGTCGCCGCGACCTGGACCGTCACGGCCGGCACCGTGACCGTCACCCCGCTGCGCCGCCTCTCCCGGTCCGACCGCGCCGCCGTGGCCGATGAGGGGCGGTCGCTGGCCTCGTTCCTGTCGGACGGCGACAGCGACCGCGTCCAGATCGACCCGTCTCCCGGCTGACCGCGGGGACGCCGACGCGAGCGGGGGTAGCGCACTGTCAGTCACACAGGACCCGGGTCAGGCGCCGGGAGGCGAACCAGATCCCCGCCCCGGCCAGCACGACCAGGTAGGCCGCGTGC
This sequence comes from Microbispora siamensis, assembly GCF_016863095.1. Taxonomy (GTDB): domain Bacteria; phylum Actinomycetota; class Actinomycetes; order Streptosporangiales; family Streptosporangiaceae; genus Microbispora; species Microbispora siamensis. The sequence continues at coordinate 166,349 of NZ_BOOF01000012.1, read as the reverse complement.
CCCAGCAGCCCCCACCCCAGCACTCCCATGCACAGGCCGCGCACCAGCTCCACCGCGTGATAGAGCGGCGTGAGCTGGATCAGCACCTCGACCCCGGCCGGATAGTCCCGCACGGGGGAGAACGTCCCGGAGAACAGGAACAACGCGAACTGCCCGGTGCCCATCAGGTCGAAATCCTGCCAGCCGCGCATCAGCGTGCTGACGGCCATCCCCAGCCCGCCGAAGGCCAACCCCACCAGCACGGTCGCCGGGAACGCGGCCAGCGCCCAGCCGGGCTCCACCAGCCCCATCGCCACCATCACGACCAGGAAGATCGCGGTGTAGAGCGAACCCCGGACGATCGACCAGACCAGCTCGCCCACCGCGATCTCGATGGGCCGCACCGGCGTCGCCAGCACCGCCTCGAACGTCTTCATGTATTTCAACTTGAAGAAAAAATTGAACGTCGTCTCGGCCAGCGCCCCCGACATCGCCGACACCGCGAGCATCGCCGGGGCGACGAACGACGCGTACGACATCGTCCGCCCGTCCACCGTCAGCGCACCGACCAGCGCGCCGACGCCGACACCGATCGACAGCAGATACAGCAGCGGCTCGAAGAAGCCCGACACAAGGACGATCCAGTACGACGGCCCCGAGCGCAGCGCCCCCACGTTGCGGCCGATGACGGCGCCCACCCGGCCGGGGGACAGCCGGGACGCCACCAGCGTCGTCACCATCAGTCCTCCAGCTTCCGGCGGAACGCCCGCACCGCGAGGAAAAGACCCGCCACCGTCCACATCAGCAGATATCCGGCATGCACCGGAATCGGCCAGGCCGGAGCGCGACCGAGCGTCGCCGCCCGGCACAGCTCCACCGCATGCCACAGCGGCGAGGCGTACGCGAGCGGGCGCAACACCGCCGTGAGCTGCTCGACCGGGAAGAACACCCCCGCGAACAACGTCGAAGGGATCACCACGAACCGGAACAGCAGCGAGAAGTAACTGTCATGGTCGATCGTGGCGGCGAACGCCGTCACCGGCGCCGCCACCGACACCGTCAGCAACGCGCACACCAGCGGAGTGACCAGCGCCCACGGCGAGTGCAGCCCACCGAAGAACACCACCACGACCAGGAAGGCCACGACCGCGATCGTCACCCGGATCACCAGATAGAGCAGGTGACCCCGGACCATGTCCGCCGGCCCCACCGGCGTCGCCCGCATCGCGTGATAGGCCCGGACCCACTTGAAGTCACCCAGAACCGAATAGGTCGACTCGCCCACCGCGATCTGGAAGGCCGTCGACGCGAGCACGCCCGGCACGATCCACGACAGGTAATCGACTCCCTGCACCCTGCCGACGTAACCCCCCACACCGATGCCGATGCTCAGCAGGAACAGCACCGGCAGCACGAACGAGGAGAACACCGACGCCTGCCACAACCGCCGGTAGAGGGTCAGGTGCCGCTCCAGCACCGCGATCGTCGGATGCACCGCGTGGGTCACAGCCATCTCAGTCCACCAACGTCCGGCCCGTCAGATGGAGGAACACATCCTCCAGTGTCGACCGCCGCACCAGCACGCTCGACGGCTCCAGCCCGCGCCGCTGGATCTCGGCCAGCGCGGCGTCGCCGTCGTCCACGTAGACCAGCACCCGGTCGGGCAGCGGATCCACCCGCTTGCCCACCCCCTCCAGCGCCGCCGCGTACCGCGAGCCCGCCTCCGGCATGCCGGGGAAACGCAACTCGACCACCTCGGCCGTCGAATAGGTCTCGATCAACGACCTCGGCGACCCCTCCGCCACGATCCTGCCGCCGTCCATCACGACCAGCCGGTCGCACAACTGCTCGGCCTCGTCCATGTAGTGCGTCGTCAGCACCAGCGTGGTGCCCCGCTGCTTGAGCCGGAACAGCCGCTCCCACAACAGGTGACGGGCCTGCGGGTCCAGCCCCGTCGTCGGCTCGTCGAGCAGCACGAGATCAGGCTCGTTCACCATCGCCCGCGCGATCGTCAGCCGCCGCTTCATGCCACCCGACAGCGGCTCCACCTTCCCGCCCGCACGATCGCCGAGCTGCACGAACTCCAGCAACTCGTCGGCCCGCCTGCGGCTCTCCGCCCGCGACAGCCCGAAATAACGGGCGTAGGTCACCAGGTTCTCCCGCACCGTCAGGTCGGGATCGAGATTGTCGAGCTGAGGACACACCCCCAGACGCGCACGGATCCTCGGCCCGTCGTGCACCGCGTCCATGCCCAGGATCCGCAGCTCCCCGGCCGTGGGCGTGGACACGCACCCGATCATCCGCATGGTCGAGGACTTACCGGCCCCGTTGGGCCCGAGAAAACCGAACGCCTCTCCCGGCGCCACGTCGAGGTCGATCCCGTCGACAGCGGTGAACTCCCCGAAGCGTTTGACCAGGCCACGCGCGTAGATCAGAGGTTGATCAGCCACGATCCGAGACCCTAACCAACGGCCCCGACATTTCCGCAACAGGTTATCCGCGCCCCCCGGCCGGGCCCCGCCCCGCCTCCCCGGCGACCCCGCGAAGACCGCACGCCGCCACCTGCTCCGGGGCCCGTATCAAGACGCCCACCGATGGCCGTACGCTGACTTGCGTGAACACGTTCGAGCTGGGCACCGACGGCCCGCGAGTGATCCTCGTCGGCATCGACGGCTCGGAGACCTCCCTGCGCGCCGCCGCGTACGCCTGGGGGCTCGCCCGCCGCCAGGGCTCGCACGTCGTCCTCGTCTACGTCACCAATCCCGGAACGATCAGCACGATGATGCCGGCCGCGTCCGCCTCGGTGATCGAAGCGGGGGAGGAGATCGCCGCCGACCTACGCACACAAATCGAGCGCTTCGCCCAGACCGCCCACTCGCGTGTCGACTACACCTTCCGCACCGAGTACGGCGACGCCGCCGGCGTCCTCGCCAAGATCGCCGACGAGATCAGGGCGGACGCGGTCGTGGTGGGAGCCTCCACCCAGGCCGGCCACCGCTTCATCGGCTCGGTCGCGCTCCGCCTGGTCCGCGCCGGCCGCTGGCCGGTCACCGTCGTCCCCTGACCCGCCGCCCGTCCTCGGGCGGGCGGCTCAGCGGTCCGGACCCGACACGTCCAGCGCCCGCAGACCCTCCAGCACCCGCAGCAACGTCGCCTCGTCCGGGCCGTCCGCCCGCGCGCCCACCGGATGCCGCCGCACCCGCCGCGGCAGCGCCCCCTCCACCGCCGCCCCTGCCGACGCCCTCGACCGCCCCCGCGGCCCGGGACCCGGGGGCGGAACACCCGCCGCCCCCGGCGGACGCGACCCCTCCGCCGGCGAGATGGCCAGCTCACACCACACGATCTTGCCCCGATCCGGCGCCGAATAGTGGCCCCAGCGCCGGGCCAGGCTGCCGACCAGCACGAGCCCCCGGCCGCTGTCGCCCAGCTCGCCTCCCACCTCGCCGCGCGGCGCCGGCTCACGGTCGCTGACGTCCCACACCTCGATGAACAGGCTGCGCCGCTCCGGCGCCACCCTCACCCGCAACGCCACCGTACGCAGGGCCACCGGGAACATCGACGAGGCCACCGGCGGGCTGACCACGGCGTCCGTCGCCCGCACCGCGTTCGTCACCAGCTCGGAGACGACCAGCTCCGCCGTCTCGGCCAGATCCGCGAGCTCCCACCCCCGCAACTGGCACCGTACGAACGCGCGCGCCCGGCGCGGGGCGGTCGCGGCCGACCCGAACACCTTGTACGCGGTCCTGCGGCCCTCCTGCGAAGGGAAGGGAGAGATCAGCATCGCGCCGGCCGGGCCTGGACGAACCGGCCGGCGAGGACCGGAACGGCCGGTCGGGGAAAACCCATGCCTCCGATCATCTGTCATGAACGGCTGCAAAGTGGCCGGCTTCACGGCATTCGCCTAACTTTCTCCTTCCCCTCACCCGTCAGACACCGCCGTACCTGACAGAAGATGACAGGAACACCCGGCACGCTGGACACATGAACGGACACGCCACCGGCACCTTCGACATCACCAACTGGACCGACCTGGCCACCGAGGAGAAGGCAGGCGCCACCTTCGGCCGCAACCACATCGCCAAGACCTTCCACGGCGACCTCGCCGGCACCAGCACCACCGAGATCCTCACCGTCGTCACCCCAGAAGGCCCCGCCGCCTACGTCGGCGTCGAACACTTCGAAGGCACCCTCCACGGCCGCAAGGGCACCTTCGCCCTCCAGCACAGCGCCGCCAGCCACAACGGCGAACAGTGGATGAAATGGCAGATCGTCCCCACCAGCGGCACCGGCGAACTGGCCGGCCTCACCGGCGAGGGCACCATCCGCGCGGAGGACGGCCACCACTACCTCCTCGACTACACCCTGCCCGACGCCTAACCGGCCCCCATCCGGGTAGCCGCCGGTCCATGGTGAAATCCGCTGACCGGCGGCCCGCGGACGACTCCGCCGCCGCCCCTGCCACCCCCCGGACCCCGGCCCCCCGTGTCGCCGTCATCGCGCACCGCAAGAAGACCGTCGGCGGCGGCCTCGACGAGCTCCGCAAGCTCATCACCGGCTACGACGTCGAGGACCTGCTCTGGTACGAGGTCCCCAAGAGCAAGAAGGCCCCCAAGAAGGTCCGCCAGGCCCTCAAGGACGGCGCGGAGCTGTTCTTCCTCTGGGGCGGCGACGGCACCGTGCAACGCTGCGTCGACGCCCTCGCCGGCAGCGACGCCACCGTCGCCATCGTCCCCGCAGGGACCGCCAACCTCCTGGCCCGCAACCTCGGCATCCCCGAAGACCTCCCCGAGGCCGTACGGATCGGCTTCGAGGGCCGCCGCGCCAAACTCGACCTCGGCAAGATCAACGGCGAGCACTTCGCGGTCATGGCAGGCGTCGGCTTCGACGCCGAGATGATCGCCGACGCCGACCGCGGCCTCAAGGACCGCCTCGGCCGCTTCGCCTACATCTGGACCGGCCTGCGCCACGTCGGCGGCGCCGTCACCCCCATGAAGATCAAAATCGACGACAACGACTGGTTCGAAGGCGACGCCAGCTGCGTACTCGTCGGCAACGTCGGCACCGTCACCGGCGGCATCGACGTCTTCGAAGACGCCCGCTACGACGACGGCTGGCTCGAAGTCGGCGTCTCCACCGCAGAAGGCCCCATCCAATGGGCCCGCACCCTCGGCCGCATGAGCGCAGGCGACGCCGAGAAATCCCCCTTCGTCCGCATCACCCGCGCCAGGAAGGTATCGGTCAAACTCCGCACCCCCATGGCGTACGAACTGGACGGGGGAGCCCGCGACCGGGTCAAGCGCATCACCGTCAAGGTCGTGCCCCAGGCCGTCACCGTCTGCCTGCCCGACACCGCGCCCTGACCGGCGACGTCAGCCGAACCGGCCGGGCGCCTCGGACGGCTTCGCCCGTCCGCACCACCTACGCGGGCCGTACGTTGTGGTTGCGGGCGAACAGATTGCCGGGGTCCCACTGGCGCTTGACCGCCGCGAGCCGCCGGTAGGTCCGCGCCGGATAGACGGCGGCGACATCCTCCTCACCGGCGGAAGCGAGGAAGTTGGCGTAGGCGCCGCTGACGTGAGGCGCGAGCCTGCTCCAGATCGTCTCCAGAGCGGGCCGAGCGGACTGGATGACCGGCATCGGCCCCGCGACGGTGGTCACGACCAGCAACTCCGCCTGGCGATGCGCGTACGCGGTGGCGTCCTGCGGCACTCGGGACACCGCGCCGCCGACACTGCGAACGGCGATGAACGGCGCCCCCTCCGCCGCCCCGGCCTCGGCAAGGATCCGAAGGACCTCCGGCACCGACTCCTCGCCGACGAACGCGCTCCGCGTGACCAGATGAACGCCCGGCGGCGCGACGGCGCCGTCCACGAGCGTGTCGGCGTAGGGCTTCAACGTCACATCGTCGCCGATCAGCGTGCCGAGCCGGCGGATCGGATCGACGGCCCGGGCCGCGAGCCGCGGGTCATCGCCGTCGAAGGCGACCTGGATCTCGATCGGCGCCTGAGGGCCGCCGGCGAAGGGATTGGCGAGGTTGGCGATGCTCGTGAGCTCTTCGGGGGCGGTGCGGAGGTGGCCCGCCCACCCCTGGAGCACGGTGGCCGCCTCCGACGCCGGGAAGGCGATCCTGCCGAAGAAGACGTCCGTCGTCGGGTGGGCCACGAACGTGAAGGCGGTCACGATGCCGAAATTGCCCCCGCCACCGCGAATCGCCCAGAACAGCTCGGGGTTCTCCTCCGCATTCGCATGCACGACCCGTCCGTCCGCGGTGACCACCTCGGCCGCGACCACGTTGTCCAACGCGAGGCCGTACTTCCTGACCTTCCAGCCGATGCCGCCGGACAACGTCAGCCCACCGACCCCGACGCTCCTGGTGTCGCCCGAAGAGATCGCCAGCCCATGCGGGGCCAGGGCGGAGGCAACCTGTCCCCAGGTGGCGCCGCCGCCGATCCGTACGAGATGACGCTCCTTGTCGACGACCTCGACGTTCGCGAGCCCGCTGAGGTCGATCACGACGCCGTCGTCGTTGGTGCCGAAGCCCGCGAAGGCATGGCCGCCGCCTCGCACCGACAGCACAAGCCCTGCGGCGGCGGCGAATCCGACACCTGCTCGCACATCCCCGACGCTCCTGGGCCGTAGAACATAAGCCGGACTGCCCGAGGCCAGCACCGAGCGACTCGCCGACGCGTACTCCGGCGCTCCCGGTTCGACGATGTCGCCGCCGAAGTCACGGCGAAGGATTTCAAGCGCTGAGTTCATGACGTTCCTCTCAGTTCGCCATGCCGGCGAACATGCCGGGCTCGTAGGAGCCCCCCGGGTTACGCACGATCACGTTGAGCCGGTTGTTGGCGTTGATCATGGCGATCAGGGAGACCAGCGCGACGATCTGGTCGTCGTCGTAGTGCTCGCGCACCTCGGCCCAGGTCTGGTCGGACACACCCCGGTGAGCGTCGGCGATCCGGGTGCCCTCCTCGGTGAGCGCCAGCGCGGCCCGCTCGGCCTCGGTGAACACCGTGGACTCGCGCCAGGCGGCCACCAGGTGCAGCCGGACCGCGCTCTCCCCGGCGGCCGCGGCGTCCTTGGTGTGGTAATCGACGCAGAAACCGCAGCCGTTGATCTGGCTCGCGCGCAGCATCACCAGGTCCTGAGTGGCCTGGGGGAGCGGCGACTGCTGGATCGCCACAGCGACGCCGTAGATCCGCTTGGCGATCCTGGCACCGAGCTCGTTGGCCATCAGGTCGATACGGGGTTCCATGGACGTGGTCCTCCACTCGTGACATCGCGGTGCCGCGCCGATCACCGGCGCGGCGTCCTGACGAGCAAGAGATCCCGGCGGCCCGCCCCCTGTGACAGCGCGGCTGTGTGACGTACGCCACCGGCCGCGGGTGTCACAAAGCGATAGGAACCGGGATCGTATGCACAGCACGGTCGAGAACCCACAGACAGGAACCGGCGAATGAGCGAGAGACACACGGACACGGCCGAGCCGCTCGCCGGCGGCCGGATGGACTCCGCCACGGATCCGGCCACGGAGGCGTTCGTCGCCCACCGCAACCTGCTGTTCACCGTCGCCTACGAGATGCTCGGCTCGGCCGCCGACGCCGAGGACGTCCTCCAGGAGACCTGGCTGCGGTGGACGGCCGTCGACCTCGAAACGGTGCGGGACCAACGCGCCTACCTGGTCCGGATCACCACCCGCCAGGCGCTGAAACGACTCCGTACCCTCGGCCGCCGCAAGGAGTCCTACGTCGGGCCGTGGCTGCCCGAGCCGTTGCTGACCGCGCCGGACGTGGCCGAGGACGTCGAGCTGGCCGACAGCGTCTCGACGGCGATGCTGCTGGTGCTGGAGACACTCACACCCACCGAGCGGGCGGTGTTCGTCCTGCGCGAGGTGTTCGACCTGGACTACGACGAAATCGCCGAAGCCGTCGGCAAAAGCCAGGCCGCCGTACGCCAGATCGCCCACCGCGCCCGCTCACACGTCGCCGCCCGGCGCCCACGCGAGACCGTCTCCCCGAACGAGACCCGCGACGCCCTCCAGGCCTTCCAACAGGCGGTCGAGACCGGCGACCTGCAACGCCTGCTCGACATCCTCGCCCCCGACGTCGTTTTCCTGGCGGACGGCGGCGGACTCAAGCAGGCCGCGCTGGCACCCCTCGTGGGAGCCGACCAGGTGGCCCACGTACTCAGCAGGATCACCCCCGGGGCCTCGCTGGAGCCGGCACAGGTCAACGGCCACCCGGCACTGATCGTCCGGATCGACGGCGACATCGACACCGTCATCACCGTCCGCATCGACGACGGCCTCATCACCGGGCTCTACGCCGTACGCAACCCCGAGAAGCTGTCACACATGGAGCGGGAGACCACCGTGAGCCGCTGAGCCCGCGGCTCCACCCACAAGCAGCAGTCGGACCAGGCTGTGACAGGCATCACAGTGATTCATGCCGAACCCCGCAGCACGGCACAGTACCCACAGACGATGGACGACACGGACCTCCGGCTGCTGCGACTGGTCGCCACCGGTGACGAGCATGCCTTCGAACGGCTCTACACCCGGCACGCCCACGCCCTGCTCGCCTACGCCGAAGGACTGCTCCGCGACCGCGGCACCGCCGAGGAGGCCCTGCAGGAGACGTTCATCGCCGTCTGGCGCTCGGCCGGATCCTACGAAGGCCGCTCCACCGTCCGCACCTGGCTGTACGGCATCTGCCGCCGCCAAGCGCTCAAACGCATGAACGGCGGCCGCCCCGCCCCCCGCCCCCTGGACGAGGCCGCCCACCTCCCATCCACCGAACCCGACCCCGAAGTCGTGGCACTCGCCCGCGCCGACACCGCCGCCGTCGCCGCCGCGCTCACCGCACTGCCCGCCACCCACCGGGAAGTCCTCACCCTCGCCCTGTCCGCCGGCCTGTCCCACGCCGAGATCTCCCAGATCCTGGACATCCCCGTCGGCACGGTCAAAAGCAGGCTGTTCACCGCCCGCGCCGCCCTGGCCAGAGCCCTGCCCGTCGAGGTCGAGGGGAGACCACGATGACCCATCCCACACACCGACTGCCCGCCTACGCCGCAGGCCACCTCACCGGCGACGACGCCGCAGCCGTCACCGCGCACCTGGCCGCCTGCCCCGCCTGCGCCACCCAGGCCCGCGCCTGGCACCGCACCGCCACCGCCGTACAGGACGACACCGCACGCATCGCCCCACCGCCCCCGCACCTTTTCGCCGCCATCCGCAGCCGCCTGACACCCAGCCCCCACCCGTCCGGCACGCGGCCCGTTCCCGCCTACCGGGGCGACATCGGCACCCGGCCCCTCCACCGGGCACTCGGCATCCTCACCCGCCAGCGGACCCTGATCCGATGGCCCGTCTGGGCACTCGCCGCCGCACTCATCGCCGGCGGCGCCATCCTGGCAGCGCTCGCCCCCACCGGCCACGCCGCGCAGGTCCTCGCCATGACCGTGCCACTCGCCGCCGCGCTCGCCGTCGCCGGAGCCTGCGGAACCGACAACGACCCGCCCGCCGAACTCGCCGCCGCCCTGCCCACCCCACCCCGCGTGGTCCTGCTGGCCCGGCTCACCCTCGTGCTCACCGCCACCGTCACCGCCGGCCTCCTGGCCACCCTCGCACTGACCGCACTCACCTCCGGCGGGGGAGCGGCCGGACTGGTCACCGCCTGGTTCGGCCCCCTCGTCCCCCTGTCGGCCACCAGCTTCGCCCTCTCCGTCCTCTACCGGCCCTCCGCCGGCGTCATCACCGCCCTCGCACTCTGGCTGGCCCGTGCCCTGTCAACCGGCCAGACCGCCGCGACCGGCCTCAGCCCCGCCCTCCTCCGCATCGTCGACCCCCTGTGGACACCCGGCCCCGCCGTACTGACCTCCGCCGCCGCCCTCGTGGCCGCCACACTCCTGCTCAGCCCGCGCCTGCCCCGGTCCCGCCACACCGGCCACCCATGGCGATGAACCTTCACGCCCCCGCAGGTACCAACACCCCGTGAAGCACCTACCCCTGTGGCGGCACGAACTGCGCCGCGCGGGCTGGACCGCATGTTCCCCCGCAGCCGCGCTCGCCGCCACCCTCGCCCTCACCGCGGCCGCCGCGGCCTTCGGCACCGCACGCCCCCAGCTCGAACGCATCCTGCTCACCGGGCTGGAGGCGCTCATCCCGCTGTCCGCCGGCATGGCCGCCGTCGCCGTCGTCTCCCGCGACCCCAGCCGCGAACTCCAGCTCACCCTGCCCACCCCGTACACCACCACCCTCGGCCGCCGCCTGGCCGTCCTCGGCGGCCTCAGCGCCGCCCTGTCCATCGCCTTCTCCGCCGCGCTCGCCCTCGGCGGCTGGTGGAACGGGCCCGGCCTGCCGTACGCGCCCCTCGTCTGGGCCGCCCCACTCCTGTGGCTCACCGGGCTCGCCCTCCTGGTCGCCGCACTCGGACGCAGCGTCGTGCTCGCCACCACGACCGTCGCCGCCGTATGGCTCGGCGAGCAACTGTTCGCCACGTCCTTCGCCACCACACCCGGGCTGCGCCCGTTCTTCCTGTTCATGACCACCCGCATCGGCGTCCCCACCGACTGGGACGCCAACCGCGCGGCGCTGACCACCTCCGGGGCCCTGCTCGCGGCCCTCGCCTTGATCCTGCTGCGCCGCCCCGAACGCCTGCTCACCGAGGAGGAGACATGACCACCGCACGACAGACGTGGGCGGTGACCCGCTACGAGTTCCGCATGCAGATCCGCAAACGGTCCCTATGGATCACCACCGCCGTCCTCGCCGTCGTCCTCACCCTCACCCAGGGCGACCGCGGACCACGCCACCTGCCGCTCGGCACACCGCCCCGCGAGGTGATGGCGGGCTGGGCGCTGCTGATGTCCATCCTCCTGCCGATCGGCTTCGGGATGGTGCTCGCCGACCGCCTCACCCGCGACCGGCGACTCGGCCTGGCATCCCTGCTCGAAAGCCTCCCGACCGGCCGGGGCGCACTCGTCGCCGGCAAGTACCTCGGCGGCCTGGCCTCCACCGCGGTCCCCGCCGCGCTGGTTCTCCTCACCGCCGCCGCAGCAGAGACCGCCCACCGGCACGACCCCGCCCTGTTCGCCTGGGCGGTCGTCGCCTTCGCCCTGATCACCCTCCCCGGACTGGCCTTCGTGACCGCCTTCGCCCTCGTCTGCCCGCTGCTGACGACCGCCCCGCTGTTCCGGGTGCTGTTCGTCGGCTACTGGTTCTGGGGCAACATGCTCAACCCCGACCTGTTCCCCTCACTGACCGGAACCCTGCTGACCCCCCTGGGCGACTACCCGGCGACCTGGCTGATGGGGGAGCGGGCCCTGTACGCGGGCGCCGACGGCTGGCTGGAGTTCCTGCGCCCCCAGCCCGGCGGCACGACGACCGTCCTGGCCATCGCCCTGCTCCTCCTGCTCAGCCTCCCGCCCCTCGCGCTGGCCCCGCCGCTGCTGCGCCGCAGAAACCTGTCCGCCTGACCTCCTGAAAGACACCTCGCATGGACATCCAGATCACCGGGCTGCGCCGCACGTTCGGCAAGGTCACCGCCCTCGACGGACTCGACCTCGCCGTCCCGGGCGGCATGTACGGCCTGCTCGGCACCAACGGCGCCGGCAAGACGACACTCATGCGCGTACTCGCCGGAGTGCTGCCGCCCACCGCAGGCACCGTACGCGTCGGCGGCCACGACCTCACGACCAGAACCGGCCGCCTGGCCGTACAACGCCGGCTCGGCTACCTGCCCCAGGATCTGGGCCTCTATCCCGACCTGTCGGCCCAGGAGTTCCTCGACTACGTCGGCCTGCTCAAGGGACTCGACGACACCGCCGCCCGCCGCCGTCAGATCGGGGAGCTCCTCGACATGGTCGGCCTGACCGACGCCGTCGGCCGCAAGCTCCGCGGCTTCTCCGGCGGGATGCGCCGCCGCGTCGGCATCGCGCAGGCCCTGCTCGGCGACCCCGCCCTGGTCGTGGTCGACGAACCCACCGCCGGCCTCGACCCCGAGGAACGCATCCGCTTCCGCACCCTCCTGGCCTCCATCGCCGCCGGCCGCACCGTCCTGCTCAGCACCCACATCGTCGAGGACGTCGCCCAGACCTGCCGCGACACCGCGGTGATGGCCCGCGGCAGGGTCGTCTTCAACGGCCCCGTCGCCGACATCGTCCAGCGGGCCGAAGGCATCACCTGGGAACTGGTCGGCCAGGGACCGCCGCCCGCCGGCGGCGTCGTCGTGTCCGCCGTCAGCCGCTCCGACGGCACCCACTACCGCCTCGTCAGCCCCACCCGGCCCGACCCCCGCGCCGTACCGGTCCAGCCCTCCCTCGAGGAGGGGTACGTCGCGCTCATGCACGCGGGCACGAGCGCCTGAACAGCGGGGGAGTGGTCACTGTCCGTAACCAATGGCGCATGCCGCGCACGCCGGTCTCAGTCCCAGTGGTGGAACAGCAGCTCGCCGAGGGTCCCGGGCTGCCAGTAGGCGATCTGCCGGAGCTCCGCCTCGTCAAGATCCGACAGATCGTACGAACGCAGGGGAGTGTCCAGCTCACGCCGGGTCAACAGACGTACCGACGGCCGGCGCCTCAGACACTGCGCGAGACCGGCGTCGTCGTCCGCGAAGGTCACGGGAAATGGTCACCGGAACCCGTGCGAGTGCGACGATCGGCAGATCTCCGTGGCCCAGCACCGGGAGGAGCGGGGCCAGATCGGCTTACTTGACATAATGTTCATTATCGAGCAATGCGGGAAGGGGCTCGAAAGGGCGGATGGCCTGGAGTTTCGCAACGCCCCTTCGATGCGCACATGACACCAACTCTGCGCTGTTGCCGCGACGAGGCCGTCAGTCGATCTGCTCGGCAAGCGCGACGACGATGCCCTCGGGACCGAGGATGTAGCACAGCCGGTAGGCGTCCTCGTACTGCACCACCTCGCCGACGAGTTCGGCGCCGTGGGCGCGCAGGCGGGCGATGACGTCGTCGATGTCGTCGACGGCGAACATGATGCGGCGGATGCCCAGCGTGTTCGCCGGGGCGTCCTCCGGCACGCCGCTGATCGCCGTCGGCGTGTGGTACTTCGCCAGCTCGATCCGCCCGTGGCCGTCCGGGGTCCGCATCATCGCGATGTCGACTCGCTGGTCGTCGAGCCCGACGAGACGTGCCGCCCAAGGCCCCTCGATCAGCCCCTTGCCCTCCAGCTCCATGCCGAGTTCCACGAAGAACGCGATGGCGGCCTCAAGGTCGTCGACGACAATGCCGACGTTGTCCATCCGCTGGATCGCCATGGTGATCCTCCTTCGTCGCGCGGCCGCCCGTCGTGGCCGCTGGCGTACCGGAGACGGAGCCGGCGCCGCATTCTCGACACCCGGGTCCCGAGATTTTCCTTCTGGCGCCCACATCGCCGAACGAGAACGCTCGCACCCCTCCTCTGGTACGACAAAGGGCTCTTGACAGGTCAAATATCCCCATTCAGTCCCATACCGGACAGAAGGTGAATTCTGTCCGGTATAGGTCGAAGCGGTGCCCTAACCGAGGTGCCGTTCGAAGAACCGCAGCGAGCTGTCGGTTTCGAACTCGGGGATCTCCCCGTGCCTGCCGGGGTTGGCGTGCAGCGTCTTCTCGGCTGAGGCCAAGGCGTCGAACAGCGCCAAGCCGTGCGCCCGCGGCACCCGCTCGTCGTCCCACTGCAGCAGGAACTCCACCGGGACGGTGATCCGCGCGGCGGCCCCGGCCGATGCCAGCGCCCCGCCCAGCCCCAGCACCGCAGCGCGGATCCGGGGTTCGGCGGCGACGAACGGGACGCCGAGACCGCACCCCAACGACACGCCCCAGTAGCCCACCGGGCCGGCGCCGACGTGCTCGAGTCGCTGGAGCGCCGTCAGCACCGCCCGCCATTCCGGGACGGTCTGGCGGGCCACGAGCGCCTGGAAACCGGCGATCAGCGGAGCCGGCTCCTCCCCCGCCACCACGCGAGCCTGGTTCTCGGTCGCGATCTTGTCGTACCTCTCGTCCTTCGGCCGGTCGCCGTGGCCGGGCACGTCCACGGCCGCCACCGCGAAACCACACTCGGCCACGAAGCGGCGCGCACGGGCCATGACGTCCGGGGCCTTCTTGTGCTGCCCGCCGCCGTGTCCCATCAGGATCAGGGGACGAGCCCCGGCGGCGCCTTCCGGCGTCCACAGCACACCGGGGACCTCGCCGAGGGTGAAGAGTTGTTCGGTGACGCCGTCCGACGACGTCCGGGAGATGAAGCGCAAAGCGTTTGACGCCTTTCGGGATGCCTTCTGCGGGCACTCCCCTAGGCGATGCGAAGGAGGGAGTCCCGACCTGTCACAGCGTTGATCGGTCTCACCTCCTCAGTTCGCAGCGATGTGCGGTGACGGCGAACTTATCACGGACCACGCAGGGCGGGCTTGCCTCCGCCATGTCACAAATGGATACAGATGCGGTGTTGCCGCATTCTTGAGGTGGCGATAACGTGAACTCCGTGACTGCCGGGTCGGCCATGGGCCACAAGCGAGTGAGGCACCCGGCCACGGCGTGAGGGCCGGGCGGGCGCGAGGCCCGCCGCATCTCCGACCTCCTGATCTGAAATTCCTTTCACCGCGTATCGGCGCGCCCTGCGGCGTCGGCGGCATCGCCGCCACGTCACCCCTTTGCCGCCGCGCGCGTTTTCGCCATTCCTTCACAACCGCCAGCCCTCATTCGGTGAGGCGGTTTCGCCATGCCCGGAACAAGAAAGCAGAGAATGCCGTACGACTTCAACCAGCAGATCATCCAGGAATTCCGCGCCAACCGCGGAAGAGTGGGCGGCCCTTTCGAGGGAGCCAGGCTGCTCCTCCTGACCACCACCGGCGCCCGCTCGGGGGTCCGCCACACGGTCCCCCTCGGCTACCTGCATGACGAGGGGGGCCGCATGCTGGTCATCGCCTCGGCCGGCGGCGCGCCGCACCACCCGGCCTGGTATCACAATCTGCGTGCCAACCCTCACGTCACCGTGGAGACCGGCGTCTTCACGATCGAGGCCGAGGCCACCGTCCTGGAAGGCGAGGAACGCGAGCGGCTCTTCGCCCGCGCCGTGGAAGCCGACTCCGGCTGGGCCGACTATCAGGCGAAGTCCGGCCGCGTTCTGCCTGTCGTCGCGTTGACCCCGCGCTCCGGTTCCTTCCCGGACCAGCCGGAAGGCGACCCTCCGCCCCGGTACGAGGATCGTCTGAACGTCATGCGCGTCCCCGCCACCTCCGACGACCACGCGGCCGTGATGGCCGCGATCCGGGCTTTGCTCACCCGCGCTCCGGCGCTCGCCGCCGACGTGACGCCCGCGCTCGCTCATACCGGAGGCGTTCCAGGAGTGTGGGTCAGCACCGCCGGAGGCTCGGCCACCGTGGACGGCGTCACGCTGTACGTGCACGGGGGCGGCTTCGAGCACACCCAGCCGGCGCTGGAGCCTCTCATGGCCTGCCGCCTGTCCCAGGCCACCCGGCGTCCCGCGTTCAAGGTGGACCAGCGCCTGGCCCCCGCCCATCCGTACCCCGCCGCCTTGGACGACGTCGTGGCCGTCTACCGGAGCCTGCGGGAGCAAGGCGTTCCCGCCGATCGCATCATCATGTGCGGCGAGTCGTCGGGCGGCACGCTCGTCCTGTCGGCGCTGCTTGCGCTCAAGCAAGCGGGCGATCCCCTGCCCGGCGCGGCCGTCGCGATCTCCCCGCTGACCGACCTGACCCTGTCCAGCCGGTCCCTGGACTCCAACGACGGCCGAGATGTGATAAATCGCCGTGTCGCCGAACATGTCACCGCGCAGTATCTGGCCGGGGCCCGCGCCGATCAGGCTCCTCAGTCTCCGCTGCACGGCGACCTGCGCGGCCTGCCTCCGCTCCTGCTCGTGGCCGGGACGGCAGAGGTGCTGCTGGACGATACCCGTCGCTTCGCGGCGGCCGCCTCCGCTGCCGGTGTCGACGTGACCCTCGACCTGTACGAGGGCATGCCGCACGCCTTCCACGCGAGCGTGATGGCGCAGGACCCACCCCCCATCGCCATGACGTTCCTGCGCCGCCTCACCGACTGGATCGCTGAAACCCAGGCAACGGGCCGGGGCGACTCCTCGTACTCCAAGTTAGATTCCTAGGAATATAGTGTTCAGGAAGCTACTTACGGCGGGAGTACCCCATGAGCAAGGAACAGCGCGCCCAGGTCGACGCGATGATGCGACAGCCGCGGCCCGCGGGCCCCCGGTCGGTCGAGGCCCTCCGGGCCGGATTCAAGGCGCTGATGGCCCAGATGATCGTGCCCGACGACATCCGCGTCACGCGGACAACGCTGGGCGACCGGCCCGCACTGCATGTCGAGCCCGACAACGGGCGTCGCGCCGGGACGATCCTGTACTTTCACGGCGGCGGTTGGGTTTTCGGCTCTCCGGAGACCGCCCTGACGCTGACGGGAAACCTGGTGGCCAGGACTGGCTTCGAGGCGTACTCGGTGGATTACCGGCTTGCCCCCGAGCATCCGTTCCCGGCCGCGATCGAAGACACCCTGGGCGCCTACCGCGCCCTCCTCGACAGCGGTGAGGATCCCTCGGCCGTCGCGTTCGTCGGCGACTCCGCCGGCGGCGGCCTCAGCGTCACCACCTGCCTCGCCGCGCGCGACGCAGGTCTTCCGCTGCCCGCCGCCATCGTGGCGTTCTCCCCGGGCCTCGACGCCACCCGGACGGGCGAGAGCATGGACACCAAGGAAGGCATCGATCCGATCTTCACCCGCGAGGCCGTTGAACACACCGGGGCCATGTACCTCGCCGGAGCCGACCCGCACCAGCCCCTCCTCAGCCCGGCCGTCCTCGCCGATCTGACCGGTTTTCCCCCGATGCTGCTCCAGGTGGGCACCAACGAGCTCCTGCTGGACGACTCCACGCGCCTGGCCGCGCGGGCGCGGGCGGCCGGAGTGGATGTCATCCTGGACGTCACCGCCGACGTGCCGCACGTGTTCCAGTCGTTCGTCGGCGTCCTGGACGAGGCTGACGAGGCACTGGACCGCGCGGCTCTCTTCCTCGGCCAGCGCATTGGCGCCGGGGGCAGGGTGCGCACGTCAGCGGAGTAGGTCCGGCCCCGGCCCTGTGCTTTCGCCTCGGATCTCTCGGGCCGGTTCAGGTCCGGTCCGGGACCGCCTGTTCACGGGTGGGTGCCGACGTGTCGTCGGGGACGGGGTGTGCGGTCTTCCGGCGGGTGCCGAGTGTGAGGAGCAGCGAAGCCGCTGTCAGTGCCACACCGAACCAGACGACACCCGTGACGCCCAGGTGATCGGCGAAGAGCCCGCCGAATAGCGCCCCGAGGGCGATCGAGGTGTTGTACGCCATGGTGTTGAGCGACATCGCGGCTTCGAAGGTATCGGGAGCAGCGGCCTGCGTCATGTTGACCTGGGAGAGCTGGACGACGCCGAAGGAAACGCCCCAGAGGATCAGCGTGACGATCGATCCGGCCTGCCCGTGAGCGATGGTGAGCAGCAGCAGCAAGGAGATCACGAGTCCTACGCAGCCGGCGATGAAGCTGCCCCGCGAATCTCTGTTCACCGTGTATCCGGCGACGAAGTTCCCGGCCGCGCCTCCCGCGCCGTAGACCATCAGCGCCGCGGTGATGAAGAAGGGCGTGGCGGACGTGCTTTGCTCCAGGTAGGGGCGCACGAATGTGTATGCGCCGAAGTGGCCGAGCACGAAGAGTACGACGGTGAACAGCACCAGACGCAGCGGCACGTTCTTCAGCGGGAGTCCGAAGACTTCCCGCACCGAGACCGCGTTCGTCGACGGCAGCGATGGGATGACGGCGGCGACCGCGAGGAACACCAGCATGCTGAGGCCGGCCCAGATCAGGAACGTGGTTCGCCAGCCGGTGAGGCTTTCCAGGACTGTTCCCAGTGGTATGCCCACGACCGCGGCGATCGAGATGCCGGACATCACGATCGCGGCCGCCCTGCTCGCGTGGCGTGGCGGAACAAGGCGCATCGCCATGCTCACGCCTATGGCCCAGAACACCCCGCTGGCGAAGCCCATGATGAGCCGTGTCGTCAGGACCAGCGGATAGTTCGGCGAGATGGCGGTGATCGTGTTTCCCAGAGTCAGTATCGCCAGCAGCGTGGACAGCAGGACGCGCCGGTTGACGCGCCTGGTCCAGGCCACGATGAAGGGCACGCCGAGCCCGGCTGACACGCCGTACAGGGTGACCATCAGCCCGGCGGCGCCCAGGGATATGCGCAGGCTCGTGCTCACCGGGGTGAGCAGGCCGACGGGCATCAGCTCGGTCGTGAGGAAGGCGAAGAGGCTGGCGGTGATCGCCGCGACGCCGAGCCATGATCTCAAGGTCGAGTGCGGGTGTGTGTCGTAGGTGTCCATTGGTGTTCTTTCTGATGGTTGATCAACCGCCGGCAGGTGGCATCTGGCACTCGACGCGGCGGAAGGAGTCGGCGGTGGCGCAGGGCCCGGTGGCCGCCGACATCAAGGGTGCGCGACCACCGATCAATGAGTCCAACACATACTTTTCATCGGTATTGATCGTGGTTCACTATGGTTCGGTGGAACTGCAGCAGCTGAGGTACGTCGTGGCAGTCGCGGAGACGTCGAACTTCACCCGGGCGGCCGAGCGCTGCCGTGTGGTGCAGTCGGCGCTCAGTCATCAGATCGCCGCTCTGGAGCGGGAGCTGGGCGCGCGGTTGTTCGAGCGGACCAGCCGGCGTGTGCGGCTGACACCGGCCGGAGAGGCGTTCCTCTCCGCGGCGCGGGAGTGTCTGGAGGCCGCGGACCGCGCCAGGGCCGAGGTAGCGGCCGCCGCCGGGGAGATCCGCGGGAGGCTCGCCGTCGGCACCATTCCCACGGTGGCGGCCGTCGACCTGCCGGTCGCGCTGAGGGACTATCGCCGGCGCTATCCGCGGGTGCGCATCACGCTCGCCGCGGCGGGCAGCGACGAGCTGATCGAGCGGGTCCGGCAGGGCGGCGTGGACGTCGCGTTCCTCGGTCTGCCCCCGCGCATGGAACCCAAGGGCGTCCAGAGCCGCCTCCTCGGCGGAGGTGAGCTGGTCGCCGTGGTCGCGCCCGATTACCACCGGACGGAGAGCGAGGCGGACCTGCGGGGCCTGGCGGACGAGCCGTTCATCGACTTCCGCGTCGGCGCGGCCGGTCGAGCGCAGTCGGACCAGGCCTTCGCGGCGGCGGGAGTCCGCCGTGATGTGCCCTTCGAGGTGTCGTCCGCGGACCTCATGGTCGATCTGGTGCGGCAGGGCCTCGGGGTGGGCATGCTGCCCGCCGCGTACGCGCCGCGATTTCCCGACCTGCGGGTCATTCGCCTTCGCGATGCTCCCACGCGGGTGGAGTACCTGATCTGGGACAACCGGCCGTCTCCGGCGGCCACGGCCTTCCTTGAGATGCTCCGCGCTGATCCTACGGACTCCGCGTGATCAGCCACTTCTGGCGAGCTGAGCCGTCGTCGCCCGCGCTCTAATGGGAGTTACATGCTTACAATGCAAGCATGATCTTATCCTCTGGCAGTGCGGCCCCCTGAAGCGGCGCTGACGTGATCGTCGAATACATCCGTTACCGCATCGACCAGCAGGACGCGGAAGAGTTCGAAGCCGCCTACGAACGCGCCGCGGTGCCCTTGGCGGCCGCGCCTCAGTGCGTGGACTACGAGTTGTCGCGATGCGTCGATGAGCCCGAGTGGTACATCCTGCGCATCACGTGGACCTCGGCCGAGGATCACCTGCAGGGTTTCCGTGCTGGCGAGCATTTCGGGGCGTTCTTCTCCGCGATCAAACCGTACGTGCGGCAGATCGAGGAGATGCGGCACTACGAGCGCACCGCCGTGCGTGGCACCGGCTCCTCGGTCCCCAGCCTGTACGACTGGGCGGGCGGCACCGAGGCGTTCGAGCGGCTCACCGAGACGTTCTACGAGCAGGTTCTCAAGGACGACCTGATCGGTCCCCTCTTCGCCCACATGGACCCGGGACACCCCAGGTACGTCGCGATGTGGCTGGCGGAGGTCTTCGGCGGTCCGTCCCGCTACACCGACGAGCGGGGCGGCTACCACCACATGCTGGTCCAGCACCTCGGAAAGGCCATCACCGAACCTCAGCGCCGCCGCTGGGTGAATCTCCTCATGGACGCCGCGGACGTGGTCGGCCTGCCGGCGGACCCCGAGTTCCGCGCCGCCTTCGCGAGCTACATCGAGTGGGGCACCCGGCTCGCCTTCGCCAACTCCCAGCCCGGTGCCCGGCCTCCGCGGCAGGCTCCCGTCCCCCGGTGGGGTTGGGGCGTGGCGCCGCCCTACTTCCCTACCTCGTGATCGTCAGGGCCGTGATCCGAGCGCTTGGCGGGGGTGACCCTCGCCAAGCGGCGGTGCCGCGCGTTCACGGGAGGGGCACGCCGAGCTGGGACAGCAGCTCCAGCTGGTCGAAGTACATGCGCAGGCTGATGATCAGTCCGTTCTCGACGGTGCAGACGTAGCAGCAGCGGAGGTTCAGCGGGCGGCCCGTCGGCGGGATGACCCTGCCGCCTGGTCCCCGGTAGCGCCCCTTGTGGGTGCCGATCAGCACCAGTTCGTCGACCGTCATGTCGTCGACGTCGAACGATTCCAGAAGCACCGTGTGCACGTCCGGAAAGGCCGCCCAGAACTCCTCCAGGTAGGAGCGCAGTTCCTCACGGCCCTCGGCCATGCCTTCCGGGGCGAGGAACGCCCCGCCAGGGCTGACCGTGCCGAGCAGCGCGTCGATGTCATGCGCGTTGAACGCGGCGTTGTATCTGTCGCGCACCCGGCGGGCTTCGCCCACGATGCCGGCCCTCCCTCCCGATGGATGCCCTCGGAACCCCGGAGGCTGCTCACCACCATTGTCCGCCGTGTCCTGGTCTCGTACGGTGAAGCCGCCCTGGTCGTCGAAGGTCACCGTGTGGACCGCGTCGAATCCGTCCGACAGGCGTGGGCGGCGGAGGCGTTTCACCGTGGCGTGGATGCCGATCTCGGGCACTCGCGCATGGCCGGGTCGCCGCGCGTTGCGGTCCAGGGAGGCGGTGAGGTCGGGTGGGAACCAGTAGGCCACGACCCGGGCGCCGTGTTCCTTGGCGGCGACGATGAGCGGGCCCCACTCCTCCGGGGAGGGGTTGGTGTTGTCCACGGCGACGTTCCGCCCCTCCCCCAGGGCCTCGGCGATGACCCGGAGCTGGCGTCGCTGCCGGTGGCGGGCGTTCGGCCAGTTGTCCTTGCTGACGTGGGCGTGGGTCGCCGCCAGGCGCCGGCGGTAGAAGGTGGTCTTGCCCGCTGCCTGCAGCCCGACGAGGACGGCGACCTCCGGGGTCGTCATGAGCGAGGGTTTCGTGCCGGGGTCATACCTCATCCTCCCCCGGTGACGTCCAGGCGGAGCGAGGTCGCGTTCCGGTCATGTCTCGTGGTCGGTCAGGACCTCGTCGATCACGTGGAGCTGTTCGGCGGCCTGCGCCTTGTCCGTGTCGATGACCTCGGCAAGGACGATCAGCGCCTTCCACAGCGCCCATCCCCTGGCCCGGGCCCAGGTGGCGGGGTCCTGGCGTACGGTCGTGCGGAAGGCCTTCCTGCTCTCCCCCGCGAACATGGTCCACGCGATGACCAGGTCGCATGCGGGGTCGCCCACGCCCGAGGTCCCGAAGTCGATGACGGCGGTCAGCCGCCCCTCCCTGACCAGCAGGTTTCCGCTCGCGAGGTCGCCGTGGAACCACACGGGCGCGCCCTGCCAGGTCGCCTTGAGCGCGGCGTCCCAGACGGCCGTGGCCCGCGCGGTGTCGACGCGGCCGTCGAGCGCGGCCAGGGTGCGGCGGGTCTCGTCGTCGTAGTGGGCCGGGGATGCGCCGCGGTGGAAGCTGTGCGCACCGGCTCGCGGCCCGTCCGTGGCGTCGGCGCTCTGCAGGGCGAGGAGGAATTCGGCCACGGCGACGGCGAACGCGGGCAGGTCGTCGATGCGGCCGGCGGAGGCGGTCTCGCCCTCCAGCCACCTGCGGACGGACCATTCGAACGGGTATCCCGCCCCCGGTGCGCCCTTGGCCAACGGCTCGGGCACGGCGACGGGTAACGACGGTGCGAGGACCGGCAGCCATCGGTGTTCCTTGTCCACCGCCGGTGCGTAGCCGGCGGCGGTCGGGAGCCGGACCGTCATCTCCTCGCCGAGGCGGTAGGTGCGGTTGTCCCGGCCGTCGACCTGGACCGGTGTGACGGGCAGGTCGCGCCACTGCGGGAACTGGTCCGCGATCAGTCGCTTGACCAGTGCCGCGTCGATTCCGGCGCGTCCGTCGGGGGGCAGGTGGTCGGTCATTTGGGGAGTGTCGCCGCCGTTCCCGTGGCCGTGCAACGGGATTTCCCCGCGCCGGGTCTCGTACGATCACGGCATGGCGGAGCTCGACCGGCACCATTCCCAGGGGTACGAGCAGGAGGGGCGTGAGCCGGGTGGGCCGCTCCCCCACTCCAGGGAAGACTTCGATGTCGCCGCGTACGTGCGGCGGGTCAGGGGCGGCCCCTGTTTCGTCTGTGCGGTGGTGGCGGGCGACCCCGCGTACGACTTCGAACAGGTGGTGTTCGAAGACGATGAGCACATCGCGTTCCTCGACCGTTACCCCACGCTGCCGGGGAAGGTTCTGGTGGCGCCGAAGGCCCACGTCGAGCATGTGGTGCGCGACCTGGACGAGGAGGCGTACGTGCGGCTGATGCGGACGGTGCGCCGGGTCGCCCTGGCGGTCGAGGCGGTGGTCCCCTCCGAGCGTACGTATCTGCTGTCACTGGGCAGCGGGCAGGGCAACGCGCATCTGCACTGGCACGTCGCGCCGCTGCCGCCCGGGACTCCGTACGAGCGGCAGCAGTTCCACGCGCTGATGACGGAGAACGGGGTGATCCCGTGGTCGGTCCGGCAGGCGGCCGGCCTCGCGGAGAGGTTGCGCGCGGCGCTCGCCGGTCCGGCCGGAACGTGTTTCCCGGAGGCGGACGAGGAGGAGCTGACCGGGGGCGGGGTCAACCGGGTCGTCCGGGTCGGGGGCACGGTGCGCCGGCCCGCCCGCCGGTGGACGCCGGCGGTGCACGCTCTGCTGGATCATCTGGCGGCGGCCGGGTTCGGCGGCGCGCCGAGGGCTCACGGGTGTGACGGCGAGGGGCGGGAGGTGCTGGATTTCCTCCCGGGTGAGGTGCCGGACTATCCCCTGCCGCCGTACGCGATGGCGGATGATGCGCTGGCGGGTGTGGGGGCGTTGCTGCGGGACTACCACGACGCGACGGTGGGCTTCACGCCTCCGGAGGGCGCCGAGTGGTACTTTTCGCCGCGCGCTCCGGCGGAGGTCGTGTGTCATGGTGACGTGGCGCCGTACAACTGTGTCTTCCGGGAGGGGCGGCCGGTGGCGTTCATCGATTTCGACACCGCGCATCCGGGGCCGCGGGTGTGGGACGTGGCCTATGCCGCGTACCGGTTCGTGCCGTTGCATGATCCCGGCCGTGACGGGAGCGCTCCGGGGGTGGAGGAGCAGGCGCGGCGGCTGCGCGTGTTCGCCGACGCCTACCGGCTCGGCGTGGCGGACCGGCAGGTGCTGGCGGAGACGGCGCGGGCCCGGCTGGGGCATCTGGTCGCGCATATGCGTGCGGAGGCCGCGGCGGGTCATGAGGCGTTCGCCGCTCATGTGGCGGAGGGGCACGATCTGCTGTATCTCACCGACAGCGCGCATATCGCGCGTCATGAGGCGCTGTTCCTGGCGGCGCTTTCGTCGGAGGGGCCGGGCGGCAGGGTGGGGATGTCGGCGGGGTAGAGCGAGAGCAGCAGCCCGTACGGCTCGCCGCCGGGGGGCGGGGTGCGGCCGGGAGGGGGCAGGAGGTCGCGGAGACGGGCGATGAGCGCGTGGGCCTCCTGCTGGGTGAGCCAGAGGTGGTTCAGCAGGGTGTGTTCGGCCTGGCCCGGCCGGGCGGGCAGCATCTCGGCGAGTGCGGCTCTGACGAGGAAGTCGGGGCCGGCGGCGGCCTCCTCGTGCAGCCGGAAGCCCCGGCTGACCAGGGCGAGGGTCTGTTCGGTGCCGCCGCGTACGTGCCGGGTGCCGGCGAGGCGGACGATGCCGGCGTCGCGTAGGACGCGGACGTGGTAGGCGATGGTGCCCTTGGCGGCACGCAGTGCCGCGGCCAGTTCCCCCAGTGTGGCGGGGCGCTGGCGGAGCAGGTTGACGATGCGGTGACGGACGGGGTGGCCGAGAGCCTTGAACTGGGCGGGGGTACGTAGCTCCAGTAGGTCGGGGTCGTGGGCGGGGTGCTCCCCCGTCGTCGTCTCGTCGTTCACGGGAGAAAGTGTCGAGGATGGTCGACGCTTTGACAAACGGGCGAGCGGGCCAGCAGAATCGCCGGGCCGGAAGCGTCGAAAAGTCTCGACGCTTGATGTGTCACATGGAGGAAGCCGATGCCTCATTCGACGGCGTACGTCGTCACCGACAGGCCCGAGCGCTACATCAGGCAGCTCGTGTCGCACATGGGCCACAAGGCGGAGACCGTGCTGGGCGGCGACGGCCGGGCGGTGATCGAGCTGCGGTCCGGGCGTTGCGTGCTGCGGCCGTGCCCCGGCGGGTTCGAGATGATCGCGACCGCGGCCGCCGAGGAGGCGCTGCTCGGCGTGCGGGACGTGGTCACCCGTCACCTGCTGCGGTTCGCCACCCAGGAGGAGCTCGTGGTCGACTGGTCGCCTCCGGTCGGGGGCGACACGGCGTGGGCCCTGTCCCCCGTCGTGGACGACTACCTGCTCACGCACTGCTCTCCGGTGGACGAGGTGCTGCGGGATCTGGTGGTCAGGACGCGGGAGGAGACGGGCGGCGCGGCCGGTATGCAGGTCTCGCACGACGAGGGCGCCCTGCTGACGATGCTGGCGCGGATGTCGGGCGCCCGCCTGGCGCTGGAGGTGGGGGTGTTCACCGGCTACTCCTCCATCTGCATCGCCCGGGGGCTGCCGCCGGACGGGCGGCTGCTGGCGTGCGACGTGAGCAGGGAGTGGACGTCGATCGCCCGGAACTACTGGGAGCGCGCGGGGGTGGCCGACCGCATCGACCTGCGGATCGGGCCGGCGCTGGAGACGCTGCGCGCGCTTCCGGCCGAGCCGGTGGTCGGTTTCGCCTTCATCGACGCCGACAAGGAGAGCTACCCGGACTACTACGAGGAGGTGGTCACGCGGCTGACCCCGGGCGGGCTCGTCGTCCTCGACAACGTGTTCCTGGGCGGGCGCGTGTTCGACCCGGCCTTCCAGGACGAGGCGCAGGTGGCCGTACGCGGCCTGAACGAGACGATCGCGCGGGACAGCCGGGTGGAGTCGGTGATGCTGCCGGTGCGTGACGGTGTCACGATCGCCCGGCGGGTGGGCTGACCCGCGAGGGCTCCCGAATCGCCCCCGGGGTCAGGCACGGGGGGCGACCGGCGCGGGCAGGCCCACGCCGAACAGGCGGGCGTCCACCTCGTCGAGAGCCAGGCGCAGCGCGCCCAGGGCGACGCTCTCGGCGCCGAGGGTGGAGGCGCGGATCTCGGGGACGCGCAGGCAGGTGCGGCCGAGTTCGCGGGCCAGCGGGCCGAGGATGAGGTCGGCGGAGCGGGAGAAGCCGCCGCCGAGGACGACGACCTGCGGGTCGAGGGTGAGGACCAGGGCGGCGGTGCCGACGGCGAGGTCGCGGGTGTAGCGGCGGACGGCGGTCCTGGCCGCCTTGTCTCCGGAGCGGGCGGCGTTGAACACCCAGGCGGCGGCGTCGTCGGTATCGATTCCGGCGGGCAGGCTGGCGCAGTTCTCCAGGTGGGAGGGCGCGGTGAGCCAGCGGACGGCGCGCAGCGCCCCGATCTCGCCGGCCGCGCCGCCGTAGCCGCGGCGCAGCGTGCCGTCGATGATCAGTCCGGCGCCGGTGCGCATGCCCGCCAGCAGGTAGACGATGTCGTCGGCGTCGCGGGCCGCCCCCTGCCAGCGCTCGGCGAGCGCGGCCAGCTTGCAGTCGTTCTCCACCTGGACGGGGCAGGAGAAGCGGGCGGCCAGGTGCTCGGCCGGGTTCACGCTGGCCCAGCCGGGCAGCGGTGTGAACAGTGTGGTGCGGCCGCTGGCGTCGACCGGCCCGGTCACCCCGACGGTGATCGCCCAGATGTCCTCCGGGCGCAGGCCGGTCGCGGCCAGGCACTCGTCGACGGCCGCGTCGGCGACGGCGAGCCGCGCGGCCGGGTCGGCGCCGGGGTCGACCGGCAGCCGGGTGGTCCAGGTGACGGTGCCGTCGAGGTCGGCGAGCATGGCCAGCACCTTGTGCGCGCCCACGTCGACGCCGATCACGTGCCCGGCGCCGGCGTTGAACCGGTAGCGGCGGGCGGGGCGCCCGACGACGCTGCTGCCGTCGGGCTCCACGACGGTGAGCCAGCCGTCGGCGACCAGGCCCTGCACGATGACGTCCGTGCCGGGCCGGGACAGTCCGGTGCGGGTGGCCAGCTCGGTGACGGTGGACGGCGGGTTGCCCCGCAGCGCCCGGACGATGCTGAGCGCGTTGAGCTCCCGCATCCGGGTCACGTCCGTCCCGGTCGTGACCAGCGTCCCGGTCGTGACCTGTTCCGTCACCGCCGCCCCCTCGATCCCCTGAATGCGATCCCCTGAATGATGCTGCGCGGAATAATGCTGCGCTCTTTACAAAAGAGTAGTGGGAAGTCAGGAGATCGGATACAACTGGCCGCCGGGTTGGACGGCGGGGCCGAAGTCCACCTCGCGCCCGTCGACGGCGAACACGTAGCGGCCCTTGCGTTCGACGGCGGGGCGGGCCGACAGGTACGCCGTCATGTCCGCCAGCTCCTCCGCGCGCAGCCACCCCGGCGGGTCGGACACCGCGCGGAAGCCGCACACCGTGGCCAGGTCGCGCAGCCAGCCGAGCTGCTGGTCGGTGAGCAGGTTGAGGCGGCTGCGGAAGTAGACGACGTCGGGGTCGACCTCGGCCAGCGACGCGTGCCACAGCCGGTGCAGCGTGTTGACCACGGCGTTGCGCGCCATCGCGTCGGACGGGTCGTCGCTGGCGTAGTTCTGCCACATCGGCGCCACGTCCGGCCCGCTGCGCAGCCCGTCGAGCAGGCCGAGCGAGGGCAGCAGGATCGCGCCGCTCCCCAGCAGGTACACCTCCTGTCCCGCGGTCTGCCTGATCAGCTCCAGCGCCTGCCGGTAGGCCTGCTCGCGCCCGATGCCGTCCTTCCGTACTCCGGGGGCGGCGCCGGCGTTGACGAAGTCGAGCTTGAGGTAGCCGAAGCCCCACTCG
The DNA here is from genome assembly GCF_016863095.1 of Microbispora siamensis. Taxonomy (GTDB): domain Bacteria; phylum Actinomycetota; class Actinomycetes; order Streptosporangiales; family Streptosporangiaceae; genus Microbispora; species Microbispora siamensis. The sequence continues at coordinate 139,117 of NZ_BOOF01000012.1, read as the reverse complement.
TGCACGACCCGCCGGATGAGCCGCTCCACGTGGTCGAGCGCGTCGGCGCGGGACAGGTCCAGCGCCCAGTAGCCGCTCCCCCAGTTGTAGCCGGCGACCACGGGTTCGCCCCGTTCGTCGCGCAGCAGCAGTTCGGGCCGCTCGCGGGCGGTGCGCGAGCCCGGCAGGACGATGAACGGCGCCAGCCACAGCCCCGGTGTCATCCCGGCGTCGGCGATCCGGCCGGCGAGCGCGCGCATCCCGGACGGGAACTTGGCGTTCGGCTCCCAGTCGCCGACCATCTCCTCCCAGCCGTCGTCGACCTGCACCACGTCGAAGGGCAGCCCCTTCAGCGCGGCGATGTCCTCGGCCAGGCCCGCCTCGGTGATGCCCTCGTAGTAGGCGTACCAGCTGCACCAGACGTTGCCGGCGCGCCGGTCGCGGCTGCCGAGCCGGTCGGCGAGCGCGCGGGTGTAGGCGCCGAAGACCTCCTCCTCTTCGCCGTAGGCGAGGAACCACGGCGCCCCGTCGTCTTCGTACCAGCCGGCGAGCGTGTCGTGGTCGGCGGCCAGGCGCGGGGTGCCGATGCCGAGCGCGCCGAGCAGCAGGACCCGCCCGTCGTCGCCCTGCAGGGCGGCGACGGCCGAGGAGTGGTGGCGGGACGGGTCGTCCCAGGCGGGGTCGTCGGCGGTGACGCGGCGCCGCGGGTCGGCGATGCGCAGCGGCGGCTCCGACAGCCGCCGCCAGCCGCACGGGCTCCAGGAGTTCTGCCCGTGCCGGTAGAACAACGCGTCGCCGAGGCCGTGCAGCACGGCCACCCGGCCCGGCGGCAGCACGACCCCGCCCTCGATCTTCTGGGGTGGCTCGGAGCCGGTCGGCTCAACGGCTACGGTACGGCCTGCCAGCTCGACGAGCAGCGGCATGATGCTCCTTTTTCCGTTGGTGCGGGGGTCTCAGGTGAACAGCGCGTTGACCTGGTCGTTGGCCTTCTTCAGTGCGTCCGCGGCGCCGGCCTGGCCGAGGATGACCGACTGGATGGCGTCCTGCACGATCTGGCTCACCTCGTTGCCGTGGTCGGTGATGGGCAGCAGGAAGGTGCCGCCCGGCGTCTTGGTCGGGTCGAGGTAGGCGTGCACGTCACGTCCCTTGGCCTGGTGGGCGGCCGCGGCTTTGCCGCTGGCCGTCTTGATCGCGGGGAAGACGACGGCGTTGCCGGCGACGATGTTCTGGCAGTCGGCCGAGCCGAGGAACTTCACCCACTTCCAGGCCTCCTCCTTGTGCGGGGTGCCGGCGAAGATCGCGTCCGACAGGCCGTTGATGGCGGTCGTGCGCGTGCCGGCCGGGCCGACGGGCACCGGGGCGAGGGCGAACTTCTGCTTGGCGTCGGGGCCGAGGTAGGTGTTGATGGTCCACGATCCGGCGAAGGTCATCGCGCCCTTGCCCGCGGTCATCACCGCGTCGCGGCCGAGGGTGGACTGCTTGTCGAACTTCGGCGCGTAGCCCTTGTCGATGAGTTGCTTGAACCAGTCGATGGTCTCGGCGAGCTTGGGGTCGTCGTATTTGTAGTGCGTTCCCCAGGGGTTCTTGTCCAGGTACGTCCACCCGTTGGCCACGGCCAGGTCGCCCCAGCCGTTCTGGCCTTGCGACCCGTCGGCCCATTCCGGCAGGAAGCCGTACACCTTGACGTGGTTCTTGTCGAACGCCGGGTCGAGGCCGTTGTGCCCCTTCTCATCGACGGTGAGCTTGGCGATGACCTGCTGGAGGGTGCCGCCGTCGGCGGGGTTCCAGGTGAGGTTCGCCATCTCGTCCGGCTTGATCCCCTGGTCGGCGAGCATGGCGCTGTTGTAGACGAGCGCCTCGGTGTCCCAGTCCTTGGGCAGGCCGAACCGCTTGCCGTCCTTCACCCACAGGTCGGGCAGGCCGTCCTGGTACTGGGTCAGGTCCACCTTGTCGCGGGTGACGTACGGCTGGATGTCGAGGATCTGCCCGCTGGAGACGAACTGGGGGTAGTAGGAGACGTGGTCGGTCCACACGTCCGGGGCCTGGCCGGCGGCGAGCTGGGTGGTGAGGTTCTGCCAGTACTGGTCCCACGCCGTCTGGGTGATCTTGACGGTGATGTTCGGGTTGGCCGTGTGGAAGGCGTCGGCGCAGGCCTGGTAGGACGCCTGCTGGTTGTCGTCCCAGAGCCAGTAGTCGATCGTGACGTTGCCGCCGGCCGCGTCGTCCTGCGCCTGGCCGCCGCCGGACCCGCAGGCGGCGAGCGTTCCGGCGAGTGCCAGCGACAGCAGCGCCGTGCCTGCCCGCTTGGTGGTGTTCATGGGTTGGTGCCTCTCTTGCAGGGGGGTTATTTGATCCCGGAGAAGTTGAGCGACTGGACCAGCCGCCGGCCGAGGAAGACCAGCAGGAGCAGGACCGGCAGGACCGAGAGGGTCGACCCGGCCATGAGCCCGGTCCAGTCCGGGCGGGTGTTGGGCGACTGCTGCAGGAAGACGCCGAGCGCGACGGTGAGGACGCGGGTCTGCTCCTCGCGCCCGACCAGCAGCGGCCACAGGTAGTCCTTCCACGCCCACACGGTGGTGGTGAGCCCGATGGTGATCAGCGGCCCGCGGCTCATCGGCAGCACGATGCGCCAGAACACGCCCCAGGGGCCGTTGCCGTCCAGCCGGGCCGCCTCCTCCACCTCGCGCGGGATGGACAGGAAGAACTGCCGCAGGAAGAAGACGGCGAACGGGGTCATCAGGATCGTCGGGGCCACCATCCCGGCGAAGGTGCCGACCAGGTCGAGGTTCTTCACCAGCACGAAGTTGGGCAGCAGCGTGAAGATCGGCGGCACCATGAGCGCGGCGATCATGACGCCGAAGACGACCTCCCGCCCGGGGAAGCGCAGCCGGGCGAACGCGTACCCGGCCATGGCGCAGAAGAAGGTCTGCAGCGTCGCGATCAGGCCGCTGTAGACGACCGAGTTGAGCAGGTAGCGGGCGAAGTCGAGCCGCGCGCCCGAGCCGCCCGCCGCGCGGGCCTCCTCCTGGCTGGTGAGCCCGAGGATGCGCAGGAAGTTCACCGTCGTCGGGTGCCGCGGGAACAGGGCGCCGCTGTCGGCGTAGAGGTCGGCGGCCGGGGTGAGGGCCGTACGGACCATCCAGTAGAAGGGGAACAGGGTGAGCACGAGGGCCACGGCCAGGATTGCCCAGGCCGGCAGCCGGCCGATCTTCGAGTTGCGCCGCAACGTGTCGCCTCCTCAGGCCAGGTCCGAGCGGGACGCCCGCAGCAGCCGCATCTGCACGACCGTGAGCACGCCGAGGACGAGCGCGAGCGCGAGTGCCGCCGCCGAGGCGTAGCCCATGTGGAAGTACTGGAAGGCCTGCTGGTAGATGAAGTAGTAGATGACCCTGATCGCGCTGCCGGCTCCGCTGCCCTTGGACGCCACCGCGACCGTGTCGAAGATCTGGAACGAGCCGATCAGCGACACCACCAGCACCAGGGCGAGGACGGGCCGCAGCATCGGCAGGGTGATCGAGCGGAACATCCGCAGCTCGCCGGCGCCGTCGAGGGCGGCGCTCTCGTACAGGTGCCCTGGGATCTGCAGCATGCCGGCGTACAGCAGGAGCGCGGTGTAGCCGGTGTACGCCCAGGTGTTGACCATCGCGATCGTCGGCATGGCCCAGTCGGGTGAGACGAAGAAGCCGACCGTGCCGAGATCGAGCGCCTTGAGCAGGTGGTTGACGAAGCCGAGGTCGGCGTCGAGCAGCCAGATCCAGATCAGGCCGACGGTGACGTTCGGCACCAGCCACGGCAGCAGCAGCATCGCGCGGAGCATCACCGACCGGGTGAGGCGGTGCATGAGCGCGGCCAGGACCAGCGCGAGCAGCATCTGCGAGCCGATGTTGAGCACGACGTAGTACACGGTGACCGCGAGCGAGTGCCAGAACTGCGGATCGCGCACGAGCTGGGCGTAGTTGTCCCCGCCGACGAACGCGGGGGCGCTGAGCAGGTTGTAGTCGGTCAGGGAGTACCAGAACCCCCGGACGGTCGGATAGCCGAAGAAGACCACGAAGCCGGTGAGCGCGGGGATCAGGAACAGCCACGCCGCCCGGCGGTCGTCACGCGGCCGGGCCCGTTCTCGCCCGGGTGCGCCGGTATCGCTCGGCTCGGCGACCTGCGACCGTTCCTCGGCCCGCATCGTTTTCATCATCGTCCTCGGCGATCGGTGAAATTGCCCTCTTGTCACGTGGTGACTCCCGAATAATGATGTGAGGCATCGGAAGTTTGTCAATAGCTCCTCATATCTTGGCGAGCGTACGGCAGCGTCCCCGAACCCTTCCGTTCCAGGTCAACCCCCATGTGACGGGTCTTCACCGGCCCGCCTCAGGCTCCTGCCGCCAACGTATCCCGGAGGTTCCTCACCCATGCCTGCCCTTGCCCTGCCGATGAGGCGGGCCCTCACGGCCCTCGCCGCCGTCGCGCTGGCCCTGTCGACGGCCCTGATGCCGGCCGCTCAGGCGCGGGCGTTCGCGCCGGTCGCGGCCGGGGCGCCGCTCCGGCCCCCGGCTCCCGCCTCACCCGACCCGTCGCTGCAGGCGCATCCGCTAGCGTCCGCGCCCGCGCCGCTGGACAACCCGCTCAAGGGGTTCGCCCGCTTCTACTGGCCGGGCAGCGACGAGAACACCGGCTACCCGCACTCCCTCATGTGGAGCTACTTCGGCCTGTCGGAGGTGATGACCGACCCGGCCGACTGCTCGAAGTACAACTGGTCGATCCTCGACAACGCGCTGAACGAGATCGCCTCGTACGGCAACCAGGCGGCCGTGCGGTTCTACCTGGAGTATCCCGGCGGCAGCGGAAGCCATCCCGGCAACGCCATCCCCCACTGCTTCGACGGGCACGTCACCTACCGGACCAACACCTTCTGGGGCACCACCAGCCCGGACTACGACAGCCCCTACCTGCTCGGCGCGCTGAAGGACTTCATCGCGGCGTTCGGCGCCCGGTACGACGGCGACCCGCGCATCGGGTTCATCCACCTGGGCCTGATCGGGCTGTGGGGCGAGTGGCACACCTGGCCGTTCGACACCGACACCAGCGGCGACACCTACCCGAACTTCATGCCGACCGACGCGCACGCCGCGCAGATCGTCCAGGCGTACGACAACGCGTTCGCCAAGACCAAGCTGGAGATCCGCTACCCCGACTCGGCGGCGGGCGCGGCCACCAACCGGGACATCGGATACCACGACGACTCCTTCTGCTACCGGGAAGGCTCGCCTCTGGCCGGCGTCACGCTGCCGCGGTCGCTCGGCGGGGCCGGCTACGCCCAGCTCCAGCGGGCCCTCGACGCGGGCGCGGAGAACAAGTGGATCACCGACTCGATGGGTGGCGAGGTCCGGCCCGAGATCCAGTCCTCGGCGTTCGCCTCCTGGCCCGGCGGCTCCGGGCAGGTCGACGACATGAAGGCCTGCATCGAGCTGGAGCACACCACCTGGAAGATCAACGAAGGCAGCCAGAGCTACGCGCCGGGTGACCCGAACGTCGCGGCCGCCGTCCGGCTCATGGGCTACGACCTGACCGTCGACAACGCCTACTTCACCAACACGGCGAGCGGGACCGCGAACGTGGGCGTGCGGATCCGCAACAACGGCGTGGCGCCGTTCTACTACCCGTGGACGGTCACCCTCGGCCTGAAGAACGGCGCCGGGACCGTGGTCAAGACCTTCGACACGTCCTGGGACCTCCGCACGGTCATGCCGCTCAAGATCCGCGCGTTCCCCGACTGGGGCAAGGGGCCGGACCCTGCCTATCTGGACTACGGCTACCCGCAGTACTTCCAGACCGGGGTGAACCTGTCCGGCGTGCCCAGCGGGAGCTACCAGTGGGTCCTGCGGGTGAAGAACCCGCTGGAAGCCGTCTCCGCGAACGCCAAGAAGCTGCGCTTCGCCAACGCCACCCAGGGCGCCGACGGCTGGCTCGGCCTCGGCGCGGTCACCGTCGGCACCGGCGGCGGGCAGGACACCACGGCGCCCAGCGCGCCCACCGGGCTGGCCTCCCCGTCGCGCACCGCGAACTCGGTCACGCTGTCCTGGACGGCGTCCACCGACAACGTCGGCGTGGCCGGATACCGGATCTACCGCGGCTCCACCGAGGCCGGGACCTCCCAGTCGACGTCCTTCACCGACACCGGACTGAACCCCGCGACCTCCTACACCTACACCGTGAAGGCGTACGACGCCGCGGGCAACACCTCCGCCGCGTCGGCGCCCGTCACCGTCGTCACCCTCCCGTCATCGACCGCGGGCCTCGTGCTGGACGACTTCGACGGCGACCCCGCGTACCCGTCCGCCGCGCGCAACGACCTCGGCAAATGGACCGGGGGCAACTGCTTCCTCAACGGCGGCGGCTCCGGCGCCGTGTCCGGCGGGGCGCTCAGCCTGCGGTACGACAACTGCGGCTGGTTCGGCAGCGACGTGAACACCGACCTGTCCGCGTACACCTATCTCGTCATCCGCATCAAGGGCGCGACGGGAGGCGAGCAGGCCCACTTCAACGTCGGCCTCGGCGGGGTGACCAAGGTCTTCGGCGACTTCACGCTCGACGGCGGCGGCCACCCGGCGATCACGACGGCGTACCAGGACATCAAGATCCCGATGTCCGCGAACGGCGTCAACCGCGCCTCCCCCGGGCAGTTCGCGATGGGCTTCTGGTACGGCGGCAGCAGCACCATCACCATCGACTCCATCTCGTTCCAGTGAGGCACAGGTTCCAGTGAGGCGCAGGTTCCAGTGAGGCGCAGGGGAGGCCGGGATCGGGAGCAGAGGACTCCCGATGCCGGCCTCCCCCGTGGGCGCGGGACGCGGGCCCCTCATCCGGAGGTCTCCTCGCGGGCCGGCAGGAACGAAGGCCCTATCCGGCACGGGTGGAGCGCCACCGAGAGCGGCGGATGGGGCTGACTGTCCCGTGGGGCGGGGTTTACGATCACCGCATGCCCAACATAGGTCCGTTCGAGCTGTTGGTCCTCGCCGTCATCGTGATCGCGCTTCTCGGTGTGGGGCTCGCCGCCGTGCGGGCCGGTGCCCGCCCCGCCGGGCCGCTGGCGTGGCGCAGCCCCGGGCTGCTGCCGCCGGTCTCGGCCGACCTGCAGCACCGGGTGCGGGAGCTGTACGCCGACAACAAGAAGGTCGAAGCGATCAAGCTGATCCGCGAGCAGACCGGGCTGGGCCTGAAGGAGGCCAAGGACCTGGCGGAGGCCCTGGCCTCCGGGCGGCCGCTGCCGGTGGCCCCGGGCCACGCGCGGCCGGATCTGGCGTCGCGGGTGCGGGGGCTGAAGGCGGCCGGACGCGGCGAGCAGGCGGTGTTCCTGGTGCGCGGCGAGACGGGGATGGGCCAGTCGGAGGCCGAACGGTTCGTCGAGGCGATCGACGCCGTCGACGCGGAGGGCGGCGAGGCGTAGGAGGCCGTCGCCGCGCGGCGTTTGCTGTCGGTGCGGCTCGGTACGGTGTCGATCATGCTGCCCGTACAGGTGAACAGGCTGACCGTGCAGGAGGCCGGGGACCGTTATGTGGAGCTGGTCCGGGCCAAGACGGTGACCGGTGCGCTGTCGCCCGCCACGGCGGAGGTGTACGCGCGGGACGTGGCCACGTTCGTACGGCTGGCCGGGCCGGACCGGGTGCTGGACGACCTGACCGGTGAGGACGTGGACGCGGTGCTGCTGGCCTTCGCGCGCAAGCCGGACGAGCGCAGGAAGAGCGACGCCCAGGGGAAGGGCACGGGGAAAGACAGGGGGAAGGACGCAGGGCAGAGCGCGGCGTCGCAGGCGAGGTTCCGCCGGTCGGTGTCGGCGTTGTTCCGCCACGCCACGTCGGCGGGATGGGTGCATCTGGATCCGATGGCCGCCTCGTCGGTGCGGGCGCGGGAGCGGGGCGGGCTGCGGCCGGAGCGCCGTGCGCTGACCCGGGAGCAGGCCGAGGGCCTGATCGAGGCGGCAGGCTCGCCCGCCGCCCCGTCCGCGGAGGCGGCCGGTTCCGGCGCGGGGCGCCGCCGGCGGGCCGACCAGCGGACGGAGGTGCGTGACGCGCTGGTGGTGCTGCTGCTGACCACGCTGGGCCCGCGGGTGTCGGAGCTGGTGCGGGCCAACGTGGAGGACTTCTACACCAACGACGGGGTGCGTTACTGGCGCATCTTCGGCAAGGGCGGGCGCACCAGGGACGTCCCGCTGCCCGATGCCGTGGCGGCGGCGCTCGACGCGTACCTGGCGGTGCGGGCGGGCGCAGACGGCGAGAAGGCCCTGTTGCTGTCGTGGCGGGGCAGGCGGCTGGCGCGGGGGGATGTGCAGGCGGTCATCGACCGGGTGCAGCGGCGGGTGGATCCCGGGCGGCGCCGGGCGGTGACGCCGCATGGGTTGCGGCACACGACGGCGACGCACCTGCTGGCGGACGGCACGGACATGGACGCGGTGCGGCGGGTGCTGGGGCACAGCGATCTGTCGACGCTGGGCCGTTACCGGGACGACCTGCCCGGGGAGCTGGAGGTGGCGATGGGGTCGCATCCGCTGCTGCGTCGCAGGCGCGGCCGGGCCGGGGGCGACGGCCAGGCCGCGCCGGACGCCTAGCCCTGGGCGGCGCGTACGGGCTGGCGCAGGATGGTGCGCAGGGCCGTGGGGTCGGTCTCCTGGAGGCCGCTCAGGTAGATCTCGTGGTGGAGGCCGGCCGGGACGAGGCCGTGGGCGCTCATGAACTCGTCCATGAGCGCGAGCGATTTCGGTTCCTCGGCGAAGGAGCCGTGGTGGGTCATCTGGACGCACCGCCCGTCGGTGAAGGTGACGAGCTGGACGGCGTCGATGCCGGGGGCGGGGCGGGCGGCCTCGCGGGCCTGGTCGGCGAGGGCGGGGTCGAGGTCGTCGGGCAGGCGGAGGAACAGGTGCCAGTGCCATTCGTCCCTGGGGACGTCGAGGGGGTGGCGGGTGGTGTCCTCGACCCACCAGCGGCCTTCGAGCACGGGCATGGGCAGTCCTCCGGCGAGGCCGGTGAGGGGTCCCGCGACGGCGTACAGGGCGGTGATCGCGGCGATGTGCGCGGCACCGCCGGGCGCGCCGCGTCCGGTGACGCCGAGTCCCGTGACGGGGCCGAAGTCGGCGAGCTCGGGGGTGTCGGCGGCGGAATACCAGGTCATTCCTCATCCTCCAGTCGGATCATCAGGTGGGTGACCAGCCGCTCGGGCGGGGTGGTCGCGGGGTCGGAGACGTAGGCCTCGCGGAGGGGGCCGGCAGGGGCGTGCCCGCGTTCCGCGCACCAGGCGAGCAGGGCGTGGGCGGTGAGCGAGATCTGGTCGTAGGGGCCGACGTGGGCGGCGGTGGCGAACGTGCCGCCGGGCAGGATCGCGGGGTCGGCGCCGGGGACCTGCGGCAGGCCGGTGCCGGTGAGGGCGACGGCGACGGGGATGGACTCGCCGTAGTCGAGCGGGAACAGCCCGACCAGGGCGGGTGCGGGTGGCGCGGCGGCCATCAGGCGGGCGACGCAGGCGGAGGTGGCCCGGCCGATGTCCTCGGGGGTGGCCGCCAGGTCGCGGACGACGATCGCGGGGCGCGGGGGTTCGGTGACGAGGGTGACCTCGGCGCCCGGCAGGCCGGTGGCGAGGATGCGTTCGAGGCTCTTGAGGGTGCGCCTGCGCCGGGCGAGTTCGGCCTCCAGGTCGTCCCTGACCCGGGCGAGCGCGGCGGCGGCGGAGTCCCCTTCCCCGGTTTCCCCCGTGTCCCGGGTGCCGGACAGGACGGCCGCGACGACGGGCAGGGGAACGTCGAGGGAGCGCAGCAGGCCGATGGCGAGCGCGTCGCGGGCCTGGGCGGCCCGGTAGTAGCGGTAGCCGCTGGCGGGGTCGATCCAGGCGGGTTCGAGCAGGCCGAGCGTGGCATAGTGGCGCAGTTGCTTGACGCTGAGCCGGGCGAGGCGGGCGAACTGCCCGATCGACAGAAGGTCGTCGTTCACGTGCCTCAGCATGGCCTCTCCCCCCGTGGGAGAGTCCACCGCGGAATTTCTGGGAAAGTTGTCGCGCCGGGTGTCGAGAATGCCGTGCCGGCTCCGTCCCAGGGGCAGGAGCGGCCACGACGGGCCGCGCGACAAGAAGGAGAACCACCGTGAAGTACCTGCTGCTGAAGCACTACCGAGGTGGTCCGGCCCCCGTCGTCGACTACGGGTCGCTGGACCAGTGGACGCCGGAGGAGGTCGACGCGCACATCCAGTACATGCGCGACTTCGCCGCCCGCCTGGAGGAGACGGGTGAGTACGTCGGCGAACAGGCGCTGTCACCCGAGGGCACGTTCGTACGGTACGACGGCGAGGGGCGCCCGCCGGTGACCGATGGCCCGTTCGCCGAGACCAAGGACCTCATCGCGGGCTGGATGATCATCGACGTGGACTCGTGGGATCGCGCGGTCGAGCTGGCCGGGGAGCTGTCGGCCGCTCCCGGGCCCCGCGGCGAGCCGATCCACGAGTGGCTCGAGGTCCGGCCGTTCCTCACCGAGCCGCCCACGGTCACCGAGTGAACGAGTCGCTGGTGCGGGAGCTCGTACCCGCGGTGATCGGTGTCCTCGTCCGCCGCGGAGCCGACTTCGCGTCGGCCGAGGACGCCGTGCAGGAGGCCCTGATCCGGGCGCTGGAGACCTGGCCCGGCGATCCGCCGCGCGATCCGAAGGCCTGGCTCGTCGCGGCCGCCTGGCGCAGGTTCCTGGACGCCGCGCGTGCCGAGGCGTCGCGGCGGGGGCGGGAACTGACCGTGGAGGCCGAGCCTCCCGCCGGTCCTGCGCCCGCCACCGACGACACCCTGCGGCTGTACTTCCTGTGCGCGCACCCCACCCTGCCGCAGAGCTCGGCCGTCGCGCTGACGCTGCGCGCGGTCGGCGGCCTGACCACCCGGCAGATCGCGGCGGCCCACCTCGTCCCCGAGGCGACGATGGCGCAGCGGATCAGCCGGGCCAAGCGGAAGATCGCGGGGCTGCCGCTCGACCAGCCCGGCGATCTCGGGACGGTGCTGCGGGTGCTCTACCTCGTCTTCAACGAGGGGTACGGAGGAAACGTCGACCTGGCGGCCGAGGCGATCCGCCTGACCCGCCAGCTCGTCGCCTTGACCGGCGAGCCCGAGGCCGCCGGGCTGCTCGCGCTCATGCTGCTGCACCACGCGCGTCGCGCGTCGCGCACCGGTCCGGGTGGTCGCCTGGTGCCCCTCGCCGAGCAGGACCGGTCGCGCTGGGACACCGGCCTGATCGCCGAGGGGGTGACGATCCTGCAGGCCGCGCTGGCCCGCGACCGGCTGGGCGAATACCAGGCGCAGGCCGCGATCGCCGCCCTGCACGCCGACGCCCGCAGCGTCTGTGAGACGGACTGGGTGCAGATCGTGGAGTGGTACGACGAACTGCTGCTCCTCACCGGCAGCCCGGTGGTGCGGCTCAACCGCGCGGTGGCGGTCGGCGAGGCCGACGGGCCGCAGGCCGGGCTGGCGGCGCTGGCCGGCGTGGACCCCGGTCTGCCCCGCTACGCCGCGGTGACGGCGTACCTGCACGAACGCGCCGGCGACCTGCAGCGCGCCGCCGAGCTGTACGCCGAGGCCTCCCGCGCCGCCACCAGCGTGCCGGAACGCGACCACCTCACCCGAGAGGCCGCACGAGTGCGGCAACTGCTGCGCCGGGTGTCGCGGTGAGCGCCGCCGGGGGCGCGAGGAGCCCCCGGCGGCCGGGTGTTCACACGCCGATGTTCGCCTGGGGGCCGGCGTAGGTCTTCACGATGGACGGGACGTCCGCGGCGGGGTCGAGGGTGTAGGAGTAGAACGAGCTCGGGGTGAACGCCGAGCCGCCGGTCTCCTGCTGCCCGCTGGAGTTGACCACGATGCTGCCGCTCTGCTTCAGCTGGGCGGTGTCGTCCCGGTAGTAGGGATCCTTGACGTTGTCGAAGTAGCTGTTCTCGAGCACCATCTTCGTCCCGCCACGCGAGTAGTTGCCGTAGCCGGTGATGTTCTGCATGTAGTTGTTGTAGAGGTGGGCGTAGGCGACGTTGTCGGTGCTGGGGTTGCGGATGCCGTTGTCGTGCATCCAGTTGTGATGGATGGTCATGCGCGCGGTGACGTTGTCGGTCCAGCCGATGCCGAAGGCCTTGTGCTCCTCCGACAGGATGTTCCAGGACACGGTCAGGTAGGTGGTGTCCATGCGGCTGTCGATGAGGCCGTCGTTCATCCGGGTGATGGAGCAGTGATCGATCCAGACGTGGTGCGAGGTGTCGATCTGGATGCCGTCGTAGTCGTAGACCTTGTCGTCCGGGTCGTCGTCGGCCATCTGCGCGTCGCGGATGGTCAGGTTGCGGATGATCACGTTGTGCACGTTGTTGAGGTTGAATCCGCCGTGGACGATCTGTCCGTTCCTGCCGACCCCGATGATGGTCTTGTCGGACGCGACCTTGATCTCCGTGCCGTACGGGGAGACGGTGATCGCGCCGTTCACCTTGATGACGTACGGCTGGCTCGCGGCGGCGTACTTCACCAGGTCGGCGTAGGTGGTGACGGTGACCGTGGCGCCGGCCGCGCCGCCGGTGGTGGTGCTGTCGCCCATGCCGCTGGTCCCGGCGAACCCGTCGGCCTTGTCCGACCACGTACGACCCCCGGTTCCGGAGACGGGGGTGAACAGCCATTGCTTGTTGGTGTTGGCGGTGCAGGTCTCCTGGATGACGGCGGCGCCGGAGGAGGTGGAGGCGCCCTTGTCGCTCAGGCACAGCCCGCTGGCGACGTTGACGATCTGGTAGGTGCCGCTTCCCGAGGCGGTCAGGCGCCATTGCTGGTTGGTCTTGGTGCCGTCGCCGCAGCCCCACTGCTGGATCTGCACCCCCGAGGTGGTGGACCCGCTGGGCACGTCGAGGCACCGGCCGCTGTTGACGTTGACCAGGGTGTAGATCCCCGATCCGGCGGAATTGAGGGTGAACTGCTGCCAGGCGGCGCCGGGGGTGCAGCCCCACTGTTGCACTAGCGCGCCGTTGTCCTTCGAGCCGGACACGACGTCCAGGCACATGCCGCTCTTGGTGACGCTGATCTGATAGGTACCGCCCGCCGCGGGCACCGCCGCCCGGGCGGGCACCGTGTGCAGCGCGACGGCGGCCAGGGGCACGGCCGCCACGGCGGCGGCCCGGAGTGTGGTGACACGCATGTCTGTTCCTCGGAGCCAGGGGGTCAGCCGATCGGGTTCCAGCCGTCGGATCCGGCCAGGTACTTCTGCGGGGTGTAGTTCGCCGCCTGGGAGTCGCTCATCTGCGGCCGGTTGGAGTTCGCCGTGGCGCCGGCGCCGGTGTTCTTGTACTCGAAGAAGCGGGCGTTCTTCCAGGAGTTGCCGGACATGTCGGTCCAGGGCTGTGAGGTCTTGATCGTGGAGCTGAGCGTCGACTCCCGGTAGAGGACCTGGGCGTTCGGCCCCCACGGGCGGCCGAGCTGGGTGGTGTTCGCCGTGGCGCCGGAGATCCGGGACTTGTAGATCAGGAAGCCGTAGGTCTTGCCGGCGTCGGTCCTGGCGGCGGTGATCGGCCCGCCGGTGCTGCGCTTTTCGTAGATGTCGCAGTTGTTGATCACGATCGTGCCGTCGCCGAAGATGAAGTCGACGGTGCCCTCGACGTAGGAGCCGGTCATGTAGGCGCGGGCCGACGCGTTGACCAGGAAGGTGTCCTGGTCGCCGAGCAGCCGCACGTTCGACAGGACCGCCCGGTCGGCGTTGAGGTTCAGGGCGACGGCCTGCTGGCCGGTGCTGCTCGTGTTCTCGTCGAAGTCGTTGGAGACCGTCAGGTTGGTGAGGGCGGCGTCGTGCCCGTTGACGAAGGCGGTGGCGCTGTTGAAGGTGCCGTAGGTGCCGGCGGAGTGGTTGTTGACGATCACGACGTCCTTGGCCGACGACCCGAGGCCCTGCAGGGTGATGTAGGGCTTGTTGGCCGGGATCGTGACGATCTCCCGGTAGGTGCCGGGCTTGATCGTGATGACCACGCGGCTGCCGTTGTTCGCGGGCACCGCGTCGATCGCGGCCTGGACCGTGCGGTACTTGCCGGTGCCGTCTGCGGCCACCGTCGCCGTGCCTTGAGCGGCGACGGGGGTGAACAGCCATTGTTTGTTGGTGTTGGCGGTGCAGGTCTCCTGGATGACGGCGGCGCCGGAGGAGGTGGAGGCGCCCTTGTCGCTCAGGCACAGCCCGCTGGAGACGCTGACGATCTGGTAGGTCCCCGACCCGGAGGCCACCAGGCGCCACCGCTGGTTGGTCTGGCCGTCGCCGCAGCCCCACTGCTGGATCTGCGTCCCGGAGGCGGTCGACGCGCCCGGGACATCCAGGCACTTGCCGCTGTTAGCGTTCACAATTGTGAAAAGACCGGACCCTGCGGAATTGAGGGTGAACTGCTGCCAGGCGGCGCCGGGGGTGCAGCCCCACTGCTGCAGCAGCGCGCCGTTGTCCTTCGAGCCGGACACGACGTCCAGGCACATGCCGCTCTTGGTGACGCTGATCTGATAGGTACCGCCCGCCGCGGGCACCGCCGCCCGGGCGGGCACCGTGTGCAGCGCGACGGCGGCCAGGGGCACGGCCGCCACGGCGGCGATTCCGCGCGCCGTGCGGCGGCGGATCCGGGGCGGGCTTGGGGCTGTTTCGGGGGGTGTGGGGGGCATCTGCGCTCCTTCGGACGCGCTGGGTGAACGGGAGGACCGCTGCTCGCCCCGGGATTGCCTGCGCCGGCGCGAGAGCCCCCGCACCGTAGAATCACATTCCGGAATATGTCAATCGCCCAAACTAACTCCCTCTCGTTCCTGCTGGTCAATCGTGTGAACCGGCGGGAAACTTTCATCGCGGCGCACCCGTGTTGACCCTCACGCCGCGTGAGACCGCAGGCTTGGAGCCCGGAAGGGAGGAGAGCCCATGGGCTACTCAGGTCGGCCAGGTAGCCCGCTTCGCGCGCCCCGGCGGACGGCGAGCGGGCGATGGACGTGGCCGAACGGCACCGCGCGCACATCACCCGCCGGTTCTACGACTGCACCTACGAGATCCACAAGGGTCTCGGGGAGGTGTACGCCTGACCCCCGGTGGTCGGCTCAGGTGATCCTCACAGTACGGCGGCGAGCGAGTTCGTCATCAGGTGGCGCCATCCGCCGTCCATGATGGAGCGGGCCCGCCGCTGCATCTCGTTGCCGGGGTCGAAGCCCTCGTGGGTCAGGAACAGCCGGGTGCCCCGGCCTTCGGGTTCGAGCGTCCAGGTGATCGTCCAGTCGGCGGCGCTGGGGCTGCCGGGGTCGGCGTCGCGCCAGGCCAGGCGGAGCATGCGCTCGGGCTCGAAGGCCAGCACCTCGGCCTGGACGGTGCCGGAGAACCCGGTGCCGGGCATGGCCGTCCCGCGCATCGTGTAGCGGTGGCCCACGCTCAGGCGGAAGTCGCCCGGCATGAACCATTGGGCGAGCAGGCCGGGGTCGGTCAGGGCCTGCCACACCCGGGCGGGCGGGTGCGCCAGGTATTCGTCCAAGTGCAGCACCGTCGGGTCGTCGAGGTCGGTCATGGTTTCTCCTCGTCCTGGTCCGTCCGGGGGCCGCTGCCGCTGTCGTGCGGGCGGCCACCGGTTCCTGTGTCGGTGTCGTCGAGCAGGTGACGCAGGGCGGACAGCCGGTCGCGCCAGAACCGCTCGTAGGGGTCCAGCCAGTCGCGGACGCGGACGAGCGGGACGGGCTCCAGGCGGTAGAGCCGGCGCCTGCCGTCCCTGCGTTCGCTGACCAGCCCCGCCTCGCGCAGCACCCGCAGGTGCTCGGAGAAGCTGGGCCGGGCCATGGAGAAGCAGGAGGCCAGGTCCTGCACGGACTGGGGGCCGCGCTCGCGGAGCAGGCGCAGCACCTCGCGCCGCACCGGGCTGGCGAGTGCGGCGAAGATCTCGTCTTCCGCCGGCGACGACGACTGCCGTACGGCGGTGGGGGTGACGTCCACGACCCCATAATAGGTAGGAAATTTCCTACCTGTCACCTGGGGGGCTTCACAACCCGGAAACGCGACGGAAACAGCCCTCTGTCAGGATGGGGACTCGTGATCAGGGCCATTCTGTTCGACCTCGACGAGACCCTTTTCGATCATCGCCGGGCGGTCGCACACGCCGCGACCCGCTGGACCGAGTCGGTCTGCCCCGGTCACGAGCTGCTGCCGGAGACGCCGGCGCTCTGGCTCGACCTGGAGGACAAGCACCTGCCCGCCTGGCACGCCGGAGAGTGCTCGTTCGCCGAGCAGCGGCGCAGGCGGCTGCGCGAGTTCTGCCGGCGGCTCGGGCTGCCCGAGCCGGCCGACCCGGACGCGGCGTTCGCCCGCTTCCTGACCCACTACGAGTCGGCCTGGGCCGCCTTCCCCGACGTGCCCGAGACGCTGGACGCGCTGGCGGCCCTCGACGACGCCCCCGTGCTGGGTGTCCTCACCAACGGCGTGGCCGTGCAGCAGGAGGCCAAGCTGCGCCGCATCGGGCTGATGGACCGCATGGAGGTGGTCCTGACGCCCGACACGCTCGGCGCGTTCAAGCCCGCCCCGCAGTGCTACCACGAGGCGGCGGCGAAGCTCGGCCTGCGCCCGCAGGAGGTGCTCATGGTCGGCGACAACCTCATGTTCGACGCGATCGCCCCTGCCCGGGCGGGGCTGCACGGGGTGTGGCTCGACCGCTACCGCGCCGAGCCCGGCGCCTCCTCCCCCGCCGTGACGAGGATCACCACGCTGCGCGACCTGCCCGAGGTGCTGGCCGCGCTGAACTCGCGCCTGATCGGCCCGTCACGCGCCGCCTGACCCCGAATGGCTCAGGTGCAGGTGTACAGGCCGGCGGCGGCCACGCGGCGGCGGGCGAAGCCGAGCCGTTCGTAGACGGCGACGGCCGCCCGGTTCCAGTCGTCCACCATCAGCGCCGCGCGGCCGTGCTCCGCCAGCAGCGCGGACGCCACGAACCGGCACACCCGCTCCCCCAGGCCGCGTCCCCGCGCCGGTGCGGCGGTCGCGACGCCGGCGAGCAGGCCCACCGTCGGCGCGGACCACGCGTCGGCCGCGACCGCCAGCAGGGCGCCCGAGCCGTCCCGTACGCCGGCCCACCGGCGTACGCGCGGCAGGCCCGGCACGGCGTAGGAGCCGGGGTTGGCGGCGGCGAGCAGCTCGGCCACCTCAGGGGCGGCGGACTCCGCCAGCCAGGAGGCCCCCACCTCCCTGCTCGTCGTCTCCTGGCTCGTCTCCTGCCGGGGCGGCGCGAGCTTCTCGGTGCCCATCCAGGAGAAGTGGCCGGCGAGCTCCAGCTCCGGCGCGGCCTGGACGACCTGTTCGATCAGCGCGGCGTCGCCGAGTGGCCGATACGACGGCCCGGCCTCGGCCAGGGCGTGCCGTACGAGCGGGACGACCTGGGCGGCCGGGCCCCGCACCGCCAGGCGGTCGCGCCGCGACGCCTCGGGGCTGGCCACCGCCACCGCGTCCCCGTACGCCCAGGCGCGTACGCCGGGCCGCATGCCCTGCGCCGCCCACACGACGAGGTCGTCGTCTCCCGAGGCGGCGACGACCTCGGCCTCGCTCACCAGCTCACGCACGCGCGTCCCTACAGGATCGCGCCCGGCGCGTAGGCGGCGTCGTCCGGATGGCGTGCGGTGATCTCGCCGATCCGCGTGGTCACGGCCGCCACCTGACCGGCGGCCGCGCCGGCGAAGGAGGCCCGGTCGGCCAGCAGCGCGTCGAGCTCGGCCCGGCCGAGCGGGAAACGGTCGTCGGCGGCCAGCCGGTCGAGCAGCTCGTTGCCGGCGCCTCGCGACCGCATGGCCAGCGCCGAGGCGACCGCGTGCTCCTTGATGATCTCGTGGGCGGTCTCGCGGCCGACCCCGGCCCGCACGGCCGCCATGAGCATCTTGGTCGTGGCGAGGAACGGCAGATAGCGGCCCAGCTCGGCCTCGATGACCGCCGGGAACGCGCCGAACTCGTCCAGCACGGTCAGCATGGTCTCCACCAGGCCGTCGAAGGCGAAGAACGCGTCGGGCAGGGCGACCCGGCGGACGACCGAGCACGACACGTCGCCCTCGTTCCACTGGTCGCCGGCGAGCTCCCCGGCCATCGAGGCGTACCCGCGCAGGATCACGGTCAGGCCGTTGACGCGCTCGCAGGAGCGGGTGTTCATCTTGTGCGGCATCGCCGACGAGCCGACCTGGCCTTCCTTGAAGCCCTCGGTGACCAGCTCGTGCCCGGCCATCAGCCGGATGGTCTTGGCCAGGGACGACGGCGCGGCGGCCAACTGCACCAGCGCGGTCAGCACGTCGTAGTCGAGCGAGCGGGGGTAGACCTGGCCGACGCTGGTGAAGCGGCGGGCGAACCCCAGGTGCGCGGCGACGCGGTCCTCCAGCGCGGCCAGCCGGTCGGCACCGCCGAGCAGGTCGAGCATGTCCTGCGCGGTGCCGACCGGGCCCTTGATCCCGCGCAACGGGTAGCGCTCCAGCAGGTCCTCCAGCCGCTCGTAGGCCACCAGCAGCTCGTCGGCGGCGGTCGCGAAGCGCTTGCCGAGCGTGGTCGCCTGCGCGGCGACGTTGTGCGAGCGCCCCGCCATGACCGTCGAGGAGTGCTCGGCGGCCAGGCGGCCCAGGCGGGCCAGCAGCGCCACGACCCGGCCGCGCACCAGCAGCAGGCTGTCGCGGATCTGCAGTTGCTCGACGTTCTCGGTCAGGTCGCGGGAGGTCATGCCCTTGTGCACGTGCTCGTGCCCGGCCAGGGCGTTGAACTCCTCGATGCGGGCCTTCACGTCGTGGCGGGTGACCTTCTCCCGCTCGGCGATGGAGGCCAGGTCGACCTGCTCGGCGACCTTCTTGTAGTCGGCGATCGCCTGCTCGGGCACCTCGATCCCGAGGTCGGCCTGGGCCTTCAGCACGGCAAGCCAGAGCCTGCGCTCCAGCACCACCTTGTGCTCGGGAGACCACAGGCGGGCCAGCTCCGGCGAAGCGTAACGAGCGGCCAGGACATTCGGGATACGCGGCTTGGCATTCACGTTGGCCCAGTCTATTGAGCCCGTTCCCGCCGCCTGTCCGCAGGTGCCGGGCATGCCCGGGGGCGCCTCACGGAGCCGGCCAAGGTCGGCGCGGCCGTGCTCGCCGGGATCGGGCTGCGCGCCGTCGATCGACGCCGTGGCCCACCTGGTGGCGGCGCTGCTGTCCCGCTGCCCAGGGCTGCGTGTGCTCGCCACCAGCCGCGAACCCCTCGCGGTCGACGGCGAGGCGTTTGGGCCGCAGTCGACCCGGCCCGGCTGCGCAGGCGACCAGACGCCGGGTGATCCGGCCGGGTTGTGCGGACTCGGGCGGCCCGGCGTAGTGCCCGATCGTGGCGGCTACGTGGTGAGTGAGTGGATCGCGGTGATGCCGGCGAGGATGAGAGCGATCCCGGCGAGGAACTGTTCGCGGTCGTCGTGCCCGCGCACCTGTTTCGCCACGGCTCGGGTGAACGGGTAGTCGTCGGGGTCGAGCCCTTCCCACGCCGCCGATACGGCGTCGAGGACAACGGCGCGGTCCACATCGGGCCTGGCGGTGCCGGCACTCGCGGTGTTCGCGGCGTTCTGGCCGGCGGCGCCGAGGATGTAGTGCATCAGCGCCGATGTCGCCGTGAACCAGCTTTCCTCGGGCACGCCCAGCGCGCAGACCTGCCGGCCGATACTTTCGAAGATCCGCGGCGCCACCGTTCCCCAGGGGCTGCGGGAGAGCTGGGTCGCGAGCTGCGTGGCAAGCCACGGGTGTTCTTCGATCGCGTCGAACAGGCCGAGCGCGACGGCGCGGATCCCGTCCTGCGGCGAGTCGGCGGACTCGGCGGACTCGGCGGGCTCGATGGTCACAGCGGCGGCGACGACGGCGTCGGTGGCCGCGGCGAGGAGTTCGGTCTTACCCCTGACGTGCCAGTAGATCGCCCCGGGGCCGGTCGCGAGGCGCTCGGCCAGCGCACGGAACGTGAGACCGTCCTCCCCCACCGCGTCGAGGAGTTCGACGGCGGCGCCGACGATGTGCTCCCGCGAGAGCGGTTCCTGCCGTCGTTCCGGGCGACGCGTCCTGGTTGCCATGTGCCCATCTTAGACGTCTTGGAACGCCATTCCAGCTTGACAATGCATGGAACGGCGTTCCACACTGCGGCTGCTGGAACGGCGTTCCAGAGTGACCCCGTGGGTACCCGCCCGGCGGTCGGCGATCCGAAAGGAAGCACCATGACCACTCACGTCACGATCATCGGCGCCGGACTCGGCGGCCTCACGCTCGCCCGCGTCCTGCACGTCCACGGAATCCCGGCCGCCGTCTACGAGGCGGAGTCCTCCCCGGCGGCACGCGCCCAGGGCGGGATGCTCGACATCCATGACCACAACGGCCAACCGGCCCTGCAGGCGGCGGGCCTGATCGAGGAGTTCCGCGGTCTCGTTCTGGAGGGCCGCCAGGCGGCGCGGGCCCTCGCCCCCGACGGGACCGTCCTGTTCGAAGAACCCGACGACGGCACGGGCGGACGCCCCGAGGTGATGCGCGGCGAACTGCGGCGGATGCTGCTCGACTCGCTCCCGGCCGGCACCGTGCGATGGGGTCACAAGGCCGGCAACGTCCGCGCCCTCGGCGACAGCCGCCACGAGGTGACCTTCGCCGACGGCACCTCCGTCGTCACGAGCCTGCTGGTCGGCGCGGACGGCGCGTGGTCACGGGTCCGGCCGCTGCTCTCCGACGCCACACCCGAGTACGTCGGCATGTCGTTCATCGAGACCTACCTGTTCGACGCCGACACCCGGCACCCGGCCGGCGCGAAAGCGGTCGGCGACGGGGCGATGTACGCGCTCGCGCCGGGCAAGGCGATCCTGGCTCACCGGGAGAGCGGCGGGACCCTCCACACCTACGTGGCGCTCCGCAAACCGCAGGAATGGTTCGCCGCCATTGATTTCACCGATCCACCCGCGGCCATCGCACGGATCGCGCGGGAGTTCGACGGCTGGGCGCCGGAGCTCACCACGCTGATCACCGATAGTGACACCGCGCCGGTCCTGCGGCCCCTCAACACCCTGCCCAGCGGGCACCGGTGGGATCGCGTGCCGGGCGTGACCCTGCTCGGCGACGCCGCCCACCTCATGCCCCCGTCCGGCGAAGGCGCGAACCTGGCCATGTACGACGGCGCCGAACTCGGCAAGGCCATCGCCGCGCACCCCGGCGACCCCGAGGCAGCGCTCACCGAATACGAGCAGGCCCTGTTCCCCCGCAGCGCCGCGGAGGCCGCCGACGCCGCCCACCTCCACGAGCTCATGTTCGGCGACGACGCACCCCACAGCCTGATCGGCATGTTCACCGGACACGAATAGGCGTCGGTCCCGGCCGCCGCCGCGCACGAGGTCACCTCACAGGACGTCTCCGCCGACGGGAGCCGGATCGGCCGCCCGGGACTCCCGGGCGCCCCGGCCGCGCAGGCGGTCCATCTCACGCCACTGCGGCAGCAGCGCGGCCAGGTTGGTGGTCAGGAAGTACGCCGCGCCGGCCGTCAGCAACACCGGCGCGAGCCCGGACCACGCCACCGCCGCCCCGGCGATCAGCCCGCCCAGAGGGATGCCCGCCCACGCCATCGCGTCACCCAGCGCGTTGACCCGGCCGCGCAGGCCGTGCGGCACCCGCTCGAAGGTGATCGCCCCCAGGATCGGATTGAGGAAGCCCCCACCGGCCCCGCTCACCGCGAACACCCCCAGCACCGCCCACATCGGCGCGTCGGCGGCCAGCACCAGGAACCGCGGCGCCCCGGCCAGCAGGAAACCCGCGAAGAACACCGCCCGGCGCGGCATCCGGTGCGCGACGGCCGCGGCGACCAGGCTTCCCGCGACCGCCGTGGCGCTCCACACGCCGTTGCTCAGGCCGATCGCGGCCGGGCCGTTGCCGGACCGCTCAGCCCACACGGGCAGCAGGACGGTGCTGAAGGCCGCGTCCAGCAGGTTGGTGATCCCGACCATGACGATGATGGTGAGCAGCAGCGGCTCGCCGCGCAGGAAGGCGAAGCCCTCGCCGAAACGCCGCCAGTAGCCGGAAGCGGCCGGGGCGCCGTCCGCCGGGCGTCCCATGCCGCGCGGCAGGGCCAGCGAGATGATCAGCGACCCGAGGACGAAGCACGCGGCGTTGAGCACGAGACCGGTCATCGGGCCCAGCAAGGCCACGAGAAGGCCGCCGGCCGCCGGTCCGACGGTCGAGGCCAGCCGCTCGGTCACACCGGACAGGCCGGTCGCCCGCTCCAGCGGCACGCCGGCGCGCTCGGCCGCGTCCGGGACCATCACATGCTTGGCCAGGTCGCCGGGGCCGCGTACGGCGCCGATGACCGCGACCAGGGCAAGCAGCACGGGGAAGGACAGCACGCCCGCGGCGTGCAGCAGGGGAATCGCGCCGGCGGCGGCCGCGCTGACCGCGTCGGTGCTCCAGGAGACGACCCGCGGGCCGGCCCGGTCCACCAGCGGTCCGGTCAGCGCCTTGACCACCACATACGGAGTCATCTCGCAGAAGGCCACCAGCCCGGTCTGGGTGGCGCTGCCTGTCGTGACCAGCACGAACCACGGCAGCGCGATGGCCGACACCCGGGTGCCGGTCAACGCGACCGCCATCGCCGCGAGCAGCCCGCTCAGCGGCCGCAGCCTGCGCGCGCGAGAGGAACCGCCGGTGATCGCGTCCTTGCCCGTCATCGGGCGTCGTCTTCCTGGGCGGCGGCCGCGTCCAGTTCGGGCAGGATCTGCACGATCACCGACACCCGCTCCGCGCCTTCCGGGGCGCCCGCCGCCTCAGGAGTGTCGCGGCGGTATCGCGTGACGACCGCCCACAGCTCCTCGCGCAGGGCGGTGGCCTCCTGCGGGGTCAGCCGCAGCGCCCAGTCGCTCATGTCGCATGCGGCGCGCCACGCGCGCGGCATCGTCTGGAGCTCGTTGATCGCCCGCTGGGTGCGCATGGTGTAGGTGGCGGCGACGGACTGCAGGTAGGCCACCGTGGCCTCGGGCTCCCGCTCGGCCAGGTCCAGGTCGTTTAGGAAGGTGGACCGGTGGACCGCGCGCCACCAGCGCTCGCGCGCGTTCCCGCGTTCGGTGTCCTCCTGCACGAAGCCCGCGGCGGCGAGCCGGCGCAGGTGGTAGCTGGCCGCGCCGGAGTTGATGTTCAGCAACTCGGCGAGCCGGGTGGCCGTCGACGGGCCGTGCTTGCGCAGCAGGCCCACCACCTGGACGCGCACCGGATGCGCGAGGGCGCGAAGGCCCTTCGCGTCCAGGACGACCGCGTCCTCCGCGCCCGGGGAGTAAAGGGTGTCGCCGTCATCGGTCATGGACCCCACCGTAAACCGCAAACAGTTCTTCGCGAAGAGTCCTTCGCGAAGAACTGTTTGCGGTTAGCTACATGTGGCGGCCGGGCTCACTTGGCCGGTTCGAGGGCCTCCTTGCCGTACACGGTCAGATCCCCCTCGCCGTCGCCCGAGGCGGGCTGCTTCGGCGTACGGCGCATCCGCTCCTTCAGCCGCTCCACCATCGTGTACAGCGTCGGCACCAGCACCAGCGTCAGCAGCGTCGAGGAGATCAGGCCGCCGATCACGACGATGGCCAGCGGCTGGGAGATGAACCCACCCGAACCGGTCACGCCCAGCGCCATCGGGGTAAGCGCGCAGATCGTCGCGATCGCGGTCATCAGGATCGGGCGAAGCCGCCGCCGGCCGCCCTCCATGACGGCCTCCACCACGCCCAGCCCCTGCTCGCGGTACTGGTTGATCAGGTCGATCAGCACGATCGCGTTGGTGACGACGATGCCGATCAGCATCAGCATGCCGATCAGCGCGGGCACGCCGAGCGCCGTGTCGGTGACCAGCAGCAGCCCGATCGCGCCGGTCGCCGCGAACGGGATCGACACCAGCAGGATCAGCGGCTGCACCAGGCTGCGGAACGTCGCCACCATGATCATGAAGACGATCGCCACCGCGAGCAGCATGGCCACCCCCAGGTCGGCGAACGCGTCCTGCTGGTCGGAGCTCGCACCGCCGATCTTGTACGTCACCCCTGCCGGCAGCGTCAGCGTCTTCAGCTTGTCGGTGACCTTCGTGGTGATCGCACCGAGGTCGGACGCGTCGGCGGTGCCCGACACCGTCGCGGTGCGGTCGCCGTCCTGCCGGGTGATCTGGGTGGGCCCGTCGGCCTTCACCACGTCGGCGACGTCGCCGAGCTTCACCATGCCCGTCGCCGTGGGGATCGCGAGCTTCCTGATCGCCGCGATGTCGTCGGGCGCGTCACCGCCGGCGCGCAGGATCACGTCGCTGGAGCGGCCGTCGACGTCGATCGAGCCGACCGGGGCGCCGCGGAACGCCTGCGCGACCAGCTGCCCGATCCCGGCCTCGGTCAGGCCCCTGGCGGCGGCCTTCTCCCGGTCCACGTGCACCTCGACCCGCGGGACGCTGTCTTCGAGGTTGGAGGCGACGTCCCGCAGCCCGTCGACCCCGGCCATGGCGTCGCGCACCGTGGTGGCCGCCGTCTTCAGCGCGGCCTGGTCCGAGCCCTGCACGATGACCTGCACCTGGTCGGAGTTGAACCCGCCGTCGCTGCCGCCGACCGTGATGTCGCCGATCCCCGTCAGGCCCTTCAGCCTCTCCCTGAGCCGGTCCTCCAGGGCGGACGTCTCCACGCCCTCCTTGAGGGTCACCGAGAACGACGCCCGGTCGGAGCCGCCGCCCAGCCCGCCGAGGAAGCGGTTCCCGCCGCCGACCGTCACCTGGTAGGACTTCACGCCCCCGTCGGCCGCGAGCACCGCCTCGACCTTCTTGGCCGCCGCGTCGGTGGTCGCCAGGTCGGTCCCGGCCGGCATCCGCTGGCTGATCTGCGTGGTGTCGTTGCCCGAGTTGTCGAGGAAGTTCGTCTTCAGGTTGGGCGCCAGCGCCATCGTGGCGACGAACACCACCACCCCGATCAGCACCGTGATCAGGCGCCGCCGCGTCGCGAAACGCAGCACCGGCAGGTAGATCCGCTGCAGCGGGCTGCGCAGCTCCTTGCGCTCGGCGTCCTCGCGTACGGCCTGCATCTCCTGCGGCGTGAGCACCGGCGCCTTGAGGAACCAGTACGCCAGCACCGGGATGACGGTCAGCGCGACCAGCAGCGACGCGAGCAGCGCCACGGTCACCGTGATCGCGAACGGGCTGAACAGCTGCCCCACCATCCCGCCGACGAAGGCGATCGGCAGGAACACCGCGACCGTCGTGAGCGTCGAGGCGGTCACCGCGCCGGACACCTCGCGCACCGCGCCGAGGATCGCCCGCCGCTTCTCCTCGCCGTAGGCGAGATGGCGCTTGATGTTCTCCAGCACCACGATCGAGTCGTCGACCACCCGGCCCACGGCGATCGTCAGCGCCCCCAGCGTCAGCAGGTTCAGCGAGTAGTCGCCGATCCACAGCGCGATCAGCGCGATCACCACCGACAGCGGGATCGACACGGCCGTGACCAGGGTCGAGCGGACCGACAGCAGGAACACCAGGATCACGACCACGGCGAACGCCAGGCCCAGCAGGCCCTCGGTGGTCAGGTCCTCGATGGACCGCTCGACGTACGGCGCCTGGTCGAACACCACAGTCAGCTCGGCGCTGTCGCCGAGGGCGCGCGTCAGGTCCGGCAGGGCGTCGTTCACGTCGTGGGAGATCTGCACGGCGTTGCCGTCGGGCACCATCGTGATCGACACGCCGAGGCTCGGGGTGCCGTTGGTGCGGGTGAGCGTGGTCGCGGACGCGTTCTCGACCTTGATGTCGGCCACGTCGCCGAGCTTGACCGGCTTCGGCCGGGCCGCGGCGGCGCGTGCCTGGGCCGCCGCCGTCGCCGCGCTCTGCGACGCCCCCCGCCCGGCGGCCGCGCCCTGTCCTGCACCTTGTCCCGCGCCGGCGCCGCCGCCCTGGCCCGCCGCAGGCGCGGCAGGGGTCAGGTACAGGTTCTCGAGGTCCTTCACCGTACGCACCGGGTCGCCGATCTGCACGGTCAGCGACTTGCCGTCCTCGGTCAGCGTGCCGGCCGGGATGGACACCCCGTTGGCCCGCAGGAGGTCGGGGATGGCCGCGGCCGACAGCCCCAGCAGGGCGAGCCTGCCCTGATCGGGGGTGATGACGACCTGCTGATCCCGGGCGCCGCTGACGGTGACGTCCCGGACGCCCTCGATCGACTGCAGCTCCGGCACCATGATCTTTTCGATCTTGTCGGCCATGGCGTGCTGGTCGCCGCCGTCGCCCACCGCGATCGCCATCACCGGAATGTCGTCGGTGCTGCCCGCGACCACCTGCGGATCGACGTCGGCCGGAAGCTGCGCCTTGATCCGGCTCACGGCCTGCTGCATCTTCCCGATCATCTGGTCGATGTCGGTGCCATACTCATAGGCCACCTGCACCTGGGACATCCCCTCCCGGGAGGTGGAGGTGATGTCGGTGACACCGGCGATACCCTGGAACGCGCTCTCGATCGGCTTGGTGACCTGCTCCTCCACGATCTCGGGAGCGGCACCCGGATAACTCGCAACCGTGAACGCCGCCGGGAACTCCAGCGACGGGAAAAGCTGTTGCTTCAGCGAGGGAATCGCGAACAAGCCGAAACCCGCGAGCACCAGCGTGATCATGATCACGAGAGTGCGGTTGGCAAGGCTCAGCCTGGCCAAGGAGGTCATCCGAGCTCCTGACATCGGGGGAAGTGTTCGCCCCAGCCTAACACTTCGCATCATCCGAACATTCAGCTCTCGTATTAACGGCTGGTAACCTCTTGACCCGAGAGGTGACAGTGAACGACAGCCCAGCCGAGCGCCGCACCGGAACCGGCGCGGCGGCCGCCCCCCACCCCCAGGACGACCCCGCCACCCTCGGGGAGGACACCGAGCGCGGGTGCATCATCGCCCGCCTCGCGGAGCTGCAGCGCAGCATGGGCCGGTTCTTCGCCCGCGACCGCTCGATGCCGCTGCTGGCCTCCACCCTCACGATGCAGCAGCTCAAGGTCGTCATGTTCCTGTCGTTCGCCGGGTCCGCCTCCGGGCAGGAACTCGCCCGCCACCTCGGCGTCGGCCTGGCCACCGTCACCGGCATCGTCGACCGCGTGGTCGCCCAGGGCCTGGCCGGCCGTCACGAGGACCCCCACGACCGCCGCGTACGCCGCGTCGAGCTCACCGAGGCCGGGCGGCGGCTCACCAGCGAGATCATCGAAGCCGGGACCGGCGGCTACATCCGCCTCCTGCGGCGCCTCGACACCGAGACCCTGCGCACCATGGAGACGGTGATGCGCAAAATCGAGGACGCGATGCGCGAGATGCACGCCGAAGACGCCGAAGACGCCGACCCCGCCTGACCCGTCCGCCGGGCCCGCCCCGGCCTGCTGCTACCTTCCGGCGATATGCCGACCTACATCGAGGAACTCTTCTCACTCACCGGCCGGGTCGCCCTCGTCACCGGAGGCAGTTCCGGCATCGGATACGCCATGGCGGAGGCGCTCGGACGCGCCGGGGCGGCCGTGGTCCTGGTCGCCCGGCGGCGCAAGGAACTCGCCGAGGCCGTCGGCGAACTCGAAGGCCACGGCGTGCGCGCGGCCGCGATCAGCGCTGACCTCGGGGACCGCGCCGACGTCGCCCGCGTGTGCGAGGAGGCGGACGGGTTCTTCGGCGAGATCGACATCCTCGTCAACGACGCCGCCAACAACATCCGCAGGCCCATGGCCGAACTGACCGTCGGCGACTACGACCAGACCATCGCCGTCAACCTCACCGCGCCGTTCCTGCTCGGGCAGCACTTCGGCCCTCGCATGGCGGCCCGGGGGCGGGGACGCATCATCAACATCGGCTCCCAGCAGTCGATCAGCGCCTTCGGCGACAGCGGCGTCTACGGCGCGGCCAAGGCCGCCGTCTGCGGGCTGACCCGCTCCCAGGCCGAGGCATGGTCGGCGCACGGGGTCACCAGCAACACGATCATCCCCGGTTTCGTCCTGACCCCGCTGACCGCGCCCGCCCAGGCCGTCCCCGGGCGGGTGGAGCAACTGGCCGCCCGGTCCATGTCCGGGCGCAACGGCGTCCCCGACGACTTCCGCGGCGTGGCCGTCTTCCTCGCCTCCGACGCCTCGTCGTACGTCACCGGCCAGGCCATCTGCGTCGACGGCGGCTTCAGCGTCCACTAGGCGCTGCCCCTCGGTCTACCTGCGGGTTTCCCGGGCCGTGGAGGACAGCTGATCGCCACTTGGCCCCCTGCCGCAGCTACGGAGTTCCAGGCCGGGTATGAGCCTCACGTCCCGGCGGAACCGGACGAGCGACAGCGAACGCCGGGTCAGGAACAGGAAGGCACGTACCGAGATGTCCCGCTCCCGCGCGCACGACCCGCGCGACACCAAGGTCCTCGCGATGGTCCTCGCGCCCCGGCGGCTGGCCATGGCCGCGCTCATGATCACGGCGGTGGGGATCGCGGCCGCGCAGCCCGCGATCGCCCGCGTCGCCCCGCATCACGCGCGTGCGGGGCACGCGGCGCTCCGCGACCCCGGCCCGGGCGGTGGCGGCGGCCAGGTGATCAAAGGAGGGCGCGCGGCCGGTGGCCAGGGGCGGTCCGGTGCGGGCCGGTTCAACCAGAACCTGACCGGCGTCATCGCCCCCACCTTCGTGAAGGGACAGGCGCAGCAGGCCATCACCGACCAAGGCGGTTTCGAGGTGCAGTCCGCCTTCTGCGGATCCCAGCCGGACATCTGCCTGCTCGGGCAGAACATGCCGGTCCGTCACGGTCACGGATCCTGACGCCCCCGCTGTCCGCCGTCCGGCCGTCCCTCGGGTAGCCGTGCGGTGAGCGGTCTCGGAAGCCGGCATGGCGGGCGCTGCCCCCCACGCGACGTCGGCCGGGATGAAGGCATATGGCGATCGCCGGTCACCGCGGTCGCGGTGCTGTCGGCTTGACCTTGACGCTGCGTCAACTTCTAGCATCGCGGCCATGTCGATCACTGTTCTTGACACCCACTCCGCCATGAAGCGGATCCTGCTGGCCCCGGTCGCGGACCGCGTCGACCTGCTGCGTTCGATGCTGGAGCCCAGCAGGGGCATGTACCGCTACCACCCCGGCGAGGTCGACCTGGTGGCCATGCACCTCGCTGCGTCCGGGTTCCCCATCGACCGCGACGAGGAGCGTTGCCTCGACGCGCTCGAAACCCTGGCGGCGGCCGGAGCCTGGGAGCGGATGCAACGCGCCCTCGACGAGGCTCTCACCGTACTGCTCGAGGCGACGCCGGGGCTGGGGGCCCCGGACATCACCGTGCTGTTCGTGCTCGGCGATCCGGGTGACGAGCACTTCATGGGTCCCTGCCAAGGAGTGACCGGGTTCGGCGGCATCTCGGGCCACATCGTGATCACGCTCTGGCCCTTCCCGGAGAACGTGGAGCGGCTGGAGGCCACCGCCGTGCACGAACTCCACCACAACCTGCGGTTCGGCCCGGGCGGGGTTGTGTGGGACCCGATGACCGTCACGGTCGGCGATCACATCGTCTCCGAGGGACTGGCCGACGCCTTCGCCCGCCAGCTCTACGGCGACGAGCTCGGCCCCACCCGCATCGGCGTGCCGCACCTGCACGACGACGAGATCTTCGGCAAGGTGCTCACCGGACTCGACGTGACAGGCATGCAGAACTTCACTGCCTGGGTGCACGGCGACCCCAGCGCCGAGCGCTTCGGCCTCACCCCGGTCGGACTGCCGATGGGCGCCGGGTACGCCGCGGGCAACCGGCTGGTCGACACCTACCTGGCGGCGACCGGGCAGACTGCGGCGCAGGCCCTGCACGCCGACAGCTCGGAGATCATCGCCGCCACGCTCCGCCGCGGGTAACACTGGAACGATGGAGTGGACGATCCAGGAACTCGCGACGAGGGCCGGCATCACCAGTCGCACCCTGCGTCACTACGACCACATCGGGCTCTTGACCCCGTCCCGGGTCGGCGCGAACGGATACCGCTACTACAACCTCACCGCGGTCGCCCGGCTACAGCGGATCCTGCTCATGCGCCGGCTCGGCATGGGATTGCCGGCCATCGCCGAGGTCCTGGCCGACGAGGTGGACACGTACGACGGGCTCCGCGCCCACATCGCCGAACTGGAAGAGGAACGGGACCGCATCGAACGGCAGATCCGGTCCGTGCGTCACACGATCGAGGCCCTGCAGGCGGGGGCGGAACCGCGGATGGACGTCATGCTGGCGGGGTTCAACGACCGCTACAAGGACGAGGTGGTCTCACGCTGGGGCGAGCGCGCGTTCCAGGCGAGCAACGACTGGTGGCACGGCAAGACCCTTGACCAGCAGCGGGCCTGGAAGCAGGCCGCCGAAGACCTCGTCGCCGCATGGGTAGCCGCAGTGAAGGCCGGTGTTTCCCCGACATCGGAACACGCTCAGTCACTGGCTGCCCGGCACGTTCGGTGGCTGAGCCAGATCCCGGGCACCCCCACGGCCGAGGGCGACCGGGAACGCTCGATCGAGATGGTGAAATGCCTGGGGGACATGTACGTCGACGACCCCCGCTTCGCCGGCATGTACGACGACGCCGCAGGGGCGACGTTCGTCCGCGACGCGCTGCAGGCGTACGCGCGGACCCGGATGTAGCTCGTATGGCCGGCAGAAACGAGCTCTGCCAACCGGCAGCCAAGTGCCTGGGTCGTGTCCGCCGCACGAGGCGGCCGAGCGTTGCCGTTCTCGAAGGCCATTCCGCATGAAAGTTGCACGACCCGCCTAACTCTGCCGCAGCTCACGGCCGCACCCGAGGGTGCCCGCTTGACCGCTCCACACGTCCTGATCACGATCACACGGCAAGATCCTCCAGAAAAGGGACGTAATGAGCACCCTGCGCATCGCCAGGCCGGCCATCGCACTCCTCATGGGCGCAGCGGTGGCCGCCCAATTCCTCACCGGCGTACCGGCCGCGACCGCCGACACCGCGCCCGTCAACGTCACCGTCAACACCCGCGCGGGCCTGGCCGTCGCGTCCGACACCGCCGTCGGCACCAACCATGCGATCTGGGACAGCAATCTCGGCACGAACGAGACCGCCGACCTCCTCAAGGCCGCCGGCGTGAAGATGCTGCGCTACCCCGGCGGGTCGTACGGCGACATCTACCACTGGAAGACCCACACAGCGCCGGGCGGCTACGTCGCCCCCGGCACCGACTTCGACACCTTCATCAGCGGGGCCAAGCGCACCGGCGCCCAACCGATCATCATCGCCAACTACGGCACCGGCACCGCCCAGGAAGCCGCCGACTGGGTCGAGTACGCCAACGTCACCAAGAAGTACGGCGTGAAGTACTGGGAGATCGGCAACGAGAACTACGGCAACGGCCACTACGGCGCCGACTGGGAAGCCGACGACCACGCCGACAAGAGCCCGGCCGAGTACGCCAGGAACCTCGTGCAGTACGCGGACGCGATGAAGGCCGTCGACCCGACCATCAAGATCGGCGCGGTGCTGACCACCCCCGCCAACTGGCCCGACGGCATCGTCGCCAGCGGCGACCAGGCCACCTGGAACGACACCGTCCTGTCGATCGCCGCCTCGAAGATCGACTTCGTCATCCTGCACTGGTACCCGCCGTACAACAACGCGGCCGACGTCCTCACCAAGACCGCCCACATCCCCGACATGATCTACCTCGTCCGCAAGCAGATCGCCAAGCACGCGGGCGCCCGCGCCGGCGACATCGGCATCGCGGTGACCGAGATCAACAGCGGGATCGCGCCGAACACCCAGCCCGGCGCGCTGTTCGCCGCCGACGCCTACGCCGGCCTCATGGAACAGGGCGTCTTCACCGTCGACTGGTGGAACGTCCACAACGGCATCGGCACCGTCAGCACCGTCGCCGGCCAGACCGACTACGGCGACTTCGGCATGCTGTCCAGCGGCGCTTGCTCCGGCGACACCTGCGAACCCCCGCTGAACACGCCCTTCGCTCCGTACCACGCGCTCTCCATGATCAGCTCGTTCGCCCGCCCCGGCGACCGGTTCGTCCGCGCGGCGACCGACGAGCCGCTGGTCGCCGCGCACGCCGCACGGCGCCCCAACGGCGATCTCGCCGTCCTGCTGATCAACCGCGACCCGGACGGCGAACACCAGGTGAAGATCGACTACGAGGGGTTCTCCCCCGCCGGCGAAGCGCCCACGGTGCAGACCCTCACCAACGGCGCCACCTCGGTCAGCACCGGCCACAGCGGGACCGCCACCACCCAGACCCTCCCGCCGTACTCGCTGACCACGCTGGTGCTGCACCCGGCAACCGCCACCACGGGTGCCCCCGCGGCCCCCGGGCAGCCCACCGCGAGCGGCGTCACCGACAAGACCGCCACCATCTCCTGGCCCGCCGCCGCGCCCGGCGCGAGCCCCGTCGCCAAGTACGAGATCCACCGCCAGAACGGCGCGATCACCGAACAGCTCGGCGAGACCTCCGGCACCTCCTTCACGGTCCGCAACCTCGTCCCCGGCACCCGTTACACCGTCAACGTCCTCGCCCGTGACACCGCCGGCCGCGTCTCCTGGGCCTCCGCGCCGCTCACCTTCACCACCGGCACCCCCGACAAGAGCTCCTGCTCGGTCCGCCTGAGGGACACCAACGACTGGGGCAACGGGTTCGTCGCCACGGTGGACATCACCAACACCGGCACGGCCGCCGTCGACGGCTGGACCCTCCACTACACCTGGCCCACCGGGTGGCAGACCGTCAGCAGCGGATGGAGCGCCAACTGGACGCAGAACGGGACCTCGGTGACCGTCACCAGCACCCCGGACAACGGTAAGCTCGCCCCCGGCGCGAGCACCTCGATCGGCTTCGTCGGCGCCTACAGCGGTCCCAACGTGCTGCCGACCGCCTTCACCCTGAACGGCGCCCTCTGCACGGCCCAATGATCCGCCTCCAGCGATCATGGGCTTGACTTAGAGCGCGCTCTAACTCCCAGACTGGTCCCCATGGACGAGGGGATGACCATCGCGCAGGTAGCGCAGCGTACCGGCCTCTCCGCCCACACGCTGCGCTACTACGAACGCGCCGGCCTCATGCTGGAGCCGCCGCCCCGCGGCGACAACGGCCACCGGCGCTACACCGAGCGGGACGCCGACTGGATCGCGCTGCTCACCCGTCTGCGGGCGAGCGGCATGCCCATCGCCGCGATGCGCAGGTACGCCGAACTCGTCCGCAGGGGCCAGAACACCTACGTGGCCCGCAAGGAGCTGCTCGAGGCCCACAGGGCCGACATGATCGCCAAAATCGAGCAGCTCCGAAGCGATCTCGAGATCGTCGACTACAAGATCGATCTCTACAGCCGCAGAATCATGGGAGAAGAATGAAGCAGCACACGCTCGGCCAGGGCCTCCGCACCTCGGCGCTCGGCCTGGGCTGCATGGGAATGAGCGACTTCTACGGTCCGGGCGACGAGGCCGAATCGATCAGGACACTGCACCGCGCGCTCGACCTGGGCATCACCCTCCTCGACACCTCCGACGCGTACGGGCCGTTCACCAACGAGAGGCTCGTCGGCAAGGCCGTCGCCGACCGGCGCGACCAGGTGGTGCTGGCGACCAAGTTCGGCATCGAGCGCCTGCCCGACGGCACCCGCGTGGGCGTCAACGGCCGCCCCGACTACGTACGCCGCTGCTGCGACGCCTCGCTCGAACGGCTCGGGGTCGACCACATCGACCTGTACTACCAGCACCGCATCGACCCCGCCGTCCCCGTCGAGGAGACCTGGGGCGCCATGAAGGAACTGGTCGAGGCCGGCAAGGTCCGCCACCTCGGCATCTCCGAGGCCGCCCCCGCCACCGTCCGCCGCGCCCACGCCGTCCACCCCGTCACCGCCGGGCAGTACGAGTACTCCCTGTTCACCCGGGACATCGAGAACGAACTGCTGCCCACGCTCCGCGAACTCGGCATCGGCCTGGTCGCCTACAGCCCCCTCGGACGCGGCCTCCTCACCGGCGCGATCACGAACACCGGGGAACTGTCCGACGACGACTTCCGCCACCACAACCCCCGCTGGCAGGGCGACAACTTCGCCGCCAACCAGGCCCTGGTGGCCAAGGTCGGCGAGATCGCCGCCACGCTCGGCGCGACCCCGGCCCAGGTGGCCCTCGCCTGGGTGCTGACCAGGGGCGGGGACGACGTCGTGCCGATCCCCGGCACCAAGCGGGTCACCCGGCTGGAGGAGAACGTCGCGGCTCTGGAGATCAAGTTCGAGGCGGACCACCTCGACGCGCTCGACTCCCTCGCCGGTCAGGTCGCCGGCGACCGGTACAACCCGGCCGGAATGAGCACCGTCAACCACTGACGAGATCAGCAAGCCCGGCACGAACGTCGTGCCGGGCTTTCCTGTTCGCGGAGTGGTTTTTGAAGTTGATCTTGGTTTTTACACCAACTGGGCGCCTTTACAAAGTAGATCAGGAAAGGAACCCGGTCAGTAGGCGGGTGATCTCGGCGGGGCGCTCCATGCTCGGCAGGTGACCCGCCCAGTCGAGTTCGAGCAGCGTCGCGTCCGGCAGCGCCTCCGCCATGTGCCGTCCGCTCTCCCGGAAGTACGGCAGGTCGTGGCCGCCGGTGACCACCAGCGTGGGCGCGGTGACCACCGTCAGGTCGATCGGTTCCCTGCGCCTCTCAGGCTCGGGGTCGGCGGCCAGTTGCACCTCGAACGCGTGCCGCTGCATCGCCGCCAGCCGCGCCCTGACCGGCTCGTCCGCCTCGGGCCCCAGCCACGTGCGGACGTTGAGGTCCACCGCTCCCCCGACGTCGCCCGCCTCGATCAGCCGGTCCTCCTCCGCCCCGAAAGCCTCAAGATCGGGAGTCGGCGGCAGGCCGCAGCCCGCGTTCAGCAGCACGAGCCGAGAGACGAGATCGGGATGCCCGGTCGCGAGCTCCAGCGCGACCCGCCCGCCGTACGACGATCCGACGAGCCCGACCCGGCGCAGCCCGAGCGCCGCGAGCAGGTCCGCGACGTCGCCGGCGTCCGAGTACGGCCCGTCCGCGACGCACGGCGTGCGCCCGTGCCCCCGGAAGTCGAGCCGGATGACGCGGAACCGCTCCCCCAGCGGCTCCCACTGGGGATCCCACATGCCCGAGTCGGCGACGCTGGAGTGCAGCAGGACGACGGGCTCACCGGAGCCCCGTTCCTCGTACCAGACCGTCATCGGGCCTCCAATGCGACGCGGACGCCGAGGGCGACCAGGACCGTCCCCGACACCTGTTCCAGACGGCGGCGGACCGCGGGCCTGCCGAGCACGGCACCGGCCCGGCCGACCAGCCAGATCACCCCGACGTACCAGATCACGTCCACGACCACCCAGGTCACCGCGAGCAGGGTCAGCGTCAGCGGCACGTGCGCGCCCTGCGGCACGAACTGCGGCAGGAACGACATCGCGAACACGGCGGCCTTGGGGTTGGCGCCGCACGTCGCGAGCCCCAGGCCGTACGAGCGGCGCCAGCCGCCCGCACTCCGCGCCTCGCCCCCGTCGTACGGAGCGGACGCGTCGAGGGCCGCCGGGGCG
The DNA here is from genome assembly GCF_016863095.1 of Microbispora siamensis. Lineage (GTDB taxonomy): Bacteria > Actinomycetota > Actinomycetes > Streptosporangiales > Streptosporangiaceae > Microbispora > Microbispora siamensis. Next base: position 103,633 of record NZ_BOOF01000012.1, on the reverse strand, counting down.
CGCCTGGCCTTCCACAGCGACTGGACGCCTATCACGATCAAGAGCGCCGCGCCCACCGCCTTCATCGCGCCGTACGCGACCTCCGAGGCCAGGACCAGCGCGGACAGACCGAACACGGCGGCCATCGCCCACAGGAAGATGCCGGTTTCGTTGCCGAGCAGAGCGGCCACTCCGGACGAACGCCCAGCTCTGAGCGTCTGCCGCAGGATCACCGCGGTGCTGACACCCGGGATCATCGCGAGCAAGAGACAGGAACCGAGAAAAGCAAGCCAGATCACGCGCTCATCGTCCCGGCCGGTGCCCGAGCGCCGCAATGCAATTCCCGCCCCGCTCCGCAGGCGACCGGGCGGTGCCGCCGTCAGGGCTGCCGGGCCGGCCGTTGGCCCGTGGATGCGAAGTCCTGCTCCTGCCGGGTCGGGGCGGACCAGCCGGCGAGCAGCCTCACCCCCACTTGGTGAAGGAGGCGACGGCGGCGCGCTTGCGGCTGGCCGGCGACAGGTCGGCGAGCTCGGCCAGGTAGGCGTGAATGGGCATCGCGGTTCAGCTCGGCGCCTACTGGGCAGCGGCTCCGCCCGCATCGCACCGCTGAACGGCGGCAACTTCGTCAGCTTCGGCTCACTACCGCCACTGGTCGTTCGCTTGCTGCTCAAGCCCCGACACCGGCCTGGCCTGCCTCTCCTACGGCCAGGCCCGGCCAGCACTCCGCGGCGACGCCGCTTGCCTGGGGTAGCTGTGTCAGTACGGTTTGAAGTCGGGGTAGTAAGCCGCGGCTGCGGTGGCGGTGTCGATGTTCCTCGGGAACAGCGCGGCTTCGTAGGCGCGGATGGCCGCGTCGATGTCCTCGGGCTGTTCGGCGATGGCGTTGCCGAGCTGGCCGGCGTCGAACAGCGCCCAGTTCGCTCCTTCGCCGTCCGGCGGTGCCAGGTGGGCGGCGTCTCCGATGAGCGTGACCCCGGGTACATGCTCCCAGCGGTGCCCGATCGGCAGCCCGTACAAGGGGCGGAAAACCGGCGGGATATCGCTGTCCGCGACCAGCGCGACGAGCTCCGGCGCCCACCCCTCGAACATCGCCGCGATCGTACGGGCGGCCGCAGGGCCGTCGTTGAAATCGATCCCATCGAACCAGTCGAGCGGCTGGTCGAACATGGCGTAGGAGTGCAGGGTGTCCGCGCGCTCGCGTTGCACGCCGAGACCGATGCGGGTGATTTCGTCGTAGGCGGTCATCGACCCGCCGCCGACCAGCGCCAGGGTGGCAGGGTGCCGGGTGTCGCTCTCATACAGGTACGTCTCGACCATCGAGCGTCCGGCGTAGGCGGGCGTGGCATCAGACAGCAGCGGCCGGACCTTCGACCAGGCACCGTCGGCACCGACGAGGATGTCGGTGACAATCGTCGATCCGTTGGCGAAGGTCACTTCGTGACGACCGTCCTGGAGGGTCCGGACATTCTGAGTCTTGTGGCCCCAGACGACCGCATCCGCAGGGAGGGATTCCAGCAGCAACTGTCGGAGCTCGCCACGCTGCACCTCGGGGCGGCCTGCGGCGGGGTCGTCGGGCTGGTCCGCCAGGATAGTGCCGTCAGGTGCCACGTCGCGGGATGCCTGGCGACCTTCGAGGATGAGGGATCGGAAGCCGTCCATCAGGCCGGCGGCACGGATTCCGTGCTGTCCGTTGTAGTCGTGGATGTCGAGCATGCCGCCTTGGCCGCGAGCCTGCGCAGACGCCTCCGCCTCGTACACCGTGGACGGGATTCCGTGAACCGCCAGGGTTCGGGCCAGCGTCAGTCCCGCAAGACCGGCGCCGATGATCGTGATCTGAGTCATGCATGCGTTCCTTACTGCTCTTGGATGAACCGGCGGTCCTGCCTGCAAGGGCTCCCGGCCACCGCGCGGAACAAGCGGAGTAACAGGGGCCGGGTCAGGGGAAGCTGGGCGGCTCGATCCGGGATGCGAGCTGCTCCAAGAGGTCGTGGAGCAGCGCCCGCCCTTCGGCGCCCAGCGGCGCGAGGATCGACTCCTCGACGCGGTCCATGGCCTCTTCAAAACCCTGGATCAGCTCGGAGCCCGCTGGGGTGACATGCACCCGGCGGCTGCGCGTGTCACCCTCCTGCGTCCGGCGTTCCACGAGTCCGCGCCGCTCCAGCCCAGCCAGGAGCCGCGAGACGCCCGGCGCACTGGTACGCGTGGCCCGGGCGACGTCACGCTGGATGGCATCCGGGTTCTTCGACAGGTACGCCAACACGGCGCTCTGCTCGTGGGTGAGGCCGCGTTCCCGTATCCAGTCATCGGCGATGCGCCGCTGCCCCCACACAACCCACCGCATCAGCTCCAACGTGCTCTCCGTCATAGTTAACACGATAACTGTTGCATAGTTAACAATCAAATCGGGATACCTCCCACACTGATGTCCGGCCTCTCCGTGGGCGCGAGGACCTCGGCGACCTTGGCGATGGCTTCGGCACCGGGCTTGACGTAGCGCACAGCGGTGCGGGGGGTTCTTGTGCTGGGTTTCGCCCCTGATGAGCTGTAGGGGATTTCGGCGTCGCCGAGGTGGGTGACGGCGCTGTGGCGCAGCTGGTGCAAGTCGAGGCCGGCGTAGGTGTCCAGGAGGACGCGGGCACGGTCGTAGCCGAGGCGGGCGCGGCCGGTGTGCGGGCAGGGTCGGCCGGTGGCGTACGCCCGTCACGCTGGTCACTGGGATGGACCGGCGACCGCGGTGTCCAACTCCAGATGGCGGTTCATGTCGAGCTCGAAGCGGCCGTACAGGTTCAGATGCGACCAGAACAGGGCGGTCAGCCGCGCTCAGCTGCTTCTCCCAAGCAGGATCGCGCAACGCCATCTGATCCCGACGTTCGTGCCCAGCCCGTACAGGCAGAGCAGCAACCGCCGCTGCAGCACCGCCTCCTCGATTACGGTGCGCGAGGCCACCGAGGTTAACGCGGCGGTAGCCGGTGACGTGGGCGACGTCCTAGAGCACGTCCAAAAGGTCGATCACGCCCACCGGCGGGAGATCTCCGCCTTCAGCGCCTTCAGCCCGGCCGGCTCCTCCTGCTTGTCCAGCGACGGCACGCTGATCCATCGCTCGCCCTTCTTCCGGGTGATCTCCACTCGCCACCAACCCGACGCGCGCGAGGTGACCCAGGTCGACCTGCGCATCGCCCTGTCGTGGCGGTAGTGCCTCGGATGGTCCTCGGTCACCGCAAGCAGCGCGGTGCTGGCCAGCTCAGCGTCCAACTACCGCGCGAAGGCGGCGCTCCGCTTAAGGAGCGTGGCCAGGAAGACCCACAGAGGGAAGCCACTTCAGCACCGATAAGGCCTAGCGGGCGAGAAACCGATTCGCCGCATCCGTGCCCCGGGCCTGTTCTGCGCGTCAAGGCGGCCGCCGAGGCCGCAGACCTGGACAACCCAGGCAGCTACTCCGCCCACTCACTCCGCGCCGGCGGCACGTCGGCCGCAGCCGCCGCCGGCCGTTCCATGCTGGCCATCGCCCGGCATGGCCGCTGGGTCGAGACCTCACCCCTCGTCCACGGGTACGTCCGGGCAGCCGACATGTGGCGCGACAACCCCATGCGCGGGCTCGGGGTGTGATTTCCGACGGCTGCACTTTCGGCGTGCCAGCCATCACTACATCACGTAGCTCGCATTGAAGTCGCCCTGCCCGTTCGTCTCTTCGCCAGAGCACGAAGATTCGAAGGCCTGAAGTCTTCTGCGAAGGATCCTCTCAAGCATTCGGTCAGCCATTCGGCAAGGGTCATGTTTTGCGGCGTCAACACAGAACGATCTACTCTGATCCCCTCTTCTGGACCGAGTCGATCTGGTCGCAGGTAGGGACCCATGGGATCCCATATCCACATTGGGCCTGCAGGATACACGTTGGCCGCAGGCATACCCTCGAATTGATGTTAACGCTAACAATTCGACCCGTCTTCGTCCTCCTCCACTTCGAGAGATCAACCGGTGGTGGTAGAGCGGAGCAAAGCCCCGGCGGGGGCACGGTGTCAAGTGACGCGGTACGTCCGGACGCGAACGCGGGAGAGGGCGAACATGGCTCAACTGCCCTATTGAGGGACTCTCCGGGGTCACCGGCGGCGACGACGGATGAAACATTCATCCGGGCGTATGCGCTCCCGGATCGCGCACCGACCGCGGCGGTTCCGGGATCACGAGGTGATTTACGCGGCACGAAACTTTCGCAGCGATACCCCACTCTTGACACACTTCGGTGAGGTTTCCACACTGAGCCCCGAGGTGGTCTCCCGCTGTCCGGTGGTGGTGCGCGGGGCGGAGGTCCACCGTTCGCGACGCCCTAGTGGAGTGCGCTCCCTTGCACGGAGCACGGCGTCCAGCGCTGAATGCCCCGCGTTTCTCCTTTTCCTGGTTGCAGTCATGGAGGCTCAGGCATGCGCGCACACGCCGTTCCGCCGCCGGGAACCCGGCGACCCCCCACGGATTCGTCCGCGTCCGGGCCCGGCTCGCGGAGCCGGTCGCTCCGGCGTGCGATGGGCCGGTTGATGGCGGCGGCGGTGGCCGTCCTCGGGCTGTTCTCGGCGGCCATCGCGGCCCGGCCGGCGTCGGCCGCGGACAACCCCTTCCAGCGCGGGCCGAACCCGACCGTGGCGAGCGTCGCGGCCACCAGGGGGACCTTCGCGACCGCCCAGACCAGCGTGCCGGCCGGCAACGGCTTCGGCGGCGGAGTCATCTACTACCCGACCGACACCAGCCAGGGGACGTTCGGCGGGGTCGCGATCGTGCCGGGCTACTCCGCCCTGTTCGCCAACGAAGAGGCCTGGATGGGTCCCTGGCTCGCCTCGTTCGGCTTCGTGGTGATCGGCATCGAGACCAACAGCCGCACCGACAGCGCGGACGCTCGAGGGACCCAGCTGCTCGCCGCGCTGGACTACCTCACCCAGCGCAGTTCGGTACGCGACCGGGTCGACCCGAACCGGTTGTCGGTCGTCGGCCACTCCGCGGGCGGCGCGGGAGTCCTCAGCGCGCTGCTCCGGCGACCCTCCCTCAAGGCCGGGGTCGGGCTGGCGCCCGGCTCTCCGGTGGGCAACTACGACCTGTACAACGACCGGGTGCCGACGATGTTCATCTCGGGGCAGCGGGACACGACGGTCACGCAGTCGTATCTCAACGGGCTGTACAGCACGCTGCCGGCCACGACGCCGAGCGCGTGGGTGGAGATCACCGGGGTGGACCACCTGTTCGCGACGCGGGCCAACACGACCGAGATGCGGGTGCTGATCCCGTGGCTGAAGATCTGGGTGGACAACGACACCCGATACACCCAGTTCCTGTGCCCGCTGGCGGACTCCAGCAACATCTCGATGTACCGCAACAAATGCCCGTACGTGCCGCCGGGCGGGTCGTCGCCGTCGCCGAGCGCCTCCCCCTCGTCCAGCCCGTCGCGCTCTCCGTCGCCCTCGCCCTCGCCGTCGCAGTCGCCGTCCACCAGTCCGTCGCCCCCGCCGCCGGGCGCCTGCGTGGCCGCGTACCACACGGTGAACTCGTGGCCCGGCGGCTACCAGGGAGAGGTCACGGTGACGACGGGCGGCTCGGCGGTCAACGGCTGGACCGTCAGCTGGACGCTCGGCAGCGGCCAGACGATCACCCAGCTGTGGAACGGCACGCTGAGCACGAGCGGTTCCGCGGTGACGGTGAAGAACGCCTCCTTCAACGGCTCACTCCCGGCGGGCGGCTCGGCCACCTTCGGGTTCCTCGCTACCGGCACGCCGTCGACCCCCTCGTTCACCTGCACCAGCCCGTGACCGATCGCGGCACGTTGTGCCGAACGATGTCCCGTTGACACCGGAGAGGGCCGCCCACACGACCCTCTCCGGGCTCCGGCAGGGCCTTTTTGTGGCGGTGGGAGACCCTGCCGGGAAACACCTGCCCTTACCGCCACCTCGCTCAGGGCCTTCGGGTCGCAGGTCATCCCCCGGACACCCGCTCGTCTCGCCGGAGCGGAGCTCCCGGTCGAAACGATTCCGAGTGTCTGTACCCGCCGTGGACCTGGAGAACTGAATTGTCTGATTTCACCCGAAGGCAGGTGCTGCGGTTCGGGTGGCCGGGGCCGGAGCCGCGCTGGCGGGAGCATTCGGGCAGATCCGGCAACCGGTCTCCTCGCGAGCCGCTTTGCGGCGGCGCCTTCGATTACGCCAGCCGGGTGATCCCGCGCAACGACCTGCTCACCTCGGTGGCCGGGCTGGGGTCGTGGCCGTCCCAGCAGCGTGATGCGCCTGCTCAGTTGTCGAAGGCCCATACGGCGGCGGCGATCGGCTCGAGCCCTGCGGCCAGTTCGTCGAGCTCGTCCGCACTGAGCACGTCGTACGCCGGCGCGGCCAGCTCGTCGGTGAGCGCCTCGATCCGCTGCCTGGTCTCCCGGCCGGCGTCGGTGAACCCGCCGGCGGCGTCCACGAGGCCGCGGCCGCGCAGCCCGTCGACCACGGCGGCGAGCCGTGCCTTGGGCAGGTGGTGGATCCGGCCGAACTCCTCCGCCCTCATTCCGAGGGAAACAGCCATGAGGACGTGGGCCTCGGTGCCGCCGATGCCGTGAGCGAGAAGGGCGGCGTTGTGGCCGTCCCCGCGGTGCTCCCGCAGCAGCGTCGCCGCGTGCCAGAGCCTGGCCACCGGCTCCTCGGGCACGTCGAGCGCCCGCAGCCCGGCGTACAGTGGTCGGCCCTCGGTCGGCGCGCTGACCGCTGCTCGGGTGGCGAGGTCGGCGGCCCGCACCAGACCGGGCGAGTCGGCAAGCTCTCCGATCATTTGCCGCAGGGCGGCGGTGCTGCCTCGTTCGCGCACGGCGATCGCCTCCTGCGGGGTGATCTTTCCCCACACCCAGGGGATGTGGCGTGCTACCTCGCCGTCGGCGAAGTTGTAGAAGACCGCGTGTACCACCTCGGCCGGTGCCAGCCCCAGCGGTGCGGCCCGGCCCGCGAAGTATCCGTCCCAGTAATTGCGCATGCCGACGGCCAGGAACGCCTCATTCGCCACCTCGGAGAAGGTGACGGTGGCGATCGGCTCGACGAGCTCGAACATGCGGTGGATCTTGGCCTGTGAGTGCTGCTCCATCGGTCGGCATCTCCCTTGGTCGTGACGGCTGGTCGTGACAGCACCCTCGTGGGCGACCGTTCACCCTGGCTACGAACGACGCGGCCCAGATACGACAACTCCGGTCGATAATTTTCCGGTCGATTCTGCCGGGCAGCGTCGGGGTGTCACCCGGACTCGGTCACCGCTCGGTTGCCGTGGTCTGGTTGCCGGCTGGGCCAGGGTCGGTCCATGCTCGCCACTGGTCATGTCGGCCATCCGTCTGCGCAGAGAGCCCACGTCCGCAGGTTTGGACGTACGGGTCAGTACCCCGTGATCATCCGGGCGGCACGTTTCGGGGTGCTCCAGTACTTGATGAGGGGCGCGAGCGGCCCGGCGACGTACTTCGCCAGAAACCGGGCGGCGGCGTTCGCGTCGCGGCCCGAGGCCGGTGCCCGGATTGAAGCCCGGTTCGACCGCGTTGAAGCGCAGCCGCGGAGTCTCACGCGCGAACGCGAGCACGGTGGCGAGGTTGCACTGCTTCGAGGTGGCGTAGGCGTCGAAGCCGGCTTTGGACGAGCCGCCGGGCCGCCATTCGCCGCGCAAGCCGGCTTCAGCCGAGATGTAGCGCCCGCCGCGGAAGCCGGCGACGACCGCGGGCTTCCGCTCCGGATTCTCGACGCCAGAGCAGATGAACACGATGTTCGCTGTAGGAGTTGGGGCCGTCAAGAAGGCGTCGCTCGAACTGTGGCCGGCTTCGTGGTGACGGAGGCAGCGGCTCGGCTCTAGCGGACACGCGGGTCCGGCGCGCGCTCAGGCGATGGAGAGAGCGAGGACTCCCGCTCCTTTCCATTTTCAACGTATAGCGGACAGGGGGGCTTGCGGCAAGACCCCGGTCGTGCCGCAAAATCGTCGCCCGGAAGCAGCGCCTGCGGAAAACGGGGGAGGCGACGTGCGTGTGTCGTTGTCGACGTACGGGTCCCGCGGGGGCGTCGAGCCCGTGACGGGGCTCGACGCGGCCGGCCGGGAAAGGCCGCCGGTGCTCGCCTGAACCACGCGGGATCGTCGCGCCAGAACCCACGAACACGAGAACCTGCGCAGCCTGGCGACCCGAACCGGCAACAGCCATAGGTGTCCACGCCTGCTCGTCATGGTCACCGGGTTCGTCGCGCTGGTTCGGGCGCCTTGGTGCGCGTAATGGTCGCAAGCGACCCAGATCGGAGCTGATGACGTGAACCCGCTGCCCACCAGCGCGTTCGACCTTCCCGACCACCTCGCCCACAAGGCCGATCCGAAGCTGATCGCCGCCGATGAGCGGTACTTCGCGGCCATCGCCGAAAGCCTCGAACAGTCGATCGCCGAGCTGTCCGGCCGCCTCGACGCCGAACTCAGGGCACCCGGCGGCACAGGCCGGCAGGCGCTGGACCGGGACCTGGAGGTCCACCGGCTGACCGCTCGCCTGCGCGTGCTGCGCCGCTTCGGCCTGGACCTGTGCCTCGGACACATGGTCGGCGAGGACGACTCCGAACCCGTGTACATCGGACGGCTCGGCCTCACCGACAGCGCGGGCCGCCGGCTGCTGCTCGACTGGCGCTCCCCCGCGGCCGAGCCGTTCTTCGGAGCCACCCACGCCAACCCGATGGGGCTGACCAGCCGCCGCAGGTATCGCTGGACCCGCGGCCGGATCAGCGACTACTGGGACGAGGTGTTCACCCCGGACGGGTTCGAAGGGCACGCCGCGCTCGACGACCAGTCCGCCTTCATCGCCAGCCTGGGCAGCAGCCGGTCGCCGCGGATGCGCGACGTGCTCGGCACCATCCAGGCAGACCAGGACGCCATCATCCGAGCGGGGTCCGAGGGCGCTCTCGTCGTCGACGGTGGTCCCGGCACGGGGAAGACCGTCGTCGCCCTGCACCGATCCGCCTACCTCCTCTACTCCGACCCTCGCCTCGGTCAGCGCCGGGGCGGCGTGCTGTTCGTCGGCCCGCACCAGCCCTACCTGGCCTACGTCGCCGACGTGCTGCCCAGCCTCGGAGAGGAGGGCGTCCAGACCTGCACCCTGCGGGACCTCGTCCCCGAGGGGGCCGCGGCGGCAGTCGAGACCGACCCGGACGTGGCCCGCCTGAAGTCGTCCGCGGATCTGGTGAAGGCCATCGAGCCGGCCGTCAGGTTCTACGAGAACCCGCCCACCAAGGAGATGACGGTCACGACCCCCTGGTCCGACATCCTGCTGAGCGCCGACGATTGGGCCGAGGCGTTCGAAGCACCGGAACCCGGCACACCGCACAACGAGGCGCGCGACCAGATCTGGGAGGAGCTGCTCACGATCCTGGTGGACAAGCACGACGGCGACGCCCCGGCCGAGCTGGTCCGCAGGTCGCTGCTGCGCGACAGGGAGCTGCTCACGACCTTCAACCGCGCGTGGCCGCTCATCGAAGCGACCGACCTCGTCGGCGACCTGTGGTCGGTGCCCGCGTACCTGCGGATGTGTGCTCCCTGGCTCAGCGTGGACGACGTACGGAAGCTGCAGCGCGCGGACGCCCAGGCGTGGACGGTGTCCGACCTGCCGCTCCTGGACGCGGCGCGGCAGCGGCTCGGCGACCCGGAGGCCTCACGGCGCAGGCGCCGCCAGGACGCCGCTGTCGCGGCCCAGCGCGAGGGCATGGCGCGGGTCGTCGACGACCTGATCGAGGCCGACGACTCCGAGATGCTCGTGATGTCGATGCTGCGCGGACAGGACCTGCAGGAAGCCCTGGTCGACGAGTCCGCGCTGCCCACCGCAGACCCGGACCGGCTCGCCGGGCCGTTCGCGCACATCGTCGTGGACGAGGCTCAGGAGCTCACCGACGCGGAGTGGCAGATGCTGCTGCTGCGCTGCCCGTCCCGGAGCTTCACCATCGTCGGGGACCGCGCCCAGGCCAGGCACGGGTTCACCGAGTCGTGGCACGAACGGCTGAAGCGGATCGGGCTCGACCGGATCACCCTGGCCTCCCTGAGCATCAACTACCGGACGCCGGCAGAGGTCATGGCGGAGGCCGAGCCGGTCATCCGGGCAGTTCTCCCGGACGCCAACGTGCCGACCTCCATCCGCAGCAGTGGCGTCCCCGTCGTCCACGGATCCGTCTCGGATCTCGGCGCGATTCTCGGCGCCTGGCTCGCCGAGCATGCCGAAGGGACCGCCTGCGTCATCGGCGACTCCTCGTTCGAGGAGACCTCCCGCGTCCGGTCGCTGACTCCCGAGCTGTCGAAGGGGCTCGAGTTCGACCTGGTCGTCCTCATCGACCCGGAGAAGTTCGGCGAGGGCATCGAGGGAGCGGTCGACCGCTATGTCGCCATGACCCGGGCGACCCAGCGACTCGTCATCCTCACCGGCTCCTGACGCCGGCCGTCCGCCCCCCGCCGGAGGCGGCGGTCACCACCCGATCGGGCCAAGGCGGTCGATGAAGATCCCCGTCGGCCCGTCGGCGTCGATCATCGCGAGTCTGACGATCGAATCGGTGCCCTCGGTGACCGTCAGCTGACCGGTGTGGTTGTTCATGTCGGTGGCGGCGAACTTGCGGTTCGCGACTTCTCCGGGAGTGGCGACGTTGAACTTGATCTTCGGGAGCGCCTGGGCGTACCGGACGGTGATCATGTTCAGCGCCGCCTTCGACGAGCTGTAGGCGAGCTCGTGCATTTTCGAGACGGGCTGATCCGGATCGGTCACGACCGCGAAGGAGCCGCCGCCGCTGGAGACCATCACCACCCGCGGATGGTCCGCCGCCTGCAGCAGGGGAAGGAACGCGTTCGTGACCCTGATCGGCCCGTAGACGTTGGTGTCGTAGACGGAATGGATCTCCTCCACCGTCGTCTCCGCGGGCGCGACGACCCTTCCCGGCGCGCCGGCGTTGTTGATCAGTACGTCCAGGCGGTCGGTGTGCTCGCGGACGAGCCGTACGGCACCGGCCACCGACTCGTCCGAGGTCACGTCGAGCGGGACCATGATCACGTCGACGCCGCCGGCGGTCAGCTTGTCGGCGGCCGCCCGGCCTCGGCCCTCGTCGCGCGAGCCGAGAAAGACCGTCCAGCCTTCCTCCCCCAGCCGCCGGGCCGCCTCGAAACCGAGTCCCTTGTTGCCGCCGGTGATCAGCACCGAGGTCCGCTCCGAGTTCGTCATTCGTCCTCACTCCGTTGAGTCGCGTGCCGCGCGGATCGTCCGCGCGGCGTCCTGGCGAACACGAGACGCCGGCGACCCGCCCCCTGTGACAGCGCGGCTGTGTGACGTACGCCACCGGCCGCGGGTGTCACAGACCTGCGGGAACCGGCGTCTCGTGCGTGTGGCACAGTCGGGAGCGATGAGGCAGGAGTCGTTGATGAGCGAGGGACGAATGGACGCGGCCGAGCCGCTCGCCGGCGGCGGCCGGATGGATTCCGTCACGGATCCGGCCACGGAGGCGTTCGTCGCCCACCGCAACCTGCTGTTCACCGTCGCCTACGAGATGCTCGGCTCGGCCGCCGACGCCGAGGACGTCCTCCAGGAGACCTGGCTGCGGTGGGCGGCCGTCGATCTCGGCACCGTGCAGGATCGGCGTGCGTACCTGGTGCGGATCGTCACCCGCCAGGCGTTGAGCAGGCTGCGTACGCTCGGTCGGCGCAGGGAGTCGTACGTCGGGCCGTGGCTGCCCGAGCCGTTGCTGACCGCGCCGGACGTGGCCGAGGACGTCGAGCTGGCCGACAGCGTCTCGACGGCGATGCTGCTGGTGCTGGAGACACTCACGCCCACCGAGCGGGCGGTGTTCGTCCTGCGCGAGGTGTTCGACCTGGACTACGACGAGATCGCCGAAGCCGTCGGCAAGAGCCAGGCCGCCGTACGCCAGATCGCCCACCGCGCCCGCTCACACGTCGCCGCCCGGCGCCCGCGCGACGTCGTCTCCCCGAGCGAAACCCGCGACGCCCTTCAGGCCTTCCAGCAGGCGGTCGAGACCGGCGACCTGCAACGCCTGCTCGACATCCTCGCCCCCGACGTCGTCGTCCTGAGCGACGGCGGCGGAATCAAGAGGGCCGTGGCGCGGCCGGTCGTGGGGGCCGGCAAGGTGGCCCGCCTGCTTACCGCGGGCCTGAGCAGGTTCGGCGCCGAGGTGTCGGTCGAGCCGGTGCAGGTCAACGGTTACCCGGGGCTCATCATGAGGATCAACGGGGAGATCGACGGCGTCGTGACGATGCGGATCGAGAACGGCCTCGTCGCCGGGATCTACTTCGTCCGCAATCCGGGCAAGCTGTCGCGGGTGGAACGGGAGACCGCGCTGAGCCGTTGAGAGGCAGCGACGGCGGCCCGCGCCCCGAGGCCGTGGTGACCGACACCGCCTCCTACTCCGACATCGTGTTCCGCGTCGATCTGCGGCTACCGGTTCGAAGGTGTGCGGTACGGGCCCGGTGCGGGTCTGGTGCCGGCTCGGTCAGGGCGAGGTCTGGATGGTGATGCGCCGGGCCTTGGCGAGCTGGTCGGTGTCGGCGTCGATGTGGCCCAGGATCAGCAGGTCGGCGGAGGCTGAGGGACCGTCGCGGTAGAAGAGCGCGAGGTTGCCCCACGGCGCGAAGTAGGCGATGTCCCCGGCCTTGGCCGCAGCCGGTTCGGGGGCGCCGTCGGTGGTCAGCTTGCGGGGCGGGTAGCCGATCCGCTCGGTGCCGTGGAACGGGGCATGGGCGGTCTCTGGTCCATCCTGTTGACGGCTCGGTGTCGTCTGGCAGAGCGGGGTCATCCGGTGGCCGGGGCGGCGGCGTACTGCTCGTCGGTGACGGGCGTCAGCCAGTGCACGACGTCGTGGTCGGCGTCGCTCTCGTTGATGGCCAGGTGGACCATCAGCCGGTTCGGTGCGGCGCCGTGCCAGTGCTCCTCATCGGCCTCGAACAGCACGCGGTCACCGGGCCGGATGACCTCGACCGGCCCGCCCCGACGCTGGCACAGGCCGATCCCTTCGGTGACGAAGACGGTCTGGCCCAGCGGGTGGCGGTGCCAGTGGGTCCGCGCCCCGGGCATGAAGTGCACCAGATTGGCGGTGACGCGGGACGGGGCGGGAGCGGCGGCGACGGCGTCGATGTAGACCTCGCCGGTGAACCAGTCTGCCGGGCCTTTGACGGTGTCGATCGAGCTTCGCGTGATCTGCATGGTCGTTCCTTGTCTGTGAGCGTGATGGTTAGCGGCCGGTCCTCCCGGCGCGGGCGGACAAGGGGAAGGGTGAGGTCGGAGATCTTGCCCGGGTCGATGGCGCCGGTCAGCGCCTTGATCTGGGCCACGCCCTGCTCCCCACGCCTGCCAGGTAACCGTCTCTTGGCGCGCGCAGCGAGTCACCGTCATGGGGTGTACCAGCAGTACATCCTTACCGGCCGCGGGCGGGACGTACCCGTCGAGGGGTGGACAACCGTGAAGAGGTCCGCGAGTTCCTGACCTCGCGGCGCGCGAAGATCCTCCGAGCAGGCCGGGCTGCCGTCGAGTTACCGGCGCCTGGTGCCGGGACTGCGCCGCAGCAAGACTGATTTCCGCACTCAGCTTCCTCGCGGGCCGAGACCGGAACGACCCGGCAGTCCGCGCCGGGACCCGGTGCCGTCCGCTTCAGCGTCCGGCGCCGGGCTCGTCCTCCGGCGCCGTGCCGTACATGCGGGCCAGGTCCGCGACGGCCTCGGCCATCAGCGCGCGGAGGTCGGCCGGCTCCAGCACCTCCACGAGGACGCCCATGCGCAGGAACAGCCACCGGGCGTGCGTGAGGGACTCGATCGGCAGTGTCAGCCGGGTCCACCCGCCGGGCTCCGGCTGTCCGTCGGCCAGCGCCTTGTCGACGACGTCTCCCCCCAGGGTGTATCGGAGCAGGTCCTCCGCGCCGGGCGCGAGCCGTATCACCGCCTCGGCCGTGTACATGCGTGAGGCGAACTCCGCGGCGAAACCGCGCCAGAAATCGGCGAGATCGAAGTCCTGCGGCCGTTCGAAGCGCTCAGACAGCACCTCGGCCTCGATGATCCTGCTCACCCGGTAGGTCCGCACCGTGCCCGAGCAGGCGGCGGCGAGATACCACGAACCACCCTTGAGAACCAGCCCGTAGGGATGCACCAGCCGCTCCACCTCGGTCGGTCCCCATCGGCGGTAGCGGAGCCGGAGCATCCGCTCCTCCCACACCGCCTCGGCGACCTCCATGAGGAACGGCGCCTCGTCGGCACCGCGATACCAGCCCGGCACGTCGAGGTGGAATCTCTCCCGCATCTTGGCCGCGTGGGAACGCGGCTCGGGCGGCAGCGCGGCCAGCAGCTTCAGCTCCGCCGCGGCGGCGAAGTCGGCGAGCCCGAGTTCGGCGGCCGGCCCCGGGAGGCCGGCGAGGAACAGGGAGGACGCCTCCTCGACCGTGAGCCCGTTCAGGCGGGTACGGTAGCCGTCGAGCAGCCGATATCCGCCGAGCGGCCCACGGTCGGCGTAGACGGGCACACCGGCGGCCGACAGGGCCTCGACATCCCTGTAGACGGTGCGGACCGAAACCTCCAGCTCTTCGGCGATCTCGGTGGCGGTCATCCTGCCGCGTGTCTGTAGCAGGAGCAGCAGGGACAGCAACCGGCTCGCGCGCATGCAACCAGTCTGCCACCTTTACAATGTAGATTTATTTGCTTTCGCACATGTGCTGTGTTCAAATGCACGCATGGAAAGTGCCGAACGGATCCGGGCCATCATGAACGCGCTGCGTACGTCCGACAGCGTCTCCGTGTCCGAACTGGCGCTGGCATACGGCGTCTCCGAGATGACCATCCGCCGCGACCTGGACGAACTCGCCCAGCAAGGGGTGGTGCGGCGCGTTCGCGGCGGCGCCCTGAGCCTGCTGCTGCGGGGCGAGGAGCCGCCGTTCGGCGTGCGCGAGCGGGAGGCGATCGATGCCAAGCGCCGCATCGGCGCCGAGGTCGCCGGCCTGCTGGCCGACGGCGAGGCCGTGCTGCTCGACGGCGGCACGACCGCGCTCGAAGTCGCCCGAGCCGTACGCGAGCGCCGCCTGACCATCCTGCCGCTGGCGCTCCAGGCGGCGCAGGAACTGGCGGGCGCACCCCGCGTCCGCCTCGTCCTGCCCGGCGGGGAGGTGCGGCACGGGGAGATGAACTTCGTGGGACCGCTCACCGAGACGTCGATCAAGGCCCTCCGGTTCGACACCGCGGTGATCGGCTGCTGCGGCCTGTCGGCCGAACACGGCCTGACCGCGCACGACCTGCCGGAGGTTGCCATCAAACAGGCCGCGATCGCCTCGGCCCGCCGCGTCGTCGTCGCGTGCGACTCGGGGAAGTTCACCCGTACGGCGTTCGGCGCGGTCTGCGGGCTCGACCGGCTCGACGTGGTCGTCACCGACGAGAACATCCCCCGGGACCAGCACGACGCTCTCACCGCCGCCGGCGTCGCCGTGCGCACCGTTCCCGCCTCCGTTCCCGTCACCTGAGCACCCCGCAGAGGTGCCGTCGTCCTGGGACCGCCCCCGCGTCGGACCTGGACCGGGCGGATACGCGAGACGGCAGTCCTCCTCCGACCCCGGGTTCCGCCCTCAGACGCCGTCCGGGAGGTCGCCAAGCCGGGCGGTTTCCCGCGCGGGAGGCGAACACCTCCCTTGATCGTTCGCACACCTCGCCGGCGCCGACAGGTTCACCCAGCCCGTCCGTACGGCTGCATGGCACACGAGCGGACCTCCGCAGCAGCACACCGGCCCGAGGCCCCGCCACCCGTCACCGGGCCACTCCCGCGACGACACCCGCGACAACACCCGCGACAACACCGACGAATCTTCCGGTACGAACCTCCCAGCGCCCCGAGGAGCACCACATGGCTCTGTCCGTCCCCGCCCGTCCGGCGCTTCTGCGCGCCCGCGTGGCCGTCTACGGACTGTTCCTGCTGTCCGGCATGGCCATGGGCACGTGGACCAGCCGCATCCCCGCCATCAAGGCGGGCCTGCGGCTGAGCGACGGCGCGCTCAGCCTGGGACTGCTCGGCATCGCGGCCGGCGCCATCACCGGCATGCAGGTCGTCGGCCGGTTGGTGGACCGCTACGGCAGCTACCGGACCATGCTGCCGGTGGCCATCGCCCAGGGCCTCGTCCTCGTGCTTCCCGCCTACATGCCGAACCTGCCGGCGCTCGCGCTCTCCCTGTTCGTGTTCGGCGCGGTCTGCGGCACGCTCGACGTCGCGATGAACGCCAACGCCGTGGTGGTGGAGCGGGCGTCCGGAAAGTCGATCATGTCGTCCTTCCACGCGGTGTTCAGCGTCGGAGGATTCGTGGGAGCATCCGCCGGCGGCATGTTCGCCCACGCCGGGATGAGCCCCGGTGTCACCTTCGCGGCGATGGGTGCGGTGATCCTGCTCATCGCCCTGCTGAGCGCCCGCTGGGCGACGCGCGACGAGCCGGCGCGGGAGGCGGCGCAGGCGGGCTCCCCCGAGGCGCGACCCGCACGCCGGCGCGTCGGCGGCACCGTGCTGCTCCTCGGCGTCCTCGCGTTCTGCTGCATGATCGGCGAAGGCGCCGCGGCCGACTGGGGCTCGGTCTACCTGCGTGACAACCTGGGCTCCTCCCCCGGCTTCGCCGCTGCCGCGTACGCCGCGTTCTCGATCATGATGACGGCGGGCCGGTTCGCCGGGGACCGCCTCGCCGCCTGGCTGGGGCAGGTCACGCTGGTGCGCTGCTGCGGAGGGCTCGCCGGGGCAGGTCTCGCGGCCGGGATCCTCGTCGGCGAACCCGTTGCCGGGGTCGTCGGATTCGGTCTGTTCGGCGCGGGCCTGTCGTGCATCATCCCGCAGGTGTTCTCGGCCGCCGGGCACCGCGACCCGGCCCAGTCGGGCCGCGCGCTCGCCGCCGTGGCGAGCCTCGGCTACACCGGCTTCCTCGCGGGTCCCGTTCTGATCGGCGGCCTGGCCGAGGCGGTCACCCTTCCGCGCGCGCTGCTGGTGCCCGCCGTGCTGGCGTTGTTCGTTGCCCTCACCGCTCCGGCGCTGCGCTCGCCCCGTCCGGAGCCCGCGGCCGATCGCCACGCCCAGCCCGTCCGGGACTGAGACGGCGGAGGGCAAGGGTTGGATCGGGCGGGGCCGGGCAGTGGTGGGGCGTGGCCGTCACCAACGATCCCGAGGAACCGGTCCCCGCGCACCGGCGGCTCGCGGCGATGCTTCGCGAGGAGATAGTGCGCGGCCGGATCGAGCCCGACCGTCCCCTGCCGTCCGAGGAGCGTCTCGTGCGTGAGCACGGGTTCGCCCCCGAAGACGTACGCCGCGCCGTCGAGGTGCTCAGCGGCGAGGGCCTCGTGTACACGATCGAGGGACAGGGGGCGTACGTGTCCACCCGGGCCGAGGAGACGGGCGGCGGCTGAGCGGTCAGCCGGCCGTCCCGTCCCCCACCGGTACGGCTATCCGGCCTGCCCGGACGAGCGGGGCTCGCGCCACATGGGGTACATGACCGGGCCGCCGGGAAGCCGGAGCAGCTCGGGCATGTCGACGTAGCCGTGGCGGAGATAGAGCCGCCGGCTCGCCTCGCTGCTCGCCTCCAGATAGGCCGGGATCCCCTCGGCGTCGAGTTTGCGGTGATGCTCCTCCAGCAGCAGGGTGCCCAGGCCGCGGCCGGTCCTCCCCCGCTCCAGCGCGAGGAACGCCAGGTAGTGGTGGGGCTCCCGGGGGTGGAGCTTCTCCGTCAGCTGCCCGAAGAGCCCGTAGCGTTCGGCGTTGTCCCCCGCGAAGGACGCGATCGCCTCCTGCTCTCCGGGGATCTCGGGGAACGGCGCGGCGAACCAGACCGCCACACCGGCCAGCTCGCCCGACTCGTGGATGCCGTAGACGTCGCCGTGCTCCAGCGCGTGCCCGGCCCACATCGTGAAGAACCGCCGCTGCATCGGCAGCCGGTCTTCCGCCCGCGGGATGAGCCACCTGGTGATCTCGTCGGTGTGGAAGGTTTCGGCGATGAGCCCGCCGGCCGCGGCCGCGTCCGTCATCCGGGTGATCTCGATCGTCACTTGACGCCCCCGTTGAGGGCCTGGGCGCCCAGGCCGATGTTGGCGTACACCTCGGGCCGGATCGACTTCAGCACCCGGCCCCAGACCAGGCCGAAGACGATCGCAACAACGAAGATACCGGGCAGGATCCAGCGGAGGACCGAGTCGGGCTCGACCCCGAGGACCGTGTCGAAGTTGACCAGGGTGAGGCAGATGATCACGCAGAGCGCCAGGATCGCCAGGGCCGGGGCCACGCGGGTGCGCCAGGTCGTCTCCCCCCGCGGATCGCGGGCGAAGAACACGATCACCGAGATCGAGGTGACGGTGAGCAGGGTCAGCAGCCCGAGACCGCCGAAGGTGCCGAAGATGAAGAACATCTTGGTGACCGGGTCGAGGCCGGAGATCGCGTAAACGATGATCACGATCAGCCCGAGCACCGTCTGCAGCAGGGACCCGGCGATCGGCGCGGCGGTCCGGGCCGAGGTGCGGCCGAAGATCGAGGGCAGGACGTTCTCCCGGCCCAGGGCGAAGATGTAGCGGGCCGTGGTGTTGTGGAAGGCGATCATGCAGGCGATGCTGCTGGTCACGAACAGCACCGAGCCGATCGTCGAGACGGCGGAGCCCAGGTGGGCGGCGGCCTGGTTGAAGATCAGCTCGGTCCCCTGCTCCGAGGCGGCCTTGACGATACCGTCCGGCCCGGTCGGCACCGTCTGCGCCCACGCGGAGAACGCGTACAGCACGGCGATGATCGCGATGCCCAGGTAGGTGGCGATGGGCACGGTCCTGTGGCGGTCCTTGGACTCCTCGGCGAAGACCACCGACGACTCGATGCCGGCGAACCCCGCGACGACGGTGGCGAGCGCGGCACCCACGCCGGGCACGAACAGCGCGCCGGGAGTGAAGCCCTCGAGGCTGAGACCGCCCGGGGCCGCGTGGGTCACATCGCCGAGGTCGAACAGCAGCACGATGGCGATCTCACTGACCAGCAGGATGGACAGGATCTTTCCGTTGACGTCCACCCGCAGCAGGCCGAGCACGCCGGTCACCACCCAGGCCACGAGCGCGATCACCCACCACGGGGGCGAGCCGCCGAACCAGTCGACGAGCAGCGGCTCGGCCGCCGATCCGATGATTCCGTAGAGGCCGAGTTGCAGCGCGTTGTAGGCCAGCAGCGCCACCCAGGCGGTCGCGACTCCCTGGGTCCGGCCGAGCCCCTGGGCGGCATAGGCATAAAAAGCGCCCGCGTTCACCACGTGCCTGGCCATCGTCACGTATCCGACGGCGAATAGCGCGAAAATGGCGCCCAGCATCAGGAATGCGAACGGGACACCGATGACGCCCGTCACCGTGTACGCCGTAGGGACCGAACCCGCGACGACCATCAGCGGCGCCGCCGCGGAGATGACGAAGAAAACGATGGACGGCACGCCGAGCCGGTCCTCGGCCAGTGCGGCGGTGACGGCGCTGGGCCGTTGCTGTGTGAGGGACACCTGGAACTCCGTGTGAGGGGGGTTGCTGGTCACCGGCGGCTGATGACGGCCTGGCCGACGGCGACCTTGGTCTGGGCGATGAGTCTCCGCAGGGGTACGGGGAGCATGGCGGTCACGGCGGCCACGAACCGGGGATCGTGCTCGGACAGCACCCGCTGGGCGCAACCGGCCGCGTCCAGGAGCCCCAGGAGGACGCAGTCCTTGGTCACCGGCGGCTTGCGTCGCTGCACGGCGAGGTTCAGGCGGGCGAGCGGCCACGCGGCCGTGTTCATGTCCGCGGGAGCCGGGGGCTGCTGCTTCAGCAGATGCCTGACCGGCGGCTTCAGCAGGTTCGCGGCGATCATCCTGGCGGTGACGTCGGCGTAGATCGTACGGGCGAAGAAAAGGAGCCACGTGCCGACCGGGTGGTGCGGTTCGGCGATGACGTGCCCGAGCACCGCCGTGGTGAGCGGGTCACCGGTGGCGTCCGGGGACGTCGGGTAGAGGCGTTCCGGGTTCGACCCGAAGTCGAGCGCCACGCGCTCGGCGAGCATCAGTTCGCCGAGGACCCCGCCGGCCAGCGCCAGCCCCGTGAGCCGGGAATGAAGCAACGGATGGCCCGTCACATTGTCGTGCAGGACAAAGTACAGGTCATCGACAAGGGACGGGCTCGAAAGATCGCTTTCAGCCACGGTCGGCGATGATATAGGCGAAATGTTCCGCCTGTCATCGCACAAATTCACCACCGGGCGTTCTCCACGCGGAATGCGAGAATTGTGCCAACCGGAACATACTTTTCGGCTAATGCAATTACGGCCCGTCCCGCGGACGGTCACAACGGGCGACGGAAATCGGCCAGCGGTCGTGATTGCCGGCGAGCGGGTTCGGGAGAACAAGGGCAGCGCACCGTCCGCGAGAAGCACGCCGGCCCTCTCATCGGATCAGGACGTTGGCCAGGATCGTGAGCAGGATCGACGCGACGACCGAGATGACGATCATCAGGAGACAGCCCGCCGCTCCCCCGAGTGGCCGAATCTTGAAATTTCCGGGCATGGCGTCCTCCCCCGTGGCTGCTCGATGTGCGCCTACCCCCGGCCCTCCTGGCGAACCTAGTGCGGTTTGTCCGTTTTACGGCCGGGCATCGTCGGCCTATGACCACCCAGGACGACAGGGGCGCGGCGGCCCTGGCCCGCGCCCACGGGCTTTTCAACATCGCCGGCGGACTGTGGCCGCTGCTGCACCTGCCGAGCTTCGAGAAGGTGTTCGGCGCGAAGACCGACCGGTGGCTGGAGCGCACCGTCGCCGGGCTGCTCGTCGGGATCGGATGGACGCAGATCCGCGCCGCCTCCACTCCCGGCGGCGCCGACCACGCGCGCCGGCTCGGCATGGCCACGGCGGCGACGCTGCTCGCCGTCGACCTGGTCTACGTGCCCATGGGCCGCGTCCGGCCCACCTATCTGCTCGACGCGGCGGCCGAGGCGATGTGGCTGCGCGCCTGGCGGGCCCGCGCCGTACGGCCGGAGCCTCCGTCCACGCGCGCCGGCTCGATGTTCGCCGCGGCGGCGGCGCTGGCCGCCGGATGCGCCACGGGCGGTGTGCTGGCCGCGCGGATGCTGCGGCGGCGACGGGCGGAGCCGGGCGATTCGGAGCTCACCCGGGCCCGGTACATACGCCACCCCGCGGCGCGTTGATCGCAGGTTACGGACCACGACGACGGGTAGAGCGAACGGCAGTTCGACAATGGAGGAGTCATGGACCGAGGACCTGTGGAGAAGGACCCCGAGGAGTGGGCGACCGGGGACGAGCCGATGACCGCGCCGCAGGAGTCCTACCTGCGCACACTGGCCAGGGAGGCCGGGCGGGACGTGCCGGAAGGGCTCAGCAAGGCCGAGGCCTCCAAGCTGATCGACGAGCTGCAGGACCAGAGTCGCCGTCTGAACGAGAACGGCTGAAGCAAGCCCAGGGAAGCAAGCCCAGGGAAGCGAGCACAAGGGAAGCATGCACAGGGCCGCCCGGGACGATCCCGGGCGGCCCTGTGACGTCGACCCGTGCCGCCGGCGCCGCGACCTCATCCGGGCAGCGTCTCGCCGCCGATCGGGGCGAGGACCTCACCGGTGTAGTACGACGACAGCCGGTTGGCGGCGAAGAACACGTACGAGGGAGCGATCTCGTCGGGGTCGGCCGGCCGGCCCATCGGCACCTGCTGGCCGAACTTGCCCACCTTCTCCTCGGGGAACGTGGACGGGATGAGCGGCGTCCAGACCGGGCCGGGGGCCACGGCGTTGATCCTGATCCCCCGTTCGACCAGCACCTGGGCCAGGGAGTAGGTGAACGCGTTGATCGCGCCCTTGGTCGCGGAGTAGTCGATCAGGGTCTTGTTGCCGCGCAGCCCGTTGATCGACGAGGTGTTGACGATCGAGCCGCCCTCAGGCATGTGCCGCAGCGCGGCCTTCGTGACCCAGAAGTAGCTGTGGATGTTCACCGCGAAGGTGCGCTCCCACTGATCATTGGACAGCTCTTCCAGTGACTGCACCGGTGACTGCGTGGCCACGTTGTTCACGAGCACGTCGATCCCGCCGAGCTCGCGGACCGTGCGTTCCACGACCTCCTCGCAGTGGCGGGGATCGGCGAGGTCCCCCGGGATGATCAAGCAGCGGCGGCCCTCCTGCTCCACCAGCTTCCTGGTGTGCTCGGCGTCCTCGTGCTCGGTCAGGTACGCGATCGCGACGTCCGCCCCCTCCTTGGCGAACGCCACGGCGACGGCCCGCCCGATGCCGGAGTCGCCGCCGGTGACGAGGGCACGCTTGCCCGCGAGCAGGTCGCGTCCGGTGTAGTCGCGCATCTCGTCCCTGGGCTCGGGCGTCATCTCGCCCGTCCGGCCGGGGTACGGCTGCGTCTGCGGTGGCGGTGTGGAGTTCGACTGCTCAGACATGCACGTCGGGTACCCCTGCCTGTCCAGGGCAAACGACCGGCGAGGAGCCCCGAGGCGATCGCCCGATGGATACACACTGTTACCTATCCATCACGCTTTAACGTCCCGAGACGGGACATCGGGTATGACGTTGCCATGACACCCCGGTCGCGGATCACTCCGCTCGACGTGGTCTGGAGAACGTGTGACGCCGTGCCCGAGTGCCTCGGCGTCGCCCACGAGCCGTACGGCAGATGCCTGGCGCACCTCACGCCGGTCGAGGCGGCCGAGCTGCTGCGGAGCCCGACTCCCGGTCAGGCCCTCGACCTGCGCGGCACCGTACTGTCGGAGGACCTGCTCACGCGGGTCCTCGACGGCGTGGAGCGCCGTGTCGGCAGGGCGAGGTTCGACCGCGCCGTCTTCACCGGCCCGGCCCGCTTCGGCGAGGTCGTCTTCGCCGGTGACGCGACCTTCGACCACGCCAGGTTCGACCGGCTCGCCTCGTTCTACGGCGCCCGGTTCCTCGGCAACGTCTCCTTCCGCGAGGCCCGGTTCCTGCGCGAGTTCTCCCTGCACGACGCGCGGGTGTGCGGTCATGCCGCGTTCGACCACGTCACGGTGCGCGGCGACGCCCTGTTCGGCGCCGCGCGGTTCGGCACCCCGCCACCCGGAGGCACGGCCAACGCGTCGTTCCAGAAGGCGTCGTTCCAAAGGGCGCAATTCCACGGGTTCGCCACGTTCGACGCGGCCACCTTCCACGGGGACGCCTGCTTTCGCGGCGCCCGCTTCCACCGGGCCGTCTCCTTTCGCGGTTCGGACTGCGGGGCGAGCGCCGAGTTCCAGGGCGCCCGCTTCGAGGGGGCGGCCTACCTCGGCCCGATGCGGATCGTGCGGCGCCTGTCGCTCGCGGGCGTACGGGCCTGCGCGCCGTTGCACATCGACACCGGCGGATGCCGTGTGGTGCTTCGCGCTACGGCCGTCCTCGGGCGGCTCGCCGCACGGCTGTCCGACGCCGAGGTCGACCTGCGGGACGCGACGCTCGCCGGGCTGTCCGCCGTCACCCGGCGCTCCGGCCGGCTGCGCGTGACCTCGCTCGACGGCCTCGACGCGGGCGCGCTCACGCTGACCGGGGCGGACCTGCGGGCGTGCGGCCTCGGCGGGCTGCGCCGTCCCGAGGGCCTGCGCCTGCGGGAGTGCGTGTTCGCCGCGCCCCCGGGCGGGCTGGGGCTGCGCCTGGGCTGGCCGCCCGTACGGTGGTGGAGCCGCCGCCGGGTCATCGCCGACGAGCACCTGTGGCGGGGGTGGCCGGCGCAGGGCGCCGACGAGCAGGCCGGTCCGGCCGGGGAGCGGGAGCCCGACCCGGCGCGCCTGGCGGTTCTGTACGAGCGCCTGCGGCCGGGCGTCGACGACGCGCGCGTGGCGGCCGACTTCGCGTTCGGGGCCATGGAGATGCGGCGGCTGGGCAGCCCGCGCGGCCGGATGAGGCTGCTGCTGTCGCTGTACTGGCTCGCCTGCGGCTACGGCCTGCGCGCGGGGCGGGCCCTCGGATGGCTCGCGCTGGTGGCGGCCGTGGCCGCGGGCGCGGTGTGCTGGGCCGCCGGGACGCGCCCGGCGGGCAAGCCCGCCGTCCACCGTGCCCGGGTCGCGGTCGTACGGCCCGCGGTCTCGGTCTCCCGCCCGGCGCACGGGCTCGGGGGCTGAGACGGGACCCGCTCGCGTGGCTTGAAACGGCTGCGCCGCATCCCGTCGAGGAGCATCGAAGTCTTCGATGCTGAGGACCACAAGCGTTCACGATTGTTACGCCCGTTACCTCCTGTCGCCAGCATAAGCTCAATCGTTCGCAAAACAGGAGGTTCCATGACAAAGCGCCTATATGTGGCCATAGTCGGCGCGCTGGTCGTGTCGGCGCTCGCCGGCGGCTGCGGGCGTTCGTCGTCGGGGACCGCCGCGGGCGAGAACGCGGCGGCGACGACGGGCAAGACAGCGAAGGACCTGGTTCCCGAGGACGTGCGAAAGTCGGGCACGCTGCGGGTCGCCACGTCGGAGGGCTACCCCCCGATGGAGATGTACAAGAAGGGCACCCAGGAGCTCACCGGTGTCGACCCCGACCTCGGCGCCGCCATCGCGGCCAAGCTCGGGCTGAAGTTCTCGATCACCAACGCGGCCTTCGACGGCCTCATCCCCGGCCTCCAGGGCGGGCGCTGGGACATCGTGATGTCCTCGATGAGCGACACCCAGGAGCGGCGCGCGGCGGTCGACTTCATCGACTACTTCAACGCCGGCGGCGCGATCATGGTGAAGAAGGGCAACCCGGAGGGCATCAAGACCCTCGACGACCTGTGCGGCCGCACGGTGGTGCTGGCCAAGGGCAGCTCGAACCTCGCCATCGGCGAGAAGCAGAACGAGAAGTGCGCCACGAAGATGAAGATCATGCAGAGCGAGGACGCGCCCACCGGCCTGCTCTCGATCGACTCCGGGCGCGCGGTGGCCACGATCGTGGACTACCCCGTCGCCGTCATGTACGCCAAGGACACCGGCAAGTACGACGTGCTGCCCGAGCAGTACGAGGCCGGCCCGTGGGGCATCGCCGTCGACAAGCGCAAGACGGCGCTGCGGGACGCGGTCGCCAAGGCGATGGAGGAGCTCCAGGCCGACGGCGGCTACACGTCCGTGCTGGACAAGTACGGCGTGACGGCCAACGCCGTCAACGGCGTGCTGGTCAACACCCAGCCGTGGAAGTGACCCGGGAGAAGGCGGCCGACGCCGAGCTGCCGATCGAGGCCGTGCGCCCCGTACGGCCCGGCCGGTGGCTGGGGGCGGCCGTCGCCCTCCTCTTCCTCGTCTGGCTGGCCTACACGATCATTGTCAACGAGAACCTGCACTGGGACGTCATCGTCGCCTACCTGGCCGACGGCAGGATCCTCGGCGGTCTGTGGGTCACGATCCAGCTCACCGTGCTGTCCATGGCCATCGGCCTGGCGCTGGGCGTACTGGCCGCCGTCATGCAGCTGTCGGACAACCCCGTGCTGCGCGGCACCTCCGCCCTCTACACGTGGTTCTTCCGCGGCACGCCGCTGCTGGTGCAGCTCATCTTCTGGTTCAACATCGGGCTGGTCTTCCCCACCTTCGCGATCGGCGTGCCGTTCGGCGGGCCCAAGCTGATCGAGTGGCAGGCGAACGCGGTCATCACGCCGTTCACCGCCGCGCTGCTCGGCCTGGCGATCAACGAGGGCGCGTACATGGCGGAGATCGTCCGCGCGGGCATCCGCTCGGTCGACCCGGGCCAGCGGGAGGCGGCCGAGTCGCTCGGCATGTCGCACCGGCAGGTGCTGCGCCGCGTGGTGCTCCCGCAGGCCATGCGGGTGATCATCCCGCCGACCGGCAACCAGTTCATCTCGATGCTGAAGACCACCTCGATGGTCTCCGTGATCGCCGGGGCCGAGCTGCTGACCGTGGCGCAGCGCATCTACCTCGGCAACTTCGAGGTCATCGCGATGCTCGTGGTCGCCTCGATCTGGTACCTCGTGCTCACCACGATCGCGAGCGTCGGCCAGCACTTCATCGAGAAGCGGTTCGAGCGCGGCCACGTGCGGCTGTCCTCCCGGGTCCGCCGCAACCTGTCGCCGCTGCCGTCCAGGGAGCCGCTGCCGTCCAAGGAGCCCCTGCCGTCGAAGGAGCCCTCGTGAACGCCGATCAGCCGATGGTGCGCATCCGCGCCGTCCGCAAGCGCTTCGGGTCGCTCGAGGTGCTCAAGGGCATCGACCTCGACGTCCCCGCCGGCGAGGTGGTGTGCGTGGTGGGCCCGTCGGGGTCGGGCAAGTCGACCCTGCTGCGCTGCGTCAACCGGCTGGAGACCATCGACTCCGGCCGGATCTGGGTGAACGGCGAGCTGATGGGCTACGCCGAGCGCGGCGGCCGGCTGCACTCCCTGCGCCCCCACGAGCTGTCCCGGCAGCGGCGCGGCATCGGCATGGTGTTCCAGCGCTTCCACCTGTTCCCGCACCGCACCGCGATCGAGAACGTGATGGAGGGGCCGGTCACCGTGCTGGGCACGCCCGCCGCGCAGGCCAGGCGGCAGGCGGAGGAACTGCTCGACCGGGTCGGCCTGGCCGACCGGGCCCACCACTACCCGGCCCAGTTGTCCGGCGGCCAGCAGCAGCGGGTGGCCATCGCCCGCAGCCTCGCCATGCGGCCCAGCCTGATGCTCTTCGACGAGCCGACCAGCGCGCTCGACCCCGAGCTCGTGCAGGAGGTGCTGGCCGTCATGCGGGACCTCGCGGCGACCGGCATGACCATGATGGTCGTCACCCACGAGATGAACTTCGCCCGCGAGGTCGGCGACCAGCTCGTGTTCATGGACGACGGCGTCATCGTCGAGCGCGGCGACCCGCGCGAGGTGCTCGCGGCGCCGCGGCACGAGCGGCTGCGCACCTTCCTCGGGCAGGTCCAGTGAGCGGCTTCGAGCTGCTGATCCGGGGCGGCCTGCTGGTCGACGGCACCGGCCGCCCCGGCAGGCCCGCCGACGTCGGGATCGCCGCCGGGCGGCTGACCGTGCTGGCCCCGGGCGAGGCCCCCCGTACGAGCGCGGCCGAGGTGATCGACGCGCGCGGACGCGTGGTCTCCCCCGGTTTCATCGACGTCCACACGCACTCCGACGGCGTCACGCTGCTCGGCCCGTCCGGCGGCGGCTCCACGCTGGTGCGGGCGTCGGTGCTGCAGGGCGTGACCACCGAGATCTGCGGCAACTGCGGGTCCAGCCTCTTCCCGGCCCTGCCGGAGCGGCTGTCCGCCATGCGGGCCGAGACGCGGATCACCTTCGGCGGCGACGTCGGCGCGTACGCCGACTTCGCGGGCTTCGCCGCCGCGCACGCGCGGGTGCCCCGGGCCAACCACCTGGCCTCGCTCGTCGGCCACGGCACGCTCCGGGCGGGCGTGCTCGGCCCCGTGGACCGGCCCGCCCGGCCCGGCGAGCTGCGCACGATGTGCGCGCTGCTCGACGCCTCCCTGGCGCAGGGCGCGGCCGGGCTGTCCACCGGGCTGATCTACACCCCCGGCTCGTACGCCGGCACCGACGAGGTGGTGGCGCTGGCGGCGGTGGCCGCCCGGCACGGCAAGCCGTACGTCACCCACCTGCGTGACGAGATGTCACGCGTCGAGGAGGCGCTGGAGGAGGCGGTCGAGATCTCCCGGCGCAGCGGCGCGGCGCTGCACGTCTCGCACCACAAGACCGCGGGCCGGTACGCCTGGGGCCGCACCGAGCGCACGCTGCCGCGCATCGCCGCGCTGCGCGCCGAGGGCATGGACGTCACCTGCGACGTCTACCCCTACACGGCGGGCAGCACGGCGCTGGCCGCCATGCTGCCCCCCTGGGCGAACGACGGCGGCCTGGGGGCGCTGACGGCCCGGCTCGGCGATCCCGCCCAGCGCGACCGGATGCGCCGCGCCATCGCGGAGGGCGTGCCCGGCTGGGAGAACACGGTCGGCAACGGCGGCTGGGACCGCATCTCCGTGGCGTGCGCGCCCCGCCACCCGCAGGCGGAGGGCTGGACCATCGCCGACCTCGCGGCCTCGGCGGACGCCGACCCCCTCGACGTGGCCGCCGATCTGCTGGTGGCCGAGGCCGGCGAGGTGACGATCATCAGTCACTCGATGGTCGAGGAGGACGTGCGGCGGGTGCTCGCCGCGCCGTACGCGATGATCGGTTCGGACGGCGTGCCGAAGCCGGGCGGGCGTCCGCACCCGCGCTGGGCCGGGACGTTCCCGCGGGTGCTCGGCCGGTACGTCCGGGAGCTGGGGCTGCTGCGGCTGGAGGAGGCGGTGCACAAGATGACCGGGATGGCCGCGGCGCGCTTCGGGCTGACCGGGCGCGGCGTGATCCGCGACGGCGCGCACGCCGACCTGGTGGTCTTCGACCCCGCGACGGTGGCCGACCGGGCGACGTTCACCGAGCCGCTGCTGCCGCCCGCCGGGATCGACGCGGTCGTCGCCGCCGGCCGGGTCGTGGTGCGCGACGGCGAGGAGACCGGCGCCCGGCCGGGCACGGTGCTCGCGCTGTGACCCGTGCGAGGACCCCGTGCAAGTCCGGCGAGAGCGGAAAGGAACGGACGTGAATAATCCCGGCGGGCCGGAGACGCTGCGGCTGGAGGAGGTCGCGGCCTCCTGTCCGGGCACGCTGGCCGTCTGCGTGCCCGGGGCGCTCGGCCTGAACGAGGACGTGGTGCTGCCGCTGGCGAGCACCGGCAAGGTGCTGCTGCTCGCGGCGCTCGCGCAGGACGTGGCGGCGGGGGTCGTGGATCCGGGCGAGCGCGTGACGCTGCTCGACGAGGACTACGCGGGCGGGTCGGGCCTGCTGACCGGCCTGTCGGCCCGCGACTGGACGGCCGGCGATCTCGCGCTGCTCACCGCCGCCGTCAGCGACAACACCGCGACGAACGCGCTGCTGCGGCGGCTCGGGCTCGGCCGGGTGGACGCGGCCGCCGCCGCGCTCGGACTGGCCAGGACCCGGATCCACGACAGGATCCGCGAGCCCCGGCTTCCCGGGCATCCGCCGTCCTTCGCCACCGGGACGGCGCGTGAGCTGGCCGGGCTCATGCGGTCGCTGGCGTACGGGCGCGAGCCGTGGCAGCGGCTGCTGCTCGGCTGGATGGCGCACAACACCGACCGCGCGCTGGTGCCCGCGCTGCTCCCGCACGAGCCCGAGGACCGCGACCCGCCGGCGGCCCTGCCGTACGCCGCCGGGGTCTGGGTGGCGAACAAGACCGGCACGGACGCCGGGACGCGGGCCGACGTGGGCGTCATGGCCGGGGCGAGGTGGGAGGGCTACGCCGTGCTCGCGCACGGGCCGGCGGGCCGCGAGCACGCCCTGGTCGAGGCGATCCGGCAGGCGGGTCTCGCCGTCGCCGCCGTCGTCTGTCCGGGAGCGGGTCAGGCGTGGACCGCCGGGGATCGGAGGTAGGCGCGCCACCCCCCGTGGGCGGTGATGTCGGCCGCGTCCCGCAACCCTTCCGGCGCGCAGAGGAAGCCGGGCACGTTCGTGCCGTCGGCGAGTTCGACCTGGCCCAGCGTCATCGGGCGGGGAAGGGCCGCGAGCAGGCGGCCCAGCCCTTCGGCGGGAAGTTCCCACACCTCGCACTCGATGGCCGCGCCGTTCTCCGGGACCCGGACGAGCCCGGGTTTGGGCGGGTCGGTGGTCAGGGCGTGCAGCCGGTAGCGCGCCGCGGTCGTGGTGGTGGCGAGCAGGCGGGCGCCGCACGCGGTGAGCTCGTGGTTGAGCGGCTGTCCTGACAGGTGCGCGCCGGCCACGGCCAGGCGGACGGACGGCCGGAGCAGCCGGGCGATGGCGGCCAGGTCGTCGTCGGCGTGGGCCCGGCCGACCAGCATGACCCCGTACGGCAGTCCGTCCACCCATCCGGCGGGTACGGCGAGAGCGCACATGTCGAAGAGGTTGACGAAGTTGGTGAAGCGGCCGAGCTCGCTGTTGACGCCGACGGGGTCGGCCGCGACCTGCGCCAGGGTGGGATGACGGGGAGCGACCGGCAGGAGCAGGGCGTCGCGGTCGCCGAGCAGGGACAGGGCCCGCTCGCGGAGCGCCGCGAGCCGTTCCCGATCGGCGAACAGACGGTGCGCGGGCAGGTCACGGGCCGCGGTGATGACGGAGGCGACGACGGGATCCAGGTCCGGGCCGCCCCTTTCCGCAGACGCGTCGACGAACGCGCCGACCGCGGTGTAACGCTCGGCGACGAACGCCCCCTGGTAGAGCAACGCGGCGGCCTCCAGGAAGGGGGCGGGGTCGATCGGGCGGATCTCCACGCCCGCCGAGGCCAGCCCGCCGGCCGTCGCCTCGAACGCCTCGGCCCAGCCCGGCGCCAGCGACCCGAGATCGGCGGTGGCGGGCACCGCCACCCGCCACGGCCCGGGGCGGCGGGCCGGACGGGATACGGGCGATGCGGAGGGGCCGGTCATGAGGGCCAGGGCCCGCTGGGCCTCGGGGAGCGTGCGGGCGAAGACGCTGACGCAGTCCAGGCTCCGGCAGGCCGGGACCACGCCTTCGGCAGGGATCAGGCCGCGGGTGGGCTTGAGTCCGACGATGCCGTTGAAGGCGGCGGGCACCCGGCCCGAGCCCGCGGTGTCGGTGCCGAGCGCCAGGTCGGCCAGGCCCAGCGCGACGGCGACCGCCGAGCCCGAGCTGGACCCTCCGGAGATCCGGGCCGGGTCGGTGGCGGCGCGCACCGCGCCGTAGGGGCTGCGGGTGCCGACCAGCCCGGTGGCGAACTGGTCCATGTTGGTGGTGCCGAGCACGACCGCGCCGGCCGCGCGGAGCCGGGCCACAGCGGGGGCGTCGGCGTCCGGAAGGTAGGCGTAGGAGGGGCAGCCGGCGGTGGTCGGCAGGCCGGCCACGTCGATGTTGCCCTTGACGGCCAGCAGAGACCCCGCGAGAGGGAGGTGTTCGCCGCCCGTCACCCGCGCGTCCACGGCTGCGGCTTCGGCCTCCACGTCGGCCTGTGGCCGCAGGTCGATCCAGATCTCCGGACGGTCCGTCTCGGTGATCCGGGCGTAGGCCCTGCGGACTCGTTGCAGCGCCGTCTCAGCCACGATCACTCCTCAGCACCACCAGCGGGGTGCCCGCCTCCACCTGGTCACCGGGGCCGACCAGGACTCGTTCGACCACGCCGTCGGCGGGGGCCGGGACGGCGGACTCCATCTTCATCGCCTCCAGCACGATCAGCGGCTGCCCGGCGGCGATCCGCCGGCCGGGCGTGACGCCGATCTGCCACACACTCGCGGTGAACTCCGCTTCCACCACTTCGCAGCCCGGTGGCAGCTCCAGCTCGGTTTCGGCCGGCCCTTGGGGCTGCTCCGCCCGATCGAACTCGCCCGACGCCTGCCAGGCCGCGCGTTCGGCGGCGAAAGCGGCGGCCTGCCGTTCGCGGAAGGCCGCGATGGAGCCGGCGTGCTCGGCCAGGAAGCGGTGGTGGTCGGCGAGCCGGAACACGCCTTCTTCGATCTTGGGTTCGAACCGCCCCGCCGCCAGGTCGGCGCGTAGTTCGAGCAGTTCTTCCGCCGTGACCGGATACCAGCGGATGCGGTCGAAGAAACGCAGCAGCCAGGGGAAGCCGGGCTGGAACCCGCCGCGTTGCTGCCAGCTCGACCACACCTGTGTGGTGCGGCCCACGAACTGGTAGCCGCCCGGTCCCTCCATCCCGTAGACGCACAGGTAGGCGCCGCCGATGCCGACGGAGTTCTCGGCGGTCCAGGTGCGGGCGGGGTTGTACTTGGTGGTGACCAGACGGTGCCGGGGGTCGAGCGGGGTGGCCACGGGAGCGCCGAGATACACGTCGCCGAGCCCGAGCACGAGGTATTCGGCGTCGAAGACGATGCGGTGGACCTCGGCCACGTCGTCCAGGCCGTTGACCCGGCGGATGAACTCGATGTTCGACGGGCACCAGGGCGCGTCGTCGCGCACTCCCGCCATGTAGCGGGCGATGGCCTCCCGGGTGGCGGGGTCGTCCCAGGACAGGGGAAGGTGGACGACGCGGCTGGGCACCTCAAGCTCTCCGGTGGGCGGCAGACCGGCCTCGATGCGGAGCAGTTCGGCCAGCAGGTCGCGCTGCGAGAGCGCGTCCGGGTCGAGATGGATCTGGAGCGAGCGGATGCCGGGGGTGAGGTCGATCACGCCGGGCAGGTCCCGGGCGGCCAGTGCCTCCGCCAGCGCGTGCACGCGCATGCGCAGGCCCAGGTCGAGTTCCATCGGCCCGTACTCGACGAGGATGTTGTCGTTCCCGCTGCGCCGGTAGGTGACGCTGGGCCGCTCGCCGGTCTCGGGGAGGCGGTGGAGCACGCCGCCGTCGCCGGGGACGCCGATCGCAGGGGGCACGGGGACGAAGGTGACGGTGTCTCCGGGCCGGAGCTGACCGAGTTTCCAGCGTTCGGAGGTGACGACGGTGGCCGGGCAGACGAACCCGCCGAGCGAGGGGCCGTCGGGGCCGAGCACGACCGGCATGTCGCCGGTGTAGTCCACGGCGCCCACCGAGTAGGGGGTGTCGTGGATGTTGGAGGGGTGCAGTCCCGCCTCGCCGCCGTCGAGGCGTGCCCAGCGCGGTTTGGGGCCGATCAGGCGTACGCCGGTGCGGGCGGAGTTGTGGTGGACCTTCCACCGGGCGGCGTAGAAGTCGTGGATGTCGTCGTCGGTGAAGAACTCGGAGTCGGCGTGCGGGCCCTCGACCACGCCGATCCGCCAGGCGTGCCCGAACTCGGGCCGCTCACCGGGATCGGCGCTGCCCTCCGCGAGGCGTCCGCCGTGCAGGACGTCCCCGGCGCGCAGGGCCCGGCCGCCGTGTCCGCCGAACCCGCCGAGGGTGAACGTCGCGGCGCTGCCCAGGTAGGCGGGAACGTCGAACCCGCCCGCGATCAGCAGGTAGACGCGCAGTCCGGGCCCTTCGGCGGCGCCGATGTCCAGCACGCCGCCGGCGGGCACGGTGACCGGCTCCCACTGGGGGACGGGCGCGCCGTCCACGGTGACGGGGGCGGGCGCGCCGGTGACGCAGACGGTGGTGGCGTGGCTGAAGCGCAGCGCCGGGCCGCGCAACGTGCACTCCAGGCCGGGCGCGCCGGGGTCGTTGCCCAGGGCGGCGTTGCCGTACCGGAAGGAGCGGTCGTCCATCGGTCCCGACGGCGGCACGCCCACCTGCCAGTAGCCGGTCCGTCCCGGCCAGTCCTGGACGGTGGTGAGGGTGCCGGCACGCACCACCTCGATGCGGCGGGAGCCGTCGGTGAGCCCGGCCAGGGTGGCCGTGCCGTGCGTGGCCGCCCGTACGGAGGGGTCGTCCACGGCGGCGCGCAGCAGCCCGAGGTTGGTCTCGACGCCGTCGATCCTGGTCTCGGCCAGCGCCGCGGCCAGCCGGTCGAGGGCCTGTTCGCGGTCGGCGCCGTGCGCGACGACCTTGGCGAGCAGCGGGTCGTAGGCGCTGCTCACCTGGGTGCCCGTCTCCACCCAGCCGTCGACTCGCACGCCCTCGGGGAACGCGACGCGGGTGAGCAGGCCCGCGCTGGGCCGGTGGTCGCGGCTCGGGTCCTCGGCGTAGACCCGGGCCTCGACGGCGTGGCCGGTGGCCGCGGGTGGGTTCTCCAGGGCGGCGCGCACCTGGCTGACGTCGCCCTGGGCCAGGCGCAGCATCCATTCGACCAGGTCGACCCCGTAGATCGCCTCGGTGACCGGGTGCTCCACCTGCAGGCGGGTGTTCACCTCCAGGAAGTACGGCTCGGCACGCGCCGGGTCGTAGATGAACTCGACGGTTCCCGCCGACCGGTAGCGCACCGAGGCGCACAGGCCGGCGGCGCTGTCGGCGAGCCTGGCGCGCACCAGCGGCGGCAGGCCGGGGGCGGGGGCCTCCTCCAGCACCTTCTGGTGACGCCGCTGCAGGGAGCAGTCGCGGTCGCCGAACGTGACGACGTTGCCGGTGCCGTCGCCGAAGACCTGGACCTCGACGTGCCGGCCGCCCTCGACCAGGCGTTCCAGGAACAGCCCGGCCGTGGCGAAGCCGGCGGCGGCGGTGCGCTGGACGCTCTGCCACGCCCGGGCCAGGTCGTCGTCGTCGCGGCAGGCGCGCATGCCGATGCCGCCGCCTCCGCCGGTGGCCTTGAGCATGACCGGGTAGCCGATGTCCCGCGCGGCGATCAGGGCCGCGTCCAGGTCGGGGAGCAGGCCCGTGCCGGGGAGCAGGGGTACGCCGGCCCGCTCGGCGGCGGCGCGGGCGGTGTGCTTGGCGCCGAAGAGGTCGAGCTGCCCGGGGGTGGGACCGACGAAGGCCAGGCCGGCGGCCTCGACCCGGCGCGCGAAGGCGGCGTCTTCTGACAGGAAGCCGTAGCCGGGGTGGACGGCGTCCGCGCCGCTGTCCAGGGCGGCCTGGAGCACCCGGTCGGCGTCCAGGTAGCTCTCCCGGGCGGGGGCGGGGCCGAGCCGCACGGCGTGGTCGGCCAGGCGGACGTGGGCGGCGCCCCGGTCGGCGTCGGAGTAGACGGCGACCGTGCGCAGGCCCAGGCGGCGGGCGGTGGCGATGACGCGCACGGCGATCTCGCCCCGGTTGGCGATGAGAAGGGTGTTCATCGGACCGTCATCCGTATGGGCGTGGGGTCGAAGCCGTTGCACGGGTTGTTGATCTGCGGGCAGTTGGAGACCAGGACCAGCACGTCGGTCTCGGCGCGCAGGGTGACGGCGAGGCCGGGGGCGGAGATGCCGTCCACGATGCCGAGCGTGCCGTCGGGCTCGACCGGGACGTTCATGAACCAGTTGATGTTGCTGACCAGGTCGCGTTTGCCGAGCCCGTGGCGGCCGCCCTCGATGAGGAAGTTCTCCACGCAGGCGTGCTGGGAGTAGGTGTGGTGGCCGTACCGCAGCGTGTTGGACTCCTTGGAGCAGGCGCCGCCGACGGTGTCGTGGCGGCCGCAGGTGTCGGCGACGACGGTCATCAGCGGGGTGTGCTCGTTGGACAGCAGCACGCTGCCGGTGGTGAGGAAGATGGAGCCCTGCGCGTGGATCGTGTCGGCGGCGCTGTAGCGGACGGCCGTGTCGTGCGCGTCGTACAGCAGGCAGTCGACGGCCTGGTTGCCGCCGAGGTCGGTGATGGTCAGCTCCTGCCCGGCGCGGATGATCGCCGACCAGGGGGCGCGAGCCGGCACGGTCACGTCCACCACGGTCATCGGGTCACCTCGGCGGTGTTGAGGAAGGCGCGGCGGCCTTCTGGGCCGGCCTGCCAGAGGGGGTCGCCGGGCCCGGTGGGCCGGGCGCGCCAGGCCAGGACCTCCAGCGGGGTGCAGGTATAGGCGGGGCGGGGGTCGACGGGGTGGGCGGTGTTGGCGACGAGCACGGTCAGCGGCATCTCGGCGCGCAGGGTGACGGACGCGCCGGGCCCGGCGGAGCCGGTGAAGGTCAGGCCGCCGTCGGGGCCGACCCTGACCCCCTGGAAGAAGGAGATCGACGGGGGCAGGTCCCGGGGCTGGAGCCCGTGCTTGGCGGCGGCCAGCTTGAACAGCTCGCGCCCGGCGGGGGCGGGGCCGTGCGGAGAGCCGTCGCCGTAGCGCTCGGTGTTGCGCCGAAGGGTGGAGGTCCCGCACATGGTGTCGTGGCGGCCGGAGGTGTCGGCGATCACGGAGGCCAGCACGCGGCCCTGGTCCGACAGCAGCAGGTGGCCTTCGCCGAGGTAGGCGTTCCACAGCACCTTCACGGTGTCGGCCACGTTGAGCCGTTCCCAGGGGCGGCCCTCCACGTAGAGCAGCAGGTGCGCGCAGGCGTCGCCGGCCAGGTCGGTCAGGCGCAGCTCGGTCCCCCGGGCCAGCACCTTGTGGGTGTAGCCGCCCCCGGCGACGGTTTCCGCCCACACGAGGTCGTCGGGGTCGACGCCGCCGGGCGGGGTGGGCCAGTCCGAGGCCGGGAGCACCGGCATGGTGTCGCTTCTGGTGCCCTCCTGGGCTCGGGCGTGCTCGCGCGCGCCGTACGTCGTGCTGGTCGCCATGACGCGTTCTCCTCGGGGAGGGGGGGTGAATTTCTGTCGCACGACAGAAATTAGGCGGCGTGTGTTTCCTCTCACGCGCCCCCGGGTTTCCCGCCTGTTACCGGAAGCGCACAGCCGCGGCGACCGGTCGGAGGTGTGCGACGATCGTGCGGTGAGTGCCCGTTCCAACGTGCCCAGATCCGACGTGGCAGGTTCCAGCGTGCGAAGGGTCGGCAGGCCGCGCGCCGTCGCGCGGCCGCGAAGCGGGCTGAGCCCGCGGGAGGAGATCCTGACGGCGGCGGCCGAGTTGTTCACGACGCACGGCTACGCCGCCACCACGACGAGGGCGATGGCCGAACGGGCCGGGATCAGGCAGGCGTCGATCTACCACTACTTCGGCGGCAAGGAGGACATCCTCGCCGAACTGCTGGAAAGCACGGTGCGGCCCTCGCTGGAGACCGCCGGCGCCCTGACCGGCGGCACGCCGGAAGAGCGGCTGTGGGAGCTGTGCCACTGCGACGCCAGGCTGCTGTGCTCGGGCCCGCACAACCTGGGCGCGCTCTACCTCCTGCCCGAGGTGCGCACCGAGCGGTTCGCCGCCTTCCGGCGCATGCGCGGCGAGCTCAAGGACGCCTACGCGCGGCTGCTTGCGGCCACCTCCGCCGGTGCGGCGCTGACGCCCGCCGACCGGGCGCTGCGCACCGATCTGCTGTTCGCGCTGATCGAGGGCGTCATCCTGATCCGCAGGGACGCCCCGGGCGAGATGGCCGCCGACGTCCTGGAGACGCTGGCGGCCGCCACCGCCGACGCGGCGCTACGCCTGGCCGGGATTGCCGACCGGGATCTGCCCGGCCCGCGCACGACGGGCCGCGGGCCGGCGTAGCCGCCGGTAGAGCGCGCCCAGAGCCACGACCGCCGCCAGGAAGAGCAGGGTGAACCACTGGAAGAACCAGTGGCCGGTGATCGGGGCGTACACCTCGGCCCTCGGCCAGGCCAGGTTGATCATCATCGCCAGGCCGTAGCAGAAGGCCATTGCGTTGACCGGCAGGCCCCAGCGGCCCATGCTGAACAGCCGGCCGCCGTCCTCGGCGAACCCGGCCGGCGCTCCGCCCCGCCAGCCGCCGCGCAGGCGCTGGAGCAGCAGCGGGCCCGTCACCATCGCGTACGCCAGGTAGAGCAGCACGATGCAGGTGGTGCCGATGGCCAGGAACGCCTCGGGAGAGGCGAAGTCAAGCAGCAGGATGCCCGCCGCGGCCACTCCGGTGACCAGCGCGGGCCCGGTCGGCATCCCGGTGCGGGGCGAGACCCTGGACAGCGGGCCCGACAAGGGCATCATCCCGTCACGCGCCATGGAGAACAGCATCCTGGTGGCGGCGGTCTGGATCGCCATGGTCGCCACGGTGATCGCCAGCACCACGTCGGCCAGCAGCAGCTTTCCCACCCAGTCGCCCAGGCTGCTGGTCAGCACGTAGGACAGGCCCTCGGCGGCCAGCCTCCCGTCGGTCAGGCTGGGAGCGGCGAGCAGACCGGCGAACAGGATGAGCCCCCCGAGCACCCCGGCCGCCGTGAGCGCGGTCAGGATGGTGCGCGGGGCGACTCGCCGAGGGCTGCGGGTCTCCTCGCTCAGCTCGCCCGCGCTGTCGAACCCGATGAGGACGTAGGCGGCGGTGAACGAGCCGACCAGCAGCGCGCCGATGGCTCCGCCCTGCCCGCCGGTGCTGAAGGTGACGCCGGGACCGTGCTCGGCATGGGTGAGCAGCAGCACGACGATGAGCACCGCGCCGACGATCTCGGCGGTGACGCCGATGCTGTTGATCCGTGCCAGGACGCGGTTGTCGACGATGTTCACGGTCGTGGTGAGCGCGAGCAGGACAAGGCCGAGGACCGCGGCGTTGGCCGCTCCCGTGGCGGTGGTGGGCGCGGGGTCGCCGCCGACGAGCTGGAAGCCCGGCCAGATCGCGGGCAGCACCACCTGCAGGGCGAGCGCCGCGGCGGCGATCACGACGATCTGCCCGAGAATCATGATCCACCCGGCGAACCAGCCGAACGCCGCCGTGCTGAGGCGGGTGGACCACTGATAGATGGCGCCGGAGATCGGGTATCGGGCGGCCAGTTCTGCGAAGCAGAGGGCGACCAGGATCTGCCCGGCCAGCACGACGGGCCAGGTCCAGAAGAATGCCGGACCGCCGAAGGCATACCCGAAGGCGAAGAACTGGAAGACCGTGGTCAGCACGGAGATGAAGGAGAAGCCGGCGGCGAAGGAGGCGTACCTGCCCATGCTGCGGTGCAGCTCCTGGCGGTAGCCGAACGTCTGCAGGGCGCTCTCGTCGGTGGGGGGCGAGGGAGGGACGGTGACGGCCATCGGAGCTCCGGGCGCTGGGGGGATTTCTGTCGGTTGACAGTTATGTACGGGGCGGTCGTTTCCGCGTCGTCACGGGCACGTTCATCCGCCGTAACGCATCCCTCACCGCCCGCGCAGAGCGGCATCGGCCGGCATATGAGCAGGTCCGATACCGGGTTCACCGATACTGGGGGGATGCTCAGCAGCCACCGCCTCAAGGTGCTCCTGGAGGTCTTCAGGACCGGGAGCATCGCCGGAGCCGCCAAGTCCCTGCGGCTGTCGCCCTCCGCCGTCTCCCACCAGCTCGCCCGGCTGGAGGAGGAGGCGGGGGTCGGGCTGGTGGAGCGGGCCGCGCACAGCCTGCGGCTGACCGCGGCGGGCCACCGCCTGGCGGGACGGGCCCAGGAGGTGCTCGACCTCATCGAATCCGCCGAGAAGGACCTGCTCGCCCAGGCGCGGGCGGACGCCGGGCAGCTGCGCATCGGGTTCTTCGCCTCGGCGGGCTACCGCCTGCTGCCGATGGCGTTGTCGTCCTTCACCGCGCGCCACCCGGGCGTCGAGCTCGACCTGGTGCTCGGGCAGCCGCACGAGCTGCTGCCCGACGTGGAACGCGGCGAGCTGGACGTGCTGGTCGTGTTCGAGCACGCGCTGGATCCCTGGAAGGCCCCGAAGGGCGTCGAGGTCGTCCACCTGTTCGACGAGCCGCAGCTCCTCGTCATGCCGCTCGGCCACCCCGCGGGACACCGGCCCCGCGTACGGCTGACCGACCTGGCCGACGAGCCGTGGATCACCACGTTCGGCACCGAGACCCCGGTGTCGGTGCTGGAGCGGGCCAGCGCGCTGGAAGGGATCACGCCCACCATCCGCTGCCGCAGCGACCACTACGAGGTGACGCTCGGCCTGGTGCGGGCCGGGCTCGGCGTGGCCCTCGTGCCGAGCCTCGGGGTGCAGGGCGCGGCGGGCATCCAGGTGTGCCAGGTGGAGGGGCCCAGGCTCTACCGGCGGGTCGGCGCCGCCCTCCGCCCGACCAATCCCAATCCCGCGCTGCGCGCGTTCGTCGACTACCTCAGGGACGCCTCGGCCCGCCTCAGCGTCACCCTCAGGTGAGCCGGGATCCCTGACGTCGTCCATGCCCGCCCATGCCCGGCCGTTGACACAGTGTCACGATTGTCCGCTTTTTGTGGCCATGAGTGAGGCTGGCGGGCTGCCGCCCCCGCGGACATGCTCGTCAGCGACGGGGAACATCCGGACGAACGGGGGTCGAGGGACGTGCGGTGCACGGTGGTCGGGGCCGGCGCCTGGGGTCTGTCCGCCGCGGCCGAGCTGTCCGCGCGGGGCCACCGGGTCACGCTGGTCGAGCGCCACGGGATAGGCAACGCGCTGTCCTCCTCGCGCGGACCGACGCGGTTGTGGCGGCTGGCCGACCCCGACCCGCTGAAGATCCGGCTGTCGCTGCGTGCCCGGGACGCCATGCGGCGGCTGGAGCGCCTGACGGCGACGACGGTGCACCTGCGCCGGGGGCTGCTATGGCGGGACACGGAGTCGCTGGTGCCTCTCACGGCCGCGCTGCGCGTCGCGGGCGTGCCTTTCACCGCGGTGGAGGCCGCCGACGTCGGCCGGTTCTTCCCGGGGCTGGCGGGCGACGGCCGCGGCGCGGTGTTCCAGGCGGACGCCGGTGTGGTGCTCGCCGAGACGTACCTGGCGGCTCAGGCGGAGCGGTTCCGGGCCGGCGGCGGGCGCCTGCTTACGGGTGAGGTGGTCGCGGTGGACGCCGCCGCCCGGCAGCCGGAGGTTCGCCTGGCCGACGGCACCACGCTGACCGGTGACGCGGTCGTGGTCGCCGCGGGCCCCGGCACTCCCCCGCTGCTCCCCTCTCTGGGCGTCACGGTGCCGCTCAGGCCGTACCTCGAGCAGGTGGTCCACTACGCGGGCATCGAGTCGACCACACCCGCGCCCGGCCTGATCGACGGGCCCGTCCACGACGGCCCGGCCGTGTACGCCATGCCCACCCCGGGCGTCGGCTACAAGGCCGGGCTGGACGCGCCGCTGCGGCCGCTCGCGCCGGGCGACGACGACCGCACTCCGGATCCGGCGCGGACGGCCGAACTGACCCGCCGCATAGCGGCCATGTTCCCCGGCGTCACGCCGCGGGTCGTGGACGAGCAGGTGTGCAGCTGGACCGACTCGCCGGACGGCCGCTTCGTCATCGACAAGGTCGCCCGCGCGGCGGTGCTGGCCTGCGGCGACAGCGGCGAGGGCTTCAAGTACGCCGCGCTCGTCGGCGACGTGCTCGCCGACCTCGCGGAGGGCCGGCAGCCGGACGACGACATCGCGGCCCTCTCCCTCACGCGCCTGGCCGTGATTCCGGACGATCCCGGAAGGGCGCCGACCGCCCTCGGGCGGACGTCCGCCTGGGAGCCCTAGAAGCCGCGCCCGGCCCACCTGGAAGGTGGGCCGGGCGTCCGTTCGTCACCAGTTGCCGAGCCTGCGCGCGCTCCGCTCGCCCCGCTCGTGCCGGCGGAACGCCTGCGCCATCGCCAGCGCGGCGGCCCCCAGCGCGAAGATCACGATGCCGATCGCGACGTTGTTCCAAACGGTCGTCGCCGTGGCCTCAGCTCCCCCGCGCAGCACAAACGGCGAGACGATCGCCCACACGCCGAGCAGCGGGAGAAGCCACCCCGTGCCGTAGGTGCGCCCGAAGGCGGACGCGAGCCCGAGAGCGAGGGCGCTTACCACGAGGCCGGTGATCAGGTTGTTGACGGTCATGCCCCGGAATCCGAAGAACCCGATGATCCACGGCGAGAGGGCCAGATACAGGCCGGCCAGGAAGGCCAGCCCCTCCAATACCTGGGCGGGGGCCGTCGAGCCCGCCCGATCGTACGTCTGGCGCAGTTCACTGACGTCGGGATGACGCTCGAGGCCGGTCGGTCCAACCATGTCTGGTTCCGCCTTTCCTGCTGCGTGCGTTTGTGCCGACGGCCATACCCCCAAAAATCTCGACATTCTCGATTTTGCTTAATATTCGTGTATTTATTCACCAATTACTTGATAAATACGTTTCGGAGCGTCCAAGGCGACATGCGGCGGGCACGGCCGGGGAGGGTACCGGTAAGGGCCTGCAAGGGATGGCCGCAACGAGAGGCCGGAGACGGGGCGCTGGGGTCATGATCGCTGTTGTCCTGGCGTTGCTCGCCGCGGCGGCCAACGCCGTCGCGTCCGTACTGCAGCGCCGGGCCGCCCGCAGCGCCCCGGCCGACGAGGCGTTCCGGGCCGGCCTGATCTGGGACCTCGTACGGCGGCCCGCCTGGCTGGGCGGGATCGGCGCGCTCATCGCGGGCTTCCTGTTGCAGGCGGCCGCCCTGACGTCGGGAGGGCTCGCGCTCGTCCAGCCCCTGCTCGTCGCGGAGCTGCCGATAACGATGCTCGTGGCCGGCCGGATGTTCCGGGTTCGCGTCACCCCGCAGACGTGGCTGGCCGTCGGCGCGCTGACGGCAGGCCTGGCCGGATTCCTCGCGGCGGCCTCACCCACCCCCGGTCACCGGCTTCCCGGCGTGCTGACCTGGGTGGTCTCGGCGGGCGTGACCGCCGGGCTCCTCGCCTGCTGTGTGGCCGCCGCGATCGCCAGCGGCGGGCCCGCCCGCGCGGTGCTGCTCGGGGTCGCCGCCGGCCTCGGCTTCGCCTACACCGCCGTCCTCATGAAGCGCACGGTGGAGGAGCTGCCCGGGGGCGCGCGGACGCTCGCCGGCTCGTGGTCGCTGTGGGCCATGGTGGCCGCCGGTCTGTGCAGCCTGTTCCTGCTGCAGAACGCCCTGCACAGCGGTCCGCTCGTCGCCGTGCAGCCCGCGCTCACCGTGACCGACCCGGTGGCGAGCACGGCGTACGGCGTGGCGATGTTCGGCGAGGACATCCGCACCGGCCCGTGGGTGCTGCCCGAGCTGACGGGCATGGCCCTCATCCTGTACGGCAGCGTGCTGCTGTCGAGGCACGCGCCGCTCAGGGAGCAGGCTCGCATGGCCGGAGCATGGCATGGCCGGGGAGCAGGAGGTCCGGGAGGAGAAGGGACTCGGCCTGCGCCGAGGTGAACAGGGCGGCCGTCCGGGCGGTGAGCGCGGCCCGCCCGGGCAGGCCGGGTTCGAGCCGGTCGAGCGCCCGCAGCAGGTCCCCCGGGCGGCGCGCGTGCACGCTCACCCCGGCGCGCGCCATCGCGAGCACGCCGTCCCTGCCATGGCCCGCGATGGGCCGGTGGGTGACGACCGGCACTCCCGCCGCGAACGCCTCCCTGCAGGTCAGCCCGCCCGCGTTGTCGACCAGCGCGTAGGCGGAGGCGAGCAGGTCCGCCAGGTCGTCCCGCCAGCCGAGTGCGGCCCCCGCTCCGGCCCGGCCGAGCATGCGCCCCAGGCGGCGGCGCAGCCGCTCGTTGCGCCCGCACAGCACGACGGGCGCGTACCGGCCCGAACGGGCCAGGAGCTTGGCGGTCGCCGCGACCCTCCCGACCCCCCAGGACCCCGCGCAGACGAGCACGATCCGGTCGCCCTCCCGCAGGCCGATCCGGGCCCGTACATCCGCCGTACCAGCGCCGGTTGCCGCAGCCGCGAACCCGGGACGGACGATCGGGGCGCAGCGGAAGGCCGGGCGGCCGACGGCGGCCGTCACGGCGAGGGCCGTGGCCGTGTCGGGGCACAGGTAGCGGTCGTTGCCGGGGTGCAGCCAGAGGCGATGGACGGCGAAGTCGGTCAGCACGACCACGCTCGGCACGGCCAGCCGCCCCCGGGCCCGCAGGTGCCCGGCGGCCTGCGCGGCCACGTGGAAGACCGGCACCACCAGGGAGGGCCGTACGCGGCGCACCACCCGGGCCAGCCCGGCCGCGGCCACGACCGTCAGCGGCGAGGTGGAGGGGGCCCGGCGGGAGACGAAGAAGACGCGGTAGACCAGCGCGTACAGCCACGGCGCCCGCAGCATCACCCCGCGGTACCACCACCGCAGGAGCACGCCCAGCCGCAGCGGCAGCAGGGCGAGCACGTCCACCACCTCCACGCGCGCGCCGGCGGCGGCCAGGCGGCGGGCCAGTTCGGCGGCCACGGCGTCGTGGCCCGCGCCCATCGAGGCGCTGACGATCAATGCCCTGTCCCTCATGACCCTCCTTCCCGGATGGGGGGCGGCGTGGCGGACACTGGAAGGCGATGAGACCTCACGCGCTCGTCGTCGCCGGGCCGGCCCTGCTGGCCGCCCTGCTGCATGCCGGGCCGGGGGCCGCCTGGCTGCCTCCGGTCCGCCGCCTGCTGCCGTCCCTCGCGGGCGAGGGCGATCCCGGGCACGTGGCGCTGACCTTCGACGACGGGCCCGACCCGCGGTCGACCCCGCTGTTCCTCGACGAATTGGACCGGCTCGGGTGCCTGGCGACCTTCTTCCTTCTCGGCGAGATGCTCGACCGCCATCCCGAGGTCGGGCGGAGCATCGCGCGGGCCGGTCACGAGGTGGCCGTGCACGGCTGGCGGCACGACAACGCCCTGGTCACCCGGCCGGGCAGGGTCGCGGCGGAGATGGGCAGGGCCGCGCGCCTCGTCGCCGCCGTCACCGGCGCACGCCCCTCCTGGTATCGCCCGCCGTACGGCGTGCTGAGCGCCGAGGCGCTGCTCGCGGCCCGGTGGCACGGCCTGCGGCCGGTGCTCTGGACGGCCTGGGGCGAGGACTGGACGGAGCGGGCCACGCCCGGCTCGGTGCTGAGCACCCTGGAGCCCGGCCTGCGCGGCGGGGCGACGCTGCTGCTGCACGACTGCGACCACACCTCCGCCCCGGGTTCCTGGCGCTCGGCGCTGGGCGCGCTCGCCGGCGTGGTCGGCCGCTGCCGCGCCGCAGGGCTGCGTGTCGGACCGCTCGGCGCCCACGGCGTTGGTGTACCCGGTGGCGCGCGGCCCCATCGGCTCCCGGTCCCGGCAAGCTTTTACCTGCGACCGGAAGCATAAAAAGGGGGGAAAAGGGCGGCTCACTCTCTGCGTGCTTCTCGACCACGGTTTTGCCGATTTTTCCGGACGTCACCCGACAGGGGACTTCGCTTTTTCCGCCCGATTGCCCACGTAAAAGCGCCCGCCCGGTCTG
The DNA here is from genome assembly GCF_016863095.1 of Microbispora siamensis. Classification (GTDB taxonomy): domain Bacteria; phylum Actinomycetota; class Actinomycetes; order Streptosporangiales; family Streptosporangiaceae; genus Microbispora; species Microbispora siamensis. The sequence goes on along the minus strand of NZ_BOOF01000012.1, from coordinate 59,338 downwards.
TCGGGTTTTGTGGTGATTTGCGGTGGAGATTCTTCAGGCATGTCCGCAGCGGACGTACGCGACGCCGCGCGCCGGGAGAACTTCCCGGTGGCCTCCCGCCTGCTTCCGCGCGCGTACCGCCGCGACCTGATGGCGGTGTACGGCTTCGCCCGCTACGTGGACGACGTCGGCGACGAGGCGGCCCCCGCCGAGCGGCCCGCGCTGCTCGACGCCGTCGAGGCCGACCTCGGCCGCCTGTACGCCGGGGGGAGCCCGCGGCTGCCCGCCGTACGGGCGCTGGCGCCGCTGGTCACCGGGCGGGGCGTGCCGCGGACGCCCTTCCTCAACCTGGTGGAGGCCAACCGGCGCGACCAGGTGGTGCGGCGCTACGACACCTTCGCGCAACTACTGGCCTACTGCGAGCTGTCCGCCAACCCGGTCGGCCGGATCGTCCTGCACGTCTTCGGCGTGGCCACCCCGGAGCGGGCGCGGCTGTCGGACCGCATCTGCTCCGCCCTGCAGGTGATCGAGCACTGCCAGGACGTGGGCGAGGACCACGCCCGCGGCCGGGTCTACCTCCCCGGCGAGGACCTGCGCAGGTTCGGCTGCCGCGAGGCCGACCTGGACGCCCCGCGCACCTCCCCGCGGCTGCGCCGGGCGGTCGCGCTGCAGGCCCGCCGCGCCGCCACCCTGCTGGACGAGGGCATGCCGCTGCTGGAGACGCTGAGCGGGTTCGCGCGTACCGCGGTCGCCGGGTACGTCGCGGGCGGCCGGGCGACGCTCGCGGCGCTGGAACGCGGCCGGCACGACGTCCTCGGCGGGGCGGTCCGCGCGCGCCGCCGCGCGGTGCTGAGCGAGTGGGTGCACGTGCTGAGGGAGGTGAACGGTGACGGTTCCCGGCGCGATTCCTGATCCCGTTCCCGATCGCCCGCCCGGCCCCGCCCCGCGTCGCGTGGGCGACGACCCGTCCGGTCCCGCCCTGCGCCCCGTCACGCCCATATCCGTGCCGGCGCCCGTGTCCGTGCCCGTGTCCGTGCCGATCGCCTACCGGTACTGCGAGCGCGTCGTCCGCACCCGGGCGCGCAACTTCGCCTACGGCATCCGCCTGCTCGCCCCGCCCAAGCGCCGTGCGCTCAGCGCGCTCTACGCCTTCGCCCGGCGGATCGACGACATCGGCGACGCGGCCGGGCCGGTGGACGCGCGACTGTCGGCACTGGAGGAGGCGCGGGCGGGACTGCGGACCCCGCGGCCGGATCCCGCCGACCCCGTGCTGGTGGCCCTGCGCGACGCCGCCGGGCGCTTCCCCGTGCCGCTGGAGGCGTTCGAGGAACTGATCGACGGATGCGCGGCCGACGTCGCGGGCGCGCGTTACGAGTCCTACGAGGACCTGGTCGGCTACTGCCGGGAGGTCGCCGGGTCGATCGGGCGGCTGTCCCTCGGCGTGTTCGGCCTCGCCGGCGGGGCGGCGGCCGGGGACGGGGCGCTGCGGCGGGCGGCGCGGCTCGCGGACTCCCTGGGGGTGGCGCTCCAGCTCACCAACGTGCTCAGGGACCTGCGCGAGGACCGGTGCTCGGGCCGGGTGTACCTGCCCGCCGACGACCTGCGCAGGTTCGGCTGCACGCTCGACCTGGACGCGGCGGGGGCGTTCACCGACCCGCCCGAGCGGCTGGCGCGGCTCATCCGGTACGAGGCAGGGCGGGCGCTCGGCTGGTACGCCGAGGGGATGCGGCTGATCCCGCTGCTCGACCGGCGCAGCGCGGCCTGCACCGCGGCGATGGCGGGCATCTACCGGCGCCTGCTCGCCCGCATCGCCGCAGACCCGGGCCGGGCGCTGGCCGGGCGCGTGTCGCTCACGCCGTGGGCGAAGGCGATGGTCGCGGCGCGGGCGATCACGGGAGCGCCCCGATGAACGGCCCGGTGAACGGCCCGGGGAGCAGCGGGGAGGGTGCGACGGTCCCGCCCGTGGCGGTGGTGGGCGGCGGCCTCGCCGGCATCACCACGGCCCTCGCGCTCGCGGAGGCCGGGTGGCCGGTGACCCTGTACGAGGCGAGACCCCGGCTCGGCGGGGCCACCCACTCCTTCGCCCGGGGCGGCCTGACGGCCGACAACGGGCAGCATGTCTTCCTGCGCTGCTGCACGGCGTACCGCGGGCTGCTGGACCGGCTCGGCGGCACCGGGCGGGTGCGCCTGCAGGAGCGCTTCGACGTGTGCGTGCTGACCCCGGACGGCGGGCGGGGACGGCTGCGCCGGGCCGCGCTGCCCGGGCCGTTCCACCTGCTGCCCGCGCTCGCGGGCTACCGCCTGCTGTCCCCCGCCGACCGGCTGCGCGCGGTGCGCGGCGCGCTCGCGCTGCGCGGGCTCGATCCGGCGGAGCCCGCCCTCGACCGGGCCGCGCTCGGCGGCTGGCTGGCCGACAACGGCCAGCGGGAGACCGTACGGCGGGCGCTGTGGGACGTGTTCGCGGTGGCCGCGCTCAACATCCCGTCCGACGAGGCGGCGCTGGGGCCGGCGGCGATGGTCTTCAGGACGGCCCTGCTCGGCCGCGCCGACGCGGCCGACATCGGCGTGCCGTCCGTCCCGCTCGGCGACCTGCACGGCGGCGCCGCGCTGTCGGCGATCACCCGGCTGGGCGGCGAGGTGCGGCTGGCGGCGAAGGTCTCCCGCGTGCTGCCGGGGCTGCCGGGCCTGAGCGGACCTTCGATCCTCGTGGGCGGCGCGCGGGTCGGCGCGTCGGCCGTCGTCGTCGCCACCCCGCACGGCCAGGCCGCGCGGCTCGTGCCGGCGGAGGCCGCGCCGGACCGGGACGCCTGGGCGGGCCTCGGGGCGAGCCCGATCGTCAACGTGCACGTCGTCTACGACCGGCCGGTCACCCGGCTGCCGTTCGCCGCCGTCGTGGGCTCGCCGGTGCAGTGGATCTTCGACAGGACCACCTCGGGCGGTCTCACCCGGGGCCAGTACCTGACGGTTTCGGTGTCGGCGGCGCGGCACTGGATCGACGTGCCCACGGCCGTGATGCGGGAGGTGTTCCTGCCCGAGCTTGAGCGGCTGCTCCCGGCCGCGCGGGCGGCGCGGGTCGTGGACCTGTTCATCACCAGGGAGCGGCGGGCGACCTTCCGGCAGGTCCCGGGGAGCGGGGGGCTGCGCCCCGGCGCGGCCACCCGGTGGCCCGGGCTGTTCCTCGCCGGCGCGTGGACCGACACGGGCTGGCCCGACACGATGGAGGGAGCCGTGCGCAGCGGACTCCAGGCGGCCCGCCTCGTCAGGCGGCATCTCGAACGCCAATGGGCTACTCGGATGACGGAGCGGGCGCGGTGACCGCCGTCGCGACCAGCGCCGCCCGCGCCGCGACCGCCCTGAAGGCGGCCCGCGACCACCTGCTCGGCCTGCAGTCGCCCGAGGGGTGGTGGAAGGGCGAGTTGCAGACCAACGTGACCATGGACGCCGAGGACCTCCTGCTACGCGAGTTCCTGGCCGTGCGGACCGAGGAGGAGACCGCCGAGGCCGCCCGGTGGATCAGGTCCCAGCAGCGCCCGGACGGCACATGGGCGAACTTCCACGAAGGGCCCGCCGACCTGTCCACCACGGTCGAGGCGTACGCGGCGCTGCGGCTCGCGGGCGACCCGCCCTCGGCTCCGCACATGCGCGCCGCGGCGGCGTACGTGCGCGGAGCCGGCGGCATCGAGGCGACCAGGGTCTTCACCCGGATCTGGCTCGCCCTGTTCGGCCAGTGGCAGTGGGAGGACCTGCCGGTCATCCCACCGGAGATCATGTTCCTGCCGCCCTGGTGCCCGCTGAACGTGTACGACTGGGCCTGCTGGGCACGGCAGACCATCGTCCCGCTCACGATCGTGACCGCGCACCGGCCGGTCCGCCCGCTGCCGTTCGGCCTGCCGGAACTGCGTACCGGAAAGCCCGCGCCGCGGGCCCCGCGCACCGGCTGGGACGCCGCGTTCGCGGCCCTCGACCGCGCCCTGCACCGGTACGAACGGCGCCCGATCCCCGGGCTCCGCCGCGCCGCGCTCAGGCGGGCCGCCGAGTGGGTGGTGGCCCGTCAGGAGGCCGACGGCTCGTGGGGCGGCATCCAGCCTCCCTGGGTCTACTCCCTGATCGCGTTGCACCTCAGCGGGTACGGCATCGATCACCCCGTCATGCGCGCCGGCCTGGCGGGGCTGGACAGGTTCACCATCAGGGAGGACGGCACGCGCAGGCTGGAGGCGTGCCAGTCGCCGGTCTGGGACACCGCGCTCGCGATGACCGCCCTCCTCGACGCCGGCCTGCCCCGCGACCATCCCGCGCTGGCCCGGGCCGGCGAGTGGCTGCTGCGCGAGGAGATCCGGGGGCCGGGCGACTGGACGGTGCGGCGCCCCGGCCTCCCGCCCGGCGGCTGGGCGTTCGAGTTCGACAACGACGGCTACCCCGACATCGACGACACGGCCGAGGTGATCCTCGCGCTGCGCCGGCTGGGCCGGCCCGACGCCCGGCCCGCGCTGGAGCGGGGGCTGCGCTGGATGGCCGGCATGGCCTCCCGCGACGGGGGATTCGCCGCCTTCGACGCCGACAACACCCGGGAGCTGTGCCTGCGGCTGCCGTTCTGCGACTTCGGCGCGGTCATCGACCCGCCGTCGGCCGACGTGACCGCGCACGTGGTCGAGGCGCTCGCCGTCGAGGGCATGGCCCGCTCCCCCGTCGTACGCCGGGCCGTGGTGTGGCTGCTGCGGGCGCAGGAGCCCGACGGCTCGTGGTTCGGCCGGTGGGGGGCCAACCACGTGTACGGCACCGGGGCGGTACTGCCCGCCCTCGCCGCCGCCGGGGTGCGGCCCGGCGCCCCCTGCGTACGGCGGGCCGTGGCGTGGCTGGAGGCGCACCAGCACCCCTGCGGCGGCTGGGGCGAGGACATGCGCTCCTACCGCGACCCCGCCTGGATCGGGCGGGGCGAGCCGACCGCCTCGCAGACAGCCTGGGCCCTCATCGGCCTGCTCGCCGCCGGGGAGCGAGGCCCGTGCGTGGACAGGGGCGTGGCCTGGCTGGCCGACAGCCAGCGCCCGGACGGCACCTGGGACGAGCCCTACTACACCGGGACGGGCTTCCCCGGCGACTTCTTCATCAACTACCACCTCTACCGCCTCGTCTTCCCGGTCAGCGCGCTCGGCCGCTACCTGCATGCCCGGGAGGGGATGTCATGACCGATCTGATCGTGTGCACCGCGCTGGGCATGGAGGCCAGGGCCGTCGCCCGCGGGCTGCGGGCCCGGCCGGATCCCGGGAGCGACCGTCCGCGCGTCCGGGTCGTCCGGATCGGCATGGGGCCCGACCGGGCGGCGCGCGCGGCGGCCCTGCTCCCTCCCTCCGCCGCCCTCGCCGTCACCGGCTTCGGCGGGGCCCTCCACGACGGCCTGCGGCCCGGGGACGTGCTCGTCGCCACCGAGGTCCGCTCCGGCGGCAGGGTCTGGCCGTGCCCGTCGGCCCCGCTGCTCGCCGGCGAACTCCTCCGCGCCGGACTGCCCGCCCGCACCGGCCCGCTCGTCACCTCCCCCCGCATCGTCACGGGCCGCGCCCGCCACGCGCTGGCCCGCGAGGGCGCGTACGCCGTCGACATGGAGAGCGCCGCGCTGGCCGCCGCCGCGGGGGCCCGGCCGTTCGCCGCCGTGCGGGTCATCGTGGACACCCCCGACGCGCCCCTGCTGAACCTCGCCACGATGGGCGGCGCGGTCGCCGCGCGGCGCACGCTCGCCCGGATCGGTCCGGTCCTCGCGCGGTGGGCGGCGGCGGTGGGCCCGCGGCGGGTCCTGCTGGCCTCGCCCCGCTCGTTCTGCGCCGGGGTCGAGCGGGCCATCGAGATCGTGGAGCGCGCGCTGGACCGGTTCGGCGCGCCCGTGTACGTGCGCAAGCAGATCGTGCACAACATCCACGTCGTACGCGACCTGGAGCGGCGCGGCGCGGTGTTCGTCGACGACCTGGCCGAGGTGCCGGAGGGCGCGGTCACCGTCTTCTCCGCACACGGGGTCGCGCCCGCCGTACGGGAGGAGGCGGGGCGGCGCGGGCTGCGCGTCGTCGACGCGACGTGCCCGCTTGTCGCGAAGGTCCACGCGGAGGCCCGCAGGTTCGCCGCGCGGGGAGACCTCGTCGTGCTGATCGGCCACGCCGGGCACGAGGAGGTCGAGGGCGTGCTCGGGGAGGTGCCCGGCGCGGGCGCGCTGGTCGAGGACGAGGCCGGGGTCGCGAGCCTGCGCCCGGAGCGCGGAGTCGCCTACCTGACGCAGACCACGCTGGCGGCCGACGAGGCCGGGCGGGTCGCGGCGGCGATACGGCGGCGCTTCCCGGACGCCGAGGGCCCGCGCGGCGACGACATCTGCTACGCGACGACCAACCGGCAGCACGCGGTGCGGGCCGTCGCCGCGGAGGCCGACCTGATGCTGGTCGTCGGCTCGGCCAACTCCTCCAACGCCCTGCGCCTCACCGAGGTCGCCGCCCGCTGCGGTCACGATGGGGCGCCGCTCGCCCGCCTGGTCGACGGCCCCGGCGACATCGCGCTCGACTGGCTGCGCGGAGTGCGGACGGTCGGGCTGACCGCCGGGGCGTCCACCCCCGGCGCGATGGTGAACGCCGTCGTGGCCGCCCTCGGCGGGCTCGGCCCGCTGGAGGTGGAGGAACGGCGGGTGACCGAGGAGAACGTCGAGTTCACGTTGCCGAAGGAGGTGCGGCCCTGATGCCGATGCCCTTACGCCAGAGTCTGCGCGTCGGCGCGTACATCCTGGCCCAGCGGCTGCGCCGGCGGGAGAGGTTCCCGCTGCTGCTCGAGCTTGAGCCGTTGTTCGCGTGCAACCTGAAATGCGCGGGCTGCGGGAAGATCCAGCACCCGGCCGGCGTGCTGAAGCAGCGCATGCCGGTCGAGCAGGCGGTGGCCGCCGTGGAGGAGTGCGGTGCCCCGATGGTGTCCATCGCCGGCGGGGAACCGCTCATGCACCCGCAGATCGGGGAGATGGTCGAGGAACTGGTGGCGCGCAGGAAGTACGTCTTCCTGTGCACCAACGCGCTGCTGATCCCCCGCAAGATCGACGAGTTCACGCCCTCGCCGTACTTCGCCTGGGCGGTCCACATCGACGGCCTGCGCGAGCGGCACGACGCGTCGGTCTGCAAGGAGGGCGTGTTCGACGAGGCGGTCGCGGCGGTGCGCGAGTGCCGGCGGCGCGGCTTCCGCGTCACCACCAACACCACGTTCTTCGCCGGGGACAGCCCGCGCACCGTGATCGAGGTGCTCGACTTCCTCAACGACGACCTGTGCGTCGACCAGATGATGATCTCGCCGGGGTACGCCTACGAGAAGGCGCCCGACCAGGACTGCTTCCTGGGGGTGCGGCAGACGCGGGAGCTGTTCCGCGCCGCGTTCGCGGGCGGCAACCGCAGGCGCTGGCGGTTCAACCACTCGCCGCTGTTCCTCGACTTCCTGGAGGGGAAGACCGACTTCCCCTGTACGGCCTGGGCGATCCCGTCCTACTCCGTGTTCGGCTGGCAGCGGCCCTGCTACCTGATGGCCGACGGGTACGCCAAGACCTACCGGGAGCTGGTCGAGGAGACCGACTGGAGCGCCTACGGCCGGGGGCGGGACGCGCGCTGCGCCAACTGCATGGCGCACTGCGGCTACGAGCCGACGGCGGTGTTCGCCACCCTCGGCTCGCTGCGCGAGTCCCTGCGCGCCCTGCGCGGCGGCTGACCGCGCGGCCATGCCGGCCGATCCTGGTGATGAGTTGTCACGCCCGCGCCCGTCATACCTGCGAAGGGACACGACGAGGCGGAAGGATGACGTGATGGGTGCGGACACGCGGCTGGAGGAGCTGGGTGTGAGCGGTCTGAGCGAAGTCGGCGAGCCGGCGTTCTCGGGGCTGGCGGAGCGGCACCGGCGGGAGCTGCACGTGCACTGCTACCGGATGCTCGGGTCGTTCGAGGACGCCGAGGACACCGTGCAGGAGACGTTCCTGCGTGCCTGGCGGCGGCGGGAGACCTTCGAGGGGCGGTCGACGTTCCGGGCCTGGCTGTACCGGATTGCCACCAACGCCTGCCTGGACCTGCTCGCCAAGTGCCGCCCGGAGCCCGCGACCGGCGGCGAGGTGCCGTGGCTGCAGCCCTACCCGGACCGGCTGCTCGACGAGCTGCCCGCAAGCGACGCGGATGAGCCGGAGACCGTCGCCGTCGCGCGGGAGACGATCGAGCTGGCCTACCTGGTCGCGGTCCAGCACCTCGCGCCGCGCCCGCGGGCCGTGCTGATCCTGCGGGACGTGCTCGGCTGGCCGGCCAGGGACGTCGCGGAGCTCCTCGGGGACTCCGTCAACTCCGTGAACAGCGCGCTGCAGCGGGCCCGCGCCGGCATGCGGGAGCACCTGCCCGCCGAGCGGCAGGACTGGACCGGCGGCGAGGAGGACGCCGGAACGCGCGAGCTGGTGCGCCGCTATACCGACGCCAGCGTGGCCACGGACGTCGACGGGCTCGCCGCACTGCTGCGCGACGACGTCCGCTGCTCGATGCCGCCCACGCCGGGCCTGTGCGTCGGCCGCGACGCGGTGGTGAACGACTGGATCGAGAGCGGCTTCGCGGACATGAAGAACCTGCGCGCCGTCCCCACCGCCGTGAACCGGCAGCCCGCCGTCGCCTTCTACCAGTGGCGGAAGCAGGAGGGCGCGTACCTGCCGCTGACCATCGACGTCCTGCGCGTCACCGGCGGGGCGATCACCGAGATCATCACGTTCCACGACGACCGGTTCCCGCGGCTCGGGCTGCCCGAGCGCCTGCCGTCGGACGGCACGGAGTAGTCGGCCGGACTCGGTCAGGGGCGGCCGAAGCGGCGGGCGAGGACGCGGAACGCGCCGGGCGCGGCCCCGTGCAGGCGAGCGGGCAGCCGCAGCCAGGCAGGCACGTACACCTCGGCGCGGTCGCGCTCGACGGCGACCGCGATGGCCCGGGCCACCCGCTCCGGCGGGACGGGCGCCGGCCTGCGGCGCGTGTACGGCCTGCCGCGCCGGGCGAAGAACGGCGTGTCGACCACGCCGGGCACCACGGCCGTCACGCCGACCCCGGGCAGCTCGTAGCGCAGGCTCTCGGCGAAGGCCAGCAGGCCCGCCTTGGTCGCGGCGTACACCGCCTCCTCCCGCACGCCCACCACGCCGGCGATCGAGGCGACGTAGACGAGGTGACCCCGGCCGCGCTCCAGCATCCCGGGCAGCAGCAGCCGGGTGAGCTGCACGTGCGCCGTCAGGTTGACCGCGATCATGCGTTCGGCCGTGCCGCCGGACATCCGCGCGAGCGGCCCGCTCCAGCCCTCGCCCGCGCACGCCACCAGCATGTCCACCCGCCCGGCGCGTACGGCGAGGTCGGCCGAGGGGTCGGACAGGTCGGCCGGCAGGACCTCTCCGCCGGTCCGGGCGGCGACGCCCGCGAGCGCCTCCTGGTCGCGCCCGGACAGCACCAGCCGTGCGCCTCGGGCCGACAGCTCCAGCGCCGTGGCGGCGCCGATGCCGGACGACGCGCCCGTGACGAGCACCCGTGCCCCCGCCAGCCGCATCGCCCCACCCCCTCGCCCAGGGTGTACCCGCGGAGCACGCGCGTCCGCGGTTCCGCACGACGGAAGAAGCGGCCGGGGGACCGCGACCGAACAATGGGCCTGCGGGCCCTTGTCGGTGTTCCGGGCCCGGAGGCCACCGTTCCTTGAGTGAGGTTTGCGCATGGCGACTGAAGCGGTTCCCGCACTCAACCCCTCCGGCCGGGACCGGGCGCTCAACACGCGGCACCACCGCGCCGCGCTCGGGGTCTTCGCCCTCATCGTCGTGGCCCACTGGGCCGAGCACATCGCCCAGGCCATCCAGGTCTACGTGCTCGGCTGGAGCCTGCCCGAGGCCCGCGGCGTGCTCGGCCTGCCGTTCCCCTGGCTGGTGACGTCGGAGTGGATGCACTACGGCTACGCGCTGCTGATGCTGATCGGGCTGATCATGCTGAGGCACGGCTTCACCGGCCGGGCCCGCGTCTGGTGGAACGTGTCGCTCGGAATCCAGGTCTGGCACCACTTCGAGCACTTCCTGCTGCTCGTGCAGGCGATGACCGGCGACCACCTGCTGGGCCGCCCCGTGCCGACCAGCATCATCCAGCTGCTGGTGCCGCGCATGGAGCTGCACCTGTTCTACAACACCCTCGTCACGATCCCGATGGTGGTGGCGATGATCCTCCACCGCCGTCCCAACGAGGCCGAGCGCGCGGTCATGCGCTGCTCCTGCGCCCCGGCGCTCGCGAGGTGACGCCATGACGGCCGGACCCGGGGCAGGCCGCCGCTCCCCGGCCTTCACCGCCGCGCTCACGTTCGTCGCGGTCTTCCTGCTCTTCCTGGCCGTGCCGAACATCGGGCCCGTCGTACGCGCGGCCAGGGCGGACGGCGTGCCCGGCACCTTCACCGCCCGCTCGGTGACGTGCATCCGGCACCCCGGGCACGAGTCCTGCACCTGGACCGGCGACTTCCGGTCCGCCGACGGCGCGATCCGGCGCACCGGCGTGGCGCTGTACGGCGCCGACCGCGACATGCTGCGTGAGGGGCAGCAGACCCCGGCCGTGGACGTGGGGCGGCAGAGCCGGGTCTACGGCCCCGGTGGTTCCATGGAATGGGTCTTCACCGCGCTGCTGCTGCTCGCCGCGCTCGGCATCCTGCTCGTCGCGTACGGCCCGCCGGTGCGGAACCTGCTCCGTGCCCATACCCGTGCCCGTACCCCGGCGCCGTCCGGGCAGGTCCCGGCCGGCCGCTGACGGACGATCCACCGGGAGGCGTGTGACCCCGCATCCGAGGATCATGATCGTGGGTGACTCGATCAGCCACGGCCTGGAGGGCGACTACACCTGGCGCTACCGGCTGGCTCGCCACTTCGCCGCCCACGGAGTGCCGGCGCGCTTCACCGGGCCGTGGACGGGCACCCGCGCCCTGCCCGACCTGCCGAAGGAGGGCGCCGACGAAATGCGGGAGGGCGGCTACCGCCCGGGGACCCGCTTCGCCCACGACCGGCACTACGCCCGCTGGGGCCGCCTCATGGACGAGGCCAGGCGGAACATCGCGGACGCCGTCGCCGCGCACCGGCCCGACCACCTCGTTGTCGCGCTCGGGTTCAACGACCTCGCCTGGGGCGTGAGCGGCCCCGAGCGGCTGCTGGCCCACGTCGGGGAGTTCGTGCGCCGGGCCCGCGGCGTGCGCCCGGACCTGCGTTTCCTCGTGGCCGACGTCGTCCGCCGCACTCCACTGCCCCACATGCCGCACCTCCAGGGCATCGTCGAGGAGTACAACGCGCGCCTGCCGGCCGTCCTGGCCGCCCTGTCCACGCCGGACTCCCCCGTCGTCCCCGTGGGCCTCGCGGCCGTCTACGACCCGTACGCCGACACCTACGACGGCCTGCACCCCAACAGCGTGGGCGAGTTCAGAATCGCCAAAGCCTTCGCGGACGCGTTCTCGCGGGCCTTCCACGGCGGGCGGCTCGACTTCGCCGGGCCGATCCCCTCCGTGGCCGAGCCGCTGCCGATCCGCCCGCCCGCCGGGCTCACCGTGGCGGCCCGCGGCTCCACGGCGCGTGTCTCCTGGCCCCGCGTCTTCGGCGCGAGCGGCTACTGGCTCGATCTGCGTGACGCCGGCACGGGGACGGGGTTCGAGCGGTCGCCGCTGCCGATCACGGCCTGCGGCTGCGACCTGCGGCTGCACGGCGGGCGGACGTACGAGGTGCGGGTGAGCGCGGCCCGCGGCGACCAGCAGAGCCCGCCGACGAGGACCGTCCGCTTCGCCCTCGGCCAGGATCGCGAGCCCGTGTTCGCGCACGCCGGCGACGCGGCCTTCCGCGAACCGATGGACCACCGACGGTATGACTGGGTAGCCTACCGAGTATGACCAAGAAGATTACGATCTCTTTGCCGGACGAACTGGCCGACGAGGCGCAGGCGTCCGGCAACGCCTCGGCCTACATCGCCGCGGCGCTGCGGGAGCGGCGGCGCATCCAGGGCGACCTGGCCATCATGGCCGATTTATGGGGGCCGGGCTGGCAGGACGGGATCACCGATGACGACAGCGCCCGCGCGGCGCGCCTGGTGACCGGCGACGCCAAGGCGGACGCCGCGTGACCGACCCCGTCCCACCGGCCGGCGTCCTGTCCGGCCACGTGCTGGACCTCGACGCCGTCGTCCACCTGATCGAGGGCAAGAGCATGTACGGCAGGGCCGTCGTGCGGCAGTCCTCGGCCCACGGCGTCACCCTCCTCGTCCCCGCGCTCGCCGTCCAGGTGCTGTCGCTGGGCCCCATCCAGCCCCGGCTCGAACGCTTCCTGCGCATGTCCATGGTGGTCACCGGCGCGCTCTCCCCCGACGACGCCGTCGAAGGCGGGCCGTACGCGCAGGCGGTCATGACGAGCCTGCGGCGCCACCGGCCGTCCGCCGCCGACGCGCTCCTGCCCGACGTCCTGGTGGCCGCCCACGCGGTCGTCCACGCCACCCGCCGCAACTGGCGGATCATCACCGCGACCCCCTACCTGTACGAGGGCCTCGACGTCCGCCTGGAGATCCTCCCTTAGATGAGCCCGCGCTCCATGGCGACGACGACGGCCGCGGCCCTGCTGTCGACATTGAGCTTGGCGAAGACGTGCTTGAGATGCGTCTTCACCGTCGTCTCACTGATCAGCAGAGCTCTGGCGATCTCCTTGTTCGCCGAGCCCCGCGCCACCAGGCGGAGCACCTCCAGCTCGCGCGGGCTCGGCTCCTGCGCCGCGGGCCTGCTCATCAGAGCGGACGCGACCGATGGCGCCAGGACCGCTCCGCCGGCGGCGGCCGTACGGACCGCTCTGTGCAGTTCCTCGCGTGGCGCGTCCTTCAGCAGGTAGCCCGCCACCCCGGCGGCCATGGCCCGCGCCACGTCCGCATCCGTGTCGTACGTGGTCAGCACGACCACCTTGATCTCCGGATGGTCCGCCCGGAGCCGCTGGATCGCCCCGACACCGTCCAGGCCGGGCATGCGAAGGTCCATCAGCACCACATGCGGCCGCGCCCTCCTGGCCATGGCCAGCGCCTCGAACCCGTCGGACGCCTCCGCCACCACCTCGATGTCCGCCACACGGTCGAACATGCCGCGCAGTCCGTCGCGGACCACCGGATGGTCATCGACGATCATCAACTTGAGGGGATCCGCAGGCACAGCGCCGTCCCCTCTCCCGGAGCGGACTCCACGGTCAGCGTTCCCCCGATGCCGCCGGCCCGCTCCCGCATGGCCGCCAGCCCGTAACCCGCGCCGCGCACGTCCGGATCGAAACCCACCCCGTCGTCGAACACGTCGAGCGTCACCTCATCGTCCATGTAGGTCAGCGTGATCGCGACCCTGCCCGCCCGGGCGTGCTTGGCCGCGTTCGACAGCCCTTCCTGCGCCGCCCGCAACAGCGTCGCCCCTGCCTCACCGGACAGCGGCCGGGGCGTCCCCTCCACCGACACGGTCGCCGTCACCCCCGACGCCCTCGACCACCGGGCGGCCACCTCCGCGAGCGCCGCGTCGAGACCCGCGCCGGCGAGAGGGCCCGGCCGCAGCGCCTCGACCGAGCGCCGCGCCTCCTGGAGGTTGTCGCGCGCCAGCTCCTTGGCCAGCGCGATCCTCTTCTGTACGGCACGCAGATCGGGCATCGCCTGCTCGGCCGCCTCCAGTTGGGTGACGATCCCGCTCAACCCCTGTGCGAGGGTGTCGTGGATCTCCCTGGCCAGCCTCGCCCGCTCCTCCAGCATCCCGAACGTCCGGTTCTGCGCGCTCTGCCGGGACACGTAGTCCACGAACAATCCGATCGCCACGACGAGACCGGAACTCCCGACGAGCCGCCACAGGGCGTTCGGATCGTCCAGATAGCCTCTGGCGGCGAACGTGCTGAGGACCGTCGCCACGGCCCCCACGTAGGACCAGGGCCTCGCCAGCATCAGATACGGCTGGGGCATCAGCCCGAAGACGACCACGTCGAAGGACCGGTCCCGCACCACAAGCGCGACGTAGAGCGCGCAGACGACCGCCAGGTGGAAGGCCATCGGGTTCGGCCGCCCGAGCAGCCGCGGCCGCCGTGCGACGAAGAAGCCGTGCCAGCCAGCCATGAGCGCGACGATTGCCGGCGTCAGCGGGCCGGGGCCCGCGCCCTCCCCATACGAGAGGATCAGCCCGAGCGCCAGACAGGCGTAGTACAACATGTGGAAGGCGCGCAACCAGCGCGCCTCCCAGACGTTCACGTCCTCACTCCCATCGGAACAGCGCGGCGCCGGCGGCCGTGGCCACCACGATTATCCCGGCCAGGATCAGCAGGGGGAAGGACGCGGCGGTGCCGGACCAGGCGTCCCCCAGAGCCTTCACAGCCGGGGTCAGGGGCAGGAAGTCGCCGATCTGGCGCAGCGAGCCGGGCAGGGCCTTCCTGGGCACGGCCGCGCCCGACAGGAAGATCATTGGGAACATGACCAGCATGCCGATCAGGCTCGCGCCCCTGGTGTTGCGCACGACCGCGGCGATCATGAAGCCCAACGCGCAGACCATCACCGAGCACAGCAGGAAGGCGGCGGCCAGCATGAGGACGTCGCCGGGCGCCCGCACGCCGAACACCGCGATCGCCACGACCACCAGCAGCACGGAGCCCGCCAGACCCGCGGCGACCTGTGCCACCAGTTGGGCGCCGAGCAACAGAACCGGGGAGATCGGCGTGGTGGCCAGCCGCTTGAGCACCTTGCGCTCGCGGTACGAGGCCAACAGGCCCGGCAGCGCGCCCATCCCGCCGATGGTGGCGATCATTGCGAGGTAGCCGGGGACCGCGCCGCCGTCGCCGCGTTTGAGCACAAGCAGCATGAGAGGGAAGGCCACCATGAAGAACAACGAGGCGGGATCGCGCGACAGCAGCCTGAGCTCGGCGGCCGTCAGAGCCGTGAACGCCTTCATCGGTCTGCTCCCTCCAGAGCGAGGTAGGCCTCTTCCAGCGAGGCGGTTCCGGTCCGGGCGATGAGCTCGCCCGTGGTGCCCGTCGCCTCCACCCGGCCGTGGGCGAAGACGGCGACCCTGTCGCAGAGCGCCTCTATCTCGTCGAAGTAGTGGCTGACCAGCACCACGGTGGTGCCGGCCGTCTTCAGATCGCCGATCAGCCGCCAGGTCTCGCGGCGCGCGATCGGGTCGAGGCCCGTGGTCAGCTCGTCGAGCACGACCACCTCGGGGTCGCCGACCAGGGCCAGCGCGAGCATCAGCCGCTGCTTCTGCCCGCCCGACAGGTCGCCGAACGCCTTCCTCGCCAGCGGCCGCAGGCCCCAGCGCTCCATCACCCGCCGCCAGTCGGCCGCGTTCCGGTAGAAGGAGCCGAACATGCGCAGCGCCTCGCCCACCTTGATCCGCTCGGGCAGGGAACTGTCCTGCAGTTGCACGCCGAGGCGGTGAGCCAGGGCGCGCCGCCTGCGCGCCGGATCCTCGCCGAGCACGCGGACCGTGCCCGCGTCGGCTCTCCTGAGCCCGATCAGGCACTCGACGGTCGTGGTCTTTCCCGCGCCGTTGTGGCCGACGATCCCGAACGTCTCACCGGCCCGGACCGTGAACGTCACCCCGTCCACGGCGCGGGTGTCCCCGTACGCCTTGCGGAGGTCTGTCACCTCGATGGCTTCCATGCCTCAAGGTTCGCGGCGGCGCCGATCACGCGGCATCACCCGACTCGTCGCCCGGCATCCCTCCTTCGGAGGATGGTGGAGCGCGTCACCGCAGGTCAGGAGGTACGTGCCGGGCTCGCCGGGGTACCAGCAGGGCATGGCCGC
This sequence comes from Microbispora siamensis, assembly GCF_016863095.1. Taxonomy (GTDB): domain Bacteria; phylum Actinomycetota; class Actinomycetes; order Streptosporangiales; family Streptosporangiaceae; genus Microbispora; species Microbispora siamensis. The sequence goes on along the minus strand of NZ_BOOF01000012.1, from coordinate 43,559 downwards.
CCTTCCGGCGTACACGCCGATGATGGCCCGGCTCGGGCGGCTGCCCGAGCCCGAGGGCGACTACGCGCACGAGATGAAGTGGGACGGGGTCCGCGCCCTCGGGTACGTCGAGGGCGGCACGCTGCGGCTGATCTCCCGGAACGGCAAGGACGTCACCGCCGCCTACCCCGAACTCGCCGGCCTCGCCGGCGCCACGGGCGGGCACGCGGTGGTGCTCGACGGGGAGATCGTCGCCTTCGACCAGCAGGGCAGGCCGTCGTTCGAGGCGCTGCAGCCGCGCATGCACCAGCGCAACCCGCTCAGGATCAGGCAACTCCTGGTCACCACGCCCGTGACGTACCTGCTGTTCGACGTGCTGCACGTCGACGACGCCACCGCGATCACCATGCCGTACACCGAGCGGCGGCGCCGTCTGGAGGACCTCGTGCACGCCGGACGCCACTGGGCCATCCCGCCCTACTACGCCGACGGCGGCGAGCACGCGCTGGCCGATTCCCGGCGGCTGGGGCTGGAGGGCGTCGTGGCCAAGCGGCTCGCCTCCCCCTACCGCCCCGGCCGCCGCTCCCCCGACTGGGTGAAGGTCAAGAACGTCCGTACGCAGGAGGTCGTCGTCGGCGGCTGGCGGGCCGGGGAGGGCCGCCGGGCGAACACCGTCGGCGCGCTGCTGGTGGGCGTCAACGACGACAGCGGGCGCCTGCGGTACGCCGGCAGCGTCGGCACCGGCTTCACCGACGAGGCGCTGCGGCGGCTCGGCGAGCGCCTGGCGCCGCTGCGGCGGGACACGCCCCCGTTCGAGGGGATCACCCGTGAGGAGGCCAGGGGCGGCCGGTGGGTGGACCCCGTCCTGGTCGGCGAGGTGCAGTTCGCCGAATGGACGGGCGAGGGGCGGCTGCGCCACCCCTCCTGGCGGGGCCTGCGCGACGACAAGGACCCCGGCGAGGTCGTCCGCGAGGAAGGATGAACGCGCCGAGTCACCCGGCGCCGAGTCACCCTGCGCCGAATCATGCGGCGCCGCGACGCCGGGTCGTCAGGACGCCGAGCAGCACCGCGCCCGCGAGGAACGCGACGTTGTGGGCGTACTTGGCGACCGGTGCGACCTCTCCCAGCGGGACCGCGAAGAACCCGACCGCGGCGCGCGCGGTCAGGGCTCCGGCGGCGAGCGCGGCGGCATGGCGGACGCTCCACTCCGGCGAGCGGGCGAGGCGGACGGCGGCCGCGGCGCACAACGCGATCACCGCGAGCCCGGCCACGACCCCGGCCCAGGTCGAGGGCAGGAAGTTGAAGAGCAGCCCCGCCACCAGGCCGGCCGCCGCCACGACGATCGGCCGCGGCGCGGCGCCTCCCTGCGGCGCCGGGAGTTCGGCTCGGCGCCGCCTTCCCACGGCGGAGACCAGCGCGACGAGCACGAGCAGCGCGACGACCGCCAGCGATCCCGCGATCTGCGCGGCCGTGGCGTGGTCGGGCTCGGTCCGCAGGTGCTCGCGCAGGACGAACCCCGCCGCCGCGAGGTACAGCACCGCGGCCGTGACCAGGCCGGGCGTCCGCAGCCAGGGCGTACGCGAAAGCCGCGGGCTCAGCGCCTCCGTCAGTGCGATCGGCACGCCGAAGCTCCAGATCGCGTGGCCCGCGACGAAGGACAGCGTGGTGTAGGCCGCCAGTCCCAGTGGCTCGACGTACGTCGGGCGGATCATCTCCTCCCAGTACGGGATGTCCCGATAGCCCTCGCTGAACATGGACTGGTCGATCACGCCGGCCTGGAGCACGCCGAAGGCCGCCGTGAGGGCGAGGATGCCGGGCCAGGGCATGCCCAGGCGGCGGGCCGCCTCACGGATGAGCAGGGCGGGCGCGCCGTACAGCGGACTGAAGATCAGCAGGCTGGCGACGAGCACGAACGGGTCGCCCGTGCTGTCGTCGTATCCCGTGACGTACTCGGCGCACATCGGCGCCAGCACCAGGAGCCCGGCCGCCATGGCGAAACGCCACGGATCACGCGTCTTCATTCCGCCTCCAGGCGGCGGCGAGGACGACGGCGCCGACGACCGCGACCAGGAGGTTGGCGTAGACCTCGTAGCCGGTCAGGAAGTCCAGGCGCGGGATGACCTGCCGGTTGAAGACGTTGAGTATCGCGCTCCAGAACGGCTGCACGGCCAGGTGGTCGATGGTGCCGCTGATGCCCGCGACGACCAGGTACGCCCCGGCGAGTTGGATGACGTTGCGCATGGCGCCGACGCTAGGGACCGGCCCGCCCTTCGGGGATCGGGCATCGGCATCCTCCCCGTCGGCGAAGGTCGCCGGCGTGCGGCATGTCGTCCGACCGAAGTCGGACGGCGCCCGACTTCGGTATGGTCTTCGCCGCTCGGCCGTGGGCCGGTCTCCCCCCGGGTCGTACGCTGCGGGGGATATGGATTCCTCCGGCACCCCCCGGCACCGGCGAAGCCGGCGCGACTGGCTCGTGGACTCGGCGATGTTCGTGCTCGCCGCGGCCTTCGCCTTCTACATGTCGGTGGACCGTCTCGACACCGCGCCGCTGCCGCCCGCGTGGCTGTTCCCCCTCGACCAGTTCGCAGGCGCGCTCGGCTGCGCCGCGTTGTGGCTGCGCCGCCGGTGGCCGGTCGGGCTCGCGGTGACGCTCGTTGCGCTGTCGGCCGTCTTCGAGATGGTCGCGGGCCCGATGCTGGCCGCGCTCTTCTCGGTCGCGGTCCACCGCCGCCCGCGGACCTCCGGCGCGGTGTTCGGCCTCAGCGTGCCGGTCTCGGCCCTGTTCACGTGGCTGCGTCCCGAACCGAGCATGCCGCCGCTCGCGATGTTCACGCTGGGCCTGGCGCTGCAGGGCGCGGCGACCGGCTGGGGGCTGTTCGTCCACCACCGGCGGCGGCTGGTGCTGGCGCAGCGCGACCGCGCGGCCCGGATGGAGACCGAGGCGAGGCTGCGCGCCGAGCAGGCGCAGCACCAGGTCCGCGAGGCCATCGCCAGGGAGATCCACGACGTGCTCGGCCACCGGCTGTCGCTGCTGAGCGTGCACGCGGGAGCGCTGGAGTTCAACCCCGGCGCGGACCCCGCCGACGTCGCCCGGGCGGCACGGGTGATCAGGGAGAGCGCCCACCAGGCCCTGCAGGATCTGCGCGAGGTGATCGGCGTGCTGCGCGCCCCGGCCGGCGAGCCGTCCGCGCCCACGCGGCCCGGCCTGCCCACCCTGGCCGACCTGCGAGAGCTCGTCGCGGAGTCGGGCCGGGCCGGCATGCGGGTGGAGCTGTGCGACGACCTCGGCGCGGAGGAGACGGTCCCGGAGCGGGTGAGCCGCACCGCCTACCGGGTCGTGCAGGAGGCCCTCACCAACGCGCGCAGGCACGCGCCGGGAGCCGGGGTCCGCGTACGGGTCACTGGGGCGCCCGGCGAGGGCCTGACGGTCGAGGTGGTCAACGACGCCCCTGCGGCCGTCGGACGGGGGGCCGGAAGCGGAGGCGGCCACGGCCTCGCCGGCCTGGCCGAGCGCGTCACGCTGACCGGGGGACGGCTGGAGCACGGGCCCGTGGACGGACCCATGAACGGGGGCGGCGGCGGCCCGGGTGGCTGGCGCGTGCGGGCCTGGCTACCGTGGCCGGCGTGATCGTGCCTGACTCCCCCATCGGTGTGCTCATCGCCGACGACGACCCACTGGTCCGGGCCGGCCTGGTGATGATGCTCGGCGGCGCCCCGGACATCCGCGTCCTCGCCCAGGCCGGGGACGGCGCCGAGGTGCTGCCGCTGGCCGGGCGGCACCGCCCCGACGTGGTGCTGATGGACATCCGGATGCCGGTGATGGACGGCCTGGCCGCCACCGAGGCGCTGCGCGCCCGCGACGGCGCGCCCGAGGTGATCGTGCTGACCACCTTCGACGCCGACGAGCACGTGCTGCGCGCCCTGCGCGCGGGGGCCGCCGGGTTCCTGCTGAAGGACACGCCGCCGAGCGAGATCGTGGACGCCATCCGCCGGGTGGCAGCCGGCCATCCGGTCCTGTCCCCCGCGGTGACCCGGCGGCTCATCGCCCGGGTCGCCGAGGACGGCCGGGACCGGCGCCGGGCCCGCGCCGGGGAGCGCCTGTCACGGCTGAACGACCGGGAACGGGAGGTCGCGGTGGCGGTCGGCCAGGGCAGGCCGAACGCCGAGATCGGCGCCCTGCTGCACCTCAGCGTCCCCACCGTCAAGACGCACGTGTCGAGCATCCTCGCCAAACTCGGCCTCAACAACCGCGTCCAGATCGCCCTGCTCGTCCACGACGCCGGACTGCTCGGCGACCCATTCGACCCGGACGACTGAAAAGGGCGCTCGCCTCCTTTCACGGAATTCCTGACATCGCCTCATGTCGGCTTTGTTTCACCAGGCCGCACGGGGTTTTTTGACGCTGCGGCGATCTTCTTGCGATGCGCCTGAACAAAGGCCGGGTACGCACGAATCCATCGCGTCAGAGTGATCACTGCTGTTTCTCGGCACCTTTCGCCGAGCAATTCCCACGGAAATCCTTCTGATGCGAATATGTCCAGATCGCACGCTGTGTGCGCAATATCAGGAGAATTCGTGCGCGTTCATTCTCGCAAGCTGTTCGTGGCCGCCTGCACCCTTGCCACGGCGGCTCTGACCGGCGTCCCGGCCCAGGCCGCGACCGCGCCCGCCGGGCAGGGCCCGGCGACCTCCGACCCCCAGCCCCTGGACACGACGACGGGCCAGGTCTGCGGACCGCCGTTCGTCAACGGCGACCCGAACCTCGGCCCGGTGGTCCTGCCGCGCACCGGCCTGGTCGCCAAGATCCTGGACGGCTACGTGCGGTACGGCGGCCTCTCCCCCGAGCGCTTCCTGGAGCGCTACTACATCCCGTCGGCCAACTCCTACCGCTTCCCCCAGGACTCCGGGTTCGCGCACTCCGGCGGGTACACCAACGGCCGCCCGCTCATCAGGACGGCGCAACTGCCGCTCGGCTACAAGGTGGACCGCTTCGGCGGAGAGGGCGGCGCGTTCCTCGCGCCGTTCGGCACGCCGTACGCCAGGCGGTCGCTGCGGCCGAACAACCTCAACAACGTCCCGGGCGACCCGCATCTGTGCAACTACCACGCCTACCGGGTGATCCGGCCGTTCCTCGTGGACGCGGGACCGGCGGCCTCCGCGTTCCAGATGCCCGGGCAGGGCGAGCAGTTCCACACGCTCGCCAAGTACATCCCCGGCGCGCCCGCGAACCCGGACGGCGAGGTGTCGATCGGCTGGCTGGCCGACAATGGCTACCTCGAACGCCTGAACTGAGCCCTTGGGGTCGACCGGGCGGGCACCCGCGCCCGCCCGGGCCCCGTGGTCGGGACCTACGCGACCCGGTACGGCTCGGCCGCGTCGGCGCGCAGCGTCAGGCCGTGGCCCGGCGCGTCCGGCGGGCGTACGGCGCCGCCCGTGGGATCGGCCGCGCCGTCGAACAGGTCGCCCTCGATGCGCACGTGGTCGTGGAACCACTCCATGTGGCGCAGGTTCGGCGTCGCCGCGGCGACCGGCGCGTGCAGGTTGGGCGCGCAGTGCGCCGACACCTCCAGCCCGTGCCCGGCCGCGATCGCCGCCGCGCCGGACCAGCCCGTGTAGCCGCCGCAGCGGGTCGCGTCGATCTGCAGGCAGTCGACGGCGCCCGCCGCGCACATGCGGGTGAAGTAGGTGAGGTCGCCGCCGTACTCCCCGGCCGCGACGTCGGCGTCGGCCCGCTCGCGCACCAGGCGCAGCCCGGCCAGGTCGTCGGAGGACACCGGCTCCTCGAACCACCGCACGTCGTGGTCGCGCATGCGGCGTTCGATCCGCACGGCCTGCTTCGCGCTGTAGCCGCCGTTGGCGTCCACGTACAGCTCGGCGGCGTCCCCGATGACGCGGCGGGCGAGCGCCACGCGATGCAGGTCGCGGTCGGGCGCGGTGCCCGCCGACTCCCCAATCTTGATCTTGACGCGGGGGATGCCCTGCTCGTGCGTCCAGTGCGCGAGCTGCAAGCTCGTGACGTCGTCGTCGTACGTGGTGAACCCGCCCGAGCCGTACACGGGCACGTCCTGCCTCGCGAGGCCGAACAGGCGGGCGAGCGGCACGCCCAGCAGCCGGGCCTTGAGGTCCCAGAGGGCGACGTCGACCGCGGAGATCGCATACCCGGCGACGCCCGTCCGGCTCGCGTTGCGCACCCGGCGGACCATCGCGGTCCACAGGCCCGGCACGTCCATCGGGTCGCCGCCGCGCACCACCGGCGCGAGCAGGTCGGTGACGACCCGCGCGGCGGCGGCCGGGGCGTAGGTCCAGCCGAGCCCGGCCGTCTCGCCGGCGTCCGCGCCGACCACCACCATCGTGGTCGCGTCCCAGCTCAGCGTGCCGTCGGCCTCCGGGCGGTCGGTCGGCACGCGGTAGGCCGACACGTGGAGGTCTCTGATCACGGGCGTCCCCCTACCCGGCCGTGACACGGCGATTCTGACAAAAGGAAAAATTTTCCATGTGGTGAGTGTTCGGCTTCCCATTACAGGGGCAGCGCGGCACGTATGACGGAAATCGCCTCCGAAGTACTCATCAGGCGGCTCGCCGACTGGGGTGTCGACACCGTCTTCGGGCTTCCCGGTGACGGCATCAACGGCATCATGGAAGGGCTGCGCCGCCAATCCGACCGTGTCAGGTTCGTGCTGGTGCACCACGAGGAGGCGGCCGCGTTCATGGCGGCCGCGCACGCGAAGGCCACCGGCCGCATCGGGGTGTGCCTGGCCACCTCGGGCCCCGGCGGGATCCACCTGCTCAACGGCCTGTACGACGCCAAGCTCGACCACCAGCCGGTGCTGGCCATCACGGGCATGCAGGAGACCAGTGTGCTGGGCACCGGCTACCAGCAGGAGGTCCACCTCGACCGGGTGTTCGAGGACGTGGCCGAGTACAACCTCGTGGTGGACAACCCCGCCCAGCTACCGGGCGTGGTGGACATCGCGATCCGGACGGCGTACGCGCGACGCGGGGTGGCCCACCTGTGCCTGCCCAACGACGTCCAGGTGGCGCCCGCCGACGCCGACCCCTACCAGCACGTCGCCCCCGCGCGGCCCCCCGCGACCGCCCCCGTCTACCTGTCCCCGCCTGGAGTGCCGCGCCAGGAGGACCTGACGGCCGCCGCCGAGGTGCTGAACGCGGCCCGGCGGCCCGCGATCCTGGCCGGGGCCGGCGCCCTGCACGCCCGCGCGGAGGTGCTGGCCGTCGCCGAGACGCTGGGCGCCCCCGTGATCAAGACGCTGCCCGGCAAGGCGGTCATCCCCGACGACTCGCCGTACGCGGTGGGCGGCATCGGCCTGCTCGGCACGAAGCCGGGCGAGGAACTGGTCGAGGACTGCGACACCCTGCTGATGGTCGGCACCAACTTCCCCTACACCAAGCACCTGCCTGAGCCCGGCAAGGTCCGGGTCGTGCAGATCGACGCCGACCCCGCCCGCGCGGGCGTGCGCATGCCGACCGAGGTGCCGATGGTCGGGGACGCCAAGGAGGGCCTGGCCGCGCTGCTGCCGCTGCTGCACCGCAACGACGACCGGGCCCATCTGGAGAAGTACCAGAAGGCCATGGCCGAGTGGCGGGACAACATGACCGCCCTGGAGAACCCGGAGCGCGCCCCGATCGCCCCGCAGTACCTGATCGGCTGCGTGGACCGGGCCGCCTCCGACGACGCCATCCTCACCTGCGACTCGGGCACGATCGCCACGTGGGCGGCCCGGCACTGGACGATCCGCGGCGATCGCGAGTTCTACTTGTCGGGCAACCTCGCCACGATGGCCCCCGGACTGCCGTACGCGATCGCGGCGCAGCTCGCCCACCCCGACCGGCAGGTGATCGCGTTCATCGGCGACGGCGGCTTCGCGATGCTGATGGCCGAGTTCCTCACCGCGGCCCGGCTCGGCCTGCCGATCACGGTGGTGGTGAACAACAACGGCTCGCTCGGCCAGATCCTGTGGGAGCAGATGGTGCTGGGGTTCCCCGAGCACGGGGTCAGGTTCGGCGCGCCCACCTCCGACTTCTCCGCCTGGGCCCGCTCCTGCGGCGGGTACGGCCGCAAGGTCACCGACCCCGCCGAGGTGGACGAGGCCGTGCGGCAGGCCCTCGCCCATCCGGGGCCGGCGCTGGTGGACGTCGACGTCGACCCGAACGAGCCGCCCATGCCGGGCAAGGTCGCCCGGGACCAGGCGGTCAAGTTCGCCGAGGCGTTCCTGAAGGGCCAGCCGCACAAGGCGGCCATCGCGACGACGCTGTTCAAGGACAAGATCTCTCAACTGGGGCGGTGACGCCATGACGGACCAGGTGCTCGTTCCCGCGCCCGTGGCAGCCCGGCCGCGCCGGCCGTACGTGCGGCTGCGCGACCTGGAGCGAGACCTCTCCGCCCGGGTGGACGGCGAGGTCAGGTTCGACCCGGGCAGCCGGGGGTCCTACTCCACCGACGGATCGAACTACCGGCAGGTGCCGCTCGGGGTGGTGGTGCCGCGCACGGTGGACGCGGCGGCCGAGGCGATCGCGGTCTGCCGGGAGCACGGCGCGCCCATCACCTCACGGGGCGGCGGGACGAGCCTGGGCGGCCAGACCTGCAACGCCGCCGTGGTGATCGACTGGTCCAAGTACTGCCACCGGCTGGTGTCGGTGGACGCCGCGGCCCGCACCTGCGTGGTCGAGCCCGGCATCGTGCTCGACGTGCTGAACCGGCTGCTGGCCGACACCGGCCTGATGTTCGGGCCGCGCCCGTCCACCCACTCCCAGTGCACGCTCGGCGGCATGATCGGCAACAACTCCTGCGGCTCGACCGCCCAGGCGTACGGCAAGACCGCCGACAACATCGCGCGGCTGGAGATCCTCACCTACGACGGCCAGCGGATGTGGGTGGGGCCGACCGGCGGCGAGGAGTTCGACCGCATCATGGCCGAGGGCGGGCCGAGGGCGCGGATCTACCGCGAGCTGCGCGCGATCGTGGACGAGCACGCCGACGAGATCCGCCGCCGCTTCCCCGACATCCCCCGCCGGGTGTCGGGCTACAACCTCGACCAGCTTCTGCCCGAGGCCGGGTTCGACCTGGCCAGGGCGCTGGTCGGGTCGGAGGGCACGCTGGTCACCGTGCTGCGGGCCGAGCTGCGCCTGGTGCCCGCGCCCAAGGCCGAGTGCCTCGTCCTGCTCGGCTACCACGACATCAACGTGGCCGCCGACGCCGTGCCGCGCATCGCCCGCCACGGCCCGCTCCAGCTCGAAGGGGTGGACGACAAGCTTGTGGACTTCGAGCGGCGCAAGCACATGCATCCCGACGCGCTCACGCGGCTGCCGGAGGGCGGCGGCTGGCTCATGGTCTCCTTCGGCGGCGACTCGCAGAAGGAGGCGGACGCCAAGGGACGTGACCTGCTGAAGGAGCTGAAGGGCAGCGAGCACGCGCCGCACATCTCCTTCATCGACGACGCGAAGACCGAGAAGGAGCTGTGGGAGGTCCGCGAGTCCGGGCTCGGCGCCACCGCCCGCGTGCCCGGCATGCGCGAGACGTGGGAGGGCTACGAGGACTCGGCCGTCCCGCCGGACAAGCTCGGCGCCTACCTGCGTGACCTGCGCCGCCTGTTCGAGGAGTTCGGCTACGGCGACGCCTCCCTGTACGGGCACTTCGGGCAGGGCTGCGTGCACACCCGCATCCCGTTCGACCTGGTGACCGCCGACGGGGTGGCGGCCTTCCGCGCCTTCCTCGAACGGGCCGCCGATCTCGTCGTCTCCTACGGCGGCTCGCTGTCCGGCGAGCACGGCGACGGCCAGGCCAGGGGCGAGCTGCTGCCCAAGATGTTCGGGCCCGCGGTCATGACCGCGTTCGAGCAGGTCAAGGCCGTCTTCGATCCCGGTGACCGGATGAACCCCGGCAAGGTCGTCGCGCCGTACCGGCTGGACGAGAACCTGCGGCTCGGCCCCGAGTGGACGCCCGCCGACCCGCCCGTGCACTTCGGCTACCCCGACGACGAGGGCAGCTTCCAGCGGGCCGTCATGCGGTGCGTGGGGGTGGGCAAATGCCGCGAGCACGTCGGCGGCGTGATGTGCCCGTCCTACCGGGCCACCGGCGAGGAGGAGCACTCCACTCGCGGGCGCTCCCGGCTGCTGTTCGAAATGCTGAACGGCCACGCCGACTCCGCGGTGAAGGACGGCTGGCGCTCCACCGCCGTGCACGACGCCCTCGATCTGTGCCTGGCCTGCAAGGGCTGCAAGCACGACTGCCCGATGCAGGTCGACATGGCGACGTACAAGGCCGAGTTCCTCGCCCACCACTACGCGCGCAGGATCCGGCCGATGGACCACTACGCGATGGGGTGGCTGCCGGTGTGGGCCCGCGCGGCGGCGCTCGCCCCGGGCGTGGTCAACGCGCTGGCGCACGCGCCCGTGCTGTCCGGGCTCGCCAAGCGCCTGGCGGGGCTCGAACCGGCCCGGCCGGTGCCCGACTTCGCGCGGGCCCGCTTCAGCGACTGGTATCGGCGGCGCGGGCCGCACGGCGGGGGCGAGCGGGGGCCCGTGGTGCTGTGGCCGGACACCTTCACCGACAACTTCCACCCGCACATCGGCCGCGCCGCCGTCGAGGTGCTGGAGTCGGCGGGCTACCGCGTGCTGATTCCGCCGCGAACGCTGTGCTGCGGCCTGACGTGGATCTCGACCGGCCAGCTCGGCGTGGCGCGGCGGGTGCTGCGCCGCACCGTGCGGACCCTCGCCCCGGCGCTGCGCCGCGGCATCCCGATCGTCGGGCTGGAGCCGAGCTGCGCGGCGGTGTTCCGCGCCGACGCGCCGGAGATGTTCGCGCACGACCGGGACTTCGCCCGGCTGCGCGAGCAGACCAGGACCCTCGCCGAACTGCTGAGCGCGACCGACGGGTGGGATCCGCCCCGGATCGACCGGGACGCGGTCGCCCAGCCGCACTGCCACCACCACTCGGTGCTCGGCTTCGAGACCGACCAGGCCCTGCTGTCCCGGGCCGGGGTGCGGGTGGAGGCGGTGGGCGGCTGCTGCGGCCTCGCCGGGAACTTCGGCTTCACCGCCGGCCACCTGGAGGTGTCGATGGCCTGCGCGGAGCACGAGATCCTGCCGGCCATCCGCGCCGCCGACGCCCGCACGGTCGTGCTCGCCGACGGATTCAGCTGCCGTACGCAGATCGAGCAGGCGGGGGTGGGGCGCCAGGCGATCCACCTCGCGGAGTTGCTGGCGGCCGGGGTGCGGGGCACGCCGCTGGGCGACCACCCCGAGTGTCGCGCCTCGCGCAGGCCCGGCCCGGCGCGGGTCCTGGGGGCGCGATGAGCACCGGAGCCCTGCGGTCCGAAGCTCTGGAGGAGACGGACCCCGCGCTGGAGGAGGACGCGTGGTCGGTCGAGGACGCCTCGCTCGCCCTGGTGGAGATGACCCTCAACGCGGTGGCCCGCGGCTCCGATCTGTCGGTCACCCAGTTGCGGGTGCTGCTCGCGGTCCACCGGCACGGCCCGCTGAACCTGAGCGGGCTCGCCGCCCTGCTGGGCATGTCGGTCTCGGCCACGGGCCGCCTGGTGGCCCGCCTGCACACCGCCGGGCTGCTGACGCGCCTGCTGTCCCCGCACAGCCGCCGTGAGGTCAGCATCGACGTCACCGAGTCCGGCAGGCGGGCGCTCGAGCGGATCCGCTCGGCCCGCCGCGGGCACATCGCCGCCGCGCTGCGCCATCTGCCGCCGGACAGCCGCCGTACGCTCGCGCGGACGCTGCGCGAGCTCACGGCGGCGGCCGGGGCGGGCGAGGCGAGCAGCTAGCGGTCGCGGTCGGCGGCCAGGCGGGCCAGGGCCTCCAGACCCGCCGCCGGCCCTGGCGCCAGCTCCGCCGACCGCAGCGCCTCCAGTGCCTCGGACAGCAGATCGTCCACCCTGGCGAGGCTCCACGCCCGCCCGCCCGCCTCCTCCACCAGCCGCGCCGCCCGTGCGAGGTCGGCCTGCGCGAGCGGGCGGCGGTACAGTACGGCGAGCGCGCCGCCGGCCGGCGTGCCCGATGTCAGCGCGGCGACGACCGGCAGGGACTTCTTCCGGTTGCGCAGGTCGGAGTGGACCGGCTTGCCGGTGACCGCCGCGTCGCCCCAGATGCCCAGCAGGTCGTCGACTATCTGGAACGCCAGCCCCACGCGCTCGCCGAACACGCGCAGGAAGGCCACCTGCTCGGTGGTGGCGCCGCCGTGGAGCGCGCCGAGGGAGCAGGCGCATCCGAACAGCGCGCCCGTCTTGCCCTCGGCCATGCGCACGCAGTCCCCCAGGCTCACGTCCGCGCGCTCCTCGAAGCCGAGGTCGGCGCTCTGGCCGTCCAGCAGCGACTGGACGCACCGGGCCAGCATGCGCGCGCTGTCGGCGGGCCTGCCGCCCGCGGCGAGCGCGGCGAAGGCCAGCGCCAGCAGGGAGTCGCCGGCCAGGATCGCCTCGGAGCGCCCGAAGACGTTCCACACCGTGGGGCGGTGGCGGCGGACCGCGTCGCCGTCCATCACGTCGTCGTGGACGAGGGAGAAGTTGTGCACCAGTTCGACCGCGACGGCGGCCGGCAGCGCCGCGTCCGCGTCTCCCCCGGCGCCCTCGGCCGCCAGCAGCGTGAACGCGGGCCGCAGGGCCTTGCCTCCGCCCGCCCGCACCGGACGCTCCCGCGCGTCCCACCATCCGAAGTGGTATCCCGCCATCCGGCACATCGACGGAGGCAGGGTGCCGACCGCGCGGCGCAGGGCGGGCTCCACCAGGTCGCGCGTCCGGGCGAGCACGTCCGCCGCCGTCCGCACTCCCTCTGCAACCGGTTCCGTCACGCTCCCACCACCTCGGGCTTGAGTGGACCCACAGGCCGGCTGGACTTGTCGCCATACCCCGGCCGCCTCCTCACCACACGTGTCTCTTAACGTGGTGCCCCATGCGGAAGTTGATGCAGGAGATGGGTCTCGGGCTCGCGGCGCTCGGCCGCCCCGCGTACATCACGCTCGGCCGGGACGAGGACTTCGGCGGCGACCGCGACGTGGCGACGATGCGGGCGCGCACCTGGGAGGTGCTGGACGCCGCCAGGGCGGCGGGCGTGCGCTACTTCGACGCGGCCCGCTCCTACGGGCTGGCGGAGGAGTTCCTCGCGGGCTGGCTGACCGACCGGGGCATCCGGCCCGGCGAGGTCTAGGTCGGGTCGAAGTGGGGGTACGAGTACGTCGGCGGCTGGCGGATGGACGCCGACCGCCACGAGGAGAAGGACCTGTCGGCCGCGCGGCTGCGCCGCCAGCTCGGCGAGACCCGGGAGCTGCTCGGCGACCACCTGTCGCTCTACCAGATCCATTCCGCCACGGTCGAGAGCGGGGTGCTCGACGACGAGGAGGTGCTCGGCGAGCTGCGCGCCCTGCGCGCCGAGGGCGTCGCCGTCGGCCTGTCCACCACCGGGCCCGGCCAGGCCGCGACGATCGACAGGGCGGTCGCGACGGGGCTGTTCGACACCGTGCAGTCCACCTGGAACCTGCTGGAGCGCTCGGCGGGCGAGCCCCTGGCCCGGGCGCACGCGGCCGGCCTTGGCGTGATCGTCAAGGAGGGCGTGGCCAACGGCAGGCTGACCACCCGCGGCGCGCCACCGGCCCTGGCGCACGCCGCACGCGACCGCGGCGTCACCCCCGACGCCCTGGCGCTCGCCGCCGTGCTCGCCCGCCCGTGGGCGGGGGTCGTGCTGAGCGGCGCGGCCACGACCGTCCAGCTCGCCGAGAACCTGGCGGCGCGCACCGTCACCTGGGACGACGAGGCCGAGGAGGCGCTCGCCGATCTGGCGGAGGACGCCGAGACCTACTGGGCCCGCCGCGCCGCCCTCCCCTGGGCCTGAGCTCAGGGGAGGAACTCGCCGTCCTTGAGCTCCAGGACCCGGTCGGCCAGGCCGACGAGGCCCGCGTCGTGGGTGGCCACCAGCGCGGTGACGCCCTCGCCCCGGACGAGCACCCGGAGCAGCTCCATGATCTGGCGGGCGGTCTGGGAGTCGAGCTGACCGGTCGGTTCGTCGGCGAGCAGCAGGCGGGGCCGGTTGGCCAGGGCCCTGGCGATGGCCACGCGCTGCTGCTGGCCGCCCGACAGCTCGTACGGCCGCTGCTCGGCATGGCCGGACAGTCCGACCAGGGACAGCAGCACCTTGACCCGCTCCTCCCTGTCCTTGGCCGGGACCCGCGCCAGCCGCAGCGGCAGGCCCACGTTCTCGGCGGCCGACAGCACCGGGATCAGCCGGAACGACTGGAAGACGAACCCGACGACGTCGCGGCGCAGCCGCAGCAGGCCCTCCTCGGGCAGCTCAGGCACCTGCTGTCCGGCCACCCGCACCCGCCCCTCGTCGGGCCGGTCCAGGCCGCCGACCAGGTTGAGCAGCGTGGTCTTGCCCGCGCCGGAACGCCCGCGGATCGCGACCAGCTCGCCGGGATGGGCCTCGAAGGAGACCCCTCTCAGGGCCCGCACGCCCTTGGGGTAGGTCTTGCGCAGGTCCTCGACGACGACCAGCGGCTCACTCATTCGTCTCTTCCTCCACCCCCGAGGGCCAGACCCCGATGTGGTCGCGTTCGAGCTCCAGGCGCACCCGGTGCTCCATGGACAGGGCGTTGATGAACTCCCTCGGCAGTTGCAGGCGCCCGGCCCGGTCCAGCACCGCGTACTCCTCGGCGACCACCCTCCCGTCGCTTGAGGTGCGGCGGAACGTCTCGCTGGAGGTGCGGCCGTCGCGGATGCCGATGGTCCGGTCGACCTGCTCCGACACCATCGGGTCGTGCGTCACGACGACGGTCGTGACGCCGAGCTCACGGTTGGCGTGGCGCAGCACGCCGAAGACCGTCTCGGCGTTCTCGCTGTCCAGCTCCCCGGTGGGCTCGTCGGCGAGCACCACCTCGGGCGCGTTGGCCAGGGCCACGGCGACGGCCACCCGCTGCTGCTCGCCCCCGGACATCTCCCCGGGCCGCCGGTCCGCGCGGTCGGCGATCCCGGTCAGCTCCAGCAGTTCGTCCGTACGGGACGACCTGGCCCGGCGGGACGTGCCGCCCGCCAGCCGCATGGGCAGCATGACGTTCTCCCGCGCGGTGAGGTAGGGCAGCAGGTTGCGGGCGGTCTGCTGCCAGACGAAGCCCACGACCGAGCGCCGGTAGCGGAGGCGGTCGCGCGGGGTCATGGACAGCAGGTCGATCCCGGCGACCCGGGCCAGCCCGGCCGTCGGCACGTCGAGCCCCGACAGGATGTTGAGCAGCGTCGACTTGCCCGATCCCGAGGCCCCGACGATCGCCACCAGCTCACCCCTGCCGATGAGCAGGTCGAGGCCCTGAAGGGCGACCACCTCGACCGCGGCGGAGCCCTCGGTCTTGTAGATCCGCACGAGGTTGTCGCACAGGATGTGGGCGTCCGCGCCGAACGCGGGACCGCCCCGCGTGGCCCGGGCCTCCAGGTCAGCCAGAGTGTCCACGGCTTCCTCCCAGGTAGGCGCCCGCGAGGGCGACGGCGGAAACCCCGGCGGCCAGAGCACCGGCCAGGGCGGCGGGCAGGACGGGCAGGGCCGCGCCTGCCGCCAGGGCGCCGGGACGCCCGCCCGCGTACGCCGACAGGTCGATCCCGGCCCCGAGCAGCGCGGGCATGGCGAGACCGGCCGCAAGCCCGGCGACGGCGGTCAGGACGAGCAGCGGGGCCGCCTCCAGGACGGTGATCAGTCCGGCCTGTCTGCGGGTGAGGCCGAGAGCGCGGAGCAGCCCGAGGTCCTCCGCCCGCCGGGCCGCCCCTCCGGTCAGGGCGATCGCGACGGCCGCCAGCGCGTACGCGGCCAGCGCCACGGCGGCGACCCGCAGCGCGGCGGTCAGCGCCGCCGTCAGCGGCGTCCCGGTGATCTCGGCGAGCGCGCCCGCCACGGTGGTCATGCGCGCGCCGGACGGCAGCAGCGGCCTGACCGCGCCGGCGTCTCCCGCGATCAGCAGCGTGTTGACGTGGTCGGGGGCCGCGGGGAGGACGATGAGGGCGCCGTCGCCCGCCCGCACCCCCGGCATCGCGTCGACGGTCCCCGCCGGGGTGACCGTCATCCGCGCGGGCCAGCCGATCTCGAAGCTCCGCATGGCCGACAGGTCGTGCGACACCAGGGCGCCCGTCGCCCGCGCCGGGCGCTCGGGCAGCTCGGGCAGGCGCAGGGGGCTGCCCGCGACCAGCCGGCGGTAGGCGTCGAGATCGACCGCGACGACCGTGGCCGGCCGCCCCTCGAATCCCACCTCGGCGACGGTCGTCCCGACCGCGGCCGGGACGACGGCCCTGACGCCCGGCGCGTGGACGATCTGTTCCACCGTCTCCGGGGGGATGCCCTGGGCGCGCTCCACCCTGATCTCGGCGCCGGTCCGCTCCCACGCCGTCTGCCGCTGCGCCGCCTCCAGGCCTCCGGCGGTGGCCATGCCGTACGCCGCCAGCGCGACGGCCGGCAGCAGCGTGAGCACCGGCAGCGCGGCGCCCGGCACGGCCCGGGCGGCGGCGAGCCCGAGGAACGGAACGGCGGCGCTGCGCCGGGCGGCGACCCGGAAGGCCAGGTGGATCACGGCCGGGCCGGCGCGCAGCACCGCCAGCGCGACGGCCAGCGCCAGCAGCACGGGCGCGAGCGCGAGGAACGCGTCACCGGTGCCGAGGCCGCGGGTGCGCAGGAGATGGAGGCTCGCCACGGCGACCACGAGCACCAGGATCTCCACCACGATCCGGCGGGCCGCGCTCCCGGTCAGCCGTCCGTGGGCCCGCCGTCTCGGGGACCGCCACGTTGCGGACTGGCCCAGCGCGACGGCGGCGCAGGCGATCGCGACGGTCCCCGCCGCCAGCGCGGCGGGTCCCAGCCGTGCTGCCGCTGTCGGGGCGCCCGGCACGAAACCCGCGGCCACCTGGCCCGCCACGGCCGCCGGCACCGCCGCGAGCACGACCGCTCCCCCGCAGGCGCGCACGACCCGGGCCAGGGACGCGCCGCGGGCCCGCATCAGCAGCAGGTCGCCCTGCACCCGCCGGACGAGCAGCAGCACGGCCAGGGCCGTGGTGCCCAGGCACACGACGGCCAGCCCGGTCAGGAACACCGTGATCAGCGCGCGGGTGACGGCCAGCCGGTCCAGGTACTCCTTCAGGAGGCGGTCGAACCCGGTCGACAGGACGAGTTCGAGGTCCTGCCTGCCCAGGCGGCGGCCGAACTCCTCCGTCGCGGCCAGCACGTCCTGCGCGTTGCCCGCGGTGATCCGGTCCGGTTCCGGGGTGACGATCCAGCGGTAGACCAACGGCAGTTCGGCGCCCGCGAGGCTGTCGCCGTCGGTGAGCGCGGTGACGGTCAGGTCGTCCTCCGTGGCGAGCGGCACGCGGCTGCGGATGACGTAGGTGAGTTCCGGCTCGAAGGCCCAGAACCTGTCGGCGGGACGCGCCGGCTCGAACAGGCCGGTGACCTTCGCGGTCAACTCGCCGAGGCGGAGCGTGTCGCCCGTCTTGATCGACATCTCGGTGGCGGCGACGGCGGGGACGGCCACCTCGAGACGGGTGCCCGAGCCGGGGCCCGGTGGGCCGCCCTCGACGTACCGCACCCGCCGGTCGGCCCCCGACGCCCACTTCAATGTGAGATACCGGTGCGTCTGCTCGTTGACGAGCATCGGCGGGGCTGTGATCTCGAAGAGCGGGGCGGGGTCGGCGACCTCCCGCAGCGCCGGGGGCAGCAGCGCGCGCCAGGCGGTGTCCGCCTCGGCCACCTCGGCCGTCGTCCGCAGCGGCGTCAGGTCGAAGCGCCGGGTGAACTGGACCCCCAGCGAGGCCGTGGCGGGCGGGGCGGAGCCGATGACCGACCTGGCAGCCGCGTCGAGGGAGGACTCGACCATCCGGGGCAGGGCCGAGACGACCAGGGCGGCGCCGAACACCAGCGCGGCCAGCAGCGCCGCCACACCTCTGTGCACACCCAGGATCCGGATCACGACGCCTCCCCCGCACGCAGCGCGGCGGCCGGCTCGCGGCGGTGCAGCGACCGCGCGAGCCCGGCGACGATCACGAGGAGCACCGCGAGAACCGCGGCGGCCAGCGCCGCCACCTGCGGCCACGGAACGTGGAGCAGCACGGGCAGGCCGCCCCCGGTCGCGTGTCCGGCGGTCACCATCGGCGGCACCACCGCGGCGGAGACGGCCACGGCGAGCGCCACTCCGCCGGCCAGCGACAGCCCGATGACGAACGACTGCTCGGCCGCCAGCAGGCCGAACGTCTGCCGGAAGCTCACGCCGAGCGCGCCGAGCACGGCGAACTCACCCCTGCGCTCGCGCGCCGCGACCGCCGCGTTGACCAGGAATCCCAGCACGGCGAACGCCAGCGCCGCCGCGAAGCCGAGCAGCAGCGCACCCTGCAGGCCGGCCGCCGTGGGGTCGTCCCTGAAGCCGGCGGTGAGCGCGGCCACGTCGACGACCTCCCCGCGGCCTCGCCCGGAGGCGGCCAGTACGGCGGCTCGTGCGGCGGCGGCCCGTGTGGTGTCGTGCCCGTCCGCGGCCAGCCACCACTCCGTCACCGGCCACTGCGCGCCCTTCGCCCCCTTCGCGCCCGCCGCCCGCAGCGCCGCGAGGTCGGCGAGCAGGGCCGGGGTGCCCTCCGGTGTGCCGGGCATCGCCGCGACGACGCCCACCACTGTGATCGGTATCGTCGCCGTGCCGGCCGTGATCCGTACGGCGTCCGAAAGGCCGGGGGTCACCACGACCGGAAGCGGCCGTCCGGCGGAGGCGGACCCGGCGAGCCGGGACGCCAGCGTGGCCGGTGACAGCTCCGACAGGTCGGGGCGCAGCAGCAGGACGCGGCCCAGGTGCGCCGCGTCCGCGGCGATCAGGGTGGCGTCCGCGCCGTCCGCGACGACCGTGGCGCGATGCGCGGGCACGGCGTCCGCGACCCCCGGCAGCGTGGTGAAGGTTCGCGCGTCGTCCCCGGGGAGGGCCGGGACGCGCAGGCCGGCGCCGGCGAGATGCCGGGCCCGGTCCTCCTGGGCGCCGCGCCAGGTCGCGGCGGTGGTCAGGGACAGCACGCCGATCGCCATCGCCATCGTCAGCAGCAGCGCCGGACCCGAGTAGCGGGCCGGACGCCGGCTCACCTGGCGGGCGGCCAGGGCCGGCCCGAACCCGGGGCGCCGCCGCGTCGCCCGCTCGGCGATCCTGGCGACGGCGGGCACCAGCCGCAGGGCGGCCATCCCGCCGCAGAGCAGGGCGAGCGCCGGGCCCGCCCCGACGAGCGGGTCGAGCCCGAGCTCGCCGCCGAGGCGCGCCGTCTCCGACGCGTCCTGGGCGCGCAGGCGCCAGACGGCGAGCGCCGCCAGCACGAGCAGCGCCACGTCGGCCCCGGCCCGCTGGAGCAGGCCCGGCCTGTCGGCGCGCCCGCGCGCCGCCTGCTCCTCGACGTACGTGCGGCGGGCGGCGAGCAGGGGCGGGGCGGCCAGCATGGCGGCACAGGCGAGCGCGACCGCCGCCGCGACCGCGAACGTGGCTCCGTCGGGCGTGCGGGGCGGCTCCACGCCGGTGGCCTCGATCCAGGGGAACGCGCTCACCAGCCGCAGGAGGACGGGCGCGAGGAACGGCGCCGCGGGCGCGCAGGGCAGCGCGATCAGCAGCGCCTCCCCCGCCGCCATGGCGGCGAGCCGCGGCGACCCGCCGCCCCTCGATCGCAGCAGGGCCGTCTCCATCCGGCGGTGCTCGGCGAGCAGCCGCGCAGTCAGCGCCAGCGCGTACGCGCCCAGCACCAGCAGTTGCAGCACCGGCACCAGCATGGTCGAGCGGGCGACCAGGGCGCCGCGGTCGAGCCGCAGCAGCGTGCCGGACAACGTCTCGGTGACCGCGCACCGGGGACAGCCGGCCCGCACGGCGGCGGAGGCCCCGGCGACCGACGCCGAGAACGGCCGGAGCCGGTCGGGGGAAAGCCGGTGCAGGTCGGGTTCGGCGAGCCAGCGGGCCGACAGGCCGGTCGCGAACCGACCGAGGAAGGTGCCGGCCGGCACGACCAGGGGTCCACGCGAGGTGAAGTCGCCGGTCTGCGTGCCGTTGCGCAGCAGATCCTCTCCCTTCCAGCGCGGGTCGTCGGGGTCGCGCAGCCGGAAGACGCCGGTGACGCGCACGCGGGCCGGTTCGCCGTCCAGGCGTCCGACGACGGTGAACTCGTCACCGGTGGACACGCCCATCGCCCGCGCGGCCGGCTCGGACAGTGCCGCTTCCACCGTCGCCGTCTTCGTCTTCGCCTCGGCGGGCCGGCGCCCGCTCACCAGGTCCGTCCGGCCGTCCAGTCCCTCGTACGTGGCGAACCGGGTCAGGACGGGCTGACCACCGAGGTCCTGTCCCTTCAGTGCGTAGGAGGCGGACTCGACGCGCACGGCGACCCGTACGGGCACCTCCCGGTGGGCGTGGGCGATCCCCGCGCGGACGGCCCGGTCGGTCTCGGCGAAGTCCCCGGCAGTGACCGAGGAGGTGACGACGGTGGCGGTGGCGGCGAGCGGAGCCGTGTCCAGGGCCCGCCGCACGCCGGCCTGGGTCGCCGACCCCGCGTGCAGCAGGAGAGCCGAGATCGCCGTGGTCGCGAGCAGGATGGAGCCGAACGCGGCGGCCAGCAGCAGGGGCTCGGCCAGCGCGCGCCGGACCACCAGCGGCAGCCGCGTCCGCACCATCCTCACCATCCGGGCCTCACCATCCGGGGCTCACCACGTTCATCCCGGCATCATGACAAGCATGATCGGGAAGCACCAGCGTTCCGTTCACCTAAAGTGAGGGAAAACCGGGCCGAGGAGGGCTGCATGCCTGCGGTGGGGCCGTTGCTCACGGGAGATCCGGCCGAGATCGGCGGCTGTCGGCTGGAGGGCCGCCTCGGCGCGGGCGGCCAGGGGGTGGTCTACCTCGGCCGTACGGCCGAGGGCACGCCCGTGGCGGTCAAGCTGCTGTATGAGGACTGGGCGGGGGACGAGGACGCGCGCCGCCGCTTCGCACGGGAGATCTCCGCCGCGCGGCGGGTCGCGCCGTTCTGCGTGGCCCGGGTGCTCGACTTCGACCTGGACGGCCCGCGGCCCTACGTGGTGAGCGAGTACGTGGAGGGGCCCACGCTGCAGCAGGCGGGACGGCGGTCCGGGACCGCCCTGCACCGGCTGGCCGTGGCGACCGCGACCGCGCTCGCCGCCGTGCACCGGGCCGGGATCGTCCACCGCGACTTCAAGCCCGCCAACGTGCTGCTGGGGCCCGACGGTCCGAGGGTCGTCGACTTCGGGGTCGCCCGCCGTCTCGGCGGGACCACGGCGAGCGGCGGCATCGTCGGCACGCCCGCCTACATGGCGCCCGAGCAGATCGCCGGCGAGCCGCCCGCGCCCGCCTGGGACGTGTTCGCGTGGGGCTGCGTGATGGTGTTCGCCGCCACCGGCAGGCCGCCGTTCGGCGACGACTCGCTGCCCGCCGTGCTGAACCGCGTGCTCACCAAGGAGCCCGACCTCGGCGACCTGGAAGAGCCGTTGCGCTCCATCGTGGCGCTGGCCCTGCGCAAGGACCCCGCGCAGCGCCCGGACATCCTCGACGTCACGATGCGGCTGCTCGGCGCGGTTCCGGAGGGGACCGCCGAGGACATCCCGGGCGCGCTCACCGTCGCGGGGCATCCCGTGCCCGCGGGGCCGGACACCGTCCCCGCACGGCGCGGTTCCGGCCGCCGCCGGGGGCTTCTCGCGGGGGCGGCGGTCGCGCTCGCGGCCGCCACGACGGGGGCCGTGCTGCTGTCCGTGCTGCCGTCCGAAGGTGTCGCCGACGGTAACGCCGACGGTGACGCGCGGCACGCGGCGGCGACCGTCACGCCGGTCCCCTCGCCCACTTCGACGCCCAGCCCGACGCCCAGTCCGACGTCCACCGCGCGCGTGCCCCTGCGCTTCACCGCACGCTTCGCGGGCGTGTGGCGCGGCAGGGTGGACTACGAGCCCGGCGCGTACGACACGCTCGTGCTGACCGTGCCGAAGGGCGGCGACACCGTCACCGAGCAGTTCGTCGACTACCGGTGCGTGGGCACGTCCAAGCTCCAGGTGGTCAGCGGGACGACGGTGCGGCTGAAGCGGGTGTCGATGCGGGGCAACTGCGTGCGCAACGGCACGATCTACCTCACCGTCCACGACAACGGGACGATGACGTTCGACTACAACGGGCACGGCGAGAACAAGGTGACGAAGAACATCCCGTTCTACATGATCGCCACACTCACGCGCACGTAGCGCCGCACTTGCGGGACATCCGGCACGAAGGTGTATGTTGACCAGCGCAAGCGACGGACGCGGAGGAAGCCGGTGTGAATCCGGCGCGGTCCCGCCACTGTCACCGGGGAGCGACCCTCACCCACGCCACTGCCCAGCACGGGCGGGAAGGCTGAGGGAAGCGCCGATCCGGGAGCCAGGATACTCCGGCCGTCGGACCTTCTACCGGGGGCGCGGACACCCCCAAAGGGGGACATGCCATGGCCGTGGCGCCCGGCGGCGGCCTGCTCGTGGCGGGCACCACCTCCGATGCCGGAAAGAGCGTGCTGGTGGCCGGCCTGTGCCGATGGCTGGCCCGCCGCGGCGTACGGGTCGCGCCGTTCAAGGCGCAGAACATGTCGCTGAACTCCTACGTCACCGCCGACGGCGCGGAGATCGGGCGGGCGCAGGCCGTGCAGGCGGCCGCCTGCGGCCTGGAGCCGACGGCCGACATGAACCCGATCCTGCTCAAGCCTGGCAGCGACCGCCGTAGCCAGGTCGTCGTGCGCGGACGGCCGGTCGCGGACGTGGACGCCCTGGAATACGGCGCGCGACGCGACGAACTGCGTGCGATCGCCGTGGAGTCGTACCGGCGGCTGGCCGGCGAGTTCGACGTGGTGATCTGCGAGGGGGCGGGGTCCCCCGCCGAGATCAACCTCCGGGCGGGGGACATCGCGAACATGGGGCTGGCCAGAGCCGTCGGGCTGCCGGTGATCGTCGTGGGCGACATCGACCGCGGCGGCGTCTTCGCGCACCTGTACGGCACGGTCGCCCTGCTCGACGCCGACGACCAGGCGCATATTTCCGGATTCATCGTGAACAAGTTCCGGGGCGCGCGGGAACTGCTCGCGCCGGGGCTGGACATGATCGAAGGGCTGACCGGGCGCCGGGTCTACGGGGTCGTGCCCTGGCTCGACGGGCTCTGGATGGATGTCGAGGACTCGCTGTCGCTCGACAACCGGCCCGGGAACCCGGGGAGCGCGGCAGTGGACGGCGCGTTGCGGGTGGCCGTCGTGCGGTATCCGCGCATCTCCAACTTCACCGACGTGGACGCGCTGGCCGCCGAGCCGGGGGTCACGGTCAGCTTCGTCACGTCACCCGCCGCCTGCGCCGACGCCGACCTGCTGGTTCTGCCGGGTTCGCGGGCCACGGTGCGCGATCTGGCCTGGTTGCGCGACACCGGCATCGCCGACCTCGTCGTCCGCAGGACGGGTCCGGTGCTCGGGATCTGCGGCGGCTACCAGATGCTCGCCCGCACCATCACCGACCACGTGGAGTCCGGCGCGGGCACGGTGCCCGGCCTGGGGCTGCTCCCCGCCGACGTCGCGTTCGCGCCGGAGAAGACCCTCGGGCGGCCGGTCGGCGAGGGCTATGGGCATCCGGTACGCGCGTACGAGATCCACCACGGGATCGTCACCCGCGACGGCGGCGAGCCGTTCCTCGACGGGTGCCGCGCCGGAAACGTGTGGGGCACGACCTGGCACGGCGCGCTGGAGAACGACGGGTTCCGGCGGGCCTTCCTCGGAGAGGTGGCGCGGGCGGCGGGGCGGGAGTTCCAGGGTGATCCGTCGCTGTCGTTCGCGGGGCTGCGGGAGGCGCGGCTGGACGCGCTCGGGGACCTGGTCGAGCGGAACGTCGACACCGAGGCGCTGGTCTCGCTCATCGAGCGGGGGCCCACGCCGGGCCTGCCGACCCTGCCTCCCGGCGCGGTCTGATGCTGATCATCCGCCAAGCGGGGACGCCGGGCACGCGCCGCGCCTGTTTCCCCGCGCGCGAGGACGCCGATCCGTCGGCGCTGGCGCGGGCCGCCACGCTGAACTTCCGCGATCTGGCCCTCCCCGATGACGCGGTGGTCTTCGCCGCGCCGTGGCCCGCGGCGGTGGCGACCGCGCGGGCCGTGTCCGGGCGGGAGCCGGTCGTGGCCGGCGCGCTCGCCGAGGCCGATTACGGCACGTGGGCGGGACGGCCGTTCGCGGAGATCGCGGAGGCCGACCCCGAGGGGCTCGGCGCCTGGCTGACCGACCCCGGCGCCGCCCCGCACGGCGGGGAGAGTCTCGCCGAGCTGGGCGCGCGGGTGGCCGCGTGGCTGGAGTCGGTACACCAGGACGCGGCCCGCGTGGTCGCCGTCTGCGACGCCGGGCCCATCCGAGCCGCGCTCGCGCACGCGCTCGGCCTGACCGCGACGCGGGCCGCGTCCTTCGACATCGCCCCGCTGTCCTGCACCGCGCTGGCCGCCCGGCATGGCGGCTGGCGCATCGCGTACGTCAACCGGAAGGCCGCCCTGTGAACCCCTCCTATCCGTTCAGCGCCGTCGTCGGGCTCGCCGATCTGAAGCTGGCCCTGGTGCTGAACGCGGTCTCCTCCCGGGTCGGCGGCGTTCTCGTCCGCGGGGAGAAGGGGACCGCGAAGTCCACGATCGTGCGCGCGCTGGCGGCGCAGTTGCCGCAGGTCGCAGTGGTGTCGGGGTGCCGGTTCCGCTGCGATCCCGAAGCGCCGGACCCGGGCTGCCCGGACGGTCCGCACGAGCCCGACGCGGCCGCGGCGCTGCGTCCGGCGTCCCTCGTCGAGCTTCCGGTGGGGGCCTCGGAGGATCGGCTGGTCGGTTCGCTCGATCTGGAGCGGGCGCTGACCGAGGGCGTGAAGGCGTTCGAGCCGGGGCTGCTCGCGGCGGCGCATCGCGGCGTGCTCTACGTGGACGAGGTCAACCTGCTGCACGACCACCTCGTGGACCTGCTGCTCGACGCGGCCGCGCTCGGGGTCTGTTACGTCGAACGGGAGACCGTCTCGATACGGCACGCCGCGCGGTTCCTGCTCGTGGGGACCATGAATCCGGAAGAGGGCGAACTGCGGCCGCAGTTGCTCGACCGGTTCGGGCTGACCGTGGAGGTGCGCGCGACGCGGGAGCCGGACGAGCGGGCCGAGGTCGTGCGGCGGCGGTTCGCGTTCGACGCCGATCCGGAGGGGTTCGCCGCGCGCTGGGCCGCGGAGGAGGCCGCCCTGGCCGCCCGGATCGCGCGTGCCCGTGCCGTCCTCGGGTCGGTACGGCTGCCCGACTCGCGCCTACGGCAGATCACGGCCGTCTGCGCGGGGTTCGAGGTGGACGGGCTGCGGGCCGACCTCGTCACGGCGCACGCGGCGGTCGCGCACGCGGCCTGGCAGGGCCGGGACGTGGTGATCCGGGAGGACGTCCGGGTGGCGGCCCGGCTGGCACTGCCCCACCGGCGCCGCCGTGATCCGTTCGACGCGCCCGGCTTGGACGAACGTCTTCTCGACGAGCTCCTGGACCGGACCGAGCCCGAAACCCCCGAGGACCCCGAGGGCCCCGAGGGTCCCGACGACTCCGGCGGGCCCGGCCCCGGCTCCCGCCGTCCCGGGGGACATGATGGCTCCGGTGGCTCGGGGGCCGGCGACGGCGCCCCCGACCGCGCTCCCGAAGGGGCTCCGGGCGCCCCAGAAGGGCCGGGCTCCGCCACCGGCTCCGGCGACCGCCCCCAGGACGTGGCGGCGGCCGGCGCCCCCTTCCGCGTTCCCGTTTTCAAGGTGGCCGGAGTCGGGGCGGGCGTGGCGGGGCGGCGGTCGAGCGGCCGGGGACGGCACGGCCGGACGATCGGGACCCGCGTCCCGACGGGCACCGGCCCCGCCGCCGTCGACCTCCCCGCGACCCTCCTCGCCGCCGCCCCGCACCAGCTCCGCCGCGGCAGGCGCGGCCCCGGCCTGGTCCTCACGCGGGACGACCTCCGCGAGCCCGTCCGTGAAGGCCGCGAAGGCAACCTCGTCCTGTTCGTCGTGGACGCCAGCGGCTCGATGGGCGCGCGCAGGCGGATGACGGCCGTCAAGACGGCGGTGCTGAGCCTGCTGCTGGACGCGTACCAGCGCAGGGACAAGGTCGGCCTCGTCGTCTTCCGGGGCGCGGGCGCGACGGTCGCGCTCCCCCCGACCTCGTCGGTCGAAGCGGGCGCGGCCCGCCTCCGCGCGCTCCCGACGGGTGGCCGCACCCCGCTCGCCGAGGGGCTGGCCACCGCCGCCGGCGTGCTCCGCGTGGAACGGCTCCGCGACCCCGATCGCCGCCCTCTGCTGGTCGTCGTGACCGACGGCCGCGCGACCTCGGGCGGCGACGTGACCCGCGCGGCCGCCGCGCTCGCCGGTGTGACCTCGGTGGTCGTGGACTGCGAGAGCGGCCCGGTCCGCCTGGGCATGGCGCAGGCGCTCGCCCTGCGACTGGGCGCGCGGGTGCTCCCGCTGGAGTCGCTCGGTGATCTCGTACGCGATCGAAGGAAGGCGGGCTGACATGCCGCAGGGCAAGCCGGAGAACGTACCGGACGACGGCCTGACGACCCGGCAGCGCCGGACGAGGCCGCTGCTCATGGTCCACACGGGTCCGGGGAAGGGCAAGTCGACGGCCGCGTTCGGGATGGCGCTGCGCGCCTGGAACCAGGGCTGGCCGATCGGCGTGTTCCAGTTCGTGAAGTCGGCCAAATGGCGGGTCGGCGAGGAGCGCGCGCTGACCGTGCTGGGCGCGAGCGGTGAGGGCGGCACGGTCGCCTGGCACAAGATGGGCGAGGGGTGGTCGTGGATCCAGCGGCCGGGCACCGAGGCCGACCACGCGGCCGACGCGCGCGAGGGCTGGGAGCAGATCAAGCGCGACCTCGCGGCGGAGACCTACCGGTTCTACGTACTGGACGAGTTCACCTATCCGCTCAAATGGGGATGGATCGACCTTGACGACGTGATCTCGGCGCTCGCCGGCCGGCCGGGTTCGCAGCATGTCGTCATCACCGGCCGCGACGCCCCGGCGGGGCTCGTCGAGGCCGCGGACCTCGTCACGGAGATGGGCAAGGTCCGCCACCCCATGGACGCCGGGCAGAAGGGTCAGAAGGGCATCGAGTGGTGACGGGCGTCCCGCGTCTCGTGGTCGCGGCCCCGGCCTCGGGAAGCGGCAAGACCACCGTGGCCACCGGGCTGATCGCGGCGCTGGCGGCGCGCGGGCTGCGCGTCGCGCCGTTCAAGGTCGGGCCCGACTACATCGACCCCGGTTATCACACGCTGGCCGCCGGACGTCCCGGCCGCAACCTCGATCCCTGGCTGACCGGCGAGGACCGGGTGACGCCGCTGTTCCTGCACGGTTCGGCGGGCTGTGACATCGCGGTCGTCGAGGGCGTGATGGGGCTGTTCGACGGGCGCGGCGAGGGCGACTTCGCCTCGACCGCGCACGTGGCGCGGCTGCTCGGCGCACCCGTGGTGCTCGTCGTGGACGCCGGCAAGCAGAGCAGGTCGGTGGCGGCGCTGGTGCACGGGTTCGCGACGTTCGACTCGCGGGTGCGGGTCGCGGGCGTGGTGCTGAACCGTCTCGGGTCGGCGCGCCACGAGGAGCTGTGCCGGGCCGCGCTAGAGGAGACCGGGGTCCCGGTGCTGGGGGCGGTCCACCGCGACGACGACGTGATGACGCCGTCGCGGCACCTCGGGCTGGTCCCGGCGGCCGAGCGGCTGCCCGCCGCCGTGTCGGCGGTGGACCGGCTCGGCGCGCTCGTGGCGGGCGCGTGCGATCTGGACGGTCTCGTACGGCTCGCCGCGACGGCGTCCCCGCTCACCGGACGACCGTGGGATCCGTCGGACGGACACGAGCCCGGCCAACGGCGGGTGGTGGCGGTCGCGGGCGGTGCGGCGTTCACGTTCGGCTACGCCGAGCACGTCGAGATGCTCGCCGCCGCCGGGGCCGAGGTCGCCGTGTTCGACCCGGTACGCGACGAGTCCCTGCCCGAGGGCGCGTCCGCGCTGGTCGTGGGCGGCGGTTTCCCCGAGGTGTACGCGGCGGAGCTGTCGGCCAACGAGCGGCTGCGTGGCGAGGTGGCGGCCTTCCGCGGCCCGGTGGCGGCCGAGTGCGCGGGCCTGCTCTATCTCTGCGAGGAGCTGGACGGCCGTCCGATGTGCGGCCGGGTGCCGGGCGTGGGGCGGATGACCGACCGGCTGACGTTGGGCTACCGCGACGCCGTGGCCGTACGCGACACGCTGCTGACCCGGCAGGGCGAGCGGTTCCGCGGCCACGAGTTCCACCGGACCACGGTCACCGGCGGCGGGCGGCCCGTCTTCCGCTGGCGGGGCGGGGCCGACGGGGCCGGCGACGCCCGGCTCACCGCGTCGTACCTGCACCTGCACTGGGCGGGCGCGCCGCAACTCGCGCGGCGGCTGCTGGCCTACGCCGAGCCCTCCTCCAGGTCGCCCTCGATCGCGAGGTAGGCCTCGCGCAGCCCGGCGAGCACGTCGGGATCGGGGTGCTCCCACATGCGCCGCTCGGCGGCCTCCAGCAGGCGCTGCGCGATGCCGTGCAGCGCCCACGGGTTGGACTTCGCCATGAAGTCGCGGTTGACCGGGTCGAGCACGTACGCCGAGGCGAGCGTGTCGTACATCCAGTCGGCGACGACGCCGGTGGTGGCGTCGTAGCCGAACAGGTAGTCCACGGTCGCGGCCAGCTCGAACGCGCCCTTGTAGCCGTGGCGGCGCATCGCGGCGAGCCAGTTGGGGTTGACGACGCGGGCGCGGAAGATCCGCGCGGTCTCCTCCGACAGGGTCCGGGTGCGGACGGCGTCGGGGCGGGTGCTGTCGCCCACGTACGCGGCGGGCGCGCGGCCCGTCAATGCGCGGACGGTCGCGATCATGCCGCCGTGGTACTGGAAGTAGTCGTCGGAGTCGGCGATGTCGTGTTCGCGGGTGTCCACGTTCTTGGCGGCGACGGCGATGCGGCGGTAGGCGTTCTCCATGTCCTCGCGGGCGGGCTCGCCGTCGAGGTCGCGGCCGTAGGCGTAGCCGCCCCAGACGGCGTACACCTCGGCGAGGTCGGCGTCGTCGCGCCAGTTGCCGCTGTCCATGAGCGGCAGCAGGCCCGCGCCGTACGCGCCGGGACGCGACCCGAACACGCGCAGCGTCGCCCGCCTGGCGTCGCCGTGCGCGGCGCGGTCGGCGTCCACATGGGCGCGCACGTAGTTGTCCTCGGGACTTTCGCCCAGCCCCGCGACGAGCCGGACGGCGTCGTCGAGCATCGCCACCACGTGCGGGAACGCGTCCCTGAAGAACCCGCTGATGCGCACCGTCACGTCCACGCGCGGGCGGCCCAGCTCCTCCAGCGGCACCGGTTCGAGCGTGGTGACGCGCCGCGACGCCTCGTCCCAGACGGGCCGTACGCCGAGCAGCGCGAGCACCTCGGCGATGTCGTCACCGGCGGTGCGCATGGCGCTGGTCCCCCAGACCGACAGCCCGACCGAGCGCGGCCACTCGCCGGTCTCCGCGCGGTAGCGGGCCAGCAGGGAGTCGGCCATGGCCTGCCCGGTCTCCCAGGCGAGGCGGCTCGGCACGGCGCGCGGATCGACGGAGTAGAAGTTGCGGCCCGTCGGCAACACGTTGATCAGCCCGCGCAGCGGCGACCCGGACGGCCCGGCGGGCACGTATCCCCCGGCGAGCGCGTGCAGCACGTGGTCAAGTTCGTCGGTGGTACGCGCGAGCCGCGGCACCACCTCGGTCGCCGCGAACGTCAGCACCCGCGCGACCGCCGGGTCGTCCGTGACGCCGGCGACGGCGGCCGGGTCCCAGCCGCGTTCCTCCATGGCGGTGACGAGCGCGCGGGCCTCGGCCTCGACGCGGTCCACGGCGCCGGTCGAGGCGCTGCCGTCCTCGGTCAGGCCGAGCGCCTCAC
The DNA here is from genome assembly GCF_016863095.1 of Microbispora siamensis. Classification (GTDB taxonomy): domain Bacteria; phylum Actinomycetota; class Actinomycetes; order Streptosporangiales; family Streptosporangiaceae; genus Microbispora; species Microbispora siamensis. Next base: position 13,654 of record NZ_BOOF01000012.1, on the reverse strand, counting down.
GCAGGCCGGGCAGGGTCTCGCGGCCGGCCCACATCTGGCGGGCGCGCAGCATGGCCAGCACGAGGTTCACGCGGGCCTCGCCGGTCGGGGCCGTGCCGAGGACGTGCAGGCCGTCGCGGATCTGGGCGTCCTTGACCTCGCAGAGCCAGCCGTCCACGTGCAGGATGAACTCGTCGAACTCGGCGTCGTGCGGGCGCTCGTTCAGGCCGAGGTCGTGGTCGAGGCGGGCGGCCTGGATGAGGGTCCAGATCTGGGCGCGGATCGCGGGCAGCTTCGCCGGGTCCATCGCCGCGATCGTCGCGTGCTCGTCGAGAAGCTGCTCCAGGCGGGCGATGTCGCCGTAGGTCTCGGCCCTGGCCATCGGCGGCACCAGGTGGTCCACGAGCACGGCGTGCGCCCGGCGCTTGGCCTGGGTGCCCTCGCCGGGGTCGTTCACCAGGAACGGGTAGACGAGCGGGAGGTCGCCGATCGCCGCGTCGGTGGCGCAGGACGCCGACAGGCCCGCCGACTTGCCGGGCAGCCACTCCAGGTTGCCGTGCTTGCCGACGTGGACCACGGCGTGCGCGCCGAACCCTGTGCCTTCCCCGGTGCCTTCCCCGGCCGACAGCCACCGGTAGGCCGCCAGGTAGTGGTGGCTCGGCGGCAGGTCGGGGTCGTGGTAGATCGCGATCGGGTTCTCCCCGAAGCCGCGCGGGGGCTGCACCATCACCACGACGTTCCCGCTGCGCAGCGCCGCGAGCACGATGTCGCCGTCGTGGACGAACAGCTCGCCGGGCGGGGCGCCCCAGTGGCGTTCCACGTCGGCGCGAAGGTCGCCGGGGAGGGTTTCGTACCAGGCGCGGTAGGTCTCGGCGGGGATGCGCACGGGGTTGGCGGCGAGCTGCTCCTCGGTGAGCCAGTCCTGGTCCTGCCCGCCCGCGGCGATGAGCGCGTGGATCAGCGCGTCGCCGTCCTGCTCGGCCTGGCCGGGGAAGCCGTCGCCGAGGTCGTAGCCCTCCTCGGCCAGGCGGGCCAGCAGTCTGACCGTGCTGGCCGGGGTGTCCAGGCCGACGGCGTTGCCGACCCGCGAGTTCTTCGTCGGGTAGGCCGACAGCATCACGACGAGCTTCTTGTCCTGCGGGGGAACGTGACGCAGCAGGCCGTGCCGGACGGCGATGCCCGCGACCCGGGCCGCGCGTTCGGGGTCGGCGACGTAGACGGTCAGGCCGTCGTCGTCGATCTCCTTGAACGAGAACGGCACCGTGATGATCCGTCCGTCGAACTCGGGGATCGCGACCTGCGAGGCGGCGTCCAGCGGGGACAGGCCGTCGTCGTTGGCCTCCCACTCGGCGCGGCCGGTGGTCAGGCACAGGCCCTGCAGGATGGGCACGTCGAGGTCGGCGAGCGCGCCGACGTCCCAGGCCGCGTCGTCCCCGCCCGCCGACGCGGTCGCGGGGCGCGAGCCGCCCGCCGCGAGCACGGTCACGACGAGGGCGTCCGCGCGGCGCAGCACGTCGAGCAGCTCGGGCTCGGCGGTGCGCAGGGAGGAGCAGAAGACCGGCAGCGCCCGGCCGCCGGCGTCCTCGATCGCGTCGCACAGCGCGGTGACGAAGCCGGTGTTGCCCGCCATGTGGTGCGCCCGGTAGTAGAGCACGCCGATCACCGGGCCGTCGCCGGGCCGGGCGTCGCGTTCGAGGACGCCCCAGGTCGGGGTGGCTGCCGGGGCCGCGAAGCCGCGGCCGGTCAGCAGCACCGTGTCCGACAGGAACGCGTGCAGCTCGGCGAGGTTGGCGGGGCCGCCGTGCGCCAGATAGGCGTGCGCCTCGGCGCACACGCCGCCGCTCACCCCGCCGCTCACCGTGGACAGCTCCATCAGCTCGGCGTCCGGGGCCTGTTCGCCGCCGAGGACGACCACCGGACGCGGACCCGCGAGCAGGGCGTCCAGCCCGTCCTCCCAGGCGCGCCGCCCGCCGAGCAGCCGGACGACCACGAGGCCGGCCCCCTCGACCAGCGCGGGCAGGTCGTCCACGGCGAGCCTGGCCGGGTTCCCCAGCCGGTACGCCGCCCCGCTGGCGCGCGCGCTCAGCAGATCGGTGTCCGACGTGGACAACAGCACGATGAGTGGCTCGTCCGCGCGCATGGCAGGGTCCTCCCTCGGGGTCCTCGCCCCGGGTCGTGGCGGCGCGACGGCAGGAGTCTCCTGGCTCCCGGATCGACGCTCACCCCGGCCTTCCCGTCTTCCGACAGTGGCCTTGTGGTGGGGTTCGCTCCCCGGTCACAGTGGCGGGACCGCGCCGGATTCGCACCGGCTTCCTCCGCTTGCCATCGCTCACCGCAGACCTTACGGGACGGAGGCCCTATCGGAAAACTGGCGTTAGCATCCTGCCTGTGGTCATAGGCAACCTTTCCGGACGCGCGCCTCGGGACGCCTGCCCCGGCGCGCTCCAGGTGCACGCCGCCGCGGACGGGGCGCTGGCCCGCGTCCGCGTGCCCGGCGGCGCCCTGACCACGGACGCGCTGCGCGAGCTGGCCGCCTGCGCCGGGGAACTGGGCAACGGGGTCATCGAGCTCACCTCACGCGCCAACGTCCAGGTGCGCGGGCTGGCGGACCCGGCCGCGTTCGCCGCGCGGATGGCCGCCGCCGGGCTGCTGCCCTCGACGACCCACGAACGCGTGCGCAACATCGTCGCCTCACCCCTCAGCGGCCGGTCGGCCACGGGCGTCCTCGACGTCCGGCCGCTGGTGACGGCGCTGGACGCGGGCCTGTGCGGGCGTCCGGCGCTGGCCGACCTGCCCGGCCGGTTCCTGTTCGCGCTCGACGACGGCACCGGCGACGTCCTCGGGCTCGGCGCGGACGTGACGCTCGCCGGCCACACCGGCGGCGGACTGACGCTCCTGCTCGCGGGCGAACCGGTCGGCTCGGTGACCGCCGGCGACGCGGTCGCCGTCGCTCTCGCCGCCGCTGAGGCGTTCCAGTCGGTACGCGGGGACGCCTGGCGTGTGGCCGAACTCCCCGGCGGCCCCGCGACCATCGCCGCCCGCCTTCCCGGTGCCGTGCCCGTGGCCAGGCCCGTGGCCGCAGCGGCTGCCGAACCGCGTAAGGGCGGGGTGTTTCCGCAGGTGGACGGGCGGGTCGCGGTGGACGTGATCGTGCCGCTCGGCAGGCTCACCACCGCGCAGGCGGGCCTGCTCGCCGACCTGACCCCCGCCGAGGTGCGGCTGACGCCGTGGCGTACCGTCGTGCTGCCCGATCTGGTCCCCGAGGCGGCCGGGCCGGTGACCTCCGCGCTCACCGGAGCGGGGCTGGTGACCGATCCCGCGTCCCCGTACGCCAGACTGTCGGCCTGCACCGGGCGGCCCGGCTGTGCAAAGGCCCTGGCCGACGTCCAGGCCGACGCGCTGCGCTGGGCGGAGTCCGGCACACCCGTCCTGCCCGGTGAGCCCGTGCCCCGTGCCTCTATGCATTGGGCCGGGTGCGAGCGCCGCTGCGGCCGCCCGCGCGGGCGGGTCGTCGACGTTGTCGCCACGCCCGGCGGCTACCGCGTGAGCCACTGAACGAACAGGGGTGTCCGTGCCCGAGCACGACTACGTCCGCGACGGAGCGGAGATCTACCGGCGGTCGTTCGCGACCATCAGGGCCGAGGCCGACCTGACGGGCCTGCCCGACGACGTGGCCAGGGTCGCGGTCCGCATGATCCACGCCTGCGGCATGACCGACCTGGTCGCCGACCTCGACTACTCCCCCGGCGTGGTCGCCGAGGCACGCGCCGCGCTGCTGGCGGGCGCGCCCGTGCTGTGCGACGCGCAGATGGTCGCCTCCGGCGTCACCAGGAAACGCCTGCCGGCCGCCAACGAGATCGTCTGCACGCTCGGCGACCCCCGGGTGCCCGCCCTCGCCGAGCGGCTCGGCACCACGCGCAGCGCCGCCGCCCTCGATCTGTGGCTCGACCGTCTCGACGGCGCGGTCGTGGCCGTCGGCAACGCCCCGACCGCGCTGTTCCGGCTGCTCGAACTGGTCGCGGAGGGCGCGGGACGGCCCGCCGCCGTGCTGGGCGTCCCGGTCGGCTTCATCGGCGCGGCCGAGTCCAAGCGCGCCCTCGCGGCGTCCGGCCTGGAGTTTCTGGTTGTCCACGGCCGCCGGGGCGGCAGTGCCATGACGGCGGCGGCGATCAACGCCATCGCCAGCGAGCAGGAGTGACGTGACGTGACAGGTACCCTCTACGGCGTCGGCCTCGGCCCCGGCGACCCCGAACTGATGACGGTGAAGGCCGCCCGCCTCATCGGCGCGGCCGACGTGATCGCCTACCACGCCGCCCGGCACGGCCGCAGCATCGCCCGCTCGATCGCCGCCCACCACATGCGCGACGGCCAGATCGAGGAGCTGCTCCAGTACCCGCTCACGACCGAGACGACCGACCACCCCGGCGGCTACCAGGGCGCGCTCGACGACTTCTACGCCGACTGCGCGACCCGGCTGGCCGCCCACCTGGACGCCGGGCGCGACGTCGTCGTCCTGTGCGAGGGCGACCCGCTCTTCTACGGCTCCTACATGCACATGCACAAGCGGCTGGCGCACCACTACCCGGCCGAGGTCGTCCCCGGCGTCACGTCGATCGCGGGCGCGTCGGCCGTGCTCGGCCGCCCGCTGGTCGAACGCGACGAGACGCTGACGGTCCTGCCCGGGACCCTGCCCGCCGACGTGCTGGCCGAGAAGCTGCGCGGCACGGATTCCGCGGCCGTGCTCAAGCTGGGCCGCACGTTCGAGAAGGTGCGCGACGCCCTCGCCGAGGCGGGCCGTCTCAACGAGGCCTGGTACGTCGAACGCGCCACCACCGACGCCCAGCGCGTCGCCCCCCTGAAGGACGTGGACCCCGGCCAGGTGCCGTACTTCTCCCTGGCGCTGGTCCCGAGCCCGGCCCAGCTCACGTTCGTACCGGAGACCACGGGACGCACCGGTCCCGGCGAGGTCGCGGTCGTCGGCCTCGGCCCCGCCGGACGGCCCTGGCTGACCCCGGAGGCGCAGGAGGTCCTCGCCGCGGCCACCGACCTGGTCGGATACGGCCCCTACGTGGACCGCGTCGCGCCCAACCCGCGGCAGACCCGGCACCGTACCGACAACCGCGTCGAGGCCGAACGCGCGCGTCACGCGCTCGAGCTCGCCCTCGCCGGGGCGCGGGTGGCGGTCGTGTCGTCCGGCGACCCGGGCGTGTTCGCGATGGCCAGCGCGGTGCTGGAGGCCGCCGCCGACCCGCGTTACGCGGACGTCCCGGTGCGGGTGGTGCCCGGCCTGACCGCCGCGCAGGCCGTGGCGAGCCGGGCCGGCGCGCCGCTCGGCCACGACTACTGCGTGCTGTCGCTGTCGGATCAGCTCAAGCCGTGGGAGGTGGTCGCGGACCGGATCTCCGCCGCGGCCCGCGCCGACCTGGTGCTCGCGATCTACAACCCGGCGTCCAAGACCCGCACCTGGCAGGTCGCCGCGGCCCGCGACCTGCTGCTCGAACACCGCGACCCGGCCACGCCCGTGGTCGTCGGCCGCGACGTCGGCGGCGCGCACGAGTCGGTCACGGTCACCACGCTCGGCGACCTCGACCCGGCCACCGTCGACATGCGCTGCCTGCTGATCGTCGGCTCGTCCACCACCCGCGTCGTCGAACGCGTCGGCCGGGCGACCGTCTACACCCCGCGCCGCTATCCCGTGTGATTTTCCGCGTGATCGCGCACCCAGGTGACGGCGTCGGCGACGTCCGTCACTTGGGTGACGCCGCCGGGTGCCGGTGGCCGGTCCACCATGACGACCGGCAGCCCGAGCTCGCGCGCCGCGACCAGCTTGGCGCGGGTCAGTTCCCCGCCGCTGTCCTTGGTGACCAGCACGTCGAGCCGGTGCTCGGCGATCAGGGCACGCTCCCCCGCCACCGTGTACGGCCCCCGGTCGAGGATCACGTGGACGTTCGCGGGCACCGGCGGCTCCGGCGGGTCCACCGACCTGGCCAGGAACCACAGCCCGGCCAGCGGCGCGAAGACCGGCAGGCTGCGGCGGCCCGTGGTCAGGAACACCCGGTCGCCGAGGCCGGGCAGCGCGTCCGCCGCGGCCTTCAGTGACGGCACCCGCAGCCACGCGTCTTCCGGCCCCTCCGACCAGCCGGGACGCCGCAGCCCGAGCAGCGGCACCCCGGTCGCCGCGCACGCGCGCGCCGCCGATTCGCTCATCGTCCGCGCGAACGGATGCGTGGCGTCCACCACGGCGCCGGGGCCGTGCGCGCGGATCCACCGGACGAGCCCCTCCGGGCCGCCGAAGCCGCCCGATATGACCTCGCCCACCGGCAGCCGGGGGTCGGCGACCCGCCCGGCCAGCGACGACACCACCCGGAGACCGGGCAGGGCGACCAGCCCGGCCGCCAGCGCCCGCGCCTCTGCGGTGCCGCCGAGGATCAGGACGAGCACGCCCGTTCCCGCTCGGCCGAGTAGAGGTGGCTGTCGCGGAACTCGTGCGCCGCCAGCGCCCGGCCCACCACGATGACGGCGGTCCGCTTGATCCCCGCGGCGATCACCCGGTCGGCGATGTCGTCCAGAGTGCCCCTGATGATCTCCTCGTCGTCCCGGCTGGCCCGCGCGACGACCGCAACCGGGCAGTCCGCCCCGTACGCGGGCAGCAGCTCGGCCACGACGGCGCCGATCCGCTGCACGGCCAGGTGCAGCACCATCGTGGCGCGGCTGGCCGACAGCGTCGCGAGGTCCTCGCCGGGCGGCATCGGGGTGGCGCGCGCCGACGTCCTGGTCAAGATGATGGTCTGGCTCACCTCGGGCACCGTCAGCTCCCGCCCCAGCGCCGCTGCGGCGGCCGCGAAGGCGGGCACCCCGGGGATCACCTCGTACGGCACACCGTGCGCGTCGAGCCTGCGCATCTGCTCGGCGACCGCGCTGAACAGCGAGGGATCGCCCGAGTGCAGCCGCGCCACGTCGAGCCCGGCGGCGTGCGCCGCCGTCATCTCGGCGATGATCTCGACCAGGGTCAGGTTGGCGGTGTCGACGAGCCGCGCGCCGGGCGGGCAGTCGGCGAGCAGGTCCCGTGGCACGAGCGATCCCGCGTACAGGCAGACCGGGGCCGCCTGCAGGGCGCGCAGCCCGCGCACCGTGATGAGGTCGGCCGCGCCGGGCCCCGCACCGATGAATCGAACCGTCACTGCTCGCGCTCCTTCCGCGCCGTCCAAATGGTCACCGGCATCAGGGGACGCCACCCGGTGAAGCCGCCCACCGGCGAGGCGCGCTGCACCGACAACCGCACGAGGTCCCCGCCGAGCCGCGCGTGCCATCTGGCGAGAACCGCCTCCGACTCCACGGTGACGGCGTTCGCGACCAGCCTGCCGCCCGGGGCGAGGGCGGCCCAGCAGGTCTCGACCACGCCGGCCCCCGTCACGCCGCCGCCTACGAAAACGGCCGCCGGGGCCGGCAGCCCGTGGAGCGCGTCCGGCGCGGCGCCGGTGACGACCCGCAGGCGCGGCACGCCCAGCGCGTCCGCGTTGTGCCTGACGCGGTCCGCCCGTACGGGGTCACGCTCGACGGCGACGGCCTCGCATGAGGGGTGGACGCGCAGCCACTCGATGGCCACGCTCCCCGAACCCGCTCCCACGTCCCACAGCAGCTCGCCCGGCAGGGGCGCCAGCTTGGCCAGGGTGACCGCGCGCACCTCCTGCTTGGTCAGCTGCCCGTCCGACTCGTACGCATCGTCCGGAAGCCCGCAAGCCCACCCCAGTGGCTCGGCGTCCGGGACGTCGGCGCAGGTCACGGCCACGATGTTCAGGGCCGGCATCGGCTCGGCGTCTGGCCAGGCGGCGGCCGTGCCGTCGTGGCGCGATTCGGTCGCCGCGCCGAGATCGCCGAGGACGGTGACGCGGCTCGCCCCGTACCCCCGCTCGGTCAGCAGGGCGGCGACCCGCGCGGGCGTGCCCGCGTCCGCGCTGAGGACGAGGACGCGGCGGCCCGGCGCGAGCGCGGCGGTCAGCGTGGCGAGCGGACGCCCGACCAGGCTGACGGTCTCGACGCCCTCGGCGGGCCAGCCGAGCCGCGCGCAGGCCAGCGTCACCGACGACACGTGCGGCAGCACGCGCAGCCGCTCGGGTCCGAGCAGCCGGGCCAGCGTCGCACCGACCCCGAAGAACATGGGATCGCCGCTCGCCAGCACCACGACCGCGCGTTCCGCGTGCGCGTCGAGCAGCCCAGGCAACCCCGCGACCAGCGGCGACGGATACGGCACCCGCTCGGGGGCCACCGACGCGGGCAGCAGCGCGAGCTGCCTGGCCGACCCGACCACGACGTCCGCCGCGATCAGTTCGGTGCGCGCCGCGTCGGTGAGACCGGCCCAGCCGTCCGCGCCGATCCCGACGACCGACACCGGCCTCATCGAGCGGGCTTCCTGAGCAGGTAGGTGTCCATGACCCAGCCGTGCGTCTCGCGCGCCTCCGTCCTGAGCCGCCGGATCTCGCCGGCGACCTCGCGCACCGGCCCGGCGAGGAGGATCTCGTCCTCGGTCCCGACGTACGCGCCCCAGTAGACGTCCGCGTCGGCGGCCTCCGGCAGGTCGGCGAACGCGCATCCCGCGTCGAGCATCACCACGATGTCGTCGGCGGCCTCGACGTCGGCGGGCAGGCGGCGGCCGGTCGTGATGTGCAGCGGCCTGGCGACCCTGGTCAGGCTGACGCGGTGCCGCGCGGCCAGCGCCGACACGCTGCTGATCCCCGGGATCACTTCGTAGTCGAACGGTTCCCCGCCCCTGGCCAGGACGTCCTCGACGATGGCGATCGTGCTGTCGTACAGGGCGGGGTCACCCCAGACGAGGAACGCGCCGACGCCGTCCTCGGGCACCTCGTCGGCGATGAGCCGCGCGTAGACGTCTGCCCGGCGGGCCCGCCAGTCGGCCACCGCCTCCACGTACGCGCCGCTCGTCCGGTCCCGTTCCGGGTCACGTGCCTCCACCACCCGGTACGGCTCCCGCGCGTGGGCCGCGATCAGCTCGCGCCGCAGCCGCACCAGACCGTCCTTCGCGGCACCCTTGTCGAGCAGGAAGAACACGTCCGCCGATGCGATCGCCGCGGCGGCCTGGAAGGTGAGGTGGGCTGGGTCCCCGGCGCCGATGCCGATGATGAGGACGCGCTTCATGGTCACGAGTATGGACCACGGCTTGACGTACTTTTGCAGACGGTGCACGCTCTAGAGGACAAATACATACAGAGGCGACGGTGCGCAGGAACCTGGTGCGAATCCAGGACGGTCCCGCCACTGTGACCGGGGAGTGTCCCCGCTTGTGACCACGGCCAAGACGGCTGGAAGGTCGGGCGACACGACGAGCCGGGAGTCAGGACACTGACCCGTTGTCCTCCGTCACCGGGGCGAGCGACCCCGTGAGGAGAAAGTCATATGGCTCAGCCTGCCATTCCCGCATCCCGGCCCTTGCCGGTCACCATCCCCGTACGCGAGATCCTGCCGTGGGCGGTCTTCGCCGCCGTGGTCGGGCTCATCCTGATCTACTTCGTCGGCGCGGAGCAGGGCGCCACCCACCTCATCAGCGGTCACACCGTGCACGAGTTCGTGCACGACGGCCGCCACCTCCTCGGCTTCCCCTGCCACTGAGGCACCGCCCGATGCCCACCATGCGCTCCTTGCTGGTGCGCGGCATGCTCGTCGGCCTCGTGGCCGCGCTGCTCGCGTACGTCGTGGCCTGGTTCGCCGGCGAACCCCAGGTCGCCGCGGCCATCTCCATCGAGGAGGCCAAGGCCGCCGCAGCCGGGGAGGCGGCCGAGCCCGAACTCGTCAGCCGGACCGTCCAGGAGACCGCCGGCCTGCTGACCGCCCTGCTCGTCTACGGCGCCGCGCTCGGCGGCTTCTTCTCCATCGCGTATGCCTTGGCCCACGGCCGCCTCGGCGCCCTCGGCGCCCGCGCCACGGCCCTGGCCGTCGCGGCCGCCGGGTTCGTCGTCGTGTACGTGACCCCCATCCTGAAGTACCCGCCCAATCCCCCGGCCGTCGGCAACCCCGACACCATCGGCCGCCGGACCACGCTGTACTTCGCGATGATCCTGATCGCGCTGCTGGCCGCCGCGGTCGCGACGTACGCGGGCCGCGCCCTGTCGCCCCGGTTGGGCGGCTGGAACGCGACCCTCGCCGGCATCGTCGTCTACGCCGTCCTCGTAGGCGTCTCGTACGCTCTGCTGCCCCGGATCGACGAGGTCCCCGGCGACTTCCCGGGCGACACCCTCTGGTGGTTCAGGGTGTCGTCGTTCGGCGTCCAGTTCGTCCTGTGGGCCGCCATCGGACTGCTGTTCGGCGGCCTCACCGAGCGTTTCCTGCGCCAGGGCGCCCGCGCCGAGGCGCTGCTGCATCCGGCCGGAACAGCCTGACTCCCCTCGACTAACGGAGAGCCTCCAGAAGGGCGGTGAGGGTCGCGCCGAGCGGGGCGTCGAAGGTCATCAGCGCCTCGCCGTCGCCCCGGGTCGGCCCCTGGTTGATGATCGCGACGGGAATCGAGTGGGCGGCGGCACGCCGGACGAACCGGTATCCGGACATGACGGTCAGCGATGACCCCAGGACGAGCAACAAACCGGCCCGCTCGGTCAGCGCGTAGCACTCCTCGACCCGTGACGGCGGCACGTTCTCGCCGAAGAACACCACGTCGGGCTTGAGCACGCCGCCGCAGCCCTCACAGTCCACCGTGCGGAACGTCTCGATCTCGTCGGCGGACAGGACGGCGTCGCCGTCCGGGTTGATCATCTCCGAGCTGGCCTGCCAGCCGGGGTTGGCCGCCCGCAACCGCCGGTCGAGCGCGTGCCGCGAGGTGCGGTGGCCGCAGGCCAGGCAGCGCACCCGGTGCAGGCTGCCGTGCAGTTCGACGACCCCGTGCGCGCCCGCCGCCTGGTGCAGGCCGTCCACGTTCTGGGTGATGATCCCGGCGACCAGGCCGCGGCGCTGCAGTTCGGCGACCGCGCGGTGCCCGGCGTTGGGCGCGGCGTCCACGATGTGACGCCATCCCAGGTGGCTGCGCGCCCAGTAGCGCCTGCGGGCGGCGGCGCTGCTCACGAAGGTGTGGTAGGTCATCGGCTCGGCATTGCGCCTGCGGCCGGTCTCCCCTCGGTAGTCCGGGATCCCGGATTCGGTCGACAGGCCGGCCCCGCTGAGGATAACCACCTCGCCGTCGGCCAGGAGATCGGCCAGCATGCCCCACCGCTCGGCGGTCCCCGCGTCGCGCACCACAGTCACGCATCCATGGTGCCCCACACAACGCACATGTCAGCCCCGCCCCTCCCCCAGCCGTACGTCGAAGATGACCTCGACCTCGTCGCGCAGCTTGAGCGCCCCGAAGAACGCCGAGTAGGGGCGGATGCCCCACTCGGACTGCACGACGGTCGCCCGGCCGCGCGCCCGCCCGTCCGCGATCGCGCCGTCCACCGTGACCGGCCGCGTGACGCCCGCGATCGTCAGGTCGCCCTCGACGCGGAACGCCTCGGGATCGCCCTCGACCCGGGTCGACCGGAACGTGACCAGAGGGTGCTGATCCGCCTTGAGGACCTTGTCGCGCATGTTCTTCTCGATCTCGACGCGGTCGGAGTCGGTGAGCGGCTTGACCCCGCCCGTGCCCTCCCGGACCCGCATCGAGGCCACCTCGGCCTCCACCGTCACCCGGCAGCCCGCCGGGTCGTCCGGCGTCACCACCGCCTCGCCCCGCCACCGGGTGACCTCGATCGTCAGATCGTGCCCGGCCTTCGCGCCCAGCCCGGCGCGGCCGGTGAGGACCAGGAGCCGGCCGGACCTCGGCCCCAGCGCGTACGTGCCCGCCTCGACGTCCATTTCGTGGGCATTCCCGCGAAACGGGCCGGAGATGTCGGCACCGGATGACATCGTGGTGATCCAATCGCCCCGAAGGAGAAGGATCATGACTGAGCCCGTGACGTTCACCGTGCGGCCCGTCGGCGTCGTACGGTCCGTGCTGACCGATCGCGCCGATGCCCCGCGCCAGGGGCGCGAGGGGGCGCCGGACGCCTGGTTGGAGGTCGACCCGGCCGTCACGGAGGCGCTTGACGGGGTGACAGTGGGCGACGAGGTGCTCGTCCTCACCTGGTTCCACCAGGCCGACCGCGAAACCCTGCGGGTCCACCCGCGCGGGGAGACGAGCAATCCGTTGGCCGGCGTGTTCGCCACGCGCTCCCCGGACCGCCCCAACCCGATCGGCCTGCACCGGGTCACGGTCCTCGAGGCGGACCCGGCGCGAGGCCTGCGCGTGCATCCACTGGAGGCCATCGACGGCACTCCTGTAATCGACATCAAGCCGGTGCTGGACGCGGTCGAGCGATGACAATCCCGCGGGCCCCTTTACATCGTAGATTTCCTCGTGGATTTCTTCGCGGTCCCGAGGCCGTGCCACAGGGGCCCCCTAGATCCGTAGTCGCCGGGCTCTTATGTGGGTGGGGTGGTAGGTGAAGGCCCAGCGGTCGGTGCCTTCTTTGCGGCGGGTGTAGCGGTCGGGGTGGCGGTAGCGGTCGCGGTTGTGGAACTGGCAGGCGGGGCCGAGCAGTTTCAGGTCGGTCAGGCCGCCGGTGCTCCAGTTGTCGGCGTGGTCGATCTGGCACATGGTGGCGGGCAGGGGGCAGCCGTCGATCCAGCAGGTGGCGTAGCGGGCGAAGATCGCGCGTCGTTGGGCGGGGGTGGCCAGGCGGACCTTGCGGCCCATGTCCAGCACCTGCCCGTCGGCGTCCATGACCAGGCGCACCAGGGTGCTGGTGCGGGCGAGGCGGTGCACGCTGGAGACGGGCAGCATCTGCCCGGTCGCCAGCAACAACCCCGGCGCCGTCCCCAGCAACGCCCCCGGCAGCACTCCCGATGACGCTCCCAGCGCCGTCCCTGACGCCGTTCCCGGTGTCCGCGGCGTCCCCGGTGCTGCCGACGAGCACCGTGTGTTGCGGCCGCACGCGCATCCGCTCTCGCCGTGCCCCCGCTGCCCGTGGCCGTGGTCCTCACGCGTGCCCTGCCCGTGCCGGCACTCCCCCGCAGGCCGATGCCCGGCGTGGGTGTGATGCACGGCTGTGTCCTCGGGAGGAGGATCCGGCTGGGCTGTGGCCGGAGGCGCGGTGTTCGGAGGCACTGCGGCCGAAGGCGCGGTGGTTGGAGACGCGGTGTTCGGAGGCGCGGTGGTGGGAGGCGCTGTGTGCGGGCGCGCGCTGCCGCCATGTGCGGGGCATGCTGATGCGCGCCTGGCGTGCATAGCTCCAGCCTGGACCGCACCACGATCGCCGTCTCCGCCCTTGTTCGGCGCGGTGTCGTCGCCCTCGCCAGAGGCCATACTCGTGTCAACATCGCCCTCGGCAGAGGCAGTGCTCGCGGTGTCGCGCTCGCTGGCCTGCTGCTCATGGACCCCGCACCCACCGGCCCCATGCTCATGGGTCTCGTGCCCCCCAGCCCCATGCTCAACGGCTCCGGGGTCGCGAGACTCCTCATCGCGGAAGGCGGTGGTGGCACGGTCGGCACTCTCGGCAACGGGACCCGCGGCTACATCTGCCTGTGCCTCTGCCCCTGCATCGGCAGTGCCGGGGTCGTCGGCGCTTCCGGTGCCGCTCGGGGTGCAGCCGCGGGTGTCTTCGGCAACGCTGGGGTCGCTGGTGTCTTCGGGGTCGGCAGGGAGGGATTCGGCGGT
>NZ_BOOF01000011.1 GCF_016863095.1 Microbispora siamensis | reverse complement strand
GCACTCCTCGCTGCGGCGTGACCTACAATCGGAGTCTCCACTTCGGTTACAGGCTATGAACCGGCGAATGCGGATGTCAATCGAGGCGTGGGGAGAGCCGAGGAATGCCGAACGACCAGCGCGTTCCCGAGCCGGACGCCTCCGGAGGTCCGGCCAGGACGCTGCGCGCCGACGCCCAGCGCAACCGTACGCGCATCCTGCAGGCCGCGGAAGCCGTGTTCGCGGCCAAGGGTCCCTCTGCCTCGACCGAGGAGATCGCTCAGAAGGCCGGAGTCGGCATCGGGACCGTCTTCCGGCACTTCCCCACCAAGGAGTCCCTGCTCAAAGCGATCATGCACGCGGTCGCGGTCAGGCTGGCCGAGGAGACCCGGGCGCTCGCGGCCGAGGGCGACCCCGCCACCGCCTTCTTCACCTTCTTCACCCGCACCGTCGAGCAGGCCGCGGAGAAGAAGACCGTCGTCGACCTGCTCGCCCAGGCCGGCATCCCGGTCACCGTCGCCAAGCCGGTCCTCGCCCTGCGTGAGGCCGTCGAGGTGCTCGTCGCCAGGGCCCAGCAGGCCGGGGCCGTACGTTCCGACGTGCGGGTGCCGGAGGTCATGGCCCTGCTGATCGGCGTGTGCCAGGCGTCCCTGCACACCCGGTGGGAGCCCGATCTGCGGGCCCGTACGCTCGCGATCGTCTTCGCGGGACTGCGCCCGGCCGCCGCGACCGGCTGACCGCCGTCACGGGGCGGTCACACAAACCCGCAGCTCATCGGCGTGGCGGGCACGTCGTGTGAACCCTCGCGCCGCACAGCCGCAATGATTGACTGCGCACGGTGCCGACGACCCGTCGATGAGGAGGGGTCCGGCGCGCCGCGCAGCGGTCACCGTTGTCAGAGAGGAGACGACGTGCGGCGCCAGGACGAGGCCGAAGATCTGGTCCAGTTGCTCACGCCCGAAGGCGAGCGTGTCGCGCACCCCGAGTACGAACTGGACCTGTCGAAGAGCCAGTATCGGGGGCTGTATCGCGACATGGCGCTGGTGCGGCGGATCGACCGGGAGGCCTTCGCCCTCCAGCGCCTCGGCGAGCTCGGGATGTGGATCCCCTGCCTGGGGCAGGAGGCCGCCCAGATCGGCTCGGGCCGGGCGCTGGCTCCGGACGACCACGTGTTCCCCTCCTATCGGGAGCACGGTGTCGCCTGGTGCCGGGGCATCGCTCCCCTCACGCTCATGGGCATGCTGCGCGGCACCACGAACGGCGGCTGGGACCCCCGCGAGACCCGCTTCCACCTCTACACGATCGTCCTCGGCGCGCAGACGCTGCACGCCGTGGGCTACGCCATGGGGGTCCGCAGGGACGGCGACGACTCGGCCGTCGTGGCCTACTTCGGTGACGGCGCGGCGAGCGAGGGGGACGTCAGCGAGGCGTTCAACTTCGCGGCCGTGTTCGACGCGCCGGTCGTGTTCTTCTGCCAGAACAACCAGTGGGCCATCTCCCACCCTGTCGGACGGCAGAGCCGGGCACCGATATACCAGCGAGCCCGGGGCTTCGGCTTCCCCGGCGTACGGGTGGACGGCAACGACGTGCTGGCCTGCCTCGCCGTGACGAGGGCCGCGCTGCGGCACGTACGCTCCGGGGGCGGGCCGTTCCTCATCGAGGCGCACACCTACCGGATGGGCCCGCACACCACCTCCGACGACCCGGGCCGTTACCGGCCGGCCGAGGAGGTGGACGCGTGGCGGAAGAAGGACCCGATCGCGCGCATGCGGTCGTACCTGCTGCGGGAGGGCATGGCCGACGAGGCGTTCTTCGCCGAGGTCGACGAGGAGGGCGACCGCATGGCCCTCGAACTGCGCAACGGGGTCATCGCCATGCCGGACCCGCCGGTGGACGCGATGTTCGACCACGTCTACGCCGACCGGCACGCGCTGGTGGAGGAGGAGCGCGCCTGGTACGCCGCCTACCTCGACCGCTTCGACGAGCCCGGCGCCTGACCACCGGCGCCTCACGCGATCGGAGAGGGACCTCCGCCCCTGCCGTAATGCCTATGTCGAGCCGTGCCCTGGACGACCCACTGCACGTCATCGAGATCGCCGATCCGGACGAGTGACCACGGCCTCTACCGAGGGATCCCTGTAAGTCGGCCGGAACGGCGGAAGGGCCTCAGCCGGTGCGGCGGCCGGCCAGGCCGTCCAGAAGGCACCGCAGGCCGAACTCGAAGCGCCGCTCGCTCTCGCGTTCCACGTCGACGTCGCCGGTGGCGGCCATCCGGCGGTGGCCGCCGCGCTGCGCGCCAACCGCGCCGCCTACGCGAACCTCCCCGAGCTGACACCCGAGCAGTGGCTGCGGGCGGCCGCCGACTCCGCCGGAATGCGGCCACTGGAGGCGACCGAGCGACGGCTGCGCGCGGCCGCCACCGTCCTGCGTGAACGCGTGTGCTGGGAGGCCGGCATCCCGCTCCCCGCCCTGCGGGCGGCCGGGTTCCCCAAGCTGGTCGTCTCCGGCACCTGGGAGAGCGGGCCCGAGCCCTATCGCGAGCGCGGCGGCGTCCCCCTCGTCGCGTGCGCGCGGGTCACCGCCGAACGGATCGGCGCACGCCACGTGTCGATCCCCGGCACCGGCCACTATCCCCATGTGGAAGCGCCGGAGAGACTGAACGAGATGCTCGCCGCCTTCTGGGACGAGGCCGCGGCCGTCTAACCGCGGACCGGGTGCAGCATGCCGATCCGTACGAGTACGCCGGGAGACGCGTGCACGAGCGGACTGTGGCCGGGCGCGGGAAGGCCGGCCGCCTCGAGCAGTCCCTGCTCCAGCCCGGCGAGCCGGGCACGGTGCAGGGGCCAGCGTGGGTGTTCCACCTCCGCCGTCGCCAGACGGCCCGCGACGACCGTGAACAGCCGGTAGCGCTCGACCAGGAAGTCCGCGAGGCCGTCCCGCTCGGCCTCGGTCAGCGGAGCGCCGAGGTCGACGTCCGCGTCGCAGCGCGCCCCGGAGGGCCCCGGCCACCGGCGTCGGCAGCGGTAGCGGCGTCGCGCCCCCTCGCCGGTCACGGACATGTCCGACCAGTAGTACGGCAGCCGATACGTGGCCCGGGCGCCCAGCACGGCGGGCAGCCTCCCGGCGTCCAGCGACAGGAACCACAGGCCGCCCCTCCCCCGGGCGTCCCTGACGTAGGTGCGCACGTTGGTCTCGGGGAAGCGCGACAGCCACGGCAGCGGCGGCAGGCCGGGCGGCCGCACGTCCCGCATCAGGAACGGCGTGAGCCCGACGTACGCGGACCCCTCGTAGGTGTCCACCGTGAGCCCGTCCGGCAGGAACGCCTGCACGAGTTCAGGCGGATACCTCCAGTGGATGAAGGTGATGTCGGACCAGCGGTGGTACATGACCGGGTGATCGACCCGTCCCGACGGCATGAAGACCATGCCGCGGCCTCTACCCAGGACGCTACAGGTCGGTCATGATGATCTTGTCCAGGTTGCGTTCGGCGAGCGCGGTGATCGTGACGAACGGGTTGACGCCCGTGCTGCCGGGGATCAGGGAGCCGTCCACGACGTACAGGCCGGGGTAGCCGGGCAGGCGGCCGTACGCGTCGGTGGCCTGGCCGAGCACGCAGCCGCCGAGCGGGTGGTAGGTCAGGTCGTCGCCCCACACCTTGCCGACGCCGAACAGGTCGGAGCGGTAGACCGTCCCCTCCTTCCTGTTGACGGCGTCGAAGACGGTCCTGGCCGCCTCGACGGACGGGCGGTTCTGCGCGGTCTGCCAGTTCAGGCCGACGGTGCCGGTGGTCTGGTCGAACGCGAAGCCGCCCCGGTTCGGGTTCTTGGTGATCGCGAGATACAGGCTGATCCACAGCTCGACCCCGGCCGGGAACGGCGCGATCTCCGCGAACACCG
Organism: Microbispora siamensis; assembly: GCF_016863095.1. Lineage (GTDB taxonomy): Bacteria > Actinomycetota > Actinomycetes > Streptosporangiales > Streptosporangiaceae > Microbispora > Microbispora siamensis. The sequence goes on along the minus strand of NZ_BOOF01000011.1, from coordinate 114,188 downwards.
GCGCGCTCGACGCCCAGTTGTCGATGCCGACGACCGGCATGCCCGACTGCAGGGCGCCGGTGGGGTTCCACACGTGGCCGACCCTGGCGACCATCACGTTGCCGTTGTTGCCCCAGCCCCGGCCGACGGCGTCGGGCAGGTCGGGCAGCCTGCCCAGAGCCTTCATCGCGACGAGCAGCTTGCTCGTGCCGACGCTCCCGGCCGCGAAGAACACCCGGTCCGCGACCACCGACTTGGTGGCGACCGTCGCGCCGGAGGTGTCGGTCTGCACCATCTCGACCCGGTATCCACGGCCGGCCGCAGGGGCGACTCCGGTGACCGTGTGCAGCGGGCTGATGGTGAGCCTGCCGGTGGCCGCGGCCGCGGCCAGGTAGGTCTTGTCGAGGGACCGCTTCCCGTGGTTGTTGCCGTAGATGACCTCGCTCGCCAGCGCGGATCGCGGCACCCGGCCCGCCTGCTCCTGCTCCATGTAGTCGAAGTCGTAGACGTTCGGCACGAACGTGGTGGCGAAGCCGGCGCGGCGCGCGGCGTCGCGGCCGACCCGCGCGAACCGGTAGCACTCGGCGGACTCGAACCAGGCGGGATCGACCTCGTTCACGCCGAGGCCGGCGTTGGCGCGCGGGAAGTATGTCCGGTACATCTCGTCGGCGTCGACGCCGGGCAGGATCTCCTCGAAGTAGGCGCGCCTGGGGACGACGGCCATGCCGCCGTTGACGAGCGAGCCGCCGCCGACGCCACGCCCCTGGTACACCCGGATGCCGGGGAAGTCCTCCGCGTCGAGCACACCGGTGTACCTGTCGATGCCCCGGTCGACCGGCAGCCCCAGGAGATGGCCGACGGGCTGGGCCGTCCTCGTCCGCAGCCAGTAGGCGCGCCCGTCCGGGTTCAGCATGTCGCAGAAGATCCGGCCGTCCGCGCCGGGGGTGGTCCAGGCGCGGCCCATCTCCACGATGTGGGTGTCCACTCCGGCCCGCGTGAGCCGCAGCGCGGCCACCGCCCCGCCGTACCCGCTGCCGATGACGAGCGTGGGCACGCGGTCGCCGTCGGCGAGCGCGCGGCGCGGCGCCGCCGAAGCGGCCGTCCAGCGGCCCGGCGCAGCGAGCGCACCGACGGTGAAACCTGTTACAGCGAGGAAGCCGCGGCGCGTCAGCCCCGGCCGTAATCCTGACCGAAAAGCGGTTTTCACTGCGGCTGCACCCATGCGACGCTCCTCGCTCGGGCAAAACAAGAACCTGTTACAAGTAGGTGTACGCCTCCGAAGCCAGTCTGCCAAGGCCGCAGGTGACGGGCCCGGCCGTGACGCCGGGCCCGGGCGGTCACATGCCGCCATCTTGTGGAACTTTCGTCACAACCCAGCAAAAGTTCCGCCGTTTTGCCAAAACTATCTTCCCAAATCTCCAAAAGGCGCTTACCTTCGGGGCGATCACCGCTACGCGGCCGGTTTGTGAAGCGAACGCGTGCCCATGACCGAGCCGGGCCGTACCGCACCGAGGGAAAGGAAGCTCCGCCATGCCCCCCAGGCGGCCGACCGATCGCGCCAGAAAACGGATCGCGCAGACCTGCGCCTTACTTTTGGCCTTCACGGGCCTGACCGTGCTCACCCCGGCCGCGCCCGCGCAGGCGCATGCGGCGCCCGTCGACGCCGCCGACTACCAGCGCGTGGAGCTGGCCAGGGGCGTCGCCGAGATGGGCGAGCCGATGACGATGACGGTGCTGCCCGACCTGTCGGTGCTCCACACCGCTCGGGAGGGAGTCCTGCGGCGCACCGACGCGCGCGGCGACACCACCGTGGTCGGCACGCTGAACGTCTACAGCCACGACGAGGAGGGGCTCCAGGGAGTCGCCGCCGACCCGGGCTTCGCGACCAACCGGTTCATCTACCTCTACTACGCTCCCCGTCTCGACACCCCCGACGGCGACGCCCCGGCCACGGCATCCGACTTCTCGGCCTGGAAGGGCGTGAACCGGCTGTCGAGGTTCACCGTCAAGCCCGACTGGACGCTGGACAAGGCCAGCGAGGTAAAGATCCTCGACGTGCCGGCCGACCGCGGCATCTGCTGCCACGTGGGCGGCGACATGGACTTCGACGCCGCCGGAAACCTCTACCTGTCGACCGGCGACGACAGCAACCCCTTCGACTCGTCGGGCTACTCCCCGCTCGACCAGCGGCCCGACCGCAACCCGGCGTACGACGCCCAGCGCACCTCGGGCAACACCAACGACCTGCGCGGCAAGATCCTCCGGATCAAGGTCAAGCCGGACGGGACCTACGACATCCCCGAGGGCAACCTGTTCCCGCCGGGCACCCCTGACACCCGGCCCGAGATCTACGCGATGGGCTTCCGCAACCCGTTCCGGCTGAGCGTCGACAAGGCCACCGGCGTCGTCTACGTGGGCGACTACGGCCCCGACGCCGGCACCACCGACCCCAACCGGGGGCCGAGCGGCCAGGTCGAGTTCAACCGGGTCGCCCGCCCCGGCAACTACGGCTGGCCCTACTGCACGGGCACCAACACGCCGACCGAGACCTACAACGCGTTCACCTTCCCCTCCGGTCCCTCCGGGGCGAAGTACGACTGCGCCGGCGGCCCGGTCAACGCCTCCCCGCGCAACACCGGGCAGCGCACGCTGCCGCCCGCCCAGCCCGCCTGGATCAGGTACGGCGGCGACGCCGGCTCTCCGCCCGAGTTCGGCGGCGGCTCCGAGTCCCCCATGGGCGGGCCGGTCTACCACTACGACGCCGCCCTCAACTCCGCGGTCAAGTTCCCCCAGGACCTGGACGGCCACCTCTTCGTCGGTGAGTTCGGCCGCAAGTGGATCAAGGCGATCGACGTGCAGGCCGACGGGACGCGCGGCGGCATCGTCGACTTCCCGTGGACCGGCACGCAGGTGATGGACCTGGCGTTCGGCCCGGACGGCGCGCTCTACGTGCTCGACTACGGCACCGGCTACTTCAACGGCGACGCCAACTCGGCGCTGTACCGCTTCGAGTACATCAAGGGCCGTGACCGTTCCCCGATCGCGGTGGCCAAGGCCGACAAGACCTCGGGCAAGACGCCTCTCACGGTCACGTTCTCCTCGGCCGGCTCCGCCGACCCCGAGGGCGCCACGCTCGCGTACTCCTGGGACTTCGGCGACGGCACCACCTCCACCGAGGCGAACCCGGTCAAGACGTACGACAAGGACGGCACGTACACCGCGACGCTCACGGTGCGCGACCCCGCGGGCAACAGCGGCAGCGCCAGCGTGGTCGTCACGGCGGGCAACACCGCGCCGACCGTGACCATCGAGACACCCACGGCGGGCAGCCTGTTCCAGTGGGGCGACTCGGTCCCCTTCACGATCAAGGTGACCGACCCCGAGGACGGGGACGTCGACTGCGCGAAGGTCAAGATGACCTACGTGCTGGGCCACGACAGCCACGGCCACCAGATCACCTCCAAGAACGGCTGCTCGGGCGAGCTGACCATCCCCGTGGACGGCGAGCACGACGACGCGGCGAACATCTTCGCGGTGTTCGACGCCGAGTACACCGACAAGGGCGGGCTGACCACCCACACCCAGCACATCCTGCAGCCGCGGCACCGCCAGGCCGAGCACTACGCGGCCTCCTCCGGCGTCAACCCGATCAGCAAGTCGCAGGCGCACGGCGGCAAGACGGTCGGCGACATCAACAACGGCGACTGGATCTCCTTCAAGCCCTACGAGCTGAGCAAGGCCAAGGGGATCGCCGCCCGCGTCTCCTCCGGCGGGAAGGGCGGCACCATCGAGGTGCGCGCGGGCTCGCCGACCGGCACCCTGCTGGGCAAGGTGAGCGTGCCGGTCACCGGAGGCTGGGAGACGTTCGTCGACGTCTCCGCGCCGCTGGCGAACGCCCCGGCGGGCACGACCGAGCTCTACCTGTTCTTCAAGGGCAACGACGGCGCGCTGTTCGACGTGGACGACTTCACGCTGACGGCCGAGCCGCCCGCGGGCGGGAGCCCGGGACCGATCGTCAACGCCGGCGGCCTGTGCCTCGACGTCGCGGGCGCCAACACGGCCAACGGCACCAGCGTGCAGCTCTACCAGTGCAACGACACCGGAGCCCAGGTCTGGAGCGTCAACGGCTCCACGCTCCGCTCGCTCGGCAAGTGCCTCGACGTGTCCAACGGCGGCACCGCCGACGGCACGCGGGTGCAGATCTGGGACTGCGTCGCGAACGTCGGCGCGCAGGTCTGGACGATCGGGACGGACGGCACCATCAAGAACCCGCAGTCGGGCAAGTGCCTCGACGCCTCGAACACCGGGCAGATGGTCATCAAGACCTGTGACGGCAGCAACGCGCAGAAGTGGACGACCTCCACGGCCCCGGGCGGCGGCGCCGAGGGCGAGGTCCTGGTCTTCTCGCGTACGGCCGGCTTCCGGCACGACTCGATCCCGGCGGGCATCCAGGCCATCAAGGACCTGGGCTTCAAGGTCACCGCGACCGAGGACCCCGCCGTCTTCACCGCCCAGAACCTGGCCAAGTACAAGGCCGTGGTGTTCCTCAGCACCACGGGCGACGTGCTGAACGACGCCCAGCAGGCGGCCTTCGAGTCGTACGTCAAGGCGGGCGGCGGCTACGTGGGCATCCACGCGGCGGCCGACACCGAGTATGACTGGCCGTTCTACGGCGGCCTGGTCGGGGCGTGGTTCGCCTCGCACCCGGCGGTCCAGAAGGCGACCGTGAAGGTGGAGGACCGGGCCCACCCGGCGACCGCCCACCTCGGCTCGCAGTGGACCCGCACCGACGAGTGGTACGACTACCGCTCCAACGCCCGCACCACCGCGCACGTGCTGGCCACGCTGGACGAGAAGTCCTACTCCGGCGGCAGGATGGGCGAGGACCACCCGATCGCCTGGTGCAAGGAGTACCAGGGCGGCCGGTCGTTCTACACGGGCGGCGGGCACACGCCGGAGTCCTTCTCCGAGCCGGAGTTCCGGCAGCACCTGCTCGGCGGCATCAGGTACGCCATGGGCGACCTGAAGGCCGACTGCCGTCCCGAGACCGGCTACACGACGCTCTACAACGGCAGCACCACCGGCTGGCAGCAGGCCGGGCCCGGCGGATTCACCAACGCCGACGGCACCCTGACCTCGCACGGCGGCCTGGGGCTGTTCTGGTACAAGGCGAAGGAGTTCCACTCCTACTCGCTCAAGCTCGACTGGAAGATGCGCGGCGACGACAACGCGGGCGTCTTCGTGGGCTTCCCCGCCTCGGACGACCCGTGGTCGGCGGTCGACAACGGCTACGAGATCCAGATCGACGCCACGGACGTTCCCGAGAAGACGACCGGGTCGGTCTACGGCTTCCAGTCGGCGGACCTCAAGGCCAGGGACGCCGCGCTCAACCCGCCGGGGCAGTGGAACACCTACGAGCTCCGGGTGGAGGGTGAGCGCCTGCAGATCTTCCTCAACGGCGTGAAGATCAACGACTTCACCAACACCGACCCGAAGCGGTCCCTCCAGCAGGGCTACGTGGGCATCCAGAACCACGGCGACGGCGACGAGGTGGCGTTCCGGAACATCCGCATCAAGGAGCTCGGCCCGGCGGAGGGCGACGTCACCGTCCAGGCCGAGAGCTGGACCGAGGCGAAGGGCGTCGACACCTACCCGCACGCCCCCGCGCACGGCGGCACCGTGCTCGGCTACGTCAACCCCGGCGACTGGGCGGCGTACGACGGCGTGGACCTCACCGGCGTCACCCGGTTCACGGCCCGGGTGGCCTCGCCCAACCCGAGCGGCGGCTTCGAGATCCGGACCGGTTCCCCGACCGGCCCCGTGCTCGGCAGCGTCACCGTCCCGAACACCGGCGGGTGGGAGTCGTACGCGGACGTCTCCACGGCGCTCACGAACGTCCCCTCCGGGAGCGTGAAGCTCTACCTGGTGTTCACCGGGGCCGACTTCGACGTGGACGACTTCACGCTCGTCCGCGCCCCGAAGGACGCGAAAGCGCCCGTGACGACGGCCACCGTCGATCCGGCGGAGCCGGCGGGCGGCTGGTTCACCGGTCCGATCTCGGTCACGCTGAAGGCCGCCGACGAGGCGAACGGCAGCGGGGTCGACAAGACCGAGTACCAGCTCGACGGCGGTGCCTGGACCGCCTACACCGGCCCGGTCGTGGTCTCGGGTGACGGTTCGCACACGCTGGCCTACCGCTCGGCCGACAAGGCGGGCAACGTCGAGGACGCCAAGACCCTGGCGGTCAAGGTGGACGCGACGGCGCCGACGACCACCGCGACGGTCGCTCCGGCGAACGGCGACGGCTGGTACAACGGTGCGGTCCCGGTGACCCTGGCCGCGACGGACGGCACGTCCGGCGTGGCGAAGACCGAGTACTCGATGGACGGCGGCGCCTGGACGGCGTACACCAAGACCGTCGACGTCACCGGTGAGGGGCAGCACGAGCTGCGCTACCGCTCGGCGGACAAGGCGGGCAACGTCGAGGACATCAAGGCCGTGACGGTCAAGATCGACACGAAGGCCCCGACCGTCGTCGTCTCCGGTGTCGCGAACGGCCGGCAGTACGGCGACAGCCAGGACCTGACCATCGCCTGGACGGCCGCCGACAGCGGCTCCGGGATCAAGACGGTCACCGGCACGCTGGACGGCCAGCCGGTCCAGTCCGGCACGGTCAGGGCGCTGTACGAGCTGGCCCTGGGCGAGCACACGCTCACCGTCACCGCCGTCAACAAGGCCGGCAACCGGACCGTTCAGACGGTGAAGTTCTCCGTCGTCACCTCGACGGACGACATCTCCGCTCTGATCGACCGCTTCGAGGCCGCCGGGAAGCTCACGAGCAAGAACGCCCACAGGCTCCAGACCAACCTGGCGACCGTCCGCGACGCGGAGAACAAGGACAAGAAGACCGACAAGATCGTGAAGGAGCTGGAGAAGTTCAAGGACGTCGCCGGTGACAAGAAGGTCGTCGCCGACGACCAGGTCAGGGCCACGATCCTGCGCGACGCCGACGCACTGATCGTTCAGTACGGCGGCACGCCGAAGAACTGACCGTGAGTGGGGCACGGCGCCGACGGTGAGTCGGGCCGAGGCCCCCGGGGCACCGGGCGACCGGAAGGAGACCCGGCGCCCCGCCGAATGAACAGGGTGCCCCGCGACACCGGTCGCGGGGCACCCGCTTCCGTTTCGGGCCCGCCCGCGTCAGGTCCCCGCGAAGCGGGAGTACTCCGGGCGGAGTAGCCGTACGGCGGACGGAGCAGGCCGGAGGTGCCTGTGGCCGGACGACGCGACGCGGACGCGTCCCGCTCTAGCGTTGCGTCGTCAGCCGACCATCCACGGAAGGCCCCGTATGGCCGCATCGCACGCACTGCCCGTTTCCGCCCCCGCCAGCTCGTCCACCCGCTCATCCGTCCGCCACGCCGGTTGGATCGCCGACCTCGCGTTCGCCGTTCTCACCGTGGTCGTCTTCGTCGCCGTGGCCCTCGGCACAGGGGTGCGCCAGCCGTGGGACGGCGTCATCCCTCTCGCGCTGTTCCTCGGCGTGGTCCTGCTCGTCCGGCGTCGATGGCCGATGACCGTGCTGCTGCTGTCGGTCGCCGCCGTCTTCGTCTACCACCTGGCGCATATCTCTCCCGCCGGGTGGATCTGGCCCGTGGCGGCGGCGTACTTCACCGCCGCCGGCACCTCCCGCGTGCGCTGGGTGGTCGTCGTCGGCATCGCCCAGCTCGTCTACTCCGCCGTCGACGCCCGGTGGATGATCGACAGGAACGTCATCCGCTATCTCGTCCACACCCTCGGCGAGGGGCTGCTGCTCGCGGCCCTCGTCGCCGCGGGCCTCGCCTACGCCGCGTCGAAACGCCGGGGGGACCTGCTGCGCGAGGCCGAATATCGCGCCAGCGCCGCAGAGGAACGCCTGAGCGTCGCACGCGAGGTGCACGACACCGTCGCCCACACGCTTGCCGTCGTCGGAGTCCACCTCAACGTCGCCGCCGACACTCTGGTGGAGGAGCCGGCCGAGGCCGCCGCCGCGCTGCGCCTGGCCCAGGACGTCAGGAACCGGGCGATGAAGGACCTCAACTCGCTCATCGCCGTCCTGCGGGAGGGTCCCGCCGGCACCGAGCCCCAGCCCGACGTGTCATCGCTCGGCGCGCTCGTCGCCGACGCCCGCGCCGCCGGGCTCGACGTCACCCTCCACGAACACGGGGACCTGTCCACGATCCCCGCACCCGCCTCCGTCGCGGTCCACCGCATCGTGCAGGAGGCCCTCGCCAACACGCTGAGGCATTCGGAGGCGACCATGGCCGAGGTCACGGTCGGCCGCCACACGCACTCGGTCACCGTCGAGATCACCGACAACGGCAAGGGCGACTCCTCCGGCGGGGGCGTCATCGAGGGGAACGGCCTCACGGGGATGCGCGAGCGGGTGCGCATCCTCGGCGGGACGCTCACCGCCGGACCGGCGTCCCGGGGCTTCGCCGTGCAGGCCGAGATCCCTGTGGCAGGCTCGGCGGAGTGACGATCAGAGTGCTCCTCGCCGACGACCAGGCGCTCGTACGGGCGGGCTTCCGCAGCCTGCTGGCCCGCTCGCGGGACGTGGCCGTCGTCGGGGAGGCCGCCGACGGCGACGAGGCCGTACGGCTGGTCGCGAGCACCCGCCCCGACGTCGTCCTCATGGACATCCGCATGCCGGGGGCGGACGGCATCACGGCTACCCGGAGCATCGTCACGAGCCAGGACTGCCGGGTCGTCATCCTCACGACCTTCGACACCGACGAGCACGTCTTCGCCGCGCTGCGCGCAGGAGCCAGCGGTTTCCTGACCAAGGACGTCGAGCCGGCCGAGCTGCGCCGCGCGGTGGCGGCCGTGGCCGCCGGGGACGCGCTGCTTTCCCCCGGCGTCACCCGCCGCGTCATCGAGCGGTTCGCCCGGCGGCAGGACCTCGCGCCCGACGTCGGAGAGCGGCTGGCCGCCCTCACCGCCCGCGAGCGGGAAGTGGTGCGGCTCGTCGCGCTCGGCCTGTCCAACGGCGAGATCGCCGAGCGCCTGGTCATCAGCCCGCTGACCGCCAAGACCCACGTCGCGAGGGCCATCGCCAAGCTGGACGTCCGCGACCGGGTCCAGCTCGTCATCCTGGCCTACGAGAGCGGCCTGGTGCGACCCGGCGGCTGAGGTCTCGCTGTCAGGCCGCCGTGAGGGCGGATTCGATGCTGCGGCGCCGTGTGGTGCCGTGCGGCGCCGTGCGCGAAATCGGGCACGCCCGGCGTGCCGCCCTCGCGCAGGTCGCTCAGCAACCGCGTGTTCATGATTCGCGACCTGTTCTTTCCATGGACGGCGCAGGGGTGCGTTCGCTGTCCAGCAGAGCCATGAGGGATGCGGCGTACCGGGTGCCGGCCGCCGCCCCGGCCGGGATGGCCTCGTCGATCGCGCGGAGGTCCGTGTCGGTCAGCGTGACGTCGGCCGCGGCCAGGGCCTCCTCGACGCGGTGCGGACGGCGGGCGCCCAGGACGGCCACGATGGTGCCGCGCTCGTGGCTCTGGGCGACGACCCAGGCGGTGGCGAGTTGCGCGACGCTGATGCCGTGCGCGTCGGCGAGCGGCCGCAGCCTCTCGACGAGGGCGAGGTTCGCGGCGAGATTGTCGGGGTGGAAGCGGGGCAGCCAGTGGGCGCGCGGGTCCTCTCCGGCGGGTCGCCGGTAGGTGCCGGTGAGCAGGCCGTGTGCGAGTACCCCGTAGGCGGTGACGCCGATCCCCAGCTCGCGGCAGGTGTCCAGGATGCCGTTGGTTTCGGGATCACGGCTGAACAGGGAGTATTCGATCTGCACATCGCAGATCGGGTGCACGGCGTGGGCACGGCGGATGGTCTCCGGGCCCACCTCGGAGAGACCGATGTGGCGTACGTACCCGGCCTGGACGAGCTCGGAGATCGCGCCGATCGTGTCCTCGATCGGGGTGTCGGGGGCGAGACGGGCGGGGCGGTAGATGTCGACGTGGTCGGTGCCGAGGCGGCGCAGCGAGTAGGCGAGCGCGTTCTTGACGTGGGCGGGCCGGCCCTCGATGCCGACGAAGGCTCCGTCGGGGCCGCGCAGGCCGCCGAACTTGACACTGAAGAGCACCTTGTCGCGATCGCCGGCGCGGAGGGCGCGGCGGATGAGGTCCTCGTTGTGGCCCATGCCGTAGAAGTCGGCGGTGTCGAGGAGGGTGACGCCGGCGTCGAGGGCCGTGCGGATCGTGGCGATGGCGTCGGCCTCGTCGGCGGGGGCGGTGTGGTCGGACATGCCGGCGCAGCCCAGCGCGATAGGGGCGACCCGAGGGCCACCGGTTCCAAGATGTCGGGTGTGCATGACGCCTCCTGTGGGGCGAGAAGCATGGACGCCGCCGACAGAGCCGCTGCGAACGCAGCCGTCTGTTAGCGTTGATATTTCAACACTAGGAAGAGGCTTGTTGATATGTCAACACGAGATGGAGAGGCCGCAGCATCGAACGAGGCCGTGACCGGCGTCGCATCGGAGCCCGTCGACTTCTGGGCGGCCTTCAAGCGCGCCCATGAGGTCGTCCGGGCCCGCGTGATCGCGGACACCGCCGAGGCGGCGGGCCTGTCCGAGCCCGACCTGGCGATCCTCGTCAACCTCGGCAAGGCGGGAGGCGCGCTGCGCCAGAGCGAGCTCGCCGCGTCACTCGGCTGGGACCGCACCCGCGTCTCCCACCAGCTCACTCGCATGAGCACCCGTGGACTCGTCGCCCGCGAACGCGCCGGCGGCGTCATCGTCACCCTCACCGACAGTGGGCGCGCCGCGATCACCGCCGCGCTTCCCGGCCTGGACGCCGCGGTACGCCGCCACTTCACCGACAAGCTCTCCGCGCAGGAGATAGAAACGCTGGCCGCCGTGTTCAGCCGGCTCTGACGCGCTCCCGGCTGGAGACCGGAGCAGTGCCGACGATTCCGGACAGCGGAACATACGGCCCCTCGGCAACTCCCGGCCGTCGGCGGCAGTGGACCTCGCACGTCAAGATTTTTTCTTGCACACTAAATTCAAGTATTGACCTAAGTATCGAAGGCGATCATTCTCTGGTCAGGGCTCGTCCCCGTTCACCCCCCGAAGAGAGATCGCCATCATGAGAAAGCGTTCGACGATCCATCCCGCGCGCCGCGCCCTGACGGCCGTGCTCAGCGCACTGGTCCTGGTCGTGGCCTGCGTCGTCGCGGCGACGGCCGTGTCCTCGCCGGCCACGGCCGCGCCCGCCCTGCTGTCGCAGGGCAAACCCGCGACCGCCTCGTCCACCGAGAACGCCGGCACACCGGCGTCGGCCGCCGTCGACGGGAACACCGGCACCCGGTGGTCCAGTGCGTTCAGCGACCCGCAGTGGCTTCAGGTCGACCTCGGCGCAACGGCGACGCTGAGCCAGGTCACCCTCAACTGGGAGGCCGCCTACGCCACCTCGTTCAAGATTCAGGTGTCGGCCGACGCCACCACCTGGACCGACGTCTACTCCACCACCACCGGCGCCGGCGGCGTACAGAACCTCACCGTGACCGGCTCGGGCCGGTACGTCCGGGTCTATGGCACCGCCCGCGCCACCGCGTACGGCTACTCCCTGTGGGAGTTCCAGGTCTACGGCACGACGTCCGGCACCGCCTGCGGCACGGCCGACGCCGCCCAGGGCAGGCCGGCGACCGCCTCCTCCGCCGAGAACGCCGCGACGCCCGCGTCCGCGGCGGTGGACGGCAACGGCGCGACCCGCTGGTCCAGCGCGTTCGGCGACCCCCAGTGGCTTCAGGTGGACCTGGGCTCCGTCAAGACGATCTGCAAGGTCGTCCTGGCGTGGGAGGCCGCCTACGCGACGGCCTTCAAGATCCAGGTGTCCGACAACGCCTCCACCTGGACCGACGTCTACTCCACCACCACCGGCACCGGCGGCACGCAGACCCTGAACGTCACCGGCTCGGGCCGGTACGTCCGGATGTACGGCACCGCCCGCGCCACCGCGTACGGCTACTCGCTGTGGAGCTTCACCGTGAACACCACGGGCGGCTCGACCGATCCGACGACCCCGCCGCCCGACGCCTTCTGGGGCGACACCTCCAACATCCCGGCGGCCAGGAACGTCGTCATGGTCAAGATCCTCAACCGGACCAACGGCCAGTATCCCGACTCGCAGGTCTACTGGAGCTACAACGGCCAGGTCCACTCGATCGCCGAGCAGCCCTACTTCGACATGCCGGCCAACACGGCGGGCCGGATGTACTTCTACCTCGGCTCCCCCAACAGCCAGTACTACGACTTCATCGAGTTCACCGTCGGGCCCTCGGTCTTCAACGGCAACACGACCCGGGTGGACGCGTTCGGGCTGAAGCTCGCGATGCGCCTGCACGCCCGCGACGGCTACGACGTGGCGGTCGGCGAGGACTACGCCACCTTCGCCGAGTCCCGCGCGGCGACGTTCCAGCGGTTCATCGACGAGGTGCCTGCCGAGTTCAAGCCGCTGGCCCAGGTGCAGGCGCCGTACCGCATCCCGGCTCCGGGCAGCGCGTCGATCTTCCAGCCCGGCGGGGCGTACGCGAACTACTTCACCGGCTACGCCGCCCAGCAGGGCGTGACGGCGACGACCTCGCAGGTCACCGGGTGCGCCGGACCGCTCGCCGAGGCCCCGAAGATGTGCGCGGCGCTGAACCGGCACGTCGCCGGGCTGTCCGACGCCCAGCAGTCCGACCCCGCGAACTACTACAAGGCCGCCCCGGCGAACTACTACGCGAAGTTCTGGCACGACCACGCCATCGGCAAGCTCGCCTACGGCTTCCCCTACGACGACTACGCGGGCCAGTCCTCGTTCATCTCGCACGGCGACCCGCAGTGGCTGCTGGTCGCGGTCGGCTGGTAGCGCAGGCAGGAGACGCGATGAAGCACACCCTTCCGTTCCCGCGCGGGCTCGCTCTCGTCCTGGCGGTGGCGCTGGCGCTGCTCGCGAGCGTCGTCGCCGGGCCCGCCCACGCCGCACCCGTCCTGCTGTCGCAGGGCAAGACCGCGACGGCCTCGTCCAGTGAGAACGCCGGCACTCCCGCCTCGGCGGCGGTGGACGGCGACACCGGCACCCGGTGGTCCAGCGCGTTCGGTGACCCGCAGTGGCTCCAGGTCGACCTCGGCGCAACGGCGACGCTGAGCCAGGTCACCCTCAACTGGGAGGCCGCCTACGCCACGGCCTTCAAGATCCAGGTGTCGGCCGACGCCACCACCTGGACCGACGTCTACTCCACCACCACCGGCACCGGCGGCACGCAGACCCTAAACGTCACCGGCTCGGGCCGGTACGTCCGGGTCTACGGCACCGCCCGCGCCACCGGCTACGGCTACTCCCTGTGGGAGTTCCAGGTCTACGGCACCACCGGCACCTCCTCGGGCTGCGCCGGCCCCAACGCCGCGCTGAACCGGCCCGCGACCGCCTCGTCCACCGAGAACGCCGGGACGCCCGCGTCGGCGGCGGTGGACGGTGACCCCGGCACCCGCTGGTCCAGCGCCGCCGCCGACCCGCAGTGGCTTCAGGTGGACCTGGGCGCGGCCAAGACGATCTGCAAGGTCGTCCTGACCTGGGAGGCGGCCTACGCGACGGCCTTCAAGATCCAGGTGTCCGACAACGCCTCCACCTGGACCGACGTCTACAGCACGACCACCGGCACCGGCGGCACGCAGACCCTCGACGTCACCGGCTCGGGCCGGTACGTCCGTCTGTACGGCACCGCCCGCGCCACCGGCTGGGGCTACTCGCTGTGGGAGTTCGCCGTCCACACCAGTGGAGGCGGCACCACCGACCCGCCGGGCGGGACGCCGATCTCGGCGTACAAGCAGGTGACGGCCTCGTCCTGGGAGGGCGGCAACGCTCCGGCGGCGGCCCTCGACGGGCGGACGACGACCCGCTGGTCGAGCCAGTACTCCGACGACCAGTGGCTGCGGGTGGACCTCGGCGGCGCCGGGCACGTCACCGGTGTCACGCTCAACTGGGAGTCCGCGTACGCCACGGGTTACCGGATCGAGGTGTCCGCCAACGGCACGTCGTGGACGCCGATCTACACCACGACCAGCGGCAGGGGCGGCGTCGAGAACCTGAACGTCACCGGCGACGGCCGCTACGTCCGCTTCGTCGGCACGGCCCGCGCGACAGGCTACGGCTACTCGCTCTGGGAGTTCCAGGTCTTCGGCACCGTGGACACGGCGGCCACGACCGCTCCCCTGCTGTCCCCGCCCACCAAGGCCCCGGCGACCACCGGTCAGTTCGCGCTGTCCGCCCCCGCCGACAAGGCCATGATCACCGACACCCGGCGGCCCGCGTTCTCCTGGGCGGCCGTCTCCGGCGCGGCGCGCTACGAGGTCTGGCTGAACGTCAGCCGCACCGACTACGACTTCACCGCCTCGGGCAACCTGATCGACCTCTACACCAAGGTCGCCGAGCCGACCGGCACGAGCTACACGCCCACCTGGGACATCCCCGACCGGTGGACGTACAAGTGGTTCGTCGTCGCGGTGAGCGGGTCGGGCGCCAGGACGACGTCGAACATCCGCACCTTCAGCGTCTACCTGCCCGACATCGAGCAGGTCGCCGACGGCGTCCCGATCGTCAACGGCGCCCGCGACCTCAACAAGAACGGCACGATCGAGCCGTACGAGAACTGGCGGCTGCCCGTCGAAACCCGAGTCAACGACCTTCTCGGCAGGATGACCCCCGAGGAGAAGGCGTACCAGATGTTCTACAACGCCCAGACCTACCCGCTCTCGGGCTGGCACTTCGGCCCGGCGTTGCCGAACGACCTGCACGCCGTCCTGCTGGGCGCGTCCGGAACCCGGCTCGGCATCCCGCCCGTCTCGGCGGGCGACACCATCGCCGGATACCAGACCACCTACCCCCTGCAGAGCGCGCTCGCGGCGGGCAAGGATTACGCGCTCGACTACAAGCTCGGCGACATGCAGCGCCGCGAGGAGCTCGAGGTCGGGGCGCGCGGCGTGCTCGGCCCGCTCGCCGAGGTCGGCACCAAGGTCCTCTACCCCCGCATCCAGGAGGGCAACGGCGAGAACGCCGACGTCGCGGCCGCCCAGGTCCGCGCGCTGGTGGCCGGGCTCCAGGGCGGCCCCGAGCTCAACCCCGCCTCCGTGCTGGCGACCGTCAAGCACTGGCCGGGCGAGGGCGCGGGCGGCGAGGCCGGGATCACCTACGACGCGGTGACGATCAAGTACCACATGATCCCGTTCAGGGCCGCGATGGAGGCCGGCGCGGTCAACATCATGCCGGGGTACGCCGGGAGCTCCTACCTCGACCCGGGCGGCTCGGGCGCGGGCGACAGCAAGCCGATCCTCGACTACCTGCGGAACAACCTCGGCTACACCGGTCTCATCACCACCGACTGGCTGCCGTCCTCGGTCTGGGTCAAGGCCGCCAACGCCGGCTCCGACGTGATGGGCGGGGCCGACCCCGGCGCCACCGGGTTCACGATGGCGACCTTCCTGGCAAACGTCCCGATCGCGCGGATCAACGACGCGGTGACCCGGATCCTGCGCCTGAAGTTCACGCTCGGCGTGTTCGAGCGCCCGTACGGCGACCCGGTGAACGGTCCCTACCGCTTCCACCAGCCGTCGTACGTCGCGCTCGCCAACCAGGCCGCCCGGGAGTCCATCACGCTGCTCAAGAACAACGGCGTGCTGCCGCTGAAGCTCAAGGCGGGCGACAACGTCGTGGTCGCCGGTCCGCGGGCCACCGACGGATCGGCCTGCTGCATCTGGACGAGCTTCTTCCACCAGGAGTACGGCTCGCAGACGCTGCTGGACGCGGTCAAGGCGCGGGCGGCCACCGCGGGCGTCAACGTCTACCAGGACACCGGGCCTTCGCCCAAGCTCGCGATCGTGGCGGTCGGCGAGCCGACCTACACGCACGCCACCGCGTGGGTGAAGGAGCAGCCCCAGTTGCCCGCCGACCAGCTGGCCGTCATGCAGAACTTCAAGAACCAGGGCATTCCGGTGGTCGTCGTGCTGACCCTCCCCCGGCCTATCGTCATCAGTGAGTGGAACGGCCTGGCCGACGCCATCGTGGTGACGTACCGGGGCGGTGAGGAGGTCGGCCCGGCCACGGCCTCGCTGCTGTTCGGCGACTACACGCCGCGCGGCCGCCTGCCGTGGCAGCTCCCGCGTAGCCTCGACCAGATCCTCAAGCCGGGCGGCGGCGATGTGCTCGCCGACGCCGTCGAGGACTGGAACCTCCCCTACGACCTGGGGGCCACCGCCGCCCAGCGGTCGGAGATCCGGGCCCGCATCGACGCGGGCCAGACCGTCCCCACCACCTACGGCAACCCTCTCTATCCGTACGGAGCCGGGCTGCAGGGCTGGTCGTGACGCCGGCCTCAGACTGAGGTCGGCAGCGGCCCGCCGTGCCAGGTCACGGCGTCGGCCAAGGCGGCGAGGAGATCCACCTCGCCGCCTTCGGCCTCGGCGTAGGCACGGTGGAGGTTGAGCACCAGGCGCTCGGCGTCCGCCCATCCGGCGAACTCGCCCAGGTCGGCCGCCTGCGCGGCGGCCAGCGGGGTGAGCCCGTTCTCACGTCCCGCTCGGGCGGCGTCGAGGACGAATCGGTAGTACCGCTCGTGCGCGGCCAGGATCTCCGGCAACTCGGAGGCGGTGGCGAGCGGCCCGTGTCCCGGCACGACGTGCTCGGGTTCGAAGGCCGCCAGCCAGTCCAGCGACCGCAACGCCCCCTCAAGCGACCCCATCAGCACCAGCGGCGTGAGCCCGTTGAACAGCAGGTCCCCGGCGAACAGCACCCGTTCGCCGGGAAGCCACGCCACCACGTCCCCGGGGGTGTGCGCGGCGTGGCCGGGGTGCCGCAACTCGACGCGGCGCGCCCCGAGATGGACGGTCAACTCGGAGGTGAACACCACCGTCGGCGGGCGGCGCGTCACGTGTCCCCAGTCGGGCACCGGCGTCCACACCGGCGGGCAGCCGTCGATGATCGGATCGGCCAGCAACGCCTCTCTCATCGCCGCGTGCCCGAAGACGACCGTGTCGTCCGGAAGCAGGCTGTTTCCGTAGCAGTGGTCCCCGTGCTGGTGGGTGTTCACCGCCATCCGGACCGGGGCGTCACCGGTCGCCTCGGCGACCGCGCCGAGAAACCGCCGGGTGCGCGCCTCGGTCGCGCAGGTGTCGACGATCAGCACGCCGCCGTCGCCCGCCACGGCTCCGGCGTTGTTCACCCACCAGGTGCCGTCCGGCTGCACCCAGGCGAAGATCCCCGGCCCCACCTCGTGCAGCCCCGCCCCGTCGGCCCGCTCCACCACGCTCACGATCCCTCTCGTCGGCGTCCTACCCCAGGGGACCCTACCGACGGCCTCCCTGCCACAGCGAGCCGGCCGCGACAGGCCGGCTCGCGTCAGCTCCGGCCGTACAGGGCCGGCAGGTCGATCAGGTGCACATCGGGTGAGGCGCTCGCCTGGGCCACCGCCCTGTCGTTGAATCCGGTGCCGCTGAAGCAGACGAGACGGGTACGCGTAGTGTCATAGCGGCCGGACGCGGCGATCAAGTCGCGAATGTGCTGGAGACGTTCGATGTGAGCGATTCCCATCGTGTCGTTCCATTTGGCTTCGCCGACGGCCAGCAGCGGCGGCTTGCCGCCGTCAGCGATGCCGATCACAGCCACGTCCACCTCGTGACCGGTTCTGGCTTTGGAATCGTGGACGACACCGTGACCGACGCGGGCAGGCAGCCCGCCGAACAGGTCGGGATCGGCGTGATGCAGCGACCACTCGCGGCAGATCTGCTCGAAATGCGGGCCGAGGACATTGCTGACGAAGCGGCGGCGGCTGGCCTGCCAGACCCGGGCGGCGCTGCCCGGTCGCTCGAGCTGGTCCCAGACCGGCCGCATGATGGCGTGATAGAAGCGGATCAACGGCTCGGAGATGCGATATGTGGCGCGGTTATCCCGGAAGACGTCCGAATCGCGATGCAACAGGCCTGCGTCTTCGAGGACGTTGATGGGATGCGCGATGTCCGTCGCCTTGCGCTCCAGGTAGCCGGCCATACCCCCGCGCGTGGCGTTGCCGTCGGCGACGGCCGCCAGGACGGACAGATACAGGGCGCTGTCACGCAGGTCCGGCTCCTCGGCCAGTAGGTAACGGGCTTCACGGAACAGGGGCGTCTCCGGGTTGAGCACGGTGCGAACCACCCAGTCGTCGAAGTCTTCCGGTCCCACCGGCGTGTCACCCCGTGCGAACTCGCGACGATAGGCGGGCGTGCCGCCGACAACCGCGTTGACCTTGAGAGCCAGCGCCGGATCGGAGATCCCCCAGAACTCGGCGGCCAGACGGTGGTCGAGCGGACGGACGAGCAGTTCCAGTCCCGCCCGTCCACGCAACGGCGCGTTGCCGGACAACAGCCGGCCCATGAAGGACAGGGCCGAACCACACAGCAACAGACGCGTACGGGATGCAGTGCGCTGATCCCGCATCGGCCGGAACGCCTCCTGGATGAGGGAAGGCAGCTCCGGGTTCGCCCGTGCGAGGTACGGAAACTCGTCGATCACGACGGGGGTGGGCCGCTCGGTGCCAAGAGCGAGGAGTGCGTCGAGAGCTTCGGACCAGTCGGCGAAATGGTAGGGGGTGGCAGGGCGGGCATGGGCGGTCAGCGCGGCGCTCAAACGGCGCAGCGATTCGGCATCGGCCGCCTCGGTCGCTCCGAAGTAGAAGCCGCCTGCGGCACGACATGCGGCGTCCAGCAGGAAGGTCTTGCCCTGGCGGCGTCGCCCGGAGACCACGCCGAGAGTCGCGCCCGGTTGCTCGTCAGTGATGAACCGCGTCAAGGCGGACCATTCGTAGTCGCGGTCGAACATCTCGACCGGCTTGTCCATGCGCACACTCACAGAAGTAGGAGTACAGTTATATAAACTGTAGTCCTAAAAGGAGGCGGCGATGCGACGCCGGCTCTGTAGCGTTCGGCACATGCTGTGGCCTCCGGCCGCCTCGGTGCCGAGCGTGGCGGGCACATGCTTCACCGGCTCGATGTACCGCCGGACCGGAACAGGATCTCGGCCCTGTTGACGCCGATCGCCTCCACCCGGATCCGCACCTCGCCCGGCCCCGGCTCACCCGGCTCCAGGTCGTCCAGCCGCAGCACCTCGGCCCCGCCGATCTCGTGGAACCGCACAGTCTTGGACATTCTCCGTTCGTCCGCGGCCCACTCTGCGGCAGAAGTACGATTGATCGGGCAGTACTACGTCGGGACGTCGCGGGATGAACTCGCTGCGCCGCGCCGAGATGGACGAGGTGTTTCCCGGGCTGCTCGGCGCCCTCACCCGTCAACCGGCGAGGAAGACCTGACGCCGCATAACCATTTCGTCGCCGGCTATTCACCGAATCGCCCGCCGGCATACGGCCGCGGAGAGCACCGGCGATATTCGCGCCACCGACGAACGCCGTTGATATGCCGCCGCGCCGGGCGGTGATGTCATTCCCTATCGAGCGACAGGGCACGGACGGCCTCGACGCAGAAACGCCGTCCGCCGGGCCCGTTCACGCGCCGACGCGTGCGCTCGCCGCGCCCGGGATGGACGCGGCGTGCCGGTCACACCACTACACCGGCCTTCTGAAAGGACCGGGCCTCCGACAGCACCCTCATGACGCACTCTCCGTTGAGGATGAGCCGTTGCAGCTCCCGCAAGGTCCCCGTGGGTTCGATGCCCAGTTGCTGGGAGAAGCGCCGCCGTAGTTCCTGGTACACCTCCAGGGCGTCCGCCTGACGCCCCGCGCCGTGCAGCGCGATCATGAGCTGCGCGGCGGGCGTCTCCCTGAAGGGGTTCTCCGCGACCAGGCTCGCCAACTCGCCCGTGATCTGGCGGTGCCGGCCCAGCAGCAACTCCAGGTCGAAGTATTCCTCGGCCACCAAAAGGCGTTCCTCTTCCTCTTTTCGGGCGAGGGACCGCAGCGGCTGACTCTCGAGCCCTTCACAGAGCGGGCCGCGCCACAGCGCCAACGCCGCCTTCATGAGAGACGCCGCCGTCTCGAGCCGGCCCGCCTTGAGGGCCTTTCGCGCCCGCTCCGTCGCGCCCCGGAACGCGAGGAGGTCGAGCGCGTCCTCCGGCACATGGATGAGGTAACCGGAGGGGTGGGTCTCGATCTCGCCCCCCGACCTCTGCATCCGCAACACGCGACGCAGGCCGGAAGTGCAGATGCGAAGCTGGCTGTCGACCGAAGCGGGCGGCTCCTCGCCCCAGATCGCGTCGACGAGCCGCTCCGAACTCACCACCTCGTTCGCGCGCACCAGCAGCATGGCGAGCAGGGCCTGCATGCGCAGGCTTCTGATCTTTATACGTTTGCCGGAACTCCATACCTCGAGTGGGCCCAGAACTCGGAACTCGTGCTCGGTTTTCACCTGCGACAACTCCCCGCGCTAGCCGTACGACACAGATTTCCGTTCTGTACACCTCGACAGGATGCGCCGATCCCGCGATTCCTTCTATACGCCGCAGGCGAATGTCACACACCCGCGAGGAAAACGACGAGAAAATAGGCCCGATTTCGCCAAATGAACGTAGCCGCTCCGACAACCGATGTCAATGAAAGTTGAATTCAGGATTTTCTTGCTTTAGGACGGCCCATTATGACGAGGCGGCTTGCGACGCCTGGCCGGCGGGCCTGGGCAGGCTCCTCGCCACCCCGGCCGGTTTGTTGACCCGCAGGGATACGGCGAGCCCGGCGAGGGCGAGCACACCTACGGCCAGCGCCGCGTAGCCGACCCCGTGCGCGCCCCCCGCGGTGAAGCCGACGGCACCCGCGACGCCACCGGTGCTGATCCCGATGTAGATCGTGCTCTGATGGAGTCCCAGGACGAGGGGGGCGGCCTGCGGCGCGGCGGCGACGACCCGGAGCTGCTGGGGGACGTTCACCATCCAATGGAACAGGCCCCACACCGCCGCGAGCGCCAGCGCGGCGGGGAAGGTCGCCGACAGCAGCGGAGCCGCCGTGGCGGCCAGCACGAGCAGGGGCGCCGCGTACCCGATCGTTCTGGCGGGCCCGAGGCGGTCGGTGAGACGACCGGTGAGGAGGTTGCCTGCGACCGCGCCGACACCGAAGCTCAGCAGCACGAAGGACGTCTTCGCGGCGTCGCCGCCGGTCGCCTTCCGGGTGACCTGGTCGACGTAGTTGTAGACGGTCCAGCTGGTGCTGAGGCACAACCAGGTCGCCATCAGGGTGGTCAGGACCGGAGGCCGGGTGAGCGGCGCGAGCCGCTCCCGCAGGGATGTGGCCGCCTGGCCCGGCATCCACGGCAGGCTGAAGGCGACGCCTGCGGCCGCGACCGCGGTGAGCGCAACGACGACCCACAGAGTCGCCTGCCACCCCGTGTTCGCACCGAGCCAGGCCCCCAGGGGCAGGCCGAGCACGATCGCCGTGGTCAGGCCGCCGACGACCGTCGCGGTGGCCCGCCCGCTCCGCTCGGGGGGAGCCATGGCACGGGCCACGGCAAGAGCGTTCGCGGTGTACATGGACGCTCCCGCGCCGGCGACGACGCGGCCGAGCATCGCCACCCAGTAACCGGGCGCCACCGCGGTCAGGGCGTTTCCGACCGCGAACACGGTCAGCGCGGCCAGCAGGAGGCGGCGCGGCGGCCTGTGACCGATCAGCGCGGCCAGACCGGGGCCGCACACCGCGTAGGAGAGGGCGAACGCGGTGATCAGCCAGCCGGCGGTGGTGCGGCTCACCGCCAGGTCGTCCGCCATGGGGTCGAGGATCGGAGCGATGACGAAGGTGTCGACCCCCATCGCGAAGTTGCCGAGTGCCAGGATGAGCAATCGAAGACGCATGAGCCAGTCCTTCTGTTTCGTCGGCGTGTGGACGTTCTGCCGGAGGGCCTGCGGCGCACCTCGTCCGGCGGTGCGCACGCGCGGGGTCTGCCGTCACCAGTTGGGCAGGAACTTCATCGCGGCCTCCGGAACCACGTCGAGACGGGTGACGATCTCGATGCAGAGCACCGCCATTTGCTCCAGGACCCTGGCGTTGCGCAATCCACCGGAGTCCAGCCCGCGCAGTCCGCTGCGATCGACGATCTCGATGACCGTGGCCTTGGCCACGTCGTCGTCCGAGGCGACGAACACGTCCGGCTGAGCGTCGTCGATCCGCCCGGTCAGCAGAGCCGAGGCGCAGAGGGTGTTGAACGCCTTGACCACCGACGTCTCGGGCGCCGCCAGCGCGAGCCGTTCGGCGATGCTGAGCGAACCGGCCGGATCCGCCCCCGGGTGGCAGTCGTGGACCGGATTCGTCGTGTCCACCAGCACCAGGCCGGCCAGCTCGGACCTGTACGCGGTGACGAAGTCCAGAACGTCGCGGTGCCCTCCCAATGCGAGGGTGACGATGTCCGCGCGCAGTGCCGCGTGAACGTCCGCGGCGACCTCGGCTCCCGTCCGCGCCGCGGCCCGGGCGGCGCGGTCGGCGCGCAGGTCCAGCAGCATCACCCGCTCCCCTGCGATGACGTACCGGTGCGCGATCGCGCGACCCATGGGCCCGGCTCCGATCACGCTGACCGTCATCGCGCCACCGCGCGCCGGCGGGACGGGGGGATGTTGTGGTTGAGGCGGAAGACGTTGCCCGGGTCGTACTCCGCCTTCAGCTCGGCCAGGCGGGCGTAGGCGTCGGGCGAATAGGCGGCGCGCACCTGGTCGGGGGTCGCCGACGCGTCCAGGAAATTGAGATACCTCCCTCCGGTGGACCACGGCGACATCTGCTCCAGCAGCAGGTCGTCGGCTTCGCGCCGTCCCATCCGCGGACCGCCCGGTGCGACGGTGAGCAGGCAGAAATCGGCCTCGCGGTTCCCGACGGCGTTGCCCTCGGCCGGCGCCCGCCGGAGCGCACCGCCCAGATGCCGCAGTTCCACGAGCCCCAGGCGGCAGTCCGTTCCCGGACCGGCGACAGCGAGCAGTGCGTCGATCGCGTGCTGGTCCACGCCACGCAGCATCGTCGTGCGCTCGTGGTAGGAGTACGGCCGCGTCGGATCGGCGTGAATGGAGGCTACGTCCGTGTAGGGCATCTCGGCGACGGTGTCCAGGACACGCGGGGCGAGGCCGCGTAAGGGGGCGACGAGCGATTCACCCTGGTCCGCGGGACCGGTGAAGGCGATGCGTATCTGGGTGAGGAACCGGCCTCGCAGCTCCTCCCTGATTCCGGGGTCGTCCGGCAGGCGCACGAGCGCGATCGAGGAGTTCATCTCCTCGGGGACATCGGCCGTCCACATGAGCCACCACCGCAGCACCTCGGGCGCCGACTCGCCGGCGAAGCTCAGCGTGCCGCCGTACAGGCGGGTGACCGGCACCAGCCCGAGTTCGATAGAGGTGACGACGCCGAAGTTCCCCTTCCCGCCGCGCAACGCCCAGAACAGGTCCGGCTCGTGCTCGGTGTCCAACTGGCGGGGGACGCCGTCGGCGGTGACGACGTCGATGCCCCGCACGTGGTCGGCCGCGTAGCCGAAGGTGCGGGCCATCACCCCCAGGCCCCCGCCGAGCGTGTAGGAGACGGCGCCGACGAGTGGTGACGAGCCGTTGAGCGGAGCCAGCCCGAACGCCGCCGCCTCGTGGATCACCTGTTCCCAGCAGACTCCCGCCTCGATGCGAGCGGTGCGCCGCCGAGGGTCGACGCGCAGGCCGGTCATCCGGCGGGTGGAGATCAGCACGGCGTCGTCGGCGGACACGGCCGGCCCGTGCCCGGTCGCCTGGACGCCCACCGGCAGCCCGCGGGCGGTGGCGAATCGGACGGCGGCCACCACATCCTGGGTTCCGGTCGCGCCGACGATCACGCGCGGACGGTGGTCGAGCAGGGTGTTGAATCCCCGCCGCTCGGTGTCGTAGTCGTCCAGTCCGGGCAACAGCACAGGCCCGCGGACCTGCGCGGCGAGCGACGCCTGCTCGGACGAGGGGGCGCAGGCGGCACTCCGGACAGCGGTCTCCATGGTCATGCCTCTCCTGAACGGTGCCGGATCGGGGTCGCGCTGCCGCCTCGTCCGGCAGGAGCGGTTCGCAACAGACACCGGCATCGTCCGCCGCGGCGGAGCAGGCGCGGTATCCCGTGATCGGGTTGTTGACGGATCCGGCGCATCCCTCAAACGGGGGGTTGCGCGGGCGGCCGGCGGTGCGGTCACCTGGACGGGACACCGTGCGTCCGCGTGCGACGGGAAGAGAGAACGCGATGATGAGCGGGAACGGCGGACTGCCCACGGCCGTGGCGCGGAAGGTGACGGCCCTGGCGCGCGAGCTCGACGAGGCGCCCGACGCGTTGACCTTGTTCTCCTGGGCCTCCCGGCTGCTGCGCCCGATCATCCCCTTCGACGCGGCGGTGTGGCGGGCGACCGATCCGATGACCGGCATGATGACCTCGCCGATCCGGGTGGAGAACCTCGGTCAGGACGGCTGCTCGGTGTACTGGGAGTCGGAGCTGCTGACCGAGAACGTCAACCTGTTCAGCGACCTGGCGCGCGCCCAGGTGCCCGCGGCCGGGCTGCATGCTGCGACCGGCGGACTCCCCGGCCGCAGCACCCTGTATCGGGCGTTCCTGCGGCCGCGCGGCCTGAACGACGAGCTGCGTGCGGTGGCGCGTGCCGACGGGCATCCGTGGGGGCAGATCAGCCTCTTCAGGGCCGAGGGAGAGCCCGTCTTCCACTCCGACGACGCGATGGTCCTGCATCGGTTATCGGCGGTCCTCGCCCGCAGGCTGAGGTCGTTCGCCGAGCCGCGGACCGACCCCGAGACCGGGCCGACCCCCAGTGACGGGGTAGGGCCCGGGCTGCTGTACTTCGCCCCCTCGGGCGAACTGGTGTCTTTGAACGACGAGGCACGCGACTACCTGACCGAGATCGCCGCGCTGAGGGCGGAGCCGGCCAGTCCCACCCCGCTGGGGGTGGCGGTGCCCGCGTGGATCCACAGCACGGTGAGCAAGGCCCGGGCGATCGCGGCGGGCCGGGCCGGAGGTTCCGCGCGGCTGCGGGTCCGGGGCAGGGCCGGGCGGTGGCTGGTGTGTCACGCCTCGTGCCTGCGCACGGCCGAAGGCGAGCTGGGGGCCTCGGTGGTGGTGATCGAGCGCGCGCCGATCTCGGAGGTCGCGCCGTTGATGGTGCGGGCCTACCAGCTCACCGACCGCGAACTCGAGATCACCCAGCTCATCGCGCGGGGCATGGGAACCGCGGAGATCTGCGAGAAGCTGTTCATCTCACCGCACACGGTCCGCGACCACGTGAAGTCCATCTTCGACAAGGTCCGTGTCACCAGCCGCGGCGAGCTCGTCGCGAAGCTGTTCACCGAACACTACGCCCCGCTGAGCGAGGGCAGGGAGCAGCGCGTCTTCGACTGAGGCGTCGTGCGCTTCCCGGCCTTCGGCGACGCCGGGAGACCGGGAAGCGCCCGTGTCCGCGCGGGCGTGACGGTCACGGCGCGGGGGGCCAGTGGATCTCGTCCCAGAAGCGGAGCTGCCGCGCCTTGGGGGTCGTCGCCACGCGTGGTCCACCCGGCTCCCCGAGGACCAGGGTGCTGGGCCGGTCCGGGGAGAACACCGGCCATCGCGGCGTCGCGCCGGACGACGGCGTGCCTGTGCGGGCGAAGGACGCCACGAGGTCGATGAAGGCGTCACTCACCCGGCGCTGGAAGGGGCCGTCGCCGAATTCCGCGACGTTCCCGGGAAGAGCGCAGGTCCCGAAGAGGAACGGCGAGGTCGCCTCGTGCGGGGTGCCGAACCACGGGGGCCGTACGGGGAACGCGAACTCCATCACGTACTGCGGGGTCGTGCCGACGCGGGCGTGCCGTTCGCTCAGGCGCACGATCGGGTATCGGAAGAGGGCGTCGCCCCAGACCTCCGTCCACAGCGAGCGCGGGTCGTCCGGCAGACAGCCGGCGACCGCCGCCGCCCGATAGGCGCCGACGCACTCGTCCACCAGGTGCTCCGGCACCCGCACGAGCCCCTTGTCCAGCACGCCCCGCACCGCCGCCCGTAGGGACGGGTCGTCGGTCGGCGCCGGCGAGGGGATCGGAGAGCCGGGCCCTGTGTAGAAGGACCCTTCGGTACGCGTGTAGACGACCATCAGTGGCAGCGCCGGTGTGGGCGACCGGTGGTCGAAGTCGTGCATCCACCGGCCGTCGGGCAACGGCCCCCGGTATTCCCGGCCGCTGGCCACGGCGTGCTCCGCCGGCGGCCCCGCGAACATGCGTTCCCACTCGTGCCGGATCGCCGCCGCGGGCAGGCCGCGCAGGCCCGCGACGGTGGTGCCGAGCCGGGCCGCCATCGTCTCGAACGCCCGTCGGGAGTCGGCCGCGGTGAACGCCGTGCTCGGGCTCCACACGTGGCAGGCGCTGATGGGTATCGCGCGACGCACCAGGCCACGCGTCTCCGGGAGGAGCGTCAGCTGCCAGACCGAGGCGCCGCCGGCGGACGTGCCGCACACGGTGACGTTGTGCGGGTCGCCGCCGAAGGCCGCCGCGTTGTCCCGGACCCATCGGAGCAGCGCGATCTGGTCCTGGAGGCCCCAGTTGGAGCAGGACCCGGTGGCGGCGTCCAGCAGTTCCTCGTGCAGGCCGAACCCGAACGGCCCCAGCCGGTAGTTGAAGGTGACGACGACGAGGTCTCCCCGTACGGCGAGCCGCGCGCCGTCGTACGTCGGCAGGCTTCCCGAGCCGACCTGCCAGCCCCCGCCGTGGATGTACACGAGGACCGGGCGGCGACCGCGTGGGTCCGGCGTCCAGACGTTGGCGTAGAGGGCGTCCTCGCGGCTCGAATCATCGCCCTGCTGGAGGAAGGCCGGTGCGAAGCGGCTCGCGTCGCGGACGCCTCGCCACGGCCGCGGCGGCCGGGGCGAGGCGAAGCGCAGCGCGCCGACGGGCGCGGCGGCGTACGGCACGCCCCGGAACACGGCGCATCCGCCGGTGCGAACGCCGGCCACCGGCCCCGCGGTGGTATGCGCCACCACGGGACCGGAGGCCGCGGGCCCGCTCCGCCGAAAGGCGGGCGGCGCCCCCGCGGCGGCCGTCGCGCCGACCATGGCCAGGAACGTGCGCCGTGGCCACTGCGACGGCATGTCAGCGAATCCCGCCGGCCAGCCGGACGCCGTCCTCGCGGACCCACTGGTCCAGGTCGATCAGCCGCTCCAGGACGGCGCGCGCGCTGTAGGGCCCGCCGATGGAGAACGTGCCCGGCGGGCGGTCCAGCAGTCCGCGCAGCCCCCGGCGGTCCACGAGGTCGAGAACCGGCGAATCGCCGCCGGCGAGCGCCGCGACGCGTTCCCGCAACGCGATCTCGTAGTTCAGGTCCTGCGTGGAGGGATAGGGGCTCTTCTTCCGCTCGACGATGGACCGCGGCAGCAGATCCTCGGTGGCGGCGCGCAGCAGGCTCTTCTCCCTGCCGTCGAAGGTCTTCATCGCCCACGGCGCGTTGAAGACGTACTCGACGAGCCGGTGGTCGCAGAAGGGGACGCGGACCTCCAGCCCCACCGCCATGCTGATCCGGTCCTTGCGGTCCAGCAGGAAGGTGACGAAGCGCGTCAGGTGGAGATAGCTGATCTCCCGCATACGGGCTTCCTCGGGCGACTCGCCGTCCAGGTCGGGAATCTCGGCGATGGCCTCCTTGTAGCGCTGGTCGATGTAGTCCCCCAGCTCCAGGCCGTCCCACAGCCCGACCGCGCGCAACGCGTCCTGGCCTCCGGCCCGCCTGTACGGCAGGTGCCAGGGGAACGTCGCGGACCGGACCGCCTCGGGGTCGTGGAAGTGGCTGTAGCCGCCGAACAGCTCGTCGGCCGACTCCCCGGAGAGCGCCACGGTCGACCGGCTCCGGATCGCCTTGAAGAGCAGGTAGAGGGAGTACTCCATGTCGCCGGTGACCGTGGGCAGGTCGAGTGCCCTGCGTACGGCTCCGCGCACGTCCGGGCTCAGCAGGTCGGCGTTGTCGAGGACGATGTCCTCGTGGTCGGCCCCGATGTGCCGCACCGCGTCCGCCACGAAGGGCGCGTCCGGGCTCTCCCACACCGCGTTCGGCCGGAAACGCTCGCTGTGCCCCACGAAGTCGACGGAGAAGGTCCGCACCTTCTCGCCGGTCTCCTCGGCCAGTCCGCGCGCGGCGAGCGCGGTCACCGCGCTGGAGTCCAAGCCGCCGGAGAGCAGCGAGCACAGCGGCACATCCGAGATGAGCTGCCGGCGGACCGTGTCCTCGAGGATCTCCCGTACCGTGCGGACGGTGGTGGCCAGGTCGTCCGTGTGCCGCCGCGACTCCAGCCGCCAGTAGCGGCTCCTGCGCACCCCGTCGCGGGAGACCCGGACGATCCCACCCGGCAGCACCTCACGCAGGCCGCGCAGAACGGCGTGTCCCGGGGTCATGGTGAGGCCGAAGACCTCCCGCAGCCCGTCCGCGTCCACCGCCGCCTCGACCGCCGGGTGGGCGGTGATCGCCTTGTGCTCCGAGCCGAACAGGACGCCGTCCTCGGTGACGTGGTAGAAGAGCGGCTTGACGCCCAACCGGTCGCGGACCAGCAGCAGTTCCTGGGTTCGCGTGTCCCAGATGGCGAAGGCGAACATCCCGTTCAGGCGTGCGGCGAAGCCCTCGCCCCACTCCAGGTACGCGCGCAGGACGACCTCGGTGTCGCTGGCGGTGCGGAAGGCATGGCCTCGGCTGCGTAGTTCGTCGCGCAATTCCCGGAAGTTGTACACCTCGCCGCTGTAGCTGATGACCGCCGGGACCTGCCCGCCGTCTTCGGCCACCATCGGCTGCCGGCCGCCCTCCAGGTCGATGACGGCCAGCCGCCGATGTCCCAGCGCGGCGTGCCCGCCGCGCCACACCCCGCCGGCGTCGGGTCCGCGGCAGGCCATCGTCGCGACCATGGCCTCCAGTTCCTCTGAGTGCCTCGTCAGGTCCCGCCCGTAGGAGACCCACCCAGCTATTCCGCACATCGAGATGAACCTTTCCGCAGGTCAGGCGTACTTGTAGAACTTGGTGTGGTCGATCACGTCGCGGACCCTCTTGGTGCGCCAGGGGAAGAGCCACGTGTTGACGTCGGGTACCTCCGGCGTCGGTTCCGTGGGGAGGTAGTGCGGCACCCCGGGGTGCCGGGCCTGCCAGTCCGCCCAGCACTTGTCGATGAAGCAGTGGTGGAGGAAGAACACCGGGTCGTTGGGCGAGGCGATGTACATCATGTGCCCGCCCACCCATTGGTGCCCGGCCCCGTGGAGCTTGCCGGCCTTGGGCTCCCAGGGAAAGTTCGTGTAGCCCTCGAGGTGGTTGCGGAAGCTGTTGTACGGAGCCTCCCCGCCCGAGGTGTAGTCCCAGGGCGGGCAGTCGTAGACGGGCAGGTCCAGCGTCTGGTTCAACTGCTCGGGGGTGGGCAGATCAGGAATCTTCTGCCCGATGCGCCGGATCAGGAACTCGCGGTCGTCGACGGTGTAGTGCCCGTTGAGCGCCGGGTCCTCGGGCCCCGCCGGCTGCACGTTGACCTTCAGCTTCCACCCGTTGGGATAGGCGAACGGGCCCGTCATGACCATGCCGTCCTCGGGCCGGCCGTCGCCGCCCATGAAATCGTCGTCCCACAACGGCGAGTCCTTCGACTGGTCGGTGGTCCAGTCCCAGTAGGGCAGGGTGACCGACGGATCGACCAGACGCAGCTGGTTCTCCAGCTCCAGCAGATATTGGCGGTGCCAGGGCAGGAAGCCGGGGTTGATGTGCCCGACCCGCTTTCCCGTGTCCTTGTCGATGTAGTCCTTGGAGTTGACGTCGACGTGCAGCCTCACGAACTCGTCGTAGACGCCCCGGCGTTTGATCTCCAGGACGGCGTCGATGAAGCGGCGCCGCTCGTCCTTCGTCATGTCGAGGTGGTTCTTGCGGATGCGCATTGTCGCGGCCGTGTCCTCTCTCACGCCGTGTGGGCGCCGTGCCCACCCAGGTCGACCAGGTTCGCGCCGTGCAGTTCGTTGACCGCCGCCCGCGCGGCCTGCACCGGGCTGCCGAGGACCTCGTAGTGGCACATCGCGCTCAGGTAGGCGTTCTCACCGAGCTTCATCAGGTGCAGCCGCGTGCCGTCCACGTACACTTCGGTGCCGGACGCGGACTCACGGACCTCGATCGTGCGGCCCTTGTATCGCTCGCTGTAGAGCGGCACGGAGTGCGTGGCATGGGCGTCCACGACGGCAGGGCCGCCCTGGGCCTTGAGGTAGCCGAGCGTTCCGACTCCCCCCACGCCGACCGCCAGCGCGGCTCCGCGCAGCATGACCTCACGCCGGTTGAGCATGCCGTTGTCCTTTCGCCGGGTTTCCATAAGTCGTCACTTCTCCAGGCAGAACTCGTTGATCGGGTAACCGACGTGCCGGTCCTCACTGGGCAGGTAACCCAGCACGATGTCGCCCGGCCTCAGCTCGGTGCTGTTGAGGACGGCGCCCCCGGGGCCCAGGACGCGGACGTGCCAGTCGTCCTGAAGGATCAGGTTGACCGTCTGGCCGTTCGGGGCGACGGCGTCGATGGAGATCAGCGGGCGGGTCTCGATCTTGACACGGCCGACGGTGACCATCCGGGTCTGGCCCTTGACGTCCACGGCCATGACCTTGCTGCCGGCCTTCAGCTCGCTGAGGTAGTGGGTGCGCTCGTCCTTGGACAGCGTGTAGGAGTGGATCGCGCCCGCGTTGACCCGGAAGGGACGCGTCGGCATGTACGGCAGCGGATGGGTCTCACTGACGCAAAGGATCATGCCCTTGGAGTGCGAGCCCACCAGGATGCCCTCGTCCTCCCTGAAGTACGTGCAGGTGTCGACGCAGGCACGCTCGCCCATCCCGATGTGCTCGGTCCTGCGGACCTCCAGCTCGACCAGTTCGAGGTGCGGGGTGTCGGCGTCGGCGGCCGCCTTGAGCCGGGCCGCGTCGCCGACCCCGGCGGGAGCCATCATGACCCCGTCGGAGCCGTGCTCCAGGACCCCGAAAATGATCTCGGCCTCGGCCACGTCCTGGGCGATGGTGATGATGTTGCCGTCGGACCGGGCCGCCGCCGCGATCACGATCTCCAGTGGGATCTTGGTGGGATCGCGGAACAGCAGCACGCTCCACTTCTCCGTACGGGCCGACTCGCAGGCGTCGTCCAGTGTGGGCGCGTCGACGATCTCGACGAACCGGCCGAACTCGACGTCCGGGTGCTCGACGGCGAGCTCCGCCGGAGTGGTCCCGTGGGTCTCCGGGTCGACGATGACGACCGAGGCGTCGCCGAACTCGGTCGGCATCTCCCCCGGGCGGGGGAACAGCACCTTGGTGACCGTCGGGGGCAGGTCCGCCAGGTCGGCGGTGTCGTCCGCCACGACGGCGTCCAGCCGGTAGTGCAGGGCCTCCTGCAGGATCGCCTCCCTGGCCTCGCCCAGTGAGCGGATGTCGAGCCAACTCAGCTTCATCACAGGTCTCCTCAAGTGATCACGGGATCGACCGGCCGGTCACGCCGCCGGTGAGGTCACGGCGCTCATGCCGGCGTGCCGGTGCGGGTGGATCAGGTCGGCCACCTTCGCCGCCATGGCGCCCGGCTCGGGGGCGAGGAAGATGTTGCGGCCCATCGCGACACCCGCCGCACCCCCGCGCAGCGCGTCGTCCACGTACGCCAGGACCTTGTCCGCGTCGGGGTCCCGCGGACCACCGACGACCACGACCGGGATCGGCGACAGGCTCGTGATGTCCCGCATCTCGGAGGTCGCCTCGGCGCAGACGGTCTTGACGATGTCGGCTCCCAGGTCCGCGGCGAGCGAGACCGCGTGCGCGACCAGGTCGGCCTTCCGCGGGTTGGTGATCTGCGGCCCGCGCGGGTACATCATCGCCAGCAGCGGCACGTTCCAGCGGTCGCAGGCGTCCGCCACCGCCGCCATGTCGGCGATCTGCCGGCGCTCCTGGTCGGAACCGATGTTGACGTGGACGCTGACCGCGTCGGCCCCGAGCCGGAGGCTTTCCTCCACGCTGGCGACGAGGTATTTGGCGTTGGGGTCGGGCGCGTGCACCGTGCTCGCGCTGAGGTGCACGATGAGGGACATCCGCGTGAACCGCTCGGGGGCGACGTAACGCAGGCTTCCCTTGTGCAGGACCACCGCGTCGACGCCGTTGCCGGACAGCCGGTCGAGCAGCCGGTCGAGGTTCCGGCCTCCCGTCACCGGCCCCTCGGTCACGGAGTGGTCCAGCGGCACGATGAAGAGCCCGTCGTCCCCGCCGCGGTACATCCGGCGGAGCCGAAGCTCACGAGCGAAGGGATTGCTCACCTTCATGGTCGTCTGTCTCCTTGGGTTGGCAGGGTCAGGCCGGGACCGGGGAGGTGGAACCCACCTCGGTGTCGAGCGACTCGAGACCGAACTCCCGGTGCAGCAGCCGCGCCGCCCGTACGGCCGCATCGGCCGGAACGGTCATCGAGATACGCAGTTGCGAGGTCGCGACCGCGTTCACCGCGATGCCGGCGCGGCGCAGGCGCCGCAGGGCGCGTGCGGCGCACTCCGGGCTGGTGAGCAGCCCCCGGCCGACGACGGAGATCTTGGCGACGGCCCGATCGACCTCGGGCGCCTCGCCGTGGAACGTGGACGTCACGTACGACCGCACCGCGTCGACGTCCGCGCCGTCGACCGTCATTCCGACGCGGATTCCACCCTCCGCGTCGTGCAGTGTGGCCATGTCGACGAAGATGGATTCGCGGGCGAAGAAATCGAACAACTGTGCCGTCGCGTCCGCGTCCGGCAGAAGCAGGCCGACGCGGGCGACCTGGGCGTCTACCGCGACGCCGGTGACGGAGCCGCTGGACTCGAGCATTTCTCTCCTGGTGTCGCTGCGGGCCGCGATCACGCTTCCGGGACCCGGCCTCGTCGAGTGAAGAACGTGGATGTCCACGCCGTGCGCGGCCGCGAGATCGACGGCGCGGGAATGGAGCACCTGGGCCCCCGCCGACGACATCTCGGCCATCACGTCGACGTCGATGAGGGGAATGAGCGAGGCCGGCGGGACGATCCTGGGGTCGGCGGTGTAGACACCGTCGACGTCGGTGTAGATCTCGCAACGGTCGGCGCCGAGCTCCGCCGCGATCGCGACGGCCGTGGTGTCGGAGCCACCCCGTCCCAGGGTGATGAGGTCGAGCCGCTCGTTCATCCCCTGGAATCCCGCCACCACGGCGACCGCTCCCAAGGCGAGCACCTTTGTTATCGGCTCGGTGTCGACCGCGACGATGACGCCGCGTCCGTGCGTCCCGGTGGCAAGGATGCCGGTCTGAACACCGCTGAGGGAGTAGGCGGGCACTCCTAGCCGGTGCAGCGCCAGGGCGAGCAGCGCGGCCGACGCGGTCTCGCCGACGCCCAGGAGCTGATCCACCTCCCGCCCACTGGTCTCCGCGCCGACCTCGCGCGCGAGGCGGAGCAGTTCGTCGGTCGTGTCGCCCCGGGCGGAGACCACGACGACGACCGGATTCCCGGCCTCGCCGCTCTCCCGCACCCGCTTCGCCACACCCTCGATCTGCTCAAGCGTGGCGAGTGAACTCCCGCCGTATTTCTGCACCACGGGAGTGTGGTGCGAAATCCGGTTGTCTTTACCGTTCGAACGAGGCATCGGCAGCTCCCTCTTTCGAATCACCGAGGACAACTCTGCCGAAGCGCCGCATCATACGAATATCAACCTAATATTGATTAATCGGCACAATTTGTGCATAAATGACTGCGCAGCGTGCCGGCCGACCCTCGTCATCGCCTCGCGACTGCGGCCACACCTCGCATTCGCAGACAGCCGGGGGTGAAAGTTTCACATTGGGCCGGCATGAGCGCACCGCGACTGGCGTCGCCCCCCTCTCGCACCCGATAACGAGCACGGCGGCCTGAAATACGCCTCGAACAGGGGGAACCTCTGCTCTTCACACATGCGGAGCGTTACTCCGAACACAGCGGTACAACGGGTGTTCATTGACGAGACACCTGACATCCACCTATCGTTCGATGTGGGCTTCCGAAAGTTTCTAAATAGTTACGAAAGTTTCGGCGACCGTCTCACGGACCCCCTGCGGGAATCGGGCGATGCCCCATTCCCGGCAGCCACTCAGGAGGAACGAACGTGTTGGCTCAGCTCGTCCTGTTCACGATCGACATCTGCGCGGTGGTATTGCTCGTATTCGGGCTCTATTTCCCACGACACCGCCGACGCGACCTGGTCGTCTCCTACCTTGGGGTCAACATCGGCGTGCTCGCCGTGGCGAGCGCGCTGAGCGCCGGCAACGTCGGCGCCGGGCTCGGGCTGGGAATGGCGCTGTTCGGCGTGCTGTCCATCATCCGCCTGCGCTCGACGGAACTCGACCAGCACGAGGTCGCCTACTACTTCTCGGCCCTCGCCCTGGGAATCCTCGGCGCGGTGAGCACCACCTCGGTGTGGCTCAACGGCGGCATGATGGCGCTCATCCTCGCGGTGATGTTCCTCGGCGACCACCGGCGGCTGTTCCGGCACTACCGGCACCAGATCCTGGTGCTCGAATCGGCCTTCACGGACCATGTCGCGCTCGTCGCGCACCTGGAACAACTCCTCGACGCCCGGGTGCACGCCGTCACCGTCCAGCGGCTCGACCTGGTCAACGAGACCACCGTGGTCGACGTCCGGTACGCGCTGACCGACCGGGCGCTGACCGCCGAACCCGAAGCGCCCGCACCCGCCGGAGCGCGCCGATGACCGCGCTGCCCATCGGACCGGCCCTGGCGCGGCTGGCCCCCGTCGGGCTCGACGAGCTGATCGACCGGGCCGCGTTGCAGACCAGGGTGGACCGCAAGTACCTGGTCCCGGCGGAGGCGCTGCCCCGTCTGCTGGAACGGCTCACGCCGTACGCGCAGGTGCTGGACATCGACGGTGAACGCGCCTTCCGCTATCAGTCGGTGTATTTCGACACCCCTCAGTTGGCCAGCTACCACTGCGCGGCCTATCGCAGGCGCCGGCGTTTCAAGGTGCGCACCCGCACCTATCTCGACTCCGCCCAATGCTGGCTGGAGGTCAAGATCAGCGGCGCGCGGGGCAGCATCACCAAACACCGGCTGCCCTACGACCCGCGGGACCGCGGCACCGTGGACCCCGGGCGCGACTTCGTCGACGAGGCGCTCACCCGGGAGTCGATCGGTCCCGCCGCCAGGAGTTCCCTCGCCCCTGTCCTGGTGACCGAATACCGGCGCGCCACCCTGCTGCTGCCGGACACCGCGAGCCGGGTCACGCTCGACAGCGCACTCGCCTGGCGGCACGGCGACGCCGCCCTGCGGCTGCCCGGCCTCGCCGTGGTCGAGACCAAGACCGCCTCGGCCGCCACGCCCGTCGACCGCATGCTGTGGCGGGCGGGGATGAGACCCGCCCGCATCTCCAAGTACGCCACCGGCCTGGCCGCGCTCCGCCCCGACCTGCCCGACGCGCCGTGGCGGCGGACGCTGCGCCGCCACTTCCGCGGCACCGCGTCGCCGACGGACCCGGCGCCGGACCTCTCCCACCGCCCCGAACAGGAGGCATCGTGCGTCTGACGCTCCGCAGCACCGGCGCCGCGACCGCCCGCCGCATCACGAGGACCTGGGTCGCCGCCGTGCTCCTCACCGGGCTCCTCGCCGGGCCCCTCAACGCGTACCCGTCCTCGGCGGGCGCCGGGGCGGCTTCCGGCACCGGGTCGGCCGGCCGCGCCACGAGCACCACCGCCCCGGCGTCCGCGGCCGCCGCGGCGGCGGACGACCTGACCGGCGACATCGTCTTCTCCGTGCCGAGCGGCACCTTCCAGGGACAGGTGTCGGTGTCGCTGAGCACCGCGGTCGGCGGCGCGCAGATCCGCTACACCACCGACGGAACGCCGCCCACCGCGCAGTCGGCGCTCTACGGGGGCCAGCCGCTGCAGTTCACCCGTACCACGCAGTTGCGCGCGCAGGCCTTCGTCGACGGCACGGCGTCCGGGAAGCCCGGAACGGCCATGTACGTCCCCCGCGGCACCACCACGGCCCACGACCTGCCGCTGGTCCTGATCGACTCGTACGGCAAGGGCAAGCCCGGCAGGGAGTACCTCGACGCCGCCACCATGATCTTCGACCCGGGCGGCGGTGCGGCGACGACGTCGCTGGCCGCGGCTCCGGCGGTCGCCACCCGCGCCGGAGTGCACCTGCGGGGGCAGTCGTCGGCCTCGTTCGAGAAGGCGCCGTACCGCCTCGAGTTCCGGGACAACGACAACGACGACGCGGACTATCCGGTGCTGGGGATGCCGGCCGACTCCGACTGGGTGCTGCGCGGGCCGTTCCCCGACAAGTCGCTGATCCGCGAGGCCCTGGTCTACGACCTCGGCAAGGAGATGGGGCTGAAGGTTCCCCGGTATCGGTTCGTGGAGCTCTACCTCAACACCGACGCCGGCCCGGTGGGCGCCGACGACTACATGGGCGTCTACATGATCGCCGAGACGATCAAGAACTCGAAGAACCGCCTCGACCTCAAGAAGCTGGACGAGGACGACACGACCCTGCCGAAAATTACGGGCGGGTACATCTGGAAGTTCGAGTGGATGGCCGCCGAGGAGCCGACGCTGCCGTGCAGCGGGTCGTCGGCCACCTGCTGGAGCTACCTCGAAGTGGTCGACCCCTCACCGCTGCAGCCGCAGCAGAAGGACTGGCTGCGCGGTTACATCCAGGAGTTCCACAACGTGCTGCACTCGCAGAACTTCGCCGACCCGAACACCGGCTACCGGGCGTACGTCGACGTGAACTCCTTCGTCGACCAGTTGATCGTCTACGAGCTGAGCCGGAACATGGACGCCAACTATCGCAGCGCCTACTTCTACAAGGACCGGGACACGAAGATCTTCGCTGGGCCGCTGTGGGACTACGACCTCACGTTCGGCGTGGGCGGGTTCTTCCAGAACGACCAGACCGCGGGCTGGCAGTATCAGCAGACCCGGCAGCCGGTCGCCAACGACTGGTTCACGCAGCTCATGCGGGATCCGGCCTTCGTCGACCAGGTCAAGGCGCGCTGGCAGACGCTGCGCCGCGGCGTGCTCTCCGACGCCGCGCTGCAGAGCAGGATCGACGCTCTCGCCCAGCCGCTGACCAACGCCGCGCAGCGCAACTTCCAGCGCTGGCCGAACCTCACGACACGCACCATCGGCTTCTTCAACACCCCGACCGCGTCCACCTGGCAGGGTCAGGTGCAGTACCTGCGCGACTGGACGC
The DNA here is from genome assembly GCF_016863095.1 of Microbispora siamensis. Classification (GTDB taxonomy): domain Bacteria; phylum Actinomycetota; class Actinomycetes; order Streptosporangiales; family Streptosporangiaceae; genus Microbispora; species Microbispora siamensis. The sequence continues at coordinate 77,041 of NZ_BOOF01000011.1, read as the reverse complement.
TGCGCCGCGCCGCCTGGCTGGACTCGACGGCGGGGTGGGGCGGTGCGATCACCTCGCCCAGCTCCAGCCCCTCGCCCAGTGCCAGCCCGAGCCGCTCGCCCAGCCCCTCGCCGAGCCCGTCGCCCAGCGTGAGCCCGAGCCCCTCGCCGAGCCCGAGTCCTTCGCCGTCCGGCGGAGTGTCCGGGACGTGCTCGGCGACGTTCCGGGTGGTCAACTCCTGGCCGGACGGCTTCCAGGGTGAGGTCACGGTGCGCGCGGGCAACGCGGCGATCAACGGCTGGACCGTGAACTGGACCTGGCCCGGTTCGCAGACCATCACCCAGATCTGGGGAGGCGTACGGTCGGGCTCCGGCGCGAACGTGACGGTGCGCAACGAGTCGTGGAACGCCTCGCTCGCGGCCAACGCGACCACGACCTTCGGCTTCGTCGGCGGAGGGTCCTCGGCCACCCCGGCGGTCACCTGCACCAGTCCCTGAGGTGAAGCGGATCGGCGAGGTCCCGTCCGCCGGACGGGACCTCGTCGCGCACCGGTCGAATCAACCGTCCGCCGGGCCGTGTGACGACACCAGCGCCGACATCACCGTGAGCGGCAGTGCCGGGTTGGCGGCGGCGGCCTCCACCACCTGCCACTCGTCGTCCGCGAGCAACTCGACGACGACCTCGGGCGGCAGGGCCGGGTGACCCGCGGCGACCGGCCTGGCCTGCCGGTCCTGCAGGCACGCCGACAGCGCCCGCGCCGTCGCGTTGGGGTGGCGCGCGACCTCGCGGAACGCCTTCTGCACCGGCGGCCGGTGCCGCACCAGGTCCTCCAGCAACGCCGGCGACGCGTCCGGATTCCTCGCCACCCTGGCGAGGACCCGTACGCCGTGCCGGTCGACCATGGCACGCAACTGGGCTTCGGACAGGCCCGGATGCGGCGCGATGGACTTGAGCACCTTGGCGTCGGGGTCGGCGGCCAGCGCGTCGCGGATCTCGGACGGCAGGTCGCGCCGTTCGGCCACCAGCATCCGCCCGGCCGGGTTCGCCGAGGCGGCCAGTTCCCCGACCTCGGCGGGCGTGGCGGCGGCGATCCGCGGCAGCAGGGTGGGACCGATCCTGACGGTTCCGGCCAGGCGGATGAGCACGTCCAGCGGCACGCGCGGGTTGTGGGCGAGTTCGCGCCGCACGTCGTGACCGGGATCGGCGGCCAGCCTGTGGATCAGGCGGTCGTCGATCGCGGGATTCTCCGCGAGAGTGCCGCGGATGCCGGGCTCCGGGCTGCCGGCGAGCCGTTCGTACACCTCATGAGGCAGGTCGGTGCGCCCGGCCAGCGCCCAGCGCAGCAGCGTCGAAGGATGGTCGGCGAAGCCGAGCACGGCCGCGGCAGGCGTGGCCGGGTTTCTCAGCGCCTGCTGCTGCATCTCGTGGAGCGTGGACTCGTGGGAGCCGTCACACGAGGCATCCCATGGCAGCTCGCAGTCGGGCTCCCGGCACTCAGGATCGTGGACGAACGGCGTCTCCTTCCGGTCGCAGACCAGGCACCGCCGCGCCGGAGACATCCCTTCGCCGGTGAGCAGCGCGGCCAGCACCTCGGGCGGTGTCGCCTCGTTGGCGGCCACCGAGCGGCGGACCTCGGCATGCGGGTGCTCCGCGAGCCGCGCCGCCATGTCCGGCGTCGTCCACAGTGCGAGCTCCGCGACGACCCGGATGTCGGTGTCGGCGGCGAGGGTCTTCGCCACGTCTGGCGGGAGGCCGGGGCAGGCGGCCAGCCGCTCCCGACGTTCGACGATCGGATCCCCCGCGAACAGGCGTGCCCACTCCGGACGGCCGGCTCCCTCGGTGAGCAGGGCGAACGCGGCGAGCGGCTGGGCCACCGGATCAATGTCGGCGGCCGTCAGCAGCCCCCGCTCCGCGAGCAATCCGGCGCTCTCTTCGACGCGCGAGACCAGCGCCACCGCCTGCGCACGGGTCAGGTCGGCACGCCCGGCCAGGCTTGCGGCGATGTCCTCGTCGGCAACCGTGACCAGCCGTTCCACGAGATCGAATGGCAGGGCCGGATTCTCGGCGCGGCCGCACAGGACGTGGTCCACAGGGACATACTGCCCTGCCGTGATCACTTCGGCATGCGAGTTCTCGGCCGCCGCGCGGGCCCGGCCCGGTCAGCCCTCCTAGGTGTGGACGTAGACGACCGCGTGCTTCACGGCGACCGAGGTCCACGGCACGATGACGACGGCGCCGTTCCGCTCGTACACCCGTGCGTCGTCCCCCTCGGTGCCGTACTTCTGCGGCAGCTCCGCCACCTCCGCCGCCTTGCCGGTGGCCGCGTCCAGGCGGACGAGCCGGGGAGGCAGGTCGCGCCAGTCGCCGACCTCCAGAGCGAGCAGGCCGTGGTCGTCGGCACGGACGAGATTCAGCTTCGTGGGCTGGGTGCCGGACGACTCCCACACCTGTTTGCCCGTCTTGAGGTCGAAGGCGAGCGCCTTGTCGCCTGATCGCGCCTTGCCCGGCACGTTCTGCGGGAAGGTCGTGAGGTAGAGACGGTCACCGTGCACGGCGTAGCGGCGCTGCTCGAACATCCCGTCCACGAACGCAACCGTGTTCATCGCGAGCATGTCCACCTTGCCGGTCGTGAACTCGCTGACCTTGCCGCCCCGGTCGTCGAGGACCGTGAAAGTGCTCTTGTCGCCCTCCTCCTGGCGGACGATCAGCGGATCGGCCGACAGCATCAGGCTCATCAGGCTGAGATCGCCCATCTTGTATCGCCATCCGGCCTTGCCGCTCTTCGGGTCGAGCACCTGCACGAAGTTGCCCGAGCCCTCGAAGCTGCAGTCGAGGAGCAGGGCCACCCGGGTGGCCGCCGTGTTCACGTCCTTGATGTGGCAGCCCTGGGGAAACCGGGCCGTCCACTGCTTGCCGCCGTCGGAAAGGCGGTAGCCGGACAGGACGCGGTTCGCGTACACCACGGCGACGGAGCCCGCGTTCATGATCCGAGGCACGGTGAGCGAGTTGGCCAGCCGGGACTTCTCCGCCGGAATCTTGATCTTCCAAGTGATCTTGCCCGTCGCGGCGTCGACGCCGGCCAGGTGGTCGCACAGCTGGTCGCTGCCGTACGCCACGGCGCCCTTGCCGTTCTCCAGGTCGGCGGTGGCGCCGCAGAGCTGGTCGCCGGGCGAGGGGGTGCCCCAGGCGCGCTTGCCCGAGGTCAGGTCGTAGGCGAGCACCCCGTCGCGCTGCACCCGGATGACCGTCTTGTCGGTCAGCCAGCCCGCGAACGCGAGCCCCTGGGTGAAGTCCATGCTGTCGGCGCTCGCGAGCGGGACGGACCATTCCCCCGCGCCTCCGCCGGATCCGGTGCCGGAACCGCCGCCCGCGACGAACCAGGCGGTCCCCGCGCCCACCGCCAGCAGCACCACCAGCCCGAGCGCGACGAACAGCGCCGTCTTGCCCTTGCCGCCGGGCGCCTGCGGCTGTGGTTGCGGCGGAAGCCCCGTGGCGGGTTGTCCCGGATTGGCATAACCCTGGCCTGGGTAGCCCCCCTGCTGGCCGGCGTAGCCCTGCTGGCCCGGATACCAGGGCGTCTGGCCCTGCGCGGGCGGAGCGGCCTGGCCCGGCTGCGGCCAGGGCTGCGAGTACGGCGAGCCCGCATATCCCTGACCCGGCCCGCCCTGCACCGGCCCACCTTGCCCTGGCCCGCCTTGCACCGGCCCGCCTTGTCCCGGCTGGCCCTGTCCCGGCTGACCGTACGGCGCCGGCGCGCCGGGGGCACCCGGGCTCCAGGGGGCGGCCTGGCCCGGCGGGCCGTACGCCGGAGGGGCCGGGGCCTGCGGACCCGGCCCCGCCTGGCCTGGCGACGCGGGTTGACCCCACTGCCCCTGACCACCCGGCTGCCCGTACGCCGACTGACCGGGCGCGGGCTGACCATAGGCCGACTGACCGGGCGCGGGCTGACCATAGGCCGGCTGACCGGGCGCGGGCTGACCATAGGCCGGCTGACCGGGTGCGGCCTGACCATAGGCCGACTGGCCGGGTGCGGGCTGACCGGGGGCGGGCCGGCTCCAGCCTGCGGCGTCGCCCGGTTGTCCCTGGCCGCCGTACGGCTGTTCCTGGCCGCCCTGGGGCGATGGGCCCGGGCCGTGGGGGTACGGCGAGGGCGGAGTGGGCCCGCCGTACGGGTTCCCGGTGTGCTGATCCGTCATGCCTCTCCCCCGATCACGCGAGCTGGGCGCGGACGTAGCCCGCCCACTGCCGCTCGAAGTCCGCCTTCGTCACGCCGAGCGCCTGGAACAGGGCGGCTTCGCTGTCGTCGCCCGGCGCCCGGTAGGCCGCGACCACGCCCTCGACCAGCTTCCGCTCGCCGTACTTCTGGGCGACGAACCGCATGGCCAGATGCCCCATGAGGTAGTTGACGCTGGTCATCTGCTTGAAGTCCCAAAGCGCGTTGGTCGGCAGCTTCCCGTCGAACGGCATGGCGAGCCGCCCTGCCACGTAGGCACGGCCCTCACTGATACGCCGGTTTCCGCTGATCGGCTGGTTGCGGCCGGCGACGTACTCGGCGAAGCCCTCGGTGATCCAGTTCGCGCGGCCGAACAGAGCGAACTGCGCACTGTCGAGCCCGGCGACGAGCGAGTGCGCGAGCTCGTGCTCGGAGATCTCCATGATCCCCTGCTCGTCCCTGAAGAACTCGGACGTCGTGTCCATGACCACGCGGGTGCCGCCGATCTTCACGGTGTCGTCGGCGATCCCCCAGCTCGGCATCGGGATCGAAACGCCTGCCTCGTTCGCCTTGGCCGTACGGAACAGCTTGCCGAGCTGGGTCTTTCCCTCGACCAGCGCCACCAGGAACCCGGTCGGCACCGCAGCGTCCGGATCGCCGTTCTTCTGCCAGAAGGCGAGATCGCTCGCGGCGGCGGCGGAGACGGCAGGCGCGACGCGCCGGGCCAGGGCGGCGTCCTGCGGCCTGGCGAGGACCAGGCTGCCGCCCGCCTTCGCCACCACGACGTCCGGCCAGATGTCCCACGGCCCGGGGAAGTACATCGTCTTCGAGGCCTCGCCGCTGATCGTCGGCGGTGCTCCCTCCACCTTCGTCACGACGAGGGGTGCTTTCGGCGACGCCTTCTCGATGGTCCAGCGATACCACTCGGACACCGGACGCAGGTCGATGCCGGCGAACCGGTGGACGAACGCGACGTCCTGCGTGAACTTCACGCCTCGCCCGAAACTGTCCTGAGCCCGGCCCTGGCGGCGCAACACCTGGTAGGACTTCTCGGCCAGCGGCATCTTGCGCAGGTTGGCGAAGACTCTCGCCTGGCCGCGGACCAGAGCGGCGTTCTTCTGATCGAAGATCGAGGTGAACGCCTTGGCGTCACCCGAGGCCAGTGCCCTGCTGTGCGACTCGACCAGCTTGGTGATCTCGTCGTCCTTCACGACAACCGTGTTGGAGTCGGTGGCGGCGTCGCCCGTGGGGTCGTCGCCGGAGCGACCCCGCAAGACCAGGCCCACCCCCGCCCCCACCGCGACGACGAGGACGAGGGACAGGATGCCGAGCGTCACCCACAGTCCGGTCCTGCGCCGGGGCGCAGGAGGGGGAGGCGGAGGCGGAGCCTGCCACTGCTGTGGTGGAGGACCGTACTGCCACTGCGGCGAAGGGGGAGGCGGAGGCTGCCACTGCGGCGGCGGCTGAGGCGGATACTGCTGGTGATAACCGGGCCCCGTCGTCACTCTTGCCCCGTATGTGATCAGAGTTACCGAAAGGCGTAAAGCGTATCAGCGGCCACGAAGCCGCCACTTGCGCTTCCCGGAATGCGCCGCATGCTCCCGATATGGCGCGCACCAGTGATGTTCCTCCGGCTGACAGGCGTAGGGCGGGGTCCTACCGGGTAGAGCGCCGCCGATGCCAGGAAATGTGTTTTCGCTGCTCAGCGGCCCGGCACGGATGGCGGACCGGATGGCGTCGGCGACCGGCCGCACGGCGGGCGCGGCGCTGAACACCGCGCAGGCGGCAGTCGTCGCCGGCGCGGGCATGGCGATCGCGGGAGCGGCCGCCGCCGCGAAGATCACCGCGTCCGCCGCCGGGACGATGGGCGAGGCGGCCGGCGCAGGCGGCAGGGGCGTCCGCCTGGCCGTGACGAAGACCGAATCCGTGGCGCGGCAGGGCCTCGATACCGCCAGGGCGCTGCCCCGGAAGGCGGCCTGGGTGGGGCAGGTCCTGACGGATCTGCACGAGCGCCGGCACCATCGCCGGGCGTGGGCGGAGCACGGGCACGCCTACATCGAGGTACGCGGTCTGGAGGGCGAGGACGGACGGGCGCGCGAACTGGCCACGGGTGTGCCGAAGGCGCTGAGCCGGCTGCGAGGAGTCCGCTGGGCCGAGGTCAACGCGGTGACCGGACAGGTGCTGGTGGCGTTCGACGAACGGCGACTGGGCCTGGAGCGGCTGCTGGAGACGGTCCGCGCGGTGGAGAAAACCTACGGCACCCAGGAGGAGGACTTCCCCTGGAGCCGGGCGACTCATCCGGGTGACAGCGCGGCCATCGCCGCCGCCGCGGCCGAGCTCGCCGCCGACTGTGTGGCCCTGACATCGGCGGTGGCGGGGAAGGTGTTCCGGCTTCCGGCGCTGCCCCACGAGGCACGGCTGGCCGTCGCCCTGATCGAGGTGGAACACGGCCTGCGCCGGTGGCTCAAGCGACGGATCGGCCCCATCGAGACCGATCTGATGCTCTCCCTGGTGAGTGCCGCCGCCCACGGCCTGTCCCAAGGCATCGCCTCCCCGGCGGTCGACGCCGTGTATCGCGCGCTCCTTCTCGCCGAGGTGTGGGAGCGGCGGAAGGTCTGGCAGCGCCGGGAGGCCGAGCTGTGCTTCCGTCCGGAGAGCCTGCCACACGAGCCGCGGCCTCGCCCGCCCCGGCCGAGGCACCGCCCTCCTGGGCCCGTCGAGAAATGGAGTGACCGGCTCGGTCCCATCGCCCCGGCGCTTGCGGCCATCGTGTTCGCCCTCACGCGCAGTCCGGGCCGGGCGGCCGATGCGATCCTCGCCGCGGCGCCCAAGGCCGCCCAGTACGGGCGCGGGGGATTCGCCTCGGCAGCGGGCTGGGAGCTGGCACGCAGAGGGATCCTGCCGCTGAACGCCGCGGTGTTCCGGCGGCTGGACCGGATATCGGTGATCGTCATCGACTCTCGTGTGCTCTGTGGCGAACGCCCCCGGGTGCTGACCGCCGACGCCGAGCCGGGCGTCGAAGTGGCTCATGTGCGGCAGGCCGCGACCGACGTGCTGGCCGGGCTGTCGCGGAACGATGTCGGCGGTGCCGGCGCCGGCCCGTGGCGGCACGGCGGCATCCGGCTGGAGCGCGGCAGTGGCCCGGACAGGGGCCGCCTGGTCGTCCACGAGCACGACCGGCGGCTCGGCCGCGTCACCGTCAGGGCGGAGCTCGCGCCGCTGGCCGCCGCCGTACTCGACGCCGCCGGGTCCGCCGGATCCACCGTGGTGCTGACCGACGAACCGAGCGTCGCCGGACTGCTGCCGCATGCCGATCGAATACTGGACGCCGAGGACGGCCTGGCCGGGCACGTACGGCGGTTCCAGGAAGCCGGTGAGGATGTCCTGGTCATCTCGGCGGCGGACGAGGAGGCGCTGGCCGCCGCCGACGCCGGTGTCGCGATCACCGACGCCTGCGGCGGCGCGTGCTGGTCGGCCGACGTGGTGTGCGGCGGCGATCTGGCCGGCGTGTGGCGGGTCCTTCGGACGACGGCGGCAGCACGAGGGGTGAGCGAACGTGCGGTTCGCCTGGCCCAGGCCGGCTTCGCGCTGGCCGCACTTCTGATGCTCGTCGGCGGGCGGCACCGCCCCGCGTCGTTCGTGCTCGCTCCGGTGCACATCGCAGCGGCGATCGCCATGACCGATGGCGCGATCGCCGGGCTGCGGGCCACGAGAGCGGCCCCGCCCCCGCCCTCGATCCACCTGCCCTGACACGGCGCCGGTCGGTCAGGCCGGCGGGGAGGTGGTGCTCGACCGGACGACCAGACTCGCCGTGCCGACCTGCCGCGAGCCGGGGGCACGGCCGTCGATCGTGTCCGCCAGCACCCGTGCGGTCTGCACGCCGTACGCCTGGATGTCCCACGAGAGCGCCGTCAGCGCCGGTCGTACCATCACGCAGAGCTGCGAGTCGTCACCGGCCACGATCGACAGCTCGTCCGGCACGGCGACGCCCATCTCCTGCGCCACGTTGAGCGCGGCGGTGGCCATCACGTCGTTGTCGAACGTGATCGCGGTCGGGCGGTCGCGCCGGGACAGCAGCGTCCGCGTGGCCCGCATGCCCTCCTCCCAGGTGTAGTCGGTCTCGACGACCTGTGGTTCACCGAGGCCGTGACCGAGCACGGCCTGGCGGAAGGCCGCGATGCGTACTTGGGTGTGCTCCAGTGCGGACAACCCCGCGACGCGGGCGATGCGGCGGTGTCCGAGCGCCACCAGGTAGTCGACCGCCGAGACCACGGCTGCCGCGTCGTCGGTCCAGACGGCGGGCAACTCCGTGTCCGGCCGGGGCCGGCCGACCAGAACGGCCGGGATCTGGAGTTCCTCGAGCACCGGGATCCGCGCGTCCTCCGTCCACAGGTCCGTGACGACCATGCCGTCGACGCGCCGTTCCGCCCAGCAGAGCCGCATCGCGTCGATCGCAGCGCGGTGGTCCTCGACGACCTGCAGGAGCAGCGCGGTGCGCCGCCCGGACAGTTCGCGTTCCAGCCCGGCGATGAACCGCATGAAGAAGGGCTCGACACCGAGCGTGTCCGCCGGGCGGGCGATGATCAGGCCGACGCTGTGCGCCCGGGACCCGGACAGGGACCTGGCCGCCGCGCTCGGCCGCCAGCCGATCTCGTTGGCGATGTCGAGGATGAGTTTGCGGGTCTCCGCGGACACTCCCGGCCGGCCGTTGAGCGCGTACGACACGGCGCCGATCGAGACACCGGCCCTTGCCGCGATCTCGGCGATGGTCGGCCGCTTCACCGCATCCCCCCTCACGTCCTGACCATTCTGTTACCGCTGCCGGAAGAGGAACAGCCTTTCCTGTCTCCCCCCGGAAAGGGCTGGAACCCCCGCGATCTTAAGCGCTTAAGTCACCACGTCGGCCAGATCCCCATCGCGGCTGCCGAGGAACACTTCCACCGTCCGGCGCGCGGCCGACGTCGGGGTGCCCACTGAAACTTTCTCGGTACGCACACGTCATCGAGGACGTGAACACCGCGGACTCAGACGCTCGAACGCCCCGGCGGCCGCCGACGGACCCGCACGTCCGGATCGGCTTTTCACCTGATGTGACGACGGGGAACCGTTTCCGTCGCTTTCCGTGTCCGGCCCGCCTCGCACCCCGCAGAGGGACGTCCTTGACTTAAGCCCTTAAGTAACCCACCGTTCATCCACAGCGCTGCTCTCGACGGCCGTCCGGTTCCCAGTAAGGAGGCTTCGATGCAACTACGTGTCAGACTGGCGGCAGCCGCCGCAGGAGTGCTGGCCGCAGCGGGCATGTCCGCGATATCCGTCCCCGCCGTGGCCGCCCCCGGCGGGTGCTCGGTGCAGTACAAGGTCGTCAGCGAGTGGCAGGGCGGCTTCCAGGGCGACGTCGCGATCACCGGCCTCGGCGGCCCGCTGACCGGCTGGACCTTGGAGTTCGACTTTCCCGCGGCTGGTCAGGGCGTGAGCAACGGCTGGAACGCCGACTGGTCGCAGTCCGGCGCGCACGTCACGGCCAAGAGCCTGAGCTGGAACGGCAACGTCCCCGCCAACGGCTCGGTGTCGATCGGCTTCATCGGCAAGTGGAGCGGGAGCAACCCGGTGCCCGCCGCGTTCACCGTCAACGGCGTCACCTGTAACGGCGCGTCCCCAAGCCCCAGCCCGAGCCCGAGCCCCAGCCCGAGCCCGAGCCCGTCGCCGAAACCGAGCCCATCCCCGTCCCCGTCCCCGAGCCCATCACCGTCCTCGTCTCCCAGCCCCCAGCCCGACGGGCCGGCCCCGCAGTTGCACGTCTCGGGCAACAGGTTGGTGACTTCGGCCGGCAAGCCGTACCGGCTGCTGGGTGTCAACCGCTCCAGTGGGGAGTTCGCCTGCATCCAGGGCAGGGGCATGTGGGACGGCCCGGCGGATCAGGCCTCCGTCGCCGCGATGAAGCCGTGGAACATCCATGTGGTGCGGATCCCGCTGAACGAGGAGTGCTGGCTGGGGACCGGCGACGTGCCTTCGGGCGGGACCAGCGGCGCGGCCTACCAGCAGGCGGTCAAGGACTACGTGAACCTGCTGATCGCCAATGGGATCACGCCGATCGTCGAGATGCACTGGAACTACGGCCAGTACACGGGGCCGGGCGCGGGCTGCTCGGATGTGGCGGCGACCTGCCAGAAGCCCATGCCCGACGCGAAGTACGCGCCGACGTTCTGGACCCAGGTGGCGAACACGTTCAAGGGCAACAACGCCGTCATCTTCGACCTGTTCAACGAGCCCTATCCGGACGCGGCCAACAACTGGACGGACGCCACCGCGGCGTGGACCTGCCTGCGTGACGGCGGCACCTGCGCCGGGATCGGCTACCAGGTCGCCGGCATGCAGACCCTGGTCGACGCGGTCCGTGCCACCGGAGCCGCCAATGTCATCATGACGGCCGGTCTCACCTGGACCAACGACCTGAGCCAGTGGCTGAACTACAAGCCGAAGGACCCGACCGGCAACCTGATGGCCTCCTGGCACTCCTACAACTTCAACGGGTGCGTGGACACCACCTGCTGGAACAACACGATCGGCGCCGTCGCCGCGAAGGTGCCGGTGGTGGCCGGTGAGATCGGCCAGAACACCTGCGCCCACGACTACATCGACAAGGTCATGAACTGGGCCGACGCGAACGGTGTCGGTTACCTCGCCTGGACCTGGAACGCCTGGGGAGTCTGTGACAGCTCGGGCAACGTCCTCATCACCGACGCCAACGGCACTCCGACCAGCACCTTCGGCGAGGGGTTCAAGGCCCACCTGGTGACACAGAACCCCTACGCGTGATCCCCTGTCCCGGCCACAGGTGATTCACCCGGGCCCGGCCACCCCGTGGCCGGGCCCGTCGCCGATCCTCAGGATGCGGCGGACGCGGACGCCGGCGAGGCGCTCGCCCCCATCAGGATGCGGTCCACCACGTCGGCGGCCGAGTAGTCGTCCGGCAGCCCGTCGAGGAAGCCGATGTCCTGGCCGAGGGTGAGCAGCGGGGGTTCCGGATGACCGTCCGGCCGGTGCTGCCACCCCGCCGGCGACCGGTCACGAGGACCGGCCGCCGGCTTTCGGGAGGACGGGTCACACGGTCTGCCAGAGCGCCGGGACGTTCGGCGGCTCCCAGCCGGTCAGCGCGGTGTGCGCCTGGACGCACCGGTAGGTACGCCCGTTGTAGGTGACCAGATCGCCGGCCTTGTAGGACGCGCCGGCGGTCCAGGCGCCGCCGGGCGTCGTCGGAGGCGTCGGGGTCGGGGTGGGCGACGGCGATGGGGACGGCGATGGGGACGGGGACGGCCTCGGTGAGGACGAAGGCGAGGGCGAGGGCGTCGGGCTCGGGCTGGGGCTCGGGCCGCCGGGGCCGACCTGGAGGTCGACACAGTTGTAGAAGGCGTTCTCGGTGTCGGCGATGTTCCAGACGGCCAGCAGCTTGATCCGGCCGGTCCTGCCGCCCAGGCTCACCGTGTGCGTGACGACGGACGGAGGCTCCTTGCCGTGGTCGTTGATGACCGCGATCCGCTCGTTGCCGATGTAGTACTCCCACGTGCTGGTGGCGTGGCGGGCCTCGATCAGCCATTTGAAGGTGACCGTGTCGCCGACCGTGGTGACGGGCCAGGGCTTGCTGTCGTCGTCGAGCGGAGCCCAGCGCGCGTCACCGCCGCTGCAGTTGTGCAGGCCCTTGGGCCCCTCGACGCTCTGCGGCTCCCAGATGATCTGACCGCAGTTGGGGACCTTTCCGGCGGCGCACCAGGCCTGCCGGCTCGGCGGGTCGGAGATGTAGCCGTGGGCCGAGGCGGGCGAGGCGATCACCACCACCGCTGCGGCGGCGACGACCAGCGCCGCCAGGGGCGCTAACAGTTTCCGCATGTCAGGGTTCCTCTGTTGGGGGGTAGTGAGGCTAATATAAAAGAAAGTTTCCTAACAATAAACCCCTGGAGTGGAATCCCGACACATGTGGATGTCAGGGCCGGCGGCTACGCGGCCGTCTTCGCCTCGCGGCGTTTCTCGATGGTCTCCATGCCGACGAGGTCGTCCGGCAGCGCGTCGGGCATGTCGGCGTCGAAGCGGGCCAGTCGCCGTACGCGCAGCGCACCCGCCACGACGGCCGCCATGCCCAGCGCGCACACCAGGTAGAGGAACGCGACCCCGCGTCCGGGCCCGACGCCGATCACCGCGCCGACGGTCGAGGCGAGCGCCCCGCCGGGGGCCAGCATGGGGTCGAACAACGCGGCGCCCAGCGGTGCGACGAGCCCCATCCCGATTGGCAGGGTCGACCAGGCCACGAGCGTGTTCAGCGCGAAGACCCGCCCGTGATACCGGTAGGGCACCTTGATCTGCACGATGGTCGAGTACATCGCGTTCATCAGGGTCAGGAAGTACGTCAGCGAGAACGCGCCCGCACCGATCACCAGCAGTGAAGGGCGGAGCCCGGTGACCACGCTGCCGGCCGCGATGGCCAGCGTCGACACGAGCACCCCGCGGAAGCGCCACTTGGCCGGCCCGCCCCAGACGGCCATCGTCAGCCCGCCCAGCATCACGCCGAGGCCCGTCACCACGGAGATCACGCTGACCTCGGTGAGCGTGGCGAACGACAGGACGAGCGGAGAGACGAGCAGCAGGAGCGGGGACAGGAAGATGTTCAGCACCGCGAAGAAGACGAGCATCGCCCGCAGGCCGCGTTCGTTCCACGTGTAGGCGAAGCCCTTGCGGATCTCGGTGCTCAGCGGTTCGCGCGGCCGCCACGGCAGCGTGTCCGGGAACCGGACCGCCAGCACGGCGACGATGGCGAAGACGTAACTGGCCACGTCGATGATCACGATCCCGCCCAGCTTGATCCAGGCGAGCAGTCCCGCGGCGATCAGCGGCACGACGAGCTGTGCGACGCCGTTGGCCATCTGGGTGACGCCCATCGCGTGCCCGAGGTAGCGCTTGGGCACGAGCTGCGGAATGGCGGACGTGTAGGCCAGGCGCTGGAAGTTCGTCGCGATCGACAACGCGACGATCAGCAGGTAGACCTGCCAGAGCCGGAGCTCGCCGAAGAGGATCAGGCAGGCGAGCACGAGCTGGATGCCCGCGCAGGCGAAGTCGGCCAGCAGCATGACCCGCCGCCTGTCGCCCCTGTCGACGATCGCCCCGGCCAGCGGCGAGACCAGCAGCCCGGCCAGGTTGAGCACGGCCAGGATGGAGAACTGCGCGATCGAGCCGGAGTCGACGAGGATCGTCAGCGGCAGCGCCCATCCGGTCAGAGCCGATCCGATCATCGAGATCTGCTGACCGGCGGCGACGGTGAGGAACCGGGTCATGCCGGGCCTGACGACGGGCTCGGCCGCCGGTTCCGGATCACGCGTCCCCGAGGTGCTCACGCCGTGGACCCACCACGAGTCGTCCGTCTCGTGCGGGGCGGGCCGGTCCAGCGAGCGGTGGGTCCGCAGGATCTCGGCCAGCTCGGCGGCCCGGTAGCGCAGGAAGTAGTGGCCGCCCTCGTCCAGCACCACGAGCGCGTTGGTATCGGAGAGGAAGGCCCACTCCCGGTAGCGCTCCTCGTAGAAGTCGGTCGCCGGGTCGCGCTCGCCGACCACCGAGATGATCGGCGCCTTCAGCCGCTGCCGGTCCGGGGAGTCGAACAGCTCGGTGAAGAACCTCTCGGCCGCCTTCGAATCCCGCCGCATCGTACGGATGATCCGGTCGGCCACGCCGGGGTCGAGCTCGTCCAGGTCGACGCCGCGCGCCTTGAGCCGGTTGATGTCGGTCTGGCTGCGGCTCAGCCGGTCGACGTCCACGAGCCTCGACAGCCTGCCCAGCACCCCGCGTGGCCGGGCGAACGGGAAGATCGCCCCGATGTAGAGGGCTTCGACCTCCCGGCCGGCCGCCTCGACCCGCCGCGCCAATTCGACCGCGAGAGCCGCGCCCACCCCGCAGTGGCCGTAGATCGCGATCGGTCCCTCGATCGAGAGGATCTCCTCGGCGCAGCGCGCCGCGAGGGCGTCGAACTCCATCGCCTCCTCGTCGAGGCCGATGTCGTGGCCGGGGATGGCGACGGCGTACAACGCGTGGTCGCCGGGCAGCGCGTCGGCCAGCGGCTGGTAGACGACGGCGCTGCCCGACCCGTACGGCACGCAGACGTAGGTGAGGCGGGCGGTCCGCCCCGCCGGGGTGAGGCGCTGGAGCAAGGGCCGCGGACCCGCGGGGACCGGCCGCTCGGCGAAGGAGGCCAGCTCGCGCACGGTCCGGTGGGAGAACACGTCGACCAGGCCGATCCGGCCGATGCCCGCCTTGCGCAGCTTGGCGACGATCCGGATGGCGAGCAGCGAATGACCGCCGAGGTCGAAGAAGTCGTCGTCGAGGCCGACCCGTCCGGCTTCCAGGACCTCGGCCCAGACGGCCGCGATCGCCTTCTCGGTGCCGGTCGCCGGCTCGGCGTACTCGGTGTCGCCGGCGGAGGCGGCCGGGGCGGGCAGTGCCGCACGGTCGAGCTTGCCGTTCGGGGTGAGCGGCAGGGCCTCCAGGAAGACGAACTGCGACGGCAGCATGTACTCCGGCAGGATGTCGCGTACGGCCGCCCGCATCGCGGCCGCCTGGGCGGCTTCCTCGGGGACGCCGGTCAGGTAGGCGACGAGCCGGTCGGCCCGCACGACGACGACGGCCTCGCGGGCGCCCGCCTTCTCGCGCAGCGCCGCCTCGATCTCGCCCGGCTCGATGCGCAGCCCCCGCAGCTTGACCTGGTTGTCGAGGCGGCCGAGGAAGTCGATGGTCCCGTCGGGCAGCCAGCGGGCCGCGTCACCGGTCTTGTAGAGACCGTCGAAGAACCGCTCGGCGGTCAGCTCCGGCCGGTCGTGGTAGCCGAGCGCGACGCCGACGCCGCCGATGTGCAGCTCGCCGGGCATCCCGACGGGCACCGGCCGGCGATGCCGGTCGAGGACGTGCAGCGTGATGTTCTGGATGGGCGAGCCGATCGGCACGCGTACGCGTCCCGAGAGCCGGTCGAGGGTGCACTCCCAGGAGGACACGTCGATGGCGGCCTCGGTCGGGCCGTACAGGTTGTGCAGTTCCGCCGGGATCGTCCGCAGGCAGCGTACGGCCAGGTCGACCGGGAGCTCCTCACCGCTGCAGATGACGCGGCGCAGGGAGGTGCAGGTGGCCGCGCCCTCCTCGGCGAGGAACACCGCCAGCATCGACGGCACGAAATGGGTGGTGGTCACGCCCTCGGCGTTGATCAGGTCACGCAGGTAGGCCGGGTCGCGGTGGCCTCCCGGCTCGGCCAGCACCAGCCTGGCCCCGGTCGTCAGCGGCCAGAAGAACTCCCACACCGACACGTCGAAGCCGGCCGGGGTCTTCTGCAGCACCACGTCGTCGGGGGTGAGGCCATAGCGCTTCTGCATCCAGTCGAGCCGGTTGACGATGCCGCGGTGGCTGTTGGGCACCCCCTTCGGCCTGCCGGTCGAACCGGAGGTGTAGATCATGTACGCGGCCGTGCCTGGCTCTCCGGCGGACCCGGGCGAGGTCACGGGCACGTCCGCCACCTCCGACGGCTCGTCCAGCAGGAGGACGGTCGCGTCGCCCAGCCGGTCGGCCAGACGCCGCTGCGTGAGCACCACGGGCGCACCCGAGTCCGACAGCATGAACGCGAGCCGGTCGGCCGGGTAGTCCGGGTCGAGCGGCACGTACGCCGCGCCCGTCTTGAGCACGCCGAGCAGGGCGGCCACGAGCTCGATCGAGCGTTCCGCGCAGACCGCGACCAGCGCGCCCGTGCCCACGCCGAGACCGATCAGCCGGTGCGCCACCCGGTTCGCCCGCTCGTCGAGCTCCCGGTAGGTCACCGACGCGCCCCCGAACGTCACGGCGGTCGCGTCGGGCGTACGCGCGACCTGCTCCTCGACCAGGCCGTGCAGGGTGGCGTGCGCCGGGAAATCGGCGGCGGTGTCGTTCCAGGCCGCGATCAGCCCGGCGTCCTCCCCCAGCGGCAGCGGCAGCCTGCTGACCGGCACGCCGGGCTCGGCGACGGCCGCCCGCACCAGCGCCTCCAGGTGCCCGGCCATCCGCTCGACCGTGCCGGCGTCGAACAGCGTGGTCTTGTACGTGAACGTGCAGGCCAGGCCGCCGTCCGGGGTGGGCACCAGGTAGAGCTCCAGGTCGTGGCGGGCCGAGCCGGGCCGCAGGGGAAAGTCCGACACCTCGCCGTCGTCGCTCCGGCCGGCGAAGTCGTGCATCGAGAACAACGTGTCGGCCAGCGGCTGCCTGCTCGGGTCGCGCGGCACACCGAGCGCGTCGACCAGCCGGCTGAACGGCAGCTCCTGGTGGTCCAGCGCCTCGACCACCGTGTCCCTGGTGCGGGCCAGCAGCTCTGCAAAGCTCGGGTCGCCGTCGAGCCGGGCGCGCAGCACCAGCGTGTTGACGAACATGCCGACCACGTCGTCGAGCTCGGGCCGGGTCCGCCCGGCCACCGGGGTGCCGACCGCGAAGTCGTCCTGCCCCGAATATCGCGCGATCAACAGCTGGAACACGGCCAGCATCGTCATGAACCTGGTCGCGCCGTGCCGCCCGCCCAGCTCGGTGAGCCGGTCGACCAGCTCGGGGTCGAGCTCGTGGACGTGTGACGCGCCGTCGAAGCACTGGCGTGGCGGCCGGGGCCGGTCCACGGGCAGGTCCGCCCTCGGCAGCGCGGCCAGTTCCCGCCGCCAGTAGGCCAGCTCACGGTCGAACCGCCGCCCGCGCTGCCACAGCGCGACGTCGCCGTAGCGTACGGCGGGCGCGGCCGGGTCCTCTCCGCGGCACAGGGCCAGCAGGTCGCGCATGAGCAGGTGCGCCGACTGGCCGTCGGCGACGATGTGGTGCACGAGCAGCGCGAGGACGTGCTCGTCCCCGCCCTTCTTCACCAGCAGCGCCCTGAGCAGCGGCCCCTCCGCGAGGTCGAGCGGGATCGCGCTCTCGGCGTCGATCAGCGCGACGGCCTCCTCGTCCGTCGCGGCCGCCGCCTCGCGTAGGGGCACGTCCGCCTCCGGCACGACGTGTACGGCGGGCAGCCCCTCGTCCGTCGCCGGGAACCGGTGCCGCAGGCTCTCGTGCCGCTCGGGCAGCCTGGACAGCGCCGCCCTGAGGCGGTGCACGTCGAGCGGCCCGCGCAGCCGTACGGCCATCGCGATCGTGTAGGTGGAGGTGCCCGGTGTGAAGTGCTCCATGAACCAGATCGGTTCCTGGGCGGGGGCGAGCGGCGGCTCGGCGCCCTCGGGGCGGCGCGGGATCGCCCCGTCGGCCTGGGCCGCGTGACCGGTCTGGCCTGGCCGATCGGCCCGCCTGGACCGCAGCCGCTGTCTGAGCAGTTCCTTCTTCGCCTCGGACAGGTCGGCTGCGGACATCAGGTGAGCCCTTCGACGGCGGCTTTGAGCGCGTTGAGGAAGAGGGCGGCGTCCCTGCCGTTGATCAGGCGGTGGTCGTAGGCCAGGCCGATGTCGGCGAGGGTTCCGTCGCGCGGCGCGGTGACGGCGAGCGCGCAGACGGTGCCGGGGAAGACGAACGGGATCGCCAGCACGACCCCGTGCTCGGTGTGCAGGGTGACGACGAAGTTGGCGCCGGACAGGTCGCTCTCCGTGAACTCGCCGGTGGTGGCCGCGAGCCGGTGCTTCATGAGGGTGGTCGCGATGTCCTTCGTCGTACGGCTCGCCGCGTCGTGGACGACGGGGACGTACAGCCCCTCGCCGACGTCGACGGTGACGCCGATGTTCGGAGCCTCGGACAGCAGTGCCCTGGTGACGCGGGCAGTGCCGTCGGCGGCTTCCTCGACGGTCGCGAAGAACAGCGGGAACCGCTCGTGCAGGCCCGCGACGGCCTGGACGAACACCTCCGCGATCCCCACAGGGCGGCGGATCTCCCTCGTCGTGGCCCGCGCGTACTCCAGCGCCGGGCCGAGGTCCATGCGGACGACGGCGTACGCGGCGGGGATGGTCCGGTGGGACAGCTGGACGGACCTGGCCACGGCCCGCTGCACCCGCGTGAGCCGGTGCTCGGCGGCGGAGGTCTCATCGCCGGCGGGCGTGGCGGCCAGGCGTTCGACGTCGGCCCGCCGGACGACGGGGATGCCGAGCGCCTCGATCCGTTCGAGGTCGATGCCGAGCTCGTCGATGAGCGCCCGCGCGGGGGCCGTAATGAGCGGCGCCGAGTCGTCGGCCGCACTCTGCTGCGCCGTGGGCGGGGACGCCGGTTCTGGGCCGGAGGGTTCCACCGTCCCGCCGATCGAGGCGATCACGTCGTCCGGGCGGCACCAGACTCCCGGCCGCAGCCGGTGGCGCAGGATGCCGGAGGCGCCCGCCGTGAGCTCCTCGGCGGCCTTGGACGTCTCCACCAGCGCGACCGCGTCGTCCTCGGCGACCCGCGCGCCGTCGGCGGCGAGCCACTCGACCAGGAGATATTCGGTGTCGTTGTTGTTCAGCTTCGGCACGCGGAGCTCAGCCACGGATGGTCTCCCTGATCGCGCTGTGGATCGTGGACTCGTTCACGAGGGCCGCCCGCTCGAGATGAGCCGCGGTGGGGATGACCCCGCCGAGGGAGTGGATCAACGTGACCGGGAGGGCCAGGCGCCCCCAGTGCCGTCGATGCACGACGTGGGCCACCTCGGCGCCCCACGTCCCCCCGGCGGTGCTCTCCTCGACGACGAACACCCGGCGCGCCGCGCGGACGTCCGCGTCGAAGACATCGGGCAGGTCGAACGGATACAGCCTGGACGGCACCAGCAGCGTGCCGGCGATCTCCTCCTCGACCAGCAGCGAGCGCATCGCGGCCAGCGCCCGGTGCGCCACCCCGCCGGGGGCGATGACCACGCAGTCGGGGGGACCGCCGAGGGACACCCTGGCCACGCCGCCGGAGACCTCCACCGAGAACGGCGGCTCCACCGCGCCCATCCGGCGCGTGTAGAGGACCTTGTCCTCGAAGAACACGCACGGTTCCGCCCGGGCGAACATCTCCTCGAACACGGCCAGGTTGTCGTGGAACGGCGACAGCTCGTAGAGGGCCAGATTCGGGATGCCGACGAAGTGCTTCTGCGGGCTCTGGCTGTGGGTCGGCCCGTAACCGCGCCCGCCGCCGACCGGGCAGCGTACGACCATGCGCATCGGCAGGCGGGAGCCGTACATGGAGACCGACTTCGACGCGAAGTTGAGCAACTGGTCGAAGGCGAGCGCGGCGAAGTCGCCGAACATGATCTCGACGATCGCCAGGTCTCCCGACAGCGCGAGACCCGCGGCGAGGCCGGTGACGGCGTTCTCGCTGATGGGGGTCGACAGGACGCGGTCGGGGAAGCCGGTGGACAGCCCTCGGGTGATCTTGAAGGCGCCGCCGTACGGATCGACGACGTCCTCTCCCAGCAGGTAGAGGTTCGGCTCCCGGGCGAGCAGGGCGGCCAGCGCCGCGTTCAGGTTCTCCGCGACCCTCACGGCCCCTCCCACCGTGTCCCTTCCCACCGTGACGGGCCCCGCGCCGTGACCTCCGCGGCGACCGCGTCGATGTGCGCGCGGGCCTCCGCGTCGAGCCGCGGGAAACGGCCGGAGCAGGCCGCCGCGCACCGGGCGTACCAGTCCTGCTCGCGCAGCGCCTGTACGGCTGGGGCCGGCCTGGTGTCGTCGCCCTTGCTGTGCGGTCCGAGGCGCCGGGTGACGAACTCGACGACGAGAGGCGTCGAGCGGGAACGGACCCGCGACACCAGGGGATCGAGCGTGCGGCGGATCTCGGTGACGTCGGAGCTCTCGACCAGGTGGTGGTCGATGCCGAACGCCGCCGCCCGGCCCGCGATGCTCCCCGCGAGGTGCCGGGAGGTGGGCGTCGACTGGGCGATGCCGTTGTTCTCCACGACGACGAGCAGCGGCAACGCCCACAGCGACGCGATGTTGAACGCCTCGTAGACCGCGCCCTCGCCGAACGTGCCGTCCCCGATGTAGACGCAGGCGAGGCGGCCGGGCTCGGCCCGCTTGAGGTGCAGCGCGACCCCCGCGGCGACCGGCAGGCTCTCCCCCTGAACTCCCGTGGACAGGAAGCGGTCCCTGCGGATGTGCTGGCTGCCTCCGACCCCGGCGCAGACGGCTCCCTCACGGCCCATGATCTCCGCGAGCAGTCCGGCGGGGTCGCGGAAGCGCGCCAGGTAGTGGCCGTGCCCGCGATGGTTGCTGAACACGTGGTCGCCCGGGTCGAGCAGCGCCTCCATGGCGACCGGGATGTACTCCTGGCCGAGACAGGTGTGGGTCGTGCCGTTGAGCAGGCCCCTGCCGAACAGGTCCAGCAGCTTCAGCTCGAACGCCCGGATCATCAGCATGAGCGAGAGATCGGCGTCGTCCGGACCGTCCGCCTCCGCCGGGAAGACGGCCGGCTCGGCCGTGACGGGCCGCGTCACCGGCGGATCACCTGGAGCACGCCGGCGATCGTCGGATTGTCGAAGAAGTCGTCCAGCTCGACCTCCACGCCCAGCCGCTTGCGCATGCGGGCGATGATCTGGGTGATGGTCAGCGAGTGGCCGCCGAGCTCGAAGATGTCGTCGTGCGGCTCGATGGGAGCGAGCTTGAGCACCTCCTCCCAGATGGCGCGGATCTCGGCGGCCAGCGGATCGGCGAGATCCACGCCGGCGCCGGTGTCGCCCGTGTCCTCCACCAGGTGCGGCGCGGGGACGGGCCAGGCGACCACGGGTTCCCGGGTCGGCAGCATCTCCAGGGGCCGGGCGGGATCCTGCGCGACCGCCGCCAGCACCGCCCGGAGGTCGTCGGCGAACCCGACCGGATCGGCCAGCTCGCCGGGGTCGTAACGGAGGCTCGCGGTCATTCCCGGTGCCGTCACCGCCGAGCCGTCGGAAGGGCCGGCATGGTCGAGGACCTGGAGCTGCAGGGCGCCCCGCACCGCGTGGTTGAACGCCAGCCGGTCGACCTGACCGAACCCCTCCGCCGAGCCCGTGCCGTACGCCGCGGCGCGCCGGTAGCTGACCGAGACGGGGGCGAGCGCCGCATGGGGTTTCAGCCCGGCGACCGCCCTCGCCAGGGGGACCTCGCGGTAGGTGTACATGCTCCTGAGCTCGGCGCGCAGCCCGGCGGCGAACGTCGTGAACGGCGCGTCGGGCGGCGGGCTGGAGAAGACGGGCAGCTCGTTGACGAAGGGGCCGATGTGTCCCTCCGACTCGGCGGTGCGGGTCGACAGGTCGATCGCGGTGACGACGTCGGCGTTGCCGTACGACATGAGGAGCGCGTGCAGCGCCGCGAGCAGCACCTCGAACCTGGTCAGGCCGGGCAGATCGGGCACGTCGAGCGTGAACTCCAGCAGCCGCCCCTGACCGGCCCGGCGGGAGCGGAGCACCCCGCCCGGTAGGAGAGTCTCGCCCGGCTCGCGCCACCTGTCCGCCCAGAACGCGCGAGCCTCGCCGAGCAGGGCGGCCACCCGCTCCCGCTGGCCTGCGGCGTGGTCGAGAGGCTCGATCGGCGGCGGGACGGCACCGGCCGCGAAGGCGGCGAGGTCGGCGACCAGGACGTCCTTGGACCCGCCGTCGAAGACCAGGTGGTGGGCGACGATCACGAGGGTGTCGCCGACGAGCGTGAAGCGGACGAGGGGGCCGTTCTCCAGGTCGAAGGGCCGCCTGACGGCCTCCTCCACCGACTCGCCCGTCTCCAGGGACGGGTGCCGGGTGGCGGGCACCAGGTGGGGCACCCCGTCGTGCTCGCGTACGGCCCGGCCCAGCAGCGGATGCCGCTCGACCACGCTTGCGCACGCCTTGGCCAGCACGGCGGGATCGGGAGCCGGCGAACCGCCGAAGCGGATCACGATCGGCATGTGGTATGCCGACCCCGCCCCCATCCGCTCGGTGACCCACATCCCATGCTGGGCGAACGAGACCTGCGTCATAGTGCGACCTCTCGGAGTGAGCGCTTGTCCACCTTGCCGCCGTGGTTGCGTGGCAGGGCGTCGAGGGTGATGAGCCGTACGGGAAGCTCGTGCGGGGCCAGCAGGTCCTTGAGGAAGATCCGCAGCTCCTCGTGCGGGACGGTCCCGACGACGGCGACCGCGACGGCCTTGCCGAGCGTGGGATGCGGCACCCCGAAAGCGGCCGCCTCGACGACGCCGGGGTGCCGGTGGACGGCCTCCTCGACATGGATCGTGGACACCTTGTAGGCCCCCGACTTGATCACGTCGCTCTCGCGATCGACCAGGTAGAGGTAGCCGTCGTCGTCGAGGTAGCCGAGATCTCCCATGCGCACCCAGCCGCCGCGGAAGACCTCGCCGGTGGCGGCCTCGTCGCCGTAGTAGGCGCGGGTGACGGCCGGCGACCGCATCCACACCTCGCCGGTCGCGCCGGGCGGCAGCGCCCCGCCGTCCGCCGCGGCGATCCTGACGGCCCCGCCGGAGACCGGGCGGCCCACGCTGGACGGCCGCTCCGGATCGAAGATCATCACGGTCTGCGCGGGCGCGGCCTCGGTCGAGGTGTAGTAGTTCGTGATCGTCGCGTTGGGGAACGCGGCGCTGAGATCGCCCGCGACCCGCGCCGGCAGCGGCGCCGCCGCCGAGCCGAGCAGCAGCACGCTCGACAGGTCGTGCCTGGCCTGCACCCCGGCGGCGAGCATCTCGATCGCCATGGCGGGGACGACGAAGACCGTGCCCGCCCGGTAATGCTCGATCAGCGCGGCGAACCTGCCGGGCGTGAAACGCGGCAGCGTGACCACCTCGGGGTGCGCGTCCACGGCGTTGACCAGCATCCACTGGCCGGCGTTGGTGCCGACGGGAAAGGCGTGCGCGAGGTGCCTGGAGTGGGTGAACGGCCTGCGGCGGCCCCCGCAGCCGTGGGCCAGGTTCGCGTGGGTGGCGGCGACCCCCTTGGGCCGGCCCGTGGTGCCGGACGTGTAGAGGATCTGCGCCGGGTCGCCGGGCGCCGGCGGTTCGAGATCCTCGTCCCCGCCGCCCTCGGCGTACGGCAGTTCGCCCGGCCGCAGCACCGCGGTGGCGCCGCAGTGCGCGAGCATCGCGTCGACGTCCCCGCGGGCCAGGCGGTCGGAGAGCGGCACGGCGACCGCCCCCGCCCCGAGCACGCCGAAGAACGCGACCGCGTAGTCCAGCCAGTCGCCGTTGCCGAACACGAGGCCCACCCGGTCACCGCGGCCGATCCCCCGGCCGCGCAGCGCGCGGACCAGGCCGTACGACCTGCGCTCCCACTCGCCGAAGGTCAGCGAGCCCGAGCCGTGGACGGTCATCGCCACCCGGCCCGGGTCGGCGGCGGCCCGCTCTCGAAGCAGGCCGGGAAGAGTCATGCTCACGATCGGCTCCCGGAAAGTCGCCAGGACGAGAATCGCCAGATCAGAGGTCACCCGGCCACGCGGACACGCGTGGCCGTACGGGTTTTCTAATAAGAAAGTTTCCTAATTAAATTTCGGCGCCAGTCTGACATGAGCGCGCCGAGGGCGGCAACCCCCTCCCGCCGAACCGGTCCGGCGCCGCACCGGCGGAGCCTTGCGGGTGGCCGAAGATCCGTGGAAGACTGCGGCCAGCCGAAAACAGTTAAGAATCTTTCCAGAAGGCCACCTGCCCCGGGGGTAGGCACGTGAAGACAGGTCCGCTGTCCCGTGGTCAGGAACGACTCTGGTTTCTGAACCAACTCGACCCCGACGATCCCTCGTACAACACCGCCTACGCCTACCGGCTGCGCGGGGAGCTCGACGTCGCGGCCCTCGAGGCCGCCTTCGGCGCGGTCGCGGCCAGGCACGACGCGCTGCGCACACGCTTCGTCCAGGTCGATGGACGGCCGGCGGCCGTCGTGGAGCCGCCCGCGCCGGTGACGATCGAGCAGGTCGCGGCGGGATCGGAAGACGAGGCCGGGCGGATCGTGCGCGCCCGCACCAATGCCGCGTTCGACCTCGCCGAGCGGCCGCCGTTCCGGGTCACACTGGTGCGTCTCGGCCCCGCCGACCACGTGCTGTGCGTCGTGTTGCACCACATCAACGGCGACGGCTGGTCGCTTAACGTGCTCAGGACCGAGGTGGCCGCCCACTACGCGGGCCGCGCGCTCCCCGAGACGCTCCCGCCGCAGTACGGCGACCACGTGCGCACCCGCGACGACCGCGCTGACCTGAACCGGGCGGACCTGGACTGGTGGGTGTCGCGACTGACCGGGGCGCCCGTCCTGGAACTGCCCGCCGACCGGCCGCGTCCGGCCACGCGGGGCACGGCGGGCGGGGAGGTCCGTTTCCGCATCCCGCCCGAGCTGGCCGCCAAGGTCGCGGAGTCGGCCCGGCAGGCGCGCTGCACGCCGTACATGCTGCTGCTCGCGGCCTACCAGGCGCTGCTCTCCCGGCACAGCGGGCAGACGGACTTCTGCGTGGGCACTCCCTCGGCCGGGCGCGACAGCACCGAGCTGGAGCAGATGATCGGCTACCTGTCGACGACCATGGTGCTCCGATGTGACCTGTCCGGTTCGCCGAGCTTCGCCGAACTGCTCCGCCGCACCCGCCGGGCCGTCCTGGACGCGCTCGCCCATCGGGACGTGTCGTTCGAGCGCCTGATCGGCGTGCTCGGAGTGGAACGCGACCCGAGCAGGACACCGCTGTTCCAGACCATGTTCGCGCTGCACACCCACGGCGACGTGGCCGATCCGGTGCCGGGCCTGGTCGCCGAGCCGTTCCCGCTCGGCTGGCACCCCGCCAGGGTCGACCTGTCGCTCGACCTGTACGCGGAGGACGACGGCGGCGTGCTCGGCGTCGCCATCTACAGTCAGGAGCTCTTCGACCACGAGACGGTCGAGCTGATGACCGAGCGCTACCTCGTGCTCCTCGCCGCGGCGGTCGCGGACCCCTCGCTGCCCGTGGGACGGCTCGAGCTGCTCACCGGGCGAGAGCGGGCCAGGCTCGCCGCCTGGAACGACACCGCCGCCGAGCTGCCTCCGCTCACCCTGGTCGACCTGGTGCTCGACCAGGTGGCCGCCGCGCCCGACGCGGTCGCGGTGGTGGCGGAAGGCACACCTCGCCGGGAGCTGACCTACCGCGAGCTGGCCGTACGGGCGGCGGGGCTGGCGGCGCGGCTGCGCGACCGGGGCGTCGGGCGCGGCCGCGTGGTCGCGGTGCGCATGTCGCGCGGCCCGGCGATGATCGTCGCGCTGCTCGGCGTCGCGATGGCGGGTGCGGCCTACCTGCCGGTGGACCCCGACTACCCGGAGGCCCGCGTCGAGTACATGATCGAGGACTCGGGCGCGGCCCTCGTCCTCACCGACGCCGACCTCGCCGGCCTCCTCTCGGGTCTCCCGGGTGAGGATCCCGCTGACGCGGCGCCCGCCGAGAGGCCCTCACCCGGCGACACCGCCTACGTGCTCTACACCTCCGGCTCCACGGGACGGCCGAAGGGGGTGGTGGTGCCGCACCGCGCGCTCACCAACTTCCTGCTCGCCATGCGCGACCTCGTCGGATCGGAGCCGTCGGACGTCTGGCTCGCGCTCACCTCGCTGTCGTTCGACATCTCCGCGCTGGAGCTCTACCTGCCGCTGGTCACCGGCGGCCGGGTGGTCGTCGCCGGCGCGGAGACGGCACGCGACGGCGCGGCCCTCGCCCGGCTGATCGCCGGCACGGGCGTGACCCACGTCCAGGCCACCCCCTCGGGCTGGCGGGTGCTGCTCGCGGGCGACCTCCCGCCGGTCGTCGCCCTCGCCGGCGGCGAGCCGCTCCCGCTCGCGCTCGCCGCCGAGCTGCGGGCGCGGGTACGCAGGCTCGTCAACATGTACGGCCCGACCGAGACCACGATCTGGTCGACCGCCTGGGAGGTGCCCGAGCGGCCCGGACGGGTGACGATCGGCCGGCCGATCGGGAACACCACCGTCCACGTGGTCGACGCGGAAGGCGCCCGGGTGCCGATCGGCGTGCCCGGTGAGCTGCTGATCGGCGGCGCCGGTGTCGCGGCAGGTTACCTCGGCCGCCCGGGCCTCACGGCGGAGCGGTTCGTGCGGCACGCTGACGAGCGGGTCTACCGCACCGGCGACGTCGTCAGATGGCTGGCGGACGGCACGCTGGAGTTCATCGGCCGCACGGACAACCAGGTCAAGCTGCGCGGGCACCGGATCGAGCTCGGCGAGATCGAGGCCGTGCTCGAAGCGCATCCGGCCGTCCGCCAGGCCGTGGCCGCCGTACGCGACGACCTGCTCGTGGCCTTCGTCGTCCCCGGCGTTCCCGACGGCTCGGACGCTTCGGCGGGGTCGGAGGCGCGGACCGACGTCCTCGACCTCCGGCGGCACGTCGCCGGGCACCTGCCCGGCTACATGGTCCCCGCCACCGTCGTGACGCTCGACGCGCTGCCGCTCACCCCGAACGGCAAGGTCGACAGGAAGGCCCTGCCGCAGCCTCGGGCCGCCAGGTCGGCGGGCATCCCGCCGCGCACCGACGCCGAACGGCTGGTGGCCGGCGTCTTCGCCGAGGTGCTCGGCATCGAGGACGTCCGGGCGGACGACGACTTCTTCGCGCTCGGCGGTCATTCGCTGCTGGCCACCATGGTCACCGCCAGGCTGCCGGTGCGGATCCCGGTACGCGCGTTGTTCACCCACCCGACCGTCGCGGCGCTGGCCGAACTGCTCGACGAGACCGCCACGGGGGGCGACGACGGGCCGCGCCCCCGCCCGGCCGGGGAGCCCGCGCCGCTGTCGCACGGCCAGGAACGGCTCTGGTTCCTGCACCGGCTCGACCCGGACGACGCCTCGTACACCATGTGGATCGTCCGGCGGTTGCGCGGGCCGCTGGACGCGGCGGCCCTGGAACGAGCCCTGGCCGCGCTGGTCTCCAGGCACGAGAGCCTGCGCACGAGGTTCCCGGAGGTCGACGGCGCCCCGGTCGCCGTGGTCGAGCCGCCGGGGCCCGTGCCCGTCGAGGTGGTCGCGGCCGCCGACGTCGCACACGCGGAGGCGCTGGTCGCCGAGCGCACGAACGCGCCGTTCGACCTGGCCTCCCGGCCGCCGCTGCGCGCGACGCTGATCCGCCTCTGCTCCGCCGACCACGTCCTGTGCGTGGTCCTCCACCACATCCTGGGCGACGGCTGGTCGCTGAACGTCATGCTGGACGAGCTGGCCCGGCTCTACTCCGGCGAACGGCTCGACCCGGTACCGCTGCAGTTCGGCGACGTCGCCCGCTGGCAGCGCGAGCGGAACCAGGACGAACTCGTCGCCTACTGGGGCGAGCGGCTGGCCGGCGCGCCTCCGCTCGACCTGCCGACCGACCGGCCACGCACCTCGCCTCCCGCCAGGAAGGGCGGCTTCCACACGTTCCGGCTGCCCGCCGAGGACGTGGCGCGGCTGGTCGAGCGGAGCAGGGAACACGGCGCGACGCTTTTCATGACGCTGCTGACCGCCTACCAGTCGGTGCTCGCCGCGCAGAGCGGGCAGAGCGACATCACGATCGCCACCGTCGCCTCCGGCAGAGACCGGGTCGAGCTCGAGAAGACGGTCGGCTACCTGGCCGACGTCCTGCTGATCCGTCCCGGCCCGCCCGTCGCGACCGGCCTGGCGAGTTTCGGGGAGTCGCTGGAGCGGACCCGCGACGCGGTCCTGTCGGCGTTCGAGCACCAGGGCATCCCGTTCGAGCGGCTGCGTGTGCCCGCCTTCCAGACGATGGCGATCCTGCACAACCAGGACACCGGCGCCACCCCGGCCGCCTTCTCCGGGCTGGTGGCCGAGCCGTTCGCGCACGGCTTCGACCGGGTCAAGTTCGACCTGATGCTGGAGGCGTGGCAGGACGAGCGCGAGTTGCTCGTCGTGCTCTCCTACGACGCCGCGCTGTTCGACCACGGCACGATCGAGGCGATGGCGACCCGGCTGGAGAGGGTGCTGCGGCAGGACTTCGCCGCTCCCCCGCGGCTGATCACTCCGGCGGAGGAGGCCCGCCTGCTGGAGCTCGGCCGGGGGCCCGACGTCGCGGCCGAGCCGTACGTCCCCGAGCTGGTGGCCTCGGCCGTACGCGCGCACCGGGACTCCCGCGCCGTGGGCGACCTGACCTACGGCGAGCTGGACGCGCGCGCCGGCGAGCTGGCCGCGCTGCTTCGGAGACGCGGCGTCGGCCCCGGTGACATCGTGGGCGTCCTCCTCGGCAGGACACCGGACGCCGTGGCCGCGCTGCTCGCTGTCTGGCGTGCCGGGGCGGCCTACCTGCCGCTCGACCCCGCACATCCGGGCGAGCGGCTGGCGTTCGTGCTCGACGACAGCGCCGCCGCGCTCGTCCTGACCTCCCCCGACATCGCTGGGGGGCTGCCGCCCGGGATCCCAGTGGTGTACACGTCGCAGGCCGTCTCCGGAAGCGCGCCCGATCCCGTGCCGGTCACGGGCGACGCCGTGGCGTACGTGATCTACACGTCCGGCTCGACCGGGACGCCGAAGGGTGTCGTCGTGGAGCATCGCAACCTCGCGGCCAGGGTCTCGTGGATGGTCCGGGAGTACGGCCTGGGGCCGGGGGACGTGGTCGTGCAGTTCGCCTCGCTCGGCTTCGACACGCACGCCGAGGAGATCTATCCGGCGCTGGCCGCCGGCGCCCGTCTGACGCTCCTGCCGGACGGCGCGGTGACGCTCACCGACCACCTCGACGGCGTCACCGTCCTGGATCTGCCGACCGCCTACTGGCACCACCTGGTCGACCAGATCGAGTCGATCGCCTGGCCGCCGGAGCTGCGGCTGGTCATCCTGGGCGGGGAGCAGGTGCACGAGGCGGCGGTGACCCGCTGGCGTGAGCGGTTCGGCGACCGGGTGCGGCTGGTCAACACCTACGGCCCGACCGAGGCGACGATCATCGCCACGCTCGCCGAGCTGGACGGCTCGCCCGGGCGTCCGCCGATCGGCAGGCCCATCGGAGGCACCCGCGTACACGTCCTGGACCCGGCCGGGCGGCTCGCTCCCCCCGGTGCCGCCGGAGAGCTGTGCATCGGCGGGGTGGGTGTGGCCCGCGGTTACCTCGGCCGTCCCGAGCTGACCGCCGAGCGGTTCGCCGACCTGTGCGGCGAGCGCGTCTACCGCACCGGCGATCGGGTGCGGTGGCGGCCCGACGGGCAGCTGGAGTTCCTGGGCCGGCTCGACGACCAGGTGAAGGTGCGCGGGTTCCGCATCGAACCGGGCGAGATCGAGGCGCGCCTGCTGGCCCATCCCGAGGTGGGCGAGGCGGCGGTCGTCGCGATCGGCGACACGCTGGTGGGTTATGTCACCGGCTCCGCCGACTTCACCGAGCTGGCGGAGTTCACCGGCGCGGCGCTTCCGCCGTACATGGTGCCGACCGCCTGGGCACGGCTCGACCGGCTGCCGCTGACACCGAGCGGCAAGGTGGACCGGGCCGCGCTGCCCGCTCCGCAGGCGCACCGGGAGGCGTACGTCGCGCCCGGCACCGACGCCGAGGAACTGGTGGCCGAGGTCTTCGGCGAGGTGCTCGGCGTCGAGAAGGCCGGGGTCCACGACGACTTCTTCGCGCTCGGCGGTCACTCGCTGCTCGCCGTGCGTATCGTCGCCCGGCTGCGTGGCACGACCGGCCTGGAGCTGCCGATCCGCACGCTGTTCACCCATCCCACGGTCGGTGGGCTGGCCAGGGCGGTCGAGGAACTCCTGATCGCCGAGCTCGACCAGATGTCGGACGAGGAGGCGGAACGCCTCGCCGAGGAGCTGAAATGATCAAGAAGAGGCTGGCGGAACTCGTCGCGGAGTCGTCCGACGGCGCCGTCACCGCGGACGAGGTGCTGGCCGCGACCGTGCCGCTGTCGGCCCTGGGCGTCACGTCGATCACGATGCTGCGGCTGATCGACGCGATCGAGTCGGAGTTCGGCGTGGAGTTCGACCTCAGCGAGGACGGCATGGGCCTGCTGGACGATCTCGACCGGCTGGCCGCGCACCTGGCTTCCGTGGCTCCCCGGTGAACATGATCGGCCGGGTGGCGCACGTCGAGTTCGCCGGGCCGGGCTCCGCGCTGCTCACGGCACCGCTGACCTGGGGCCAGCGGGCCATCTGGGAGGCGATCGTGCGGACGGCCCCCGACGATCGTTACTTCAATTTCGGCCGGGTGCTGAAGGTGCCGGGTTCCCGCACCGTCGCCGAGGTGTGCACGGCGCTGGCCGCCCTGGTGGAGCGGCACGGTGCGTTTCGCACCACAATGAGCGACGCCTTGCGCACCACAATGAGCGACGCGTTTCGCACCATGCCGGCCGAGCCGTACGGGCGGGCCGAGCCCTACCAGCGGCTGGCGGAGAAGGGCCGGCTGCCGATCGAGGTCACGACCGAGGACCCCGACCGGGTCCTGGACGAGCTGGCGGCGCGGCCGTTCGACTACTTCGGCGAATGGCCCCTGCGGGTGGCGCTGGTCCTCGACGGCGATCGGGTCGCCCATGTGGTGCTGGTCTTCTGTCATCTGGCCGCCGACGGGCTCGGCGCGGCGGCCGCGCTGCGCGACCTGCGGATGCTGCTGCTCAGGGGTCCTGGTGCCCGGCTGCCCGGGGCCGCTCAGCCGCTCGATCTCGCGCGCTGGCAGGCCGGTCCTGAGGGGCGGCGGGCGGCGGAGACGGCGGCGGCGCACTGGGAGCGCGAATATCGGCGGATCCCGCCGACGATGTTCGCCGCGCCGAGCGGCTCTCCGGCCGAACCGCCCGTATGGCGGGCGCTGCTGCGCTCCCCCGCCCTGGAGCTCGCCGTCCGCTCGATCGCCGCCGCGCATGCCGCCTCGACCTCGACCGTGCTGCTGACGGCCGTGACCGAACTGGTCGGCCGCTTCACCGGCCACGAGACGTGCGCGGTGCTGCCGATCTCGGCCAACAGGTTCCGGCGGGACACGACGGACATCGTCGCCACGATGTCGCAGGAGGGGCTGTTCACGCTCGACCGCCGCGGCGCGTCCTTCGCCGGCCTGCTGCGGGCCGCCGGGCCGGCCGCGCTGCGCGCCTACCGCAGCGCCTACCACGACCCGGCCGACCGGAACCGGATCACCGCGTCGGCCGGCGCCGAGCGCGGCGAGCCGGTCCACCCGTACTGCTGCTTCAACGACATGCGCTTCGCCGACCCCGGACCCGCCCGGTGCGATCCGGCCGAGATCACCGCGGCGCTGGCGCGGACGTCGGTGACCTGGCCGATGAGCCAGGACAAGCTGAACTGCCGGTTCTGCGTCCACCTCACCACGGAGGGCGTCTCGCTCACCGCCGACACCCGGTATCTGTCCCGCCCTGACATGGAGCGCTATCTGCGGGAACTGGAGTCCCTCCTCGTCGAAGCGGCCGTCGGATGACCGTCCGCGCCTACGCCACCTCGACATCCTGCGTCCAGGGGGCCTCGCTCGGCTTCGTCCTCGACCGCCCGGCGCCCGTGGCGGTGACCGACGCGACCGACGACCGGGTGGTGTTCGAGGGAGTCGCCTCCGCTCGTCGGTGGGAGCTGGACATCCCCGCCGGCTGGCGCAGCTCGCTCTACCGGGCGCGCTTCGGGCCGGAGGAGCCGTGGCCGTTCGGACTGCCCGGAAGCGCGCCATGCCCGGACAACGAGGTCTATTTCGTGGTACGGCAGGCCGTGCCCAGCTCGCCGGTGCTGGTGAGCGTCCCCTTCACCACCTGGCAGGCGTACAACAGGGCGGGGGAACCCGGGCAGAGCATCTACTGGACCGAGTCGCCCACGCGGGCCGCACGGGTGACCTTCGACCGGCCCGGCGGTGGACCTCCTCCCGAACGCTGGGAGGAGGGGCTGATGCGCTGGCTGCGCCGCGGCGGCTACGACGTCGCGTACTGCTCCAATCTGGACCTGGACGATGGCCTGGACCTGCTGTCCCGGCACCGGCTGCTGATCGTCAACGGGCACGACGAGTACTGGTCGCTCGGGATGCGCGACGCCGTGGAGGAGTTCGTACGGCGAGGCGGCAACGTCGCGTTCTTCTCCGGCAACACGTGCTGGTGGCAGATCAGGCTTGAGGACGGCGGCCGCACCATGGTCTGCCACCGCGACGCGGTGACCGATCCTATGGCCGCCGCCGACCCCCGCCGGACGACCGTCGAGTGGTCGGCGGCGCCGGTGAACCGCCCGGAGAACGCGCTGACGGGGGTGAGCTTCCGCGCGGGTGCGGGAGCCTGGGGGCCGCACATGCCGCGCATGCTGGAGGAGTCGTACACGACGCGTTTCGCGGCGCACTGGGTGTTCGAGGGGACGGGGCTGACCGACGGCGACAAGTTCGGCCAGGGCTGCCTGGGCTACGAGACCGACGCCGCCGAATTCGAGGAGGTCGGCGGCGTCCCCCGGGTGACCGGCAGGGACGGCACCCCGCCGTCGTTCGTCGTCCTCGCCACCGCGGACCTGCGGCACTGGAGCGCGTACGGCCAGGGCGGCATGGCGACGATGGGCGTGTTCACCAGCGGTCTCGGCACCGTCTTCACCGCGGCGACCGTGAACTGGGGCAACGGCATGCGCGATCCCGTCGTCGACCGGATCACCCGCAACGTGATCGACCGTTTGTCGGCCGCCGCCGACGGCGGGCGCTGGGACGTGATCGGCCCGCCGGCCGACCTGCGGGCGCTCGCGGTGCTCGGCCGGACGCTGTACGCCGTGAGCGCGGACGGCATGCTGCTGGCCCGGGAGCTGTGCGGCCAGAACCTGCCCTGGCGGCCCGTCGGCCCCGCGGAGGGCGTACGCGGGCTGGCCGTCCCGCGCGAGGCCGCGGGCGGCCTCGCCGTCGGTCTGTACGGCGTCACGCATGACGGGCGGC
The DNA here is from genome assembly GCF_016863095.1 of Microbispora siamensis. Lineage (GTDB taxonomy): Bacteria > Actinomycetota > Actinomycetes > Streptosporangiales > Streptosporangiaceae > Microbispora > Microbispora siamensis. The sequence continues at coordinate 44,155 of NZ_BOOF01000011.1, read as the reverse complement.
TCCTGCGCCACCACGAGCCGGGATGGCGGGAGGTCGGCCCCGCGCCCGAGTCCGCGATCGGCCTGGCCGTGGCCGACTGCACGTTCTGGGTGGCCACGTCCTGCGGCGAGTTGTGGCGGCAGCCGTTCGGCAGCGGCGCCTGGGAGCCCGCCGGCTCGTCGGGAGGTGCCGTCGCCCTCGGCGGGATGAACGGCAGGCTCTTCGCCCTGGACGCCGAGGGCCGTCTGCTGACCCGGCTTCCCCCGCCCATGAGGGATGACTCCGAATGGGAGAGCCACGTGGAAGCGGTGCCGGGTAGCACGTTCACCGCCCATGCCGGGCTCGTCATCGTCGCCGGACGAGGCACCCCCCTCCACTGGCGCCACGTCTGACGGCTGCCCCGGTATCCGTGCCGGTGCGCGACGCGTGGGTGATCTTCAAGGGAGTCGTCGTCCGATCGATCGCGTCGTTCAGACGCGCTCGCCGCAGTGCGGAGACGCCGTCGGCGAGGGTCTCCTGGACGAGGGCGTGGACGAAGGCGAAGCGGCCCGGACGTCCTTCGGAGACGAGGCCGGCCGCCATGGCGAGCTCCAAGTGGCGCAGGGTGGCGTCGAGGGTCAGCCCGGCCAGCCGCGCGGCGACGACGGGGTCGAAGTGCCGCCCGCTGATGGCTGCCGCGCGGAGCAGGGCGCCGGTGGGCTCGGGCAGGGATCGGATGCGGGCGTGCACGAGGTCGCGGACCCCGGGCGGAAGGCCGCCGGAAGCGCCGGCGGTGGTGTGGCGCAGGAGCTCGATGGCGAACAGGGGATTGCCGCCGGTGCGCACGTGCAGGGACCGCAGGTCGTCGTGGGAGGCGTGGCCGGCAGTGAGCTCGGCCAGTTCACCGGGGGTCAGGCCCGCCAGGGGAAGGCGCAGGGCATGGCGGCGGGCCAGGGCCGCGAACGTGTCGGCGAGCGCGGGACAAGGAGCGGGCCAGTCGCGCGCGGTGGCCACGATCGTGACGCGTGCGTGAGTGAGGGCGTCGACCAGATGGGTCACCAGGCGCAGCATGGCGGGGGCGGCGTGGTGCAGGTCGTCCAGGACGATCAGCACCGGGCGCTGCACAGCATGGGCGGCGAGCAGATGCGCGGCGCTCTCGCACGTCTCGAATTCCGTCGGTGCCGGATCGGCTTGCGGACAAGGACCGACGCCGGATGCGGTGGGTACGGTGCCCTCGGGTGCGGCGCCGGAGACGAGCTGGTGCAGCAGGCGTGTCCAGGGCCAGAGCGGGGGTGCCTCGGGGGTCGCGGGGCATCGGGCGAACGCCACGGCGTGCCCGCGATCGCCGCCGCGGACGGCCACACGTTCGGCCAGATGGCTCTTTCCGATTCCGGGTTCTCCCGTGATCAGGGCGATCCCCGGCCGTCCCGCCTCGCCCGCCTCCAGCAGGTGATCCAGGGCGGCGAGTTCGCCACGCCGCCCCGCCGTCGCCCGCGGGGTCGCATCCGTGCCGGTCCCGACGCGGCCCCCCGTGGCGGGCGTGGCCGTGAGGCCGGCGGGGCCTAAGGCCTGGAACGGGCCGGGAGCCGAGGCGGCGGGCGACACCGGCAGCGGGGTGCGGGCACCCGGGAGCCGCAGATGGGGAGACTGGCGGAGGATGTGCTGTTCCAGCTCGCGTAGTTCGTCGCCGGGGTCGATGCCGAGCTCGTCGGCCAGCGTCCGGCGGGCGGCCCGCAGGACCTCCAGAGCGTCGCCCTGGCGGCCGCAGCGGTACAGGGCCAGGGCACGCAGGGCCCACAGCGGCTCGTGCAGCGGATGTTCGTGCGTCAGCGCCTCCAGTTCGCCCACCACCTCCTGATGCCGCCCCTGCCGCAGGACGGCCGAGACGCGCAGCTCGCGGGCGCGTTCCCTGGCCTCGACCAGGCGGGCGACGGCCCCGGCCGCATACTCCTGTCCGCCGAGGTCCGCATAGGGCTCGCCCCGCCACAGTTCGAGGGCCTCGGCCGCGGCCCGCTCCGTTGCGCGCGGATCGGCGGCGTGCTCGGCCTCGGCGACCAGGGCCAGGAAGCGGACGACGTCGACGCGCCGGGGGTCGACGGTGAGGCGGTACCCGGTGTGGTCGAAGGTGAGCACCCGGCTCCTGGCGCGTGGGAGGCGCTCGGGCTCCAGGATCCGTCGCAGGTGGGAGACGTACACCTGCAGCGAGGCGAGCGCCTCGGCCGGTGGGTTCGGGCCCCAGATCCGGTCGATCAACGTGGTGGCCGGCACCGGGCGTCCCTCGGCGAGCACCAGGACGGCCAGCAGCGTCCGGACCTTGGGCGTGCCGACGTGGAGGGGGAGGCCGTCGCCGCCGACGACCTCCAACGGGCCCAGCACGCGGATGCCCACACCCTCACCCGTGGGTCCGCTTTCCCTTCCTCCGCCGGTCGGCGCGGGAGCGGCCGCGACCGTCGTGGTCGGCGGCATGAGCTCAGCCATGAGAACCTCCTGTCCACCAGGTCGGCGGGTCAGCGACCGTTCTCCTCGTCGGCGACGGTGAGCTCGGGTCGCCGGGTGAGCAGCAGCCCGAGCAGCGCGTATCCGATGACGAGGTGGCAGCCGCCGACCCAGTTCGCCAGGGGGTCGCCGAACACGAGGTAGGTGGGAACGGTCGCCACCGCCCAGGTCTCGGCTACGAGCGGCCACCAGCGCAGCATCCCCCGCCACCTCGCGGCGAGGGCGAGCTTGACGCCGATCGCGAACATGCCGAACATCGACAGCGGCCAGAAGATGTCCATGAGCCCCAGCCAGACCTGGTCCCTGAGGCCGTCGGGCAGGACCCCGTGGAGCAGCGACCAGACGCCGGCCACCGCGAGCAGCACCGCCTCGACCCGAAGCGCGATCACGGCGCCGCGCGACGTGCCGATGGCCCGTGTCCTCATCTGCACCCGGAGCAGGCAGAACACGCCGAGCTGGAAGGCCAGCCCGGTGAGGTCGTGGATGCGCCCGCCCATCCCCTGGGCGTCCGTGCCGTACACGAAGATGCTGGCGGCCCAGGCCAGCGCGCCGATCGTGAGCCCGGCCCCCGCGCGGCGAATGGAGCCGAGGCCGGCGGCGCCGCCGGTGGAGGCGGCGGACGGGGTGACGTCCGTGCGCGCCTTGGCGGCTTCCCTGGTGATGTGAGTGTCCATGATTCTTCCCTCCGTGATCCGCGGCGCCGGTGCGGCGTGCGGATCCACCATCCGTGCCCGCCGCCCCGGCCCCACAGAGTCACCGGTCCCGGATCCCGTCCCCCGCTCCCCGCGGCCGACCCGGGACGAAATCCCGGGACTCCTGTCCCGGGACAGCGGGATGGTGAGCAGGCGACAATGCCTGTCGTGGTGGACGTGGAAGCGGCCGGACGTACGGCGACGGGCCGGGCGGCCGTGCGGACGGCGCTGGCGGCGGCGCCGGCCGTCATCGCGCTCGCGCTCGCGGCGGGCACGGCGATCGTGGACCTCCGCAACCGCGGAGTGGCGGCCTCGCCGGGGGCCGGGCTCGACGTCGCCAACTGGCCGTCGGCCATGGCCGGCCTGGCGCAGGCCCTGCCCGGTGCTCTGCTGCTGCGCCGGCTGCCGCGGCATCCCGTCACCTGGGTGCTGACCGTCTCCGGGTTGGAATGGGCGCTGAACGGCTTCCTCGGCGCCTGGTCGACATATGCGATCTACACGTCACCGGGCGCACCGGGCGCCTCGGCCGCCTACTGGTTGTTCGAGCGCTTCGGGTCGGCGCTGCTGATGGGCCTGCCACTGCTGATCCTGCTGTTCCCCGACGGGCGTCTGCCGGCGGCCCGCGTCTGGCGGTGGTTGTCCGTCGTCAGCCTCGCACTGACCGCGTTGCTCCCGGCGTGCCTGGTGGTGGTGCCGATGGAGGTGATGGCGCGGTACACCGCGACCCCGCTTCCCGCGGAGATCTCCCGGCTCGCGCTCGATCCCCTCAGCATCGCTCTGCCGTACGACGTATGGGCGCCTGTGCTGGCCGTCGCGTACGTCGCCGAGCCGGTGAGCCTGGTGGTGCCGTTCGCCGTCATGCTGCACCGCTACCGTGTGGCCGACGCCGACAGACGCGCCCAGATCCGCTGGCTGACCTGGGCCGCGCTCGTGGACATGTTCGTGCTGCTGCTCCAGTTCGTGGCGCCCGTCAGGGTCACGGCCGTGCTCTTCTGCCTCGCGATCGCGCTCACCTCCGCCGCCGTGCTGGTCGCGGTCACCAGATACCGGCTGTACGACATCGACCGGCTGCTGCCCGCGACCGTCCTGTACGGCCTGCTGGCGCTGTCGGTGGTCGTCATCGACGTCGCCGTGTTCACCGTCGCGGGCAGCACGCTTGGGGAACGCGACTCCGCCCTGGCCGCGATCGCGATCGTCGCGGTCGTCTACGCGCCGCTTCGCAGCTGGCTGTGGCGGGCGATACGCCGGCTGCTCCGCGGCGGACGCGACGATCCGTACGGAATGGTCTCGACGCTCGCCGAGCGACTCGAACTGGCCACCGACCCGGACGACCAACTGGTCGCGCTGGCCCGGACGGTGGCCGACGCCTTCCGGCTCTCCTACGTCAGGGTGGAGATCGAGCGTGCCGGCGGCGCCCGGTCTGTAGTCGAGCACGGCTCTCCGCACGGACCGTCGCTGTCGCTGCCGGTGGCCTACCGCGGAGAGGTGGTGGGTCGCCTGATCCTGTGCCGTACCGACCTGACCGAACGCGACCAGCGGCTCCTTGGTGATCTCGTACGGCAGGCCGCGGCTGCGGCCCGTGCGAGCGAGCTCAGCGCCGACCTGCAACGCATCCGGGTCCAGCTCGTCGGCACGCGGGAAGAGGAGCGCAGGCGGCTGCGGCGCGACCTGCACGACGGGCTGGGGCCGAGCCTCGGCGCCGTGGCGCTGCGGATCGAGACCGCGCGGAATCTGGCCCAGAGCGCTCCCGCGCAGTCCGACCGCATGCTCGAACAGGCGGCCGCCGAGGTCGCCGCCGTGCTGGCCGACGTCCGTCGGCTGGTGCACGACCTGCGCCCGCCGGCCCTCGACGAGCTCGGCCTGCGTCGCGCCGTCGAGCAGCAGGCGGAGCGCGTCAGGTCGAGCCGGCTTCAGGTCGCCGTGTCCGCCGAGGGAGACCTCGGCTCGCTGCCCGCCGCGGTCGAGGTGGCGACGTACCGTATCGTGTCGGAGGCGCTGACGAACGTGGTTCGGCATTCGGGGGCGGCGCACTGCGACATCACACTTGCGGCGCAGGAACGAATGCTGGAGGTGACGGTGCGAGACGACGGCTCGGGCATCGGGGTCGACGTGACGGCCGGGGTGGGGATGCTCTCGCTGCGGGAGCGCGCGGCCGAGCTCGGCGGCGACTGCGAGGTCGTCTGCCCGCCTGGCGGCGGGACGCTGGTCCGCGCACGGCTGCCCCTCGAGGAGACGACGGAGGTGGCGGGTGTCCGATGAGCTGATCCGGGTGCTGCTCGCCGACGACCATCCGGTCTATCGCGAAGGGCTGGCCATGCTGCTGGCCTCGATCCCCGGCATCGAGGTGGTCGGCACGGCCGCGACCGGTGTGGAAGCGGTCGAGCGCGCCGCGGAGCTGCAGCCGGACATCGTGGTCATGGACGTCACGATGCCGGAGCTGGACGGCATCGAGGCGACCAGGCGCGTCGTCGCGGACAGCCCGCACATCGGGGTCGTCGTGCTGACGATGTCCGAGGAGGACAGCACCCTGTTCGCCGCGATGCGGGCCGGAGCTCGTGGCTACCTGCTGAAGGGCGCGAACCAGGCCGAGATCACCCGGGCGATCGTGGCCGTGGCCCACGGTGAAGCGATCTTCGGCCCGGCGGTGGCGCTCCGCGTGGCCGAGTTCTTCGCCGGTCCGTCCGCGGCATCTGACCTCGGCGCGTTCCCACAGCTCACTCCGCGCGAACGGGACATCCTCTCGCTGGTCGCCGCGGGACGGTCGAACGCCCAGATCGCGAGCACGCTGTTTCTGTCGCAGAAGACCGTCCGCAACAACGTCTCGAACATCTTCGCCAAGCTGCACGTCGCCGACCGCGCCGAGGCGATCGTCCGCGCCCGTGAGGCGGGCCTGGGCCGCACCTGAATCCTCCGGCGGCCGATTCGCGGTTCCACAGGTCCACGGGGAGCAGCGCTCCGTCGCGGGGCCGGCGCCCCGGTGGTCAGAAGTCGATGAGCTCGACGGTTACGGTCGCGACGTCACCTATGTGGAGAGCCTCGGCCGTGCGGACGGCACGCTTGACGGGCAGCACGTAAACGCCACGCGCGCTGTCCGGGAAGATCGAGGTCTTCCACGTGCTCCCTCCGAGCATGACCCGCACCCGCAGCGAACCGAAGCCGCGACGTAGTCCGCCCGCCAGGTCGCGGATCTCCTCGGACGCCTCGGCGGGCAGGCTGACGAAGGTCCACGTGTCGGCGCGCCGGGCATCCCACTGCCACAGCTCGGCTTCAAAGTCGACCACCACGAGCACATCATGGCATCGGGGTCCGACAATCCCCGGCGGTCCTGCTGACGCCGAGGACGCGGCCGGCCACGGACACCTCGGCGACCCGATCTCCTCGTGGACCCTGACGTGGTCGTACCCGGCCGGTCAGCAGGTGACGCAGGCGTGGAACGCCACCGTCACCCAGAGCGGCGCGCAGGTCACGGCCAGGAACGTCGGCTACAACGGGTCCCTGGTCACCAACGCGAGCGCCTCGTTCGGCTTCAACGGCTCGTTCAGCGGCACCGCCGGCCGGTCCGACTTCGTCTCCAACAGCTTCTCCATCAACTACAGCTGACCCCGGCCGGCCACGCCGCGAGAACGGGCGGGACCCCAGACCGGAGGCCCGCCCGTTCCCGTTGACGGCCTGTCCCACCTGCCGCCGGCCTACGACGACCGGCTCGCCGCCGCGGCGCGGCGGTTGACCGTCCTCGGACTGCACCGCATCGCGCGGGCTCTCACGGCCCTCGCGGCGGCCCGGACCCACGACTCCGGCTACGCGGCCGAGCAGGCCTGGATCGACGCGTATCTGTGGACCTGAACTGACCGGGACGCAACACCAGGCGGCCGAGTCAGTCGTCGAACTCGAACCCGTCCGCCTCGGCGGTCGCGACGAGCCGCCGCACGCGGTCGGCGTCCGTCGCGATGGCCGCCATCCGGGTGCCCAGTTCCTCCAGCGCGCCGCGGTCCTTTCCATGCGCGCAGAACATGTCGGCTTCCGGATCGTAGGAGAACCGGCCTTCCAGGGCGGGGGCCTCGGTGCTGACGAGCACCTGCGCGACGCCTTCCCAGAAGTACCCGTTCGGCTCGTGACCGAGTTCCTCGATCACGTCGTCCACCTGCGTGGTGCCCGCGTCCAGCAACAGCGAGTACTTCCCGGGGGTCGACTCGATCAGCCTCAATGGTCGCATCGGCGCATGCTGCCACCTCCGGCGCCGATCCGCAAAGCACGCCGTCCCCCGCGCTCCTCTGCCGCCGCGCGCTTTGGAGCCGTGCCGGCGGGTCGGGGCATCCTGCCCGGGCTTCGACGCCTCTCCTTGCGGCATCACCCGACGCGGGTGGAGTCCATGGTCCAGTTGGTCTCCCAGGTCTGGCCGCCGTCGTAGGAGAAGGCCTGCTCCCAGTGGCACGAGTCGGGCGTGATCCCCGACCAGATGAACCGGACGCGGATCGGGCGGCCGTCGTCGGTGTCGTCGGCGTAGAAGGTGCCGACCCCGTCGACGAAGCGGCCGACGACCGGGACCGGATCCAGGCCGCGCCTGCTGTTGACCCAGTAGATGGACCACTCGTCCCGCTCGGCGTCGTACGTCCGGATCGTCGCGCCGTCGAAGTCCTTGGTGGGCAGCGTGAGCGTGTCGAAGCTGCCCGCGCCGTCGAAGAAGCCGTACGCGACGCAGCGGCCGGGGAACTCCTCCCACTCGTCGCTGCCGACACCCCGCTTCAGCAGCCTCCGGTTGGCCACGTCCCACCTGCCGACGAGGAAGTCGAAGTCGTTCACCGTCCCGCCCCTTCCGGCCGGCTGCCGGCCAGGTAGTCGCCACGGTCCGGGGATTCGCCCCTCGGCTCGGATGCCCGCCCGGGCCGGTCCTCGTGATACCGGTCGTCGACCGCGATCGGGTCGAGCGGCCGCGTGATCTTCCGCATGAACGTCATGCCGGGACCGTACGGCCCCTTCACTGACACGTATCGTCAGTGGATGTGCGCGCGTCCCGGCTGCTGTCCATCCTTCTGCTGCTCCAGTCGCGAGGTCGCCTGACGGCCCGCCAGCTCGCCGAAGAGCTTGAGGTGAGTGTCCGCACGATCTACCGCGACGTCGAGTCGCTGCACGCCGCCGGGATCCCGTTGTACGGCGAGGCCGGGCACGAGGGCGGATACCGGCTGATGGACGGCTTCCGCACCCGGCTCACCGGCCTGACCCCACGGGAGGCGGAGGCGCTGTTCCTGGCCCCGCTGCCGGGGCCGGCCGCCGAACTCGGGCTCGGCTCCCACGCGGCGGCGGCCGAGCTCAAGATCGAGGCCGCGCTGCCCGCCGCCCTGCGGGACGGTGCCAGGCGGATGCGGAACCACTTCCTCCTCGACGCCCCCGGCTGGTACTACGACGGCGACCACGTGCCGCACCTGCCCGACGTCGCCGAGGCCGTGTGGAGCGGCCGCGTCATCGAGGTGCTCTACCGGCGGTGGGCCGCCCCCGCCGAGGTCGAACGCAGGCTGGAGCCGTACGGGCTGGTGCTGAAGGGCGGGAAGTGGTACCTCGTGGCCCGCTGCGACGGCACCCTGCGGACCTACCGGGTCAACCAGATCCTGCGGCTGCGGGTCACCGACGACACCTTCGAGCGCCCCGAGGGCTTCGACCTGGCCGGGCACTGGCGCGAGCACCTGGCAGGCTTCCGGTCGCGGCTGTTCCAGGGCCACGCGGTGATCCGGCTCTCGCCGGACGGGCGGGAGCGATTGCGGGAGACGATGAGCTCGGCCGTGGTGACCGCCGTGGACGACACGGCCGAAGGGCCGGACGCGGAGGGCTGGATCAGGGCCACCGTGCCGATCGAGTCGCTGACGCACGCCCATTCCGAGTTCCTCAAACTCGGGGCCGAAGTGGAGATCCTGGAGCCCGCCGAGCTGCGGCGCAAGCTGGCCGACACCGCCGCAGCCCTGGCCGCCCTCTACCGGTGACGCGCGCCCGAGCGGGGTCTCGCAGCGCGAAGGCGCGGTGAGGAGGCGACCTAGACTCCGCGTCAGGCTGGAGCGAGTACGCAGAACTCGTTGCCCTCCGGGTCTGCGAGGACGATCCACGGGACGTCGCCCTGCCCGACGTCGGCGAACGTCGCGCCGAGAGTCTGCAACCGCGCCACCTCCGCCGCTTGATCGTCGCCGCGGTACGGCAGCAGGTCGAGGTGGACGCGGTTCCACACGGTCTTCACGCCGGGCGTTGTGCGGAGGAACTCGAGATACGGCCCGACACCCTTGGCGGAGCGCAGCCGCGCGTGATCGTCGGTCACCTCGTGCACGGTCCAGTCCATCGCCTCGCCCCAGAACCGAGCCATGGCCCGCGGGTCCGCGCATTCCACCACCACCGCGGCGATCGGCCCGGTGTCCCGGTAGATCTCCCGAGGCTCCAGCACGCAGAACACGTTGCCCTCCGGGTCGGCCAGAACCGTCCACGGGACGTCGCCCTGGCCCACATCGGCGGGCGTCGCACCGAGCTCCTTCAGGCGCGCGACCAACTCCGCCTGATGGGCCGCAGAGGTGGTGGCGAGATCGAGGTGCACGCGGTACTTCACCGTTTCCGGGTCCGGAACGGTGACCACACAGACGCAGACGGCGACGGGGTCGGGCCAGACGAAGCCCGCGGGCCCGATGCCTGTCACATTGGGGCCCTCGCTGAAAACACCCCAGCCGAGCGCCTCCGCCCAGAACCGGCCGAGCGCCGAGCTGTCCCGACCTTTGATATTCAGCAGACCAAGCCGCAGCGCCATGCCGTCCACCCTATGTTCAGCAGATCAACCGGAGGGTCAGTCCTTGATTCGTCCGGTACTCCCTCGACCACGGGTATCACGTCCTGCTCGAAGGCATCCTCACCGCCGGCCGCTACGGGACGATGCTGCAGTCCCTGAAGCCCTTGGCCAGGCGGGCTTGCCCGCTGGCGGGGCGCCGCTCTCAGTACAGTGTCGGGGTGTCGGGTGAGCAGGTGAGTGCGCGGGTGGACATCTGGATCTGGTCGGTACGGCTGACCAGGACTCGTTCGATCGCGTCCGACGCCTGCCGGGGCGGTCACGTCCGGGTCAACGGTGTGCGGGTCAAGCCCGCGCACGTCGTCCGGGTCGGTGACGAGATCCGTCTGCGGCACGAGGGGCGTGAACGCATCGTGGTCGTCTCCCGCATCATCACCAAGCGCGTCGGCGCCGCCGTGGCCGCCGAGTGTTACGTCGACAAGAGCCCTCCGCCTCCTCCGCGCGAGGAGGTCGTGACGGTGGCCGTTCGGGCTCGTGGCGCGGGACGGCCCACCAAACGCGAGCGCCGCAGCATCGACAAACTGCTCGGGCGCCCGGTGGTGGAGGAGCGGGACCGCCGGCCACGCACGGAGTGAACAGGCCACGCCGCATCCGACTGTGCGGAGTGCGCGGCAAGACTCCACAATCGTGCATGAATTCTGCGCCGCACGTCTACCAAGATGGGATGTCTCCCTGCGGGCGCGTCGCACCCGTGGATGAATGAAGGAAGTAACCGACGGTAGGCGCACACCTCGCGATCGCCGTTCCGGCGCCCGACAACCTTCCTGTAAATGAAAGTTTCACCGAGCTCCTGAAAGCGTGGTCGGTCGTCCTGGAAACCGGGACTAGGTTACGCGAAGCTCGAAATTGTTCCTTGACCCAATACATCAGACGTCATACGTTGCGCGAAACCGCACCTATTCATGGGATGTCCCCCGACAAACCCAATTGTGTTCTTGCCTTCGGAGGCGGCCGTATCGCGGAGGTGGACCAGCCGCGGCGGCACAGCCGGCACTCGGCCGCGAGCATCACGCCCAACTCGCCACCAGGAGCTTCAATGAACATGCCGCTGAACCGTCGACGCTTCATCGCCACCACGGCGGCGACCGTCGGCGCTGCCGCGCTTCCTTCGGCGATCTTCGCTGACCGAGCGGCCGCCGCCGTGCCGCCGCAACTGCCGCAACGCGGCATCTACGACACGGCCTCCGCCGTGAGTTGGACCGATGCCTTCCTGACCGGCAACGGCGAGTACGGGGCCATGCTCTACGGCGCGCCCACCCTGGAGAAGGTCGTCTTCACGCATCATCGGTTCGTGATGCCCAACGGCACCCGTAACCTGACTCCGCCGGTGCTGTCGGGCCGGTTGCCGGGCGTCAGGGACAAGGCGCTTGCCGGTGACTTCAACGGTGCCACCGGCGACTTCACCTCCGGCTGGTCGCTGCGCTGGACCCAGACCTTCCATCCGGGCTATGAGCTGCAGATCAGCACCCCGGGGATGACGACCGTCAACGACTACGCCCGGATCACCGATTTCAGGACCGGGGAGGTCACCTCGACGTGGACCGACAGTTATGGTGCGTGGACGCGCCGGGCTTTCGCCTCCCGAGCGGACCGGGTCATCGTCCACGAACTCACTCCCGCGCCGGGGCGGACGATCGACACCACACTGAGCGTCAACACGGCCCTGAGCGGCGTGCCGGGGTCCGTCGGCTTCGCCACCCTGGCCACGGTCGGCAACGGTGACGGCTACCTGAACCTGCGGGGCACATACCCCGCCGGGCAGGGGGCGTTCGGCTATGAGGGCGTCACCCGGGTGGTCGCGACCGGCGGTTCGGTACGGGCGAGCGGGTCGGCCATCGTCGTGGCCGCGGCGACCAAACTCGTGCTGCTGACCAAACTCGACCGCTACGAGTCGTCCACCGCGTGGGACGCGAAACCGCTGCACATGGCGCTGGCCGCGCTGAGCGCCGACTACGCGACGCTGCTCACACGGCATACCGCCCTGCACACCCCGCTGTACGACCGGTCACGCCTCGACCTGAACGTCAGCGCCGCCGATCGGCAACTGTCGACCAGTGAGCTGATCGCGCGGCAGAATTCCAACCGCAATGTCATCGACCTCGCGTTGCTGGAGCGGATGTACGACTCCGGCCGTTACCTATTCCTCAGTTCCAGCGGCGTCCTGCCACCGCGGCTGACCGGCCTGTGGACGGGCGCCTGGGATGCGGCGTGGGCCGGCGACTTCACCACCGACGCCAACGTCAACTTCCAGGTCGCCGGCGGCAACATCCTGTCCCTCACCGAAGCCATGGACGGCTACTTCAATCTGATCCTCGGCCAGATCAACGATTGGCGCACCAACGCCAGAAATCTTTACGGCACTCGCGGCCTGCTCGCTCCCTCCCGCACCGACGGCGAGTACGGCAAGATGTTGCACTTCGACAGCGGGTTCCCCGGCCACACCTGGATCGGCGGCGCCGACTGGCTGCTCTATCCGCTGCTCGAGTACTACCAGGTCACCGGTGACGCCACCTTCTACCGCACCAAGCTCGCTCCGGTCCTGATCGAGCTCGCGTTGTTCTACGAGGACTTCCTCACTCGCACCGACGCCAACGGCAAGGTCATCTTCGTGCCGTGCTTCTCCATGGAGAACAGCCCCGGCAACACGGGCAGGCAACTGTCGATCAATGCGACCGGCGAGATCGCCGCAGGCAAGCATGCGCTGCAGGCCGCCATCGACGCCGCCGACTTCCTCGGCACCGAGCAGGGCCCAGGCCAAGGCGTGCAACGCTGGACCGCTTTGCTGGCCAAGATGCCCGATTATCGGATCAACGGCGACGGGGCGCTCGCGGAATGGTCGTGGCCCAGCCTGACCGACCGGTACAACCACCGTCACGTACAGCACATGTACCCGGTCTGGCCGCTGCACGAGATCAACCCCGAGGACAAGCCCGACCTGATTCGCTACGCGAGCCGCGCCCTGGATCTGCGAGGGGACGAGGGAGGGGAGGCCCACGGCGCCATCCACCGCAGCCTCGCCCGAGCCCGGCTCAAGGACGGCGCCGGCGTGTACGGCAACCTGCGGAAGATCCTGGGCAACAACATGGTCTTCCGATCGTTGATGACCTCGCACAACCCGAACCTGTCGATCTACAACGCCGACGCCGCCAACTCGCTGCCCGCGATTGTCGCCGAGGCATTGATCTACACCAGGCCCGGCATCCTGGAGTTGCTGCCCGCGCTGCCCGATCAGTTCGCCAAGGGCACGATCACCGGCGTGCGCGGCCGCAACCGCATCCGGATCGAATCGCTCACCTGGGACATCAGCGCCCGGACCGTCGCCGCCACCGTCATCTCCGACATCACCCAGACCGTGACGCTCATCAGCCGGCGCGGGGTCGCTTCCGTTACCACCAGCGCAGGCGTCGCCGCCTCTCCGTTGGGCAGCCATGCCCGGCAGGTGTCACTGACCGCAGGTACGACGACTCAGATCACCGTCGAGCTGGGCGCCGGCGGCCCGTCCACCGGCGTCGTCCGCCTGGTCAACCGCAACAGCGGCAAGGTGCTGGACGTCTACGGAGGCTCCACCGCCGACGGTGCCGCCGTCGTCCAATGGCCCTGGAACGGCGGGACCAACCAGCAGTGGCGGATGTCGCAGAACTCCGACGGCTCGTTCCGGCTGACCAGCGTCGGCAGCGGTAAGGTCCTCAGCAGCCCGAACGCCAACCAGGGCGCCGCCCTCGTCCAGATGACCGACACCAACGGCACGAACCAGCGGTGGAAACTCGTCCCCGCGGCCACGAGCGGTTACTACCGGCTGGTCAACATCGGCAATGGATTGTGCGCGGACGTCGAAGCCGGCTCCACAGCCGACGGCGCCCGAGTCATCCAATGGGCCGGCAACAGCGGTGCCAACCAGGAATGGCAGATCGTCGCCGTGTGACGATGAAAGTTTCACCAGCAATGTGATTCACCACTGCTGAGATGAAGTGGTTTCCTCCTTGAACCTGCCCGGAACGCGGCTGATCCATCGGCCCTGACCTGGCAGATCGGAGGGCGAGCTGCCAGGTCGCGGTACCCATGACCGGCGGCGTCTCACCATCTCGCGAAAGATCACCTGGCGTCGCGGCGCTGGAGGTGGACGAACATGCGCCTTCCCGCGCTCCATCGAGCGTTGCAGGGCCCCTTGTGATGCGACATTACCCCCTAGACATCAGTCGGCATACGTCATACGTTTCGCTCGGCCCGCAAAGGTGCACGCCCTCCGATCGATGTCCGCAACTGCAAGACAAGGCGCCACGCCCGCGCGATGGCACACCCCGATGAGTTCTGCCACGACGGGGTGATTTCGCGGCGAAAATCTGCTCGGAACCAGCGAAAGGAACAGAGCGTGAAGTCAGCCCTGTCCACCACTGGGAAGGCGTTAGCAGCGCTTGCGGTGTTCGTCGCCGCCGTGTTGCTGCCGGCCTTCACAGGTAATACCGCGGCCTCGGCAGCGACCCAGGCAACCTATTACGTCGCCCCCGACGGCAACGACGCCAACCCTGGAACGATCACATCGCCGTTCAGAACCCTGCAGCGCGCGAGGGACGTCGTCCGCACGGTGAACGCCGACATGACAGGCGACATCTACGTGTACCTCCGCGGGGGCAACTATCCGGTCGGCAGCACAATCGACTTCACGCCGGCCGACTCCGGCACGAATGGATTCCGGGTCGTATACGCCGCGTACCAGAACGAGACGCCGATCCTCAGCGGAGGCGTTCAGGTAACCGGATGGACGCAGCACAGCGGTAACATCTGGAAAGCACCGCTGAATCGCAGCAACAAGCTCCGTGCGCTCTATGTAAACGACAAGCGAGCGTACATGGCTTCGAAAACAATAAACTCGCAGGGGTGTTACGGAACCTACACCATCACGGCGGGACAGGCTCCCTGGGCGTGGGAATCGGGTTCGCAGTGCGCGGGAGCGAAGTACAGTCTGAGCGATTTTCCCGCCATCGCCGCCAATCAGGACGACATCGAAATAGAGACGGCGACGACCTGGACCACGGCCATCGTGGGAGTCCGGCAGGTCACCTCTGACGGCACGAACCGTATAGCTCAGTTCCAGCAGCCGGGAGCGGCTATCGCCCAGGGCGCCTTCAACGGGAACGCCCAGGTCGGCGGCACCCACAAGGTCATGAACGCCTACGAGTTCCTGGACACGCCGGGCGAGTTCTACTTCGACAAGACGAGCCGGACGTTGTACTACTACAAGGCAACCTCCGAGGACATGACGACCGCGACGGTTTTCGCGCCGAACAACGTGTCCACCCTTCTCAGGGTCGCCGGCACCTCCACCAGCGCTCGCGTCCGGAACATCACATTCGCCGGCCTCACGGTCCAGCACTCCGACTGGAACCTGTTCAACGTGGCCGGCTCGGTGCTCAAACAAGCCCAGCAGGGCAATCTCGGCGCGCTCGCATATGCCAAGCAGAACTTCCACGTCTATTACTACCGCAATGTCGACATGGCGCCCGGCGCCATTCAGATCGACAACGCCGACGGGCTCGTCCTGCAGAACAACCGGATACAGCACACCGGCGTCGACGGAATCACCATGGCCAACGACGTGGTGAACACGCAGTTGATCGGAAACTACACCAACGACATCGCCGGGTCCGCCATCGTCGTCGGCCATCCCCAGCATGTCTACATCGGGGACTACACCTCCACCAATCACGAGAAGTATCCCGTGGGTGTCGAAGGAGCGCCCAAGAACATCGACATCAAGAACAACTACATCTACGACAGTGCCGTGTTGTTCAACGGGCACAGCCCCATCTCGGCGTACTTCGCCGACACCTTGACCATCCAACACAATCGCATCGAGAAAGCGCCGTGGTCCGGCATAACGCTCGGCTGGGGGTGGTGGAACTTCGACGGGTCGTCAGGCTCGATCCAGCCCAACCGGCCGACCACCACGGCGAAGAACAACAACATCAGCTACAACCACATCATCGACACGGTGCAGCGCCTGGGCGACACGGCTCCCATCTACACGCTGGGCAGCCAGCCGGGAACCACGATCAGCAACAACTATCTGCAGGGCGTCCCGGCCGGTCACAAGTACGGACTCCACCCGGACGAAGGCTCAGCGTACATAACCTTCCGCGACAACGTCCTGAGCGTGGACAAGAATGTCACGTGGCTTATCAACTCCGACGACTTCGGACGTAAGCATGATCTGAGCATCACGCAGACATACGGCCCTATCAACAAAGTCTCCAACAAGAACCTGCCGAACAGCACGGTCCAGGACATCCTCGTATCCTCCGACTACGTCTGGCCGTCGCAGGCATACAGCATCGCCGTGAACTCCGGACTCGAGGACGCGTACAGGAACATCATCCCCCAGAGCAATCTTTCTCTTCCGGATTACGTCCTGCCCGCCAGCACGTTCATCGGCGCCGGTGTGACATCGATTCCCATCCGCAGCACCGGCGATGCGAGCAAGACGGTCTGGCTGGCCCCCTCGGGTACGACCTCCTTCGCCGTCGGCAACACGATGACCCGGGCAAGCGGAACCGCGACCTCCATTGCCGTTCCGACGTCGACCGGTGAGTATCGGCTCTACGTCGTGGACGCCCAGGGGAATCGATCGGCCGAGTCGAAATCGCTCGTCAGGCAAGGAAACGGCGGGAGCGGCCAGCAGAACGTCACGATCGTGGGCGGCCAGTCGGGTCGATGCGTGGACGTCAGCGGCGGCACGGCGACCAACGGCGCTCAGGCGCAGCTGTGGGACTGCAACGGACAGACCAACCAGCGGTGGACGTACACCTCGGGCAAGCAGCTGCAGGTGTTCGGCAACAAGTGCCTGGACGCCTACGGCCAGGGCACCTCGAACGGCACCCAGGTGGTGATCTGGGACTGCAACGGACAGACCAACCAGCAGTGGAACCTCAACTCCAACGGCACCGTCACCGGTGTGCAGTCCGGGTTGTGCCTGGACGCCAACGGCGCCGGCACCGCCAACGGTACGAAGATCATTCTGTGGGCGTGCAACGGCGGCACGAACCAGCAGTGGAGCCTACGCAGCTGATGTGAGGTCCTACCGGGCCGCGGACGGTCATACGCGCACCGCCCGCGGCCCACCCTGCCGACGGTCGGGATTCCATCAGAAGGCGCTGCCGGACAGACGGATGCCTCACCTGCCACCAACGAGCACCATGCCGACCTGACAAAGTCCACCTAGGCGCCGGCGGAGACGGCCACGCGGGCCTTGCGCTCTCTTCGGCGCGAACTCTGCCCGCGTGCTCCCCGCAGACCCTGTCGCGACGCGTCCGACGCCGTCGCAGAACGACAAGATCGCCACAGTCGTACGACACGAAAAAGACCAGCTCACACGACGTGTGGACTGGCCTTGATCTGGTGCCCCCTGCAGGATTCGAACCTGCGCACCCGGCTCCGGAGGCCGGTGCTCTATCCCCTGAGCTAAGGGGGCTCAACCGCTGATAAGGCTACCAGCACTTGAAGGGCGCTCGTGACATCATTACGGCCGCCGGCGGGCGCGGGCATGTGGATCAGCGAAAACCGCGCGCCCACCCCGTCTCATTGGCTAGCTTTGCCGCCGTGGGCGAGCTTCTGGGACGCGTGCTGGTCGTGGATGACGACGAGGTCATCCGGCAGCTCATAGCGGTCAACCTGACCCTGGAGGGGTTCGAGGTCGAGACCGCGTACGACGGGCAGGACTGCTTGGACCGCGTCCATGACGTGGATCCCGATGTGATCACGCTCGACGTGATGATGCCGCGCCTGGACGGCTGGGAGACGGCCACCCGGTTGCGGAAGGACCCGAGCACCCGGCACATCAAGGTCATGCTCATCACCGCCCGGGCCCAGGAGGACGACCGCAGGCGGGGTTACGACATCGGTGTCGACGCCTATCTCACCAAGCCGTTCGACCCGGCCGAGCTGATCCAGATCGTGCGGGACCTCGCCGAGGGCCCCGGGACGCTCTGAGCCGCATTGGTCCACGGACACCGGCGCCGATTGGCCCGGGTGTCCGGGCCGGGACGCCTCTAGCCTCGGCAAGCGTGATCGACGCCTCGACGTTCCTGGTGTACGCGGCCGCCTCGGCGGCGGTGGTGGCCGTGCCCGGCCCCAACCATCTCTACATCGCCGCCCGGGGTGTGACCCAGGGCCGCCGTGCCGGGGTCGCCTCGGCTCTCGGTGTGGAGACGGGCACGCTGCTCCACATCGCCGCAGCGGCGGCCGGCCTCTCCTATCTGCTCGCGCGGTCCGCGGCGCTGTTCGCGGCAGTGAAGTGGGCCGGCGTCGCCTACCTTGCCTATCTCGGCGTCCGCGCCCTGACCCGCCGGGGTTCGGACGACGACGAGCCGAGGCCGCAGCCATTACGCCGGGTCTTCCTCGAAGGCGTCGTGGTCAACGTGCTGAACCCCAAGACCGTGCTGTTCTTCCTGGCGTTCCTGCCGCAGTTCGTGGATCCCTTCGGCGACGTGCCGGGGCAGGTCCTCCTTCTAGGGCTGGTCCTCGCCGTGATCGGGCTGGCCTCGGACCTCGTGTACGCGCTCACCGCCGGGTCGCTCGGCCGCCGCCTGCGCGCGAGCACGCTCAGGTACGCCTCGGGGCTGGTCTACCTGGCGCTCGCCCTCGTCGCCGCGCTCAGCGGGGCCGGGCGTACGGCGCGGGGCTGATCAGGCCGCGCAGGCGGACAGGTCCCGGGCCGCGGCGTCGATGAAACGGGCCAGCCACGCGGGATCGGCGAGCACGGTCAGATGGCCACGGCCCGGCAGGTGCGTGAGGCTGCCGTCGGCGCAGGCCCGCAGGAACGCCTGTTCGTCGGCCCGGAAGGGATCGCGGGCGCCGTTGAGCAGCCAGACCCGTCCGGGGTAGGCCGCCAGCGAGGCGAGCGGGTCCTCCGCCGTGACCGCCTCGACGACGGACGCCACGACCTCGCTGCTCAGCCCGCCTTCGATCATGGCGTCCCCGGCGGCCCCGGGCAGCGTCCGGCGCAACGCGAAGCGGCTCACCCGGTCGGCCAGCGCGGGATTGCGGGCGGCCAGGCGCCCGGCGAGCCGGTAGGCGTGCGCCCTGGGCCGGTCGGGCCGCGTCGTGCAGCCCATCGCGACCAGGCCCGCGACGAGGTCCGGATGCCGCGCCGCGGCGGCGATGCCCACGTAACCACCGAGGGACAGCCCCACGACGAGCGCCCGTCCGCCCAGGTCCGCGATCGCCTCCGCGACGACGTCGCACGCCGCCTCCGTGCCGTACGGCAGGCCCCGGCGGCGGCCGTGGCCGGGCAGGTCGGGCGCGGCGGACGGGGCCCGCAGCAGCGCACGGACCGGGGACCACATCGTGCCGCTCACGCGGGTGCCGTGGACGAAGACCACCGGCATGCTCATGATCCACCTCCTCGAAAGCAACGCAACGTTGCGTTGTGTACGCCATTAAAACACAACGGTGCGTTGCAGTAGGCTCCCGCCATGGCCCCACGCAAGAAGGACGACATCCTGAACGCCGCGCTGCGCCTGCTGGCGGAGAAGGGCTACGAGGGCCTGACCATCGAGGGCGTGGCCGAACGGTCGGGGGTCAACAAGACGACGATCTACCGGTGGTGGCCGTCGAAGGCCGCCCTGCTCGGCACGGCGCTGGTCGAGGCGCGGGCGCTCGACTTCGACGTGCCCGACACCGGGAGCCTGCGGGGCGACCTGCACGCGCTGCTGGACGGCCTGGCCCGGCTGCTCACCACTCCCCCGGCGGCGGACATCGCCGTCGCGGCGCTCGGGGCCGCCGCCAACAGCCCTGAACTCGCGGAGGCGGCCAGGGGCTTCTTCGCCGACCGGTTCGCCCGGGAGCGGCCGATCTTCGAACGGGCCCGGGAGCGCGGCGAGATCGCGGAATCCGCCGACCCGATGACGATCATGGACCTGCTCGCCGGCGCGGTCTGGCTGCGGGTGGTATTCCGGCAATTGCCTCTGGACGATGGCTTTACCGAACGGGCGGTGAACGCAGTACTCGATGGGGTAGGGCGGCCAGGGGATCCGAAGGCGGGCCGACCGGCGCGGGCCGGCGGCTGACCGGACGGATCGACCCGGACAGATCGACCGGGCGGCCCGGCCAGGAGTGCCACTGGCGGGCCCTCCGCGACGACGGGTTCGCGGTGCCGCGCGCTCCATGCGCGGCCGTGTACGCCCGGCGCGTCGTTCCCGCGGACGTTCCATGACCTGCCACGGTCACGTCCGCTCACGTCGTTCGCGCACATCCCAGCCGCGCCGGCCACGTCAGGCCGCACAGTGTCATGCCGTGTCATGCCGTGTCATGTCGTGCCCCAGCGCCGAGTGGAGGGAGCACACCGATGACCATGTCCAGCAAGCCGCCGAAGCCTCACGGCAAACGGCCCCGGCTGCTCCTCGGAGTCGCCGCGGCGCTCACCCTCGCCACCGGCGCCGGCCTCGCGGTGGCGGGCGCACCGGGCCAGGACCAGCCGCGGTACGCCCAGGCGGGACAGCTCCGGCCCGGTCCTGAGCGGTTCGGCATGTCCGAGCTCGCCCTGCTCCAGCTCGGACAGCCCCAGCAGCCGCGTACGGCCCGCGACTACCAGACCTTCACGAGCCAGACGGGCTCGGTGGACTCGGTGCGGAGCGGCGCCCTCACGGTGGACGGCCGCACCTACACGGTCGACGAGTCGACCAGGATCGTCGCGGACTACAAGGGCCTGCAGGGGATCCAGCAGGGCGACCAGGTGTGGATCGTGGGCACGACCGGCGGCAGCCCGAGGGCGATCATCGTCGCGGACGCCAGCCGCCCCGCCCTGCCG
Organism: Microbispora siamensis; assembly: GCF_016863095.1. Lineage (GTDB taxonomy): Bacteria > Actinomycetota > Actinomycetes > Streptosporangiales > Streptosporangiaceae > Microbispora > Microbispora siamensis. Next base: position 23,397 of record NZ_BOOF01000011.1, on the reverse strand, counting down.
GGGCACGGCGGAGGCGGCGCACCCCCGGCACAGACCCCGCAGACTCCGCAGACTCCGTCCGCGCCCGTCACGCCCGGCGGGTCGCCGTCACCGGAGACCGTCTCGCCCACCGGGTGACGTACGTCCGGCGTTCGGCCGCGGGACATGGGCGGGGACCACGAGCGGCCCCCGCCCATGGCGCGGCGGTCAGGACGTGGCGAACGTGAACCAGTTGAGGTTGACGAAGTCGGCCGGCTGCCCGCTGCTGAAGGTGATGTAGACGGTGTGGGTGCCGGTCGTCGGCGTGATGTTGGCCGGGATGGTCGTCCAGCTCTGCCAGCCGCCGGTGTTGCCGACGGCGAAGTCGCCGATCGGGGTCGCCGTCGGGCTGTCGAGCCTGACCTGTACGAGGCCGCTCACGCCGGCCGCCGCGCCGGAGGCGACCCTGGCCTTGAACTGCCGCGCCGCCGTCGAGCCGAAGTTGACGCCGTCGTAGCGCAGCCAGTCGCCGTTGGAGATGTAGCCGACGTTCTGGCCGCCACCGCTGTCCTGGGTCGTCTCCACCTGCGTGCCGCTCTGGGCCTGGTAGTTCTCCGCCTGGATGGTGGAGCGGGCGTCCACGCCTCCCGGCGGGGGCGAGCTCGGCGGCGGGCTGCTGGTCGCGCCGCTCTGCCACACGGCGACGTAGTCGACCACCATCGGCCGTCCGGACACGGTCGCGGAGGTGGGCGTGGAGAACCCGGCCACACCGTTGGGGAAGCCGCCGCCGATGGCGACGTTGAGCAGGATGAAGTATCCGGCGTGGGAGGTCATGTTCGACCACGTCGTGGCGTCGAGCTGGCTCTGGCTGATGCTGTGGAACTGCTGGCCGTCCACGTACCACCGGAGCTGGTTGGGGTTGACGCTGCGGTCCCACTCGAACCGGTAGGTGTGGAAGGCCGACTGGCAGGTCGAGCCGGGGCAGGCCCGGCTGTTGCCCAGGCCGTTGGTCTCGTTACACGGCCCGTTGGGGTTCACGCCGCAGTGCAGGGTGGCCCAGACCGTGTTGAGCCCGTTCACGTTCTCCATGAAGTCGAACTCGCCGATCGAGGGCCAGTTCTGGTAGTTGCCCCGGTAGGGCGCGCCGAGCGCCCAGAAGGCCGGCCAGTAGCCGAGGGCGGCGTCGCCCGTGACGTTCGGCATCTGGATGCGGCCCTCGATGCGCAGGATCCGTCCGTCGGCCGGCTTGAAGTCGGCGCGGCGGGTCTCGATCCGCGCGGAGGTCCAGTTCTGGCCGCTGCCGATCGGGGTGATCCGCAGGTTGCCACTGCCGTCCAGGCTCAGGTTGGAGGTGCTGGACGTGTAGTTCTGGATCTCGCCGGTGCCCCAGTTGCCCGGGCCTCCGGGGTACGAGTGGCCGGTGTCGATGATCCAGTTGGTGGACGACGGGAGCGTACCGGCCGTGCCGTCGAAGTCGTCCGACCAGACGAGCGACCAGCCGGACGGCGTCCCGGGCACCGACGCGTCGGCAGGCCGTACGGCGAGGGCCATGACCGCGGCGGCCACGGCGAGCAGCGCCAGCACCGAGCGCCGCCATGGGGAGTGGAGCACACGCATGAGTACCTCTCTCCTCGGTCCGGTCGTCGCGGCGGGGGGATTGGGGAGTGCGGGTGGCCTCACGGAGCGAAGACGGTGGACGTCTGGAAGGGCCGGACGGCGGCGTCCGGAGGGGGTCGTGAGGGCCCGCGCACCGCGACCGCGGACCGCTTGAGCGACACTGTCCCCTCTGAATCTCACTCCCGTCAAGAGGATCTGTGCAATCCAAGAGAGCGTTCTCTCGAAGACCTCAATGGTGGAAACATCACCGCGAGAGCGCTCTCCAGTCGTCGCGGTCCGGACCTGGACGGGTCAGGAGCCCCGGCCCCAGCGGTGGACGCCGTAGCCCATCAGCAGCAGGCTCACTCCCCCGGCCACGGCGCGCCAGGTGTTCCAGGTGGTCCATCGGCCCGAGTAGTCCGACCAGATCCGGGCGGCGGCCTCGATCGGGTCGCCGTGGGCCGCCGCGGCGGCCAGGGCGTCGTTCATCGGCACGTTCACCGCGGCCGTGATCAGGATCACGCCCACGGCGTACACCGCGGCCGCCGCGAAGAACGGCCAGGCCGCGCCGGAGCGAGGGGTGGCCAGCAGCAGGGCGCCCGCCCCGGCGGCGGCGACCGGGGCGAGGACGAACGCCGCCAGGAACACCGGGTTCTGGATCTTGGCGTTGACGGCGTTCATCGCGTCGATCGCCGAGGGGGCCGACGCCGCGTTGAGGCCCGGCATGACCCCGACCGAGAACCCGAAGAAGGTGCCCGCCATCCCGGCGGTCATGAGCATGGACACGGCTGCCGCGACGGCGGCCAGGAGGTACGTCATGACGCCCTCGCCGCGGCGCGGGCGCCGATGGTGACCAGGATCTGCGCTGTCGTCATCATGGCGACCAGTCAACCGGCGGAGGGCTCCGGGCGACATCGCCGAGACGCTCGACCGCATATCCGGCCGTCTACGATTCCGGGCATGGACGCGCTGGCCGACCTCCTCGACGGGCCCAGGGCGCGGGGGGCCTTCCTGCTGCGGGCGACGCTGAGCCCGCCCTGGTCGGTGCGGATCCAGGACGAGGCGCCGCTGTGCCTGGTCGCGATGGTGCGCGACGAGGCGTGGATCACCCCGGACGAGGACCGGGCCGTACGGGTGGGGCCCGGGGACGTGGCGGTCGTACGCGGCCCCGCTCACTACACGGTCGCCGACGACCCGGCGACCGCCCCGCAGGTCGTGATCCACCCCGGGCAGGTCTGCACCACGCCGGACGGCCGCGGCCTGTCGGCGGAGATGGACCTGGGCACACGCAACTGGGGCAACGACCCGGACGGCTCGGCCGTGATGCTCATCGGCACCTACCAGATGCGCGGCGCGGTCACCCAGCGGCTGCTGGCGGCGCTGCCCACGCTGCTGGTGCTGCGCGGCGACTCCTGGGACGGCTCCCTCGTCACGCTGCTCGGCCGGGAGATCGTCAAGGACGAACCGGGCCAGGAGGTGGTGCTCGACCGCCTGCTGGACCTGCTGCTGATCGCCGTGCTGCGGACGTGGTTCTCCCGCCCGGACGCGCAGGCTCCGGGCTGGTATCGGGCGCACGGCGACCCGGTGGTGGGGCCGGCGCTGCGGATGCTGCACGCCGACCCGGCCCACCCGTGGACGGTCGCCGAGCTGGCGGGCCGGGCGGGGGTCTCCCGCGCCGCACTGGCACAGCGGTTCGCGAAACTGGTCGGCGAGCCGCCGATGGCCTACCTGACCGGGCTCCGGCTGGCGCAGGCGGCCGACCTGCTGCGCGAGACGGACGCGACGCTGGAGACCGTGGCCCGGCGAGTCGGCTACGGCACCGCGTTCGCGCTGAGTTCGGCCTTCAAGCGGGAGCGCGGCGTGAGCCCGCAGCGGTATCGGGAGGGCCTGAACCCCTCGGCCGGCTGAAGCACGGTCACGACGACCGCCCGGCTACGCGAACGTGCGGGACGGCACTCCCACGCTGCGCCGATAGCCGTGGGAGCGCTCTCACCAGCGGTGACGGCATTCCGAGATAACGGGAATCGTTACTGATCAGCCACTTGACGGCCTCACTACCGACTCCCACTCTTGTGCGAGAGCGCTCTCTTCAAGATCGATTTCATATGCGGAACCCAAGGAGGGTTCATGGGCACTCCCCACGCGGGCCGCCGGATCGTCCGGTTCGTCGCCCCCATGCTCGCCGCCTCCCTGCTCACCCTCACGGCGTGCGGCGGGGGCGGATCCGACACCAAGACCGGCGGCGGCCAGTCCACGGAGAAGATCAAGCTCAGCGTCGGGCTCTTCGGCGACTTCGGCTTCAAGCCGCTCTACGAGGAGTTCAAGAAGACGCACCCCAACGTCGAGATCGAGGAGCGCCAGGCGGCGTACGCCGACCACCACACCAACCTCGCCGCGCACCTCGCCACCGGGGCAGGCGCCGCGGACGTCGAGGCGATCGAGGTGGGCTACATCAGCCAGTTCACCTCGCAGCCCGACAAGTTCTACGACCTGAAGCAGTACGGCCTCGACAAGCGCCAGGGCGAGTACCTCGACTGGAAGTGGCAGCAGGGCCTCGCTCCGAGCGGCGCCCTCATCGGTCTCGGCACCGACGTCGGCGGCCTGGCCATGTGCTACCGCACCGACCTGTTCGAGAAGGCCGGCCTGCCGAGCAAGCGCGACGAGGTGTCGGCCCTGTGGCCCACCTGGGAGCAGTACATCGAGACCGGCAGGAAGTTCGCCGCCAAGGCGCCCAAGGACGCCAAGTTCTTCGACAGCCCCGGCGAGATCTTCCGGGCCATCATCGCCCAGGCCCCGGTGGGCGTGTACGACGCGCAGGACAACATCGTCGTCGCCACCAACCCCGACGTGAAGAAGGCGTGGGACCTGTCGGTCCAGATGATCGACGCCGGCCTGTCCGCCAAGATCGGCGCGTTCACGCCCGAGTGGAACACCGGCTTCGCCAAGGGCTCGTTCGCGACCGTGATCTGCCCCGCGTGGATGACCGCCTACATCCAGGACCAGGCCAAGAACGCGGCCGGCAAGTGGGACATCGCCACCGTCCCCGGCGGCGCGGGCAACTCCGGCGGCTCGCACCTCACGGTGCCCAAGCAGAGCAAGCACCCGAAGGAGGCCGCCGAGCTGATCGACTTCCTGACCTCGGCGCAGAACCAGGCCGCGGTGTTCAAGGCGATCGGCAACTTCCCGTCGATCCCCTCGCTGTACGACCAGCCGGACATCCAGAACTTCACGAAGGACTTCTTCAACGACGCCCCCGTCGGCAAGATCTACTCCGACGCCGCGAAGAACCTCAAGCCGCAGCACCTCGGCCCCCGCGAGGGCGACGTGCGCACGGCCATCGGCAACGGCATCGGCCGGGTCGAGCAGGGCAAGCAGTCGCCCGACGAGGCGTGGGCCCAGGTCCTCAAGGACGTGGAAGGCATCAAGTAGTCCGTCGCAGGCAGGGCCCCCGGACGATCCGCGCGATCCGCTGCGGGGGCCCTGCCCAGAGGAGGATCTCCCATGGCATCACCCCCGGGCGGGTCCCTGCGGACCGTGGCGCCCTCCCCCGGCGGCCCCCCGTCCACCGTGCACCCGCCGGCGCGCACGCGAGCGGCGTCGGGCTGGCGCTCCCGCCTGCACCGGCTGGACCGGCAGGCCTCGCCGTACGCGTACGTCGCGCCGTTCTTCCTGCTCTTCGCGGCCTTCGGCGTCTTCCCGCTCATCTACACGGCCTGGGTGTCGCTGCACGACTGGAACCTGCTGAGCAGCGACAACCCGTTCATCGGCCTGGACAACTACAAGGCGCTGTTCGCCGACGGCTACTTCTGGAACGCGGCGTTCAACACGCTGTCGATCGGCGTCCTGTCCGCGGTGCCGCAGTTGCTGCTCGCGCTCGTGCTGGCACACCTGCTGAACCGGCCGCTGCGGGCACAGACGCTGTTCCGCATCACGCTCCTGCTGCCCAACGTGACCAGCGTCGTGGCCGTGGTGGTCATCTTCAGCCAGCTCTTCGGGCGCGACTTCGGGCTGATCAACCTGGTGCTCGACGGGCTCGGGTTCGGCCGGATCAACTGGCAGGCGGGCGTGGCCACCTCGCACGTCGCCATCGCCGTGATGATCATGTGGCGGTGGACCGGCTACAACGCGCTCATCTACCTCGCCGCCATGCAGGCCGTGCCGAAGGAGATCTACGAGGCGGCGACCCTCGACGGCGCGTCCAGCCTCAAGCAGCTGTGGGGCATCACGCTCCCGATGATCCGGCCGACCGTCATCTTCACCGTCATCGTCACCACCATCGGGTCGATGCAGATCATCGCCGAGCCGCTGCTGTTCGGCGCGCAGGTCAGCAACGGCGCGGCGGCCACGGGCGGCACCGACCGCCAGTTCCAGACCCTGGCCCTCTACCTGTACGAGAAGGGCTTCCGCAGCTTCGAGTTCGGCTACGCCTCGGCGGCGGCGTGGATGATGTTCCTGCTCGTGGTCGTGGTCGTGGCGTTCAACTATCTCGTCGTACGGCGCATGCGGGGAGGCCTCGATGCTTAGAGCGCTGCGTGGGCATCCGCTCACCTATCTCACCCTGGTGGCGGTGGCGTTCTTCTCGGCGTTCCCGGTCTACTGGAGTGTGATCGTCGCCTCGCACGACAACGCGGCGCTGGCCGAGGTGCCGCCGCCGCTGCTGCCCGGCGGCAACTTCTTCGCCAACGTGCAGCGGGTCTTCGACACCGCGCCGTTCGCGCTGGCGCTGCTCAACTCGTTCGTCGTCGCCGGGACGATCACGGTGTCGGTGATGTTCTTCTCCACCCTGGCCGGCTTCGCGTTCGCCAAGCTGCGCTTCCGCGGGCGCAACGTGCTCCTGCTGATGACCGTCGTGACGATGATGGTCCCGACGCAGCTCGGCATCATCCCGCTCTACATGCTGATGATCAAGCTGGAGTGGACCGGCACGATGTACGCCGTGATCGTCCCGGCGCTGGTCAACGCGTTCGGCGTGTTCTTCATGACGCAGTACCTGAGCCGCGCGCTGCCGACCGAGCTGCTGGAGGCGGGCCGGATCGACGGGTGCAGCACGGCCCGGCTGTTCTGGCACGTCGTGCTCCCGGCCGCGCGGCCCGCGGCGGCGGTGCTCGGCATGCTCACGTTCATGACCGCCTGGAACGACTACTTCTGGCCATTGGTGGTCCTCACCCCGGACAATCCCACTGTGCAGGTCGCGCTGTCGCAGCTCGCCAGCGGCTACGTGCGGGACTTCACGCTCGGCCTCACGGGCACGGCGGTGGCGACCCTGCCGCTGGTGCTCATCTTCGTCCTGCTCGGCAAACAGATCATCGGAGGCATCATGCAGGGAGCTGTTAAGGGATGACGGCGACGACCATGGCATCTCGGGGGACCGGATCGTCGAAGATGGTCTTCCCTGACGGCTTCGTCTGGGGCGCCGCCACGGCGGCCTACCAGATCGAGGGCGCCGCCGCCGAGGACGGCAGGGGTCCCTCGATCTGGGACACCTTCTCCAGGGTCCCGGGCAACGTGGCCGACGGCCACACCGGCGACGTCGCCTGCGACCACTACCACCGCTACGCCGAGGACGTACGGCTCATGGCCGGCCTGGGCCTGGCGGCCTACCGGTTCTCCGTGGCCTGGCCGCGGATCCTGCCCACCGGGGCTGGGCAGGTGAACGCCGCCGGCCTCGGCTTCTACGACCGGCTGGTGGACGAGTTGCTCGCCCACGGCATCACGCCCTACCCCACGCTGTACCACTGGGACCTGCCGCAGGCGCTGGAGGACGCCGGCGGCTGGGCCTCGCGGGACACCGCCGCGCGCTTCGCCGACTTCGCCGCCGTCGTGCACGAGCGGCTCGGCGACCGCGTCCGCACCTGGACGACCCTCAACGAGCCGTGGGTGGCCGCCTTCCTCGGCTACTGCTCCGGCGTCCACGCCCCGGGCAGGCGCGACCCGGCCGCCGCGTTCCGCGCCGCCCACCATCTGCTGCTCGGCCACGGGCTGGCGGCGCAGGCGCTGCGCGCGGCCGGGGCCGCCGAGGTCGCGCTCACCCTCAACCTCGCGCCGGTCATCCAGACGGACGACGGCCACCAGGAGGCCGCGCGCGTGGACGCGCTGATGAACCGGCAGTTCCTCGACCCGGCGCTGCGGGGCCGCTACCCGGAGGACGTGCTGGAGATCGCCGCCCGCCACGGCGGCCTGGACCACGTCAGGGACGGCGACCTGGCCGTCATCCACCAGCCGATCGACCTGCTCGGCATCAACTACTACAACCCGTCCTTCGTGTCGGCCGCGCCCGGTGAGCCGGCCAACCCCGCCTTCCCCGGCACCGAGGGCATCCGGTTCGAGCCGCCGACCGGCCCGACGACCGCGATGGACTGGCCCATCGAGCCGTCCGGCCTGGAGACCCTGCTCGTACGGCTGTCGCGCGACTATCCCGAGGTCGGGCTGCTCGTCACGGAGAACGGCGCGGCCTTCGACGACCACCTCACCGGTGACGAGGTACACGACAAGGACCGCATCGCCTACCTCGACGGCCACCTGCGGGCGGCGCACGCCGCGATCTCCGCCGGTGCGGACCTGAGGGGTTATCTCGTATGGTCGCTCCTGGACAACTTCGAGTGGGCCTTCGGCTATCACAAGAGGTTCGGCATCGTGTACGTCGACTTCGAAACCCAGCGACGCGTTCCCAAGGACAGCGCGCTGTGGTATCGAGACGTCATCAAACGCAATGGGTTTATGGGGGAATGAATGAAACGACCCACTCTGGAGGCGGTGGCGGCGCGGGCAGGGGTCTCCCGCGCCACCGTCTCCCGGGTCGTCAACGGGCAGATGACGGTGACACCGCAGATCAGGGATGCCGTGATGCGCGCCGTGGACGAGCTGGGATACGTCCCCAACTCGGCGGCGCGCAGTCTCGTCACCCAGCGGACCGACTCGATCGCGCTGGTCGTGTCGGAGCCGCCGACCAGGGTCTTCTCCGAGGACCCGATGTTCTCCACGGTCATCCGCTCTGCCAGCCTGGAGCTCGAGGCCGCCGACAAGCAGGTCGTGCTCATGCTCGGCGGCTCGGCCCAGAGCCACGCGAGGATCGAGCGCTACATCGCCAGCGGCCACGTCGACGGGGTCATGCTGATCTCGATGCACGGCGCCGACCCGCTGCCCTCCGCCATCGCGCGGATGGGCGTCCCCGTCGTCTCGTACGGCAGGCCGGCCGTGCCGGTGCCCCTGCCGTACGTGGACAACGACAACGTGGGCGGCGCGGTGAAGGCGGTGCGCCACCTGCTGGACAGCGGGCGGCGGCGCATCGCCACGATCGCCGGGCCGCAGGACATGATCGGCGGCCAGGACCGGCTCAAGGGCTACCGCGACGCGCTGCGCGAGTCCGACCGGCGGTCGATCGTCGCCGTCGGGGACTTCACCCGCGAGTCCGGCGCCGTCGCCATGCGCCACCTGCTGCAGGACGACCCGGACCTGGACGCCGTCTTCGTCGCCAACGACCTCATGGCCATCGGGGCACTGCAGACCCTGCGCCAGGCGGGCCGGCGGGTGCCGGACGACGTGGCGGTCGTCGGGTTCGACGACATCGAGGCGGCCCGCTACACCGAGCCCCCGCTGACCACGATCAGGCACCCGATCATCGAGCAGGCCGCCGCGATGGTCCGGCTGCTGCTGGGCCTGTTCAAGGACGGCCCGGCCGACCCGGTGATCCTCCCCACCGAGCTCGTCGTCCGGGGCTCCGCCTGAACGGCCGGATCGATCAGGACGCCGTGGTCAGCGACTCGACCGGCAGACCGGCCTCGACCCAGTCCTGAATGCCCTCCCGATACTTGCGCACGTCGGTGTATCCGAGCGCGGTCAGCCGGTTGGCCACGGCCTGGCTGTTGGGGCAGGAGGGGTTCGAGCAGTAGGTGACGATCGCGGCGTTCTTGTCCGGCAGCAGTTCGGCGGCCCGGTCGGCGACCTCGGCCTCCGTCAGCGGGATCGCTCCCGGAAGGTGCTGCTGCGCGTAGTAGTCGCCGCCCAGCGCGTCGACGACGGTGACGGTCCCGGCGTCGATGGCGGCCTTGAGCTCGTCCCTGCTGATGAGAGCGGTCATTGCGTCCTCCAAGTAACTGGACTACAGTCCGGTTGTGTGAACAGCTCGGAAACTACCGGACCGCAGTCCGGTTCGTCAAGGGATCTCGTCTCCCTGCTGGGAGACCCACCTCGTGAACGCGCGGACGCGGCCCGTAACCGGCGGCGGGTGCTGGAGGCGGCGGCGAAGCTGTTCCGGGAGCACGGCGTCGAAGCCGTTTCGATGGACGCGGTGGCGGCGGAGGCCGGGGTGGGCAAGGGCACACTCTTCCGCCGGTTCGGGGACAAGTCGGGACTCGTGGCGGCCCTGCTCGACGACAAGGAACGGGAACTGCAGGAGCGGATCCTGTCCGGGCCGCCGCCGCTGGGGCCCGGCGCGTCACCCGGCGATCGGGTGCGGGCGTTCGTCGAGGCCTACGCCGGCTACCTCTTCGAACACCTCGATCTGCTGCGCGTCTCCGAGACCGCCAGCCCCGGCGCCCGGTATCGGATCGGCTCCTACCGTTTCTGGCACCGCCACCTGGCGATCCTGCTGGCCGAGGCGCGCCCCGGCGCGGACGCCGACTATCTCGCCCACGCGCTGCTCGCCCCGCTGGCCGCCGAGCACGTCACCGCCGTGCTACGCGAGTGCGACACCGCGCGGGTCGCCGCAGGTCTGGCCGTCCTCACGGACGCCCTGGTCCAGCGGCACGAACAGACCGACCGGCCGTGACACCCGGCGCACCGGCCGCCGCTCACAGCCCCGGCCAGGCGAGAGCCGGCGATTCCGGCTTCAGGCGAGCGCCTCGGTGATGCGGCCGAGCGCCTCGAAGGGCGCCAGGCCGTACGCGTAGAAGTCGGTGGCCCCGGCCCCCGCCGTACGGGCCGCGCGGACCTTGGCGGCCAGCCGCTCGGCGGAGTCGGTGTCCGGAGCGCCCGGGCGCAGCACGACCCTCAGCTCGGGGTTCTTGCCCACCGAGCGCCGGTAGGCCGCGACGTCGTCGGCCACCCGGGCGGGGTCCCTGGCGTATCCGAGGACCGCGAACGACGGGACCAGGTCGCCGAGCGCCACCAGGTCGATCCCGAGCTGCCAGGAGTCGTGCGCGGCCAGCCCGGCCGAGGGCAGCCCGTGGGCGTAGCCCTTGGCCGCGCCCGTCGCGTCCATGAACGTCAGCCGCGCGCCTTCGGCCGTCACCGCCGCCGCGACCTCCCCCACCAGCGACGTGACGCTCTCGGAGCGGGCCCGCGCGTACGCCACCGCCTCGGGACCGGCGTAGGCCGTCAGCGCCGCCCGCGTGACCTCGCCCTCGGCGGGGGGATCGCCGTCGAGCACGCCCCCGACGATCCTGGCGCACTCCTGCCTGGCCACCTCGGCGTTCACCCCGAGGTCGGCGGCCCGGCGCATGCAGTGGGCACAGAAGCACAGGCCGAACAGGAAGGCGTCCATGGGGCCGAGCGCCACCTGGCACCGCTCGTACGCGAAGGCCCCGAAGTGCAGCGATTCGGCCACGACCGTGTCCACTCCCTGCCGGGCGACGGCCCGGGCCAGAGCCACCGCGTACGCCCGTACGTCGGGGTGCGAGGGGCACAGGTCGGCCGGGGAGCCGTGGTCGCCGAAGCAGTTCTCCACCGTCACGTCGGGGTGGGCCAGGCCGAGGGTGGCGTTGTGCAGGAACACCGTCCAGCCGTGCAGCCGCATCCCCCGGTCGGCGCAGGCCCGGCGGAGCTCGTCGAGCGGCCGGTCCTCCGCCCCGGGCTGCACGGGCGCGGTCAGGCGCAGCCCGCCGAACAGGTCGTCCGGCGGGGGAAAGTGGACGCCGTCGCGGCGCAGCGTCAGCCGCGACGCCCCGTGCGGGGTCACGTCCCTGGCCTGGTGGTAGGCCGCGGCCACCGCGACGCCTCGCACGCCGTACGCCGAGGCCCGGTCGAGCAGCCCTCGCACGCCCTCGGCGCGCAGGTCCTCGACGAAGACGTACAGGGCGCTGTCCATCGTCAGCGGCCCGCGTACGCCACAAAGTCGATCTCGACGAGGATGTCCATGAGATCGGAGCCCACGGTGGTGCGCACCGGGTAGGGCCGGGTGAAGTAGGACTGGTAGACCTCGTTGAACGCGGCGAAGTCCTCCTTCAGGTTCTGCAGGTGGACCGTCGCCTTCACCACGTCGTCGAACGTCAGGCCGTGGGCCTCCAGCACCGCCCCGAGGTTGCGCATCGTCCGGTGCGTCTGGGCGGCCACGTCGTCGCCCACGACCTCGCCGGTCTCGGGGTCGAGCGGCCCCATTCCCGAGGTGTAGAGGAAGTCGCCCACCACGAGCCCCTGCGAGTAGGCGCCGATCGGCGCGGCCCCGGCGGTCGTACGGATCTCCTGCTTGCCAGCCATTGTCACCGCTCCATCAGAAACACGTATTGATCAAATCAATCACGATGTCGTCGTCGTCCACCACGGGGATGACGCGCCATTTATCGAAGGCCGTACACGGATGGGACAGCCCGAACGCCACCAGGTCTCCCGGGCGCAGCCCGGCGTCGCCGCTGAGATAGGCGTGCTGGTCCTGCACCTTGACGACCGTCACCCCGGCCAGCGGCTCGGCCGGGCCCCGGCCGCCGCGCCGTACGGCCCTGGGGAACGGCAGGTGGATGTCGTACGGGACGTCCCGCTTGCCCATGCCGGCCAGCACGAGACCGGGCTCGGGCACGGACAGGACCTGGGCCCAGACCTCCAGCGCCGGGCGCAGCTCGCCCTCCAGCCGGTTGTACGGCGTGTGCTCCCGGTAGTAGCCGTCGTCGTGGGCGATGTAGGCGCCGCTGCGCAGCACCACGGTCGCGCCCAGCTCCCCGGTCAGCGGCGCGAGCTCCTCGGCCACCAGGTCGAACCACGAGCTGCCCCCGGCGGAGACCACCATGGAGCCGGCCACCTCCGGCGCGAGCGTCCGCGCCGCGTGGGCCAGGTCGCGCAGGAATCCGCGCACCTCGGCGGCCTCGTGGTGGGTCCCCTCGTATCCGGCGACCCCGGCCAGCTCGGTCCCCCTGGCCTCCCGCGCCGCGCGGGCCACCGCCAGCAGCTCGTCCTGCCCGCGGCAGCCGGACCGGCCGCCCGGGTGGCCCAGCTCGACCAGCACGCGGAACGGTACGTCGCCGGCCATCTCGTCGAGCACGCGCACGCCCTCGACGGAGTCGGCGTAGCAGAGGAAGTCGAAGCTCGCGATCTCGCCGGCCAGCCAGCGCAGCGCGCCGCGGTCGAAGATCTCGTTGGCCAGCAGCACGCGGGGGACGCCGAAGGAGCGGTGGACGAGCACCTGGCCCGGCGTGGCGGCGGTGACCCCCCAGGCCCCGGCGTCGAGTTGGGCCCGCACGAGCTGCGGCGACATCGTGGTCTTGGCGTGCGGCGCGAAGGCCAGCCCGTGCCGGTCCGCGAAGCGGGCCAGCGTCGCGATGTTGTGGTCGAGGGCCGAGCGCCGCGCCGTCATCACCGGCCAGGTGAACGTGCCGTCGAACAGGGAGTGCCGGGCCTCGGCGAACTCACGGCCGCCGATCGGCTCACCCGGCCACAGGAAACCCCGGGTACGCGCGTCGACGACGATCTCCGGGAGCCCTCGCGGTGTGTCATGCCGGGGGCCGTCCGCGAAACCCACGCCGCCCCCTCGTTGTCCCGGTTCAGACCACCTTGTGGATCGTACTGGACCACCACGGCGGGGGTAGACTCGCGACCTCGCACCGCGGTGATCACGAATGGAATCGGGATGAGCGGCGACGTACGACTCGAACGGGCCAGGGTTCTCTACGAGCAGGCGGTCTTCGGCGGCGACTCCTCGGCTCTCGCCGAGGCCGACCGGGAGCTGGACGCGGTGGAAGCCGACCTCGCCACGGCGGGAACGGGACGGGACATCGGCGCGGTCGAGGCGGGTCTCGCGCTGGCCCGCGGCCGCGTCGTCCATGCGCGGTTCCTCGAACACCGTGTGGAGGACCCCCGCGAGCTCGAGCTGTTCGAGCGGGCCGCCGACCTCTACCGGCGGCTCGGCGACGTACGCGGCGAGGGCGAGGCGCTCTTCTGGGTCGGCTGTTTCCACCAGGTCGTACGGGACGACGACGACGCGGCCGGGCCCGCCTTCCGGCGGTCGCATGAGCTCGCGGCGAGGGCCGGCGACAGGCTGACGATGTCCTACGCGCTCAGGCACCTGGGCATCGCGGAGCACAGGGCCGGGCGGCTGGAGGCGGCGCGGGACCGGCTGGAGGAGTCGGTGCGGCTGCGCCGGGAGCTCGGCTTCCATCCGGGTGTCGCCGCCAACCTGGTCGGGCTGGCCTACATCGCCGCCGCCGAGGACCGCAGGGACGATGCCCTGCGGCTGCTCGACGAGGCGGCCGCCCTCGCGGAGGAGAGCGGCGCTCTGGGCATCGCGCGGCACGTGGAACAGGCGCGTACGGCCCTGTGACCCCGGCCGGGTCGAATCGACGCCTCCGCCGATTCCGCGAATCGCCCTTCATTCGATGACACGTTCGAGATAAGGTTGGCCGCCTCACCCGCGTCGAAGAGGAGCCACTCCATGCCCGAGCCCAGGACGCACACCCTTGAGGTGCCCGGCTGCGTTCTCCACTACGACGTGCGCGAGGCCGAGGGAACCACCGAGCCGATCCTGCTGCTGATCGGATCGCCGATGGGCGCCGCCGGGTTCGCCGCCCTGGCCAGGCACTTCCAGGACCGCACTGTGGTGACCTACGACCCGCGCGGGAGCGACCGGAGCACGCGGACCGACGGCGCCGCCGAGTCGACGCCCGATCTGCACGCCGACGACCTGCACCGCCTGATCGACGCGCTCGGAGGCGGGCCGGTGGACATCTTCGCCAGCAGCGGAGGCGCGGTCAACGGGCTCGCGCTCGTGGCCCGGCATCCGGAACAGGTGCGCACGCTCGTGGCGCACGAGCCGCCGGCCGCCCAGGTGCTGCCGGACCGGGAGCAGGCGCTGGCCGCCGTGGCCGACATCCGGCGGACGTACGATCGGCAGGGTTTCGGCCCGGCGATGGTGAAGTTCATCGTGGTCGTCGGTCACCAGGGCGAGATCCCGGCGGACTTCGCCGATCAGCCCATGCCGAGCCCGGCCGAGTTCGGGCTGCCGGCGGAGGACGACGGTTCGCGTGGCGACGTGATGTTCGAGCAGAACCTCATGACCTGCACGCACTACGAGCCCGACTTCGACGCGCTCCGCGCGGCCCCGACCCGCGTCGTCGTCGGCGTCGGAGTCGAGTCGGAGGGCCAGATGGCCCGCCGCGCGGGCGAGGCGGTCGCCGAGCGGCTCGGCACCAAACCCGTGATCTTCCCCAGCAACCACGGCGGGTTCCTCGACGACACGTTCGGCACGCCGGGCGACCCGGACAACTTCGCCGTCACGCTGCGCCAGGTCCTGGCCGGGTAGTCCCGGCCGGCGCACGCCGGGTGCGGGTCAGGAAGGCGAGTGCGAGCACCAGCAGGAGCGCGCAGGCCCAGGCGAACCAGTCGCCGAACCTTGTGTAGGGCGTGTCGGCCGAGCGGGTGGGCAGCGTGGTGAGGGCGGACACGAACGGCGCGTCCGCGCTGTGCGCCTCGGTCCGGATCCGGCCGTTGGCGTCGCTCACGACCAGGTCGCCGTTCCGCGCCGCGCGCGCCACGGTGAGCCCGGTCTCGACGCCCCGGGTGACCGCCATCCTCCCGTGCAGCCAGCGGTCCCGATCGAAGTCCCAGGCGGGCACGAAGATCGCCGTGGCGCCGCTCCTGCGGTAGTCGCGCACCAGACCGGGCAGATCCAGGTCGAAACAGATCGCGATCCCCCAGCGGGAGCCCGAACCGGGCACGAAGGCCATACGGTCCCCGGGTTGGAAATCGCTTTCCAGTCCGGGGATGAGGTGGTGCTTGAAGTACTCGACCGGCCGGCTCCCGTCGGCGGGGAAGTCGATGGCCGCGTTGCGGAGGCTGCCGGACCGCTTGAGGACCAGTCCGACGACGATGTCGACGCGGTGGTCGGCGGCGAGCCGCGCCAGCGGCGCCGCCAGGGCGGGCAGTGTCGCGTCGTCGGCGATGAAGACCTTCTCCGGCATGACCACGACCCGCGCACCTCGTGCGGCGAGGCCCGGGATCCGCGCCGTGTACCGCCCGAGGAGGTCACGTCCCTCCGCCGAGGCGACCGGGACCCAGCCGTCGTGGTCGGCGGCGAGCAGCGCCACCTTCTCCGAGCCCGAGCCCTCACCGTACGGCGTGCGCAGCCGCCAGGCGCCGTATCCCACCGCCAGGGCCAGGACGATCGCGGCGGTGACCGCCACGCGCAGCCGCCCGGCCGCCCCCGGTACTGCGGGGGACGGTGCGAGGAGCGCGGCGGCGGCCGCGGGAACCACGAGGATCAGGAAGGTGATTCCCCACGGTCCGGTGACCGAGGCGGTCTGCAGGACCGGAAGGACGCCGGCCTGGGTGTAGGCCAGGCTCCACCATGCCCCGTTCGGTGACAGCACCGAGGTCGCGTACTCCACGGCGACCCAGGCCGCCGGCACGACGGCGACCGCCGTCAGCGGACGCCCCCCCAGCATCAGCGCCCGTGACAACAGGACGACCAGCCCGAACAGCAGGGCCGACCCGACGAGCATCGACACGACCATCGGCGGCGGGATCCGCACCGTGTCGAGGAAGTAGCCCCACATCGCCGTCTCACCGCCGAGCCACGCGGCCGACGCCGCGAGGAACGCGGCGCGGGCGCCGACATGGTGAGCCAGGACGAGCACCGGCAGCGGTGCGACCCAGGTGAGCCAGGGCACCGGCGTGAGCCCGGTGCCGAGATGGAACAGCGTCGCGGACAGCGCCGTGGCGGCGAGCACCACGGCCAGACGCCGGATCGGTGAATTCATCGTGCAGCCTCCTTCTCCAGCCGCCCCGACCCTCCAGGCTCCGGCCTCGACGCACATCACCGGCGGGAACGATCCGGGTGCCGGTCGCAGGGACCAGGACCGCTCGGAGAGTCGTGGCACCGGGTTTCACTCGAAGGAGTGAGACGGCCTTCAACCGGGCGGTGGAGGCGACGGCGGGTGCCGCGCGCATAGTCTTGCCGGGTTCCCTCCGACAACCCCGGAGCCGGTCATGCGGGCGAGCATCCTCAGTGCATCAAGGGCCGACGTCGCGATCGCCGCCGTCGTCACCGTGATGACGGTGACGCCCGTCCTCGTCCCGTACCGGCAGCCGTGGTGGGCCGTGGCGCTCGCCGTCCTGATGTCGGTGCCCGTGCTGTGGCGGCGCCGCGCCATCCTCCCCGTCGGGGCGGTCGTGGGCTGCGCCACGACGCTCCTGTCGATCACGGCGAAGTCGCTGCCGCACTCCGCGACTCTGGTGCTGCTGCTGTTGCCCTACGGCGTGCTCGTGTGCACCTACACGTTCGCGGCGGCGGATCTCTCCCGGGCGCGGCGCGCCGGGGGCATCGCGGGTCTCGTCGCCGGCGTGGCCGTGTCGCTCGTCGTCCCGCACGAGGATCTGGAGACCTACCGTTACCTCCTCACCGCGATCGTCGCCGCGTACGCGCTCGGCGTGGGCGCACGGGCCCGGCGGGCCGGCCGGGAGGCCGAACGGGAGCGCGAAGCCCGCATCCGCGAGGAACGCGCCGCCGCGGTCGCCCGCGAACGCACCCGGATCGCCCGCGACATGCACGACATCGTGACCCACTCGGTCGGCCTCATGGTGATCCAGGCGGAGACCGGCCCGCTGGTGGTGCGCGATCACCCGGAGAAGGCCGAGGCGGTCTTCGAGGCGATCGCCGAGGCCGGACGGGACGCGATCGGCCAGCTCCGCCTGATCCTCGGCGCGCTGCGCGGAAGCGAGGCACCCGGTGGTCCGGCTCCGGCCCGGGGACCGCAGCCCGGGCTCGACGCCCTGCCCGGTCTGCTGGACAACGCCCGCCGGGCCGGCCTGGACGTCTCCGCCGACGTGCGTGGCGAGCCACGGCGCCTTCCCTCCGACGTGGACATCGCCGCGTACCGGATCATCCAGGAGGCGCTGACCAACACGATCCGGCATGCTGGAGCGAGCACCGTCCGCGTAGGGCTCCACTGGTCCGGTGACACCCTGGACGTCGAGGTCGCCGACGACGGCCGGGGCGGACGGGAGCTACGGGAAGGACACGGCATGATCGGGATGCGGGAGCGGGTCACGGCCTGCGGCGGCCGGTTCGCCGTCCGGCCGGGGAACCCGGGTCTGACCGTCACCGCGACCCTGCCGATCGGCTGACGGCATGCTGCGCGTACTCGTCGCCGACGACCAGGACCTGTTCCGCGGTGGCTTCGCGATGATCCTCAACGCCCACGACGACATCACCGTGGTCGGCGAGGCGGCCGACGGCGCCGAGGCCGTTGCCAAGGCGGTCGAACTGGCGCCGGACGTGGTGCTCATGGACATCCGGATGCCCGGCGTGGACGGCGTCGAGGCCACCGCGCGGGTGTGCCGCAGGACCGACGCGAAGGTGCTGGTCCTGACGATGTACGACGTCGACGAGTACGTCTACGACGCCCTGCGCGCCGGGGCCAGCGGCTTCCTGCTCAAGGACGTACGGCGGGACGACCTCGTACGCGCCGTCCGCCTGGTCGCCGAGGGGGAGTCGCTGCTGGCCCCTGCGATCACCCGGCGCCTGATCGCCGAGTTCGTCGGGCGTGGACGTGCCCGGCCCCGGCTGCGGCAGCGACTCGGTGAGCTGACCGACCGGGAGATGGACACGCTGCGGCTGCTCGCACGCGGCCGGTCCAACGCCGAGATCGCCGCTGATCTGGTGGTCACCGAGCACACGGTCAAGAGTCACGTGAGCAACCTGCTGACGAAACTGGACCTGCGCGACCGCGCGCAGGCCGTCGTCTTCGCGTACGAGTCCGGCCTGGTCGTCGCCGGAGACCAGGAGATGTCCCGCACCGATCGGCGATGACGACGCGGCGCCGCGCATCGGGACACCGTGGGGCCGTAGGACCCCGCTTCGAGGGCCTCGCCGAGGCGCTCAGGAGCCGATGAACGCGGTGAGGGCGGCCGTGCCGATGGGAGACAGGACGCTGAGGGCGGCGATCGGCCGGCGCAGGATCTGGGCGTCGATGTGAAGGTGGGTCTCCAGGCGGGTTCGAGCCGCCAGATAGGTGTCGTCGGGAATGCCGGCGACCGGTTCGCCCAGGGCGCGGTCGATCAACCTGTACGCCTGGGTGCGCCAAGCCAGGACGAGCGGGACGACCACCGCGGCCACCAGTGTGGCGAAGAAGGCGCCGTACCCGAGGACCCAGCCGGGCGGGAAGTCCGAGGCCGGGATGGCGTGGGACATGATCAGGGTGGCGCGCAGGGCACCCGTGTTGACCACCGCTGTGGACACCAGCAGGGCCAGGACCAGGGCGCACCTTTCGATGGTCTGCCAGACGTGGGCGGTGGCCTGGACGGCGGCGGCGACGACAAGAGCGTCAAGCCGCGCCGGGGAGAACCCGCCCACCGGCTGCGGAGGCACGATCCGGCCGATGTGTACGGCCAGGAGCCCCACCTGCTCGTGGGTCAGCCACACCAGCAGGAGCCAGGGAGCTCCGCTGATCCATCCCGCGAGGGTGAGGCCCTGGATGAGCACGGCGAAGTCCCGGATCGGCACCCTGACGTGATTGCTGCCGGACACGACGAGATTCAGGAGCAGCGCCGCCGTCGCCCCGAGCACGACGTACGCCAGTAAGTTCCACGTCCACCACGCCCGTCCCCGCGTCCAGCCGGACGGCAGGGCGCGGACCGCCGCGATCCCACGCAGAAGCAGCACCACCGAAACCAGGAGCGACACCGTCGCGACGGCCGCCCAGTTCCGGAACGCTCCGTCGACGTAGTCCCTGTTCTGAGCACGGTCCAGCGCAAAGGCGACAATCCCGGCGAAGACCCCCAACGCCGTCACCGTCGCGGCCAGCGTCGTCATCGCCGGAGACCGCCACCACGCCCGTCCGTTCATCTCGGTCCCGAGCCGCAGTCCTGGCAGTTGCTCAGGGGCCGGCGACGCCGCCCGTTCCGCTGACCCGCCCGAGCCGGACTTGTCCACCTCCTCCACACCAAGCCATACCGCCAAATCGTGGACGCGTTACACCAGGTCCCTTGCTTCAGGGCTCTGCGAGCGCAGTCACCCGCGCAGCACGACGAGCTGGTGCCGGAGGCATCAGCTTTTCGGCCGTCCCTCTTTGTCGTAACGGCGTCGGCGACGGCGCGCGCCGCCGCCCCGCCGGACGAGCCGTCCGCGACGCACGCCGCCCACCTGTGAACCACCCATGGACAGCGAGCCAACCCTGGTCGGGCCTTCAGGCGGGGCGCAGCGGGCGGCCGGGGGTGGCTCCGGTGAGCTTGCCGCCGCGCAGCACCGGCACGCCGCCGACGATCACGTCGTCCACGCCCACGGCGAGCGACCGGGGCCTCTCGTAGGTCGCGGTGTCTGCCACCGTGGCCGGGTCGACGACGACCAGGTCCGCGGCCTGACCAGGCCGTACGAGACCGCGGTCGGGCAGCCGGAAGCGGCGCGCCGGGTGTGAGGCCAGGTGCACGGCGGCCTGTTCCCAGGTGAGGTCGCCGAGTTCGCGCACGTGCCGGCCGAGGTAGCGGGCGAACGCGCCGAAGCCGCGCGGGTGCGGATGGCCGCCCACGTAGATGCCATCGGAGCCGCCGGTGTGGCCGGGGTCGCGCATGACCGCGCGCACCGACTCCTCCCCCGCCGGGCCCTCGTCGGGGCGGGCCTGCACGCAGCCCGCCTGGAGCCGGGTCTTCGCCAGCAGCAGCCGGCAGAACTCGGGGGGCGTGGCGCCGTACTCGGCCGCGGCTGCGGGCAGGGTCATCCCCTCGGCCCACTCGAACCCGGGGGCGTGCGAGAGCGTGATGCGCGGCCACAGGTCGTCGCGTCCCGCCCACTCATCGGCGAGGCGGTCACGCTCGGAGGACAGCATCGCCACGGCGCGGTCGGGGTCGGCGGCGGGCACCCACGGCGGCAGCGTCACCATCGCCAGGATCGTGCTGGACCGCAGGTAGGGATACGTGTCGAAGGTCAGGTCGACATCTCGCCGCCGGGCGTCCTCGACCAGCGGCAGCAGGGTGGAGGCCGGGCCGTGGAGGTGCGAGACGTGCACGGCCGCGCCGGACCGCCGGGCGATCTCCACGACCTCCGCCATCCCCACCGACGCGGACGCGCCGTACGCGCGCATGTGGGTCACGTACGGCAGGCCGTTCAGCGGCCGGCACAGGGCGGCGAGTTCGGCGGCGTCGGCGTACCGGCCGGGGGCGTACTCCAGCCCCGACGACAGTCCGGCCGCCCCTTCGGCCAGGCCCGTCTCGACCCTGCGGAGCATGGCCCGCGTCTCGTCCTCGTCCGCGGCCCGCTCCGCCGGGCCCATCACATCGAACCGGATCGTCGCGTGCGGAAGCAGGTAGACGGTGTTGAGCGCGGTCGCGCCGTCGTATCCGGCGAGCAGTTCGGCGACGCTCACCGGCCCGTCCACGTGCGGGTGCGGGCCGTTGACCGCCGCGAAGTAGCGGCTCGCGTACGCGAAGGCGGCTGGCGACGTGGCCGGCGCGAACGACAGCCCGTCCTGTCCCAGCACGAACGTGGTGACCCCCTGCCGCAGCGCGGCGTGCTGCACGAGAGGGTCGAACACGGCCGCGTCGCCGTGGGCGTGGCAGTCGATCAGGCCCGGCAGCACGAGCCTGCCCGCCGCGTCGATCCGCACGTCCGCCTCGGCGGCGTCGAGGCGGCCCACCGCCTCGACCCGGCCCCCGCGCACGCCGACGTCGGCGCGGAACGCGGGGGCTCCGGTGCCGTCCACGACGCGGCCACCGCTGATCAGCACATCGAAGGTCACGCCCCCGATTAGATCAGTCGTACGGGCCGGGCACACGCGACGAGCCGGGGCAGTCGTCGGGCCGCACGACGGGCCGCCGCTCCAGCACCTCCCGGGCGCGGGCGCGGGCGAGGTTCCAGCCGTTCCACGGGTCCGGCCTGGACAGGTCGTTGACCGCCACCACGTCGCTCAGCACGCAGCTGCGGTCCGGCTCGGGCAGGCGGTCGAGGATCGGCACGGCCTCCGCGCCGAGGTCGCTCAGATAGCGGTGGTCGAGCCGCTCCACGCCCCGGACCGTGAGCTGGGTCTCCGCCACCCGCGCGTCGGGGTCCCACACCGCGAACGCCAGCAGCGACACCCCGGTGAGCAGCACGAGGGCCCGGAAGAACCACGACGTGCCGCCGCCGGACAGCCGCACCGCTCCCGTCGCCAGCACCAGCACGAACACGGCGCCGAGCCACCAGATCGTCGCCTCCACCGAGGCCCGCAGCCGCGACAGGCCGTACGCGTCGGTGTAGAGGCCGAGCCGGTGCAGCGCCGAGGCGAGGATGACCAGCGTGAACGCGCACAGCAGGCCGAGCAGCGCGGCGAGCAGCCAGCGGTCGGCCCGGCTCTCGCGGCGCAGCAGGGCGACCGCGGCCGCCACGACGCCGAGCACGAAGACGCTGACCGTGACGAGTTCGAAGAAGCCCGACCTCGCGTACTGCGCGTAGGTGAGCCCCGCCGTCGTCAGCACCCTGCGGCTCCCGCCGAACAGCACCGTGATCTGCACGGCCACGAACGCCGCGAACAGCAGGTTCAGCCCGAGCAGCGGGATCACCCACACCTGCCGGCCGAGGGACATCCGCAGGTCGGGCGCGGCGGGCTCGGCCACCGGGCGCAGGCCCACCAGCACCGCCGCTGCGGCCAGCACCGCGAACACGCAGAAGACGAAGACCCGGTAGGGCAGGCTCTGCGCCCATTCCGGCGTACGCAGCAGGTCGCTGAGGAAGGCCGAGAAGACGGCGTCGGCAGAGGAGAACAGCAGGCCGAAGACGGCCAGCAGGACGACGGTCACGACGGCGCTGACCAGCGTGGGCAGCATCCGGCGCCGCGCCAGGCCCCGGAGCGGCCCGGCCAGGAACCACGGCAGCGGCAGCACCGCGAACGCGACCGAGACCCCTCCCTTGATCACCGCGAGCCAGCCCCGCCCGCCGCCCGACACCGCGAGGGACCCGACGCCGAACGCGGCCAGCAGCACCGGCCCGACCAGCCATTCGGCGTCGCGGAAGAGCGCCACGGAGACCAGCGCGTACGCCAGGAGGCCGAAGACCACCGTCCACGGCGTGATCCGGCCACGCCGGAGCGGCAGCACCGCCGGGAACGCCGCCGCACCCAGCGCGACCGCCGTCAGCACGATTCCCAGCCCGGGCGACGCGTACGGCAGGGCGACGGCGGCGACCAGGCCTGCCGCCGCGGCGGCGGGCAGCAGCCATCGGGGCGCGTCCGGCAGTTGCGGCCGCGGGAACAGCGGCGGCGGCACGTACGCGGGCGGCGGCGGGGAGACACCCGCCCCCTGGGCGGCGGGCTCGGCCGGACCCTGGGGCACACGAGCGGCGGGCGGGGAGACGCTCACGCCCTGGGCGGCGGACTCGGCGGGACCCTGGGGCACACGAGCGGGCGGCTCGGGCATCGGCGGGTATCGCCCCGGCCCCTGCGCGAACGCCGCCGCGGCTCGGCGGGCCGACGACGAGCCCCGCACCACTCCCGCGATCGTGCCGAGGGCGGTGAACAGCATCAGCGCTAGGACGCCCAGGCCGAGGAAGACCGAGACGATCATTCCGGTGAAGAATCCGGCGAACATGCCGACGCCCGCCCCCAGCGCCGCCCGCGCCAGGTGCCCGGCGCGGTCGTAGCCGACGCCGGGGTGCGGCGCGAGCGTGTGCGGCGCGAGCGTGTGCGGCGCGAGCGTGTGCGGCGCGAGCGTGTGCGGCGCGAGCGTGTGCGGCGCGAGCGT
>NZ_BOOF01000010.1 GCF_016863095.1 Microbispora siamensis | reverse complement strand
CGTGTGCGGCGCGAGCGTGTGCGGCGCGAGCGTGTGCGGCGCGAGCGTGTGCGGCGCGAGCGTGTGCGGCGCGAGCATCCGCGGGCCGGCACCGCCCTGCGAGGCCGTGTACGGCTGCTCCGCTCGTGCGTGGACCAGGTCCGGCCGCCGGGACTCTTCCCGGTCCTCCTCGTCACCGGGGGCACCGGTGTCGTCCGAAGGTCGGCCGTGGTCCCCGCTCTGGGGGTCCCCGCTCTCCGCGATCTCCGTCCGCCGGGACGCGATCGGGATCTCACGGAGCGGCCCGGGCCGCTCACCACCGGCCGGGGCCTCCGGCGAGGACGGCCCCGCCTCTTCGTCACCGGTCTCCTCCGGTCCTCCGGCCGCGACGAGGGCGGCTTCGCTCAGGTCGGCACCGTCGTCCCCGGCCGAGCCCTTCCCATCGGGCCGGCCGGCGGCGCGGCCCGGGCCCGCTTTCCGGACTTCCATATCTCCCCTTCCGGCGTGGACGAGTCCGTCCGCGCTCTCCGCCGCCGCGGGCTCCCCCTGACGCGGCAGCACGACGACCATCCGGCACCCCGGGGCTGTCCCCCGGCCTCCCCCCGTAGGCCGATTCGCGGCCGGGACCGGATCCGTCACCGCGATCGATCCGCCGTGCAACTCGACGATCTCCTTGGCGATGGCCAGCCCGAGCCCGGCCCCGCCCGCGTCGGCGGCCCGTCCGGCGTCGAGCCGCGAGAAGCGTTCGAACACCCGGGCCCGCTCCGCCGGCGGAATGCCGGGGCCGTCGTCGGTCACGCTGATCTCCAGGTTCGGCCCGGCCGGCCGCGCCTCCACCCGCACCGTGCCGCCGGACGGGCTGTGCCGTACGGCGTTGTCGAGCAGGTTGGCCAGCACCTGGGCGAGCAGGGCCGCGTCGGCGGACAGCGCCGTCCCCGGCGTGACCGCGCTCACCACCGTGACGTCGTCACGCGCGAGAGCCGCCTCCGAGACGGCCTGGCGGCACAACGACGCCAGGTCCAGCTCCTCCGGCTCGATCAGCCGCGCCCCCGAGTCGAGCCGCGACAGGTCGAGGAGCTGGGCCACCAGGCGGCCGAGCCGCTGCGTCTGCGCGAGGGCCGTGCCCAGGGTGTCGAGGTCGGGCGGCGTGACGCCGTCCACGACGTTCTCCAGCACGGCCTGCAGGCCGGTGATCGGCGTGCGCAGCTCGTGGCTGACGTTGGCCACCAGTTCGCGCCGTTGGCGATCGACCTCGGCCAGGTCGGCGGCCATGGCGTTGAAGGCCCGCGCCAGCTCCCCCACCTCGTCCCGCGACGTCGCGCTCACGCGCAGGCCGTACCGGCCCTTGGCGATCGTCTGCGCGGCGGCGGCCATCTCGCGCAGCGGCCGGGTCATGCCGCGGGCGAGGAGCTGCACCATGATCAGTGCGAGCACGACGGCGATCGCGATCCTGAGGTCCCGGGACAGGCCGGAGTTGATACCGACCTCGTTGACGACGAACGCCGCGACCACGGCGAGCACGATCACGATGCCGAGCTTGACCTTGATCCGGCCGAGGAAGTCGAGCGGCCTCAACGCCTGGCTCTCCCTAGTGAAGCGTCATGAGCGGACGAGCGCGTATCCCACGCCGTGGACGGTGCGGACGACCTCCGGGCCGAGCTTGCGGCGCAGCGCGCGGACGTGGCTGTCCACGGTCCGGGTCGCGGCGGCCTCGGAGAAGCCCCAGATGTCCGACAGCAGCCGTTCGCGCTCGAAGACCTGGCCGGGCCGTTCAGCGAGACGCCGCAGCAGGTCGAACTCGGTCCGGGTGAGCTGGGCCTCGGCCCCGCGGACGAACACGCGGCGCTCGGCCGTGTTGATCTCGACGTCGCCGACCCGGATCACCGTGTCCTCGTGGGCCAGCAGGCTGGCCCGCTCCACCCGCCGCAGCAGCGCGTGGATCCTCGCGACGAGCTCCCGCATGCTGAACGGCTTGGTGATGTAGTCGTCGGCCCCCACGCCCAGGCCGACCAGCACGTCCGTCTCCTCGCCGAGGGCGGTGAGCATGAGCACCGGCACCGGCCGGGCGGCCTGCATCCTGCGGCACACCTCCAGTCCGTCCAGGCCCGGCAGCAGCCGGTCGAGGACGACGACGTCGGGCTCCGCCTTCGCGTAGGCCGCGAGCGCTCCCTCGCCGTCGCTCGCGACGCGTACGTCGAAGCCCTCCGCCACGAGCCGCAGCCGTACGGCGTTCGCGATCGTGTCGTCGTCCTCGACCACCAGGACGCGGCGTTGCTGAGGGGTAGCCATGGACGAAGCGTAGATGCCCTCTGTGCAGAGCCGTCATC
Source organism: Microbispora siamensis (assembly GCF_016863095.1). GTDB lineage: Bacteria > Actinomycetota > Actinomycetes > Streptosporangiales > Streptosporangiaceae > Microbispora > Microbispora siamensis. The sequence continues at coordinate 162,956 of NZ_BOOF01000010.1, read as the reverse complement.
CGGAATTGTGCAGATCCCGTGCATCGGAGAATCCCGCCCGCGGCACCCTGTCGCCGCCTCCGCGAGCCGAATCCGCAGGTCAGGGGTTTCGCCCCCCGGTTACGGGTAGCCCCGATATGACCAGGAAGGAGGCGCTATGGACCGCCAGTCAAGGCCGGAGACCATGCGGGAGAACGACGTGATCGATCTCCTGACGCAGCAGCACGTTCTCATCCGGGAGCTGTTCGACGAGGTCGACAGGAGCCAAGGGGAGCAGCGCAAGGAGGCCTTCAGCCGCCTCGTCCGCCTGCTCGCCGTCCACGAGACGGCGGAGGAGGAGATCGTCCACCCCTACGCGCGGCGCAAGCTGGTCGGCGGCGACACGATCGTGGACAACCGCCTCCAGGAGGAGGAAGAGGCGAAGGAGATGCTCAGCCGCCTCGACGACATGGACGTGACGACGCCGGAGTTCTCCCAGGAGCTGGAGAGGCTGCGGGCCGCCGTGTTCGCCCACGCCGCCGCCGAGGAGCGCTACGAGTTCTCCGAGCTCAAGGCGAGCACGTCCGAGGCCGAGCGCAAGGCGATGGGCGTGGGTGTCAAGGCAGCCGAGGCGATGGCTCCCACGCACCCGCACCCCGGGGTCGAATCGGCCACGGAGAACATCCTGCTGGGGACGCCGGTCGCGATCATGGATCGCGTCCGCGACCTGATCCGCAAGACGATGGGCAAGTCGGAGTCCGGCGAGGGCTGAGCTCCGGGCGGGGCCGCCGTACGGGGTTGTCCCGTCGGCATCGGGAGCGCGGCCCACTCCGGAGACCGGGGAGCGTGCGGGGCGCCGCGGAGCCTGGCGGAGACGGTCACCCGTCTCCCGGGCGTCGCGGCGCCGCGACGCGGAGGACCACCCGCGGAGGCTCGCGGAACTCGGCCAGGACCTCGGACGTTCTCCCAGCGACGCGGGACGACGTCCCGCGCGGCCCGACACGAAAGGCCTGACGATGTCGCCACTGGGCAAGTACTACGTGGGCGCGGCGGTGGTGGCCGTGCTGGTCTTCATCCTTCCGCTGCCGACGCTCCTGGCCTGGCTGATCGCGATCGGCGCGCTGGGGGCGCCGATCGTCGCCTACTTCATGCTGGACGAGTCGCAGCGGGCGCGGCTGCGGCGCATCCGCCGCCGCCAGATCGGCGGCTGAGGCCCTGCGAAGACCCGATGAACGGAAACCGGCCGGGCCGCCGTCGCGGCGCCCGGCCGGTCCGCTTCGTTAGGAAGCGGTGGCGATCCTCCTGCGGACCCGCTCGGTGACGCTCCGCTCCAGGACGAAGGACAGGAACGGGATCGTGCCCGCGATGAGCACCAGCAGCAGGTAGCCGACCGACCAGCGGGCCTTGATCAGGCCCAGGTTGATCGCGGCCACCAGATAGACCATGTACAGGAAGCCGTGGATCGGCCCGACGACCGCGACCATCGTGCCGTTGTCGAAGCCGTACTTGACGACCATCGCGGCACACAGCACGAGCAGCATCACGCCGACGATGTAGGCCATGACGCGGTAGAAGTTGAGCGCGGATTCCACGTCGATCATTACCTCTGCTGGGGAAACGGTCACCACACGATATCCGTGCCACCGGGTGGTCCCGGCTTCAGGGCCGTTCAGGCCTCCGCGTGCGCGGCGGGCTCGGCCGGCTGCGGCTCCTCACTGTCCCGCTCTCGCTCCCGCTGCCCGCGCAGGGCGTCGCGTACGAAGTGGAACCACATGTACACGGCGAACAGCGCGAAGATCCACCACTGGAGGGCGTAGGCCAGGTTGCGCCAGGTGAAGCCGCCGCCTTCGGTCGGCGGCGACACGGCCACCGGCGTGACGCGGGACGGCGGGTCCTGCGCGGTCGCGACGACGAACCCGTCCCTCACCCGCGCGTCCGGCCACACGTTGATCAGCTCCGCCGTCGACACCGTCGCCACCTGGCCGCGGGGCAGGTTCCCGCTGCGCATCACGTCGTCGGTCTGCTCGGCCGGCCGCAGCCGTCCGGTCACGGTCACGGCGCCCTCGGGCACGGCGGCGGCGGGATCGGCCGCCGTGGGCACCCAGCCGCGTACGACGGGGACGACCGTGCCGTCCGTGAGCCGCAGCGGGGTGAGCAGCCAGAATCCGCTCCCCTTGGCCGCCCTGCCGCCCGGGGCGGCGACGTCGGCGACCCGGTCGGCCACCAGCAGCTGGTTCGCGGCGTCGTAGGTCCCCGTGGCGGTCACCCTGCGGCTGATCGCGCCGCCGCCGACGTGCTGTCCCACCTGGGTCAGCTCAGTGACGGCCACGGGCGCGGGGTCGGGGGCCCGTCGTGGGGCGCCCGACGCCTCGAAGACGCCGAGCTGCCAGCGGCCGAGGAAGGTGAAGGACACGAGCACCCCGATGACCAGCAGGTGCAGGGCCACCAGCCGGGGAGCCAGGAGGGTGCGGAGCATGCATACAACGCTATCCGCCGCCCCCACCGGTCCGGTATTCGCGCCGGTGTCTCGGAGGAACGCCAAGCGATCCTAAGGCGAGGGCAAAATCCGACAAATCGCAGCCAGGGGACATCATGTGTCGCTAGAGTCATGCCCATGTCCGACCCTCAGATCGACCCGGCCGGAAACACGCAGGCTTTCCGGGCGTTCGCGCAGCAGCAGGACGCGCAGGCCTCTCAGGAGCAGCCGTCCCGTCTGCCGATTTGGATCGCCGTCGGTGCGGCGCTCGTCGTGATCCTCGCCGTGGTGGCGTACCTCCTGGTTCGCTGACATACCTGTACCAGCCGCCGACGACCGCGCCCGTCGGCGGCTTTGTCATGCCCGCCGACGGTTCAGTCGCCCACTCATGCGACGTACAGTGACGCTGCTGGACCCTGCCCGCCCACGCGCATATATTGGACAAATCTTCCAATAGGACGGGGAGGACGCATGCCCAGTCCGGGCGTCACGATCATCGGTTCCGGGTTCGCCGGGCTGTGCATGGCCATCAAGCTCAAGGAAGCGGGCTATCACGACTTCGTGATCCTTGAGAAGGCCGGCGAGATCGGCGGCACCTGGCGGGACAACACCTACCCCGGCTGCGCCTGCGACGTGCCCTCGCCGCTGTACTCCTTCTCGTTCGAGCTCAACCCCGGATGGTCGCGGCTGTTCTCTCCCCAGGAGGAGATCTGGGACTACCTGCGGGCCTGCGTCCGGAAGTACGGCCTGGAGCCCCACCTGCGGTTCGGCAAGGAGGTCTGCGGGCTGGAGTACGACGACGAGCGGGCCCTGTGGCGGGTGTCGACCGGCGACGGGGAGACGTTCGAGACGCATGCCGTCGTGTCCGGCGTCGGCGCCCTGCACGTGCCCTCGTTCCCCGAGATCCCCGGCCGTGAGCGCTTCACCGGCACGGTGTTCCACTCGGCCCGGTGGGACCACTCCGCCGACCTGAACGGCAAGAGGGTCGCGGTCGTCGGCACCGGCGCGTCGGCGATCCAGTTCGTCCCGGTCGTCGCCGAGCAGGCGAGCCGGCTCACCGTCTTCCAGCGCACCCCGCCGTGGATCCAGCCGAAGCCGGACCTGCCGATCGACGGGCGGCTGAAGCGGGCCATGGAGACGCCCGGCGGCGCCCGGCTGCTGCGCGACGCCGTCTACTGGCTGCTGGAGACCCGGGCCGTGGGCTTCACGATCGACCCCCGGCTGATGAAGGTCCACCAGGCGATGGCCGAGCGCCACCTGGCCCGGCAGGTGCCCGACCCCGAGCTGCGTGCGAAGCTGACGCCCGACTACACCATCGGCTGCAAGCGCATCCTGCTGTCCAACGACTACTATCCCGCGCTGACCAGGGACAACGTCGAGCTGGTCACCGACGGGATCACCGAGATCAGGGAGCGGTCGGTCGTGGACGCCGCGGGGCGCGAGCACGAGGTCGACGTGATCGTGTACGGCACCGGCTTCCGGGTGGTCGACTCCCTCAACGAGCAGCGGATCGTCGGCAGGAACGGCGTCAAGATCCAGGACGCGTGGCGCGACGGCATCGAGGCCTACTACGGGATCACGACCGCGGGCTTCCCCAACCTGTTCTTCCTGCTCGGCCCCAACACCGGTCTCGGGCACACCTCGGTCGTCTTCATGATCGAGTCCCAGGTCCGGTACGTCATGGACTGCCTGCGGCTGCTGTCCAGGACCAAGGCGAAGGCCCTGGACGTACGGCCGTCGGCGCAGCGGGCCTACAACGACCGCCTGCAGCGGCGGCTCGACCGGCTGGTGTGGAGCGACGGCGGCTGCACGAGCTGGTATCTCGACGAGCACGGCAGGAACCGCACGCTCTGGCCCGGCTTCACCTTCGAATACTGGGCGCGTACGCGGAAGGTGAAGCCGAAGGCCTACGAGCTGATCCGGGCCCGGATCAGCGACGCGGGCTGACCACGAGGGCGCTGCCTCCGCCGCGCCGCGCGGGTTCGGCGACCGCCTGGACGAGGCCGTTCCGCAGGAACTCCAGGCCGGTCGCCGCGCCGATCTCCCCCGCCGGCGGCCCGGGGACGTCCGTCAGCGTGTGACCGAGCGCGGTCAGCTCCGCGCCGTACCGCTCGGTGAACGCCGGCTCGGTCTGGGTGGCGGCGGTGTTGCGCTGCGAGGCGCGCGGCGCGGCCACGGCCTCCGGGAGCGACATGCCGAAGTCGAGCCGGTTCACCAGGATCTGCAGCACGGTCGTGATGATCGTCGCGCCGCCGGGCGAGCCGACGGCGAGCAGCGGCCTGCCGTCCTTGAGCACGATGGTGGGGGCCATCGACGACCGCGGGCGCTTGCCGGGAGCGGGCAGGTTGGGGTCGCCGGGCGCCGGGCCGAAGGTGAAGTCGGTCAGCTCGTTGTTGAGCAGGATGCCGCGGCCCGGCACCACGATCCCGCTGCCGCCGGTCTGCTCGATCGTGATGTTGTAGGCGGCCACGTCGCCCCAGCGGTCGGTCACCACGAGATGGGTGGTCTCCGGTCCTTCCTTCTTCTCCTCCGGAGCCGAGGTCGCCTGAGGCGTCGGGCAGGAGGAGTAGGAGCCGTCGGGCGATCCGGGCGCGGCGGGGTGCGCCATCGCCCGCGGGCCGATCAGGCAGGCGCGCTCCTTGGCGAACCCGTCGGAGAGGAGCTGATCCAGCGGCACGTCCACGTACGCCGGGTCACCGACGTAGGCGTTGCGGTCGGCGAAGGCGAGCCGGGAGGCGTCCAGGTATTCGTGCAGGCCGACCTTCGGCAGGGCCTCCAGGATCTTCAGCGCCTCCCCCACGGTGGATCCGCCCGACGACGGCGGCGCCATGCCGTACACGTCGAGCCCCTTGTACGTGACCTTGGTGGGCGGCCGTTCGAGCGCCCGGTAGGCCCTGAGGTCGGACACCTCCATCAGCCCGGTCCTGACCTTCCTGGTGGCCCCCTGACGCACCGGCGGCTTCTTCACCGTGGCCACGATCTCCCGGCCGAGCGCGCCGCCGTACAACCAGGCCGGTCCGCGGATGCCCAGCTCACGGTAGGTGCGCGCGAGATCGGGGTTGCGGAAGACCGATCCGACCGGCGGCGGCTGCCCGCCCGGCAGGTAGAGCGACGCGGTCGAGGTGAAGTCGGCGAACCGGCCGGCGTTCTGCTGCGTCTGGTCGTGGAACGTCTGGTCGACGACGAAACCCTTCTCGGCGATCTCGATCGCGGGGCGCAGCGCCTGCCGCAGCGGCATCGTGCCGTATCGGCGCAGCGCCATGTCCCACTGCGCGACGCTGCCGGGGACGCCGACCGACAGCCCGCTGGTGACGGCCTCGTCGAACGGGATGCCCTCGAACACCGTCGAGGTCATCGCCCGCGGGGCGGTCTCCCGCCCGTCGATCGTGGTCACCTTCCGCGTGCGGGCGTCGTAGTAGACGATGAAGCCGCCGCCGGCCAGTCCCGCCGAGTAGGGCTCGGTCACGCCCAGCGCCGCCGCGCCGGCCACCGCCGCGTCCATCGCGTTGCCGCCCTGGCGCAGCACCGAGAGCGCGGCCTTGCTCGCGTCCAGGTCCACGGTGGCCACGGCCCCGCCGTACCCCTCCGCGACCGGCCGTTTGACCTCCGCCGCGGGCCCCGCCGGTGCGGCGTGGGCGGGCGGCGCGAGGAAGGCCGCGAACGTGACCAGTCCCAGCGACGTGACGACGACGCTCCTCATGCCAGGCACCTCCACCACGTGAGCGATCACTCCAGCATGACTCACGGGAGTCAGAAACGCTGCGGGATTGTCCGCTTTTGGACGCGGGAGCGGCCGAGCGAGCCGACGCGCGGAGCGGGAAACACGCTACTCCTTCCGGCGTACGGCGGACTGCCGCGCCGGGCGGATGCGGTGACCAGCGGCGATGGCCTAGCGTGCGGATGTGCGTTCCCGTTCCGCGATGTACCACCGCATCGATCCCGTTCTGCCGGTCATCGTCGGGTTCCTCCAGGTGTTCCTGACGATGGGCGCCCAGTACTGGCAGTTGCGGAACCCGGACCTCGGGCGGGCGCCGCTGACCTGGTGGGGCTACGCGCTGCTGCTGGTCGGGCCGCTCGCGCTCGCGCTGCGCCGCCGCGCGCCGGTGGCCGCCCTGGTCGTCACGCTCATCGCGACCTCGGTCTATCTCCTGCTCGACTTCGCGTACGGGCCGGTGTTCCTCAGCCAGATCATCGTGGTCTTCAACGCGGTGATGTCCGGGCACCGCCGTACGGCGTGGCTGTCGTCGGGGGCGTTCTTCCTGTTCGTGATCGCCTACGCCACCTGGTTCATCCCCCACCGGGCGAGTCTCTTCCACCACACCGCGGTCGCGGCCTACCTGCTGCTCACGCTCACCGTGGCGGAGTTCTACCGGATGCGCCGCGAGCGCCTCGCCGAACGCGAGCGGGTGGCGCGGGAGGAGGCCCGGCGGCAGGCGAGCGAGGAACGGCTCACCATGGCCCAGGAACTGCACGACGTGCTCGCCCACAACATCTCGCTGATCCACGTCCAGGCGTCCACCGCCCTGCACATCCTGGACGACCACCCCGAGCAGGCCCGCACCGCGCTGAGCACGATCAAGCAGGCGTCCAAGGACGTGCTGACCGAGATGCGCGGCGTGCTGAGCCTGCTCAGGGACGGCGCGCCGCGCTCCCCCATCGCCGGGATGGCCCACCTGTCCGACCTCGCCGAGCGCAGCGGGCTGCGGGTCACGCTGGAGGTCACCGGGCAGGAGCGCCCGCTGCCCGCCGGCATCGACCGGGCCGGCTACCGGATCGTGCAGGAGTCGCTGACCAACGTCTCGCGGCACGCTCCCGGCTCCCGGGTGACCGTACGCGTGGCGTACGCGGCCGAGGAGGTGACCGTGACGATCGAGGACGACGGGGCGGGAACGGCGCGGGCCGAGGCGGGCCTCGGCAGCGGCAACGGCATCCCCGGCATGCGCGAGCGGGCCGCGGCGCTCGGAGGATCGCTGACCGCGGGCCCCCGGCCCGGCGGCGGCTTCCGCGTCGAGGCCCGTCTCCCCCTACCCCCGTCCACCGACCAGAAGGAGCCGAATTGATACGCGTCCTGCTCACCGACGACCAGGCACTGGTCCGGGCCGGGTTCCGGGCCCTGCTCGACGCGCAGGAGGGCATGACCGTCGTGGGCGAGGCCGGCGACGGCGAGCAGGCCGTCCTGCTCACCCGGGACCTGCGCCCCGACGTGGTGCTGATGGACATCCGCATGCCCGGCACCGACGGCCTGACGGCCACCCGCCGCATCGGCGACGACCCCGCCCTCGCCGACGTGAAGATCGTCATGCTCACCACGTTCGAGTTGGACGAGTACGTCTTCGAGGCCCTGCGCGGCGGCGCGAGCGGCTTCCTGGTCAAGGACACCGAGCCGGCCGAGCTGATCCAGGCCGTCCGGGTGGTGGCCTCAGGCGACGCCCTGCTGTCCCCCGGCGTGACGCGCCGGCTCATCGCCGAGTACGTCGCCCGCGCCAAGGAGCCCGGCATCGCGACCCGTCTCGACCCGCTCACCGAACGGGAGCGGGAGGTGCTCGCGCTCGTGGGCACCGGCATGACGAACGACGAGATCGCCGCCAGGCTCTACATGTCCCCGGCGACGGCCAAGACCCACGTGAGCCGCACGATGAGCAAGCTCCACGCCCGCGACCGGGCCCAGCTCGTCGTGATCGCCTACGAGTCGGGCCTGGTCAAACCCGGCTGGCTCTGAGACGCCGTACGCGCCTGCCTCTACGCCGGACCCGGCCCGTTGTGGTGCTCGCGGACGAGGGGGAGGAAGAGCTCGTCGACGATCGACCGGATGCGCGCGGGCTTCAGGGGTTTGAGGTCCATGAGCAGGTCGTGGCGCACCAGGTCGAACGGCAGCGCGAGCACCGCGGGCGGGATCCGTTCCAGGTCGATCTCGCCGCGGTCATGGGCGCGCCGGTAGATGGTCCGGACGCGCGAGAGCGCTTTGTCGCCCATGATCCGGTCGCGCACCTGGGCGGGAGTGAGCCCGGTGCCGGCCAGTAGCCCCGAGAAGGCGGCGGCCGCGGCGATGGCGAAGAAGGCGGCGCGGGCCTCGCCCATGCCGGTCAGTGCGGCGAGGAGGTCGCCGCGCAGGGTGCCGTTGTCGGGGATGTCGACCGGGTGGCTGTTCCGGTAATGCTCGAGCGCGGCGAGCACGAGCTGGTCCTTGTTGGCCCAGCGGCGGTACAGCACGGCGATGCCGGTGCCGGCGCGAGAGGCGACGGACTCCATGGTCAGTTTCGCGAAGCCGACCTCCACCAGCTCGTCCCAGGCCGCGTCCAGCAGTGCGGCCTCGAGCTCGGGCCCGCGTCGGCGCTGGCGGGAGGGCGCGGCGGCGGATGTGGTCACGGCTTCACTATAAGGAAGGTTTGCATTCCCTAGCAAGGCGCTCCACCTTCATAAGAGATGGATTCCACTCTTATCTGAGGGTGAGACGATGACGGAGACCACCGAGGCGAAGCTGTCGCCGCAGGTGAAGAACGCGCTGATCGCGCTGGTCGTGGGCGGCATCGCGGCGATCCTCGACTCGACGATGGTGACGCTGGCGATCCACACGCTGGCGGTGAAGCTGCACTCGACCGCCGGCACGATCCAGTGGGTCACCACCGGCTTCCTGCTGGCGATGGCCGTCGCGATCCCGGTCACCGGGTGGGCGGAGCGCCGCTGGGGCGGCAAGCGGGTCTGGATGGCCGCGCTGGTGCTGTTCGTGCTCGCCTCGGCGCTGTGCGCGATGGCCTGGAGCGACGCCGGGCTGATCGGCTTCCGGGTGCTGCAGGGCTTCGGCGCCGGGCTGATCTTCCCGCTGATGCAGACGCTCGCGGTGAGAGCCGCGGGCGGGCGTGTCAGCAGCCGGCTGATGGCGGCCGTCAGCCTGCCGATCGCGCTCGGCCCCATCCTCGGCCCGGTGATCGGCGGCGTGATCCTGAGCTGGCTGAGCTGGCGCTGGCTGTTCCTCATCAACGTGCCCGTGATCGCCGCCGGGCTGCTGCTGGCGTGGCGGTTCCTGCCCGCCGACCACCCCGGCTCCTCGGCCGGGCGCGGGCGCCTGGAGTGGATCGGCCTGATGCTGCTCGCGCCGGCGCTGACGGGGATCCTGCTCGGCCTCTCGGAGCTGTCCGAGGACGGCGGGATCGGCCGCGCCGGGGTGCTGGTGCCGCTGTCGGCCGGGGTCGTCCTGCTGGCCGCGTTCATCGCCTGGGCGTCGCGGCCCGGCGAGCGCGAGCCGATCGTCGACGTCCGGCTGCTGCGCGTGCGCTCGCTCGGCAGTGCCTCCGCGGTCCTGTTCACCGCCGGCGCGGCGATGTACGCGGGCATGTTCCTGCTGCCGCTGTACTACCAGCAGTCGCGGGGCGACAGCGTGCTGGACGCCGGGCTGCTGATGATCCCGCAGGGTGTGGGCGCGCTCGCCGCGCGCTTCGTGATCGGCACGCTGGTCGACCGGTTCGGGGCGCGCGCCGTGACGATCGCCGCCTTCCTGCTCGCCGCCGTCGCCACCGTCCCGTTCGCACTCGCCGGGCCGGGTACGAGCCTGTGGTGGCTGGGAGCCGTGCTGCTGGTTCGCGGCCTGGGGGTCGGGGCGGTGCTGATCCCGCCGATGTCCGTCGCCTACCAGGACGTCCGACCGGCGGGCATCCCGCACGCCACCATGAGCACCCGCATCGCCCAGCAGGTGGGAGCCTCGTTCGGCACCGCGATCGTCGCCGTCGCCCTGCAGTCGCTCCTCGGCCACGGCGCCACGGGTGCCTTCCACGGCGCGTTCTGGTGGGCGATCGGCATCGCGATCGCCGCGGTCATCCCCGCCGTCGCCCTCCCCGCCGGCAAGCCGACGGGCGGGTCACCGGCCGCGAAGCCGGTGCACGACGACGAGACCGCGTGCAGCCGAGTGGCCGCACAGGAAGAGGCGGCGTGAGCCCAGCCGTCTACCAGAACGCACCGCGGATCTCGGCCTCGTACCTCGCTCTAGCCGGCGAGCGGCTCCTGGAGCTCGGTGACCCATCGGGCGGGATCCTCCCCGGCCTCCAGGTAGAGCTCCCTGGCGTACCCGGCGGAGCGGTGACCGCCGTCGGCGATCCACCGGGCCAGCGTCTGGGTGGTCGGGAGGACGTCGTCCATCGGGCCGCGATGCACGATCGTGGCCGCCCGCTCGATCGCGGGCAGGTCCACGATCGCGAAGTCGTGACCGTCCCCGGGCGCGACCGCGACCGGCATCGCCACGTGCGCGAGGATCCCGTCGCCGCCGGGGTCGTCCTCGTAGTAGGCGATCCCCGGCCCCACCGGGGTCACCCCGGCCTCGTCCAGCCTGCGGCACAGTTCGTCGAACAGCGGGCCGACGACCGGGCCGATGTCCTCCGGCTCGTAGCTGCGCGCCACGCCGCTGAGTTCCGCCACCCGGACGGCGGGGATGCGCTTGACCACCACGTCGTCGGTGTTCATGTGTCCCTCACTCTCGATCGTCCGGAGCCTCGCCTCGACCTGGGCCAGCCGGGCCGCCGCGGCGGCCATCGCCGCCTCCAGCTCCGCCTGCCGCAGCCGCAGCATCCCGCGCAGCTCCTCGGCGCTCACCTGCTCGTCCAGGACCTCCCGTACCTGCCTGAGGGTGAAGCCAAGGGCCTTGAGCGCGGTGATCCTGTTGAGACGGGCGAGCTGGCCTGCCTCGTAGAAGCGGTAGCCGCTCGCGGGATCGACGTGGGCCGGGCGGAGCAGCCCGATCGCGTCGTAGTGGCGCAGCATGCGGACCGACACGCGGCCGTGCCTGGCGAAGTCTCCGATGGTGAACATGGTGTGGCGATTCCAATGCCTCACGCGGTGTCAGGGTCAAGCGCCGCGTCTCCGGCCGGAGGCGGCGGGACAGCGGCCATGGCGGCCGTCTCGAAAAAGTAGTTGAGCTTCCAGTGACTGGAAGGTCGAGGCTGTGCATGTGAACGACCACACGGAGCCGCGCCGCACGGATTCGGCCGACGCCTCCCGGGACACCGGCGAGGGGGACGATCTCGGACCGCTCACGATCGGGCGGCTCGCGCGGCTGACCGGCGTGCCGGCCCGCACGATCCGGTTCTGGTCCGACATCGGGATCGTCCAACCGGCAGGGCGGTCGGCGAGCGGTTACCGGTTGTACGACGCCGCGGCTGTGGCCCGGCTGCACCTCGTGCGTACGCTGCGCGACCTGGGGCTCGACCTCGCCACCGTGGAGCGGGTCGTTACCAGGCGCGTCGGTCTCGCGGAGGTCGCCAGGGCACACGTCGCCGCGCTGGACGCGGAGATCGCCGTCCTCCGGGCGCGGCGCGCCGTCATGCGGTCGATCGCGGAACGCGACGGCACCATCGAGGAGATGAGACTCATGCACGAACTGGCTCAGCTGTCGGCACGGGAACGGCAGCGCATCATCGACGACTTCGTCGACGAGGTGTTCGCGGGCACCGACCCCGACGCGCCCGGCGCCGGAATCGCCCAGAGCATGCGCCGCCTGCCCGAAGCGCTGCCGGACGAACCCACCACCGAGCAGGTGGAGGCCTGGATCGAGCTCGCCGAACTGGTCTCCGACCCGGCCTTCCGGGAGCGGGTGCGCGGGATGGCGCTCGGCCCCGCCGAGCCCGTGACGCCGGTGCCGTACGACTCGCAGGCGGTCCTGGACGAGGCCGGGCGGGCCTTGGACCAGGGGATCGCCCCGGAGTCGGCGGAGGGCGAGCGGATCGTGGACCGGCTGGTGGGTCCGGATGTGCCCGCCGCCGAACGCGCACGGCTCGCCGACATGCTGGAGCGGTTCACCGACCGCAGGGTGGAGCGCTACTGGCAACTGCTCGGCGTGCTCAACGGCACGCCCCCGTTCCCGTCCGGGGTGCCCTCCTACGAGTGGTTCATCGCGGCGCTGCGCGCCGCGCGCTGAGCCGGTGAAGGCCATCAGGATAAGGGCGAGGTGCGGCGCGCCGCCCCTCGCCCTTCCATCCGGATGCTCCGGGGCGGCAGGTCCAGCGGTTCCGGCAGCCGCAGCGGCCCGCGGCCCGGGGTGATCGTGCCGAGCACCCGCGATCCGGCCGCGCCGGTGCAGGCCGGCACCGTGCCGGGCAGGCCGTGCGCGGTCAGCCAGCCGAGATAGGAGAACGCGACCGCTTCCTTGGCGTCCGAGGGCACGCCGAGGTCGTCGCTCGGCAGCAGCCGCACGCCTTCGGCCCGCTCACGCAGCGCGCGCATCAGAGCCGGGTTGCGCACACCGCCGCCGGAGACGACGACCGTGCCGAGCCCGTGCCGCCGGATCTCCGCCGCGACCGTCTCGGCGGTGAGCGCCGTGAGCGTCGCCACCAGGTCCGGCAGGCCCAGCGCGTACGGCCCAGCGACCCGGTCCAGATAGCCCGCGTGGAACAGTTCCTTGCCCGTCGTCTTCGGCGGCGGCAGGTGATAGTACGGCTCGGCCAGCAACTCGGCCAGCAGTCCCTCGTGGACCTTCCCCGACGCGGCCAGCCTGCCGTCCTCGTCGTACGGCATGCCGGTGGCGGCGCGTACGGCCGCGTCCATGAGCGCCGAGGCTGGGCCGATGTCGTACGCGAGCGGGGGCTCGCACACGGTGAGGTTCGCGATGCCGCCGAGGTTGAGCGCGCCGGCCCGCCCCGCCGAGGCGGGCAGCCCGGACAGCAGCGGCAGGTCGAAGGCGGACACGAGCGGCGCGCCCTGCCCGCCTGCGGCCACGTCCCGCACCCGCAGGTCCGACACGACCGGCACGCCGAGCCGTTCGGCGATCCAGGCGGGCTGGCCGAGTTGGAGCGTCCCGCGCACGCGCCCGTCCTCCACCCAGTGGTACATCGTCTGCCCGTGTGAGCAGACGAGGTCGGCGGCGGGGCAGGTCGCCGCCGCCTCGGCGAACGCCCGGCCCACGAGCGTGTCGAGACGGCAGACCTCGCCCATGTCCGCGGGGTTCGGCGGCAGCGCGGCGACGATCGCGGCCCGCAGGCCGGGCGGGTACGGCACCGTGCCGGTGTGCTCCACGACCCCGGTGAGCAGGTCGCCGTCCCGCGACCAGCGGACGAGCGCGCAGTCGATCCCGTCGTGGGAGGTTCCCGAGATCAGCCCGAGTACGCGCACGCCTGCCTCGCAAGGATCTTTCAGCCGGCTCTCGGCGGGAGGCCGACGAGCTTGGTGAGGAAACGGTCGATCTGCTCCTCGGCGGGTGGCCAGTGCAGGTCGGGCTCGTTGATCCGCTGCGACAGCATGCCGTTCACCGCCGTGCGCAGGTCGATCGCGACCGTCGCCGCGTCGTCGCGCGGGGCGACCCCGGCGTCCATGCAGCGCTGGACCGCCTCCGTGGTCCTGGCGACCAGCACCTCCTTGAACGGCATGCCGAGCCTGCGGTGGACCGCGCTCTCGTGCAGCACCTTGTAGAGGCCCGGATGCTCGTGCGCCCAGGCGGCCTGCGCGAGGATCCGGGCCCGCAGGCGGGCTCCCGGGTCTTCGTGCGCCGCGTCGGCCTCGTCGCCGGCCCGCACCAGTTCCTCGTGACAGCGCCGCAGCACCGCGAGCACGAGCGCGTCGCGGTCGGGGAAGTGCAGGTAGACCGAGGTGGCCGCGATCGACACCTCGCGGGCCACGGCCCGCAGCGACAGCGCCTCGTCGTCGGCGAGGTCGTCGAGCATGCGCATGGCCGCCGCGACGATCTCCTCGCGCAGCCGCTCGCCCTGCCCCCGCGCGTTCGGACGGCGGCGGGCGGCGGGAGTCGGGGGTGTGGTGGCTTCCATGACCAGCCCATTGTACGAGGACACCTTTAACGCTACAGTCGTAGCGCTACAACCGTTCACCAAAGGAGCGACTCCTGTGACCGTCCACGCTTCGACGGACTTCGACACGATCAACGAGATGGACCCGGTGTTCGCTCAGATGGCGGCCGCCAGCGTCGGGCACTGCTGGGCGGTGCCCGAGCTGACCGACCGCGAGAAGGTGTTCCTGGCCCTGGTGGCGGACGTCTGCCAGCCGGCCCTCGGGTTCCCGTTCGAGATGCACGTCCGCGCGGGCCTGCGGCGCGGCGTCTCCACCGCGGACATGCGGGCGCTGCTGCGCCTGATCTCCTACGACAGCGGGTACGTCGCCGCGCTGGCCGCGCTGGAGCGGCTCGCCGAGATCGAGGCCGCGGCCGGGCTGCCCCGCCCGGACGCCGAACCGCTGCCCGGCGAACTGCTGGAGACCGGTCCCGGCGCGGCGCCGACCCCGCTGCCCGAGCCGGTGCGGGCCGAGCTGACCGAGCTCGACCCGTACTTCCTGGAGTACTTCGACCTTCAGTCACGGATGCGGGGCGTCCAGGGGCCGGGCACGTTGAGCGTCCGCGAGCGGGCGTTCATGACGATGAGCATCGACGTGCACTACCAGACGCTGGACGAGACGTTCCGCATCCACGTGGGCCGCGCCCTCGGGGCCGGCGCGTCACCCGAGGACGTGCGGGCCGTGCTGCGCTTCAACGCGCAGTTCGGGGCGACGCGGGCATGGCAGGCGTGGAAGGCGCTCAACGCCCACCTCGCCGAGCTCACCCGCGCCCACTGACGGCCCCTCTATGACGGCCCGCACCGCCTGACCGTGCGGACCTGCAGGGCGGACCGGCAGAGGGGAACGGCCGGGCGGGACGCCGGTGCGCTACGGCGTCCCGCTCCGGCCGGAGGACCACTCGGTCCTGCTCTCAGTGGACCCTGCCTTCAGTGGACCCTGCGTTCGTGGCTCGGCTCGCTCTGCCGGGACGCCCGGTCGACGGCCGTGACGTGGTAGCGGTGGCCGGGCGCGCCGTCCGGGTCCACCCAGCGGACGTGCCTGCCCGCAGGGACGACCGCGACCAGGTGCGCCGCGTCGCCGAAGTCCTGCCGGCGGGCGGGCCGGTCGAACCGGTAGACGGCGAACTGGAACGGGGCGCGGGGTCCGGTGGCCTCGACGTGCAACTCCACGCCCCCGCTCACGCGGCGCGCCGAGGCGAGCACGGGACGACGCGGCGGCTCGCCGCCCGCGAGCCTGGGCAGCAGCGGCGCGAGCGCCGGACGCGTGTAGTGCCCGTTCACGACCGCACCGATCGACCCGAGCCGGTCGTCGCGGACGTCGGCCGCGTTGTACCAGATGTCCCCGCCGACCTCCGGGTGGTCGCGGTTGAGCGTGAGGTGCCGGGACAGCTCGTCCGGCTGGGACCACTCGGCGGGCTGCCCCGCCGCCCCCGCCTTGTACGCCGCCTGGCCGATCCACAGCTGGACGCCGGTGCCCGCGGCCACGTCGGACCACCAGGGGACGAGCTTGGCGTAGTCGGCGTTCGACTGGCCGATGTACCAGTAGAGCTGCGGCGCGACGTAGTCGAGCCAGCCCTTCTTCACCCAGCCGCGGGTGTCGGCGTGCAGGTTGTCGTACGACTGGCCGCCGCTGGTGTCGGAGCCGAGAGGGTCGGTGGCCTTGTTGCGCCAGATGCCCGAAGGGCCGATGCCCCAGATCACCTCGGGCTTGGCCTGCCGCACACGCCGCTGCATCTCCTGCACCAGCAGGTCGACGTTGTTGCGCCGCCAGGAGGCCAGGTCGGGGAAGCCCGCGCCGTACGCCGCGTAGGCGGCGCTGTCGTCGAACGCCGTGGTGTTGACCGGGTAGAAGTAGTCGTCGAAGTGCACGCCGTCGATGTCGTAGCGGGTGACGGCGTCCATCATCGCGTCCTGCACGAACGCCCGCACCTCGGGGATGCCGGGGTTGTAGTAGAGCTTCCCGCCGTACGAGACGATCCACTCGGGGTGTTTGCGGCCCGGGTGGTCGGGGTGCAGCTTGGCCGGGTCCGCCTGCATGGACACGCGATACGGGTTGAACCAGGCGTGGAACGCCAGGCCCCTCCGGTGGGCCGCCTCGACGGCGAAGCCCAGCGGGTCGTAGCCCGGGTCCTGCCCCTGGACCCCGGTCAGATACTGCGACCACGGCTCGTACGGCGACGGCCAGAAGGCGTCGGCGGTCGGCCTGATCTGCACGAACACGGAGTTGAGCCGGCGAGCGACGGCAAGGTCGAGCCAGGCGGTGAACTCGGCCTGCTGCTGCTCGGGCGTCAGCCCGGTCTTCGACGGCCAGTTGATGTTGACGACCGAGGCGATCCACATGCCGCGCATCTGGCGCAGCGGCGGGACGTACCCGGCGGGAGAGGCGGAGAGGGCGGAAGCGGGTGATGCGGCGAGGGCCGGCAGCGGGACGGCCGACGCCGCGGCGGCGAGGGCCAGGCCGCGCAGCACGGCACGCCGGGAGGGGGAGCTCAATCGGACCTCCGAAAGCCGGGGGGATGCGGCGATCACGACACTGGCAGAAACTTACTTTCAGATCAATGCGGATAAAAGAAAGTGTCATAGACGTGTAATCTGCCCCAAGAGGTCCTCGTGGGAGACGATGCCGGATACCCAGGTCACGCCGTACATGTCTCGACATGTGGACTTCTGGTCCCGTTGCCCCGCACCGGCGGGCGCAGGGATCTAAGCTGATCGCGCACAGGAGAGGCTGCAGGAGATGAACGAGAACGAGGGCGCCGCACCGGTCAACCCGATCGCCACGGTGCGTGCGGTGCTGCCCTCGCTCACCCCCGCCGCCCAGACCATCGCGCGCCTCATCCTCGACGACCCCGCCATGGTGGCCCGCAGCACGATCACGGAGGTCAGCGCGGTCTCGGGGATCAGCGAGGCGACGATCGTGCGGACCGCGCGGGCGCTGGGCTTCGCCGGCTACTCCCAGTTGCGGTTCGCGCTCGCCGCGGCCGTGGCCAGGGACACCCCCGAGCGGCTCGTGCCCGGCGACCTCGCCCCGGACGACCCTCTGACCGACGTGATCGCCAAGGTCACCCGGGCCGAGTCGCAGGCGCTCGCGGACACGGCGGCCCAGCTCAGCCCCGACGGGCTCGGCGCGGTGGTGGAGGCCGTCGCGGGCGCCCGCCGCGTGGACGTGTACGGCGTGGGCGCCTCGGGACTCGTCGCGGCCGACATGGCGCAGAAGCTGATGCGGATCGGGCTGCCCGGTCACTACTTCACCGACGCGCACCTCGCGCTCACCAGCGCCGCGCTGCTCCGCGAGGGGGACGTGGCCGTCGGGGTGAGCTGCACCGGCGAGACACCCGACGTGCTCGGCCCGGCGCGGGTCGCCCGCAAGGCCGGCGCGACGGTCGTGGCGATCACGAACAACCCGCGCTCGTCGCTGGCCGGGCTCGCCGACCACGTCCTGATCTCCGCCGGGCGCGAGACGGCGTTCCGGCCGGGCGCGCTGGCCAGCCGGATCAGCCAGTTGCTCATCGTCGACTGCGTCTTCGTCGGCGTCGCGCAGCGCACGTTCGACACCTCCGACGCCGCCTTACGCGCGACCCGCGACGCGCTCGCCGACTACCTCGGCGACGCGCACCGCCGCGCCCGCTCGGCCTGACCCACCCGCGGGAACCCATCCGGTCCGCCGGTTCGGCGAGGGCGCGACCGCCTCGACACGCCCTCCGCCCCGCCCGGCCGGCACTCGTCAGGCGGCGCCTCCGGCGTGGCGGGCGGCCTCCAGCCGGTCGCCGTTGGCCTTCAGCAGCGCCCGGGCGCCGTCCGGGCCGAGATCGCGCTCGATCATCAGCACGGCCACCTTGACGTTCCAGTCCGCCGCCTCCAGCGCGGCCCGCGCGGCGGCGGACCCGGCGCCGGTGATGTCGCCGACGATCCGCGTCGCCCTGCCCGCGAGCTTCTCGTTCACCGCCGAGACCTCGATCATGGCGTTCCCGTACGTCCTGCCGAGCCGGATCATCACGATCGTGGAGATCATGTTGAGCACGAGCTTCTGGGCGGTCCCCGCCTTGAGCCGGGTGGAGCCGGCCACCACCTCGGGGCCCACCACCACCTCGATCGGATGCTCGGCCCGCTCCGACAGCGGCGACCCCGGGTTGCAGGACACGCTCACGGTCAACGCTCCGCGACGGGCGGCCTCGTCCAGCGCTCCGAGTACGAACGGCGCGCGACCGCTGGCGGAGATCCCCACGACCGAGTCGAGCGGGCTCAGGCCGCGGCCGGCGATGGCCGCCGCCCCGCCGTCGTGGTCGTCCTCGGCGCCCTCGACCGACCGGGTCAGCGCGGCCTCGCCGCCCGCGATGACCCCCTGCACGAGTTCGGGGTCGGTGCCGAAGGTCGGCGGGCATTCGGAGGCGTCGAGGACGCCGAGCCTGCCAGACGTGCCCGCCCCCACATAGAACAGGCGTCCGCCCTCCGCCATGCGGCTGGCGATCGCGTCGATGGCGGCCGAGACGTCCGGAATGGCCAGGGCCACCGCGCCGGGCACCGTGGCGTCGGCCGCGTTCATCAGGCGGGCGATCTCCTCGGTCGGGAGCCGGTCGATCTCGCGGTACCGCGGATCGCTCTGCTCTGTATAGAGCTCGCTTCGCTCGACATTGAGCTCGCTTCGCTCTGTATGCAGCTCGCTTCGCTCGACATCGAGCTCTGTGGACAGGCCCGTCAGTGGGTCAGTCATCTCGTCCCTGTCGTCGGTTTCCATCTCCGGCCTCCCCCGATCGCCGTACACGTCCGAAACGACTCCTCACCGGCGGCTCACCGGCACGGCGACCACGCTGCGGCGCTCGGGATGGAAGCAGGCGTGCTCCTGCGGCACGTCGCCGTCGCGGCCGAGCGCGGGCCGCTCGCGTTCGCACCGCTCGGTCCTGAACGGACAGCGCGGCGCGAACAGGCAGCCGTCCGGGTGCTCCCCCGACGCCTCCACCGGCACGACCCGCTGCTCGCCCGGCGACTCCAGGCCGTGCAGCACCGGAATGGCCGACAGCAGCGCCTGCGTGTAGGGGTGCACCGGAGCGGAGATGACGCTCTCGACCGGGCCGCGTTCGACCACCTGGCCGCGGTAGATGACGTACAGCTCGCCGTCGGTGCCGATGTAGCGGGCCGTCGCCACGTCGTGGGTGATGAACAGCACGCTCACCCCGAGGCGCTCGCGCAGGTCCTTCAGCAGCGCGAGGATGCCCAGGCGCAGCGACACGTCGATCATCGAGACGGCCTCGTCGGCGACCAGGACCTCGGGATCGACGGTGAGCGCGCGGGCGATCACCACGCGCTGGCGCATGCCGCCGGACAACTGGTGCGGATAGCGCGGCAGCACGTAGCCGGGGTCGAGTCCGACCAGGCCCAGCAGTTCCCGCGCCCGCTCGTCGGCCCACGAACGCGGCCGGCCGGTCTGCCTCGCCCGCAGCGCGAGCGGCGCGGCCAGCGCCTGATGGATCGTCCGCGTCGGGTTCAGCGCGGAGTACGGGTCCTGGTGGATGAGTTGCACCCGGCGGAAGTACGGCTGCCGCCTCCGGTGGCTCAGCGACGACATCGCCACGCCGTCGATGACGATCTCGCCGGAGTCGCAGGTCTCCAGCCCGGCGATGATCCGGCCGAGCGTGGTCTTGCCGCAGCCCGACTCGCCGATGAACGAGACGGCGCCGCCCTTCGGGATCGCGAAGTCCACGCCGCGCAGCGCCGGGACCTCCCGCGCTCCGAGGACCCCGCCGCGCTGCGTGAACGTCTTCGTGATGCCGGTCCCGCTGATCATGCCTGGTCCTCCCCCGTCGCAGCGGCCACGGCCGGCCTGTCCCCGTCGCCGTCCCGTACGGCGTGGCACGCCGCCGACCGGGAGCCCCGGGTGACGACGGGCGGGCTGCCGGTCTCGCACACGTCCATCCGCAGCGGGCAGCGCTCGCGGAACACGCACCCATCGGCCGGGATGTCGGCCAGCGTCGGCGGGCGGCCCGGCAGGGCGCGCGCCTCGCCGATGTCGCCGACGAGGCGCGGGATGGCCCCGAGCAGCCCCCGCGTGTACGGGTGGCGCGGCCCGGCCAGCACCTCGCGGGTCGGGCCCTGCTCGGCCACCCGCCCGCCGTACATGACCGCGAGCCGGTCGGCGACCTCGGCGACCACCCCGAGGTCGTGGGTGATGACGAGCGTGGTGAGCCCCCGCTCGGCGTGGACCTCCCGGACGATGCGCAGGATCGTCGCCTGCGTGATCATGTCGAGGGCGGTCGTGGGCTCGTCCAGCACGACGAGGCGGGCGTTCAGCACCAGGGCCAGCATGATGCCGACCCGCTGGCGCATGCCGCCGGACAGTTCGTGCTGGTAGGAGTCGAGCACCCGGGCGCCGTCCAGGCCCATCCGGCCGAGCAGGTCCCGGGCGTCCGCCAGCAGGCCGCGCGGGTCCTCGACGCCGTGGGAGCGGCCCAGGTCGAGCACCTGTTTGCCGACCGTCTTGAGCGGGTTGAGGGAGTTCTGCGCCGCCTGGAAGACGTACCCGACGTGCCGCCCCCGGGCCCGGCGCAGTCCCTCGCCGCCGAGCGCCACGACGTCGCCGAGGCCGTCGATCTCGACGCTGCCCGCGGCGATCCTGCCGGGCGGCTGGACGGCGTTGAGCAGCGACAGCGCGAGCGTGGACTTGCCGGAGCCAGACTCGCCGACGACGCCGGTGATCGTGCCGGGCGCGAGGTCGAGGTCGACGCCGGACACCGCCGGCAGCTCGCCGGCGGGGGTGCGGTAGACCACGGTCAGCCCGCGGATCCGCACGCCGGGAGGACCGGGAGGACTCTGCTCGGGAGCCATGCTCACTCCTCCCGCAGCCGGGGGTTGAAGATCTCGTCCATGGCGTCCACGACCAGCACGATGCCGAGCGTGAGCAGTAGGATCGCCAGCAGCGGCGCCAGCAGATACGGCAGCGCGGCCGTCGTGGTCAGCGCGCCGCCACCGAAGACGGCGAGGTTGAGCATGACGCCCCAGTTGTTCGCCTCGAACGGCAGCACACCCAGGAAGAACAGGCCCACCTGCGCGTAGACCGCGCCGGTCACCGCGATGAGCGCGTTCATCGCGATGTACGGCGCCATGCCGGGCAGCAGCTCCCTGCCGACGATGTGCGTCGTGGACAGGCCGAGCCCACGGGCGGCCTCGATGAAGCCGCGCTCACGCAGCGACAGCGTCTGGGAGCGCACGGCCCGGGCCACGCCGCCCCAGCCGAGCAGCCCGAGCACCAGTCCCATCTCGGCGGCGCCGGTGAACTTCCACACCGTCGACAGCACCAGCAGCAGCGGCAGCCCGGGAATCGTGAGCTTCATGTCGGTGAACCGCATGAGCACGGTGTCCCAGCGGCCCCGCCGGAACCCGGCGAACAGCCCGATGCCCGCGCCGACCACGACCGTGATGACGGCCGTCACGACGGCGGTCAGCAGGACGTACCGGGAACCGGTGACGACGAGGGCGAGCACGTCCGTGCCCTCGAAGTCGGTGCCGAACGGATGCCGCAGGCTAGGCGGGGCGTAGAGCGCGCTCGTGTCGCGGGGCAACGGGTCGGGGTAGAGCATCGGCCCGAAGATCCCCATGAAGGCGAACACCGCGAGGATGACCGCCCCGGCCATCCTGCTCGGCTTGCGCCGCATGACCCGCCAGACGCCCCGCCAGAAGTTGCGGCGGACCGCCGCCCTGGCCCCCGCCTCCGCCTCCGGCACGATCGTGGCACTCATGCAACCCCCTCGCCTGGCGGCTCGGGGTCGCATGCGCGCAGCACGCTGTGTTTACTGATTCGCTCGCTTCGCTCGCTCATGCGGCCTCCCCTCCGCTGCGCACCCGGGGGTCGATGACCGTGTAGAGGAGGTCGGCGGCGATGTTCGCGACGACGACCGCCGTCGTGATGAGCAGGAACGCCCCGCCCATCAGGGAGTAGTCGCGGTTGTTGATGCTGTCGATGAGCATCAGCCCCAGGCCCGGGTAGTTGAAGATACGCTCGATGAAGATCGCGCCGCCGAAGAGCAGGCCCAGCGAGAGCGCCAGGATCGTGAACAGCGGCAGGATCGCGTTGCGCGCCACGTAGCGGAAGATGATCGAGCGCTTCATCCCGCGCAGCTCCGCGGCCAGGATGAAGTCGTCGCCGAGCACGGTGACCACGCTCGACTTCATCGCGAGGATCCACCCGCCGTAGCCCGCCAGCGCGTACGTGACGACCGGCAGGGTGGCGTGCTGGACCAGCGAGCCGATGTAGTCAGGGGTGAAGCCGGGGTCGATCACGATGTCGGCCGTCCCCCCGGCAGGGAGGACCGGGATCAGCGTGGTGAAGATCGCCCCCAGCAGCAGCGCCAGCACGTACTGCGGGACGCCGTGCAGCAGCGATCCGGAGATCGCGAGGAGGTCGCCCAGCACGCCGGTCCGCTTGATCGCCGCGTAGACGCCCATGACGACGCCGACGAGGAAGCTCAGCAGCGTCCCGGCGAGCACCGGGATCACGGTCCACTTGGCGGCGGAGAACAGCACGGTGGACACGTCGGCGCCGGGCACGGACAGCGACTGCCCGAGGTCGAGGCGGGCCAGCCCGCCCATGTAGTCGAGGTACTGCTCCCACAGGCTGCCCTTCGGCGTGAAGCCGTACAACACCTCGACCGCGCGCTGGGCGGCGTCGGGGGCCATGCCCTGCTCGACGAGCTTCTGGTAGCGGGCCGCGAGCGGGTCGCCCGGGACGCTCCTGATGATCAGAAAGCTGATCGTCGTGACGACCAGGATCATGACGAACCCGCGGGCCACATGGCCCGCGAGCCGCCGGAGGAGAACCGCCATGGACTACTGCTTCTTCTTGATCAGGCCGAGCTGGATCCAGACGCCGGAGGGCTGGCGCAGCAGATCGCTGTCGTCAGGCGGGAAGCCGGTGAAGCGGTTGGTGTTGACGAACTGCGTGTTCACGTAGTCCCAGAGCTGGATAACCGGAAGGTCCTGGTTGGCCGCCTTGGCGAGCTTGGCGATGACGGCCTTCTGCTCGTCGCCGCTGACGCTGTTGAGCTGAGCGGTCAGCTCACCGGGGTTGACCGCGCCGACGCCCTCGACGTCGATCGACTCGGGGCCGCCCATCCAGTTGCCGTCCTTGCCGGGCGCCGAGTGCTTGACCTTGCCGCCGAGGATGTTCCAGCCGTTGGAGGAGCCGTACAGGCGCTGGAAGATGTTGTACGGCGCGGGGCCGAGCGCGATGAGCCAGAAGCCCAGGTCGTACTTGCCCTCGGCGAGCTCCGACAGATAGAGCGGGTAGTCGGCGGTGGTCACCACCTCGGCGTCCACGCCGGCCGTGGTGAGCTGGCTGGTGATGGCCTTGGCCGCGGAGACCCAGTCGGAGAACGGCGCCGGGATGTGGATGGTCACCTTCCACGGCTTGCCGTCGGCCAGCGCCCACTTGCCGTCCTTCTTCTGCAGGCCGGCCTCCGTGAACTCCTTGTCCGCCTTGGCCGGGTCCAGCTTGTACGGCTCCAGCGTGTCGAGTTCGCCGCCGAGCCATTCCCTTGCGGCCTTCTGGTGGATGCCCGAGGTGGTCACGGCCGCCGTGCCGCCCTCCGGAGAGGCGATCTGCGTGACCTCCTCACGGTTGATCAGGTAGGCCAGCCCGCGCCGCACGTGCACGTTGTCGTACGGCTTCTTCGACTGGTTGAACGCCAGCGAGACGGCCACCGGGGAGTAGCCCTTGATGACCTGGTTGCCGGGCGTCGCCTTGATGCGCTTCATCACGTCGGCGGGCACCGCGGTGAACGGGGCGTTGTCGAGCTTGCCCGAGGTCAGGTAGTTCCAGATCTGCTCGTTCCCGGTGGTGTTGAGCAGCTTGAGCTGGTCGGGCGCGACGTTGGCGGCGTTGTAGAAGTTCTTGTTCTTCACCAGCAGCGCCTCGCCGGGGTTCATCCGCTTGAGGACGAACGGCCCCGCGGACACGTCCTGGGCCGGGGCGAACGCGAGCACCTTCTCCGACAGCGCCTTGATCTGCCCGCGCGCAGCCTCCGCCTCCGGGCCGTCGCCGCGGGCGGTCTTGAGCGTGTCCCAGAAGTCGCCGGGAACGACGCTCTGCCACACGTGCTTCGGCACCACGAAGGCGTCCATGACCCCGCGCACGAACGTGACGCTGGGGTTCTTCATGTCCTGGGTGATCTTGATGGTCTTGTCGTCGACGACCTCGACGTCCGAGGCCGCGCCGGCCGCGCCGGGATCGATCGCGAAGGCGGTGCTGCCCTGGGTGTAGGCCAGCGCGATGGAGAACTTCACGTCCTCGGCGGTGACGGGCTGCCCGTCGGACCACTTGTTGCCCGGCTGCAGGTGGAGGGTGATCGAGGAGTTGTCCGGCGCGATCTCCCAGCTCGCCGCGATGCCCGGATAGAACTGGTTCGGGTCGGTGAGGGTGTTCTTCGCCCAGGCGATCCTCATCGCGTTGTAGCCCCAGAACGCGTTGCCCTTGGGGTTCCACGGATTGATCGGCGCGTTGACGTCGAGCGACGGCTTGTTGATGTCGACCGTGGTGTAGACGCCGCCACCGCCGCCTGTGGAGTTCCCGCTCGTGCCGCCGCCGCTGCATGCCGCGACGGCCGCGAGGCTGAGCAACGCCGCGACCGCTGTCAGACGTTTCATTGACCGCTCCGGGGGGTTGAGCTGATGCGGATCTTGTCCGGACCATATGCGGCGTCCCAAGCTCAGGTCAATAATCTGCAAAACTCGTGAGGGTTCTGCAACTTTCCTTCATCCGAATCGCGGCGAAACCGAGCGCCGTGACCGCCCGCCGGTAGTGGCGGTCTTCTCTCCGCCCGGTCAGCGAACTGTTACTGGTCGCCCCCACACGATCACATTACGTTGCGAGCAAAGACCCCGCCCGTACGAGGAGGACTGGCGTGAAGTCCATCGCCCGATTCTGTGGCAACTGCAGCTGCGGCTGCCCCGAGCTGTTCGTGGACGCCTCCGCCCCGGCAGAGCGTCAGGTCGTCATCACCGACGACTTCGGCCAGAAGGTGGAGATGAGCCTCGACCAGCTCGGCTCGCTCGTGGAGGCGGCGAAGACCGGCGCGCTGGACGACCTCGCGCTCACCGGCTGACCGTGAACCCGGCCGCCCTGTTCGCCGGGGGCCTCGCCGCCGGCCTGGCCGCGGGCACGGCGTCGTGCACCGCGGTCCAGGGCGGCCTCCTCATCGGCCTCGTCTCCCGCCGCGGCAGCCCACCCGGCCCGTCGCGCGGACTTCCGCCGGTGGCCGCGTTCCTGACCGGCAGGCTCGCCGCCCACACCGCCCTCGGGGCGCTGCTCGGGCTCGCGGGCGCGGTCGTCCAGGTCGGCCCGCGCACCCGAGCGGCGCTGCTCGTCGCCGCCGGAACCGCGGTGGTCGTCCTCGCCGTACGGATGCTCCGCCGGCGCCGGGATGCGGGCTGCGCGCCGGCGAGTAAAGGGGCCGCCTCGGTGAGCGGCGACCCGCGCGGATGCTCGTGCCCGGACGGCGGGCACGGACAGGATCGCGCACCACTGGGCAGCGCAGCCCACGGGACCGGTCCCCCGGGCACCGGTGCCCGCTCCCCGACTCTCGTGCGGGCGGCGGCACTGGGCATGGCCACGATCTTCGTACCGTGCGGCGTCACGATCGGCATGGAGGTCGTGGCCGTCGGCGCGGGTTCCGCGCTCGGGGGCGCGGCCGCGCTCGCGGGGCTCGCCCTTGGCACGGCGCCCGCCTTCGCCGCCCTGGGACTGCTGCTGCGTACGCTCGCCATGACCAGGCTGGCCGCCCTGGCGGGGATCGCGGCCCTGGCCGCCGGGCTGTTCACCGTCGGCTCCGGCATGCGGCTCGGCGGCTGGCTGCCGGACTTCTCGCTGCCGCAGTTCGGCTCCCCCGCCGCCGCCGCGGGACGCGCCCTCACCGGAACGGACGGCGTGCAGCGGCTCACGATCTGGGCGACCGCGGAGGGGTTCCGGCCCGGCATCGCCGTCGCCGCCGCCGGTCGGCCCGTCGAGATCGTCTTCAGGACGAAGGACAACCGGGGCTGCACGCGCACGCTCGCGATCGACGACCACGACGTGGCGCTCCCCGTGACGGGCGAGCGCGTGGTGCGGCTCGCGGCCCGCCCGGAGGGGCGGCTGCGTTACGCCTGCGGGATGGGAATGTACGTGGGCTTCGTCAGGTTCGAGCGCGTCCCTTGACACCAACGTCTTACCAATAACCGTCCGTGACGACTCGGTTACGTGTCACCCTGTCTCCCATGACACTAGTGGGAGCGACGGAGGCGACCGCGTGGCCCGGGATACCGGTCCCGCGTACCCCTGAACCCCTGGACCCGGCCGAGGCGAACCTGGTCGACAGGGCCCGCGACGGCGACCGCGACGCGGCGCACCGGCTGGGCCGGCTGTGCGCGGAGCGCGACGACCGACTGGGCGCCCGGCACTGGTGGGAACGGGCGGCGCGGGCGGGCAACGTCGACAGCGCCTTCAACCTGGGGCTGTGGCACCGCACGCACGGGACGACCGAGGAGGCCATCGGCTGGTTCGAGCTGGCGGCGGGCACCGGCGACGCCGACGCGGCGACGAACCTGGCCTCGCTGCTGCTGGAGCGGCGCGGCGACACCGACGGAGCGCGCAAGTGGTTCGAGCGGGCGGCCGAGGACGGCTCCCGCCACGCGGCCCGGCGGCTGGCATTGCTGTGCGAGGACCAGGGCGACGGCATGGGCGCCCGGCGCTGGCACTTCAGGGCGGCCGTGGACGGCGACCTGCGCTCGGCCCACGACCTGGGCTTCCTGGGCTACGCCGCGGGCGACGAGGCGGAGGCGCTGCACTGGTGGGAGTACGCGGCGCGCGGCGGCCACGCGGAGGCCGCCTATCACATGGCCCTGCTCCTGCACGCGGCCCGCGACGAGAAGGGCGCGGAGGCGTTCTACCGGCTCGCCGTCCGCGCCGACCACCCCGGGGCGGCCTTCCGGCTCGGTGACATGGCGCTGTGCCGGGGCGACCTGCCCACGGCGCGTGCCTGCTTCGAACGGGCGGCGAAGACCGGACGGCCGGACGCGCGGCGGATGGCCGGTCTCGTCTGCGCCCGGATGGACGACAAGGCGGCGGCAGCCCACTGGTACGGGCGGGCCGCGGCCGACGACCCCGAGGCCGCCTTCCGCTTCGGGCTGCTGCTCGTCGCGGAGCACAACGACCTGAAGGGCGGACGCCACTGGTTCAGGCGGGCGGCCGAACGCGGGCACCACGGCGCCATGGTCGAACTGCGGACGCTGCTGCCCCTGCTCGGCGCGTCCCCCGAGGCCGAGGGATGCCTGCTCGACCCGGCCCCGCCGTACTGGAGCCGGCCCGCGGAGCCCGGGCAGGCCGCACGCGCGGAACTCGCCGTCGCGGCGGCGCGCAGGCGCGGCGACCCGGCGGCGGAGCCCGAGGACCTGGTCGAGATCCTCGGCACGTGGGATCTGGTCACCGGTGATCTGGCCACAGGCGCCTTAACCCCCGGCGACGTGCCGGACGAGGCCGGCCCCGCGGACACCGTGGGGCGGCTCGCACGGGCGAGCGGGCTGCACCGGGCCGCGATCGAGCACCTCGGCCTGGTGCGCGCGACGCTGCTGCGGCCGGGCACGGCCCCGTGGCCCACTCCGGCCGAGGTCGAGCACGTGCTCGGCACCGCGAGGGATCTGCGCAGACGCCTCGGTCTGCGCTGATCCCCCACGTATGCGGTCAGGCGGCGAGGATCTCCGCGACCGGCGTGTACTGCAGGTCGTGCGCCGCCGCGACCGGCTCGTTGGTGAGCACGCCGGCGTGGGTGTTGAGGCCCAGGCCGAGCGCCTCGTCGCCGCGCAGCGCGTCCTTCCAGCCCTTGTCGGCGAGCTTGACGACGTAGGGCAGGGTCGCGTTGGTCAGGGCGTAGGTGGAGGTGTTGGCCACCGAGCCCGGCATGTTCGCCACGCAGTAGAACACCGACTCGTGCACGCGGAACGTCGGCTCGTCGTGCGTGGTCGGGCGGGAGTCCTCGAAGCAGCCGCCCTGGTCGATCGCGATGTCGACGAGCACGGAGCCCGGCTTCATGCGGGAGACCAGCTCGTTGGAGACGAGCGTCGGGGCCTTGGCGCCCGGGATGAGCACGGCGCCGATGACCAGGTCGGCCTCGACCACGGCCCGCTCGATCGCGTACGACGTCGAGACCAGCGTCTTCAGCCGGCCCTGGTAGATGGCGTCGATGAAGCGCAGCCGGTCGATGTTGACGTCGAGGATCGTCACGTCGGCGCCCATGCCGACGGCGATCTGCGCCGCGTTCAGGCCGGAGACGCCGCCGCCGATCACGACGACCTTGGCGGGGGCCACGCCGGGCACCCCGCCGGGGAGCACGCCGCGGCCGCCGTTGAAGCGCATGAGGTTGTACGCGCCTACCTGGGGGGCCAGCCGCCCGGCGACCTCCGACATCGGGGCCAGCAGCGGCAGGCCGTTGCCGACCTGGACGGTCTCGTACGCGATGGCGGTGGTGCCGGCCGCGAGCAGCGCGTCGGTGCACGGGCGGGAGGCGGCGAGGTGGAGGTAGGTGAACAGGATCTGGTCCGCGCGGAGCCGGTGGTACTCCTCCGCGATCGGCTCCTTGACCTTGAGGATCATCTCGGACTCGGCCCACACCTCGTCGGCGCCCTCGACCAGCTTGGCGCCGGCCGCGAGGTACTCCTCGTCGGTGATGTGGGAGCCGAGCCCGGCGCCGCGCTGGACGCTGACCTCGTGGCCGTGACGGACGAGCTCGTGAACGCCGGCCGGGGTGGCGGCGACGCGGTATTCGTGGTTCTTGACCTCGGCGGGCACGCCGATCTTCATGAGTTGTGTCCTTTCAAGCGGTCACTCGTCACGGTCGCCCCCTACCCGGCCGCACGAGCTCGATGGTCTACAGGCGGGCCCACGCCTCGGTGAGCACCGAACGGAGGATCGACTCGATCTCGTCGAACTCCTTGGGGCCGCAGATCAGCGGCGGGGCGAGCTGCACGACCGGGTCCCCGCGGTCGTCCGCCCGGCAGTACAGGCCGGCGTCGTACAGCGCCTTCGAGAGGAAGCCGCGCAGCAGGCGCTCCGACTCCTCCTCGTTGAACGTCTGCTTGGTGGACTTGTCCTTGACCAGCTCGATCCCGTAGAAGTAACCCGAGCCGCGGACGTCGCCGACGATCGGCAGGTCCAGCAGCCGGTCGAGGGTCGCCTTGAACACCGGCTCGTTGGCCGTGACGTGCTCCAGCAGTCCCTCCCGCTCGAAGATGTCGAGGTTGGCCAGGGCGACGGCGGCCGACACCGGGTGGCCGCCGAAGGTGTAGCCGTGCGCGAAGGTCTCGGTGCCGTTCTTGAACGGCTCGAACAGCCGCTCCGAGGCGATCATAGCGCCGATGGGCGAGTAACCGCTGGTCAGACCCTTCGCACAGGTGATGATGTCCGGCACGTAGTCGAACTTCTGGCCGCCGAACATCGTGCCCAGCCGGCCGAAGGCGCAGATGACCTCATCCGACACGAGCAGCACGTCGTGGGCGTCGCAGATCTCGCGCAGGCGCTGGAAGTATCCGGGGGGCGGCGGGAAGCAGCCGCCGGCGTTCTGCACCGGCTCGACGAAGACGGCGGCCACGGTGTCCGGGCCCTCCATCTCGATGGCCTTGCCGACCTGGTCGGCGGCCCAGCGGCCGAACGCCTCGGGGTCCTTCTCCAGGCCGGGGAAGCCGGAGATCTCGTCGGCACGGTAGAGGTTCGTGTTGGGGGCCTTGATCGCGCCGGGCACCAGCGGCTCGAAGACCTGCTTGAGCGCCGGGATGCCGGTGATCGACAGCGCGCCCTGCGGGGTGCCGTGGTAGGCGATGGACCGGCTGACGACCTTGGTCTTCAGCGGCTTGCCCTTGATCTTGTAGTACTGCTTGGCCAGCTTCCAGGCCGACTCGACGGCCTCGCCGCCACCGGTGGTGAAGAACACGCGGTTGAGGTCGCCGGGGGTGAGCTCCGCGAGTCGCGCGGCGAGCTCGGCGGCCTTGGGGTGCGCGTACGACCACAGGGGGAAGAACGCGAGCTCCTGTGCCTGCTTGGCGGCGGCCTCGGCCAGCTCGGCGCGGCCGTGGCCCACCTGGACCACGAACAGCCCGGCCAGGCCGTCGAGATACCGCTTGCCGTGGACGTCGTAAACGTAGGCGCCCTCGCCGCGCACGATCATGGGCACCTCCCCTCCCTCATAGGAGGAGTGGCGCGTGAAGTGCATCCAGAGATTGTCCTGTGCGGCCTTGAGTACGTCGGGGCGCGTCATCGCAACCTTCCCTCAGGTGATCCGTCGCTGTTGGACAGTGTGCATGCCACTTCCGCGTTTTGCCAAGTGATTACGTGGCTGCACTGTGAAAGAAGTTCGGATTCCGCGACATCGACATGTAACGGCAACGAAATCCGTCACGGTAGATTGAAGCCGCGCAGACGTGGGAGATGGGTCCGCCGGACCTGTGGTCAAATGGGGTCCACCCAGCCGGGAAGATCCGCGTACATCCGGGAGAACACCGTGACACCAGAGGAGATCGAGCGCGCCGTCGAGGAGGGCATGCCGCAGACGGTCGAGGACCTCAGGCGCCTGGTCGCCATCCCGTCCGTCGCGTTCCCCGGCCACTCCGAGGCCCCGGTCCTGGAGGCCGCGGCACTCGTGGAGCGGCTGCTGCGCGCCGCCGGCCTCCCGCACGTCCGGCAGATCCCCATCGAGGGCAGCTTCCCCGCCGTGTTCGCCGAGGCGCCCGCCCCTGACGGGGCCCCGACCGTGCTGCTCTACGCGCACTACGACGTGCAGCCCTCCGGCGACCTCGCCCTGTGGCGCACCCCGCCGTTCGAGCCCACGGTCGTCGACGGGATCATGTACGGCCGGGGCGCGGCCGACGACAAGAGCGGCGTCATCACCCACGTGGCCGCGCTGCGCGCCTTCGACGGCCGGTTCCCGGTCGGCGTGAAGGTCATCATCGAGGGCCAGGAGGAGTACGCCGGCGAGCGCCTTGAGGCGTTCGTCGAGGCCAACCCCGACCTGCTGCGCGCCGACGCCATGGTCATCGCCGACGTGGGCAACCCCGAGGTGGGCGACCCCGCGATCACCACGTCGCTGCGCGGCATGGCCGCGTTCACCGTGGAGGTCCGCACGCTCGACGAGGCCGTGCACAGCGGCGCGTTCGGCGGCGCCGCCCCCGACGCACTGGCCGCGCTCATGCGCATGCTGACCGCCCTGCACGACGACCAGGGGAACGTACGGGTGCCCGGCCTCGAACCGGGGACCTTCCCCGGGGCTGCTCTCGGCGAGGAGGAGTTCCGCGCGCTCGCCGGGGTGCTCGACGGCGTGTCCCTGGTCGGGGACGGCTCGCTCGCCGACCGGCTCTGGGCGTCGTACGCGATCACGGTGACCGGGCTGGACGTGCCGACGGTGACCGGCGCGATCAACGCGGTTCAGGCGGTCGCCCGGGCCCGCGTCACGATCCGCATCCCCGCGAGCGGCAACGCCAGGCAGGCGCTCAACGACGTGACGGCCTTCCTGGAGAAGGTCGCGCCGTGGGGGGTCAAGGTCTCCTTCGGCGACTTCGTCAGCGGCTCGGGCTTCCAGATCGAGCCGGGCGGCCCGGCCATGAACGCAGCG
This sequence comes from Microbispora siamensis, assembly GCF_016863095.1. Lineage (GTDB taxonomy): Bacteria > Actinomycetota > Actinomycetes > Streptosporangiales > Streptosporangiaceae > Microbispora > Microbispora siamensis. Next base: position 131,148 of record NZ_BOOF01000010.1, on the reverse strand, counting down.
GAGCGGGCGCTGGAGCGCGCCTTCGGCCGCGCGCCGCGCCAGGTCGGCCAGGGCGGCTCGATCCCGCTGGTGGCGGCCCTCGCCCGGCAGTTCCCCAAGGCCGAGATCCTGCTGTACGGCGCCGAGGACGACGGCGCCTCGATCCACGCCCCCAACGAGCGGCTGGTGCTGGACGAGCTGAAGCGGATCATCACGACCGAGGCCCTGTTCCTCGCCGACTACGGCGGCTGGCACGGCGCGGCCTGACGCCGATCGTCGCATGCGGGAAGGCCCGGTGGCTGGGGGAACCACCGGGCCTTCCGTCTTTCTCGCACCGCCGTCACACGTGGCCCCGGGGATCTCGGGGGCCGGCCGGCGCGCTTACTGGTAGTGGATGTCGGAGGAGCTGTAGATGCAGTTCGTCCCGTCGGCGCCGCTACCGATCTCCGTCGGCTCGCTGCCCTTCGGCACGCCCTTGTACTTCAGGCACACGATCATCTTGTGGCTGGGGTCGTTCTTGATCGTGATGTTCGAGAAGCGCGCGGTGTCGCCCCAGTTGGTGTTGATGCCGGCGAGCGCCTTGCCGGGGTAGGTCGCCACGATGTTCGACATCTGGACGTGCCGCTGGTAGGAGTTCGTGCAGTTGCCGCAGGCGCGGTAGAGCTTCCCGAAGTTGTCCACCTGGAAGTTCTTGATGACCATGGTGCCGGGGCCGTTGTGCTGGAACACCTTGTCGGACGCGCTCTTCGCGCCGCCGCCGTCGATGGTCATGACCTGCGACGACGAGCTGCCCAGCAGGGTGGCGGCGTCCTCGCCGACGTCCTCCCACCAGACGTTCTGCAGGGTGCAGCTGCCCAGGCAGTAAATACCGTCGGCGCCGGGCGAGCCGATGATCACGTTCTTGAGCGTCGCGCCGTTGGCCAGCTCGAAGATCGGGTCCTGGCTCTCGCTCTGCCCGCCGTCGCCCATGGCGCCGCTGGCGTAGTAGCGCTTCAGGCCGCCGTCCAAGGTGCCGGAGACGCTGATCGTGCTGGTGACCGCCTGCGAGCCGTTCGCGCTGGGCCAGCCCGACGGCAGCGTCGGGTTGGTGCTCGGCGTGGGCGACGGGCTCCTCGTCGGCGTGACGGTGGGGCTGACGGTGGGGGTGGACGACGGCTGGGAACCGGCCGACTGGAGCGACCACTGCTTGGTGGACACCGAGTCGCAGGAGTTCTGCTGCACCAGCGCGCCCGAGGACGTGGAGTTGTCCTTGGTGTTCAGGCACTTGTCGCTGTTGACGTTGACCACCTGGTAGTTCGAGCCCGAGGCGATGAGCTCCCAGGTCTGGGAGGACGCTCCGGTGCACGACTCCTGCTGGACGGCCTTGCCCGCGGAGGTGGAGGCCCCGGCGACCCCGGCGCACTTGCCGCTGTTGCCGGCGGCCAGGCGGAAGCCGCTGCCCTGGGACGAGAGGTTCCAGGTCTGGTTGCTCGCGCCGTTGCAACTGGAAACCGTGAGCTGCACGCCGTCGGAGGTGCTGCCGCCCGGAACGGTGAGGCACAGGCCGCTCGCGCCGTTCACGAGCCGGTAGGCCCCCGCACTGGGCGCCGCGTTGGAGACGCCGACGAACACGCCGCCGACCAGGGCGGCGACCCCGACGACGGTGCCGATCACCCCGACTCCGGTTCTGGTACTCCTTCTCAAAGCCGAGCTCCTTGCATGTCGTGCAGGACCCCTGACCGAGGGGGTGACTCCTGGTCCCGCGAAGGGGGAATTCATGAATGTGAACAACATCCATGAACCGGAACACGGCCAAAATTACGGACCTCGGGAACGCGGGTCAATGCTCTGTGTCACCCAGTTGACGGCTCCATCCGGACGCCGGCCGATTCGAGCAGGTGAGAGCCGATGCGCCCGGTGCCCGGCGGTGAAATTTTCATGAAACACGGACACGCGGGCGGAACGCCCCACTCGCGCGGGCGACGGCGCCGGATGACCGCCACGCTCCCCCCCGCACGGCGGCCACCAGGTCTGACGAGCCGTCATTGGGGTCTACTGCAAAGTTTCTTTACTTATTACGCTCGTGGCGTGGAGCTAGAAGTGCGTCATCTGCGCGCGGTCTGCGCCATCGCGGACCACGGGAGCATCTCCAAGGCCGCCGCCGCGCTGAAGACCTCCCAGCCGTCCCTGACGGCTCAGCTTCGGCGCATCGAGTCGATGTTCGGCAGCCCGCTGTTCGAGCGCGGCAGGGAGGGAGCCTCGCCCACGCCTCTCGGCGAATGGGTGCTGGCACGCTCCCGCTCGCTGCTTCCCGCGTTCGAGGAACTGCGTCGTGACGGCATGCGGTTCGCCGGCCGCAGGGTGCTGCGCGTGGGCTGCATGTCCAGCCACCTCGCGCTGCACATCATCGGGACGCTCCGGGAGCTGCTGCCGGACGCCGAGGTCACGCTGCGGACGGAGGAGGCGATGGACGTGCTGCCGAGCCTGTTGCGCTCGCGGCGGCTGGAGCTGGCGACGCTCGCCGATTACCCAGGTCTCCCGCTCACACCGCCCGCCGGTGTCGGGTACGCGCCGGTCGCCTGGGAGCCGATCTTCGTCGGCATCGCCGAGTCGCATCCCCTGGCCGCCCGGCAGGAGATCGACCTGGCCGACCTCGCCGAGGAGGAGTGGTCGCTGCCGGTAATGATCGAGGTCGGCCACCGCGAGCATTTCGGCGAGGCCTGCGCACGGGCGGGGTTCGTGCCGAAGATCGGCTGCGAGGCCACCCTCAGCGTGGCGGTGGACCTGATCGCCGCGTCCCGCTGCGTCGGGATGTTCCAGGCCACCAGCCGCGGCTACCCGGGCATCGCGATCCGCCCGCTGGCCGGGACCCCGCTCAGCTTCCGCCACCTGATCGGCTGGACCGAGGCCGGTCCCGTCGATCCGCACATCTCCGAACTCGTGGCGGCGGTGCGCCGGGCGTACTGGGCCGACGCGGAGAAGTCGGCGGTCTACCAGGACTGGCTCGGGCGTCACGGGCCTCTTGCCCAGCCCTAGCCGGCCCCCTATAGCGCGACCGTATAGGAAGGTGCGGGGTTACCCGCCCTCCGTCGTCGATGTCACGGTGTGTCTCAGCCCCGGCCGGGCTCCTCCCCTCAACCCCCAAGGGACAGGAGTCACCAGGAGTGAGACCCCCTGCAAGGTCAGCGGCGCTGGCCGTACTGACGGCGGTAGCCCTGACCTCGTCATCCCTCGCGGGAACGGCCATCACGCCGGCTTCCGCGTCGAGCGCCCCGGCCCCACCCGGCCCCCAGGCGCGCGCACTCGCCAGCGCGGCGAGCGCTCTGGCCGCTTCGGCGCAGGCGCTGCACACCGCGCCCTCGGACGAGTTCACGCTCGCCCGCACCGTCACCGGCGCGGGCGGGCTGCGCTACCTGACCTACGCCCGCACCCATGCGGGCCTGCCCGTCCACGGCGGCGACGTCATCGTCTCCACCGACGCGTCCGGACAGACGGTGCAGGTCGTCACCACGGGTCAGCGCACCGAGTTGAACGTCTCCGAGGTGCCCCGCGTGACCGAAGCCCAGGCGGCCGCGAAGGCGCGCGGCCTGCTGGCCTCGGTCGAGTCCGTCGGCACGCCCACGCTCCTCGTGGACGCCGCCCTCGACACGCCCAGGCTGGCGTGGGAGACGGTGGTCACCGGCAAGAAGAAGGGCGACGTCCCGAGCGTCCTGCACGTCTTCGTCGACGCCGTCACCGGCAAGGTGCTCGACTCCTACGACGACGTCAAGGCCGGCGTCGGGCACAGCTACTACAACGGCAACCCGGTGACGATCCAGACCTCCGGGTCGGCCGGCAACTACTCGATGACCGACACCACCCGTCCAGGTATCCGCTGCGGCGGCCAGAGCGGCGGCGCCTACACCGGGCCGGACGACGACTGGGGCAACGCCTCGGGCACCAGCCTCGAAACCGCGTGCGTCGACGCGCTCTACGCGGTGCAGACCGAGTGGAACATGCTCCGTGACTGGCTCGGGCGCAGCGGCATCAACGGCTCGGGCGGCGGGTTCCCCGTCAAGGTGGGCCTCAACGACGTCAACGCCTACTGGGACGGCAGCTCCACCTCGTTCGGGCACAACCAGGCCAACAACCAGCAGGCGACCTCGATGGACGTGGTCGGCCACGAGTTCGGCCACGCCATCGACCAGTACACGGGCAGCGGCGCCGGCAGCGGCAACGAGGCCGGCGGCATGGGCGAGTCGACCGGCGACATCTTCGGCGCGCTGACCGAGGCGTACGCGAACAACCCGAACGACCCCCCGGACTACCAGGTCGGCGAAGAGGTCAACCTGGTGGGCGGCGGGCCGATCCGGTACATGTACCGGCCCTCGACCAACGGCGACCCGGACTGCTACAGCGCCTCGATCCCGAACACCGAGGTCCACTCGGCGGCCGGCCCGCAGAACCACTGGTTCTACCTGCTCGCCGAGGGCACCAACCCCGGCGGCGGCAAGCCGAGCAGCCCCGTCTGCAGCGGGCCCTCGTCGCTGACCGGCATCGGCATCCAGAAGGCCGGGATGATCTTCCTGGCCTCGCTGAACCTCAAGACCCTCCCGCGTACGCACGCCAAGGCGCGGGTGAACACGCTGAACGCCGCCAAGTCGCTGTTCCCGGGCAGCTGCGTGGAGTTCAACGCGGTCAAGGCGGCCTGGACCGCGGTCAACGTCCCGGCGACCAACGACCCGACCTGCACGGCGAACCCGGGCGGCAACGACTTCTCCGTCTCGGTCAACCCGGCCTCCGGCAGCACGCAGGCGGGCCAGGCCGTGACCACCACGGTGAGCACGACGGTCACCACCGGCAGCGCCCAGCAGATCACGCTGAGGACCGGCGCCCTGCCCGCCGGCGTCACCGCGACGTTCACCCCGGCCACCGTCACCGCCGGGCAGACCTCGCAGCTCAGGCTGGCCACGTCCGCGAGCACGCCCGCGGGCGCCTACCCGATCACGATCGTGGCGGACGGCACGGACGTCGACAGGCAGGCGACCTACTCGCTCACGGTTGGGTCCGGCAACCCCGACCCGTCCACGCCTGACATCCCGGTGGCGAACATCAACGCCCACTTGCAGCAGTTGCAGTCGATCGGCAACCGGCCCTCGCCGTCCGGCGCGTACACCAACGCGCTGAACTACGTGAAGGCCAAGCTCGACGCCGCCGGATACAGCACGCGGACGCAGAGCTTCACCTACAACGGCCAGACGCACACCAACCTGATCGCCGACTGGACCGGCGGGCCGGCGAGCCCGACCGTCATGCTCGGCGGTCATCTCGACAGCGTCGCGGCGGGCCCCGGCATCAACGACAACGGGTCCGGCTCGGCCTCGCTGCTTGAGGTCGCGCTCACCCTCGCCGCGCGCAACCCCACCCTCACCAAGCACGTGCGGTTCGCCTGGTGGGGCGCCGAGGAGCTGGGCATGCGCGGCTCGACGTACTACGTGCAGAACGGCGGCGCCGCCGGAGTGGAGACCTACCTCAACTTCGACATGACCGCCTCGCCCAACGCCGGATACTTCGTCTACGACGACGACCCCGCGCTCCAGAAGCTGTTCAACGACTACTACGCCACGCTGAACGTCCCGACGGAGATCGAGACCGAGGGCGACGGCCGCAGCGACCACACCCCGTTCAAGAACGCGGGCGTACGGGTCGGCGGCGTCTTCACCGGCGCCGAGACGGTCAAGTCGGCGGCCCAGGCGCAGAAGTGGGGCGGCACGGCCGGGCAGGCGTTCGACCGCTGCTACCACTCCGCGTGCGACACCTACCCGTCCAACGTCAACACCACGGCCCTGGACCGCAACGCCGACGGCATCGCGTACGTGCTGTGGAAGCTCGCGGTCGGGCAGGGCCCGGCGCCCACGGACGACTACACCGTCTCGGTGAACCCGTCCTCGGCGTCCGTCCAGGCCGGCCAGTCGACGACCACGACGCTGTTCACCCAGGTCAGCTCGGGCAACGCCCAGCAGGTCACGCTGTCGGCGTCGAGCGTCCCCGCCGGGGTGTCGGTGTCGTTCTCGCCGCAGACCATCACCGCGGGGCAGTCGTCCCAGGTGACGATCTCGACGACCGCGGGCGCGGCGCCGGGCACGTACGCCATCGGTCTCAACGCCGACGGGAGCAGCGCCGACCACTCGGCCTCCTTCTCCCTCACCATCGGCGGCGACCAGGGCGACACCACCTGGAAGGAGTGGACCGCGTACACCGCCGGCCAGACGGTGACGTACGCGGGCAGGACCTACCGCTGCCTCCAGTCGCACACCTCGCTGCCCGGCTGGGAGCCGCCCAACGTCCCGGCCCTCTGGCAGCCCGTCTGACCACACGACGTCGCCCCGGCCTGACTCGCGCACAGCGGGGCGACGTCTCCCGACCGGGCGGAAGCCGTACGCCCGGTGAGGAGTCAGGGCGGCGTACCTCGCGGAGGGGGGCCGTCGTCCTGACTCCTCCACTCCTCGACCCTCACATGGAGGAATCCCATGGAACCCGTAGACCTCGGAGACGAGGAAAGGCCCGGCGGGATCACCCGCAAGACCCTGCTCAAGGCGGCGCTGATCGGCGCGCCGATGTCGATCCTGGCGGGCACGGCGGCCCATGCCTCGCTCGCCCGCGACGTCGCCGTCACCGGCGGGCCGCTGCTCCCCACGCCGTTCTGCGACGACGACGATGAGCCGACGGTCGAGCAGATCGAGGGGCCGTACTTCAAGCCGAACTCCCCGCAGCGCACCACGCTGCCGGGCAACGGCACTCCCCTGACGGTCAGCGGCTACGTCTTCGGGCTCTCCTGCCAGCCGCTCGCCAACGTGCTGCTGGACTTCTGGCAGGCGGACGCCAACGGCGCCTACGACAACGTGGGCTTCAACTTCCGCGGCCACCAGTACACCAACGCCAACGGCGCGTACAAGCTGACCACGATCGTCCCCGGGCTCTACCCGGGACGTACGCGGCACATCCACGTGAAGGCACAGGCCCCCAACAAGCCCATCCTCACGACGCAGCTGTACTTCCCCGGCGAGCCGCGCAACAACACCGACACGATCTACGACGCCAGGCTGCTGATGAACGTCCGCACCAACGGCGCCGGCCTCGAGGCGACGTTCGACTTCGTGCTGAACGTCCAGGGCGCGCCGCCCAGCAGCAGCCCGTCCGCCAGCCCGACGACCGGCCCCGGGGGGACCTGGCAGGCCGGCCGGACGTACGCGGCCGGCGACACGGTCACCTACGGCGGCTCGACCTATCGCTGCCTCCAGGGACACACCGCGCAGGCCGGCTGGGAGCCCCCGAACGTGCCGGCGCTCTGGCAGCGCATCGGCTGAGCGTCGGCTGAGCGCGAACCACGAGGCCCGGTCACCGCTGACCGGGCCTCGTCGCATGTAGGTGAAATCACATCATGGCGGGGCATAGGGCGAGGAGCCCTCGGCGATATTCTTTTGCACCGACTGGTCAGTGCAAAAGAACGGAGCACAGACGTGGATACCGGGCGAACCGCCGGGGACGTCACCCCCTCAGCCGGAACTCCCGCCGAGCCGTCCGGCCCCGTGGCCGGCGTGTTCGAAGGCGTCGAGGTGGAGGCGCGAGGGCTGGGCGTGCGGGGTGGTCACGGCTGGGTGTACCGGCACGTCTCCCTGCACGCGGCCCCCGGAACGCTCACCGTCGTCACGGGCGAGGCGGGCAGCGGCCGTACGAGCCTGCTGCTCACCCTCGCGGGACGGATGAAGCCCACCGAGGGGACGCTCACCGTCGGCGGCCTGGCGACGCCCCGCAGGATCAGGCAGATCGCCGCACTCGGGCTCTTCACGGAGGTGAACCCGTTCGACGACGCCCTGTCCGTACGGGAGCACCTGCAGGAGCGGCTGCGCCCGCACGGGTTCCTGTGGCGCAGGCGGCACCCGGACGCCGCGCGGTCGGCGCTCGCCCACGCCGGCCTCGACCCGGACGCGCTACCACACGGCGATCGGACCCTGACCAGGGAACTCACCCGGGACCAGGCGGTGCGGCTGGGCGTCGCGCTCGCCCTCCTCGACCAGCCGGGCCTGCTCCTCGTGGACGAGGCCGACACCGGCATCCCCGCCGGCAGGCGGCACGAAATGTGGGACATCCTGCGCGGCCTCGCCGACCAGGGGCTCACCATCGTCGCGGCGTGCACCGATGCCGAGGAGGCGACCGGCGTGGCCACCACGCTGCTGCCGCTGCCCGTCCCCGCTCCCCCGCCTCCCCCGCCGCCCGTCATCGGAGACGACCCGGGAGACGACACCGGGGCGGCGCACGCCGATGAGACCGAGGAAGGAGAGCGGCGATGAAGGCGCCCCTCCCCGGCCGGCTCGAACTGCGCAGGTTCATGCGCTCGCGGCTCACCAGGGCCGCGCTGGTCGCCGTGATCATGCTGCCCCTGCTGTACGCCGGGCTCTACCTGTGGTCGTTCTGGGATCCCCAGGGGAACCTGAGCCGCGTACCGGTGGCCCTCGTCGTGGAGGACCGTCCCGCCACCGCAGCCGGCGCCGCGGGAGGCCCGCCGAGCACGGTGGACGCGGGCCGTGAACTCGCCTCCGAACTGGAGAACCGCAAGGTCTTCGCCTGGCACCGGGTCGACGCGGCCGAGGCCGACAGGGGCGTCCGCGAGGGCCGTTACTACCTGTCGCTCACGATCCCGGCCGACTTCAGCGCCGACCTCGCCTCACCGTCCGGCGACGGCACGCCGCGCCCGGCCCAGCTCGGCGTACGGGTGGACACCGGGCGCAGCTACATCATGCGCACGATCTCGGACGCCGTGTTCCGGGAGGTCAAGGAGGCGGCCGGGCGCAGCGCGGTCAAGGACTACCTGGACCAGATCTTCCTGTCCTTCGGCGAACTGCACGACAAGACCGCCCAGGCGGCCGACGGCGCCGACCGGTTGCACGACGGAGCCGCCGCCGCGAGCGACGGCGCCGCCTCGCTGGCCAAGGGGCTCGGGTCCGCGCAGAACGCGACCGGCAAGCTGTCGTCCGGAGCCGACGCCCTGTACAGCGGGTCGAAGCAGCTGACGAACGGACTGCACCAGGCCAGGACCGGCTCGGCCGCCCTGTCCTCCGGCCTGTCGAAGGCGGCCGCGGGCGCGGCCGACCTGCGCAAGGGCCTGTCCGCGCTCGACAAGGGGGCGGCCAAACTGGCCGAGGGCAACCGCGAGGTCTACCGCCAGGTCCACACCCTGTCTCCCACGGTCAACCGGGCGGCCGACGAATACGTCCCCGTGCTGGAGAAGAACGGCGACCGCATCCGGCAGGCCGCGCTCACCCTCGCGAAGGGCGCCGACGGCTTCGCCGACGCGCTCGACGGCCTGCCGCAGGAGGTGCAGGGCTCGGCCGGCACGGCCAGGCAGGACCTGCGCGCCGTCCAGCGCTGGCTGAACACCCATCCCGACGCCGATCCCGAGCTGCGCGCGCTGGTCGAGCGGGCCGCCGGGTCGGCGGGCGACCTCGCGTCGGCCGCCGGACGGCTGCAGAACCGCCTCGGTACCCAGGCGGGCAGGCTCGACGACCTCGCCGGTACGGCACGGGCGGTGGCGGACGACGCCCGCGAGCTCGCCGCCGCCGCACCCGGCCTCGGCAGCGCGCTGGACGACGCCCGCGACAAGTTCAACCAGCTCGACAAGGGGCTCAGGCAACTGGCCGACGGAGCCTCCGGCCTCCGCGACGGCACGGGCAAGGCGCTGAGCGGGGCCACCTCACTGTCCCGCGGCCTCGGCACGCTGAACGGCGGTGCGTCGAGCCTGTCCACCGGCCTGGCCAGGCTCGACAACGGAGCGAGCAGTCTCAACACCGGCCTCGCCTCGCTCGCCTCCGGTGCGGGCAAGCTCGACAACGGCATCGGCAAGCTGGAGCGGGGCGCAGGCAAGCTCGACTCCGGGCTGGTCAAACTGACCGACGGCTCGGGCGAGCTGGCCGGCAAGCTCGGCGACGGGGCCGCCCAGATCCCCGACTACGGCACGCAGGAGCGCGACAGCCGTACGGACATGATGAGCGACCCCGTCCGGCTCGCCACCGAGGTGGACAACGAGGTGCCCAACTACGGGACCGGATTTGCGCCGTTCTTCGTGCCGCTCGCCTTGTGGGTCGGCGCGATGGTGACGTACATGGTGCTGCGGCCGGTCAACCCGCGCCTGCTCGCCGGGTCGGCGCCGGCGTGGCGCACGGCCCTCGCGGGCTGGCTGCCGGGGCTCGCGATGGGGACGCTCCAGGTGGCGGTGCTGCTCGCCGTGCTGCGCTTCGGCCTGGGCCTGGAGGCGGCGAACTGGCCGGGCGTGGTGGCCTTCCTCGTGCTGGTCGCGGCGGCGTTCCTCGCCATCGTGCAGGCGGTCAACGCGCTGCTCGGACCGCCCGGACGGGTGGCGGTGCTGGCGCTGCTCATGCTGCAGCTCACCTCGTCGGCGGGCACCTATCCGATCGAGACCTCCCCCGGGTTCTTCCAGGCCATCTCGCCGTGGCTGCCGATGAGCTGGGTGGTGTCGGCGATGCGCCGCCTCATCAGCGGTGGCGACACCGCCGTGGTGTGGCAGGCTTGCGGCGTGCTGTCCGCGTTCGTCGCCCTCGGTCTCGCGCTCACCGTGCTCGCCGTCCACCGCGGCCGTACGTGGTCGATGCGCCGCCTCAAGCCGGAGCTGTCGCTGTGAGCCGCCCGGCCGACGGTCCGGCGAAGGAGCAGGGCGGCAGGCGGGCCGAGACGCGGCAGCGGCTGTACCGGGCCGCGGCCGACCTCATCGCCGAGCAGGGCTTCGCCGCCACGACCGTCGACGCGATCGCCGAACGCGCCGGGGTGGCCAAGGGCACCGTCTTCTACAACTTCGGCAGCAAGGAGGCGCTGTTCGCCGGCCTGCTCGACCACGGCATCGAACGGCTCGCCGGCGCCCTCGCCGAGGCCGCGCGCGGCCCCGCCACGTCACCGGTCGCCGTGCTCGACGCGCTCATGCTCGCCCAGCTCCGCTTCTTCGACGAGTACGGGCCGTTCGCCCGGGTGCTGCTGGCCGAGCTGTGGCGGGCGGCGTGGCAGGACGCCGTCCTGCGGCTGCGTACGAGCGTGCTCGCGGTGTACGAGCGGGTCCTCGCGGACGCGGTGGAGGCCGGCGAGCTGCGCCCCGGGTTCGACACCGGCACCGCCGCCACGGCCGTCTTCGGCATGGTGCTCACCGTCGCCATCGAGCGGCGCGCGCTGCGCCCCGACCAGCCGGTCGAGGACGTGCACGCGACCCTGGTCGAGCTCGTCCACCGCCGCATCTCGCCCTGACCGCCCCTCGGCGACCGGCCTTCCCGGCGACGACTTCCGCCCGAGCCGAGGCGCGTCGCCGGGATGGCACTTTTACTCTGGGTCGGTTCTGTGGATGGGCGTGGGAACGGGGCTGGGGCGTTAGCAGGACGAGATGATCGGCAACTAACGTGATCCGCCGTTCGTCGGGATAAATGCAGGTATCCCGTGGCAATGGAGGAGACCGTGTACCCCCCACCGCAGCAGAAGCGCCGCCGCAGCGTGGCTCCGTTCGTCATCGCGGTCATCTTCGCGGGAGCGCTCATCGTCGGGCTGAAGCTGCTGTTCGGCGGGGTCTCGGGCGGCGGCGGGAACGGCGGTGACAACGAGGGCGGGAACGCGAGCAGACGCGCCTGCGGCGACGACGGGATCACGCTGACCATCGCCGCATCGAGCGAGAAGGCCGAACTGCTGCGCACGATGGCCAACGGCTACAACGGCCACAAGGTGGACGGGCAGTGCGTGGACGTCGTCGTGAACTCCAAGGCGTCCGGCGGGGCGATGCAGGCCCTGGCACGCGGCTGGGACGAGCGGCAGGACGGTCCGAAGCCGGACGTCTGGACGCCGGCGAGCACCGGCTGGGTCACCCTCCTGCGGCAGCGCGTCGAGGGCGGCGACCAGGCGTCGCCGGTGTCCGCGGACAACCCGACGATCGCCACGTCTCCGCTGGTCATCGCGATGCCCAAGCCGATGGCCCAGGCGCTCGGCTGGCCGTCCAAGAAGATCGGCTGGTCGGACATCCTGGACCTCGCCAACGACCCCAAGGGCTGGGCGAAGTACGACCACCCGGAGTGGGGCAAGTTCCGTCTCGGCAAGACGAACCCGAACTTCTCCACTTCCGGCCTCAACGCGACCGTCGGAGCGTACTTCGCGGCCACGGGGCTGTCGGGCGACCTGACGGAACGGGACGTCGCTGCGCCCAGGACGCGTGACTTCGTCAAGGGGGTCGAGCGGTCGATCGTCCACTACGGCGACACCACTCTCACCTTCCTGTCCAACCTCCAGCACGCCGACGACTCGGGGACGGCCATGTCGTACATCTCCGCCGTGACGGTGGAGGAGAAGTCGGTGTGGGACTACAACCAGGGCAACCCGACGGGCGACCCCAAGACGCTCGGCGACCACGCCAAGCCGAAGGTGCCGCTGGTGGCGATCTATCCCAAGGAGGGCACGCTCTTCTCCGACCACCCGTACGCCGTGCTGTCCTGGGCGGACGCCGCGAAGAAGGCCGCGGCGGCGGACTTCCTGAAGTACCTGCGGGAGCCCGATCGGCAGCGGGAGTTCGAGAAGTACGCCTTCCGGTCGTTCGACAGCAAGCCGGGCGACCTCATCACGACCGCCAACGGCCTCGACCCCAAGCAGCCGGCGACCACGCTCAGCACCCCGACTCCGCAGGTGCTGGACCGGATCCTCAAGAGCTGGGCCGAGTTGCGCAAGCCCGCCAACGTGCTGATGGTGATGGACGTCTCCGGCTCGATGGGCGCCGACGTCAAGGGCACCGGCAAGACCAAGCTCGACCTCGCCAAGCAGGCCGCGATCAACGCGCTGCCGCAGTTCGGCCCGAACGACCGCGTCGGCCTGTGGATGTTCAGCCTCAAGCAGGACGGCGACAAGGACTACCGCGAGCTCGTCCCCCTGGGCAGGAACAACCAGTCGCGGCTCAAGAGCCGCATCAACGGCCTGATCCCCAACGGCGGCACGGGGTTGTACGACACGGCCCTCGCGTCCTACCAGTACGTGCTGCGGCACCAGAGCGGCGACGCGATCAACGCGGTCGTGTTCCTGACGGACGGCAAGAACGAGGACAACAACTCCATCTCGCTCGAGAACCTGCTGCCCGACCTGCGCAAGGAGGCCGGGCAGGAGACCGTGCGGATGTTCACCATCGCGTACGGCGGCGACGCCGACCTCAACGTCCTGCGGCGCATCTCGCAGACCACGGACGCCGCGGCCTACGATTCGCGCAAGCCGGGAAGCATCGACGAGGTGTTCACCGCCGTCATCTCCAACTTCTGACCGACCCCACCGTCCGACCTGGGAGCCCCCCTTGTCCCGCTTCACCGAGGAACTCCGCGACCCCTGGGCGCTGCTTCTGGGCGCCACCGCCGCGGGCGCGGCCTGGGCGGTCGGCGTCCCTCCTGTGGGGGTGCCCGTCGCCGGGGTCGCGGTCTGGCTCATCAAGGCGTTCGCCTCCGCGTGGCAGTCCACCGGAGGCGAGAGCCGTACGGAACCGCAGGCTCCGCCGGTCGCGAAGGGGAGCGCCGAGGAGGCGTGGCTGCGGCGGGCGGAGCGGGCCGCCGCGTCGTTCGCCGACCTGACCGCCTCCATGCGCGGGCAGCTCCTGCTCGACCGGATCGCGGCCATGCGCCCGCAGGTGGACGACACCGTCGGCACGCTGCGCCGGCTGGCCGGGCACGCGTCCGTCACCGGCGCGGCGCTGGCCCGCTTCGATCCCCGGTTCCTGGAGCAGGAGCACGTACGGCTCACGCAGGCGCGGCAGACGGCCCGGCAGGAGGTCGCGGGCGAGCTCGACCGGTCGATCGCCGCGCTGGACGCGCAGCGCGAGGTGTACGACAGGTTGTCGGGCGCGCGGGAGCGGGTGCTGGCCCGGCTGCAGTCGGGCGCCATCAGCCTGGAGGGCCTGGTCGCGCGGGCCGTCGAGATCTCCGCCATAACGGCGACCTCCGACGGCGCGGGCGGCGGCGCCCGGGCACTCGACGAGCTGACCTCGGAACTCGAACTGACCCGGCAGAGCCTGCACGAGGTCGAGGAGGCCACCCGCCAGGACATCGGCCCCTGAGCCCCTGGTGCGCCGCCGCCCGGCGATTCAGCGCCTCCTCAGCACGGCGCCGCCTCCGGGAGCGCCGCGAGCGCCGTGAGCAACAGAGGCGCGGCGGCCTCGCGGATCTCTTCGCTGAACGGCGTCGGACGGAAAGTGGCCGGATCCAGGTTGACGTTGACGCGGTAGCCCTCGGCGTGCACGGTGGCGCGGTCCGCGGACAGCACGCGAAAACCGTAGACCCCGCTGGTGCGTCCCATCCGCTCCAGCCAGAAGTGCACCGACTGCTCGCCCGGCTCCGCGATGGGCACGTGGTAGGTCACCTTGAACTCGCGTACGGCCATGAGCACGTCCCTGAACGCCGACCGGGCGGGGTCGGCCGCCCAGCCGAGCCGATGCCAGAACGCGCCGATCGCCCGCTCGACCAGCACGGCGTAACGCGAGTTGTGCAGCAGCCCCATCGCGTCGAGGTCGTCGAAGTGCACCTGGACGGTCTCGTGGACGCCACCTGCGGTCATGTCAATCCTCCGGGAGAAGTGCGGGGTCGGGGCAGAGCGCACGCAGGCGCGCGAGCACGGCACGGCGGGCATGGACGAGGGCCTGCGCCCCGTCGTGCAACCGGGAATGGACGATCACCATCTCGCCGAGCGCGTCGATCTCGTAGGCCAGCTGGGCCGGATCGACGCCGTCGGCCAGTTCGCCCAGCGTCACGGCCTCCGCGACCAGCCGGCGGATGAGCCCCTGCCACTCGCGCATGGACCGCGAGAGCCGGTCGCGGACGGCTCCGGGACGGTCGTCGAACTCGGCCTGCACGGCGAAGAAGAAACACCCGCCGGGCAGCACGCCGTCGCCGTAGAAGGCCAGCCGCGCCTCGTGCAGCGCGAACAGGCGACGTACGCCCGCGGGGGCGCGCAGAGCGGGCCCCACCACCTGCTCGGTCCACTGCCGGACGGCCCACTCCACGGCGTCGAGCTGCAGTTGCTCCTTGTCGCGCCAGTGCGCGAACAGCCCGGATTTGCTGACGCCGGTCGCCGTCGCCAGCCGCCCCAGGGAGAGCCCGTCGAGCCCTTCGACGGAGGACAGCTCCACCGCCTGCCGGAGGATCGTCTCGCGGCTGCGCAACCCGCGTAGCCGCCGGCCGTCTTCTGTCACCCCTGCAAACTATACGACCGATCGGTCGGTCGTCTAATTCATCGCGACCAGAAGGCGGGCGAGCTCGGCCGGGCCGGCGTTGCCGCCCGTGCAGACCACGGCCACCTTCCGCCCGGCGAACTCCTCCCGACGGGCCAGCAGCCCCGCGAGCGCGGCGGCCCCCGCTCCCTCGGCCAGCGTGTGGGCCTCGGTGAGCAGCAGCCGCTGGGCCCGCAGGATGTCGTCGTCGTCCACCAGCACGAAGTCGGCCAGGCCCTCCCGCATCACGGCCTGCGGGAGCGCGAACGCGGAGCCGGTGGCGAGCCCCTCCACGACGGTCTTCACGGGCCGGGTCACCGGTTCCCGCAGTCGCCAGGAGTCGTGCGCGGCCGGAGCCTGGGCCGACTGGACGGCGATCACCCGGCAGCCCGGCGTGAGCGCGGCGGCGACGAGGCACGCGGCGGCGGCTCCGCTGCCGCTGCCCACCGGCACGAACACCGCCTCCAGGTCCGGCCTGGCGGTGAACATCTCGACGTAGAGCGTGCCCACCCCGGCCAGGATGTCCGGCTCGTCGGCCGGGCTGATCAGCCTGCGTCCCGTGCGCTCGGCGAGGTCGCGCGCGTGCCCGGCGGCCTCCACCATCGTCGCGCCCCGGACCTCGACGGCCGCCCCGAGCGCCTCGACCGCGGCGACCTTGGCGGGGTTCGGGTTCTCCGGCATCAGGACGGCGCAGGGCACGCCGTACAGGTGGGAGGCGTACGCGACGGACTGGGCGTGGTTGCCGGTCGAATAGGTGACGACCCCGCGACGGCGGTCGGCCATGCGGGCCAGCAGCGTGATGCCGCCGCGCACCTTGAACGCCCCGGTCGGCTGGACGTTCTCGTGCTTCACGTGGACCTCGGCGCCGACCGCCGCGTCGAGCACGGGATAGGACCACATGGGAGTCTCGGGCAGGTGCGGGGCGACGAGCCGCCGGGCGTCCAGGATGTCGCGGATGTCGGTCATGGCTCCCAGCCTGGCCGCCGGCGGGACAATAGGTCCAACTGAAGTTCTGATGCGGATCCATAGACGGGATCGATGAATGCCGCTCGACGTCGTACGACTGCGGGTCCTCGTGGCCGTGGCGAGGACCGGCACGGTGACCGCCGCGGCGCGGGAGCTGCACTACTCGCAGCCCTCGGTGAGCCATCACCTCGCGCGACTGGAGGCCGAGACGGGCGCGAAGCTGGTGCAGCGGGTGGGGCGCGGCATCCGCCTCACCGAGGCGGGCCGCCTGCTCGCCGAGCGGGGCGTGGAGATCCTCGGCCGCCTCGACGCGGCGTCCGCGGAGCTCGCCGCGCACGTCGGGCTGCGGGCCGGACGCGTACGGCTGGCCGCGTTCCCCTCGGCCCTCGGCACGTTCGTCCCGGCCGCCGCCGCGCGGCTCGCCCAGGACCATCCGGGGCTGGACCTGCGGCTGATGGAGGCCGAGCCGCCCGAGGCGCTGCGCCTGCTGCGGGCCGGCCGGGTGGACGTCGCCGTGGTCTTCCGCTACGGCGAGACCGCTCCCGAGGACGACGGCGTCCGCCTGGTCCACCTGCTCGACGACCCGAGCTTCCTCGTCACCTCCGCGACGTACGGCGATCCCGGGGACCTGGCGGCGTACGCGGACGGGCCGTGGATCGCGGGGTGCGAGCGGTGCCGCGCGCATCTGCTCGCGTTGTGCGCCGAGGCGGGCTTCGAGCCGCGCGTCTCGTTCACCACGGACGACTACGTGGCCGTGCAGGCCATGGTCGCGGCCGGGCTGGGCGCGGCGCTCCTCCCCCGGCTGGCGATGTCGGCCCACCGCCACCCGGGTGTGCGGGTGTCCGAGCTGCCGGGATCGGACCGCCGGGTCTACGCCGCGACGTACGGCGAGCCGCCCGACCCGCCCGCCGTCGCCGCCCTGGTCGCGGCCCTCCTCCCCCGGACAGATGCGTGAAGTGTGCGGCGGCGGCGTTGATCTACTAGAAATTGGACATGCAGAAAATGTCGCTGTTTGCGTCCACATCTGAGGATCAGGGAGGTCTGAGCAGGAGGAACTTCCTCCAGATGGGTGCCTTCGCGGCGCCCGCCCTCGCGTTCGGGTCGAGGATGCTGCCCGCGCCCGTCGTGGAGGCCACCGGGGTGGCGCCCGCCTCGCTCGCCGGGTTCGACACGCTGATGAAGACCTATATCAAGGAGCGAGGGATCACCTGTGGGCAGCTCGCCGTCTCCAAGGGCGGCAGACTGGTGCTCGCCAGGGGCTACCGATACTCCGACGGCAGCCACGCCGTTCCCGCCGTGTCGCCCACGTCGCTGTTCCGCATCGCGAGCCTGAGCAAGCACATCACCGCCATCGCGATCATGCGGCTCGCCCAGGAGGGCAAGCTCAGCCTGACCGCCTCGGTCGCGAAGCTCCTCGGCCTGTCCACCTCGGCCGACCCCCGGCTGGCGCAGGTGACGGTGTGGCGGCTGCTGCAGCACACCGGGGGCTGGGACCGGGACGTCTCCGGCGACTACCTGCACATGGACCGCGCCATCGCCAAGGCGCTCGGCGTGCCGCTGCCGATCACCCAGGACCACATCGTCAGGTACGCGAGCGCCCGGCCGCTCGACTTCGTCCCCGGCACGAAGTTCGTCTACAGCAACTACGGCTATCTGCTGCTGGGCCGGATCATCGAGAAGGTCTCCGGGACGAGCTACGAGTCCTACGTCAGGCAGAAGGTCCTGGCGCCCCTCGGCATCACCCGTCCGCGGCTGGGCCGTACGCTCCGGTCGCAGGCCGCCTCCGGTGAAGTCATCTACGAGTCGAAGTACACGGGCCAGACCGTCCTGGACGAGACCGGCCAGGTCCTGCCCGCGCCGTACGGCGGCGGGTTCGGCATGGCCTGCCAGGGCCCCAACGGCGGCTGGATCGCCTCCGCCGTCGACCTGGTGCGCCTGGCGAAGGTGCTCGACGCGCCGAACGCGGTGCTCAACTCGACCTCCATCGGCAGGATGCTCGCCAAGCCCGAGATCGGCGTGAACCAGTACGGCTCCTGGTATGGCGCCGGCCTGTGGGTGCGCCAGGTGACGGGACACGTCAACACCTGGCACGACGGCTCACAGCCCGGCACCTACACCTACATCGCGCGCCTGCAGAACGGCGTCACCTACGCCGCCCTGTTCAACCGGCGGGAGGAGAGCGGTTCCCCCGACTTCGACGTGCTCGCCGACCTGTTCAACGCCCAGATCGGGAAGGTGACGAGCTGGCCCACCACGGATCTCAGCTCGCGTTACTTCTGACGAGGTTCAGGTGGGACTCGGCGTGGGGACGTCGTTGTCCAGCTCCCTGGCGGTCCACACGGCGACGCCGCTGCCCGGCAGCTGACTGATCCGGGACTGGAACGTGGCGGTGCCGTCCGTCACGTCGTCGTCCTCCTCCGCGAAGACGATGAGGGACTGCCAGGTGCTCCACCTGTCCGCGGGGAAGAGCAGCCGGGGGCCGATCGACAGGTCCGGGTCGCCGAGCAGCCGCTCGCTGTCGACGGTCACCCAGCCGTACGACGGCCTCTGGCTGAGCCGCACGTGGATGAGCGCCGAGCCTCCCTCGGGCACGACGACCTCGGCGGGCGAGACGATGACGCTCGGCGTGGCGCTCACACTCGGGGTGGGAGTGGGAACCGGGCTGGGCAGCAGGCGGGCCACGCCGGCCGATCCGCGCGGCGCGGCGTCGGCCATGCCCGGGACGAGCCCGGTCACCGCGGACGCCGCGGCCACGACGGCCGCGAGGACGACCGGGCCACGTAACCGGCCGTGGGGGAATCGCATCCGGCACCTCCATGGTGAGCCGGCCACACCGTCACGGGCCGACTGCCGCCGATCGCCGGCGATGGTCCCAGCGTCGGGTCTGCTTCGCGGCCTGTACAGGAACCGCCCCCACGGCGGCGGCCCGAGGCCGGGGACGCGCGACCGTCGGCCCGCCGTCCACCTGGGGGAAACTCCGTCGGACGCGGACCGCCCAGCCGGTGACGACCGGTGAAAGATTCAGATCAGCGGATCCCCGCGACGGTTGCGGCGCTTATGCGATCATGCCCGGATGCTTACCGGCGCGGGGGTGGTCGCCGCCATGGTCCTCGTGTGCGCGTCCGCGCTGACCGCCGACACCGCGGGGCAGCGGGATCACGGCGGGAGGTCGAGACCCATCTCGGCGACGGCCGTCTCGACGAACTCGGCGGAGTCGTCGAGCATGCCGATCCGGCGGAGGGCGGCGACGCCGACGTAGACGCCGTACCCCGCGAGGACGCGCCGCCGGGCGAGGTCCGGGGGCTGCCCCAGCTCCTCGAGCGTCTGCCGCATGACGTCCAGGCGGCGCGCGGTGACGCGGCGCGCGACCTCGGCGACGGCGGGGTCGTCGGCCGCGCCGATCAGGCGGAAGGCGATCGCGGCGTCACGCGGGTCGCCGAAGGCGGCCCCGAGGAGCGTGCGCATCCGCCGGGCCGGGTCGGTGATCTCCCACAGGTTCGCGATGATCTGCTCGGAGTCCGCCTCCCACAGCGCGAGCGCGGCCTCGATGAGCTTCTGCCGATTGGCGAAGTGCCAGTAGAAGCTGCCCTTCGTCACCCCGAGCCGGGCCGCCACGGGCTCCACGGCCACGGCGGCGAAACCGTCCTCGGCGAGGGCGTCGAGCGCCGCCCTCGCCCAGTCCTGCGCACTCACCCTCCCCATGCCGCCAGTCTTCCATACGGTTGCGTATAGTCGGACCATACGCAACCGTATGGAGGTCAGCGATGGTGCACAACGTGCACGAACGAGTCGTCTCCGCCACTCCGGACCAGGTATGGGACGTGCTCGGCACGCTCGGATCCGAGCGCGACCGCCTCTGGCCGCTCCCCGGCACGTTCGCCTTGCCGGAGGGCCTCGCCGAGGGCGCACCCGTACGGCACGGCCCGATGAGATACCAGGTCGGGGTCGTCGAGCCCGGCAGCCGGCTCTGGTTCGACACCCCGGGCGGCTTCAGCGGGGGTCATGGCTTCACCCTCACCCCGACTGAGGGCGGCACGCTGGTGCGGCACGAGGTGAAAGGACGCACGCTGGGGGCGATGCGCCTGCTGTGGCCGCTGGTCATCCGGCGCAGGCACAACGCGGTGGTGGAGGCCCTGCTCGACAACCTGGACCGGGAGGTCTCGGGGACGCCGCCGATCCTGCCCGACCCCGAGTTCGCGGAACGGCACGCCGTCGCCATCGAGGCGAGCGCCGACCGCGTGTGGGCCGCGCTGGCGTCGCTGCGGTTCACCCGCGGGTTCGTCCTCCTGCGGGAGAGGCCCGGACACGAGGTCACCGTCGGCCTGGCCGGCCGGTGGTGGCGGCCGCCCGCCAAGGTGAACGAGCCGGGGCTCGCCGGGCCGGCCGACTTCGCGGCCTTCACGCGCCCGGGCTACGCAAAGGGCACGTTCTCCTTCACCCTGCACCCTCTGGGCGGCGGGCGAACGCTGCTGGTGACCGAGACCAGGGTGGTCACGACGAGCCCGGCCGCGCACCGGGCCATGCGCCGGTATTGGCGGGTCATCCGGCCGGGCAGCGGCCTGATCAGGCGGTTCATGCTCGCCGCGGTACGGCGCCGCGCACTCGGCAAGGGCCTGGCGCCCGGCCTGCCGTAGGGGCCGCGCCGCACGCTCCCGGCCGGAGGCTCCGGCGGACGTCAGCCGGCTTGGCGGAATTCGGTGGCCTGCGGACCCTCGGCGCAGGCGGCCGCCAGTTCGTCGAGCGACAGGTTCAACGCGGCGGCGAGCGCCGCGACGGTGAAGAAGGCCGGGGTCGGCGCGCGGCCGGTCTCGATCTTGCGCAGCGTCTCTGCCGACAGCCCGGCCGCCGCGGCGACCTCGACCATGCTGCGCTCGCCGCGCGCCTGCCGGAGCAGGACGCCGAACCGCTCCCCCCGCTGCCGCTCCTCGGGGGTCAGGGGCACTCTCACCATGACCGTGATACTAATACCGGTATAGTTATTGGTGCCACCCCGGGAGGGCATGTCATGGTGGAAATCAAGACCGACGCCGCGCTGGACGCGATGCGGGAGGCGGGGCGCGTGGTGGCCCGCGCGCTCGACGCCGTACGGAAAACCGCGGCCATCGGAGTGCGGCTCACCGACCTGGACGAGACGGCGCGGGAGGTGCTGCGCGAGGCCGGGGCGAGCTCCCCGTTCCTCGGCTATCGGCCGCACTTCGCGCCGACCCCGTTCCCCGCCGTGATCTGCGTGTCCGTCAACGACGCGATCGTGCACGGCATCCCGACCGATTACCGGCTGCGGGACGGGGACGTCGTCGGCGTCGACTGCGGCGCGATACTGGACGGCTGGGCGGCCGACGCCGCCGTCACGTTCATCGTGGGCACGCCGCGGCCCGGCGACCTGGAACTCGTCGACACCACGCGCCGGGCGCTGGAGGCCGGGATCGCCGCCGCGACCGTGGGCAACCGCATCGGGGACATCTCCGCGGCGATCGGCGCGATCGCCCAGGAGGCCGGATACGGCATGCCCAGGGACTTCGGCGGCCACGGCATCGGCCGCCGCATGCACGAGGACCCGTCGGTGCCGAACCACGGCAGGCCCGGCCGGGGCTACCCCCTGCGGCACGGCCTCGCCCTGGCCATCGAGCCGATGTTCATCGCCGGAGGCCGGGACGGCTACCACACGGCGGCCGACGGCTGGACGCTGCACTCCGTGGACGGCAGCCGGGCCGCCCACATGGAGCACACCATCGCGATCACCGAGGACGGCCCCCGCGTGCTGACCGCGCTCTAAATTCACATGCCGGAATGGCCCGGTGTCCGTAGCATCCGAGCCATGCCGACTCTGCCCACGCTCGCCCTGTTCGCGGCCGCCACGCTGGCGCTGCTCCTGGTCCCCGGACCCGCCGTGCTCTACATCGTCACCCGCAGCGTGGCCCAGGGCCGTACGGCGGGCCTGGTGTCGGTCCTCGGCGTCCACGCCGGTTCGCTGGTCCACATCGCCGCCGCGGCGTTCGGGATCACCGCGCTGCTCGCCGCCTCGGCCACGGCGTTCGCCGTCGTGAAGTACCTGGGCGCGGCCTACCTCGTCTACCTGGGCGTCCGCAAGCTCATGCGGCGGTCCGAGGCGGAGGACGCCCAGGTCAAGGTGGCCTCGCCCCGCCGGCTGTTCGGCGAGGGGTTCGTGGTCAACGTGCTGAACCCCAAGACGGCCATGTTCTTCCTCGCCTTCCTGCCGCAGTTCATCGATCCGGCCCGCGGTCCCGTGGCGCCACAGGTGCTGGTGCTCGGGGCCGTGTGGGTCGCGCTCGGCATGGCCAGCGACGGCACGTACGCGCTGCTGGCCTCGGTCCTCGCCGGGCGGCTGCGCTCCTCGGCACGGGCCCGGCGGCGGCTCGACCGGGGCAGCGGCGTCGTCTACCTCGGCCTCGGCGCCGTGGCGGCGCTCGCGACCGAGGGCGCCAAGAAGCTCTGACGGCGACCGGGACATTTGTACTGCCGCAAACGGGATCGCTGAATCTGCCCGGCTCCTCCGGCTTTCGAGACGCTTGACGCGTACACGAAGACGCGCTGGAGGAGCCGATGACCCAGACCCTGACCGCCCCGGCGAGAGCCGAGCAGCCCCGGCGGAGCAACCTCGGCACGATGCTCACGCCGCTGGCGCTCGACGTCGCCGCGCCGATGGCGTGCTACTACCTCCTGCACGGCGCGTTCGGTACGAGCGAGGTCGCCGCGCTGGGCGTGAGCGGCGTGATCCCGGCCGTCCGGGTGGTCGCCGGGATCGTCAGGGACCGCAGCCTGAACGGGCTGGCCGGGCTGACTCTGGCGGTGAACGTGGCGGGCATCGCACTGAGCTTCGTCACCGGCGACGCCCGCATGATGATCGCCAAGGACTCCGCCCTCAGCGGCGTGATCAGCCTGTTCATGATGCTCTCGGCGTTCACCGCGCGCCCGGTGATGACCCCGGGCATGCGCGCCTTCATCACCCGGGGGAACGCGGTGCGGGAGGCCGCCTGGGAACGGCTCGCGGGCTCCGCCCGGTTCCGCCGCGCCGAGCGCCGCTTCACCGGCATCTGGGGCGGGGCGCTGCTCGCCGACTGCGTGGCCCGGCTGATCGGCGCGTTCACGCTGCCGGTGTCCACCATGGTCTGGCTGTCCAACGTGCTGCTGATCGCCGCCCTCGCGGTGGGGCTCCTGGTCGCGGGCGCGTTCGGCTCCGGGCCGATCATGACGATGGTCGGCATCGAGGCGAGGGACGCGCGATGAGAGGCAGGGGCATCAACTACGACACCGGATTCCTGCCGGGCGGGCACATCAGCCGGGAGACGTTCGACCCGGAGACGGTCCGCGCGGAGATGCGCGTCATCGCCGACGAGCTGCACTGCACGGCCGTCCGCATCACCGGCGGGCATCCCGAACGGCTCAGCGTCGCCGCGCGGCACGCCGCAGACGCGGGGCTTGAGGTGTGGTTCGCGCCCTTCCCCTGCGAGATGACCACGCGGGAGCTCGCGCCGTACTTCGCGGAATGCGCCGAGCGGGCCGAGGAGGTGCGGCGCGACGGCGCGGAGGTGGTGCTCGTGACGGGGTGCGAGCTGAGCATCTTCTGCGCCGGCTTCCTGCCCGGGGAGACCTTCTTCGACCGCATGGCCGCGCTCGGCAAGGGGGATGCCGAGCTGCACGCCCGGTTCGCCGAGATCCCCGCGCGGCTGAACCCCTTCCTGGCCGAGACCGCCGAGGCCGCCCGCGAGGTCTTCGGCGGGCGGGTGACGTACGCCTCGGGCGACTGGGAGGACGTCGACTGGAGCCCGTTCGACATCGTCGCCGTGGACGCCTACCGCGACCGGCGCAACGCCGCGACCTACCGCGAGGAGCTGCGCTCCCGCTTCCGGTACGGCAAGCCGGTGGCGGTCACCGAGTTCGGCACGTGCGCCTACACAGGGGCAGGCGCACGTGGCGGCATGGCGTGGGCCATCGTGGACTACACCGTGGATCCGCCCCGGCTGGACGGCGACTACCGCCGCGACGAGGGTGAGCAGGTCCGCTACCTGCGCGAACTGCTCAGCGTGTTCGAGGAGGAGGGCGTGGACAGCGCCTTCTGGTTCACCTTCGCCGGCTACGGCACGACGTACGACCCGGACCCGCGCGGCGACCTCGACATGTCCTCCTACGGGGTGGTACGGCTGCTGAAGGACGGCGGACGGGAGCCGAAGGAGGTCTTCCACGCCCTCGCCGCCGCCTACTCCGGCTGACGCGCGGCCGGCCGACGCTCGGCCGGCTGAGATGCGGCCGGGCGAGATGCGGCGGCGGCCACCTGACCGGCCCACCGGTAGTCGGCCTTGCCCGCCGGGGAGCGGAGGATCTCCTCCACGAACGCGTAGGTCCGCGGCACCTTGTAGCCCGACAGCCGGGAGCGGCAGTGGGCGTCGAGCTGCTCCGCCGTCGGCGCGGTCCCGTCGTACGGCTGGACGACGGCCGCGACCCGCGAGCCCCAGCGTTCGTCGGGGAGGCCGGTGACCACGGCGTCGAACACGGCGGGATGCCCCTTGAGCACCGCCTCGACCTCCTCGGGAAAGACCTTCTCCCCACCGGTGTTGATGCACTGGGATCCGCGGCCGAGGATGCGGATCGTGCCGTCCTCCTCGACCGTGGCGAGGTCGCCGGTGAGCAGCCACCGGACACCGTGGGCGTCGATCACGAAGGTGCGGGCGGTCTTGTCCGGGTCGTTGTGGTAGCCGGATGCGATCCGGCCGCTCCTCGCCACCGTGCCGATCCGCCCCGAGCCCGGCTCGACCGGGGTCAGCGTCTCGTCCAGCACGGCCACGCAGGCGTTGGCGTTGGGCCGGTAGCGCAGGCCCGACTCGGGCGACGACCCGTCGACGGCGGACGCCGTGTATCCGGACTCGGTCGAGCCGAAGTTGTCGAGGATCATCCTGCCGGGCAGCAGTTCCTCCAGCCGGGCGCGTACGGCCCCGCTGAGGATCGCGCCGGTCGAGCTGAGCGCGAACAGCGACGACAGGTCGTAGGAGCCGGCGGCGATCTCGTCGGCGAGCGGGCGGGCCATCGCGTCGCCGGTGATGTTCAGGCTGACGACCTTCTCCCGCTCGATCGCGCGCAGCACGGCGGCCGCGTCGAACCTGCGGACGTACACCATCGTGCCTCCCATCCACCAGGCGATGAAGGTGCCCACCTGCGCCGCGCCGTGCATCAGCGGGGCCGCCGTCATCATGACGATCGGCGACGCCGCGCCGCGCGCCTGCTCGATCACCGCCTCCGGCGTCTTCAGCGGCTCGCCGTACGGGTTGCCGCCCCCGAAGGCGTAGAACAGGTCCTCCGACCGCCACATCACGCCCTTGGGCATGCCGGTCGTGCCGCCGGTGTAGATGACGTACACGTCGTCGCCGGACCGGGGCGGGAACCCCCGGCCCTCCGGCTGCCCCGCCACCGCCTCCTCGTACGGCACCGCGCCCGGCACGGCGGTGGGGCCGCCGACGGCGACGAGGTGGCGCAGCCCGGGGACCTGCGCGGCCACGGCCGCGACCCGGTCGTCGAACTCCACGTCGAAGACCAGGGCCGCGACGCCGGAGTCCCGGTAGAGGTACAGCAGCTCCGACTCGACGTACCGGTAGTTGACGTTGACCGGCACGGCCCGCAGCTTCAGCGTCGCCAGCAGGGCCGCGACGTACTCCACCCCGTTGTAGAGCTGCATGCCCACGTGCGTGCCGTGGCCGACGCCATGCGCCGCCAGGTGGTGGGCGAGCCGGTTGGCGTGGGCGTCGAGCTCGGCGTAGGTCAGGCGGTCGTCGCCGCAGACCACCGCCACGCGGTCCCCGATGGCGTCGGCGAGCCCCTCGAAAAGATCGGCGTGGTTGAACTCCATCCGGCGGACCTCCCGCGCTCAGGGTTTGCTGCTGCCGACGATCCACATCGCGAAGAACTGGGCGCCTCCGCCGTACGCGTGACCGAGCGCGAGGCGCGCCCCCTCGACCTGGTGCTCCCCCGCCATGCCCCGCACCTGGAGCGCCGCCTCGGCGAAGCGGATGAGGCCGGAGGCCCCGATCGGGTTGGACGACAGCACGCCGCCGGAGGCGTTCCACGGGGTGTCGCCGTCGAGGGCCGTGCATCCGGCCTCGGTGAGCTTCCAGCCCTCCCCTTCGGCGGCGAAGCCGAGGTTCTCCAGCCACATCGGCTCATACCAGGAGAACGGGACGTAGACCTCGGCGACGTCGATCTCCCGGCGCGGGTCGGTGACCCCGGCCTGGCGGTAGACGTCGGCGGCGCAGTCGCGGCCGGCCCGCGGGCTGACGACGTCTCGGCCCGCCAGCATGATGGGCTCCGAGCGCATCGCCGTGCCGTGGATCCAGGCGGGCGTGCCGGTCACCTTGTCCTCGGCCGCGAGCACGATCGCGCAGGCGCCGTCCGACGACGGGCAGGTCTCCAGATAACGGATCGGCTCCCACAGCATCGGGGTCGACTCGACCATCTCCCGGTTGATCCCGGGAATGCGCAGGTGGGCGTACGGGTTCTTCAGCGCGTTCAGCCGGTCCTTGACCGCGACCAGCGTGCCGATGTGGTCGGGCGCGCCCGACCTGCGCATGTACTCCCTGATGTGCGGCGCGAAGTAGCCGCCCGCGCCCACGACCAGGGAGGCGTTGAAGGGCAGGTGCGTGGACAGGGCCCAGGTGGCGTTCGACTCCGACTGCTTCTCGAAGGCGACCACCAGCACCCGCCCGTGCACGCCGCCCTGGACCAGCGACGCGCCGACGAGCGCGGTCGAGCCGCCGACCGAGCCCGCCGTGTGCACGCGCATCACCGGCTTGCCGGCCGCGCCGAGCGCGTCGGCGAGGTACGCCTCCGGCATCATCACGCCCTCGAACAGGTCGGGGGCCTTGCCGATGACGACGGCGTCGATGTCGGCGAACGTCAGGCCGGCGTCCTCCAGTGCCCGCAGGGCGGCCTCGCGGACCAGCCCGGCGAGCGACACGTCCCGCCGCCTGGTCTGGTAGCGGGTCTGGCCCACGCCGATGACGGCACAGCGGTTTCCCACGGTGACTCCCTACGCGGACGTTTCGAGCACGGCGACGAGGTTCTGCTGCAGGCACGGCCCGGAGGTGGCGTGCGCCACCGTGCGGTCCGCCGCGGCGTCGAGGATCCGCCGGGCCGCCTCGCCGATCCGGATCAGGCCGGTGGCCATCACCGGGTTGGCCGCGAGCGGCCCGCCCGACGGGTTGACCACGACGTCCCCGGACAGGCCGAGCGCCTCGCGCAGGATCGGCTCCTCGTGGCTGAACTGGGTGTGCAGTTCGGCCACGTCGACCGGGCCCTTGCCCACCCCGGCCGCCCGGCCCGCCTCGGCCGTGGACACCGACCGGGACAGGTCGCGCATGCCCAGGTAATGAGGCTCGGCGCGGTGCGCGATGCCGGTGATCCAGGCCGGCCGCCCGGCCAGCTCACGGGCGCGGTCGCCGGCGGCCAGCACCACGGCCGCCGCCCCGTCCGTGACCGGTGCGACATCGTACGGCCGCAGCGGCTCGACCTCGAACTCGTCCCCTGCTGGGTCCGGCAGGTCGAGGGCGTACGGGTTGGCCCGGCCGTCCGCCCGGCTGCGCCGTACGATCTCGTCCAGCGCCGCTCTGTCCGCGTTCACCGCGGAGGCCTGCAGCGCGGCGTACGACACCTGGTCGAGCCCGAGCGGCGCCAGATAGTACGGGTCGAGCTGGAGCGTCATGATCTCCCGGATGTCCGACATCGACGACTTGCCGAAGCCGTAGACCAGGGCGGTGTCGATGTCGCCGTGCTGGAGCCGCACCCACGCCTCGTACAGCGCGAAGGCGCCGTCCATCTCGACGTGGCTCTCGCTGATGGGCGGCCAGGCGCCGACCGCGTCGAGCGCCGAGACGAACGAGAACGGCGCGCCGGCCAGGTAGTCGCACGAGCCGGAACACGTGAAGCCGAACCTCTTCAGCCCGGTCGCCCGCTTGACCTCGTCGATGACCGGCAGCAGCAGCTCCGGCTCGGCCAGCCCGGTGTCGTGACCGGTGTGGACGGTCTGGGCGAAGGCGACGACGGCGACCTCGCGCATCAGGCACCACCTCCCGAGGACTCGTCCAGGTCGGCGTCCGGCTCCCCGGTCGGCTCGAACCACTTCACGTTGGTCATCGACAGCGTCCGTTCCTCGGGCGGCACCCACACGGCGCGCACCCGCATGCCCTGCCGCACCTCGTGCGCCGGCACCCCGCCGATCAGCGCGATCATCGGGGTGTCCGCGCCGTCCAGCAGCACGTACGCGGAGACGAACGGCACCTCGGGGGCCCGGGGGTCGGGCAGGTTGTTGATCGCGAAGGTGGTGACCGTGCCGGTGTCGGCGACCTCCACCTCCTCCTCGACGACCGAGCCGCACGCGGGGCACGACTCGCGGTAGGGCACGTAGACGGCGGCGCACTCGGCGCACCGGGCGCCGACGAACCTCCCGTCGCGGACACCCTCCAGGAACCGGGTGAGCGCCCGGCCCGGCGTGACGCGATACTCGGCGCGCACGGGCGCGACGAGCGAGGCGACCTCGGGCAGGAAGCACTCGATGTCGGTGATGTGCCCGGCGGTGGCGGCCCGCCAGCGCGGGCGCACCCGCAGCCCCGGCCGCAGCGCCTTCGGGCTCCCGGCGTCCACCGCGTGGACGAGGGCGGTGTCGGCGCCGTCAAGTTTGATCATCGCCCAGGCGAACGGCCGGTCGAGCGGGTGGCCGGGGCGCGGGGAGCCGACCCAGGCCCATGCCTGGACGGTCCCGGCCGGGCCGACCTCCACGTACTCCTCGGTCACCGGCTCGCCCGTGTCCGGGTCGTACTCCAGCGGCGGCACCAGCACCCGCCCCCCGGCCGTACGGACCCCGACGAGCCGCCGGTCGCGCAGTTCGGTGAGGAACCGCCCGATGACGGGCCCGGTCGTCCGGGTGTAACCGCCGGGGAACTCCAGGACGTGCGTCGCGACCAGGTCCTCGGACATGTCAGATGGCACGGTCCCTGCCTTCCCAGTAGGGGGCGCGGAGCTTGCGCTTGAGCAGCTTGCCGTTCGGCTCGCGGGGCATCTCGTCGATGAACTCGATCCGGCTCGGCCACTTCATGTGGGCCAGGCGGCCCTCCAGCGACAGGACGATCTCCGCGGCCAGTTCCTGCCCGGGAACGGCGCCGGGCGCGGGCTCGACGACTGCCATGATCCGCTCGCCCCACTCGTCGTCCGGGATGCCGAACACGGCCACGTCCGCCACCTTCGGGTGGACCATGAGCTCCTTTTCGATCTCGGCCGGATAGATGTTGGCCCCACCCGAGATGATCATGTCGGCCTTGCGGTCGCAGAGGAACAGGAAGCCGTCCTCGTCCAGGTAGCCGATGTCCCCGACGGTGAAGTAGTCGCGCAACCGGTTGGCCGCGGTCTTCTCCGGGTCGCCCTTGTACTCGAAGGAGATGCCCATCTTCATGTAGACGGTGCCGGGCGTGCCCGTGGGCACCGGTGCGAGCTCGTCGTCCACGATCAGCAGCTCGCTGCCCGGCCAGGCCTTTCCGACCGTGCCCGGCCGCTTCTTCCAGTCCTCGGGGGTGGCGATCGTGCCGCCGCCCTCGGTGGCGGCGTAGTACTCGTAGATCACGTCGCCCCACCACTCCAGCATCTGCCACTTGACCGGCACCGGGCAGGGCGCGGCGGCGTGGATCATCCAGCGCAGCGACGACAGGTCGTAGGAGCGCCGCGTCTCCTCGGGCAACGACAGCAGCCGTTTGAAGTGCGTCGGCACCAGGTGGGAGTTCGTCACGCGGTGGCGCTCGCACAGGCGCAGGGTCTCCTCGGCGTCCCACTTGTCCATGAAGACGAGGGTGTGCCCCATGTGCAGCGCCGTACCGGCGAACTGGGTGACGGCGGTGTGGTAGCTCGGCGAGGTGACCAGGTGGGCGTTCGGCCGGCCCGGCGTCACGCCGAACAGCCGCAGCAGCCCCGTCATCAGCTCGGCGGAGTCGTCGGGGTCGAGGCCGGTGAGCGCGCGCCGCACGCCCTTCGGCCTGCCGGTGGTGCCCGAGGTGTAGTGCATGGTGGCCCCGGCCGTACGGTCGGGGGGCGTGGTGTCCGGCCTGCCGTCGGTCAGCTCGGCCACCGGCCGGAAGCCCTCGACCTCGCCGTACGCGAAGCACCGGCCGGCGGCGATTCCCGCCTCCTGTGCGCCCCTGACGGCCTCCGCCGCGTATCGCTCGTGGGCGAAGAACGCGGCGGCCTCGCTGTCGGCGACGATGTAGCCGATCTCGGGCCCGGTGAGGTGCCAGTTGACCGGCGTGTAGTACCACCCCGCCTGCAGGGCGGCGAGGTAGAGCACGAGGCCGTCCGCGCCGTTGGGCAGCAGGCCGCAGATGCCGTCCCCGGGCCGCAGGCCCAGCTCACGCAGGCCGTGGACGATGCGATTGGCCCTGGCGAGCAGTTCGCCCGCGGGATGTTCCGTTCCGTCGGGATCGACCGCGGCGATCCACGCCGGGTCGGCCTGCGCCAGCCTCCAGAAACCGAGTGAGCCCATATGCCAGCTCCTTCAAGGCACCGCAACCGGGCGTCGGCGGCGTGAGCGGCCCCGGAGTGAAGCACGCCGGCACGACGCTGACAAGACCTGGCAATGCGGAGCGACTCAGATGAGAATCGGTTCTAGTTCTTGCGGGCAGACTAACCCCGCGCGCCATGTCTAACAAGCGCTTGATTGAATCAGCGACGCCGCCGAGCCGGAGGACACCTGTGGAGCTCCTGCCCATCAGCACACCGCACTGCCGGATCGAGCGCGACGGTCACGTGGTGATCGTCACGATGGACCGGCCGGAGGCCAGGAACGCGCTCTCACAGGACATGCTGGTGGGGCTCGCCGAGGCCTGGCGGTACATCTCGGACGAGCCGGAGGTGCGGGTCGGCATCCTCACCGGCGCGGGAGGCACGTTCTGCGCCGGGGCCGACCTCAAGGCCATGGGCACGCCGTCCGAGGACGAGCGGGTGCGCCGCCGGGCCGCCGAGATCCCCGACTACCACTGGAAGGGTCTGCTGCGCGATCCCGAGGCGCTGCCCGCCAAGCCCATCGTGTGCGCGGTCGAGGGGTACGCCGTGGCGGGCGGCACCGAACTGCTCGTCGGCACCGACCTGCGCGTCGTCGGCGAGAGCGCCACGCTCGGGCTGTTCGAGGCCCGGCGGGCGCTGTTCCCGATGGGCGGCAGCGCCGTACGGCTGCCGCGCCAGATCCCGTACGCGTTCGCCATGGACGTGCTGCTCACCGGCCGGGCGATCACGGCGGCCGAGGCGCTCGCGATGGGCATGGTCAACCGGGTCGTGCCGGACGGTCAGGCGCTCGCGGCGGCCCGCGAGATCGCCGGCCAGGTCGCCGCCTGCGGGCCGCTGGCCGTCCAGGCGATCCTGCGCGCCTACCGCGAGACGCTGGGCATGCCGGAGGCCGAGGCGTTCAAGGTCTCCGACGCGATCGGCTGGCCCGTCATCGGCTCCGAGGACGCCAAGGAGGGCTCCCGCGCCTTCCGCGACAAGCGCCCGCCGGTTTACCAGGGGCGTTGACGCGCTCCGCTGCGGGCCACCACCGCCTCTTGACCTTGCCCCTAGGTCAAGGTTCGACGATGCTCCACATGAACGACAACGCGCTGCACACCGTCGAAGCCCGGATCCGCGAGCAGGCCGCCGCCTACTGCGCGTCCAACAACGTCCCCGGGTTCGTCGCCGGCGTCTACCACGCCGGCGAGCAAGTGGTCGTCGCCCACGGCACCGCGAACGCCGCCACAGGCGCCCCGATGCTCGAGGACACCGGATTCCTCTTCGGCTCCGTCACCAAGGTCCTGACCACCACGCTGGTCCTGCAGCAGGTCGACCGGGGACTGCTGGACCTGGACACGCCGGTGGTGAAGCACCTCCCCGACTTCGCCCTGACCGCACCGGGCGCGGCGGACAAGATCCTGGTCCGGCACCTCATCTCGCACACCAACGGCATCGACGCGGACCTGTTCTTCCCCGACGTCAAGGGCCGCGACGCTCTGAAGACCTACGTCCACCGCCTCGCGAGCTCCTGCGGCGCCCTGTTCGAACCCGGCGAGCGGCTCAGTTACTCCAACGGCGGCATGATCGTCGCGGGACGCCTGCTGGAAGTGGTGACCGGCATGTCCTTCCCTGACCTGCTCGAACGCGACATCTACGCACCCGTCGGCATGAAGAACTCCGGCACCTCGGCCGAGCAGGCCATCCTTCGCAGCACGGCCATCGGTCACTTCCCCGACCCCCGGACCATGGCGGCAAGGCCCACGGGCATGTTCATGCTGCCCGACACCTGGGGGCCGGCCGGCGGCACACCGATCGGCACCATCGCCGACCTGCTCGCCTTCGGGCGCACCCACCTCGCGGGCGGTCTGTCCCCGTCGGGCGCACGTGTTCTGTCGGCCGAGTCGACCGCGCTGATGCAGCAGGTCTCGTACGACATGGCGACCCCGAACGTCCCGCCGATGGGCCTGGGCTGGGTGCGGTACCCCTTCGGCGACACGACCGTGCTCGCCATGTCGGGCGCGTCGCCCGGCGGTGTGTCCATCCTGTGCGTCGTACCCGAGCACGACCTGGTCTTCGCCGCCTTCGGCAACACCCCGGGGGCGATCGTGCTGCACGACCGGATCCTGCAGCGGCTCCTGAGCGAGCGTCTCGGCGTCCGGATCCCCACTCTGATCAGCGAACCGGAGAAGGACGTCGACCTCACCCCCTACGTGGGCACCTACCGCTCCGATCAGCTCCGCATCGACGTCCGCATCGTGGACGGTCAGCTCGAGGAGCGGACGACGTACGAACCGGCGGACGAATCACAGGAGCGGATTTTCACCGAGTTCGCCGGCGGTATGACCTCCGCCCCGCCACAGCGCTACGTGCCGATCCGGCCCGGCCTTTTCGCACCCGCCGGATACCCACTGGAGACGTTCGACGGATACCTGCGGCTGCTGCTCGTCTCCTACCACGACGTCCGCGACGGCCGAGCGCGTTTCCGTAACGGCGGCGGCCGCCTGACCCGACGGGCGTGACAATCCGGTGGAAGGATGTCCAGTGTGTTCACGATCGGCCGGCTCGCGGACTACGCCGGAGTGACCATCAAAGCGATCCGCCACTACCACGAGCGCGGCCTGCTCCCCGAGCCCGGCCGCGACTCGTCCGGCTACCGGCGCTACACCGCCGAAGACGCCGTCAAGCTCGTCAAGATCAGGACTCTGGCTCAGGCGGGGGTGCCGCTGGCTCGCATCAAGGACCTCCTCGACGCCGACCCCGATGCGCTCACGGCGGCCATCGCCGAGATCGACCGCGACCTCCGAGACCGCATCGCGCGGCTGCGGCGAACCCGCGAACAACTCGCCGAGCTGCGCGGCGGCGACCGGCTTTTCGTCTCTCCGGAGGTCGCCGACCATCTCGACGATCTGCGCGACCTGGGCGTCAGCGAGCGCCAGATCCGTCTGGAACGCGACGGCTGGATCCTGATGCAGACGGCCTCACCCGAGGACGCCGCCCTGTGGATCGCCGAGAAGCGCGAGCTCATGACCGACCCGGAGTTCCGCGCGCTCTACCTCGAACACGACGCCGCCTACGACTGGCCGCCGAGCGATCCCCGCCTCCCCGCACTCGCGGACCGTACGCGGAACTGGTTCGCCAATCGCCACAGCCGATCCGAGACGCGCCCCGTCCGTAACCCGGATATCGCCCGGTTGGCCGCGCGAACCCAGCCAGGAGCCTCGTCCCCGGCCTGGGATCGGCTGGCCCGGCTCATGGAAGGCTAGGCGCGTGCCCTGAGCCCGCGCCGGCGGATAAGAAGGCCGGAGCACGCGGGCGGATCCGGCAGCGATCAGGGGCGGGCCTGGACCATGGCGTGGGTGCCGGTGGTGCGCCAGGGGCGGCCGGCCGCGTCCAGCTCGGCCAGGGTCCGCTCCGGCACGCCGGCGAGCGCGTCCGACTTCAGCGTGCGCAGCGCGACGATCGGACCGGGGAAGTAGGCGGTGACCGCGGCGAACGGCGTGGTCGCCGGCCACATCCGGTCGCCGACGAGCCGCCGGTAGTTCAGGTCGCCCTTCATGACGGTCAGGGAGGCCGACGCGAACTCCTCCCGCAGGTCGTCCGGCATGTCCGCGTAGGGCAGCGGAGCGCAGGCGAAGGGATGCGCCCGCAGCCTGAGACGTCCCTCCTCCATCGCGCCCCAGAGGCGGGCGCCGGCCTCTCCGGCCCGGCCGGGGGCCGCGGCGAGCCGCCGCAGGCACGCGAGGACGTCGGCCGGGGTGGCGTCGGAGACGAAGTACGGGAAGGGCTTGACGTGGAGGACGACCTCACCCGCGAGCCCGCAGGCGAGGAGGTGGTCGGCCAGCACGAGATCGGGCAGCAGTTCGCGCCCCGCGTTGTCGGCGACCAGGCAGATTTTTCCCGGTGCGGCGGCCTCGATGAGCGACCACAGCAGCGGGCGGTCGTCCACCACCAGGTCCGCCGCCCTCTCGTGGTCGCCCTTGAGGGTGACGCCGAAGGACAGGTCGGCGCGGTTGCCCCAGAGCGAGCCGAGCAGCAGCGCCTCGGCCCGCTCGCCCGGAGGAAGCGCCGCCGTCCCGTCGAGCGCCGCCAGCTCTCCGTCCACGACCGGGCCGTCGAGTTCGGCCTGCTTCATCGGGCCGAACGGATCGATCCCGCGCCACGGACCGTCGCCGAAGTATCCGGTGGCCTCCAGCAGCTTCCGGTAGAAGTAGCTCTCACCCCACAGGAACGGCACGTCGACATAGCGGCGGCCGATCTTGCCGCGTCCCCACTCGGCCCAGGCCGCGCCGTCGTGCGCCGACGGCTCCAGCGGCTCCATGACGTCGCGTACGACCTCGTCGAGCAGCCGGTCGAGCGCGCGCCGCCGGTCGGGCGGGTACGGCAGCGCCCGCGCGACCTAGCGGACGAGGACGGGGTGGCGCTCCCTGAAGACGCTCAGGGCGTAGGAGCCGGGGACGTTCCCCATGATCGGCGGGGCGTCCGCCACGGTCTCGTCGCGGGCACCACTCATCCCCGGCATCCTCCTTCGGCTCGCGGGACCGCACCGCCAGTGCAAGTCAGGACGATTGACGGGATCCCTTCCGATCATATGGTGGCGATCAGAGGTCCACCGCTGACGCCGCCTCCTTCAGCTCCTGTGCGGTCATGTCGGTGACACGGCTGGCGAAGAACCAGGAGTGGCCGAACGGGTCCTCCACCTCCACCTGCAGATCGCCGTGGAACTGCATCTCCAGCGGCCGGATGACGCGCGCTCCGGCGGCTACGGCCCGCTCGGCGAACGTCTCGACGTCCGGCACGAAGACCAGCAGGTTGACCGGTGTGCCGCCGATCGTCTTCGGGCTGCGGAAGTGGTATTCGGGGTATTCGTCGCGCAGCATGAAGACCGCCTCGCCGATCCGGAACTCGGCGTGAGCGATCTTGCCGCCCTGCCGGGGGATCTCGATGCTCACCTCCGCGCCGAAGGCCCTTCGGTAGAAATCGATGGCCGCCTTGGCGTCGTGCACGTTGAGGTAGGGGACGCCGCCCTTGTACTCCTGGGGGATGGGGTTCGTCATGATGCTCCTCTCCTCGTAGGCGCCTCCATCCTCGACACCCCGTCTAACTGCAACAACGACGAAATCCGTAACGATCGTTAACCCGTGTGTTAGCGATCGAGCTCCGCGCGGAGGAGCGTGATGAACGAACGCACCCTGCCGGTCTGAGCGCCGGCCGGCCAGACCGGCCCGTACTCGATGGGCGGCAGGTCGGCGATGGGCACGTAGACGATGTCGGGCCGGGCGTGGTATCGAGTGGCCTGGTTGCCCACCACGGCCATCCCGGCGCCGCCGCTGACGAGCGTCAGCAGCTCCTGCCGCGAGGTCGTCGTCCGCGCCCGCTGAATGGGACGCCCGCTGGGCGCCTGCGCCGGGATCAGCGCGTCGAGCAGATACTCGGGCGCGCCGGTGGGCGCGAGAACGGTGTCCCTGGTGAGGTCCTCCACTGTGACGCTGTCCCGCCGCGCGAAGGGATGCCGGGCGGATACGGCCAGCATGCGCTCATCGCGCACCAGTACCGGCCCGCTCGACAGATCGGCCTCGCGCACGGGCAGTTCGGTGATCTGCACGTCGAGTTCGCCGGCTCGCAACGCGCCGAACGCGTCCGACAGGTGCACCTCCCGGATGCGCACCTCGCATTCGGGATGACGGGTGCGGAACGCCTCGGCGGCGGCCATGATGGCCTCCCCCACCAGCGGGCTGGAAAAGCCCACCCGCAAGATCCCGGAGAAGCCGCGCCCGGCGGCGATGGCCTTGGCGATGCCCTCTTGTATGCGTTGGTAGCCCGCCTGCACGTCCTCGCGCAGCGCACTGCCGACCGGGGTCAGCGCCACCTGGCGGCTGGTGCGCTGGAACAGTGTCACACCGAACCGGCGCTCCAACCGCTTGATCGTCTGACTGACGCGGGCACCGCTGACGCCCAGCCGCTCGGCCGTACGGGTGAAATGGAGTTCCTCGGCCAGGGTCAGAAAGATCTCTATGTCACGCCGTTCCATAACCCGCAGGTTAGCGATCCGCCGCTGATGCCAATCGAGCTGTGAATCGCAGCGGCCGGGCGAACGGGGAAGGCGGGGCGGCAGAGGTGAGGGCGTGGGTGCGCGAGGGCCCCTGCCGCCCGCTGCGTCACCCGTCGCCGGTGATGCGGCCGAGGCGCTCCATGGCCTCGATGTACTCCTCCACCATCTCGAAGACGACCTGCCTTGCCGGCTTGACCTGGTTCATCGCGCCGATGATCTGGCCGGCGGGGAACGTGGCCAGCTCGGTCGCGTCCGACCTGCCGATCCGCCGCAGCGCGTCGGAGATCAGCATGAACTGCAGCGGCATCGGCAGCGTGCCGGGCGACTCGGCCGACTCCCACGCGTCGGTCCACTCGTTCTTCAGCAGGCGGGCGGGCTTGCCGGTCCAGCTCCGCGACCTGACCGTGTCGCGGGAGGTGGCCGCGATGATGCGCTGCCGCACGGTCTCGGAGGTGTCGGCCTCCTCCACGGCCAGCCAGATCGATCCGGTCCAGACGCCTTCGGCGCCGAGCGCCATGCCCGCGGCCATCTGGCGGCCGGAACCGATGCCGCCCGCGGCCAGGACCGGCACGTCCACCGCGTCCACCACCTGCGGGATCAGCACCATCGTGGAGATCTCGCCGGTGTGGCCGCCCGCCTCGGTGCCCTGCGCCACGACGACGTCAACGCCGACCTCGACCTGCTTGACGGCGTGCCGGGGCGTGGAGGCGAGCGCGGCCACCTTCACGCCCTTCGCGTGCGCCTGCTGCACGACGTCGGCGGGCGGCGGGCCGAGGGCGTTGGCGAGCAGCGCGATGGGGTGCCGGAGCGCGACCTCGACCTGCGGCCGGGCCGTGGCGTCGGTCCAGCCGAGCAGCACCTTGCCGGAGTCGGAGCCGTCCAGCGGCGGCACGCCGTGGCGGGCCAGCAGGTCCTCCACGAAGGCCCGGTGCCCCTGCGGGATCATCCCCTGCAGCCGCGCCACCAGTTCGGCCGGGGAGTCCACGTCGAGGTCCGCTCCCTCGTAGGAGGCGGGCATCACCACGTCCACGCCGTACGGACGGCCGTCCACGTGGTCGTCGATCCACTTCAGCTCGATCTCGAGCTCTTCGGGGGTGAAGTACAGGGCGCCGAGCACCCCCATGCCGCCGGCGCGGCTGACCGCGGCGACGACGTCCCGGCAGTGGC
Source organism: Microbispora siamensis (assembly GCF_016863095.1). Classification (GTDB taxonomy): domain Bacteria; phylum Actinomycetota; class Actinomycetes; order Streptosporangiales; family Streptosporangiaceae; genus Microbispora; species Microbispora siamensis. The sequence goes on along the minus strand of NZ_BOOF01000010.1, from coordinate 93,232 downwards.
TGAAGGCGAAGATGGGGAACTCGATACCGAACATGTCGGTGACACGTGTCCGCATGCCTCGAACGTACGTCGGCCCCCAGCGAACTGCAACGCGTTCTATTAATCCGCGCCCGATGGGTTCCTACCAGCCGGTAACCAGTCGGCCGAGAGGCGACCGGCATCCACGGCGAGAACACGTTCCACGCGGCGGCCGCCCCCTGTGACGCAGCCCAGCGGCATCATGCGTCACAAGGGCGGCGATAGCTCACGGGTTAAAGTCAAATTTCATGACAATGCGGGATTGCGGCCATACCACGGGGGCCGTACCTTCCCCCTATGGATCTGGAGATCCGCCACCTCAGAATCGTGCACGCGGTCGCCGAAGCCGGAAGCGTCACGAAAGCGGCCACCCGGCTCGGCCTCGCCCAACCGTCGCTCACCGCTCAGCTCAAGCGCATCGAGCGCTCACTCGGGGGTCCGCTGTTCGAACGCGACCGCAACGGCGCCCGTCCCACTCCTCTCGGCGAGATGGTGCTGTCCCGTGCCCGGGTGCTGCTGCCCGCCGTACGGGACCTCCAGGAGGACGCGGTGCGGTTCGCCAACACCTCCGTCAAACTGCCCGGCTATCGCATCGGCGCGACGAACGGGCCGATACTCGGCGGGCTCGTCGAGCGCCTGACCGCCGACCAGCCGGGCATCCCGGTCACCACCCGCACCTCATGGTCGGCCGGTGAGCTGACCGCGCTCGCGGTGGCCGGCCGGCTCGACTTCGTGCTGCTCGGGACGTGCGGTGACAGCCCTCCTCCCCCGGCCGAGGCGATGAACTGGACCACGGTCGGCACCGACCCGGTCTTCGTGCTCCTGTCCGAGGACCACCCCCTCGCGGGGGAGAAGGAACTGGAGCTGTCCAGCCTCGCCGACGAACACTGGACGGTCGCCCCCGGCGACGGCTGTTTCGCCGACTGCTTCGCCGCCGCCTGCGCGCGGGCCGGGTTCGTCCCCGAGTCCATCTACGAGACGGACGTGGGGACCTGCCTGCACCTGGTCGGAGTGGGCAAGGCGGTCGCCCTGTGCCAGGCCACCTTCCGGCTCACCGCCGGGCTCGTCATGATGCCGCTGGCCGGGGCGCCGCTGCGGTGGCGGCATCTGCTCGGCTGGCACGCCGACTCGATCGGCGCGCGGGCCGCCGCCCCCGTCGTCGCCGCCCACGCCCGGGCCGCGTACGCCGACGCGGTGCGGCGCAGCGCCCGTTACGCCGACTGGCTCGTCACCAACCCCGAATACGGCGCGGTCCCCTGACGGTCCGGACAAGGCGGGGTGGAAGACCGCCGACCACCTACTGGTCAAGGGGTCCTCGTTCATGCCGGAGGTTCGGGGGCGGTTATTTCCGGGCCAGCGAATCCCCAGACAGGGGCGGTTCCATAACTCGGTGATAGGGGCGAATTGATAGATCCACGTGAAAGCGGAGGTCGGTTACGTTGACGGCACCCCCCAGAGACAAGGAGAGCCCCACATGCTCCACAGACGCACCGTACTCGCCGGATGCGCTCTGGCCGTCACGGCCCTCGCCACGGTCGCCACCCCCGCCATGGCCGAGCCGAACAACTCTCCCGCCTCCTCCGCCGTCAAGCCCCCGCCCGCGATGATGGAGGCCATGCAGCGCGACCTCGGGCTCACCCCCGCCCAGGTCGACGCCCGCCTGGCCAACGAGGCGAAGGCCATGTCCACCGACGCCAAGGTCCGCGCCGCGATCGGTGACGCCTACGCCGGATCGTGGGTCTCCGGCACCACCTCCGAGAGCTTCATCGTCGCCACCTCCGACGCCTCCAAGGCGGGCGCGGTGCTGGCCGCCGGCGCGCAGCCGAAGATCGTCAGCCGCAACCTCGCCGCCCTCGACTCCGCCGAGGCCGCGCTGGACCGGGCCGCCGCCAACGCGCCCGCCTCCACGCCCGTGTGGTACGTCGACGTGCGCAGCAACAGCGTCGTCGTGCTGTCCTCCAACACCGCCGAGGCCGAGGCGTTCGTGGCCGCGAGCGGCGCCGACAAGTCGGCCGTACGCGTCGAGCAGTCCGCCGAGCAGCCCCAGACCTTCTACAACCTGCAGGGCGGCGACGCGTACTACATCAACAGCTCCGCCCGCTGCTCCATCGGCTTCCCGGTGCGCAGGGGCAGCACGCCCGGCTTCGTCAGCGCCGGTCACTGCGGCCGCGCCGGCAACACCACGACCGGCTACAACCGGGTCGCGCAGGGCACCTTCCAGGGCTCCTCGTTCCCCGGCAACGACTACTCCTGGGTTTCGGTCAACAGCAACTGGACGCCCACGAACATCGTGTCGTACGGCAACGCGAGGGTGAGCGGCTCCAGCGTCGCCGCCGTGGGCTCCTCGATCTGCCGGGCCGGCTCGACCACCGGCTGGCACTGTGGCACCGTGCAGCAGCTCAACGCCAGCGTCCGCTACTCGCAGGGCACGGTCAGCGGCCTGACCCGGACCAACGTCTGCGCCGAGCCCGGTGACTCCGGCGGCTCGTTCATCTCGGGCAGCCAGGCCCAGGGCATGACCTCCGGTGGCTCGGGCAACTGCTCCTCCGGCGGCACCACCTACTTCCAGCCCGTCAACGAGGCCCTGTCGGTCTACGGACTGACGCTGGTCACCAGCTGACCCCGGCCGATCGAAGGAGGCTCCCCCGCCGGCCCGTCACCGGGTCAGCGGGGGAGCCTTCGCCATAGGGGCCGGGGCAGCAGGCGCATGACGGCGAACGCGAGCCGCAGCCGCGCGGGGACCCACACGGTCACCTTCCGCGTGTCCAGGGCCTCCACGACCGCGTCCGCGACCTCCGCCGCCGTCACCGACATCGGGGCGGGGGTCATCCCCCGCGTCATCCGGCCGATCACGAACCCCGGCCGGACGACCACCACCCGGGCCCCGGAGCCGTGCAGGGCGTCGGCCAGCCCCTGGGCGAAGCCGTCCAGCCCGGCCTTGGCCGAGCCGTACACGAAGTTCGCCTTCCGCACCCGCACCCCGGCCACCGACGACAGCACGACGAGCGTGCCGTGGCCCTGCTCCCGCAGCCGTCGTGCGGCGGCCAGGCCGATCGAGACGTGGCCGCCGAAGTTGACCGCGACGTCGCGGGCGGCGGCCACCGGGTCGGCGTCGTAGATCGCCTGGCTGCCGAGCACGCCGAACGCCGGGATCACCACGTCGAGGTCGCCGACCTTGGCGGCGGCCTCCTCGATCAGGGCGGCGTGCGTCTCCGGGCGGGCGGCGTCGAAGTCCAGCACGTGGACCTCGGCCCCGAGCCGTTCGAGATCCTCCGCCGGCACGGCGGTGCCGCCGTCCTTGCTGGGCGCAGAGGCGTCACGCGCGGCGAGCACGACCCGGCGGGCGCCCCGCCGGACCAGCCGCTCCACGATCGCGAGGCCGATCTCACTGCGCCCGCCGAGCAGCAGGACGGTGTCGACCGAGCCCAGCGCGTTCCTCATGGCCACTCCTTCGACGACGGAATCAGCACAGGCGCAGCCTACGGGCGAGGTCGGAGACGAAGACGCCGTCCGGGTCGGCCCGGCGCCGGATCTCCCGCCACTCCCCCAGCCGGGGGTACGTCGCGGCCATGGTCGCGGCCGACATCCGGGAGTCCTTGGCCAGGTAGAGGCGGCCACCGGCGGCCGCGACCCAGTCGTCGAACTCGGTCAGCATCGCGGCCAGCCCGCTCTGCCCGGCCGGGATGTCCAGGGCCAGCGTCCAGCCGGGCATCGGGAACGACAGCATGCCGGGCGTCCCCGCTCCGAACCTCTTCAACACGGTCAGGAACGACACGACCCCCGCGCCGGACAGCCGCTCGACCACCCGGCGCAGCGTGTCCTCCGCCCCGAGCGGCACCACGAACTGATACTGCACGAAGCCGCGCGTGCCGTACATCCGGTTCCAGCCGGCCACACCGTCGAGTGGGTGGAAGAACGGCGCGATGCCCTGGACGATCCGGCGCGGGACGGCGGGGGCCTTGCCGTACCAGGCGGCGTTGAAGGCCCGCACCGTGGCCCGGTTGAGCAGGCCGCCGGGCGCCCAGGGCGGGGCGGACAGCAGGGGGCGCGGCGCGAAGGCGAGCGGGTTCCCGCGCGCGCGGGCGGGCAGGTCGCCGGGAGCGGCGTGGTCGCCGCGGGTGAGCACGCCCCGGCCCATCCGCCCGCCGCGCGCGAGCAGGTCGATCCACGCGACCGTGTAGCGGTGGCCGTCGTCGGTCGCGGCCATCGTCTCCAGGGTCTGGTCGAGGTCGCGGGTGCGTTCGACGTCCACCCGCATCCACGCGGACTCGATCGGCACGCACTGGAACGTCGCCTCGACGACGACGCCGGTCAGCCCCATGCCGCCCACGGTGGCCCAGAACAGGTCGTCGCCCGGTCCGAGCGTACGCACGCCTCCGTCGGCGGTGAGCAGGCGCAGCGAGCGCAGGTGGGCCCCGAAGGAGGAGTCCACGTGGTGGTTCTTGCCGTGCACGTCGGCCGCGACGGCCCCGCCGACCGTGACGTACCGGGTGCCGGGGGTCACCGGTACGAACCAGCCGCGCGGGACGAGCGCGGTCATGAGGTCGTGCAGGCTGACCCCCGCCGACGCGGTGACGAGCCCTGTGTCACTCAGGCTCCACGACTGCTGGAGCGCCGTGCAGTCGAGCACGAGTCCGCCCGCGTTCTGCGCGGCGTCGCCGTACGCGCGGCCGAGGCCGCGGGCCACGACCCCTCGACGGCCCGCCTTCGCCACGAGCGCGGCGGCCTCCTCGGCGGTGCGCGGGCGGGCCAGCGTCGCGCGCGTGGGCGCGGTGCGCCCCCATCCCGTCAGCAGTGTCATGCCAGTTGGATACCGCACGCCAGCAGGATCAGCATCAGCGCGAGGAAGACCTGGAGCGGCCGGTCGCGCAGCACCAGTTCCTCGGGTTCCTCCCCCACGCCACGGTCGACCAGCAGCGCGTGCCGCAGCACGACCAGCACGAACGGCACGATGCTGAGCGCGCAGAACGCCTTGGCCGGCCCGGTGTGCTCCTGGAGCGCCCACAGGCAGTAGGTGACGATCATCGCCCCCGAGGCCATGACGCGCACGTGACCGAGATAGCTCGCGGTGTACGTCTCCAGGGTGGCCCGGGCGACCTGGCCGTCCCCGGGCCTGGCGCGGAGTTCGGCCTCGCGCTTGCCGGCCACCAGCAGCAGCGAGCCGAGCGAGACGACGACCAGGAACCAGCTCGTCACCGGCACGGACACGGCGACCGCCCCCGCGTACGCGCGCACGACGTGGCAGCCGGCCACGGCGACCAGGTCCACCACGGGCTGGTGCTTGAGCCAGAGGGTGTAGGAGAAGGTGAGCGCCAGATAGGCGGTGACGACGGCGGCGAGCGGCCACCCGCCCGCCAGCCCGGCGAGCAGGCCGGCCGCCAGCAGCACCGCGCCCGCGGTCCGCGCGAGCCGTACGGACACGATCCCGGCCGCGATCGGGCGCAGCCGCTTGCGGGGGTGGCGCCGGTCGGCGGCCACGTCGGCCGCGTCGTTGAAGAGGTAGGACCCGCCGGCGGCCAGGCAGAAGGCGGCGAACGCGACGAGCGAGCCGCGCAGTCCCGCCCCGGTGGTCAGCACGCCGGCGGCGGCCGGAGCGGCGAAGACGAGCGCGTTCTTGAGCCACTGCCGGGGCCGGCAGGCCCGCAGCAGCCCCGCCGCGCGCGAGCGCCGGGAGGGCGTGCCCGCCGGAGGCGCCGCCACCGGCGGGCCCATCGGCGGGTTCAGCGCGCTGTCCCGCTTCACGGGTCGGCCGGCTTTCCCGTGTCAGTCCACGCGGCCCGGCCGCAGCAGCAGCCACACCCCGACGACGGCGAGCGCGAGCCCGAGGATGAGCGCCACCAGCGGGAGCGTCGTCTTGATCAGCGTGATCTGGGCCATGTTGTCGCGGGCCGTCTGGACGAGCTCGCCGACGGTTTGCGGCGTGAACGAGGCGGTGGCGATGAGGGCGGGCATCCGCTCGACGCCGTCGGCCGTCTTCAGCACCTCGTGGCGCTGCTGCTCCTGCTTGACCGGGACGCCGGTGGTCGGCTCGACCCAGAAGGTGTTCACGCCGTCGTAGACGCGGTCGACCTGGATGTCGCCCTTGCCCTTCATGTGAAGCACGGAGGCGGGCGCGCTGAGCTTCTCGATGGGCGTCGGCGGGATCTTCTGCACGAACCGGTAGACCCGCAGGCCGTTGACCGTGTCCTCGCCGTCGAACGTCGCGTCGTACGCCTTGCGGGTGTCGGTGTTGAACACCTGGTAGGTCTTCTTCTCGACGCCGAACGGGAACAGGAAGACCTGGCCCTGCAACTGCACCGGCTGCGCTCCCGACCCGCTGTTCACGCTCGTGCCGCAGCAGGTGACGCCCTGGCCGTTGAATTTGTTGAACGCGCTGCGGAACTGCGTCATGGAGATCTGCGGATTGTTGTTGGTCACGTCGTTGGCGTTGGTGAACTGGTCCCACACGACGTGGTCGTCCTTGGCCTCCTTGACGTCACCCCTGGTCGTGACCGTGATGTCGAGGGTGCCGGTGAGGACCTTCAGATCCCGTTTGCTGAAGTACTGCGCGTTCTCGGCGGTCAGCCGCGTGATGCTGTACTGGTTCGCCGGCGCCTGCACGAGTTTGTCCGCGACCTGGAACCTCAGCAGCGGCGCGAGAACGACAAGGAACGCCCCGAGTCCTACGAGGACCACTCCCAATCCGCGGCGCATCGCTCCTCCTGGGGCAGGCCAGTTACTGCCTATTTGTCCTGAAACACGTTCCTATTTCGCTGTATGTTAGACGGGGCAGTGACCAACGTCACGAGGGATGCGGAAAAGTGACCGAAACAGGTTCTAGCTCGACGGCGACTCGTGACATGTTACCGGCCGGTTCGCAACCCGTTCGTGACACACCCGTGCTTTCCGGTCACGTGCCCTCCGGACATGTGGACGCCCTCGACGGCGTGCGAGCGCTGGCGGCCGTCGCCGTCCTCGTCTTCCACGTCGCGATCGAGTCGGCGGCGGCGCTGCGGGACAACTTCTTCAGCAGCCTGCTCGCCCGGGGGGACGTCGCGGTCCCCATCTTCTTCGCGCTGTCCGGCCTGCTTCTCTACCGGCCCTACGCGCGCGCCGCGCTGCTCGGCGAGCGTCCCCCGGACACCCGCGTCTACCTGGTCAAGCGCGCCCTGCGCATCCTCCCGGCGTACTGGCTGGTCGTGGTCGTGGCCATGGTGCTGTGGGCCGGGCCGCACCTCGGCGACGTCACAACGTGGCTGCAACTGCTGCTGCTCGGCCAGACCTACGAGATCCACCCCTGGTGGTTCGGCCTCGGGCCGCGCGGGCTTGCCCAGATGTGGAGCCTGTGCGTCGAGGCCGCCTTCTACGTGCTGCTGCCGCTGGTCGCCGCCGCGCTGGCGGCGTACGCGCGGCGCGGCGGCCCCGGCCTCGACACCCGCGCCCGGCGGCTGCTGGCCGGCGTCGCCGTGCTCGCCGCCTCGTCGTTCGTGTGGGCGCTGCTCACCTACTTCCCCGTCTACCGGCCCTACCTGAACACCTGGCTCCCCCGGGCCTGGGTGTTCTTCGCGGTCGGCATGGCGCTGGCCGTCGTCTCCGAGTGGGCGCGTGAGGAACGCGATCCCGAGGGCCCGGAACACCGGTTCGTCCGGGCCGTGGGCGCGTCGGCGGGCTCGTTCCTGCTCGTCGCCGCCCTCGCGTACGCCGTGGCGGCCTCGCCGCTGACCGGCACGCGCTTCAGCGGCGTGGACGGCGTCTGGGCCGACCTGTCGGAGCTGGCCCTGTACGCCACCGTGGCGGCCGGGCTGGTGACCCCGGCCGCGCTGCTTCCGGCCGAGGGCTCGCCGTACGGCCGCTTCCTGAGCAGCCGGGTGATGCGCTTCCTCGGCCGGGTGTCCTACGGCGTGTTCCTGTGGCAGTTCGTGGCCCTCTATCTCTGGTACGACTTCACCGAGCAGCAGGCGTGGAGCGGCAACTTCGCCGGCAACCTGGTCGTGGTCGGCGCGCTCACGCTGCTGCTCGCCACGCTCACCCACCGCTTCGTCGAGGAGCCGGCGAGGCGCCTCGCCCGCCTGGCGACCTCTTCGCGGAAGGGGACACCGACGGAGACGGGGACACCGAGGGCGACGGGGACGGAGACGGCGGTGTCGCCGCGGCCGTAGGGGCGGGCGCGCCGGGCACGGGGTCGCCGTAGGCGAAGCCCTTCAGGCAGACCGCGGCCGGGTCGTCCAGCCGGATCAGCAGCCCCTTGCCGATGGCCGTGACGGGGAACTCCACCAGCGCGCCACCGGATCCGGTGGCGTGGAACCGCAGTTGCCCCCGCTGCCCGCTCATCTCGTAGCTGCCGGTGCCGGCGCGCTTGGCGGTGTAGGCCAGCCCGGCGACCGGCCCCGGCCCGCCGAAGGACACGACGTCGGGAAAGAAGATCGCGTCGCCGAGGAGCGGGAAGCACGGGCGTTCACCCGGCGGCACCACCCCGATCGACGCCTTCACCTCGGCCGGCGCGAGCCTGCCCTTGCCGTCGAAGACGAGCGCGTGCTCCGACGGCTCGGGCACGCGCATCCGGGCGCGCAGCGCGGGGCGCGCGAGCGGGGCCAGCAGGTGGTGGCTGAGCCTGCGGTTGCCGTTCCACGGCAGCACGATGTCCTCGGGAAGCGGGCTGGAGTAGATCACGGCCGTGTCCGGCGCCTTGGCGAGGGAGGCCCGTACGGCGGCCAGGTAGGCCCGCACCCGGTCTCCCGACAGCGTGTCGCGGTAGTTCTGGATCGACACGATCGACATCGCGAGGTAGGCGCCCGCGAGCAGCCCCGCCGCCGTCGGCAGCCCGCTCCCTGCGGGAACCGGCCGCCGGTAGGGCTCGGCCTCGTCCCGGAGGGGCAGCAGCGCGAGCCCCAGGCAGACCGCGAGCACGATCGCGGCGTCCGCGACGTAGCGGGTCTCCGAGCCGACGACCTGGGTGAGCCCGGTGCCCCGCGCGATCGCCGTGGGCACGCCGTCCGCGGCCACCAGATAGCCCGCCAGGATCAGCCAGGCGCGCGCGGCCCGCCGCCGCCACAGCACGGTGCCGACCACCAGGGCGGCGAGCACGGCCCATCCGGCGGCCACCAGCAGCGGGCTGGGGTCGGCAAGACCGCCGTTGGGCAGCACCGGGCCCCACGTCAGCGGCCCGCCGACCACCCCGGCCGGGAAGACCTGGCCGAGCAGGCGGCCCAGCAGGTCCGCCGCGTTGCCCGGCGCGGGGACGGCCGCGCCCTCACCCGGCGCGGTGCCGCGGCGGGCCAGGTACAGCGCCGCGTATCCGCCCATCAGCAGCACGTACGAGCCCCACAGGCGCCAGTGGGAGCGCAGCTCGCGCAGCATGAGCGCGATCCACGGGCCCGCCCACGGCCGCAGGTGCGACGTGGTGAGCGCGAACAGCAGGAACGGGACGAAGACTCCCTTCGTGCTGAACGCCATGCCGGCCAGGACCCAGTAGAAGGCCCACCGGGCGTGCCGCGCCCCGCCCTCCCCGGCCCACCTGACCTGGGCCGCCAGGGCCATGACCATCGTGAACTGGAGCGGCACCGCGTTGATCGCGGCCGACCACCAGCCGAAGGCCGGCACCGTCAGCGGCGAGAACAGGGCGAAGGTGAGCGGCAGCAGGATCCCGGGCCGCGTGCCGAACAGCCGCACGAGCAGCCGCAGCAGCATGACCGCCACGGCCGCCTGGACCGCGAACGTGACCGCCGAGACCAGCAGCCAGTCGTACGGCGACAGCCGCGACAGCACCCAGGTGAGCCCGAGTGCCCCCGGCATCAGGTGGCCCTTGTGGACGCGGAACAGGAAGTCGAACGTGAGGGAGTGCTCGTAGGCGTCACCCACGAACAGGAAGTCGTCCTCGACGAAGGAGGAGGACGTCAGGACGGGGATCCGGACCGCCAGCGACGCCACGACCAGCAGGACCGCCGCGATCATTACGGGATTCGCCAGGCTCGCCCGCCATGCCGGCAGCGCGATGCCGGGCCGTCCGGTACGCACGATCTGAGTCATCGGGATTCTCCCAGCGCCGTGGGACAAAGGGGGTGTTATGCTCCGGCGCACCCGACAGGAGAGGGACGTCGTGCACGCCGAGCCGTTCCGCGCCGACCTGGCCCGTTCGATTCGCCTGTTCAGCGCCTTCCGCAAGGAGCAGACCGACCCCGACTTCTTCTACGGCCTGCTCGCCCGTGACACCGTCGCCCAGCTCGCGGCGTACGCCGACCTCGACGGCGCGCTCGTCGCGGACGTCGGCGGCGGGCCCGGCTACTTCACCGACGCGCTGCGCGCCGTGGGCGCGCGGCCGGTGTGCGTCGACTGCGACGCCGGGGAGATGAGCGCCCGCACCGGCGCCATCCCCGACGGCGCGGTGCTCGGCAGCGCCCTCGACCTGCCGCTGAAGACCGGCTCCGTCGACGTCTGCTTCTCCTCCAACGTGCTGGAGCACGTGCCCGATCCGTGGCGGATGGGCGACGAGATGGTGCGGGTGACCCGGCCGGGCGGCATCGTCTACCTGTCGTTCACCAACTGGCTGTCGCCCTGGGGCGGCCACGAGACCTCGCCGTGGCACTACCTGGGCGGGCACCACGCCGCACGCCGCTACGCGCGCCGCCACGGCCGCTCCCCCAAGAACGTGTACGGCACGAGCCTGTACGCCGTCTCGGTGGCCCGGGCGCTCGCGTGGGCCAGGCGGCATCCCGGCGCCGACCTCGTCGACGCCCTGCCGCGCTACCACCCTCGCTGGGCGACCCCGGTGATCCATCTACCCGGCGTTCGCGAGATCGTGACCTGGAACCTGCTGCTGGTGCTGCGCCGCCGCTGACCTCCCCGGCCGGGTCGCGACCCGGGAGACGACGGCGAGCACCACGGCGAGCACGGCGGCGAGCAGGCCGCACGCCAGCGGGATCCACTCGCGCGTCAGCAGGATCCACCGGCGGAACCTGGCCGCCTCGTCCGCGAAGGCGCGCACCTCGGCGCCGCTCGTCGTCAGGTCGGCGTCGAAGGCGACCTGCCGCTCGACCTGGTCGGGCGTGCGCAGGGTGTCGCGCCGCCGCTCCTGGGTGCGCACGGTCAGCCCGCTCTCCGGCTCGACCCAGATCGTGCGGGTGATCTCGGTGTACCTCGCCACGGCGACCCGCTCCTCGTCCGGCATTCCGACCGTCGTGCCGGGCACCGGGCCGGGCAGGTCGGCCGTCTTCACCGGGCCGGCCGAGTAGGTGTAGCGGTAGGTCGGCACGCCCTCGACGGTCTCCTCGCGCTCGAACCGCATCGGGGCCTCCCGCCGCAGCACCGGGTCGAACATGGTGTACGAGCGCGGCTCGGCCCCGGCGGGCAGGCGGAAGGCCAGCCCGGTCTGCCGTACGCCGGGGTCGTCGTCGACGTACTCCCCGCAGCACTCGACGGCCAGGCCGGTCCGCCGGTCGAAGGCCGTGCGGCGCTCGTGGTAGTCGACGCGCTCGCCGTCCCGGGTGTCGAGCGAGGAGAACTCCACCCAGACGGCCGTACGGTCGTCACCCGCCTGCGGATCGCCGTAGACGGCCACCGTGTTCTGCACCGGCACGTTCCTGTGCAGGCGGAAGGTGGCGGTGTCGAGGTAGGTGGCCGAGGGCGAGACGAGCCGCTGGACGCGCGTCTGCTCCAGCGGCAGGACCGTGGTCCGCGGATAGACGTAGAAGTGGAACAGCGCCCCCACGGTGATCAGGAAGGCGATGCCCGCCAGGAGGAGCGTGCGCCGAAGCCGCACGAACGCGCCCGTCATCGGCCTACCCCCGCCTGGTCGCGGACGGCACCGTCTCGTACGGCGGCCAGCAGCCGGGCGAGCACGACGAGGCAGAGCACGTCGGCGGCCAGGCCCTGCCCGGCGGCCTGGGCGAGCCCGGCGAGGCCGAGCGCGACGAGCGCCACCCACGCGGAGGCGGCGTGACGGGCGAAGGCCCGCAGGCGGCTCGGACCGGCGTGCTGGGCGCCGGCGATCCCGCGCAGCCACAGGAACGCCGCCAGCGCGGCGGCGACGACGACCGCGCCCGCCACGCCCCCGGCCCACAGTCCGGCGAGCGGCGCCGCGATCCACACCCAGGGCGCGCGGACGCGGCCCGGTCCCACGGCGCGCAGCCGCGACCGGCCGCGCACCAGCGCCAGGGCCACCACCACGAGGGCCAGGCCCAGCCCGGCGAGCAGCGCGATGCGGTAGGCCGGGTCGGGCTCGTAGCGCAGCACCACCTCGCCGCCGCCGGCCGGCAGTTCCCAGGCCTGCCGCCAGCCGTCGAGCCGTGCCGGGGTCAGCCGCGCGCCGTCGAGGTACGCCTGCCAGCCGGCGTTGTAGTTCTCGTTGACCACCAGGTAGGAGGGCGCGGCGGCGGTGACCCGGAGACGGCGCTCCTGCGGCCCCCACGACGTCACCGTGGCGGGGGTCGCCGTCACCGCCGCGCGGCCGGTTCCGGCTCCGTCGTCCAGCACCACCGAGCGCACGCGGAAGGCGTCGCTCGGCGCCACGCTGACCCGGCTGCGGCCCTCGGTCAGGTGCACGGGCGCGCACCCGGAGTAGGTCAGCGGACGGCCGTTGAGCACGTCGTCGAGCGTGCCGCCGACCACCCGGGTCGGCACGTCGTCGCCGTCCACCCGCAGCGTCGGGCCGTAGCCGCAGGGCAGCCGCAGCGGGATGGCGCCGAGGCCGCCGAGGGGCTTCACCCCGGGGATGGCGATCTCGGCCACCTCGATCGCGCGGGAGGCGGGCGCGGTGAACTCGATGGTGAACTTCCGCGTCTTCAGCGCGGGGAACGTGAACACGCCGTCGCGGTCCACCCACCCCTGCACCGCTCGCTCTCCGGCGCGCAGCGTGAGCTTCACCGGCGGGATGCCCTGCGCCGAGTCGGGGAACAGCACCCGGATCCGGGAGAACGTCCGGGTCCTGCCCAGGTCGATCGACAGCGTCGGACGCCGGTCGAACGGCTGGGCGTACCACAGCGTCGAGGGGTCGCCGTCCATCGCCTGGCGGCCCAGCACGGCCCCGTGCTCGGTCGCCGTGGACGACGCGCTGACGTGCGGATACTGGTTCGGCAGCGTGGTGATCAGATCCGCCGCCTTCGGATCGGTGAGCACGGCCTGCCCGCGCACCGTGCGCACGCCGTCGCGCGCCACCGGGATGAGCCGGTCGAACCCGTAGCCGTCCTCCCCGAGGATCTGCAGCCGGGAGGAGCAGGTCCAGGTGACCGAGCCCCGCATGCACGCGTCGGCGTCCCCCTGCTTGGTGAGCAGCACGGCGCCCGGGTCGCCCGTGCCGGTGCCCGTGTCGGATGTGTCCGGCACCGAGATCGTGCGTACCGCCCGCACGCCGGGGATGCGCAGGTCGGTGATGCCGACCCGGCTGCCGAGCGCGGTTTTCGGCTCGTACGCGAGCCTGGTCACCCGGATCCGCAGCCACGAGCTCTTCCCCGGCACCGGGCGCAGCGGCTGGAGCGCGTCGGTCCACGCCACCGCCGCTCGGCTGACACCGCGCTCGGTCTCCAGCGCGACCTCGGTCACCGGCGGGCCGATCGCCCCCTGCTCGAAGGCCGCCGAGATCTCGGTCAGGTCCACCTGGCCGGTGAAGCGGACTTCGAGCCACTCCCCGACCGCGCCGTTCCAGCCGTCCGACCGCCACCCCGTGCGCGGGTCCTCGTCGAGCGCGGCGTACGGCTGCCGCCCCGGGTCGCGCTGGCCCACGGCGGCCGTGACGGCGGAGTCGGCCGACGAGGCGGTGACGTCCTTCACGTCGAGGTAGCGGGCGGTCGAGGTGGCCGCCGACCAGGCCGGATCGGTGAGGTCGGTGGTGACAGGGTCCTGGTTGTCCGGCAGCGTGGCCGACGCGATGCGCCGTACGTCACCGAACACGATGTCCCGTTTGCGCAGGGTGTCGGTGAGGATCGTGTCGCGGGCGGGGATCGCCGCCGCGCCCGGCTCGTCTCCCACGAGCACCGGGCGGTCGCCGGTGAGCAGTCCCTCCTCGGCCATGTCGAGCACGGCCTCGGGAGCGCCCTCCACGTGCAGCGTGCCTGCGCGGGGCACGGTCGAGGCGAGCGGGGCCGTTCCGGGGATCTTGTAGACCTCCAGCGCCGGGTAGGGCTGGTCGAGCCAGCCCGAGGCGGTGCCGTTCGCGGTCAGGCCGACCAGCGGCCCGAACTCGGCGGTCCTGGACAGCCCGGAGTCCTGCAGGGTCTGGTGCACCCGGGCGGGCCAGGCGGTCCCGAGCGTCTCCCTGACCAGGTCGTTGCGGATGAGCAGGTAGGTCACCCCGGCGCGGCGCAGGGCCTCGGTCAGGCCGGGCGAGCCGTGCCCGGTGGCGAAGCGCTCGTCCACCGCCTGCACGATCCGGGCCAGGCCGGGCGATCCCCACGGCACGTTGGCGTGGGTGGCCCAGCGCACGGTGAGCAGCGACTGCATGGGCTCGTCGAGCGGGCGGCCCCACAGGTACTCGCCGCGCGCCGAGCCGGGCATGGCGAGCACCATGCCGTCGCCCGCGTTGCGGTTCAGCCAGTCCGCCGCCTGCCGCCAGTAGGCGGGGAGGTCCGCGAAGGAGCCGCGGGCGGTCACCCCGGCCGTCCCGACCGGCACGAGCGTGAGCGCGAGCAGCCCGGCCGCCACCGCGGTGACCGGCCTGCGCAGGCGCACCGGTCCCGCGACCGGAAGCGCGGCCAGGCCGAGCGCCAGCGGCAGCCGGATCAGCGCGTCGAACTTGTGCAGGTTGCGGAAGGGCGCGAGCGGCCCGTCGAGCAGGTCCCTCACCTGGCCGGTCCAGGGGTGGGCGAGGTCGCCCGCGTGGCCCGCGGTGACGATCAGCAGGCCCGCGATCACGCTCAGGACCAGGAACGTCCGCTCGGGGGTTGCCCTGCGGACGACGCCGGTCAGCCCGAGTCCGGCGACCAGCGCCGTCGCGGCGACCAGCCACGGCACGGTCGCCTGGTCGTAGGCCGCCGGCAGCCACGGCTGCCCGTCCACCGGCAGGAACGAGATCCAGCTCGACGTGCCGCGCAGGGCGTTCACCAGTGAGGTGACGCTGGTGGTCGCCGAGGCCGTCTCGATGAACGGCAGGAACGAGAAGATGTAGCGCCCGAGCAGCAGCAGCGGGACGAGCCACCACATCGACACGAGGCCGACGAACAGCAGCCACCAGCCGAGCAGTGCCCACGTACGCCCGCCGTGGCGGCGGGTGAGCAGGTAGAGGAGCGGCACGACGAGCACGGCCAGCTCGGCCGCCGCGTTGACGCCGCCCGCGAACAGGAACGCGGCGGCCGACAGCGCGGCGGCCCGGCGCGGGCTCGTCCCCTCCCGCGTGCCCTTCACCAGCGGCAGCAGCACCCACGGCAGCACGGCGCTCGGCTGGAACTCCGAGGAGTTGATCCCGATCAGGGCCAGCGCGTGCGGGGCGAGGGCGTAGGCGAGCGCGCCGAGGATCCGGGTGCCGGGCGAGCCGATTGCCATCGCCCGGGCCAGCCGCTCGGTCCCGAGGAACGCCGCGCACAGCACGAGCGACATCCAGAGCCGCTGGATGTCCCAGGCGGGCATGTCCATGGCCCGGAAGAGCGCGTAGAACGGCCCCATCGGGAAGAGATAGCCGTACGCCTGGTTCTGCAGGTGGCCGAAGTAGGCCGGATCCCACAGGTGCAGCGCGCGCGAGAGGAACCCCAGGGGGTTCACCGCCATGTCGAGCTTGGTCTCGGAGATCACCGCGCCGGGCGCGGTGTTGAAGGCGACGGCCGCGAGCAGCAGGCAGCCCGCCAGCAGCCGGAGCCGGTGCCGCAGCCCCCGGCCCGGCGGTGCGGGAAGAGCGGCGGGGACCGTCTCCGCGGCCCCGGCGGTCTCCCCTGGC
This sequence comes from Microbispora siamensis, assembly GCF_016863095.1. Taxonomy (GTDB): domain Bacteria; phylum Actinomycetota; class Actinomycetes; order Streptosporangiales; family Streptosporangiaceae; genus Microbispora; species Microbispora siamensis. The sequence goes on along the minus strand of NZ_BOOF01000010.1, from coordinate 77,379 downwards.
GTGCGGGTCACCCCCTCCCGGGTGGGACCGGGCTCCCGCGGCTGGACCGAGACGTCAACGGACACGGGCGCGCTCAGGACTTCTCAGGGTCGTCGCCGGGGGTGTGCACGGGGAGCCGGCCGAGCTCGCCCGCCACCAGTCTGGTCATGGCCGCCCCCGTCTTCCCCCAGGTGAACTCGCCCGCCCAGCGACGGCACGCCCGGGCCATCCGCGCCCTCGTCAGGGGATCGTCCAGCTCCCGCAGCGCCTGGCCGACCACGTCGGCGAGCCGCTCGCCGTCGCGCACCAGCCACCCCGTCACGCCGTGCCGTACGGAGTCGCGCAGGCCGGCCACGTCGTAGGCGACGGTGGGCACGCCGAGCGCCGCCGCCTCGATCACGGTCAGCCCCCAGCCCTCGAACTCCGAGGCCGTGACGTTCAGCCTGGCGCCGCTCAGCACCGCGTTCTTCTCCGCCTCCGGCAGGAATCCGTGCAGGTGGACGCGCCCCGCCACGTCGGGCCTGCCCGCCCGCGCGGCCAGCCGGTCATGCTCGGGGCCCCGCCCGACGACGTGCACGTGCAGGCCGGGACGGCAGGGCGCCAGCTCCGCGGCGAGCTCGACCACCCGCTCGACGCGCTTGTGGCCGACCAGGCGGCCGAGGTAGACGACGGCCGGCCTGCCCGGCACCGGCTCCCTCGCGACGGGCCTGGCGGTCGGGCTGCCGTTGGGCACCACCTCGATGGGGGCCAGCCAGCGGAGGCGCTCCCGCAGTTCGTCGCGGGAGGACTCGGAGACCGTCACCGTGGTGCACCGGCGGTAGAGCAGCCGCGCCACCGGCCCCTCGATGAAGCAGCCGATTCGCGCCAGCCACCGGGGGAAGAAGGCGTAGAACTGCCGGTCGTGCACGTGGTGGACCACGCAGATCACCCGCGTACGGCGGCGTGCCACGACCGGCGAGAAGAACGGGATGCCGTTCATGCAGTCGATGATGACGTCGAACCGGCGGCGGCGCAGCAGCAGCCAGAGCGGGACGAGAAGGTAGACCAGATATTTGTTGCCCATCCTGCGCAGTTCGATCCCGTCGCGCGACTCGCCGCGGGTCTGGTACCGCTCCCGGCTGGTGACGAAGTGGACGCGCGCCCCCTGGCCGACGAGGTAGGCGGCGACCCGCCAGGCGTACTCCTCCGCGCCGCCCGCGACGGTCTGGCTCGGTTCGCGGAAGTTCAGCACGGCCACGCGCACGCCGTCGAGCAGGGGAACGGCGGTGGGAGCCGTACCTGTGCCGGTGGCCGCCAGATGCGGCCTGTCGGACGGCTCGGGAAGAGGGGCCGGGCGCCCCGAGGACTTCGCCTTCGCACCCTGTGCGACCACGACCACTCCTTCGAGGTGACGCGTCTCGGCGGCGAGTTCGAGGGGGCACCGCGGGACGCGGCCGCCGGCACGGGTGGTCCCGGTACGCGGCGGGGTGAGGCGGTGCGGGCGAATCGGGGCACGGACGCATGAGGGCATGGCGAAACCACGCCCCTGACGAACTGGGTCTTCGCGGGGAGTCCTTTTCGAGGGAGTCCTTATGGAACGGACGTCAGGTCTGGTGCGCTCACCTGTCGCCGTAGTTGTAGAGCGGCTTGTTCGGCGGTTCAGCGGTGGGCGCGGCCACGTTGACGACCGCCACGGAGGCGACGCCGGCGAGCACGGCCCCGACCGCGAGAGCAGCCAGCACCTTCAACACGGATGCTTCCTCCTCCACAGTTCGAACGCGCGGGTGCGCCGAGATTAGAACGTGATACAGCTCCTACACCATAGCCTTGGTCAAACCGTGATAAAAAGACTTACTGTCCAGTATGCCGCGAGTCGCCGGTCTTGACTGCTCACAGGCGCACCAGGAGTAGTTCGCGGCCCCTGTAGACGGGGGTCGCCCCCGGCAGCCGAGACAAGAACGTGTTCTCGTCGACTCCTCCGGCGAGCACGTACCGCACCCCCTCCCGGGTCAGCGGCCCGGTGAGCGGACTCGCCGCGGGCCCGGCCAGCAGCGCGCCGATCCGCCGCGCGCGCGGGCTCTCGGCGGCCACCCGGATCTGTCCCCCGCCGCCCGTGCCGACGACGAGCGCGTCGTTCCACACCACCGGCCGGGCGAACATCTTGGTGGCGGGATCGAGGACCACCCGGCCGCCGTTCCAGGAGAACGCCCGGTAGGCGCTCCAGGGCAGCGACAGCAGCGCGCCCGGTGCCGGGTCCCCGTTGACGACGGCCTGGACCCGGCGCCACTCCTCGGGATACTCGGCCGTCCCGAGCCTGCCGAACGCCCCCAGCGCGAACGTCGGCAGGACCAGCACCGGCACCGCCACCGCGGCCGCCGCGACCGGCGCCGGCATGGCGGCGCGGAGGGCCGTCACCGCCACCGCGACCCCCACGGCCTGCGCCAGCGCGAACGGCGCGACGTACACCTGGCCGTCGCGGAGCGGGCCGAACCCCGCCCACCAGCCGATCAGGGCGCGCGGCACGCCCGGCGCGAAGGCCCCGGCGCACGCGATCAGGACACCGGCGCACGCCGCCGCGGCCAGGCCGGGCCACCACGCGGGCCGCCGTACGAACCCGAGCCGTACGAACCCGGCGACCGCGACGAGGGTGAGGGCGAGGCGGACGGCGGCGAGCGCGGGCATGTCCTGTCCGGGCACCACCGCATGGGAGTTCCAGATGCCGCCGAGCGTGAGCAGGCTGCCGAGCGTCCCGAACGGTCCGTCCGCCCGGGGCGCGAAGGCGGCCACCCCGGCCGGATCGGCGGCGGCGTCCGCCCTCAGCACCGGGACGAGCGCGGGGACGAGCCACGGCAGGCTGAGCACGGCGACGACGCCCAGCGACGGCGCCACCGATGACAGCACCGCCCGCGCCCGTCCTCCCCCGCCGCCTCCCCGGCCACGCAGCGCGGCCACCGGGAGCACGGTCAGGGCGCTGACGAGCATGGCCTGGAACCCGCCCGCGGCGGCGGGCAGGAGGGCCGCCGCGAGCCGCACGGTCCCGCCGCGCGCCGCTGCGCGTACGGCCCACGGCAGCCCGGCGTATCCGAGCAGCAGCGCCCACTGGCCGATGAGCAGGCGCTGGGCCAGATATGCGTTCCAGGCGTAGAACGCCGCCGCGGCCAGCCGGGGCACGATCCCGCCTCCCGGCAGGACGTCGCGCGCGAGAGCCCCGGCCCCGGACGCGGCAAGCACGAACAGCCCGAGCAGGATCAGCTTCTGCACGATCTCCGCGGGCAGCAGGGCCGACAGCAGCGCCACGACCTGGTCGCTCGGCACGGCCCGGGGGAAGCCGTCATTGAGGCGCAGCGGCGGGTTCGGTACGAAGACCATGTCGTAGCGCAGCGCGAACCCCGGCCCGAGAGCGGGCCCGAGCGCCAGCACCCCGAGAGCCAGGCCGAGCAGGGCCGGCCCGGTCCGCGCGAGCACCGGCCCCGGGGCGGCGCCGTCACGCCCCGCGAAGCCAAGCCTCGCAAATCGGAAGGGCCGCCACATGTCGTACAGGCTAATGGCGTGGCTTGCCGGCGTTCGATCGCGTCAACATCCGCTCGGCGGCCTGTGCCCGGCAAGGCCGAAAGTGGGCGGCAAGGCCGCTGCAAGCGCTCGGCCGTACCACTGGGACACGGCCGCCGCGACTCCCCGGCGGCGCCCACGCCCCGCCCGCCCGGTCGTCACGGCGCGCCCCAGTAGCACCGGAGGATCACATGCCCCGCTCGACCCGTCACCTGACCGGTCTCGCCGTCCTCGCCGTCGTCGCGGGCGGCCTGGCCGCGCTCAGCGTCCCTGCCCAGGCCGCGCCCACCGCTCCCACCGCGGCCGCTCCCCACACCGCTTCGACTCCCAAAGCCACCCCGACTCCCAAAGCCACCCCGACCGCCGCGCCCGGCGAAGTCACCGCCTCCAGCTACATCGGCCTGGACGCCGACTGGGGGCCCTTCTACTCGGCGTACCGGAACGGCGCGCGGGCCATGGTCCGCGGCCGGGTGTGGGAGGACGAGGACAATGGCAGCTTCAACTTCGAGGCGCGGCTGTATGACCGGGACTCCTCGGCCAGGCTGTGCGCCTACCTGCGCGTGAAGGTCCGCACCGAGGACACCACGTGGAGCAGGACGCTGAAGAAGTGCGGGCCGGACGGCTACGCCCGCTTGTACTTCCACGACTGGGAGGAGGACGTTCCCCAGGACGTCGGGGTCCAGGTCTGCTACCGGGACACGGTCACCCGCACAATCACCTCCTGCGGCGGTTGGCGGCACGCCTACCGCCGGATCACGCCGTGACCGCCGGTCACGCGGGCGCATGGGCGCCCGCGTGAGCGGCGCCTTGTGAGCTACTTGCCCGGCTCCGGGTCACGGGGCAGGCCGAGCATGCGCTCGGCGATGATGTTGAGCTGCACCTCCGTGGTGCCGCCGTAGATCGTCATCGCGCGGGTGGCGAGCACGGCGCGGTTCCAGTAGCCGGCGTCGCCGAGCTTCCAGTCGGCGGCGGTGACGGCGGCCGTGCCGAGCAGCGAGACCGCCACCTCGGAGACGTGCTGCGCGTGCGCGGTGGACAGCAGCTTGCGCACCGACGCGTCGGCGCCCGGCTCGCTCCCGGCGAGCTGCTTGAGGGTCACCCGCAGCGACAGCGCGTTGATCGAGTGCGCCTCGCAGACGACGCGGGCGAGGTCCTGCCGCTCGGCGGCGGTGAGCTCGCGGCCCAGCCGGCCGGCCAGGCCGAGCAGGTCGGGCACCGAGGCGCCGGTGCCGCCCGAGCCGGACGACAGCGAGACCCGCTCGTTCGACAGCGTGTTCCTGGCGACCCGCCAGCCCTCGTTGACCTCGCCGACGACCATCTCGTCCGGCACGAAGACGTCGTCGAGGAACACCTCGTTGAAGAGGTTCTCCCCGGTCATCTCGGTCAGCGGCCGCACGGTGACGCCCGGCGCCTTCATGTTCACGAGGAAGTACGTGATGCCGTCGTGCTTCGGCTTCGAGGTGTCGGACCTGGCGATGCAGATCGCCCACTCGGCGACGTGCGCCACCGACGTCCAGATCTTCTGGCCGTTGAGCTTCCAGCCGCCCTCGACCTTCTCCGCCTTCATCTGCAGCGACGCGAGGTCGGATCCCGCCCCCGGCTCCGAGAAGAGCTGGCACCAGATCAGCTCGCCGCTCAGCGTCGGCGGCAGGAACCGCTCCTGCTGCTCCGGCGTGCCGTACGTGACCAGCGACGGCACCACCCACGCACCGATGATCATCTGCGGCGGCTTGATCTTGGCCGCCCTGACCTCCTGGTGGATGAGCACCTGCTCCAGCGGAGAGGCCGCGCGACCCCAGGGCTTGGGCAGGTGCGGCATGACGAAACCGGCCTTGGCCAGGGCCCGCTTCTGCTCGACGCCCTCCAGGGCGGCGATCTCGGCGAGCTCGGCCCGGATGGACTCGCGCAGCGGCTCCGACTCCTGCGGCAGGTCGATCTCCATCTCCCTGGCGACGCCCTGGAGCGCGAGCGCGGACACTCGGTCGGACCACTCGGAGGAGGAGCCGAGCAGTGCGCGGATGGTCAGCGCCCGGCGGTAGTACAGGTGCGCGTCGTGCTCGAAGGTGTAGCCGATGCCGCCGAACGTCTGGATCGCGTCCTTGGCGCACTGCACGGCCGCGTCGGGCGCCATAACGGCGGCGATCGCGGCGGCGTAGTCGCGCTCGGCGCCCTCCGCCCGGGTGGCGTCCCAGACCGTGGCCCGGGCCTGCTCCAGCGCCACCAGCATCCGCGAGATCTTGTGCTTGATGCCCTGGAACTGGCCGATCGGGCGGCCGAACTGCACCCGGACCTTCGCGTAGTCGGCGGCGGCGGACACGCACCAGGCGGCCACCCCGGCCGCGTCCGCGCCGAGGACGATCGCGGCCACGTTGCGCACCTCGGCGCCGGTCAGGCCGGTCAGCACCCGCTCGGCGGGCACCCGTACGCCGTCGAGCTCGACCTTGGCCACGCCACGGGTGAGGTCGAGCGACTTGACCGCGGTGACCGTCGCCTGGGCGGCGTCGATGGCCACCCACTCCTCGCCGCCGTCCGTGGACACCGGCAGGACCAGCACGTCGGCGACCGCCGCGCCCAGGACGTACCCGGCCGCGCCGCTGATCGTCAGCGCGTCGCCGTCACGGACGCCGGTGATCTCGGCCTCGAGCGCCACCGCGCCGGCCAGCGACCCGTCCGCGAGCCCGGGCAGCAGGTCGGCCTGGGCCTTGCCCTCGGAGGCGAGGATCGCGGCGCCGGCGAGCACGGTCGGCACCATCGGCCCGGGCGCCACCCGCTCCGACAGCGCCTCGATCGCCACGGCCGCCTCCAGGAGGCCGTAGCCGGAGCCGCCGAACTCCTCCGGGATGTGCAGCCCGAGCAGCCCCTGGCCGGCGAGAGCGGGCCAGAAGGCCGGGCGCTCCTCCGTTCCCGGATCGGCGAGGACGCCCACCGTGCTTCGCACGAGGTCGGCGGGCACGGCCCGCTCGGCCCATCCGGTCACCGACTCGCGAAGCGCCTCGTGCTCCTCGCTCAGCCCGATCGCCATAAGATCCTCCAGCGCTAGGTCCTTGTAGAACCATATTCTAGAGGAATATTCGCCGACTAGGCCGTGCCGGTGCACTCGGCCACGGCCCTGACCCCTACACCGTCGAGAACCAGGTCGATGATCAGCCGGCTGGCCCGTTCAGGGTCGAGTTGGTCCGTGCTGCCCGATGCCATGCGGGCGAGGAGGGGTGAGACGAGGAGTTCCGAGATCAGGTCGGGGTCGATGTCCGGGCGGACCTCCCCCCGTTCCACGCCGCGTCGCAGAACACGGTTCATGGCTTCCCGCCGGGGAGCGACGATCTCCTCGAAGTAGCGGCTGTGCAGCCGGGGGAAGGCCGCGGCCTCGGCGTTGAGGGCTCGCAGCATACCGCTGGCCCGTGTGTCGACGACGCGCTCGGCCAGGGCCCGCAGGAGAACGGCCAGGTCGTCGCGGGTGTCGGCACCGGCCGGCGAGGGCCGCTCTCGACCAGACTGCACTCGCTCGCCGGCCCGGAGTTGCGGCGCTGGAGGCTGCCGGCCGCGGAGGACTTCAGCGGCGTCTCCCCCTGCCCCAGCGCCTTCGTCAAACAGGCCGACCTGGAGAAGGTCGTCCGCGCGCACGCGCGCGCCGCCGGCGCCGACCTGCGTCTCGGCCACCGCCTCGTCGAACTGCGCCGGAATGACGACCAGGTCGTGGCGCGGATACGCGGCGCCGACGGCGGCACGTACACCGTGGCGGCCGAATACCTGCTGGCCGCGGACGGAAACGGCAGCGCCGTCCGCGAGAGTCTGGGCATCGGCCGGAGCGGCGCCATGGTGATCGCGCACGTATTGGAGATCGGCTTCCAGGCCGACCTGCGCCGGATGCTCGACGGCCGCCGGCTCGCCCTGGCCTTCACCGGCCCGCCCGACCATGCGTTCCTGTCCTGGAACACCGCACAGGACCACGGGACGGTGTCGGTGACCTATGACCCCGCGCTCGACGATCCGGCGACGTTCGACATCCAACGGTGCCGCGAGATCGTCTCACGCGCGCTCGGGCTGCCGCCCTCGCGCTTCAGGCTCACCGGACGCCGCCCCTGGCAGATGGGCGGCTGGGTGGCCGACTCCTACCGCGTCGGCCGGGCGGCTGCTGGAGGACTACGAGCCCGAGCGCCGCGGTGGGCCGAATTACGGTGGAGCAGGCGCTGCTGCGCGCCCGCGCCCGCGCCCGGGTCCCGGTCGAGGACCGTCCGCTGCTCAGTGAGGCGGCTGTGGCCATCGGCTACCGCTACCCCATATCCGGTGACGACCCGGCCGCCGCCGATCCACCGGCGGCGCAGGAGCCGGACCGTTGGCGGGGCGAGCCCGGCACCCGGCTGCCGCATGTGCCTCTCGCCGGCCAGGACGGGCCCGGCTCCACCCTCGACCTGGTCCGCGACGGCCGCTATCTGCTTCTCGCCGGGCCCGAAGGTCGCGCCTGGGTACAAGCAGCACGACGGATGGATCCGCACGGCGCCTTCCTTGACGCGACGCTCCTGCCCCGCCGGGTCGCCTCGGCGACGACACGGCCCACCGACGCCTGCGGCATCAGCGGCCAGGGCACCTTGTTGGTCCGTCCCGACCACGTGATCGCCTGGCGCACTCCCCATGCCGCCCCCGACACCCTCACCGCCCTGGCATCCGCCATGCGACGGGCGCTGGGAGCCGACCGCCCACCGGCACGCTGAGACCGACACTCCCCTTGAGCCGGTATGAGGCGTCCCGGGCACCCGTCATGAGCTGCGCTTGTCCCGGCGTGCCGCCTTGCGGCGACTGTTCGCGCAGGTAGACAGGGGACTATGCAGCTCTCACGGAAGGTCCTCCGTACGGTCGCCGCCCCGGCCGTGGCCGCGCTGGTCGCGGGGGGATGCGCGCCGGGAACCGCCCCGGGCGAGACCGCCTCTCCGACGGCGTCTCCGAAGACGGGGACGGCCACGCCCGTGCCGACCCGCCCGATCGAGCTCGAGACGACCTATGAGCAGGTCATCAAGAGGGTCCTTCCGTCGATCGTGCAGATCACCACAGGACAGGCGCTGGGCTCGGGCATCGTCTACGACACCGACGGCCACATCCTGACGAACGCCCACGTCGTCGGCGCCGCCACGGAGTTCCAGGTCACGCTGGCGACCGGCGGAAAGCCGAGGAAGGCCCGGCTGGTGAGCTCCTATCCCCCCGGCGACCTGGCGATCATCCAGGTCGAGAACAGGAACGGGCTGACGCCCGCGACCTTCGGCCGCTCCGCGAACCTCAAGGTCGGGCAGATCGTGCTCGCGATGGGCAACCCGCTCGGCTTCTCCGGCAGCGTGACCCAGGGCATCGTGTCGGCCCTGGGCCGCACCGTGACGGGCGAACGGCACGCCGGCGGCGGGGCCGCGACCATCGCCAACGCCATCCAGACCTCCGCGCCCATCAACCCCGGCAACAGCGGCGGCGCGCTGGTGGACCTGTCCGGCCAGGTCATCGGCATCCCGACGCTGGCCGCCGTCGATCCCAACCTGGGCGCCGCGCCCGGCCTCGGCTTCGCGATCCCGAGCGACACCGCGACCGACATCGCCCGCCAGATCATCCAGTACGGCCGGGTCGTCAACAGCCATCGGGCGGCCCTCGGCGTACGGGTCGGCACGGCGGTCGACGCGGACGGCAACCCGATCGGCGTGGCCGTCGGCTCGGTGTCCCCCGGGGGCGGCGCGGACAAGGCCGGCATCCGCCCCGGCGACGTGATCGTGAAGGTCAACGGCACGTCCACGCCCACCGCCAGCGCCCTGTCGCAGATCCTGGTGACGCTCAAACCGGGCGACAAGGCCCGGGTCGAGCTGATGCAGCCGGACGGCACCAGGCGCACGGTCACCGTCGTGCTCAGCGAACTCCCGGCCGGAGGATGAGCCTGATCCTGACAAAGTGGTGTGAGATACGGCGGAATCGCTTGGAGGAGACTCCTACCTGGTTGTTACGTTCTGTCCGTGATCTCCCCGGAACTCACCCGGTTCATCGCCGGGCTGCCCAAGGCGGAACTGCACGTACACCACATCGGTGCGGCGTCACCGCACATCGTCGCCGAGCTCGCCGCGCGTTACGAGGGGACGACGGCCGTGCCCGCCGACCCCGCACAGGTCGAGGCGTTCTACGACTTTCGCGACTTCTCCCATTTCCTCCAGATCTACCCCCAGATCGTGGACCTGGTGAGGACGCCCGAGGACCTATGGACGCTGATCCACGGCGTGGGCGGCGACATGGCCGCCCAGCAGGTGCGGTACGCCGAGCTCACCGTCACGCCGCAGCCCCACCTGGCCCGGGGTTTCGCCCCGCAGGAGTTCTGCGAGGTGATCGAGGACGCCCGCCGCAGGGTGGAGGCGGACTTCGGCACCATCCTGCGCTGGTGCTTCGACATCCCCGGCATCCCGGGCCCACCCGCCGAGCAGACGCTGTCGATCGCGCTCGGCCACCGGCCGGACGGCCTGGTCAGCCTGGGCCTCGGCGGCGCGGAGGCCGGGGTGTCCCGGTCGCAGTTCGCCCCGTACTTCGCCGCGGCCCGCGCCGCCGGGCTCCACTCGGTGCCGCACGCCGGCGAGGTCACCGACGCCGAGTACGTCTGGCAGGCCGTACGCGATCTCGGCGCCGAGCGCGTCGCGCACGGCATCCGCGGCGTGGAGGACCCGGCGCTGCTGGAGCACCTGGCCGAGCACGGGATCACGCTGGAGGTCTGCCCCACCTCCAACGTCTGCACCAGGGCCGTGCCCAGCCTGGCCGAGCACCCGCTGCCCGCGCTCGTCGCGGCCGGGGTGCCGATCACGGTGAACACCGACGACCCGCCCATGTTCGGCACCGACCTGAACCGGGAGTACGCCGTGGCGGCCGAACTGCTCTCCCTCGACGAGAAGGGCGTCGCCGACCTGGCCCGCGCCGCGGTGGAGGCGTCCTTCCTCGGCGCCGAGGGCAAGGCGGCCCTGCTCGCGGAGATCGATGCCTACGCCGGTCAGAACTCGTCGGCGCCGACCTGAGCGCTTCGGGGTGAGTCAGGCCGTCGCATCCGGAGGCCGCGAGACGGCCACGACTTCCACCATGCCGTCGAGACCGGCGAAGTCCTTCGGATTAGCGGTGTAGAGAGGAAGCCCGTTGCTGGCGGCGATCGCGGCGATCATCAAGTCAGCCACCCTGCCGCGTGGCTGCCGACCGGAGCTACGAACGGCAGCGCATATCTGGCCATATATCCGGGCGGCCTCGGCGTCGTAGGGCAGCGCGTCAAAAGTGGCCTCGACATGCTGCAGGACGGCTATCCTCCGGGCACGCTTGATCGGGTCAGCGGTGGCATGCGGCGCGTCCGACAACTCGCCGAGCGTCACAGCAGTGATCAGGGATGCTTCCGGAAGTTCGGTGGCATCGAACAGGGACAGGACGGCCACGATGTTGGTGTCGAGCACACCTTCCGCATGTCTCACAGGCCGGTCCCCTCCAGCGGATCGGCGGGCAACTCCTGATCGATCACGGCGTCCAGGTCGGCGCGGAGTTCGGCGGCATCGAGAACAGGCGCAGTAGCGAAAACGGCCAACACCTCTGCGGTCGGAACGGCCCGGCGACGCTTGATTGGGATGACCTCGGCAAGCGGTTCGCCGTTGATCGTCAACACATACTGCTGTCCCTGCCTCAGGCCCCGGGTAATGCTGCCGGAGTCGCTGACGAACTGCCGCACACTGACATCGACAGGTCTGGGTCTGGCGCTCATCGTTCCATCCTAACGACCCGTACTACGCCGTACCACAGTACCTTGGCCAGCGGAGATCGATGCCTACGCCGGTCAGAACTCGTCGGCGCCGCTCACCTGAACGATGTCGAAGACGTGCCGGGAGGCGGCGCAGACCGTCTCCAGCACGTGGATCGGCAGGTCCTCGGCCGAGTAGGAGGCCCGTACGATCTGGACCACCCACTCGCCGGGGTCTACTTCGAGCGTGGCCGCCTCGTCGCCCCCGGGCGGCCGGGCGACCAGGTGCTCCTCCGCCCGCCCGAACCGGTGGCCCAGCTCCTCGATGCGCGCCTGCAGGCTCGGCGCCAGGAAGCCCGGCTCGCACAGCGGCGTGTCCGCGAAGAGGTCGAGCCGCAGGAAGCTCGTGGCGACCCGCACCGGCACGTCGCCGGCGAGCAGCAGCTTGCGCCGGGCCAGCACCGGCGTGCCGGGCTCGACCCGCAGCCCGGCGGCCACGTGCTCGGACGCGGGCTCCGGGCCGACGTACAGCATCCTGCGCCCGGCCCGCACCCCCTGCCGCTCGGCCTCCGTCAGGAACAACGAGGCCGATCCCCGTACGGCCGGCTCCGACGGCAACGATCGCCGCACCACCACTCTCGGCTGCCCCACGGCAGACTCCCTCCCACGTACCGCCCCGACTCTAGGTACTCGTCCTACCTGAGAGCCACTCCGGGGTGGGCTCCACGGGATGACGCGGGCAGGAGTATTGAAACGGTCAATCCAAAACTTTGCTAGGCTGCCCGCATGGCCCGGCCGAGGACGTTCGACGAGGAGCGGGCCCTGGACGCGGCGATGCGCACGTTCTGGGAGAAGGGCTACGAGGCCGCTTCCACACAGGACCTGTGCGACGCCACCGGACTGGGGCGCAGCAGCATCTACAACACGTTCAAGAGCAAGCAGGATCTGTTCGAGCGCGCACTGGACCGCTACCTGGCCAGCATGACCACCGCCCATCTGGCCATCCTGGAGGACCCGACGAGGAGCGGCGCCGATCGCATCCGCGCCCTGCTCGCCCTGGTCGTCGAGGATGAGACCGCGAACCGGACCGGCGGTCGCGGCCCGGGGTGCCTGGGCGTGAACACCACGGTGGAAGCGGCCGCCCACGAGACCCGGGCGGCCGAGATGCTGGAGCGTGACACGACCCGGCGGCTGTCGGCCCTCCGCACAACCATCGAGGAGGGCCGCCGAGACGGAAGCATCGCCTCGGCGCGCAAACCGGAGGCACTGGCCCGATTCGTCAACGCGGCCATCGCCGGCATGCGCGTCTCCAGCCAGGGAGGCGCGGACCGCGCGGCCCTGGAGTCCATCGCCGAGATCACCCTGGACGCGCTGACCCGCTGAACCGCCGGCCCGGGCACCATCCGCACCCGGGCGGCGCCTTGCCACGCCCCAATTTTGAACCGATCTATCCAAAACCCTGAAGAAGGAGTACGCACGTGCCTCGTGCCGTATACGTGCTGGCGCTCGGCATCTTCGCCATGGTGACCAGCGAGTTCGCGGTCGCCGGGCTGATGCCGCAGATGGCCGCCGGACTGGACGCCACCGTTCCCCAGATCGGCTACCTCATCACCGCGTTCGCGGTGGCGATGGCGGCCGGTGGGCCGTTCCTGACCGTGGCGGTGGCGAAGCTGCCGCCGCGCACGGCGCTGACGGCACTGCTCACGGTATTCCTGGCGGGCAACGTGCTGGCCGCCACGGCGACCGGCTACGCCACCATGATGGGCGCCCGGATCATCACCGGCATCGCCTCACAGGCCTTCTTCGGCGTCGCCATCTCGTTGTGCGCCCGTCTCGCCGGGCCCGAGATTCGCGGCCGGGCGATCGCGGTGGCCATGAACGGCCTGATGCTGGGCACCCTCCTGGGGCTGCCGCTGTCCACGGTGATCGGGGAGCGGTTCGGCTGGCGGGCGGCCTTCTGGATCGTCTCCCTGCTCGCTCTGATCGCCGCCGTGGCCACCCTGATCGGCGTGCCGCGCCTGAACCGGGCCGAGGGCGGCGGTTTCCGCCAGGAGGCCGGCATCCTGGCCAGGCCCAGGCTGTGGCTGGTGCTGTCGACCAGCACGCTCATCATCGGCGCCACCTTCTCGGCCTTCAGCTACTTCAACCCCATCCTCACCGAGGTCACCGGGTTCTCCCCCGGAACGGTCCCCTTGCTACTGATCGCCTACGGAGCCGCCACCGTCGTCGGGAACACCGTGGTCGGCCGCCTCGCAGACCTTCACACCGTGCCCGTCCTCGCGATCGGCCTCGTCCTCAACCTGGTCTTCCTCACCGGCTTCGCCGCCTTCGCCGACCTGCCCGGCCCGGCGGTCGTCTGCATGATGGGCGTCGGCCTGGCCGGCGTGACCATGAACCCGGCGATGGCCACCCGCGTCCAGCGCACCGGCAACGCGGGCCCGCTGGTCAACACGGTCCATTCCTCGTTCATCACCCTCGGCATCATCCTCGGCTCCTCCATCGGAGCCGTCGTCATCGACGCCTGGGGACTGCGAGCCCCGCTGTGGCTCGGCGCCGCGCTGGCGCTGGCCGGTCTGGCCACCCTCCTGCCCGACCTCGTCCACCGCCCCTCCGCCCCGCTCGCCCAGGACGAACGGCCGCAACGGGTCTAGACGCCGGAAGGGCGGGGAGGAAGCGTTCGCTTCCTCCCCGCCCTTCCGCGGAGATGTGGAGGTGGCGGGAATCGAACCCGCGTCCTTCAACACCAAGACAGGGCTTCTCCGGGTGCAGCCTGTTGCGCTTTTCTCGGCCCCGGCAATCTCACAGGCGAGTCGCCGACGGGCCCAGTCACTGTTTGGTTTCCCGTACGGCCCCGTGACCGGGCCGGACGGTTGAGCCTTCTAGCGATGTCAGTTCCGGGCCGAAGGCACTCCCGGGCTGACAGAGGTTTCTCGCTGCTTAGGCGGCGAGAGCCAGGGAAGCCTGGCTGACCTCAGTGCTCTTCTTATTGGCACTTATTGTTCGCGGTCACAGTGTTGACGGGGTTATGTCCGCAGTCCCCGACCCGCTTCCCCTGACTTGCAATGTCGAAGTCGAAACCGGTCACCCCCATGTGCAGTTGTCAATCCAGACCCGAGGGCCTGGCATCACAAGCTTACTCATGACAACACCGGCGACGCGACTCGAATTCCGGCCCGCCGGTGCACCAGGGGGCCGATGGGACGCCGAAGCCCCCGGGAACGCGGCCTCTGGCGCGCGCCCCGGGGGCTGACCGGCAGGGTCGAGCCGGTCCAGACGGGCAGGGCTCCCCCCGAGATGGAGCCCTGTCCTCATCACGGCGACTGGGCCCGCAACCCCCCAAGCGGGTCCCAGTCACCTAGAAAGACGCCGGTCGCCACCCTGATGGTTGCTCGCCTCCGAGCATTTTTCAGGTCTGGGGCTGGGCGTCGCGGAAGAAGCTGCCGGCGATCGTCGAAGCGGCCGCCGTGTCGCCGCTCTGCGCCAGCACGGCGACCGCGACATCCCCCTGCCAGCCCACGAACCACGAGAGCCTGATGCGGTCCTTCTTCTCCGTCTGGGTGACCTCGGCGGCCACGCCGTACACGGGGTCGCCGGGCGCGGAGGCGGCGGAGGCCGCGCCGGACGTCACACCGGCCCGCATGAGTGTGCGCAGCTTCGCGGTGATCGCGGGATCGAGCGTCACCGGCTGGACGGCGGCCGGCGTGACACCGTCCCCGGTCGCCGGGTCGGGAGCGCTGGGCGAGGTCACCAGCACCGGCGGCCGCCACGTGCCGGACTTGACGGCCGCGGCGACGAGGGCCATCGCCAGCGGGCTCACGCGGGCGCCCTGCCCAGCCATGATCTTCGCGATGGCGGCGTCGCCTTTGGGGGCGTCCATCGACCCGCTGAACGTCTTCAGCGGCAGCTTCCAGTCGCCGCCGATGCCGAACTGGCTCGCGCTGTCGGACAGCCGCTGCCCGCTGATCCGCCGGGCCAGCGACGCCAGGGCGGTGACGCAGCCCTGCGCGAAGTCGGTCTGGAAGGTGGGCACCGTCACGCCGTTGACGCCGGGCTGCTGGAATCGGGCTCCGCCCACGGTGCGGTCGGCGCTGCAGGGCACCTTCTGCTTCGGGTCGAGGCCCGACTGGAGCAGTCCTTCCGCGGCGATGACGGAGAACGCGGTGCCGGCCGCGAACCTGCCCGCCAGCGCGTCCTTCTCCTGGTGGAACTGGTTGGTGGAGACGGCGAGCAACTGGCCGGTGGAGGCCTGCACCGCGACGAGCGCGGCCGGCCGGGACCCCGCCACCGCGGCGTCCCCCGCCCTCTGGAGGCGGCTGTCGATCGTGGTCTGGACCGACGAGTTCTCCCGCCCCGGCCACGCCTTGAGCTCCTTGACCAGCCGCCCGGTGGCATTGTCGAGGATGACGACCCGGGTCTCGGTCGAGCCGGTGAGCTGGTCCTGGTAGGCCTTCTGCAGGCCGTCCCTGCCGAGGGTGTCGCCGGCCCGCTGCGGCCCGCCGAGCCGCTGCTCCGCCTCCGGGGTGATGGCCGTGACCACCCCGACGATCTGGGTGGGCGACTTGGGGGCGACCGGCGGGTTGTCGATCTGGAACTCCAGACCTTGGATGGCCTCCAGCTTGGACCTGATCTGGGCGAACTTCGTCCGCCCGAACGTCGCGAGGGGGACGAAGTCCTGCGGGGGCGACGACAGGATGCGGCTCAGCAGGCGGTCCTGGGCGAAGCCGGTGACCTTCGACAGCTGGTCGCACAGCCGGCCGGGGTCCTTGACCTTGGCGGGGAAGACCCCGGCGACGTGCAGGACGGTCTCGTCCTGCAACGAGTTGCCGTTCCGGTCGAGGATCGGCTTGCGGCCCTTCGGGACGGTGGCGACCGCGAGCCGCTGCCCGGGGTGGAGGTCGGGGTGGATGACGCTCGGCGACCACCGCACCTTCCACTGGCCGCCGACCAGGTGCAGGGGCAGGTTCCCGTCGTACTGCCAGAGGGGGTTGTTCTCACCGAGGTCGACCTCGGCGTGGTAGCCGGCCTGCGCGGCGTCGCCGTCCTGGCTGATCCCGCGCAGGGAGAAGCGGATCGAGGCGGCGTCCAGTTGCAGGCGGGCGTTCTCCAGCGCCTTGCGCACCGCCGCCTGGTCGCCGTCGGCCCGCCGCGCGGCGGCCGCGTAGTCCCCCGTCTGCCAGCCGACGAGGAAGTCGCGCACCGCGTCGTGCGGCGTCGGCTCCTCGAAGCAGCCGGTCAGCAGGGGCGCGGCCAGGCCCAGCGCGAGCGCGGCCCGTACGGCTCTCGCCCGGACGACCCCGAATGATCGGAAGGACACGGCCTAACGGCCCCCCCGGCGGCGGACCGCGTTCGACATGGCCCGCGCCATCTCCCGGCTGGCCTGCTTCTCCATGAGCGTCTGCCGCTTGTCGTAGTCCTTCTTACCCCTGGCGATGCCGATCTCGATCTTCGCCCGGCCGTCCTTGAAGTACATCGACAGCGGGATCAGCGTGAGGCCCTTCTCCTTCAGCGTCGCGTCGAGCTTGCCGATCTCCTTGCGGTGCAGCAGCAGCTTGCGCGTGCGCCGGGCGGCGTGGTTGGTCCAGGTGCCCTGGCTGTACTCCGGGATGTACACGTTGATCAGCCAGACCTCGCCGCCCTCGACCGAGGCGTAGCCGTCGGTCAGGTTGGCCTTTCCCGCCCGCAGGGACTTGACCTCGGTGCCGGTCAGGACGAGCCCGGCCTCGTAGGTGTCCTCGATGAAGAAGTCGTGCCTGGCACGCTTGTTCTGGGCGATCAGCTTGCGCCCGGTCTCACGTGGCATAAGGGGAGCCTACCGTCGCCGCGAAGGGCGGAAACGAACTGCGCGGCCGGTGCGGGATCACACCCGCAGGTAGCGGCGCAGGGTGACGAACGAGGCGAGCACACAGATCAGCACGCCGATGGCCATGGTGCCGGTGATCACCCCGGCGACCGTGTCCCAGCCGAGGGGCGCGGCCATGTACGTCTGGATCGACTCGAAGATGAAGACCTTGACGATGATCAGGATCACGCCGGACAGGACGCCGCCGATGAGGCCCGCGATCAGGCCCTCCAGCACGAACGGAAGCTGGATGTAGATGTTGGAGGCGCCGACCAGCCGCATGATGCCGGTCTCCCTCCGGCGGTTGTACGCCGACAGCCGGACCGTGTTGCCGATCAGCAGGGTGGCCGCGATCACCATGAGGATCGCGATGCCGAGCGCCACGTTGCGCAGCGTGTCCATGAAGCCGAAGACCGACTGGAGCAGGTTGCGCTCGTTGACGACGTTGGAGACGCCGGGCTGCCCCTTGAGGCTGCTCTCCACGGCGTCCGCCTTCTCCGGGTCCTTCAGCTTGACCCGGAACGACTCCGGCATGTCCTCGGGCTTGGTGACCGAGAGGAGCAGCGTGTTGCTCTCGGTGCTCTGGAAGTTCTTGAACGCCTGGGCCTGGTTCTCGAACTGCACCCGCTCGACGTCCGGGAGCGCCTTGATCGTCTGCTCCAGGTTGCCCTTCTCCTCCTGTGTGACCGCGCCCCTGTTCTTACAGGGTTCGAAGGGCGAGCCCTTGGTGCACAGGTAGACCGACAGCTCGACCTTGTCGCTCCAGAAGCCGGTCAGCTTCGAGACCTGGGAGTTGATCATCAGTCCGACGCCGAGCAGCGCCATGCCGACCGCCACGGTCACGATCACCGCGATGGTCATCGTGAGGTTGCGCCGAAGGCCGATCCAGACCTCGGAGAAGATGAAGTTGGCCCGCATGGTCCCAGTTACTCCTAATACGCCTGGCCGTACACGCCGCGCGACTGGTCGCGGACGATCTTGCCGTCCTCGAGCTCGACCACGCGCTTGCGCATGGAGTCGACGATCGCGGCGTCGTGTGTCGCCATGAGGACGGTCGTGCCGGTCCTGTTGATTCGGTCGAGCACCTTCATGATGCCGATGCTCGTGGCGGGGTCGATGTTTCCCGTGGGCTCGTCGGCGAGCAGGATCATCGGCCGGTTGACGAACGCGCGGGCCATGGCGACCCGCTGCTGCTCACCACCGGA
Source organism: Microbispora siamensis (assembly GCF_016863095.1). Taxonomy (GTDB): domain Bacteria; phylum Actinomycetota; class Actinomycetes; order Streptosporangiales; family Streptosporangiaceae; genus Microbispora; species Microbispora siamensis. Next base: position 59,111 of record NZ_BOOF01000010.1, on the reverse strand, counting down.
CAGCTCCTCCGGCATGCGGTGTGCCTTGCCCTCGAGGCCCACGAGCTCGATGACCTCGGGCACGACCTTGCGGATGAAGCGGCGCGGCTTGCCGATGACCTCCAGGGCGAACGCCACGTTCTCGTAGACGTTCTTGTTCGGCAGCAGCCGGAAGTCCTGGAACACGCAGCCGATGCGGCGGCGCAGGTGCGGCACCTTGAAGTTGGACAGCTTCGACAGGTCCTTGCCGGCCACGTGGATGGAGCCGCTGTTGGGCCGCTCCTCCTTCAGCACCAGCCGGAGGAAGGTGGACTTCCCCGACCCTGACGGACCGACCAGGAACACGAACTCGCCCTTGTCGACGTCCACGCTCACGTGGTCGAGGGCGGGCCGGTTTTGGTTCGCGTAGACCTTGGTGACATTATCGAAATGGATCACGGGCGCATCACGGCTAGCCAGTCTAGGGGGTGGGACGGCCGGTCCGGGGGTCGCCGGTCACTTTGCTCTGGATCGACGTTCCGTTTGGCCAGAGGCCAGTCTAGGGGTAACACTGGCATGGAACGTCCATAACGGAAACAAAACGATTAGCCCTTGGGCGATGGGGCGGTAAAGCTGCTATGAGCTGCGAACATCTGATCTGCGCCGCGTGCGCGGGCCCCGTGGTGGAGGGGCGCTGCCCCGTCTGCCGCGAGGGCCGCGCCAAGGTTCACCACCACGGGTTCATGGGGCTGTCGCCCCTGGTCATCGCGCTGATCGTGCTACTGGTCGTGGCGCTGGTCGCACTGACCCACGTCAGCGGTTACTGACCGTCACCCGATTCCTGACGGCGCATCCAGCGGATCTCGCCCTCGATGAACTCGTCGAGGTCGCCGTCCAGCACGGCGGAGGGGTTGCCCGCCTCCACACCCGTACGCAGGTCCTTGACGATCTGGTAGGGGTGCAGCACGTAGTTGCGGATCTGCGTGCCCCATGACGTCGTCGCCTCGCCGCGCAGCTCGTTCATCGCCGCGGCCTCCTCCTGGCGCTTGCGCTCAAGCAGCTTCGCCTGGAGGACGGCCATCGCCGTCGCGCGGTTCTGCAGCTGCGACCGCTCGTTCTGGCAGGAGACCACGATCCCGGTCGGGAGGTGGGTGATCCGCACGGCCGAGTCGGTCGTGTTCACACCCTGGCCGCCCGGCCCGGACGACCGGTAGACGTCGATGCGCAGGTCGTCTTCGTTGATGTCGATGTGGTCGGTCTGCTCGACCACGGGCACCACGTCCACGCCCGCGAACGAGGTCTGCCGGCGGCCCTGGTTGTCGAACGGGCTGATCCGCACCAGCCGGTGGGTGCCGTGCTCGCCCCTGAGCGTGCCGTACGCGTAGGGGGCCTTGACCGCGAAGGTGGCCGACTTGATGCCGGCCTCCTCGGCGTAGGAGGTCTCGTAGACCTCCGCCGGGTAGCCCTTGCGCTCGGCCCACCGCAGGTACATGCGCAGCAGCATCTGGGCCCAGTCGGCCGCGTCGACGCCGCCCGCCTGCGAGTTGATGGTCACCAGGGCCTCGCGGGCGTCGTACTCGCCCGACAGGAGCGTGCGGACCTCGAGCGCGCCGACCTCGGACCTGAGCGCGGCGAGCTCCCTTTCCGCCTCGGCCAGCGCGTCCTCGTCGCCCTCCTCGGACGCCAGCTCGAACAGGACCGGAAGGTCCTCGAGGCGGCGGCCCAGGCCGTCCACCCGGTTGACCTCGGCCTGGAGGTGGGAGAGCCGGCTGGTGACGCGCTGCGCCTGCTCGGGGTCGTTCCACAGGTCGGGCGCGGCAGCCTGCTCCTCCAACTCGGCGATCTGCTTGCGCAGGGCGTCGAGGTCGAGCACGTCCTGAATGCCCTTCAGCGTGCCGCTAAGCTCGTTGATCTCTTCGGCTGGATCGATGACTGCCACGTCTGTAAAGGGTACGCGAATCGGGGACCCGGTCAGGCAGTCCGCCTCGGTAGCATGTGGATCGATTGCATGGGGAGGCTGGCGTGAACGGGGTCGTTCGGAGTGCGCTGGCCCTTGCCCTCGTCACCTGTACGGCTGTCGCCTGCTCCGGCGGCGGGGAGCCGGCCCGGCCGACGGCCAGCCCGGCGGCGGCCACCTCCGCCCTGCCGAGTCCCGGCGAGAGCCCGTCGCCGTCGCCCAGTCCCCCGGCGGTGACGCTGGAGGAGGCGTCCCGGGCGCTCGACGCGTTCCTGGACACCGACGACGTGCTGCGGCTGGCCGGCGCCGACCGGTGGGCGCTCCTGCTCACCCAGGACGGCCAGCGGCCCATCACGATCGCCGGCATCCACTCCCAGGAGGGCGAGCCCGCCCGCTACACCTGGGATCGCCGTACGGTGCTCGTGCCCCGGCAGAGCGGCCGCTCGGCCGTCTGGTTCGCGGCCACGGCCCGGCGGCGCGACGCGTCCGGCGAGGTCCGCACGGGCGTGTTCACGTTCGTACGGCAGGGCCAGGACGGGCGGTGGCTCAACAGCTTCGCGTCCCTGCTCTATCCCGGCGAGAAGCCGCCCTCGGTCGCCCTCGACGCGGACGGGTACGCCACGGCGCTGGAGTCGCGCGACGCCTCGGTGGCCATCAGCCCCAACCTGATGGGCCCGCTGCACGCCACGGTCGCCGAGGAGGGCCCCAAGGGCTACGCCTCCGGGCTGATCGCCCCCGGTCCGCAGACGACGGGCTTCTACGACGAGATCGTCAAGACCAAGGTGACGGCGAAGGCCGACGACTGCATGGTCTACGAGTCGATCTTCGCCTCGGCTCCCAACTACCCGACCTTCGCCCTGCGCACCCGCGACGGCGGCGCGATGATGCTGTACACGCTGATCCGCACGTCCTCGTGGACCGCCAGCGCCCAGCCGCAGGGCCAGCCCCAGGGGCTGAAGTGCGCCGAGGGCCGTCCGGTGGCGATCCCCGCCGAGGCCCGCTGGCTGCTGAACCCCGCCAAGAACCTGTTCATCCGGCAGAAGCGGCAGATCGTCGAGACCCAGCAGTACGTGAGCGCGGTGCCGCCCAAGGCGTCCACCGCGCCCGCGCACGTCGTCGGCTACGAGGGCTTCGTCACCGGCGGCTCCAACCGCTGATCGCCGAGCATGGTCACGCCTCCGCGTGGGGGAGGTTGCTGGTGGAGACCAGCGTCCGCACCGCGCGCAGCGCGACCGACAGCGTCGCCAGGTCGAAGGTGTCGCTCTCCCAGATCTCCGACAGCGTCTGCCGCGACCGCGTCACCGCGGCCTGGTTGGCCTCCGTCCAGCTCGCCAGCCGCTCCTCCGGCGACAGGCCCGGCCGGCTGTGGATCAGCACGTCCCTGGTCAGCGTCGCGTGGGCGGCGTACAGGTCGTCGCGCAGCGCCGACCTGGCCATCGAGTTCCACCGGCTGTCGCGCGGCAGCGCGATCACCCGCTCGCGCAGCCGGGCGAGCTGGAGCCGGTCGGCCAGGTCGAAGTAGACCTCGGCCACCTCGCTCACCGGCCGGCCGGTGTACGCCGCGATCTCCACGAGGTCGAACGTGGAGTAGGCCGGCACCATCGACGCGACCCGCTCGGCCAGCTCGCCGGGCACGCCCCTGGCCACGAACGAGTCCCTGCGCTCCTCGTACGCCGCGAGATCGGGTCCGGTCAGCAGCTTGGGCAGGTGGGGCAGCAGGCCGCCGGCGCCCTCGATGAAGTAGCGGGCCGTGGAGGCGAGGTCGAGCGGGGGACGCCGGTTGCCGAGCAGCCAGCGGGTGCCGCGCTCGGACAGCTTGCGGCCCTCCAGCAGCATGGCGAGCTGGGTCCCGGTGTCCACCTCGTTGTCCAGCTCCTCGATCTGGCGCACGAACGAGGGCAGGTCGAAGACCTCCCGCGTCACCAGGTAGGCCCGCACGATGTCGGCCGTCGAGGCGCCGGTCTCCTCGCCGAAGCGGTAGACGAAGCTCGTGCCGCCGAAGTTCACCACGTCGTTCACGATCCGGGTCGTGATGATCTCCCGGCGCAGCGGGTGGGAGTCCATGTACGTCCGGAAGCGGTCGCGCAGGGCCGAGGGGAAGTACGACACCAGCCACGACGCCAGCGACGGGTCGTCGGGGATGTCCGACTGCAGCAGCTCCGCGTCCACCACGAGCTTGGTGTAGGCGAGCAGCACCGCGAATTCGGGGTTGGTGAGCCCGAGCCCGGCCTGGCGCCGCTCGGCGAGCACCTTGTCGGAGGGCAGGAACTCCAGCTCCCGGTTGACCAGCCCCTCGCGCTCCAGCCTGCGCAGGTAGCGGGCGTGGATGTGCAGCATCTCCGGCGCCTGCGCGCGGGCCGCCGCGAGCACGACGTTCTGGGCGTAGTTGTCCTCCAGCACCAGCCTGCCCACCTCGTCGGTCATGTCGAGGAAGAGCTGGTTGCGCTGCTTGTCGGTCATGTCGCCGTCGCGGACGACCTGGTCGAGCAGGATCTTGATGTTCACCTCGTGGTCGGAGGTGTCCACACCGGCCGAGTTGTCGATGAAGTCGGTGTTGATCAGCCCGCCGTTCAGCGCGAACTCGATCCGGGCGCGCTGGGTGAAGCCGAGGTTGCCGCCCTCGCCCACGACCTTGCAGCGCAGGTCGGCCGCGTTGATCCGCAGCGCGTCGTTGGCCTTGTCCCCCACGTCGGCGTGGGTCTCCGACGACGCCTTGACGTACGTGCCGATGCCGCCGTTCCACAGCAGGTCGACGGGGGCCCGCAGGATCGCGCTGATCAGGTCGTTCGGTGCGAGCGCGGTGACGCCGTGCGGGAGGCCGAGCGCGGCGCGCGTCTGCGGCGAGACCGGGATCGACTTCGCGGTGCGCGGCCACACGCCGCCGCCCGCCGAGATGAGCGACCTGTCGTAGTCGTCCCAGGAGCTTCTGGGCAGCTCGAACAGCCGTCGCCGCTCGGCGAAGCTCCGCGCGGCGTCCGGGTCGGGGTCGACGAACACGTGCCGGTGGTCGAAGGCCGCCACGAGCCGGATGTGCTCCGACAGGAGCATGCCGTTGCCGAACACGTCGCCGGACATGTCGCCGACGCCGACCACCGTGAAGTCGGTGGTCTGCACGTCCACGCCGAGCGTGCGGAAATGGTACTTGACCGACTCCCAGGCGCCCCTGGCGGTGATGCCCATGGCCTTGTGGTCGTAGCCCACCGACCCGCCGGAGGCGAAGGCGTCGCCGAGCCAGTAGCCGTACTCCTTGGCCACCGCGTTCGCGATGTCGGAGAACGTCGCGGTGCCCTTGTCCGCGGCCACCACGAGGTAGGTGTCGTCGCCGTCGTGCCGCACGACGTCGGGCGGCGGCGCGACCTCCCCCGCGACCAGGTTGTCGGTGAGGTCGAGCAGCCCGGAGATGAACTGGCGGTAGCAGGCCACGCCCTCGGCCAGGAGCTCGTCGCGCCCGCCCGCGGGGGGCTGCTTGACGACGAAGCCGCCCTTCGAGCCGGTCGGCACGATGACGGTGTTCTTGACCATCTGCGCCTTGACCAGGCCGAGGATCTCCGTGCGGAAGTCCTCCATGCGGTCCGACCAGCGCAGGCCGCCGCGGGCGACCTTGCCGAAGCGCAGGTGCACGCCCTCGACCCGCGGCGAGTACACGAAGATCTCGTACTTCGGCCGGGGCAGCGGCAGCACGCTGATCGCCTGCGGATCGAACTTCAGCGAGATGTACGGCTTGCGCCTGCCGGTGACGAACTGGCTGCCCGCGTCCCCGGCGTCGCGCCCGTCGTCGCGAGCCGCCTGGAAGACGTTGGTGCGCAGCGTCGCCTGGATCATCTCCAGGTAGGCCCGCAGGATGCGGTCCTCGTCGAGCGAGGCCACCTCGTCCAGCGAGGCGAGGATCTCCTCGGTCAGCGCGTCGCAGACCTCCGGCCTGCCGTCGTCCGGCCGCCGCGGGTCGAGCCTGGCCTCGAACAGCCGCACCAGCAGCCGGGCCAGCCGCACGTTGCCGCGCAGCACCCTCTCGATGTACGACTGGCTGAACGTGGTCCCGGCCTGCCGCAGGTACTTGGCGTACGCCCGGAGGATCTCCGCCTGCTCCCAGGTGAGCCCGCCGGCCAGCACGAGCGCGTTGAAGCCGTCGTTCTCCACCTCGCCGCGCCACAGCACGCCGAACGCGTCCTGGAACAGCCGCTTGAACTCGTCGCGGTGCACCTCCTCCGAAGGGGTGTACCGCAGGCCGAAGTCGTAGATCCAGGCGTCCCTGGTGTCGGGGTCGTGGTCGCGGTCGATCTCGTACGGCCGCTCGTCCACCACCTCGACGCCCATCCGCGTGAGCAGCGGGAGCACCCGCGACAGCGAGATCGGCGCGCCCAGCCGGTAGAGCTTGAAGCGCCGCTCCCCCTCGGCCGCGCCGTACGGCTCGTAGAGGTTCATGCCGATGGCGTTCGGGTCCTCGCCGAGCGCCTCCAGCCGCTTGAGGTCGGCGACCGCCGTACGCGCGGGGAAGTCGGCCTTGTAGCCCTCGGGGAAGGCGGTGCCGTAGCGGCGCAGCAGCCGGGGCGCCTCCTCCTCCGGGCACAGCTCGTTGATCGCGGCGGCGAGGTCGTCCTCCCACGTGCGGGTGGTGGCGGCCAGCCGCGCCTCCAGTTCCTCGACGTCGACCGGCGTCTCGGCGAGCGGTTTGCCGCGCTCGCCGCGGATCACGACGTGCAGCCGGGCCAGCGCCGACTCGCCGATCATCGTGCTGTAGTCGAGCGAGGTGCCGCCGAGCGCCTTCATCAGGATCCGCTGCATGTGCAGGCGGACCTTGGTGGTGTAGCGGTCACGCGGCAGGAAGATCAGGCAGGAGATGTAGCGGCCGTAGTCGTCGCGGCGCAGGAACAGTTTGACCTGCTTGCGCTCGCGCAGCCGCAGCACGCCGAGCGCGATGGGCAGCAGCTCGTCCACGGGCATCTGGAAGAGCTCGGTGCGCGGGTAGGTCTCCAGGATCTCCATCAGATCCTTGCCGTCGTGGCTGTCGGGCGACAACCCGGCACGTTCCAGCACCTCGGCGAGCTTGCGCCGCAGGACCGGGATGCGGGAGATCGACTCGTTGTACGCCACGTGGGTGAACAGCCCGAGGAACCGCCGCTCGCCGATCACCTCGCCCTCGGGCGAGAAGACCTTGATCCCGACGTAGTCGAGGTAGTGGGGCTTGTAGACGGTGGCCCGGCTGTTGGCCTTGGTGACGATCAGCAGCTGCTTCTCCCGCGCCTTCGCGCGGACCTTCGGCGGCAGGGCGGCGAAGCTGGCCGATCCGGCCTTGTCGGCCCGCAGGATGCCGAGCCCGGTGCCGGGCAGGCCGCGCAGCGCGGCGCCGCCGTCGGTGTCCTCGAGCCGGTATTCCCGGTAGCCGAGGAACGTGAAGTGGCCGTCGGCCAGCCAGCGCAGCAGCTCCATGCTGTCCTCGACCTGCGCGGGGTCGAGCGGCGGCGGGTTGACCGCCAGGTCCTCGGCGGTCTGCACGGCAAGGGCGCGCATCTTGGCGAAGTCCTCGACCGCGCAGCGCACGTCGAGGAGCACCCGCTGCAGGTCGCTCTCCAGCTCCTTGAGCACGGCGTGATCGGCCTGCCGGTCGATCTCGATGTGCATCCAGGACTCGCGGACGACCTGCCCGGTCATGTTCTCCTGGTCCGGGCCGAGCAGCTCGCCGGTCATGTCCCTGCGCACCCGCATCTGGGGGTGGACGATCAGGTGGGTGCCGATCTCGTGCCGGTCCAGCTCGGTCGTCACCGAGTCGACGAGGAACGGCATGTCGTCGGTGACGATCTGGACCACCGTGCGGCCCGGGTCCCAGCCGCACTCCTCAAGCGTGGGGGTGTAGACGCGGACCAGCGCGCGTCCCTGCGGCCGGTGCTGGGCCAGGTGGCGGTGGGCCATCGCGGGTCCGTACACGTCCACCGGGTCGCGGTCGGCCAGGTCCTCGACCGGGACGTTGCGGTAGTACCGCCTCAGGAAGGTCAGGACGTCCTCGCCCTCCACCTGGAGCGCTCCCGGCGCGTGCGCGCACCTCTCGGCGGCGGTGCGGAGAAGCTCGTCCAGCGCTTCATCCGATTCCTGCCGATTCAGCGCCATTTCGAGCGGCATGTCGCTACTCACTCCCTTGTGAGGATTCAAAGCCAGGCCCGGAGTTCCCAGAGCAGGGGAAAGAAGTGCAAACGCGTCCTTCCCCTCAAGTACGGTGCCCCGGACGAGCCTCCCGTACCGGATTTCGTGCCGATCTGGCGCTCCACCATCTGCACGTGCCTCATCCGCCAGAGCGCGGTCGTCTCGTCGTGGGTGAGGAGATCTTCGGCCAGGTCCCACAGATCGTCGTACGATCCCCGGTCACGGGCCACGGCCAGCAGGGATTCCATGATCTCTTCGTCGGAGACCGGCAGGCCACGCTGGGAGAGGGCGGTGAGGTAAGCATCCCACAGCGTCGGCTCGGCGAGCCGCCGCCGGAGCCTGGCGAGTTCGGCCTCGCTCGCGTCCCTCAGCCGGCCGAGGTACGACGGATCCTTGGCGCCCGAGAGGAACTCGAGCTCGCGGAACTGCACCGACTGGAAGCCGCTCGCGGGGGCGAGGACCGACCGGAACTCCAGGAAGTCCTGCGGCGTCATGGTCTCCAGCACCTGGACCTGGTCGACCAGGACCTTCTCCACCGCGTGCACCCGGCGGAACAGATGCCTGGCGCGCCACAGCGCGCCCTCGATCATCGCGTCCCTGATCCGCTCCAGCTCGTGCAGGAGGAGCTTGAACCACAGCTCGTAGACCTGGTGGACGGTGATGAACAGCAACTCGTCACTGGCCCCGGACCGCTGCTCCTGCTGGGCGAGCAGCTCGGGCAGGCGGAGATAGCCGCCGTAGGACAGGCGCCCGCCCTCCTCGCCGAAGCTGCGCGGCGGGGGCAGGACCTCCCCGGACCCGGCCCGGCCGTACGGCGTCGCAGGCATGCGCCACTCCTCCACGATGGGCGCGTCCCTTCCGATCCCCATTGATCGAAAGCCCGGCACCACCGCCCCCGATACCACCCCATAACGGCACAAACGTCAACTTCGTCCGGTGCACGCGACCAGGGGATTGACCGTGCCCCATTTAACCAGCCCCGCCCCCGCCGGGGGCTCCGATGCGCATGCCGCCCCGGAGACGCCGCCCACCGGCGGGAGTTCCCCACGCCGGACATCGGGAAATCCGGAAATGCCTGATCACAAAACGGTTTGAACTTCTCGAAGCTGCTTTCGACTCGCGTACGATCATGCGTCGTGGAAGATCATCGTCCGGGGCGTACGGCTGTCTTCGTGGACCAGAGCGGGCGCCGGGCCAAGATCTTGACAGCCACCGCGGTCGGCGGGGCGATCGTCGTCCTCGCGCTGACGCTCACCCTGGTGAGTGGAGCACTGGCCGGCCCGGAGCTGCCCCCGATGGGCTGGCCGGGCACGCAGGGACAACAGGTCGTGGAACGCTCCCCCGCGGGCTCCCCCACCCCGTCCCCGAGGTCCGAGCGCAGGCGTGTCCCCCGGGCGAGCGGCACGCCGCGCGCGACGGCGGCTTCCGCGCGGCGGACACCCTCCGCTCACGGACTGCCGAGCAGGGCGCCCTCCGCCGTTCCTTCCACGCGGAAGAGCCACAAGCCGAGCACGAGGCCTTCCGCGGTCCCGGAGCCGGATGTGGAGATCTCCGCGTCCGGTGCGTCCACGCCCGCGCCGTCGGCTCCCGAGGTCGCGCAGACCACGGCGCCGGCCGACGAGGCGACGCGTACCCCGGCGCCGGAGCCCAGCACCGTCCAGACGACTTCCCAGCAGCCCGGGCAGACGCCCGGGGCCTCCCAGTGACGCGTCGATGAGACGACAGCGCAGGCCGGCCGAGCGGAGACCCACAGAGCCGCGCGGCCACTGGTTCCTCGTCGCGATCGCCGCCCTGCTCATGGCCGGAGCGCTGCTGCTCAACGCGTACGCGCACAACGTCATCGGCGAGACCGAGGCGCCGCCGGCGGACTACGGCGACTCCGCCGAGCTGGAGCAGATCCGCTCCGGCGGCCCTCTGGTCAACGCCTCGGGGTCGCAGCCGCTCAGCGCGCGGAGCAAGCCCCGCCGGGTGGCGCTCACCTTCGACGACGGTCCCGACCCGCGCTGGACGCCCAAGCTGCTCGACCTGCTCCGCGAGCACCATGCGAAGGCGACCTTCTTCGTCCTGGGGGCCCACGTCGCGGAGCACCCCGAGCTCACCCGCCGCGTGGTCGCCGAAGGGCACGAGATCGGCAACCACACCTACACCCACGCCGACCTGGGCGCGGTGCCGGCCTGGCGGGTCCGCGTGGAGATGTCCCTGACGCAGAAGACGCTGGCCGCGGCGGCCGGGATCCACACCCGCCTCGCCCGCATTCCGTACTCCTCGGCCCCGGGAGCGGTCGGATACGGGCAGCTCTCCGCGATGCGGCTGCTCGGCGACGAGGGATACCTCGTGACGTTCACCGACGTGGACACCCAGGACTGGAGCCGCCCGCCCGTGGACGAGATGGTCCTCGCGTCCCTCGCGCGCACGGTCGACGGCGAGGGCGCGGTGATCATGTTCCACGACTCGGGAGGCGACCGCACCCGCACGCTGGCCGCCGTCGACCGGCTGCTCACCCGGCTGGAGAGGAAGGGGTACTCCGCCACCACGCTCACGGAGGCCGTCGGGCTGCCCACGGCGCACACCGCCGCCTCCCCCGACGAGCGCGTCCTCGGCACGGTCCTGGGGTTCGCCCAGCGGGCCTCCTTCGCCTTCGTCGAGGCGCTCGGCTGGTTCCTCGCCGCGGCCGGCGTGCTCACCGTGCTCCGGCTGACCCTTTTCGTCGCACTGGCGTGGGCGCACGCCCGAAGGACGCGCGGGAGGTCCGCGAGCACCGGCACGCCCCACTGGGCGGCCCCGCCGCCGGTCTCGGTGATCGTCCCCGCCTACAACGAGGCTGCAGGGATCGAGGCGACGGTGCGGTCCCTGGTCAGGACCGACTACGCGGGCCCGGTCGAGATCGTCGTCGTGGACGACGGCTCCACCGACGGCACGGGGCGGATCGCCGCCTCGCTCGGCCTGCCCGGGGTCCGGGTGATCCGGCAGCCGAACGCCGGGAAACCCGTCGCGCTCGCCACCGGCATCGCCCACGCCGCCCACGACATCCTGGTCATGGTGGACGGTGACACCGTCTTCGAGCCCTCGACCATCCGTCACCTCGTACGGCCGCTCGCCGACCGCACCGTCGGCGCGGTCAGCGGCAACACCAAGGTCGGCAACCGGCGCGGACTGATCGGCCGCTGGCAGCACGTCGAGTACGTCGTCGGGTTCAACCTGGACCGCCGCGCGTTCGATCTGCTCGGCTGCATGGCGACGGTGCCGGGGGCGATCGGGGCGTTCCGCCGCGAGGCGGTGGCGTCGGCCGGAGGCGTCAGCGCGGACACGCTCGCCGAGGACACCGACCTGACCATGGCCATCAACCGCAGGGGGTGGCGGGTCGTCTACGAGGAGCGGGCCCGCGCGTGGACCGAGGCGCCCGCCTCACTCGGCCAGCTGTGGCGGCAGCGGTACCGGTGGTGCTACGGCACGCTGCAGGCGATCTGGAAGCATCGCGGGGCGATCGTGGAGCGCCGTCCGTTCGGCCGTCGATGCCTCGGATATCTCACGCTGTTCCAGGTGATCCTTCCGTTGCTGGCCCCTGTCGTCGACGTCATGGCCCTCTATGGGCTGTTCGTCGGCGATCCCCTTCCCGTGGTCGCGGTGTGGGCCGGCTTCGTCGCGGTGCAGGCGCTCACCGGCTGGTACGCGTTGCGCCTGGACGGCGAACGGGCCTCGGTGCTGTGGGTGCTGCCGCTGCAGCAGTTCGTCTACCGGCAGCTGATGTACCTGGTCGTCATCCAGTCGGTGGCCACCGCGGTCCTGGGGGCCCGGCTGCGCTGGCACACGGTGCGCAGGGAGGGCACGTTCAGCCTGGCGGGACCGTCCGTCCCGAAACCGTCCCTCGCGGGCCGCCGGCGCCGGCCGGTCAGGGCTGGGACCGCTCCGAGGAGACGGAGCCGTCCTTGGTGACGCCTCCCGTCCTCTGCGGAGAGGAGGCCCTGCGTATAGGAACGAAGTGATGAGCTTGTAACCAACCGGACCGGTTCCATGAGCGTCTCAACGAGGTAGATCACCACCTCGGGAGTACGACCATGATCGACAGACGGAGTTTCCTTCGCGTCTCGGCCCTGGCCGGGGCCGCGGCTTTTTCCGGCACGGCCTTCGCCGCCGCGGGTCCCCGTCCCGCCGACTGGTCCGCGCTCGGGCGAGGGCTGGACGGCAAACTGATCCGCCCCGGCGACGCGTCGTACGACAACGCGCGCCACGTGTTCAACTCGGCCTTCGACTCCACCCGCCCGGCCGGGGTGGCCTACTGCACGACGGCGGCGGACGTGTCGGAGTGCCTGGCGTTCGCCCGGCGATACGGCGTGCCGGTGACCTCCCGGTCGGGCGGCCACAGCTACGCGGGCTGGTCCACGGGCAGCGGGCTCGTCGTCGATGTGTCGCCGATGAGCGGCGTGTCCTACTCGGGCGGCCACGCCACGGTCGGCGCCGGGGCGCGCCTGGTCGACGTCTACGCCAAGCTTGCGGCGCACGGCGTCAGCATCCCGGCGGGCTCCTGCCCGACGGTCGGGGTGGCCGGGCTCACGCTGGGCGGCGGCATCGGCGTGGTGTCGCGGCAGTACGGCCTGACCTGCGACGCGCTGGAGTCCCTGAAGATCGTCACAGCGGACGGGAAGGTGCTGACCTGCTCGCCGAGTTCGCACCCGGACCTCTACTGGGCCTCCCGGGGAGGCGGCGGCGGCAACTTCGGCGTGGCGACGTCGTTCACGTTCCGGACCCATCCGACGCGTTCCGTGACCCTGTTCTTCCTGCACTGGCCCTGGTCGAAGGCCGCGGCCGTGCTGAAGGCATGGCAGGCGTGGGCGCCCTCCGCCCCCGACGCGATGTGGTCGAACTGCCATCTCGACCGTGATCCCTCGCTCGATGTGATGGTCGGCGGCCTCTACCTCGGCGGCAGGACGGCATGTGAGAACCTGCTGCAGAAGCTCGTCGACCGCGTCGGCTCGGGCCCTGCGACCCGCTACGTCGCGACCTCCGCGTACGACCACGCGATGATGGTGGAGGCGGGCTGCGCGTCGATGTCCGTGGCCCAGTGCCACCGTCCCGGCACGCTTCCCGGGCAGAATCCGAGCGGGAAGCTCGTGCGCGACTCGTTCTCGGCCAAGTCGCACTTCGCCTACACGCCGCTGTCGTCCGCCGGGATCAAGGCGCTGCTGGCCCAGGTCGCCGCCCCGGGACGGCACTCGGTGATGCTCGACGCGCTCGGCGGCGCCGTCGGCCGGGTCCGCCCCGACGCCACCGCCTTCCCGCACCGCAAGGCGCTGTTCAGCGTGCAGTACTACTCCCACTTCTCCGGCGCCGCCGGCTGGGCCCGGACCGCCCACGCCGCCATGCGGCCGTACTTCGGCGACCACGCGTACGTGAACTACATCGACCCGGAGCTCAAGGACTGGCGGCAGCAGTACTACGGCGCCAACGCCGCCCGGCTGGCCCAGGTCAAGGCGGCATACGACCCCGGCCGCCTGTTCCGCCTCCCCCAGGGCGTCTAGGGCACTGCTCGCCTCCGACCTGGAGGAGCTCGACCCGAAGTACGCGTACCTGCGCGTCCCGATCCTCGCGATCACGGTCCTGGGCTTCGTGACGGTGGAAGTCGTCCTGGTCTGCGTATGGCGGCTGGTGACCATGGTGCGGCGCGGCACGGTGTTCACCCACGCCGCCTTCCGGTGGGTGGACGTCGTGACCGGCGCTTTCGTGGCGGCCGCCCTCCTGATCTTCGCGCTCGGGGCCGTCCTGGCGCCGGGCGAGCCCGTCCCACCTGGCGTGGTCCTCCTGATAGGCGGGGCCGGCGTGGCGGCCCTGGGGGTCGCGCTCATCGTGCTCGTGCTGCGGATGCTGCTCGCCCAGGCCGTCGCACGCGACATCGAGGCGGCGCGAATGCAGGCCGAGCTGGACGAGGTGATCTGATGCCGATCCTCGTCGAGATCGACGTCATGCTGGCCAAGCGGAAGATGTCCGTGGGCGAGCTCGCGGACCGCGTCGGGATCACGCCCGCCAACCTGGCGGTGCTCAAGAACGGCCGCGCCAAGGCGGTGCGCTTCTCGACGCTCGCCGCGCTCTGCGAGGCGCTCGAGTGCCAGCCGGGAGACCTGCTGCGCTGGGAGGCCGAGGACGACGACGCGTGACCTCGACCGGTTGCCGATCGGGCCGGGCTGCGCGAACCTCACGGTATGACCGAGGAGCGGCGGACAATGCTCGGCGCCGACGGCGTCCCGGTGTTCAGCTACCTGGAGGGCGTCCGCGACGGCAACCCGTGGGCGTACGCGATCGAGGACATCGGCGCGGGAGCCGCGGACACGATCACGTCGCGGATGCCCGGTTGGGCGGTCTCCGCGCCGGCTGAGCTCGGTCGAGCGCTGCTCGACCGGGGCGCCCGGCTACTGCGGCACATGCACGTGATGTGGTGCGATCTGCCGATCGCCCGGCCGGTCGCGGACGCCGCTCCGGCCGGCTTCCGGATCGTCCCCTGTGACCGGTCGCCCGCCGAGATCTTCCCCGCGTGGTTCGCGGCCTACCCGCCCGGCCATCCCGACCACCGTCCGCGAGACGGCGAGAAGGCCCTGAAGGAGGAGCTCGTTCCGCTCCTCAGCGGCGAGGAGATCGGTCCGCTGCTTCCGTGCAGCGTCCTCGCCGTACGGGATGAGGGAGAGGTCGTGGGCGGCGTTCTCGTCACCGACTCGAATCGGGGACCGTGGATCGCGGACGTCTTCCGGCACCCGGACCGGTCGCCGAGGGGCCTCGGCGCGCTCATGCTGTCGACCGCCCTGGTCCACGCCGGCGCGGACGGTCTGACCGGCATCGGCCTGGTCGTCACGGAGGGCAACCCCGCCCGCCGCGTGTACGAGAGGCTCGGTTTCCGAGTGGTCGCCGCCACGATGACCGTAATGATCTGACCAGCGGAAACGACGACCGGACGTCGTAGGTCACCCGATGGCGCCCGTGTGCTCCGCTGCCGACAGCGTCTTGAGTCACGGCCCATCCCGTTACTGATTGTGATAAGTATCTTGCTGACAGCAATCAACCGGGGGGAAGTCCATGAACGTTTCTCGATCGCGCGTCTACCTGACCTGCGGCGTCGGCGCCGCCGCGGCGGCCGTGGCGGGCCTGGCCCTGGTGGTCGCCCCTACCGTGGCCCAGGGCGCGTCGGGCGGCACCGGCACGAGCACCAGGCCGGTCGCCGACCCCTCGCCGAAGCAGCCGGGCGGCCACACCGTGCTGACGTGCGCGATGAGCACGAGCAGCGCCCAGCCGATCACCGCCGACCCGGCGGTGGGCAAGGAGGCCCGCACGGTGACGGCCAAGGGCACTCTGACGCTCACCAACTGCGCCTCTCCCGACAGCAGCTTCCCCAACATCCGCTCGGGTACGGCCACCCTCCAGGGCAGCGGGCAGGCGTCCTGCACGGGCATCCAGAACGTCACCGGCACGGGCACCGTCACCTGGAAGGACGCCCAGGGCCAGACGTTGGGCACCTCCACGATCCGACCCAACATGGACGGAATCGCCTCGTACAACCCGGGCGACATGATGTTGGTCGGCGAGGTCACCGAAGGAAAGCTGAAGGGTAAGCGGATCGCCGGGAAGGCCGCTCCCACCTCGGACATCGGCCAGTGCTCCACCAAGGGCGTGAGCAGCGTCCAGGCCAGCGGCACGGTCGCGTTCATCGCCGTGGACACAGCGAAGTAGCCGACGCGGGACCGGGTGGAGAAGGGTGCTGCATGCCGTCGGATGAGCCCGTGCTGCGAGTGCGGGACGTACGGAAGAGCTACCGGGGCGGCCCGGTCCTGAATGGAGTGAATCTCGATCTGCCGCCCGGCCGGGTGGTGGGGATCGTCGGGGAGAACGGCGCGGGCAAGACCACACTGCTGCGCGTCCTCGCGGGCGACCTGCGGCCGGACGGCGGGTCGGTGCGCCACCGCGGGCGCGTCGGTCACTGCCCGCAGGAGACGGTGCTGCACGACGCGTTCACGGTCGAGCAGCACCTGCGGTTCTTCCAGGTCGCCTACGGCTTGGAGAGCCTGCGCAGGGCCGAGGAGCTGCTGGAGGCGCTGCGGTTCTCCGGCTCCCGCCGGGCCAGGCCCGCCACGCTGAGCGGAGGCACGCGGCAGAAGCTGAACCTCGTCCTGGCCCTGATGCACGACCCCGACGTGCTCCTGCTCGACGAGCCCTACCAGGGCTTCGACTGGGAGACGTACGTCCGGTTCTGGGACCTGGCCGAGGAACTGCGCGCGCGTGGCCGCTCGGTGCTGGTGGTCTCCCACCTCGCCTACGACGCGGCCCGCCTCGACACGCTCCATCGGCTGGAGGGCGGCGTGCTGCGTGAGCAGGAACGCGTGGACGCCGGGGTCGCGGACAGGACTGGTGCCCCATGAGACGCCATTGGGACTGTTACGCCACCGCCGTGTGCATGACGCTCGTGCAGCATCTGCGCAACCGGCTGGCTCTCGTGATCATTGTGGTCTTCATACCGGTGTGGGCGATCCTCATCTACGCCCTGTCCCTGGAGATCGCGCTGCCGTTCCACGTCCGCGCCGCAGAGCGGGTCGTCACCCTGCCGGCCAACGTGCTCAACCAGCTCGCCGGCGCGCTGCAGATCCTGGCGTTGATCACCGGGTTCATGATGTTCGTGACCACGATGAACTCGGCGTCCTTCGATCGCCGGCTGGTGCGGTCGGGTTTCCCCCAGCTGTCCCTGATCGCGGCGAAGCTCACCGCCCTGGTGATGGTCGCGCTCTGCGTCGCGACGTACGCGACCGGTCTGATCTGCCTGACCCACCGGCCCGCTCAGCCCCTGCTACTCGCCACCGCCCTGTTCGGCGGGGCGCTGATCTACGGGGGGATCGGCATCGTGCTGGCCGCCGTGCTGACCAGTGACCTGGCCGGTCTGGTCCTCGTCACCGTGATCTGCTCGGTCGACCTGGCCCTGCAGAGCCCGCTCGCCACCCCGGCCGCGGCCGGCACCCTGGTGCGTTACCTGCCCGATTACGGGCCGATGCAGGGCGCGGTCGCCGCGGTGGCCCTGGACACGGTGCCCTGGAGCGCCGTCGCCCCCGCCGTGTGCTGGGCACTGGGCACGGCGGCCCTCGGTATCTCCGCTTTCGCCGGCCGCACGCGCGTACACCGGCCGGCGGGCGGGCCGGCGACGGTTTCCGCCTGAATCCCCCGTCAGGAGCATCCATGACATCTGAGATCGTTTCCCGTGTCTTTCCCGCCCTGGAGTCCGACCTGGAACGGGTCCGCGAGATCGTCGGCGTGGCGGACGTGCCGAGCCGCGCTGATCTGACGGCGCTGACCAGGCAGCCGGCCGGTCACCGCCACCTGATCCGGCCCACCTTGGCACTGCTGTCGTACTACGTGCTCGCCGGCCCGGAGCGGGCCGCCGACGTCCGCGCCGTGAAGGCCGCGGCCGCCGTCGAGCTGCTGCACATGGCATCGCTTCATCACGACGACGTCATCGACGACGCGCGGCAACGAAGGGGCCGGCCGAGCGTCAACAGCGTCTGGGGCGCACGCCTGGCGGTCCTGGCCGGTGACCTCCTGTTCATCAACGGCAGCCGGATCGTCGCCGAGCTGGGCGAGCGCGAGGCACTGGTGGCCGCCGAGGCCGTCCAGCACATCTGCTCGGGGATGATCGCCGAGACCGCCGACCGCTTCCTGCTCTCCCGCACCGAGGATGCCTACCTGGAGGTGACCGGCGCCAAGACGGCCGAGTTGCTGTCCCTCGCCTGCCGGCTGGGCGCCATGCAGGCCGGGCGGGACCCGGAGGCGGAGGAGGCCATGGCACGGTTCGGCTGGCATCTCGGCATGGCTTACCAGGTGCGCGACGACATCCTGGACCTGACCGCCACGACCGGGGAGCTCGGGAAACCCGTCAACTCCGACCTCGTCGAAGGCGTCTACACACTCCCCGTGATCAGGGCCCTGGCCTGCGAACCCGCGCTCGCCCGGCTGCTGCGTCGCGGCCTGACGACGGCCGAGGCCGAGCGCGCACGGCGACTGGTCCTGTCCTGCGGAGCAGTGGAGGAAGCCCGGAAGGTCGCCGACGAGCAGGCGGAGGCGGCCCTTCGGCGGCTGCGGGGCGTCGGCGATCCTGGGTCACGAGAGGCGCTGACCGACTACGTGCAGTCGGTCATGGGCTCCGTCAGACAGGCCGGCCCGGCTACCGCCACCGTGCCCGCGCCCTCTCCCGCCCCCTCCCCCGCTTCCGCTCAAGGCGACGTCCTGGTTCGGCTGGTGCAGGACCGGTTGGACGCCTGGTTGCTGGACACCGGGCTGGCCGCCACACCGGAGGAGACCCGCCACCCCCGATGGAGCGGCATGGCCGCGGCCACCGCGCTGATATGGCCGGGCGCCGACGCCGACCAGCTCGAAACCCTGGCCCGGTGGATGCTGGTGTGCATCGTGCTCGACGACCTCTTCGACGAGCCGGGTCTCGCGGACCACGCGGAGGCCGCCCAGATGCGCCACCGGCTCGCCACACTCATCGGCGGGCTCGACGACACCCCGCCGACCGGTGGAGCGGTCGCCACGGCTCTGGCCCAGGCATGGGAGCGGATCCGCCTGACGCAGCCGCCCTGGTGGCGGACGCGGGCCATCGGCCACCTGCTCGATTGGCTGGACGCGGCCGAGCGCGAGGCATGCCACCGACTCAGTGGGTTCGTCCCCAGCCTGCGCGACCAGTTCCCGCTGCGCCTGGGGAGCGCCGGGGTGCCCGTCTTCCTGGACGCCTTCGAGATCACATGTGGCGGCGAGTTCAAGCCGTCCGTACGCGACCATCCGCTTCTGCGGCGGTTGCTGGACCTCGGCTCGGCCACCGTGCTCGCGGAGAACGACCTGCGGACCCTGGATCAGGACGAGGCCGCCGGCACTCCCTACAACCTTGTCAGGGTGCTCCGCCAAGAGGCCGGCTGCACCAGGCAGGAAGCGATCGACGAGGTGACCCGCCAGATCGAGGACGGGTACGCCCAAGTGGACGCCATACTCACCTCCGGGCCGGCCATCCTGCGGCCCGCCTCGGGCGGCGCAGACGCCGTGCCGGTCATCGGAATCCTGCGGATCATCCGGGATCGGCTTCCGGGCTGGCGCGCCCTTCACGACGTCGACCGCTACAGCTCGTCGTCCACCGACGGCGGGACGCACCTGGCCCGGCTGCGCCGGGAACTTCTGGTGGAGTACGCGGAGACCGGCGCGGCCCGCTGACCCCGGCCTGCCGAGACCTCAGCCGGATCCGTCCGCGGCGAGGCGGTCGAGCCATTCGCCGAGCACGTGGCGTTCGCCGTCGGTGAGAGCCGTGGCGTCCGGCAGCGCGGCGCGCAGCGCCATCGCCGCCGCGGCCGGTCCGGGGGTTTCGACCGCGGGGGCGTCGGTGGTGATGGCGGCTATCGCCGCGTCGCGGGCCACCTCCGACAGGCGCGGGTCACGCCGCTCCTCGGGCAGTGCGAGCAACGTGAAGACCGTGCCGCAGCCCGCGGCGTGCAGGAGGTCGGCCGCCAGGCGCTCGCCGACCTTCAACCGGCCGGCGGCGGCGATGGCGTGGATACGCTCGCCGAGCATGCGGAAGGCGGCGACGGCGGCGGGCGACCGCCGTCCCGGCGTGGGGTCGCCGTACATGAGCGAGAACAAGGCGGGGTTCGCCAGCCCGAACCCGACGTGCAGGTCCCATCCGGCCCGCAAGGCTTCGACCGGATCGTCGGCGGGCGGGCTCGCCTTCTTGTCCTGCAGATAGGAGCTGAAGCCATACTCGGCGACCGCGTCGAGCAGGCCCTCCTTGTCGCCGAACAGCCGGTAGATCGTCGGCGCCTGCGTCCCCGCCGCCGAGGCCACCGCTCTGGTCGAGAGGGCGTCGCGCCCGCCGCTCGCGAGCAGCCGGGCCGCGACCGACACGATGTGCGCCCGCGTCCTGTCGCGGCCACTCGCCGCCTCACTCTCCGGATCGCTCACGATTCCAACGATATCAGCGTGGTGCTATCGTCGATTTTCCAGTGTTAGCGTTCTATCGTTATCATCGATAGCAAGGAGTGAATCGTGATCGTTATCACCGGAGCGACCGGTCAGCTCGGCCGTGGCGTCGTCGAGCACCTGCTCGCACGCATCCCCGCCGAGCGGATCGGCGTCAGCGTCCGCGACCCCCTCAAGGCCCAGGACCTCGTGGACCTCGGCGTACGCGTCCGGCAGGGCGACTTCGACGACCCCGCGAGCCTGGCGTACGCGTTCGAGGGCGCGTCACAGGTGCTCATCGTCTCCGGCCCGGCGGACGCCCGCCCGCACCGTACGGCGATCGAGGCCGCCACGGCCGCGGGCGCCGAGCGTGTCCTCTACACCAGCCACATGGGCGCGAACCCGGCCTCGCCCTTCCTGCCGATGCCGTCCCACGCCGAGACGGAGCAGGACCTGCGCGCAGCCGGGGTCGCGTTCACCGCGCTGCGCAACGGCTTCTACGCCGCTACCGCGCTCCAGTTCGCCGGTCAGGCGCTCGAGTCCGGCACGCTCGTCGCGCCGGAGGACGGCCCGGTCTCCTGGACGGCCCACGCCGACCTCGCCGAGGTGGCCGCCGTCGCACTGACCCAGGAGGGCCGGCTCGACGGGATCACGCCGCCGCTGACCGGTCCCGACTCACTCGACCTCGCGGACGTCGCCGCGATCGCCGCCGACCTGACGGGACGCGAGATCACTCGCGTCACCGTCCCGGACGACGAGTGGGTCGCGGGCATGGTGGCGCGCGGCGTGGCCGAGCCGCAGGCCCGGTTCCTGCTGGGCATGTTCGAGGCCAGCCGCCGGGGAGAGTTCGCCGAGGTCGGCCCCGCCCTCGGGGAGCTGCTCGGGCGTAAGCCGATCGCGTTCCGCGAACTGCTGGCGGCCACGCTCACGAACTGATGCCCTTTTGCGCCTGATTCCGCCCATTCGATTCGTGTGATCGTTACAGTACGTCGGACGGAGTGTTCCCAGGGAGTGCAGGCATGGGCAGGCGCAAGTACCGGGACGAACGGCGTCACTACAGATACGTCGAGGCCATGGTGGTCGACCGTGTTCTCGACGAGAACACGCAGTCGGTGCTGCGAATGCTGCCCGGGCAGCCGATCGTAACGGCGAACCAATTCTCCGCATCCGTCGATTGGGACGACTACACGCGGGAGATGGAGAAATTCGTCGAGCAGACCTTCGACGCCTGGCTGTTCTTCGACAACTACGGTCCTCGTACGGTCGCCTTCCGGATCCCCAGCGCGGCGCTGCCGACGCAGGCCGTCGCTCCGCATCTGCACGGCACCTCGCTGGAAGGCCTGTGCATGGAAACCAGCGGCGACGATCTGCTCCTGCGGTTCAGCCTGTACGCCGAGGACTCCGAGCTGTTCAACCTGAACGAGACAGGTGCGGGATGGCTTCACAAGATCCTGCCGGTCCGCGAGGAACTGATGTCGGGCAGGCTGGACGCGCTGGAGCTGGCGCGGGTGGTCGGCACCCACTGGGACGAGGTCGACCGCAACCCGTCCGCCGAATATGGGCTGTCGAAGGCGTCGCGCGTCCTGGCGGCGTACCTGCTGGTCGCTCCCGAGGAACTGGCGCGCTTGGCGGCCAAGCGGACGGAAGCAGGGAGCGTGGAGTTGCCCGCGGGGTGGCTGTCCGCCTGTTCCGGCCTCGAACCGGTGGCCCGATGGGAGTTCGCCGCCGCCGATCCGCGCAAGTCCTTCCAGATCACGCTGGGCCGGCTGCCGAGCGGCTGTGAGTACGGCGAGTGGTACGTGACGTCGTCGGAGCCCCGGGGCAGGCCCCTGGCCTTTCGCACCGAGGACGACGCCCGCCGTGGTTACCACGACGAGGCGCTACGGCTGCAACGGCTCAACGACCCCGGCCGCTGGCGCCAACTGGACCACACCGTGTGAGCCGTGCATCGGCCGAGCATTTCGCGCCCCGAGATCATGCCCGTAAGCGGATGCATTCAAGACGCTGATAGGCGGAACCGGGTGGAATTCCATAAAGCATGTGAGGAGGCCGAAAATGCTGGTCGAATGGCTGGCAGCGGTGGCCGCGGCGGGCGGCACCGCGGTGGTACAGGCCGCGGGCACGGACGTGTGGGTGACTGTGCGGCAGCGGGTGGCGCAGGTGCTCGGCCGCGACGATCCCGAACGTGAGCAGGCGGAACTGATGCGGCTGGATCAGACCGCGGCGGATCTCGCCTCGCTCGCCCCGGGGGATGCGGCATTGATACGGGCACGGCAGGAGGCGTCCTGGACGGCCCGGTTCGAAATGCTGCTGGAGAGTCTCGGCGAGGCCGAACGCGAACGGGTCGCCCGTGAACTGAACGACATCGCCGACCAGGCCCGGCAGGCATCGGTGGGAGGTGTGTCGGGGAACGTCTTCCACGGACCGACCGCGTTTCAGATCGGGGACCACAACCGTCAGGACAACCACTTCGGGCCGAGGGCATGACCCGCGACGCCGAATCAGACGGAGACGGAGTATCGGGAAACGTCTTCCACGGCCCGGCCCCCTTCCAACTCGGCGATCGCAACGTCCAGATCAACCACTTCCACCAAGCGGCGCCGCAGCGCCGCCCGCTGGTCCTCGCGGGTGCGGCGGTTACGACCCGGGAAGAACTGGCCGCCGCCATCCGTGGCAACTGGGCTGCGGCGAGGCGTCAGTTCTTCGAGGGCGCGGCCGCGACCGGCGCAGCCTCCGATGGCCGGCTCGGCCTTCTCACCTGGTTGCACGAGCTCGACGGTCTCACCGCCGATGACCTGACCGCCCAGATCGAACTCGTCGACCATCGGCTCCGAGACGACGGACTCCCGGCCGACCTGAAACTGCTTCACCTGCTGGGCTGGCTCGATCCGGAGGGAGAAGCCGTCTGGCGGGGAACGGTCGTGACCCCGAAGTCGCTTTCCGAGGCACTCAGGATCGGTCGTCTGCGCGAAAGCGGCCCCGAGTGGGAGCTCTACCGCGACCTCTGCGAGGGCGGCTTGTTGGACGCCCTCTCCAGGTTCACAATGCTGAGCGCACTGCGCGGAACGCAACAGGCCTGGGACGAGGCCTGGGATGCGTGGCGGCAGTTGGCCGCTCAGGCTCCCGGACTGCCGACCGAAGCCCGGGAATGGGCCGAGAGCGGGGCACGCGGGCTGCTGCTCGCGGCCCTTCTGCCCTACCCGGAGAGCAAGGCGTGGTTGCGCGCCGGCTGCGAGCGCGTGGCGCCACCCCCCGCCGGTGAGATCGAGTGGTACGACTGGTTGCGCGCGCGGGACGGCGGCTCCGATACCCCTATCGGATGGCTCGTGCGCGCCGACTTCACTGCTTTCGCCGCGGCCCAGGCGGAACAGCAGCGTCACCAGGCGGCGGTCGACCGGCAGAACCAGCGGATGACGACCGCGCTGGACGCCGCCTCCGCTCTGCGCGACCGGCAGTGGGCCGACTATGAGAGCCGGCGGCTCTCGCCCACCGCCCGATTGGGAGCGGTCGTCCGCGCGACGCTGTGGCTCGGGGCCTGGGGCGCCGCCACGATCCCGGTGGCCTGGATCATCTGGGGCTGGACTCTCCCGGACATCGCCGCGACGGTGTCCTGGTATCTCGTCGCGCTGACCCTGGCGGCGTACGCAGGCCGGCTACCGACAGTCGTACGACTCGGCGCGGCGTATCAGCCTCCGCTGCGGCGCGTGCGCGAGTGGGCCCGGGCTGCTAGCGGCAGCATTCGGAGAGGTTTGATCAGAGTCGGCATCGTGGTCGGAGTCGTCCTGATCCTTGGGGTGCTCCTTCACGACGTCGGATCCATCGTGACGACGGTTCTCCTCACGCCCTTGCTGGCCGTGGCGTTCTACTTTGCCCGCATCGGGGCGCTTCACGACTGGGCGGACGACCATCGGGAACGGCTGCGGGACTACCAGTCCAGGCGGTCCGGTTCCGGCGGCATCCCTCAGAGCATCGTCCGAGGTGTTCAATCGCCGTCGGCCAGAGTCCGGGCCGACGCCTACCAGGCGTACGTGCGGCAGTTCACCGGCCTCGACCACGGCCGGAAGGACGATGCCGACCGGGAGAACGGCCGCCGCGACCGCTGAGCGGCTCCGCAGTGCCGGGCGATGGCCGTGCCCGGCGACGGTCAATAAGATCCTTACTGATCTGGCGAGAGCATCCAGCGGGGGCGAACGATGTCGCATTCTGGGGCGAACGGCGGCAGCGAGGCGGGGGGCTTACGCGGTTTCGGTGACGGGCACGAGTCCGGCCCCGGATGGCCGTCCGGCCCGCCGTGGCACCCCGCCGACCTGCGTACGGGCGACCCGCACCAGGTGGGGCCGTACCGGCTGCTGCGCAGGCTGGGCGAGGGCGGCATGGGCACCGTCTACCTGGGCGAGGCCCCGGACGGGACGCGCGTGGCGGTCAAGCTGCTGCACCACACGATCGCCGCCGACCCCGACTTCCGCCGCCGATTCCGCCGCGAGGTCGAGGCCGCCAAACGAGTCGCCCGCTTCTGCACCGCCGCCGTCCTGGACGCAGAAGTGGACGGCGAAACCGTCTATCTGGTCACCGAATACGTGCCCGGGCCGACCCTTAAGGAGACCGTCGAACGCGACGGACCGCTGCGCGGCTCCAGCCTCGACGGCCTCGCCGTCAGCATCGCGACCGCCCTGCGCGCCATCCACGCCGCCGGGATCATCCACCGCGACCTCAAGCCCGGCAACGTCCTGCTCTCCCCCATCGGCCCCAAAGTCATCGACTTCGGCGTCGCCCACCTGACCGACACCGCCACGCACAGCAGCGCGGTCGTCGGCACGCCATCGTTCATGTCCCCCGAGCAGTTCGAGGGCGGCCCCCTCACACCCGCCTCCGACGTCTTCGCCTGGGCGGGCACGGTCGCGTACGCCGGCACGGGCCACGCCCCCTTCGGCAACGGGCCGCTGCCGGTCGTCATCAACCGGGTCATCAACGGCGAACCCGACCTGACCGGCCTCGACGGGCCACTGGGCACGCTCGTCGCCCGCGCCCTGGCCAAGAACCCCGCCGAACGGCCGACCGTACAGGACATCCTGGACACCCTCACCGGCTCCCCCGCGATGCCCTCGCTGGTTTCGGGGGCGGAGGTGATGTCGCAGGCGTCAGTGGCGCCGGAGTCATGGGTCACCACACTGCCCGGAGGCGACAGACGCCGCCGCAGGCTGCTGACCGGGGTCGCGGCCGGAGTCGCCGGACTGGCGGTGATCGCGACGGTGGTCGCCGTATGGCCCTCCGGCGGCGACACACACGCCTCGGCCTCCGCGACCTCCTCAGTCACCTCCACGCGCTCCACGGTGGTGGTCTCCGGAGGGCCTACGCCCATCGCCTCGGCCGCGTCGAAGGCCCCGACGAGCAGTGGCGGCAACCCGCTTCGCGAGCCCGGCGTACGGTTCGCGTACCGGCCGGATCCCGACGCGCAGCGCCAGGCGAGCGTCTGGAGCGCGCAGGGTAAGAAGGCCGACGCCGCACTGATGCGCGCCCTCGCCGCAGTGCCACATCCCGTGAACCTGAACCTGCCGGCCGCCGAGGCCGGGCGCACGGTCGCGTCCACCGTAGGGGTGGCCTCCGCGCGTCACGCCGTTCCCGTGTTCGTGACCGACCACGTGCCGATGAAGGACTGCTCCCAATGGGGAGAGCCGGACGAGCGGTCCTACCGTGACTGGATCGACCGTGTGGCGAAGGCGATCGGCAAGGCGCGGACGGTGGTCGTGCTGGAACCGAACAGCCTGACCAGGCTTCCCGGCTCGGACAGCTGCTCCCAGGGGAGCAAGGCGGGCGCGGCCGAGCGCTACCGCGAGCTCGGCTACGCGGTGAACCGCCTGGGGAAGCTCCCGCACACGGCCGTGTATCTCGACGGCGGCATCAAGGGCTGGCCCAGCCTCGTCGAGATCGCCGACCGGCTCGTGAAGGCCGGGGTGAAGCGAGCCGACGGCTTCTACCTGAACACGGCGGACTTCCAGGAGACCGACGAGCTTCTCAGGTATGGGGAAAGCCTCTCCCGTTGCCTCTACCTGAAGATGAACAACGGCGGGAGCACCTGCACCGGCGCCGAGATCGACGCGGTGCCGGCCGGGACGCCCCTGACCCACTTCGTCATCGACACCAGCCGGAACGGCAAGGGCGGGTGGGAGCCGCCGGAGGGCAAGTACGCCGACCCGCAGATCTGGTGCAATCCTCCGGGCCGCGGCGTCGGTCGCCGCCCGACCACCGACACGGGCAGCGAACTGGCCGACGCGTTCCTGTGGCTCCGCTCCCCGGAGCAGTCCAACGGCCAGTGCACGCGAGGCGGCAAGGGTCCCCAGGACCCCGTCTACCACCAGGTCGACCCCATCGGCGGCACCTGGTGGTCGGTGCTCGCCCTCGACCGCGCCCGCAACGCCGTCCCGCCGCTGCGCTGACTCACTTCTCGCCGGAGTTGGCCTTACGGAGGCGGGCGCGGACGGTACGCCGTACGAGCGGGCCCATGTCCTCCAGGACGCCGACCAGGCCGGCGAGCTGCTCCAGGCTGTCGAACGCGCGCTCCGCGCCGTCCCGGTCGACGCCCTCGTACAGTTCGAGGCCGACGAAAGCCGCCGCGGTGGCGCGGGCGAGCCCGGCGACGTCCACGAACTCCGCGAGCGGACTGCCGGCCAGCACCCGGTTGAGGACCTCCTCGATCTCGGTGACCCACATAC
This sequence comes from Microbispora siamensis, assembly GCF_016863095.1. Classification (GTDB taxonomy): domain Bacteria; phylum Actinomycetota; class Actinomycetes; order Streptosporangiales; family Streptosporangiaceae; genus Microbispora; species Microbispora siamensis. The sequence goes on along the minus strand of NZ_BOOF01000010.1, from coordinate 32,390 downwards.
CGAGACCGGCCGCGGTGGCGGGGGCGAGTTTGTCGTCCATCTGGCTGCCCGCGAGCATCTGGGCGAGCACGGCGAGGTTCCCCGCCTCGCGCTCTTCAGCGTGCAGCGAACGTCCGAGGTCGAGCAGCTCCTTCAGCGAGTTCACGGTCGCGAACCGGGCCCGGTAGACGGCCACCCGTTGCTCGGAGCCGTGCCGCAGGGCCGCGGCGAGGAGGTCGTCGACCGTGCCGAAGTGGTAGAAGACGAGCGCCTGGTTCACCCCGGCCGCGGTGGCGATCGCCCGCGCCGAGGCCCCCGCGATGCCCTGGGTTCGCAGTGTCTCCAGAGCGCCTTCGAGCAGCCGCGTACGGGTGTCGCCCATCGTCTCCCCCTTCGTTCCTCTTCGCGGCTTCACCGTAGTGGCACGTGTTCGGCGATGGCCCCGCGCGGCGGTGGTCAATAAGATCCGTACTGACTGACCTTCCGGACATCCCAGCGGGGGCGATGTGAACGGCGGCAGCGAGACGGGGGGCTTACCCGAGCAGCATGAGTCCGGTCTGCGGGCAGGTGACCCGGCCCAGGTGGGGCCGTACCGGCTGCTGCGCAGGCTGGGCGAGGGCGGCATGGGCACCGTCTACCTGGGCGAGGCCCCGGACGGGACGCGCGTGGCGGTCAAGCTGCTGCACCACACGATCGCCGCCGACCCCGACTTCCGCCGCCGGTTCCGGCGCGAGGTCGAGGCCGCCAAACGAGTCGCCCGCTTCTGCACCGCCGCCGTCCTGGACGCAGAAGTGGACGGCGAAACCGTCTATCTGGTCACCGAATACGTGCCCGGGCCGACCCTTAAGGAGACCGTCGAACGCGACGGACCGCTACACGGCTCCAGCCTGGACGGCCTCGCCGTCAGCATCGCGACCGCCCTGCGCGCCATCCACGCCGCCGGGATCATCCACCGCGACCTCAAGCCCGGCAACGTCCTGCTCTCCCCCATCGGCCCCAAAGTCATCGACTTCGGCATCGCTCACCTGTCAGACATGGCCGGACATATGAGCAGCGCCATCGTCGGCACCCCCTCGTTCATGTCCCCCGAGCAGTTCGAGGGCGGCCCCCTCACACCCGCCTCCGACGTTTTCGCCTGGGCGAGCACGATCACCTACGCGGGCACCGGCCACGCCCCCTTCGGCCACGGATCGCTCCCCGTCGTGCTCAATCGAGTCGTCAACGGCGAACCCGACCTGACCGGCCTCGACGGGCCACTGGGCACACTGGTCGCCCGCGCCCTGGCCAAGAACCCCGCCGAACGGCCGACCGTACAGGCCCTTCTCGACACGCTCACGGGTTCCACGGCACCATCCGTCACCACTCTGCCCGGGGGTGGTGGGAGACGCCACCGCAGCCTGATGATCGGTACCGGGGCGGGCGCGCTGGCCCTGGTCGCGGCGGCGACCGCCACTTGGCTCGGCACCTCGTCGGGCTCGTCCTCGTCCGGCTCGTCCGCCACCACGTCCGTCACCTCGGCGGCCTCCGTGGCTGTCACGGTCCCGTCCGCTTCCGCCGCCGACAGCGGGGGCAACCCGCTGCGCGAGCCCGGCGTACGGTTCGCGTACAAGCAGGAGCTCGACCCGCAGCGCCAGGCGGACCTCTGGGACGCTCAGGGCAGGAAAACCGACGCCGCGCTGATGCGCGCCCTGGCCGCAGTGCCGCATTCCGTGAACCTGAACATGCCGGTCGCCGAGGTGAAGGACACGGTCACGTCCACCATGCGGCTCGCCGCGGCCCACGACGCCGTACCGGTGTTCCTTACCGATTACGTCCCGCTGCTCGACTGCTCCGATCGGGGGGCGCCGAACGAGCAGACGTACAAGGACTGGATCGACCGGATCGCGGCCGGCATCGGCGCCGGCCGGGCGGTCGTGGTGCTCGAACCCAACAGCCTGACCGAGCTGCCGGGCACCGGCGACTGCCCTTCGGGCGGGAAGGCGGGGATGACCGAGCGCTACCGCGAGCTGGGCTACGCGGTGGACCGCCTGGGTAAGCTCCCGCACACGGCCGTCTACCTCGACGGCGGCATCGAGGGGTGGCCCGACTTCGTCGCGATGGCCGATCGGCTCGTGAACGCCGGGGTGGGGCGGGCCGACGGCTTCTATTTGAACAGCTCGGACTTCCAGCACACCGACAGCCTCCTCCGATACGGGGACAGGCTCTCCCGCTGCGTCTACCTCTTGAGCACCAAGGGCGGTGGCACCTGTGCGGACGCCGAGATCGACGCCGTGCCGGACGACGCGCCGCTGACCCACTTCGTCATCGACACCAGCCGCAACGGCAAGGGCGTGTGGGATGCCCCCGAGGGCAAGTACGCCGACCCTCAATTGTGGTGCAACCCGCCAGGGCGGGGCGTCGGCCTGCGCCCGACCACCGACACCGGCAACGAGCTGGCCGACGCCTTCCTGTGGATCCGCCACCCCGGAGAGTCCAGCGGCCGGTGCCTCCGGGGCGGCCCCGGGCCGGAGGATCCGGTGTATCACCAGGTGGACCCGGTCGGCGGCAGTTGGTGGGCGTCCCTCGCTCTCGAACGCGCTCGCAACGCCGTCCCCCCGTTGCGCTGACTTCACAGGCGCGCCTCTTCGCGCAGCGGCTTGATCGTGGCGGGCACACCGTGCTCGGTGACGTCGACATATCGGGCCTTGAATGCGCCCCAATAGCCGAACATGGGCCCCAGCCTGTGGTGCGAGACGGTCACCCCGACGCGGAACTCCCCCGCCTCGTCGTCGTACGACTCCCTGACGACGGCCGTGCCGGTCATGAGCGCGGGAAGACGGCAGGAGAGCCACCCCTCGTGCAGTCGGAACGCGTTGGAGCGGATGACGAGGCCCCCGCGCTCGTCCACGTGGAAGTCCAGGTCCACGGCCAGATGCTGGTGCGAGCCCAGGTAGTCGACGATGCCTTTGACGGGGTCGTACACCATCTGGGCGTCGAACCGTCTGCGGTGGCCGGGCAGATCGAATGTGCGGACGAAGCTGACCGTCTCCCGTCCGTACGAGTCGATGTACGGGTAGTTCTCGATCATGAACGGCACCTGCCGGCCCTGCTCGGGGACCAGGATGTTGCGGGTCCCGCCCAGGGCGAGGAACGGCCGGGTGAAGCCAGCATGCCAAATGTGCTCCATCACCCCCGTGCCGACGCAAGCCCGCCTGCCGGTGACGCTCACGCCGAAGCGGCGCCGCAGTTGCGGGTGCAGACGGACGAAGTCAGCGCCGAGGGCACGTTCGAAGATCGAGGTCATGGCGTCTCCAGGTGGGTCAGGGGAGCTTTTGCCGCCTGCCGATCAGGCGGACGGCGTCGGCATCGGCGCGCCGCGGGGGTTGACGGGAGCGGCGGCAGGAGGATGGCCGCTGCTCCTATCAGGCAGGCGATGACGGCCGGGGTGATGGCGACGGCGACGGCGGTCGCGAGGGTGCGCAGGCAGAGTTCGGCGAGGGCCTGCCACAGGGAGCGCTCAGGCGTTCGGCCGGTCTCCAGCCAGAGGCGAAGCCGGTCGAAGGACCAAGCCGTCGCCCAGCCGATGAGCGGGCGGAACATGGCGTCCACAGCCTTGCCCCAGCCGGGGCGGTAGCCGTACCGGGTGATGAAGCGGACGCCGTCGTCGGTCGGTACGTATCGCCAGTAGCCGGAGCCCGAGCGGATCAGCGAGAGCGGATGGTCCGAGGCGAACCGCAGCGCCGACGTCCTGCCGCCGATGTCGTGACGGTCCCCGGTCGTGACACCGTCGCCGGTGATGACAAGCCCCGGCAGGACCCGAAAGGCGTATCGGAAGTGCTGCGGCCCGTCGTCGGCACGCGGCACGTAGTCGATGTCCGTGAACCGGAGATCCCAGCGTTGATGCAGCTCAGGCCGCTGCGTCCGCTCCCAGAGTGCGCCCATGTCAGCCCGAATCAAGCACTCGACGTACACAAACCGACCCACGCACCCTCCAACGCGTTGAGCGATCGCTCAAACCGAGAGTAAGCCGATTTAAGCGACCGCTCAAGTAGCACTCAACTGGAGATGGATGTTCAGGTGACAGCCCTTACCGCCTGACGCCCTAGTTGCGGGATGAGGAGCTCGTACCGGCACCTTCCCGACGGTCCCGAGGAAGCACTCCAACCAATAGGCGTTGCGCTCACATATACCTATATGACCACAAATCGGGCTAAGGTGCTCTTGTGGTTACTCCATATGCCATCATGTTGCAGCATGGCAGTACAGTTCGGACACATCGCGGGTTACCCCACAGGTTCTCCATTCAAGAACAGAGAAGAACTTCGAATTGCCGGCCTGCACTCGCAGAACATGGCAGGCATATCCGGTAACGCCAAAACCGGAGCGGACGCAATCGTAGTATCTGGCGGATACGTAGACGACGCGGACTACGGGGAAATAATTATTTACACTGGACATGGGGGACGCGACCCAAATACTGGGCGCCAGATTCGAGACCAAGAGTTAATCGACTCAGGAAATGCCGCTCTCGTTCGTAGTGAATTAGAGGGACTGCCGGTACGCGTCATACGAGGACGTCACAACAAGCGGCATCACCAGTCGCCATTCGCACCAAGCTCGGGCTATCGATACGACGGACTCTATCGAGTGGAAAGCCATTGGGCCAAGATGGGGGTGGACGGCTTTCGCGTCTGGCAGTTCCGCCTGGTCAAGCTCAAAGACGGGGAAGTATCGACACCAAAAGACACCAGTCCTGCGTCGATTGATCAGTATGCCGTCGGGCCCGCTCCGGTAACTACCTCGATCATGCAGCGTATCGTGCGAAACAGCATGATCGCGCACATCGTTAAGTCCTGGTACTCCCATGAATGCCAGGTCTGCGGACTTGCCATACAAGTAGAGGGAGGCCTGTACAGCGAAGGTGCCCACATACGCGGCCTGGGGCAGCCTCACCATGGTCCCGACGTACCAGAAAATCTCCTCTGCCTATGCCCGAACGATCACGTACGCTTCGATAACGGGGCAATCTACCTTACGGACGAACTACACGTTATGGATGCATTAACTGGCCAAGCAGTAGGTCAGCTGCGCGTGCACAAGAACCACAAAATTGATTTGAGGCACGTTGCTTACCATCGAGAGTGCTGGACCAAGGACTAGATGTAGCGAGTTCCGCACGGTCACTTGATTAGCGACAAGCAGGGGAACGTCGTGCTACGCCTGCCGCCATATTTCTCGGCCGGCTGACCACAGTTCGTTGACGTGGTACGCGAAGCGGTCGTAGAGGCCGTCGTCTTGGTGGCGCTTGAGGTGCAGGAGCGGCGAGTCGTGCCCGACCAGCTTGGCCAGGTGTGGGGTGACGAGCATTTCGTCGTCGAACTGGAATGCCGACAGGGCGATGTGCTCGTCGCCGAACCGCGCCTCGATACCGGGCACGTCCTTGAGATGGTCGAGTTCGGCCAGCGTGATGCGGATCCGAGTGGAAACCGTGAGCGGGACCGCTTCGGTTTCCTCGCGTCGGCGAGTTACCTCACTGTCAGGGTCGCCAATCAGGAAGCGGACGTGGCATCCCTGCTCAGCTTTGCGCTTGAGCACCTTCGCCAGATTGGGGTGCTCCAGCCAGAGGAAGTAGTTCGTGTATCCGGCCAACGTGATTGTCGACTTCGCGTCGGTGATGAGCGCCCGCCATACGCTCTTCGGGCAGGCTGACCGGTAGGGGTAGACCGACACGACCTCCCGATCAGGTCCAGTCTTGACCGTGTTCCTTATCGCCTCGGGCCATAACACGGACTCATCCACTCCCAACGCTTCGGCAGCGGCCCACCGATGACGTGGGTGCGGCACGCGTGCCTCGTCAGCCAGCCAGCGGGACACCGTCTTAACGTCCACCTCACACCGCAGCGCGAGGTCCCTTTCGGTAAGTCTCGCACTGGACATGGCTTGGCGTAGAGAGTGATTGGTCATCGGCGACCTCGAATCGGGAGGACGTTGAGGACGTATCCAGACGGTAACGCGAAACGTCCCGCACGTCCCGAGAACGCAGTGTAAACGCACCAGGACAGCGCGTGATGCTATCGCCATGTCCACGACGACAACCTTCCAGGATCTGCAGGCCGCGTTCCCCCACTGGACGATCTGGCGGAGCTCAGCCGATCGCCTATGGGCCACACGCAACCAGCGGCTCACTGACGCGCAGTTGAGTCACGGGCTGAGCCACACCATCGACGCTGACGACGCCGACCAACTCGTTGCGCAACTCCGCGAGCAGGAGGAGCTCGCCGCAGGGTTGTTGCCCCAGTGAGTGACCGCGTACCTGCCCTCCGAGCGTCCGCTGTCCGGGCGCTCGATGCTCTGGCCCAGGCCGACTCTGGATGTCCCGGGCTGCATGTGGCTCCGGAGCAGCCCGAACATGTCGCGATCCGGTGGATGCGGGAGACCAGGCGCAGCGTCCGGGCCCGGGTTGTGGCCCATACCTGCGACCACTGCGCGCCGCTGGCGTACGAGCTGTGTGCGTCGGGCGGGCTGCTGTTCGTCCGCCGTACGGACAGAACCGCCAACACGCCGGAGGTCCGGGAGGCCGAACGCCTGCCCGATCCGCAGGCGCGACGGCTGTGGATGGATCTGTTGCTCGGCAAGGCCCGCTGAAGCCCACAAGACGCCCGCCCGGCGAACGGTCCGGGGCGGGACCACCAACAGGAAGGAACACGATGGACCTGTACGACCGCGACCTCGCCGGAGTGCGCTTCCGGCGGCTGTGCGGCGGCAACCAGCAGGACGAGGACATGGAGTCCTGCGTCGAGCTGGCCCCGATTCCGGGCGAGGCCGACGCCTTCGCCCTGCGTGACAGCAAGAACCCGGATGCCGGGACTCTCCGGTTCACCGGTGCCGAGCTTCGCGCGGCCGGCCTGACCACACTGTAGGAGCACGGTGGCCCCTGCCCGGTGATAGCAGGCAGGGGCCACCCCCACTGTACGGAGCGCCATGCACCTGCACTGCTACGTGTGGAGCGGGATCGGGGAAGAGCTGCGCAACGAGGCCGAGCGACGACCGCCGCTGCCGCCCGCCGACCCCGGCCCGTTCACGAGCTCCCCGCTGCCGCCGATGCGTACGTGCGACTGGCTGCTGAAGCCGGCCCACCGGATCGACGCCTCTCCGGCCACACCCGACGACGCACTCGCCTGGCTCGCGGAGCGCTACCGGTCGATGGAAAGCTCCTTCCTTCGCCCGGCCGACGAGGCTCAAATAAGCCTCGACCTCCGGCTGCACAACGCCCGTGAGGCGCTCACCAGCGGCGTGGACGTGCAGTGGGGCATCTGGCTGACCGGCGGCCGGTTCCTCACCTGCGGCGTGGTGTGCTGCTCCCCCAACCGCCACGCCGATTACCGCTGCCCCGCCTCTTGATTCAGTTTCCTTCCACAGGCGCCACCCCGAACGGGTTGTCGATGACGTACCGCCAGACGCCGTCCGGGCCGCGGCGGGCGACGTCTGTCGCGGTGCCCTCGATGCGCACCCGATCACCCCGGACGTCCGCGCCGTCGATGATCCAGTCCACCACGAGCAGCGCGAGATCGCCGGACACGTAGGTGTGCCGGGGCCGCACTGTGATCGGCACTCCGAGACCGAGGAATTCGGCGTTTGCCCGGCCGATCCCGTCCCCGGTCACTGCCATGCCGGGACTCGGCACGAACACGGCGCCGTCCTCGTACATCTCCGACACAGCGGCCGGCACGCCGCTGTTGAATCGCGCGGCGAACACCGCGGGGACGTCCTCGGCCCGGCGTGCTATTTCTCGACTCATCGGCTTTCATCCCTCCGGTCGTCCAGGAACCGCGAGGAACATTAGGAGGCGCTTTCGTGGCTAACCAAAGGGTGTGCATCGCCCGGCCGGGCCTTCCGGACGGCCCGATGGGCGAGGCCGCCGAGCCTTCCCCGTCCTGCCCTGTGGAGATCACCCTCGCGGCGCTCCGCGGCAGGTGGACGACACTGGTGATCCGCGAACTCCTCCGCGGCGACCGTACGTTCAGCGAGCTCCGCCGCATACTGCCCCGCCTCTCGGACAAGGTCCTCTCCGAACGGCTGGCCCACCTCGCGGACGTCGGAGTCGTCGACCGTCACCGTCTCTCCGGCTGGCCGCCTCGGGTCCGGTACAGCCTGACCCCGCGTGGACGCTCCCTCGGTCCGGTCCTGCAAGCCCTCTGGGACTGGGGCAGGGACAGCAGAGTTGGACCGTGAGGGCGTCGAGTGCCCGCCTACCGCTGCCCCGCCACCTGAACCGGTCAGGCGCCGCCGGTCACTTTGATGGCCTGTCCGGTGATGCCGGTGTTGGCGGCCGAGCCCAGGTAGACGACGGCGCCCGCGACCTCGGCGGCGTCGAGCAGGCGGCCGATCGGAGCCCGGGCGCTGTAGTGATCGCCTGCCTGCTCGACCATCGCGACGTTGGTCTCGGTCCTGGTGAACCCGGGCATCACGACGTTGGACAGGATGTCGCCATCCTTCCCCAGCCCGAACGCGGCGGACCTACTGAAACCGTGCAGTGCCGCCTTGGCCGCCCCGTAGTACTCCCCACCCGGCATGCCGTCGACCGCGATGCTTGACGAGATGTGCACCATCCGGCCCCATCCGCGTTCCCGCATGGACGGGACGACCGCCCGGCTGAGCCGCAGCGCGCCCTCGACGTTCGCCCGGATCATCTTCTGCCACCTCTCGTCGGGCACGGCCTCGAAGGGAAGGTCCGCCTCCGGCTCGGTGGCGCCCCAGTGCACGGCGTTGTTGACCAGCACGTCGATCCGGCCGGACCATGCGAGCACGGTCTCGACCAGGCCGCGGGCCGATTCGTCGTCGTCCAGTTCGTACGGCGCGACCAGCGAGCGTCCGTCGATCTCCTTGGCAAGCCGCTCCGCACCCGCCTGGGAGTGGTGGTAGGTGAGCACCACGTCGGCCCCTTCGGCGGCGAACCCGCGGGCGATCTCGCGGCCGATGCCGCCGGAGGCTCCCGTCACGATGACCGTACGGCCCCTGAGTCCCAGATCCATTTCAACGCTCCTTACGACTGTGGAAACAAAGAATCCGGCGACAGGGACCGCCGGAGGGAGGCCGGGCCGAGACTGGCCCCCGCAGGGCCACGATCGGAAACGAGGCCACTCGGTAGCCTGCGAATCGTGAGCGACAACACCCTGGGCGAGTTCCTGCGGGCCCGCCGCGAGGCCGTCACCCCCACCGAGGTCGGGCTGCCCGGCGGCGGCCGGCGCCGCACCCCCGGCCTGCGCCGTTCCGAACTGGCCACGCTCGCCGGGATCAGCGTCGAATACCTCACCCGGCTCGAGCAGGGGCGCGATCGTCATCCCTCTGTGCCGGTGCTCGCCGCCCTCGCCGACGCGTTGCGCCTGTCCGCCGACGAGCGCCTCCATCTGCTCCACCACTTCAAGGCGGCCGATGGCGCCGGCCGGCTTGTCGGCCCGTGCCAGGGGCCGCCCGCGCAGTCGGTCCGGCCCACCGTCCGGGCACTGCTCGACCGGCTCGAACCCGCCCCGGCATTGGTGGTCAACCGGCTCGGTGACGTGCTCGCGTACACGAACGGCTACGAGCGGCTCACCGGCCCGATCGGGTTGCTGGACCGCCGGCCGCCCAACCTGGTGCGGTACGTCTTCGCCGATCCCCGGGCCAGAGCCGCATATCCCGAGTGGGACCGAGTCGCCGACCAGCGGCTCGCCGGGCTGAAACTGGGCGTTTCCCGCGAGGACCCGCACGTCGAGCACCTGGTCGACGAACTGACCCTCGCCGTCGGCACCCCCTTCACCGACCGGTTGAAAACTTCGCCGGGCCCGCCCAGGCGCACCGGCCTCGAACGGCTCACGCATCCGGAGGCGGGCGAACTACGGCTGGCCTATGAAACCCTCGGCCTGGCCGACGACGACAACCAACTCCTGATCGCCTATCTCCCCGCGGACGACGCCACCGCCGCCAGGCTCGACCGCCTCACCGGCCGCCACCCCGGCGCCCTTCGCGCCGTCAGCGGCTGATGATCTCAGCGCTAGTGTCGAAGAACATCGACGGGAGGCGGCACGGTGAGCGCGATTGAGGTACGGCTGCGGCCGGTGACAGAAGACGATCTCGGCATGTTCCGGCGTTTCGCCACGGAGCCGGGGTTGATCGGCCTGGACTGGGCGGGGTTTCGCGACGCCCAGGCACCGGCACGTCGCTTCGCCAAGGACGGATACCTGGGCGAAGACGACAGCAGGCTCATCGTCGAGGCCGACGGCACGGCCGCGGGCCTGGTGAGCTGGTCGGCCCGAGGGTTCGGCGTCTCCCGATACTGGGAGATAGGGATCGCCCTGCTGCCGGACTGGCGTGGCCGTGGCATCGGCTGGCGCGCTCAGGCGATGCTGTGCGACTACCTGTTCACCCACACCCCGGTCGAGCGCATCCAGGCGTTCACCCATCCGGAGAACACCGCGGAACAGAAGTCGCTGGAGAAGGCCGGCTTCAAACTGGAGGGCGTCTTACGCGCGGTGGAGTTCCTCCGCGGTCAGTGGCGCGACGGCTGGATGTACAGCAGGCTGCGCAGCGACCCTTACCCGCCGAATCCGTGAGCGTGGCTCACCCGGCGAGGCGCTCGTTCACACGGTCGAGCCATTCGGCGACGAACGCGGTGAGCAGCCCGGTCTGCTCGTGCGGCAGCGCGTGACCGGCCCGGTCCAGGACGGCGTACGTGGCATGCGGATACCGCTCCACCAGATCCCACGCACCGGCGTACCCCACCGTGGCGTCCTGGCGCCCGGCGAGGATCAAAGTCGGGCCCGTGTACGGAGACCCGTCCGCGGAAGCGTGGCTCAGCCGCCACTGTTCGAACACCCGCCCCAGACCGTCCTGGTCGACGAGGGGGATGGCCGGGGCGACGTACTCCCGGAACCGTTCGAGAGTGGCAGGCGTCTGCACCACGAAGTAGTCCCGGAACTGGGTCTGCTCGGCCGGGCTCAGCACGTCGGCCACGTCGACCGAGGCGTGCAGCACCGCGTGTGCGGGCACGTCACGCGACTCCTCGCCCAGGGGGCACATCAGCGCCAGCCCCGCGACCTGAGCCGGACGCCGGTCCACGATGCCCCTGGCCAGGTACGCGCCGAACGACTGGCCGACGATCGCGAACTCCGCGTCGCCGACGACCGCGTCGATCAGGCCGAGTAAGAGATCGAGGACGTCGTCGGAGCCGCGCAACCAGTCCGGCACCGGAGTGCGGCCCATGCCGGGCAAGTCCGGATAGACCCGCCGATAACCCGGCCGGTCGCGGAAGACCGGCTCCAGGGAGCCGGCCATCTCGCGATGGTCCACCCCCGCCCCGTGCAACGCCAGAACGGGAATCCCGTCGCCGTACTCCGCGAAATGCACCGGTAAGCCGCTGATCTCTACCTCCATGCCGACAACCTAATCAGAAAGTGAGCCATTGCTCTCGGGTGATCGCGTACTCGACCTCACCGAGATCACTGCCGGGCAGCGGTTCTTCCCAGTCCAAGTGGAACGTACGGACGTGCCGCATGCCGATCGCCGTCATCGTGGCGCGGGAGGCGGTGTTGACCGCCATGGTTTCGGCGAAGACGCGGGTCAGCCGAAGGTCTTCGAATCCGTGCCGAAGGAGCTCGCGGGCTCCCTCGCTGGCCAAGCCCTGACGCCAGTAGCGCCGCAGGAGCCGGTATCCGAGTTCGGCCTGCCCTTCGACCGGGCCCTGGTCGGCACGCGCAGGCGGCTCAAGAAGCCACCAGCCGACGAACCGCCCGTCCACGAAACCGGCCCAGAAGCCGAGCCCCGCGACGCGGTCCGCGGCGGCGAGCCGCTCGCGATGAAGGACCTCCACTTCCTCACGGCTGCGTGCGCGGCCGGTGAGATAGCGCATGACCTCGGGGTCGGCGTCCAGTTCGACCTCGTGCTCCAGGTGTTCGTCGGACAGCGGAACAAGCGTGATGCGGTCGGTACGCAGTATCGGCTGAGACATGGGGGCGATTCTCGCGCTCGAGCCGCGTGCCGGTCATCCGCTTTTTCCCGGGGGCGTCGGCGATCACGGCGCCGCGTCATGGCCCACCGGCCGCAGCGTGGCCGGACGCCGTCGTCCGGCTACGGCGATATTCCGAAACCATTCCAGGAGAGAAACGCGAACGGTCGATTTTGCGCCCGGTATCGGACGATCAGTTGACGGCCTATTGTGAGGAGTCCTTTGTGTATTCCACACCACCGCCTGCGCCGCTGCGTTCGATACGACGTCTGGGAACGGCGACCGTCGTGATGCTGGCCGTCGATTCTCTGGTGTACGTGATCGCCTCCGTCGTCGACGTGCAACGGGTCGTGCTCATCGACAGGTTTCTGGCCGACAGTGATGCGGTCCCTATCCGCGACCTCCAAGCCAACGACGTGCGGTATCTCATATCCGGCCTGGTGGAGAGCGTCGCCTTCGCCGCTACCGCTGTCATGTTCCTGATCTGGCTGTTCCAGGCCCGGGCGAACGCCGAGATCCTGAGCCCGTGGCCGCACCGGCACGCCAAGCCTTGGCTGATCTTCGGATGGGTCGTCCCAATCGTCAATTTCGTATTTCCAAAACAAATCGTCGACGATATCTGGACGTCGTCCAAGCCCGGCGCTGTCGAAGAGTCCGCACACTTCACGACCGCCCGCCGGTCCGGCCTGGTCTGGGCCTGGTGGCTCGCGTGGTTGGTCACCGGACTACTGGCGACAGTGGGGCGGCGGACCTACGCGAATGCCGAGGAAATGCCGGCCATTCGGAATGCGGCCGTTTTCGACATCGTCGGCAACGTCCTGTCGATCGCGACGGCCGCCCTGGCCATCGCGATCGTCATGACGATCACACGCTTCCAGGAGGACCGCCGCGAAGCGGCGGCATGGGGGTGGATGCACGCGGCGTAACGGGCACAACCGTGCGCGTGCGCTCATCCGGCCCGGCCGGCCTCGCCGGCGTCCCGGACCAGCAGGGCGATCTGAACCCGGTTGGTCAGGCCGAGCTTGGAAAGCGAGCGGCTGACATGTGTCTTCACCGTGGTCTGCGTCATGCCGAGTTCGCGGGCGATCTCGGCGTTGGACAGTCCGCGCGCCACCGCCCGGACGACCTGGCGTTCGCGTTCCGTCAGGACGGCCAGGCGTTCACGGGCGGCGCGCACGTCGGCCGCCTGCTGTCCGGCGAAGGCGTCGAGCACCCGTCTGGTCACCGTGGGCGAGAGCATGGCGCTGCCCTCGGCCACCGCGCGTACGGCTGCGATCAGGTCTCGGGGCGCGGTGTCCTTCAGCAGGAACCCGGCGGCCCCGGCGCGCAGCGCGCCGTAGACGTACTCCTCACGGTCGAAGGTGGTGAGCATGACCACCTTCGGCGGATTCGGCGACCGGTTGATGTGCTGGAGCGCGGTCACGCCGTCCATGCGAGGCATGCGTACGTCCATGAGCACGACCTGCGGCCAGTGGCGGGCGACCGCGTCGACCACCTCCGCGCCGGTCTGGGCCTCGGCCACCACCGCGATGTCACCGGCGGACTCCAGGATCATCCGGAGACCGGTCCGTACGAGCGCCTCGTCGTCCGCGATGAGGACTCTGATCATTTCGGCAGCCTCGCCCACACCACGAACCCGCCGTCGTCGCCCGCCCGCGCGGTGAACTCCCCGCCGAGCAACTCGACCCGTTCCCTCAGCCCGATGAGTCCGAGCCCGCTTCCCGGCAGGGAGGGCACGGGCCGTACGGGCGGCGCGTTCCTGACGGTGACCTCCAGGGCGGCGGGAAGGTGGCGCAGCGTCACGCGGGTGGCGGTGGGACCGGCATGCTTGTGGATGTTGGTGAGCGCCTCTCGAACGACGAGGTAGGCGGTGTGCTGCGGCAGCACGGGCAACGGGCCCGTCGTGCCCTCCTCCCGCATCTCCACGGGTACGCCCGCGGAGCGAGACTGCTCGAGCAGCGAGTCGAGGTCGGCCAGGGTCGGCTGCGGATGGAAGCCTTCGCCCTCCTTGCCGAGGATGCCCAGGGCGGTCCTGAGCTGGGCCAGCGCCTCCTTGCCCGTCGTCCGGATCAGTTCGGCTTCCTGGGCTGTCTTGTCGTCGGGGGCGTTGACCTCCAGTGCGCCCGCCCGCAGGACCATCAGCGAGACCCGGTGCGCCACGATGTCGTGCATGTCCCTGGCGATACGGGCGCGCTCATGGGCACGTGCCTGCTCCGCGCGGGCCGTCTGCTCGCGTTCCAGCCGCTGCGCACGCTCGCGTAACCCGGCCACCACCTGCCTGCGGGCGTCGGCCCACAGTCCCACCGCCAGCGGCAGCCAGACCAGCGAGGGCGCACCGCCGAGCGCGGAGGTCAGGTCCTCGCCCGGTTGCGGCACGACCGCCACCGCACTCGCCACCACCACGTAGCCCGGCAGTACGGATGGGCGTCTGAGCGTGGTGGCCGCGAGGTACGACGCCACGCCCAGCAGCAGTGCGGGGGGCATGAACAACGCCCCCGCCGTCGCCAGCCCGAGCAGGGCCCATGTCGACGCCTTCCACGCCGCGACGGCGGCCATCAGCCCGATCGCGATCGCGGCGAGTCGGGCGTACGGCTGCGCCTGCGGCAGCACGGCGGGGAACGCCGCCGCGCACCAGGCCACGACCGGCAGGGTCCATGGCGCCAGCCGCGTCTCCCACACCCTCATCTGTGCCGCCACGCCGTCCACAGACCCACGCTAGAACGCAACGGCTGGGGCTGTCCGGCCACGCAGCAGACCGACTCCCAGCGGCACCAGCGCCAGGCACAGCAGCGCCGACGAGGCGACCCCATCCCACGTGCTGGCTTTGAGCACACCGCTCCAGAGGGTCGCGGAAGCGAGGAACAGGACAAGGCGGATGAGCCCGAACGTCCCCGCGCGGAAGGCCGCCGCGCCCAGCAGCGGCACGCCGAGGTACCAGCCGAAGGCCGCCGTCACGGGAAGTCTCCAGGGCCCGTAGGAGATCTGCGGGTAGATGTCCATCACGATCCTGGTCGCCTGGTCGACGCCGACCCGATCGACGAGTTGGAAGGCCGTATGGTCGACACCGGCCCAGTACAGGCGCGCGAACAGGCTCACCACCACGAGCGCGCCACCGGCGAGGGCGAGCCGCGGTGACCGCGCGGCGGCGACGCGGGCCAGGGTGACGAGAGCGAGGCACAGTACGACGGCGCCGGCGGCGAAAAGCGCGTAACCGGCCGTGACCAGGTCCGGATGCTGCGCGTACGCGGCGAGTTCCTTCGGCCCGTCGAACTCCTCGCCGGCCAGTCGGGCGGCCTGTGCCGGAGTGAAGGTCGCTGCCGTGACCGCCAGATGGCGGGTGGTCAGTCCGGCCAGCCATACCAGCGGTCCAACGACCAGTGTGGCGCCCCCGATTGCGGACGAGTGTGACATGCCGCAATGCTGCGAGGGATCCCGCTCGGCCCGCGTCCTCCCTTCGGCGCACGCAGCGCCTCTTTGGAGGCGGGGAGACGGCTCAGAGCCAGCCGTGCTCGTCGGCTATCCGTGCGGCCTCGGCGCGGGTGCTCGCGCCGGTCTTGCCGATCGCCGCCGACAGGTGGTTGCGTACGGTCCCGGCGGACAGGTGCAGGCTCCGCGCTATCTCCGCCACGGTGCCGCCCTGCCGGGCCGCGCGCAGCACGTCGCGCTCCCGCGCGGTCAGCGGGCTCGACCCGCTGGCGAGCGACTCGGCGGCCAGGGCGGGATCGACCACGCGCAGGCCCGCGTGGACCCGGCGCACCGTGTCGACCAGGTGCTCGGGCGGCGCGTCCTTCACGACGAAGCCCGAGGCGCCGTTCTCCATGGCACGGGCGAAGTAGCCCGGCCGCCCGAAGGTCGTACAGATCACCACCCGGCAGGACGGGAGCGCGGCGCGCAGGTCGGCGGTGACCTCCAGGCCGTCCCTGCCCGGCATCTGGACGTCCAGCAACGCCACGTCGGGAACAGTCTGCCGCGCGGCCTCGACGACCTCCTCGCCCGAGCCGACCTGGGCCACCACCTCGATGTCCGGCTCCAGCGCGAGCATCGCCGCCAGCGCGCCGCGTACGAGCGCCTGGTCGTCGGCGAGCAGCACCCTGATCATGCGCGGCTCGCCCGCAGCCGGAACCCACCGGCGGGCAGCGGGCCCGCCTCGATCCGCCCGCCGACGGCTCGCAGCCGTTCGGCCAACCCGGACAGGCCGTTGCCCGGCTTCGCCGCGTGCTGCCCCGCTGTTTTCTGCCCCGTGCCGTTGTCGCGCACCTCCAGCCAGTCGTCTCCGAGCAGCACCTCGCACCGCGTCGCACCGCTGTGCCGGATCACGTTGGTGACCCCCTCCCTCAGGACGTACGCGAAGGGCTCGGCCAGTTCGGCCGGGACGTGGTCCGCGGACGGCGGGAGGACCGGGTTGATCCCGGCGGCCCGCAGCGCGGCGCGGGCCCCCGCCAGCTCGGCGGCGAGGGAGGGACGGCGGCGGCCGGACACGGTCAGGCGCACCTCGCTGTGCGCCTGCCGGGACAACCGCTCGACGTCGCGCAACTCGGCCAGCGCGCGTTCCGGGTCGCCGCCGCTCTCCAGCACCCGGCGGGCCAGGCCGGTCTTCACGGTGATCGTGGTCAGGCTGTGCCCGAGCACGTCGTGGAGGTCCCTGGCCAGCCGGTCGCGCTCCGCCGCCGCGGCCAGCGCCGCGATCTCCTCGCGGGCCTGGCCGAGCTGGACGACGAGCCGGATCAGCAGCGTCACGGCCACCGGGATCACGATCCCGGGGACGAGTCCGCCCACATGTCCCCAATGGACGGGACCGGGGGCCGACCAGTTGGCGAGCACCTGAACCACCCAGGTTGCCAGCCCGAGGAGCACGGCCCACAGCGCCGGGAACAGCCAGGCCGCCGCCGCGAGCGCGAAGCTGAAGAGGCCGGCGTGGCCGAGGTAGAGCGGGCCGTCGCGCAGCAGCGCCGCCACGACCGCAAGCGCGAACAGCATCCCGACGAGCAGGATCCGCCGCCGGGGCGGCAGGCGGGGCCCGGTGGTCATGGCGACGAGCCAGCCCGCGCCGTACAGGGGGACGACGGCCCCGACCGCCGCATCCGGTCCGCCTCCGTCCGGGCGCAGGACCTCCCACAGCGGCCAGAGCAGGAAGAGCGACAGCACGACGACGCCGCGGATGTGAGCCGTACGGGAGGCCGGCCGGGCCGGGTTCCACACCGGCCAGGCGGAACGTCCCCATACGCCCTGCTCGCCCACGTCAGTCACCCTAGGCCCGAGCGGTGCCGCGGCGATACCGGACGGCCACGGCGGCGCCCAGCACGAGCGCGTACAGCGTCAGGACCAGCGCGGCCTGCCCGCTGCCACCGTCGCTGCCATCGCCGAGCGCGGCGGCGTGCCCGACCTGCGCGAGCCAGTAGCTCGGCAGGACCTTGGCCACCGTCGCGAGCGCCTGCGGGAACGTGCTCACCGGGATGAACAGCCCGCCGACGAAGCTGAGCACCAGCACCACCGCCCCCTGGTACGCCTGCAGGTTCTGGGCGGTGGCGAACTGGCCGATCAGCAGGCCGAGCAGGGCGAACGGCACCGTGCCCGCCCACACGCCGAGCACGGCCACCGCCCATCCGCCGGGAGACAGGTGCACCCCGCTGACAAGCGCGGCGACCAGCGACACCCCGGCCACCGGCGGCAGCGCCACGACCATCGCCACCGACGCCTTGGCCAGCAGATAGCCGCCGCCGCTGAGCGGGGTGAGCCGCAACTGGCGTTGCCAGCCGATCGCGCGCTCCACCGCCGTACGGGCACCGACGTCGAGCGCGGTCTTCACCGCCCCGAACGCCGCGACGCCGCCCATCACGTACGACGCGGGAGCCCCCTGGTCGGCGAAACGGTCGGCCATCAGCAGGTAGAGCCCCACCGGCAGGGCGACCGCGAACAGCAGGAACTTGGCGTCCCGCAGGGTCCGCCTGATCTCGAACGTGAGGTATCCGGTCATCGCACGGCCTCCGACACTCCGGTCAGGCGCAGGAACGCGTCCTCCAGGCCCAGCGCGCCGATCTCGACGTCCCGGACCTCGGGATAGCGCGTCAGCAGCTCCCGTACGACCAGGTCGGAGTCGGTGCAGCGCAGTTCGGCCCGGCCGTCGCGGACGTGCGCCGCCGCCACGCCCGGCAGTGCGCCCAGGTCCTCGGCGCGGGCGCCGGGCACGGTCGCGGTCACCGTACGGCCGGACACCTCGGCCAT
This sequence comes from Microbispora siamensis, assembly GCF_016863095.1. Classification (GTDB taxonomy): domain Bacteria; phylum Actinomycetota; class Actinomycetes; order Streptosporangiales; family Streptosporangiaceae; genus Microbispora; species Microbispora siamensis. The sequence goes on along the minus strand of NZ_BOOF01000010.1, from coordinate 14,230 downwards.
GACCGCGGACACCGGGCCGTCGGCCACGACGCGGCCCGCGTGCATCAGCACGACCCGGTCCGCGTACGCCTCGGCCTCCTCCAGGTAGTGCGTGGAGAACAGCACGGTGCGGCCGGTCTGGGTGAAGGCGTGCATCGACTGCCAGAACTCCCGCCGGGCCGTCACGTCCATGGCCGCCGTCGGCTCGTCGAGCACCAGCAGGTCCGGGCCGGGCACCAGTGCCATGGCGAACCGGACCCGCTGCTGCTGGCCGCCGGACAGCCGCGCGGCCCGCCGGTCGGCGAGATCGGCCACCCCGGCGCGGCTCAGCGCCTCCTCCACCGGCAGCGGGGCGCTGTGGAGGGACGCGATCAGCGTCACGGTCTCCCCCACGGTCACGTCGTCGAGCAACGCGCCCTCCTGGGGCATCACGCCCACCATGCCGCGCCGCACCGCTTCGTGGGGAGACGCGCCGAACACGGCGATCTCCCCGGCGTCCGGGCGGGCCAGCCCGACGACCATGTCGATCGTGGTGGACTTGCCCGCGCCGTTGGGGCCGAGCAGCGCCACCACCTCCCCCCGGCCCACGACCAGGTCGATCCCGTCGACCGCGCGGGTCTCGCCGTACGTCTTGCGCAGCCCCGTCACGGAGAGGGCGGGGGCGCCGTCATGAAGGTTCATACGGCAAGCCTCCGCCGCCGCCCCGGTCCGGACCTCCGCCGTCTGTCACGACCCCGCCACGACAGATGTCACGGCCGCTAGATCGGATCTAGCGGGTGCCTGCCCCGGATCTGGCGCCTCTCTGGTGAAACGCTGGACGGAACGGAGACGACAGATCATGCGGGACCGGACACCAGGGCTGGCGATAGAGACATCGGGCCTGGTCAAGACATTCGGCGAGAACCGCGCGGTGGACGGGCTCGACCTCGCCGTGCCCGCGGGCACGGTGTACGGCGTGCTCGGCCCCAACGGGGCGGGGAAGACCACCGCGGTCAAGATGCTGGCGACCCTGCTGCGCCCGGACGGCGGCGAGGCCAGGGTGTTCGGCCACGACGTGCTGCGCGAGCCCGACGCCGTACGCAGCCGGGTGAGCCTGACGGGCCAGTACGCCTCGGTGGACGAGGAGATGACCGGGATGGAGAACCTGGTCCTGCTCGGCAGGCTGCTGGGCCACCGGAAGGCCGCCGCCAGGGACAGGGCCATGCGGCTGCTCGAGGCGTTCGGGCTGACCGAGGCCGCCGGTCGGCAGGTCAAGAACTACTCGGGCGGCATGCGCAGGAGGCTGGACATCGCGGCCAGCATCCTCAACACGCCCGACCTGTTGTTCCTGGACGAGCCCACGACCGGCCTCGACCCACGCAGCCGCAACCAGGTCTGGGACATCGTCAGGATCGTGGTCGCCCACGGCACGACCGTGCTGCTCACCACGCAGTATCTGGACGAAGCCGACCGGCTGGCCGGGCGCATCGCGGTCATCGACCATGGCAGGGTCATCGCCGAAGGCACGCCGGGCGAGCTCAAGGCGTCGGTCGGCTCGGGGTCGGTGCACGTACGGCTGCGAGACGCCGCGCAACGGCCCGAGGCCGAGCGGGTGCTGACCGGGGAGCTGAAGACCCAGATCCACCTGGAGGCCGACCCCGTGGCCCTGACCGCCCGCATCCCCGGAGAGGACGCGGACGCAGGTGCGGAGCGAGCCTCGCGCGCCCTCGCCGCGCTGGCATCGTCCGGGATCGTCGTGGACGACTTCTCCCTCGGCCAGCCCAGCCTCGACGAAGTCTTCCTCGCACTCACCGACAGGGCTCTCACGGACAAGAAGATGGAGGAGACGGCGGCATGAGCGCCACGACCACCGAGACCGGCACGTCCTTCGTCCCCGCGGCCGACACGCTGGGCGCGGTGCTGGCCCCCGGGACACGCCCGCCGCGCCCCAGCGCACTGTCGGCCTCGCTGACGTTCGGCTGGCGGGCGATGCTGAAGATCAAGCATGTGCCCGAGCAGCTCTTCGACGTCACCGCGTTCCCGATCATGATGACGTTGATGTTCACCTACCTGTTCGGCGGCGCGCTGGCGGGCTCGCCGACGGAATACCTGCAGTTCCTGCTGCCGGGCATCATGGTGACGAGCGTCGTGATGATCACGATGTACACCGGGGTCGAGGTCAACAAGGACATCGAGAAGGGCGTCTTCGACCGCTTCCGTACGCTGCCGATCTGGCGGCCGTCGACCATGGTCGGCTACCTGCTCGGCGACGCGTTCCGCTACACGATGGCGGCGACGGTCATCCTCGTGGTCGGCCTGGTGCTGGGCTTCCGCCCGCAGGGCGGGGTCGTCGGCGTGCTGACCGCGATCGCGCTGCTGGTGGCCTTCTCGTTCGCGTTCTCGTGGATCTGGACGATGTTCGGGCTGCTGCTGCGCAGCGAGAAGTCGGTGATGGGCGTCAGCATGCTGGTGCTGTTCCCGCTCACCTTCCTCAGCAACGTCTACGTGGACCCGCAGACCATGCCGGGCTGGCTTCAGGCGTTCGTCGGCGTGAACCCCATCTCCCACCTGGTCACCGCGGCGCGTTCGCTGATGGCGGGCAGCCCGGACACCGGGGAGATCACCTGGGTGCTGGTCTGCGGCGCGGTGTCGATCGTGGTCTTCGGCGCGCTGACCATGCGCCTCTACAACCGTAAATAGGTCACAGGCGCCAGGTGACCTCATGCTCGGGCTGGTAGCGGCAGGTGGCGCCGGTGGAGACGGCGGCGCGCAGATGGGCGGCCATCGCGGGATGAAGCCGGTCGAGCTTGCGCAGCACGTCACGGATGCGGGCGGTGACCGCCTTGCGGGCGCGCTCCGCCTCGTCGCCGAGGCGGCGGTCGCGCCCGCCGAGCCCCGAGGCGGAGCGCAGCTCGGCCAGCAGGGCCGCTCGCTCCCTGTCGAACTCCGCCGCCCGGCCGTCGTCTCCCCGCTCGGCCGCCCGGTCGATCTCCTCGTCGAGCAGGGCGAGCCGGCGCCGGTATCGCGCCTTGGCCTCCTCGTCGAGGACGGCGTCGCCGCCCATCCCCCGGGCGGCGACGACGAGCTCCCCGCCCTCCGGGTCGAGCAGCCGTACGGCGGGCAGGTCGGCCCCGGGGTGGCTCAGCAGGCAGTGAAGGTCGCGCAGGCCCTTGGCGTCGGGCAGGTGAACGGTGTGGCCGCCGAATCCCAGGGTCCAGACCGCGCCGTCCCGCCGGAACTCGGCTCCGCAGCGGCCGTGCACGGGCGCGCGCTCCCTGAGACGCACCCGGCGGACGCGCTCCACGATGTGCTCCATGCCGAGCCGGTCCGCTTCGCCCTCCACGTCGTCAAGCAGCTTCCCGGCCTCATCCGCGTCGCCCGGACGTCCCCGCCGCAGCAACGCTTCCGCGAGATGCGCCCGCGCCTCGACCGACCACGGGCGGGCGAGGAGCAGGTCGGCGGAGTGCCAGGCGGCGGTGAACCCGTCGATCGCCTGGTCCCAGCGTTCCTGCGCCGCGTCGACGAGAGCACGCAGGAGGATCACCGGGCCGCCGATGTCCCAGCCGTACATCGACACCGCCCAGTTGCCGAGGTAGGGGTCGAGCTCGGCCCTCGCCTTGTCGCACAGCTCCGGGTCGCGCGACCACGCGGCGACCATGGCCTGGAACCGCAGCCACAGCGGCTGAATCGAGCGCCGCGGCTCGCCTCTGGCCATGGTGTCGCGCAGGTGGCGCAGCGCGGTCGCGCCGTCCCCTCTCCGCAGCGCGGTCATGGCCTCCAGCAGGCCCGGACAGGGGTGCCGGCTCCTGCGCAGCGCACGGTGGATGTCGTCCAGGTCGTCGTCACGGCCCTGGAGCATCCGCACCGCCCAGCGGTGGTGGTCCAGCATGTACGCGAAGTGGTCGTGCCCGTGCTCGAACCCGGCGAGCTCGTCGAGCAGGGTCTCCGCCTGGCCGAAGTCGCCCGTGAACGCGGCGATGATGCTGCGGTCGCTGGCCGTGGCCATGTCGATGCGCGGCAGGTCGGTGCGGCCGCCGAGCGCGACGAACTCACGGAACTGGGCGAGATAGGCGGGGTCGCCCTGCTCCAGCAGTGCCACCCAGCGCAATGCGGCGGCGACGCTCTCCATCTCCACGTCGCCCGTGCGGTGGGCCAGGGTCAGCAGCTCTCCGGTGAGCGCCACCCTCTCCGGTGCGGTGCCCAGGCCCCAGATGGCGTCGTGGAAGGCCCACAGGCTGAAGGCCAGCGCCTCGTCGTCCTCGCCTCGCCGGGCGAGCAGCGCCACATGGATGGCCAGCTCCCGCGCGAGGTGGTCGAGGGAGAGCTCCTCATCGCGGGGCCGGCCGCCCCGCACCAGCTCACCATGCGCCTCCCGCAGCAGGTCGGCGCCCAACGGGCCGCCGTCGCCACCACAGACCGCGTAGACGGACAGCGCCACCCGCGCGACCAGCTCGGACTCGCCGGTCTCCCGCGCGACGGCGGCCGCCTCCTCGAACGCACGCCGGCCGCTGTCGCGGTCGTCCCCGTGGTAGAACTCGCGGCCGAGTTCGAGTGCGATCAGCACATGCCGGCGCGGCTCTCCGGCGACGGCGGCCAGTTCGAGTGCCCTGCGGTAGTGCCCGAGCGCCTCCTCGAAGGCCAGGCGAGCGGCGGCGCCGCGGGCCGCGGCGAGCAGCCGGTCCGCCGCATGAGCCGGCTCGACGTGGTCACCGGCGAGGTAGGCGTGCCTGGCCAGGTCGGCGGGGAGCACGTGCTCGGCGAGGCCGGGCGACCGGTCGACGGCCTGGACGACCGCGGCGTGCCGCCGGGACGCCGCCTTCTCGTCGAGAGACTCGTAGAGCGTCTGGCGGACCAGGTCGTGCGCGAACGCGAATGCCTCCCCACCCCGCGCCTCCACACCCCGTGCTACCACGAGCCGGGCGGCCACCGCCTGGTCGAGCAGCCGTTCCACCTGGAGAACGGGAGCGGCGGCGACGGCGGCCAGCACCTGGCGATGGAACTCACGCCCGAACACCGCGGCGGTGACGAGAAGGTCCACGACCGGCGCGGGCAGCAGGGAAAGCCGGCGCAGCAGGGTGTCTCGGACACCGGGAGCGATCGTGGTGACGGAACCGCCGCTGCGCCACAGCCGCGCCGTCTGCTCCACGAAGAAGGGATTGCCGCCGGTGCGCCGGTGCACCTCGGTGACGAGGTCGGCGGACGGGTTCCGCCCGGCGGCGCGGGTCATCAGCGCGCCGACCTCCTCGCGTTCGAGCCCGGTCAGGGGGACCGTCGTCGCCCGCGCGACCAGCGGCAGCACGAGGGGCCGCAGCGGATGGTCCGCCGACTCCACCTCCACGTCACGGTAGGTGCCCACCATCAGCACCCGTTCGAACCAGGTGTGCTGGGCCGCGAACTCCAGCAGCCTGAGCGACGCGGCGTCCGCCCAGTGCAGGTCTTCGAGCACCACCACCAGGGGACGGCTCTGCGAGACCGCCACCAGGGCGCTCGTCACCGCGTCGTACAGCCGGAAGCCCTCGGCCACGTCGGCGCCCGGCGACTCGCCGAGCAGCGCGGCCAGTTCGGCGCCCGCCGCCTCTTCGGCCGCCGCCCACTCCCCGGGCGCGGCGCACCGCCGCAGCCCGCGCAGGATCTGCACCCACGGCCAGTAGCCCGGGGCGCTGTCGGAGTCCCAGCACGATCCGCTGAGGACCAGCGCGCCCAGACGCCTGGCCTCCTCGGCCGCGCTGGTGACGAGCGTGGTCTTGCCGATGCCGGCCTCACCGGCGACCAGCGTCAGGCCGCCGTGGCTGCCGACCGCCCGTTCGATCTCGGCGCGCAACATCGCGGCAGGATGCTCCCTGCCGATCAGCCCAGTGCCGATCAACCCAGTGCCGATCAGTTCAGTGCCGGCCAGTTCAGTGGTCGCGCCGTCGATTCGCATGCCGACTCGAAGGTATCCGCCGGCTCCGACAATTTCCGGGCGTCCGGAGCGGGCATACGGATCAGCCGAAGAACTTCGTGAGGATCTGCGCCAGCGCCGCAGGCCGTTGCAGCACCGCGTGGTCCTCTCCCGGCATCACCAGGAGTTCGGCGCCGGGCACGGTCGCCGCGACGGCCTTCGTCCCCTCCGCCAGGTTCGGCGCGGTCTGGTCGCCGTACACCGCCAGCACCGGCACGCCGATCCCGGCGAGCCGGTCGAACGGCATCACCTGCCAGGGCGCGCTGACCAGCACGTCGTACGGCAGGCTGGGCGCCTTGTCGGCCAGGAACGCCCACTCCTGCCCGGCCTTCATCCCGGCGATCGCCTCGGTCGGGACCCCGACCGCCTCGTGGAGGAACAGCTCCACCGCGCCGTCGCGGTCGCCGGCGGCCACCAGGGCCTTGAGCCGGTCGTAGATGTCGGCCGCCGGCCTCGGCTGGTTCTCGTCGGCGCAGTACGGCGGCTCGTAGACGGCCACCCGGTCGATCGGCAGCCCGCGCATGGCCCCCTCCAGCACGAGGACGGCGCCCGAGGAGTGCCCGAACACCGAGGCCCGGCCACCCACGTGCTCGATGACGGCCGCCAGGTCGTCGACCTCGTTGGCGACCCGGTAGTCGTCGCTCTTGTCGTCGCTGCCCACCCGGCCACGCCGGTCGTAGGTCACGACGGTGAACGCCGGCGCGAGTTCGGCGCCGAGCCCGGCCACGGTCGAGCGGTCGTTGAACGCGCCCCCGACGAGGATCACCGGCGCACCCTGGCCGATCGTGTCGACGGCGAGGGTCGTGCCGTCCTTGGACGTGATGTTCTCGGTCTTCTCGGTCATGTCCGTCAGCCTTTCAGGCGGTCAGCGTCGTGTGAAGGTCATGTGGGTGACGCCGCTCGGGGTGGTCACCGACTCGATCCGGAAACGCTTCTCGAGCCCTTCGAGCCCGTCCCACAGGCGTTCGCCGCGGCCCAGGATGATCGGGACGACGGCGACGTGCATGTGGTCGATCAGGTCGGCGGCCAGGAACTGCCGGACCGTGCTCGGCCCGCCGCCGATACGCACGTCGAGATCGCCCGCGGCCTCGCGCGCCTGACGCAGCGCCTCCTCGGGGGTGGCGTCGATGAAGTGGAACGTGGTGCCCCCCTCCATCTCGACCGAGGGCCGGGGGTGATGGGTCAGGACGAAGACCGGCGTGTGGAACGGCGGGTTCGGCCCCCACCATCCGGTCCAGTCGTGGTTCTCCCAGGGGCCACGCTGAGGGCCGAACTTGTTGCGGCCCATGATCTCCGCGCCGATGCCCGCGTCCCACGTACCGGTGACGGCGTCGTCGACCCCGGCGCTCCCGCCGGTCTTCCCCTGCATGGCGTGGAAGGTCTGGGTCGCGAAGAACCATTCGTGGAGCCGCCCGCCCGCGTGACCGAACGGCTCATCGAGACTCTGACCCTCGCCCGTGGCGAAGCCGTCCAGGGAGACGGAGAAGTTGTGCACCCTGACACGAGACATGGCTGATCTCCTGTTTCCGGCAAGTGATTGCGGATTGCAACCGCTGGGAATGAGCGTAGACTAGGTGGTGGCAAAACGCAATCAGTTGGAGGTCGGCCATGCGAGACGAGCCGCGGTCGGGGTGCGCGATCAACGCGGCGGTGGAGGCGCTCGGAGACAGGTGGAGCCTCATCGTCCTGCGCGACGTGATCTTCGGCGGCCGCCGGCACTTCCGCGACCTGCTCGCCAACTCGGAGGAGGGGATCGCGTCGAACATCCTCAGCAGCCGCCTCAAGGCCCTCGTCGCCGGAGGTCTCCTGACCCACGAGGACGCGGGGCGAGGGCGCCGAGGGACCTACAGCCTCACCGAGGCGGGCATCCAGACGATTCCGGTCATGGTCGCGCTCGGCTCCTGGGGCCTGCGGCACCGTCCGACGACGCCGGAGCTGAGCATCCGGGCACGACTGCTGGAGGAGGGCGGCCCGCCCCTCTGGGAAAATCTGATGGACGAGCTGCGCGAGACCCATCTGGGCATCCCCCGCCCAGACCCCGACCGCCCGCGTGCCTCCCGACTGCTGCAGGAGGCGTACGAGCGCGTCCTGGCTACGTCATCCTGATCACGTGATGTTCGAGAATCAGCAGCACCCGCGCGCCCGTGTCGTCGAGCTCAGTCATGTGGTCCGGCACGGCATGGTGACCTATCCCGGCCTGCCCGCACCGGAGATCACCGATCATCTGACGCGCGAGGATTCGCGCGGCCGGTACGCTCCGGGCACCGAGTTCCAGATCGGCCGCATCACGATGGTGGCGAACACCGGCACGTACCTCGACACGCCGTTCCATCGGCTCGCGGAGGGCGAGGACCTTGCCCAGATCGACCTGTCCCGGCTGGTCGACGTCCCCGGCCTGCTGATCGACGTCTCCGGCTCCCCCGGGCGAGGCATCGGCGCCGACGCGTTCGAAGGCCACGACGTCAGGGGCCGCGCGGTCCTGCTGCGCACGGGCTGGGACAGGCACTGGGGCGGCCCGGCCTACGGCGACCCGGAGCATCCCTTCCTGACGGCGGAGGCGGCCGCCCTGCTCGCCGAGCGGCAACCGGCCGTCGTCGGCATCGACAGCGTCAACATCGACGACACGGCGGACGGGCTCCGCCCGGCCCATACCGCCCTGCTGACCGCGGGCATTCCGATCATCGAGCACATGCGCGGACTGGAACGGCTGCCGCACACCGGGTTCCGGCTCCACGCGGCGCCCGTCGCCGTGTCCGGCATGGGCACCTTCCCCGTCCGCGCGTACGCCCTCGTCCCCTGACCGCCCCGTCTACCGCTGCGGCGCGAAGTGGGTGAGGACCTCGGGGTTGGCCATTGCGTCGGGGTTGGCGGCCTTCTCCACGGGGGTGCCGAGCAGGATCTTCCGTACGGGGACCTCCAGCTTCTTGCCCGACAGCGTCCTCGGGATGCCGGGGACCACGTGGATCTCGTCGGGCACGTGCCGGGGTGACAGCTCGGTGCGCAGGGCCGTACGCAGGCGGGACGTCAGCTCGTCGGACAGGGACGCGCCGTCGGCCAGGGTGACGAACAGCAGCAGCCTGCCCTCCTGGCCGAGCTGCCCGGTGTCGATGACGAGGCTGTCGGCGATCTCCTCGAACCGCTCCACGACCCGGTAGAACTCGCTGGTGCCCATCCGTACGCCGCCGCGGTTCAGGGTCGAGTCGGAGCGGCCGTAGATGACGCAGCCCCCGTCGGGGAGGATCTTGATCCAGTCGCCGTGCCGCCAGACCCCCGGATAGTCGGCGAAGTACGACTCCCGGTAGCGGTCGCCCGAGGGGTCGTTCCAGAACATGACCGGCATGGACGGCATGGGCCGGGTGATGACGAGCTCTCCCACCTCGCCCACCATCGAGGCGCCCGCGGGGTCGAAGGACTCGACGGACGCGCCGAGGCAGCGGCACGGGATGACGCCGGCCCGGATCGGCAGCAGCGGCACCGCGCCCACGAACCCGGTGCACACGTCGGTGCCGCCGGAGAACGAGCCGAGCTGCACGTCGGGCTTCACGTCCGAATAGACCCAGGCGAACCCCTCGGGCGGCAGCGGCGAGCCGGTCGAGCCGATCCCGCGCAGCCGGTCGAGCCCCTGCGGCTTCACCCCGGCCTTCATCGACGCCATGATGTACGGCGCGCCGGTGCCGAAGTACGTCACGCCCTCCTCGGCGGCGAGCCGCCACAGGGCGCCGGTGTCGGGGTGGGCCGCGCTGCCGTCGTACAGCAGGACGGTGGACCCCACCAGCAAGCCGCCGATGAGGTAGTTCCACATCATCCAGCCGGTGGTGGTGTACCAGAAGAACACATCGCCCTCGCCGAGGTCCTGGTGGAAGGACAGCGACTTGAGGTGCTCCAGCACGATTCCGCCGTGGCCGTGGACGATGGGCTTGGGCAGGCCGGTGGTGCCCGACGAGTACAGCACCCACAGCGGATGGCCGAACGGCACCCGCTCGAACTCCAGCGGCGCCGACTCGGCGCGCAGGTCGTCCCAGCTCAGCGTGGCATCAGGGGCGCCTTCGGGCGCGTCGGCGCCGAGCGCGGGGATCCAGACGGTGGCCTGCAGCGTCGGCAGCTTCCCGGCGATCTCGCGCACCACCTCCGACCGGTCATACGCCTTGCCGCCGTAGCGGTAGCCGTCCACCGCGACCAGCACCTTCGGCTCGATCTGCGCGAACCGGTCGGTCACGCTGGGCGCGCCGAAGTCGGGCGAGCACGAGGACCAGATCGCCCCCAGCGAGGCGGTGGCCAGGAAGGCGATGAGGGCCTCGGGGATGTTCGGGACGTAGGCGGCGACCCGGTCACCACGCCCGACGCCCAGCCGTACGAGCCCCGCCCTGACCCGGGCGACCTCCTCACGGAGTTCGCCGAGCGAGTACTGCCAGCGGCTGCCCGATTCGTTGCGGAAAATCACCGCCGTCCGGCCGGGGTGGCCGCGCAGCGCGTTCTCGGCGTAATTCAGGGCCGATCCCGCGAACCATTCGGCGTCCGGCATCGTTCCCTGGATGACGGGCCCGTCGCCACGCGTACCGACCACACCGAAGTAGTCCCATATGGATGTCCAGAAGTCGGCCGGAGACTCGACCGACCACTTCCACACGTCCTCGTAGTCCCCCGTACGGCCCAGTCGTTCCATGTAACGGGTGATCCGGGCCGCACGTACGACGTCGGGCGTGGGTTCCCAGAGCAGAGCGCCTTCCTCGACCATGCCCCCATCTTTGCCACGCTTGAGCCGCATGTCACCCTCCCCGCCCACATAGAAAGGGTCTGTCATATGTGGGTTCTGAGCTGGTCGATCGCCATCCGGGCGGCGGCCCCGATCGCGGCGTCGGCCCGCGGCTGGTTCTGCGCGGTGCTGAGCGACCGGGTGAACACGGCCACGGCGTAGCGCCCGCCGTCCGGATACTCGACCACCCCGACCTCATTGCGGAGCGTGGGCAGCGTGCCCGTCTTGCCGCTCACCGCGACGTCGTCGAACGGGAACCCCGAGGCCAGCCGGTGCGGCCACACCTGCAGGGCCATGAGGCGGCGGATCGCCGCGCAGGAGGCCGCCCCCGCCGCCTCGTCCCGCCAGATCATGGCCAGCAGCCGGGTCATCTCACGCGGCGTGCTCCGGTTGCCCAGCGCCGGATCGAGCGCGCGCAGCCGCGCCACCACCTCGGGGTCGGTGCACGCCTGGGTCACGTCCGACTGGTCCGCCACGCCCGCGTCCACCCACAGGCTGGTGAGCATGTCGCGGCAGTTCTGCACCACCCGCGTCGCCGTCAGCCCGAGGCCGTCGAGCAGCGTGTTGACCGCCTCCCGGCCCACCCGGGAGAGCAGCACGTCGGCCGCGGTGTTGTCGCTCACCGCCATCATCAGGTACGCCAGGTCGCGCAGCGAGAGCGTGGCGTCGTCCAGCATCGCCGCCAGCCCGGTGCCCCCAGCCGTACGGTCCGCCGCTGGCACGCGAACACGTTCGCTGAGGTCGAGCAGCCCGCGCTCGGCCTGGCGGTGCAGTTCCAGCAGCAGGGGCACCTTGAAGACCGACGCGAGCACCACCGGCTCGTCGGCCCGCAGGCCCACCTCGCGCCCGTCGTCGATGTCGACGGCGTGCAGCCACCCGGTGACGCCGGCGCTGCGGAACACCCGCTCCACAGGATTCATGCCGTGGTTCATTCCGCGGTTCATTCCGGGGTTCATGCGAGGAACCCGGTCGCGGGGCGCGGCGCCACGCGCGGCGCGGGCGGCACGCCTTCGTCCACCATGCCGGCGTTCTCTTTCAGCACCTGTACGGCCACGGCCGTGAAGTCTCGCACGTACGGCCCCGGCTCGGTCCGCCAGGCCGGGGAGCAGCGCCAGGCCAGGGGCGTGCCCGCGAGGGGCCGCCACACCACCCCCGGCACCTCCGCGGGGGCGCCGAACGCGACGGCCGTGCCGGACAGGACCAGGCCGAGGGCGAACTCCACCCGGTCGGTGCAGATGATCTCGGCGGGGACGAATCCCCCGCGGCGGCACGAGGCCAGCGTGTCGTCGTACAGGCCGGGCTCCGCGTCCCGAGGGAACAGCACCAGGTCTCGCCCGGCCAGGTCGCCGAGGTGCACGGTCGCCCATTCGGTCAGCTCGTCGCCCTCGGCCAGCAGGACGCCCGGATGCCGGACGAGCACCGGCCCGTACGCGAGCCCGTTCGCCGCAACCGGATGACGCAGCAGCCCGACGTCGAGCCTGCCCTCCAGCAACGCCGCAACCTGCGCGGCCGTGCCCATCTCGGTCAGCGACAGCCGTACGTCGGGGCGGCGGTCGCGGAAGCCCGCGATGAGCGCGGCGAGCACGGCCGCGCCGAGGTCGGCGGGAACGCCCGCCCGCACGACCGCCGCGTCGCCGCGCGCCAGGTCGGACATGAGGTCACGCATCCGCTCGACCCTGGCGACGATCTCGCGGGCCTCGGGCACCAGCAGCCGTCCCGCCTCGGTCAGCGCCACCCGGCGGCTCGACCGCTCGAACAGGCGCACGCCCAGCTCCTCCTCCAGACGCCTGATGCGCTGGCTCAGCGGCGGCTGGGCCATCCCCAGCCGCGCGGCCGCGTTCCCGAAATGCAGCTCTTCCGTCACGACCAGGAAGTAGCCGAGATGCCGGACCAAGTCCATGAGCTGGGAGCATATCCGAATCGCACATGAAGCACGTTGATATCCATATTGGACATACTTCCGGCTGGTCTGCTGCTCTTGGCGTGCACTCGACTCGAAGGGGGACGCATGCGAGAGCGAAGGCGCTGGCCGTACGTCACGGCGGGGGTGCTCGTGCCGGTGGTGGCCGCGGGGGTCACGGTGTGGGCACTGCGGACGAAGGGATCGCCCGAGGAGACCGCGCGGGACTTCCTCGCGGCCTGGTCGCGCTCGGACTACGCGGCGATGCGCACGCTCGCCGCCGACCCGCCGGTCGGCTTCGAAAGCACATATCGCCGCTTCCACGACAACCTGAAGCTCACGGGGCAGCGATTCCAGGTGACGAGCGTCCAGGACGACACCGTGCGGTTCCGGGCCCGGCTGACCGGCCCGCTGCCCATCGCGTACGACGGGAGGCTTCGCCTCGTCGAGCGCGACCGCGCCTGGAAGGTGGCATGGACCCCGTCGGCCGTCCACCCTCGAATGACCGACGGTGTTCGGGCCAAGCTCACCACCGTGCCTGCCGAGCGCGCCCCGATAACCGCCGCCGACGGCACCCGCATCGACACGCCGGACACGCCCGGCTCCGTGCAGCAGATCGTCGAGGGGCTGCGCGAGCAGTACGCCTCCCGCCTGACCGGCACCGCCTCCGCACGGGCCGACCTGGTCGACAGCCGTACGGGGTCAAAGGTCGTCACGCTCGCCGAGGGCGGGTCGAAGCCCGGCAAGCCGCTGACGACCACCCTCGACCTGCGGGTGCACCGGGCGGGGGCGCAGGCCCTGGAGGGCGTGGACAAGCCCGCCTCGCTCGTCGCGCTGCGCCCGTCCACGGGCGAGGTCCTCGCGGTGGTCAACAAGCCGGGCGGCTACAACCGCGCCCTGCTCGGCACGTACCCGCCCGGCTCGACCTTCAAGATCGTGACCGCCTCAGCCCTGGTCGCCGGTGGCGTCACGCCCGGGCAGACCGTCGAGTGCCCGGCCGAGAAGACGATCGGCGGCTTCCCGTTCCACAACGCCGAATTCCACGACTACGGCGCGCTGCGCTTCGTCGACGCCTTCGCGCATTCGTGCAACACGACGTTCGGCGACATGGCGGTGCGACGCCTCGGCGCCGACCGCCTGTCCAAGGTGGCCGCCGACTTCGGTTTCGGCGCCAGCATCAAGATCGGGGTGCCCGCCGTGGACGCCGCCTTCCCCGCGCCGCATGACGACACCGACCTCGCGTCCGCTGCCATCGGCCAGGGGCGCGTCCTGGCGAGCCCGCTGAACATGGCCGCCGTCGCGGGCGCCATCGCCGCGGGAACCTGGCGGCAGCCCCGGTTGGTCCCGGCCACACTCGTCCCGGAGGGCGGCACGCCTCCGCGCGCGCTGGAGCCCGCGGTGGTGTCCGCGCTGCGCCATCTCATGCCCGCCGTCGTCAGCGAGGGCACCGCGAGCGGCATCTCCTTCCCCGCCGGTACGGCCGGCAAGACCGGCACAGCCGAGTACGGCTCGGCCGAGAACGGCAAGAACCCTCCCACACACTCCTGGTTCATCGGCTACAACGGCGACCTGGCCTTCGCCGTCGTGGTCGAGGGCGGCGGCACCGGAGCGCAGGTGGCGGCCCCCATCGCGGCCCGCTTCCTCCAAGCTCTGTGATCTCGCCCGTCGCGCCACCCGG
>NZ_BOOF01000009.1 GCF_016863095.1 Microbispora siamensis | reverse complement strand
AGCGACACACCGAACCAGGAACAGCTCCCCGGCACCCTCACCGCTTAACCTGCAGAAGCGGATCACGCGGTGGCAGGCTCATACACCACCTCCGTGGACGTGACCGGCGTGACGGCGCTTGCGCTCGCCGAGCGGCTCGCGGTGGCGCTGGCCCGGCACAACGTGCCCAGCTACGTGTATCCGCTGGGAAAGTGGTGGGTGGCCGTGTCGGTCTGGCGCGGCTTGGTCGCCCATACCAACGGAGAGATCATCTGGTGGACGCCTCCGCATCCGAGCCGCCGAGGGCAGGCTCTGCTCACCTACGCGCTCGCTCCGGACAGCGCTGCCAAACGGATCAGCGATCACTATCTCCTGGTTCGGGCTCGTCACCCTGATCCGTCCCCCTACCTCGCCGAAATCCACGGCCCGCAACAGGTCAATGTGATCGCCGGGCCTGCCTGAGACCGGGCGCGGCGGCACGATGACCTCTTCGCCGGGTTGAGGAGGTTGCCCCCGTATCGTGCCGCCGCGAGCCCTTCCCGGGGCTACGGCCCTGGCCCAGTCCTCCCCCTGCCCCCGATAGCTGCCGAACCCAGTGGCCCGACCGAGGGGTCAACGCCGTCTTCGCGTGTCCGTCCGCCAGCGTCGTACAGCGCAACCCACACCCAACGGGAACAGACGGCGTTGACGCCGACCGAGGGTCACGGACACTGAGGCAGCGGGGGCAGGGGGAGATACGGTGCTCAACCCTCCTGAACGTCCGGAGTGGAGCGGCCGGCGCAACGCCGTAGGCGCCCGAAGGGCCGCGAAGCGGTTGGGCCGGCGGCGGAGCGGTGGGCGACGGCGCGTGTGTGATCGGCGGGTTCGGTCGGTACGGCCTGGCGCTGGTTGCGGCGGGGCGGCCCGAGCCGCCGACGTCCGGGACCGGCCGGAGAGCCGGACGCCCGGACGGCGGGCGGGCGTGGGGCCGCCAGCGGCGGCGCGGAGCGCCGTCGCCTTGAACCAGTAAAGAAACTTTGAGCCACCTACACCCGAAGGGCTGCGAGTGCTCCCGGTTCGGCGGTGTCATGGTCGCTGACGGATGCGGCCTCGAAGCGGTCGCCGGGGGCTTCGATCTCGGTGAACTCCAGCGGGCGGCCGTGCTGGCTGAGCATGACCCGACGCACGACCAGCAGGGGTGTTCCGATCGGCTCCATGCCGAGGTCCTCGTAGGTCTCGCCGTAGGGCATCCGGGCGTGGACGGCGGTGGTCCAGCGCAGCGGCCCGTGCTGCCGCTCCAGGTGGGCGTAGTAGTCCTCGGGCTCGACGTGGGATTCGATCTCCCGGCCTGAGCCTTCACCTTTGATCGTCGCGACCTGGTCGGCGAGCACGTACGAGGACAGATGGATGCGGGCGCGGGTCTTGGTGTGCTGCCAGTAGGCGTAGCGGTAGACGACCATGGTTCCCCGGCGTACCGCCAGGATGTCGGCTCTGCTGCCCTCGGCGGTCATGAACAGCGCCGAGTTGGGCGTGACCTTGCTCTGGGCGCGTTCGGCCTCGCTGGGGACGGTGACGTATTCCCATCCTTGCTTGGCGGGGTCGTAGGCCGGGCTCAGCAGGTCCTCGTGGTCCGGCCAGCCGGTGAGGAGCAGACGGCGGTCGGGGGTCGGGCGGACGAATGTGCCGCGGCCGTGGGCGACGGTCAGTAGTCCCTCGCCGGCGAGTTGGGCGATGGCCTTGCGGATGGTCGGCCGGGAGGTGGCGTACTCGCTGATCCATGTGACCGAACACGTAGCACGTCTTGGACTACCTGCCGGCAACGAGGTAAGGAGGTCAACGATGAACGAGGAGGCAAACCCGGCGTCCACGAATGGACCGGACGCCCACCCCGAATGGCTCACCGACATGGTCCGGGTCCTCAACGACCCCGGCTATGAGCGGTGGCGCTCCATGGTGGCGGCAACCGGCGGTTGCTCCCACCCCGTGCACCTGGCCGGTGAATCGCACGTGATCGACGCGGCGACCGGCGAGGTTCTGCACTCCTACCGGACGGCCGACGAACCGTCCGGGCACCTGCTGGTCGCGTGCGGGAACCGCCGCGCGTCGGTCTGCCCCGCGTGCTCGGAGGTCTACCGGGCCGACACCTACCAACTCATCCGGGCGGGCCTGTCCGGCGGCAAAGGCGTGCCGGAACAGGTCAGCGAACACCCTCGCGTGTTCGCCACCCTCACCGCGCCGTCCTTCGGGCCGGTTCACACACTGCGCGAGCGCAACGGCAAGACGCTGCGCTGCCGCCCCCGCAAGAACGCAGGCACCTGCCCCCACGGGAACCCAGTGGGCTGCCCAGGGATCCACGGCGCGGGTGATCAGCTACTCGGGCAGCCCATCTGCCCGGAGTGCTACGACTACCCGGGCGCGGTGCTCTGGCAGGCGCACGCGGGCCTGCTGTGGCACCGCTTCACCCTCGGCCTGCGCCGGGAGATGGCCAAGATCGCCGGGATCAGCCGCACCTCCTTCACCCGGCAGGTCCGGCTGTCGTTCGCCAAGGTGGCCGAATACCAGCGGCGCGGCCTGGTCCACTTCCACACCGTGATCCGGCTCGACGGCCCGGACGGCCCGGCCGACAGGCCACCCGCGTGGGCGACCACCGACCTGCTCAGCGAAGCGATCCCGCTGGCCGTCCGCGCGGTCCAGATCCCCACACCGGACAGCGCCATCGGCACCCGCCTACTCGGCTGGGGTGACCAGCTCGACATTCGCCCCATCCTCCTGTCCCGACACCTGGACGGCCTCAGCGAGGAAGCGGTGGCGGGCTACATCGCCAAGTACGCCACCAAAGGCGCGGAAGCCTCCGGAACAGTCGATCACCGCCTGTCCTGCGGCACCTGCGGCGGACGGGGCCGCCCCCGGGCCGGGGCCTGCTGGTCACCTGCGCCCGCTGCAAGGGGACCGGCCTCAAACCGGGGCTCGACCTGGAGGCGCTCCCCGTCACCGACCACGCCCGGCGCATGATCCGCACCTGCTGGGACCTCGGCGCGCGGCCGGAGCTCGCGGGCCTCCGCCTCCGGCCCTGGGCGCACATGCTCGGCTTCCGGGGCCACTTCTCCAGCAAGAGCCGCCGCTACTCCACCCGCCTCCTCGACCTCCGGCAGGCACGCACCGACCACCGCGCCAAGGAGGCACGTGAACGCTACGGCCTGCCCGGACCCGGCGAGGAGACCACGCTCGTCCTCGCTCACTGGCGATTCGCCGGCAGCGGCCACACCCCTGGTGAAGCCGTCCTGGCCGAACAGCTCCGCCAGCGCATCGAACTAGCCCGGAAGATCGCCGCGCAGCGGACGGCCGAATGACCGAACTTGGGAGCGACGACCGGCGGCTCTACCGCGTCCTGACGCGATGCGCCTGCTCAGCCTGAGCCGCAGCGTGATCTACGAGCAGATCCGGGCGGGCCGCCTGCGCACCGTCCGCCAGGGCCGTGCCCGGCTCATCCCGGCCTCGGCCATCGACGACTACATCTCCCTACTCGAACAGGAGGCCAAAGCATCATGACCGCACGACGCAGCCGGGGAGACGGCGGCCTGCACTGGGACGAACAGCGGCAACGCTGGATCGCCTCGGTGACGGTCGGCTACTCCCCCGCAGGAAAGCGCATCGTCAGGAAGGCGAGTGGCAAGACCAAGACCGAAGCCAAGGAGAAGCTCAAGGAGATCCTGCGTGATCTCGATGACGGTCTGTCGGTCGGCCCGGCCAACTACACCGTCGCGGACGCCGTACAGGACTGGCTGAGGTATGGCCTGCACGGGCGGGACGAGGCCACCGTACGGACCTGCACGTACCTGGCCGACAAGCATGTGATCCCGGCGCTGGGGGCTCGCAAGCTCCGCGAGTTGTCAGCGGAGGACGTGGACCGATGGCTGGCCGACAAGGCGAAGACCCTCAGCACCCGGACCCTGCGGGACATCCGGTCCGTCTTGAAGCGGGCCGTGGACCGCGCGCAGGCACGTGACAAGGTCAAGCGGAACGTGGTCCTGCTGAGCGAGGTCCCCAAGGGTAAGGAGGGGCGTCCGTCCAAGTCGCTCACCTTCGACCAGGCGGCGGCCATCCTCGACGCGGCGGAGGGTACGACCATGCACGCGTACATCGTGCTGTCCCTCCTTCTCGGCGCCCGTACCGAGGAACTGCGGGCGCTCACCTGGTCACGGGTGGACCTGGACGGGAAGCCGGATGCCACTCCCCGGGTGCCGCCATCCATCATGGTCTGGCACTCCGTACGGACCGGAGGAGACACGAAGACCCGCAAGTCGCGGCGAACGCTGGCACTGCCCAAGCGGTGCGTGGAGGCGCTGCGGCTCCATCGGGAGAAACAGGAGAAGACGCGGCAGAGGGCCGGCGCCAAGTGGCAGGACCTCGACCTCGTCTTCGCCGGAGGAACGGCGCTCAACGCGGGCAACGTCCGCCGGGCCTTCCGGACCGTCCTCAAGAAGACCGACTGTGAACCCCGACGACTGGACGCCTCGGGAGATGCGGCACAGCTTCGTCTCGCTGCTGTCCGACAGCGGTATGCCGCTGGAGAACATCTCCCGGCTCGTGGGGCACGGCACGACGATCGTGACCGAGACCGTCTACCGCAAGCAGCTCCGCCCGGTCCTGCTGGACGGCGCGCAGGCGATGGACGATCTCTTCCCCGCCCGGGAACCGTAGTCACTCAGTTAGTCACTCGGAAGATCAGAAGAGGCCACCCGCGTGGTGGCGGATGGCCTCTGAGCTGTGTGGGCGATACTGGGATCGAACCAGTGACCTCTTCGGTGTGAACGAAGCGCTCTCCCGCTGAGCTAATCGCCCGGGATCGTCTGCGCCTTGCGGCGCCGACGGGGAAAACCATACCGCACTCGAGGGGGTGATGGCGAAAGCACGGCCCGGTCGGCTCGATCGTCCCGCCTTCGTCAACACCTTCGAAAGGTTCGCCAGACCGTCCCCGGCGTGGGGGTGTGGTGTCATAGCATCGTGATGCTCCATGCTCGACCTATACGCACGACCTGAGATCATTCGCCCGCAATGGCATCGCCGGCGCGGCCCCGCCGACACGCAAAGCAGAGGTAAGGACAAGCCTGTTGGTGATGTTTGAGCTGGTAGATGACCGAATGTCAAGCTGTGATGTGCGTTACAGAAGGGCCTGGAGGCGGAATCTTTCCTACGGGTCTCTTCGTTCGCCTCGTAGCACGAGCGCCCGGCGAGGCCCGACCGCACAGTGAAGACGCAGTGAAAGCCCCTGACAGGGGACCCGACGACGAAAAGGTTTGGCTGACGATGAACAGCACCACCGTCTCTGCCGAGCTAGGCCTTCGGCTTGTGGTCCCCGACCGTACGACCGTCCCCCTGCTCGCCGGCCTGAGCTACACGGCCGAGGATCCGTACGCCATTCGGATGGCCTTCCACGTGGGGAATGACGAGCCGGTCGAGTGGATCTTCGCCCGCGAGTTGCTGACCGTGGGCATCGTGCGGCGCGTGGGAGACGGAGACGTCCAGGTCTGGCCGGCCCGGTCGGACGGCGAACGGACGCTCAACATCAGTCTCACCTCGCCCTTCGGCCAGGCCCTGTTCGAGGTGCCCCTGGCCCCCCTCACCGAGTTCCTGCATCGGACCTACGAGCTCGTCCCCGCCGGCCGTGAGACCGACTTCATGGACCTGGACGAGGAGCTCACCAACATGCTGTGGAGCTCCTAGGGACTAGCCCAGCCTGCGCTGGATGCCCCGCATCCGCGCGATCTCGATCTGCTGCCCGGAGACGACGTCCTGGGCCATCGTCCACATGGCCCGGTCCCGTCCCCGGCGCAGTTCCTGCGCCGCCATGCGCACCGCGCCCTCGTGGTGCCGGATCATCAGCGTGAGGAACAGCGTGTCGAAGGCCCGCCCCCGTGCCGTACGCAGCCGGGTGAGCTCCTCCTCGCTCGCCATGCCGTAGCCGCCCGCCCCGTGACCGTGCGCCGGCGGAGGGGTGCGGCCCAGCCCCCGCAGCCACGACTCCATCACGGCGATCTCCGGGCGCTGCCCGTCCACCACGCGGTCCGCCACCGCCGTCACCAGCGGGTCGCCGGTACGCGCCGCGGCCAGCCCCGCCATCTCCAGCGCCTGCCGGTGATGCGGGATCATCGCCTCGGCGAACCGTACGTCCGCCGCCACCGGGCCCGCCTCCGCCGACGGGCGGGCAGACGCCGGACCGGACTGCCCGGGAGCGCCGGGGACGATCACCGGGGCGTCGGCGCGCGCCGGTGGAGTGGCCCCGGACGAGCAGGCGGCCAGCGCCGGCCCAACTGCCAGCACAACCGTTACCAATCCGGTCCGCACCGGCCGCGGGCTCGACATAACTTCCATAGTGGGCGATGATCCGCGGGCATGGGGGCGATGTGAGCAGACCGAGGCTGAAGGCCGCGCTGGTGGCGTCCGTCCTCCTCCTGGCCCCGGCCTGTGCCTCCGGCGAGCCCGCGCCGTCCCCGACGGCCGCCCCGACCGGCATCCCGGGGCAGGACGAGATCAGGCACAGCCCCAACATGACGCTGGTCGCCAACGTCCCCCTGGCGGCGCCGTTCGACGGCCCGGACGATTGGGGCACCGACCTGGCGTTCCAGGGCCGCTACGCGTTCGTGGGCAACTACCGGGGCTTCACGGTGCACGACATCGGCGACCCCGAGCATCCCAAGGCCGTCGCCCGGGTGGAGTGTCCCGGCGGGCAGAACGACATCTCGGTCTCCGGCGACCTGCTGTTCCTGTCGGTGGACGAGCCCCGTACGGACGACACCTGCGCGAGCGACGCCGGAGACCCGGCGGCCGCGGGAGCGTGGGAGGGCATCCGCGTCTTCGACATCTCCGACAAGGCCCACCCGCGCTACCTGAAGTCCGTACGCACGGAGTGCGGCTCCCACACGCACGCGATCGTGCCGGGCAGGGACGCCGGCACGGTCTACCTGTACGTCTCCTCCCCCGGCCCCGAGCCGGACACGACGAACTGCGGGCCGCCCCACCAGAACATCTCGATCGTGGAGGTCCCCGTCGGCGACCCCGGGAAGGCGCGGGTGGTGGCCAAGCCCGAACTGTTCGCGGGCAGGCCGGCGGGCGAGGAGGAGACGGGCGGCTGCCACGACATCACCGTCTACCCGGAGAAGCACCTGGCCGCGGGCGCGTGCTTCGGCGACGGCGTCCTGCTGGACATCTCCGACCCGGTACGTCCCGAACTGCTGCAGACCGTGCGCGACGAGAAGAACTTCTCCATCTGGCACTCGGCCACGTTCAACAACGAGGGCACCAAGGTGGTCTTCAGCGACGAGATGGGCGGCGGGATGGCCGCCACCTGCCTGCCCTCTGTCAGCGCGACCAAGGGCGCGGACGCGATCTACGCGCTGACGCCGGAGCGCAGGCTCGTACGGCAGGGCTACTTCAAGATCCCCCGGGCCCAGGGCGCCGAGGAGAACTGCGTGGCCCACAACGGCGCGCTGGTCCCCGTCCCCGGCCGCGACGTGATGGTGCAGGGATGGTACATGGGCGGAGTCTCGGTCTGGGACTTCACCGACTCCGCCCACCCGCAGGAGATCGCCTACTTCGAGCGCGGGCCGCTGCCGCCGGATCTCCATCTCGGCGGCTCCTGGTCGGCCTACTACTACAACGGCTACATCTACTCGAGCGACATCACCAAGGGACTCGACGTGCTGCGCCTCGACGACCCCCGCACCGATCCCGCCAAGGCCGTACGCCTGAAGGAGCTCAACGCCCAGAGCCAGCACGCCTACTGATGATCATGGGTCGAGGTCGGCCGCCGAACGCTCGGCGAAGACCTTCATGGCCTCCAGCGTGATCGGCCCGGGCGCCTGCGGCAGCACCTTCCCGTCCACGGCCCTGATCGGCTGGATGTCGCGGGTCGTGGAGGTGAGGAACGCCTCCTCGGCCTCGTACAAGGCCGAGATCGGCACGTCGGCCTCCTCTCCGCCGCACCATTCGAGGGTGAGCGCGCGGGTGACGCCGGCCAGGCAGCCGGAGGAGAGCGTCGGGGTGACCAGGCGCCCGCCGGTGACGATGAAGATGTTGCTTCCGGTGCCCTCGCACAGGTTCCCGGCGAGGTTCTCGAAGATCGCCTCGGCGCCGCCGCGCTCCTTGGCGTACGCCAGGGCCTTGGCGTTGTCGCCGTAGGAGGTGCTCTTGACACCGGCCAGCGCGCCGCGCTCGTTGCGGGGCCAGGGCACCACGGTGACGTCGGCCGTGGCGGGGAACGGCGCCTGCTCGCCCACGATGACGATCGCGTTCGTGCCGGCCGACCCCCGGTCGGAGCCGAGCGGGCCCGGGCCGCTGGTGTAGGTGATCCTGATGCGCGCCAGCGGCCACTTTGGCGCGGCCGCCAGGCAGCGGCGGACACCGTCGGCGATGGCGGCGAGGTCGGGCTCGGGCAGGTCCATCCGCTTGGCCGACAGCGCCAGCCGGTCGAGGTGGCGGGTCAGCGCGAAGGACTCCCCGTTCACCGCCTTGACCGTCTCGAACACGCCGTCGCCGACCATCAGCCCGTGGTCGTACACCGAGACCACGGCCTTGTCGAGCTCGTACAGCTCCCCGTTCACCCAGATGGGTACAGACATCTCCTGCTCCGTTCGTTACCGATGTCGCGGCCCGCCCGCGGACGCGAGGCCGATGAGCCGGGCGGCCTTGAGCTCGGTCTCGTGCCATTCCCGCCGGGGGTCGGACCCCCAGGTGATGCCCGCGCCCGTACCGAACCGGATCGTGTCGTGCTCGATCCAGAAGGTGCGGATGCCGACCGCCAGCGCCCCCTCGCGCCGGTCGGCGTCGACCCAGCCCACGGCCCCACAGTACGGCCCGCGGGGCTCAGGTTCGAGCTCGTTGATGATCCGCAGCGCCGACGACTTCGGCGCTCCGGTCACCGAACCCGGAGGGAAGGTGGCGGCGAACAGCTCCGGCCAGCCGGCGTCGCCGACCAGCCGCGCCCGCACCGTGGACACCAGATGCACGAGCCCGGGGTGCTCCTCGACCGCGAACAGCGAGGGCACGGTCACAGAGCCTACCTCCGCCACGCGGCCGAGGTCGTTGCGAACGAGGTCGACGATCATGAGGTTCTCGGCGTAGTCCTTGTCGAGGAGATCGTCGGCCGTCACGCCGGTGCCCTTGATCGGCCGCGACTCGACCACCGCACCACTCCTGGACAGGTACAGCTCCGGCGAGGCCGACACGACCGTCAGCCCCGGCACGCCCACCACGGCCGCGTACGGCGCGGGATTGCCCTCGGCCAGCCGTACGGCGAGGGCGAGGGGGTCCACGTCCGGAGAGGGCAGCGGCGCGGACAGGACGCGACAGAGGTTGGCCTGGTAGACCTCCCCCTGCTCGATGTAGTCCCTGATCCGCTGGACGCCCCGCTCGTACCCCTCCCGGTCGAGGGACGTGGCCCAGGCGTCGCGGGCGGGTCCGCGCCACGGGCCGCGCGGCCGGGGCAGCGGAGCGGGCCGGACCGTGTCGAACCGCGCGCAGACGACCTTCCCCTCGTACGACACGACCACCGCCCACCAGCCGGAGCCGTCGAGGGCGGACAGGTCGGTGGTCACCTCCCGCAGGCCGGTGGCCAGATGCCCCCCGATGTGGGCGAAGCCGTCGTACACGTGTCCATTCTCCCGCCCCTGTGCCGGAAACACGTGCCGTCCCCGTGGCTGCCCGGCCGAAGCCATGAATCAGACGGCCTGGCGAGCCAGCAGGCCGAGCAGCGCGCGGGCGGCCGGGAGCGGGGCCGTGCGCGGCAGGGCGCCGTACACGGTGCGGCGCGGCGCGAACTCGCCGAGCGACCGCAGCGCCACGTCCCCGCGTACGGCGGGCGCGGCCATGGCGGGCACCAGCGTCACCCCGAGCCCCGCGGCCACGTAGCCGAGCTTGCCGGTCCACTCCCCGATCCGCAGGTCGACCCTGGGCGCGAAGCCGGCCCGGGCGCAGGCGGCGCCGAGCATGGTCACGGTGCCGGGAGGCGCGCCCTCGATCCAGCTCTCGTCGCGCAGGTCGCGCAGGTCCACCTTCTCGTACCCGGCCAGCGGGTGGTCAGCGGGGAGGGCGACGAGCAGTTCGTCCTCCATCAGGCGGGTGACCTCCACCTCGGGACCCGCCCCCAGCCCGGAGGGATAGTCGCTCACCACCGCGATGTCGATCTCCGCCCGGCCGAGCCCGTCCATGAGCGCGGTGCTCAGGCCCTCCACCATGCTGACCGCCACCTCGGGGCGGGACGCCCGCAGCTCGCGCAGGGCGGCGGGGACCAGCACGGCGTTGGCCGTGGCGAACGCGCCGACCCGCAGCCGCCCGCCGGTGCCCTGGTGGATGGCGGAGAGCTCCTCCCCCGCCCGGCCGAGCCGCTCCAGCACCTCCCGGGCGTAGCGGTGCAGCGTCCGGCCCGCGGGCGTCAGCCGCACTCCGCGGGGCAGCCGCGCGAACAGCGGGCCGCCCGCCTGGGCCTCCAGGGACGCGATGCGCCGGGACACGGCTGACTGGGTGTAGTTGAGCTGCACCGCGGCGGCCGTGAACGACCCCGTACGGGCCACGACGTCGAGCAGCACAAGCGCGTCGGTGTCGAACATGCTCCGATCCATGAGCGAGGGGAATGGGTGTCATGCAATCTAGTCGCTGGTGGAATGACTTGTTCCTCCCATAACGTCCAGGACATGATTGCTTTTCTTGGCTTGGGACGCATGGGCGTCCCGATGGCCGGCCGCCTCGTCGTCGCCGGTCACAAGGTGGCCGTGTGGAACCGTACGCCACGGGACGTGCCGGGCGCGGAGGCGGCCCCCTCGCCCGCCGCTGCCGTCGCCGGAGCGGACGTCGTGATCACCATGCTGAGCGATCCGGACGCGGTGTCCGAGGTGGTGCGGGCGGCGTTGCCGGGGCTGCGGCCGGGGTCCCTGCTGGTGGAGATGTCCACGATCGGCCCCGACGCCGTGCGGCGGCTGCGCGGCCTGCTCCCCGAGAGCGTTGGCCTGGTCGACGCGCCCGTGCTCGGCAGCGTGGGCCCGGCCGCCGAGGGCACGCTGGTCGTGCTCGCCGGGGGCCGCCGCGAGGACCTCGACCGGGTGTCGGACGTGCTGCGGGTCTTCGGGACGGTCCGCGAGGCGGGCGGGCCGGGATCGGGCGCGGCGGCCAAGCTCGCCGTGATGAGCGCGCTGGTGACCGCCCAGGTGGGGCTGGCCGAGACACTGGCCTACGCGGACGACCTCGGGGTCGGCCGCACCGCCCTCCTGGACGTCCTCGGGGCGACGCCCCTGGCCGGGCTATCGGAGCGGCTGCGGCCGGTGGTCGAGTCGGGCCCGTTCGAGACGCGGTACGCCCTCGGCCTGGCCGCCAAGGACCTGCGCCTTGCCACGGAGGGGCCGGGGAGGCGCCAGACGGTGACCGCCGCCGCCCGCGACCTGCTCTCGGGGGCGGTCGCGGCCGGGCTGGCGGGGCACGACCTCACCGCCGTCGTCCCGTTCGCGGCGTCCCGGGCGGCGGGGACCCCCGCGTCGAAGGAGGTGCGGGCGGTCGACCCGCCCTCCGTCCCGGCGACCAACGGGTACTACTCCCACGCCGTACGCTTCGGCGACCTGCTGTTCGTGTCCGGGCAGGTGGCGCTGGGCGAGGACGGGAAGGTCGACGGCGAGGGCGACATGACCCGGCAGTCCGAGGTCGTGATGGAGAACCTGGGCCGGATCCTGGCCGACCAGGGCTCGTCGTTCGACCGGATCCTGCACATCAGGACGTTCCTGACCGACATGGACCGGCTGCACGAGTACGGCGCGGTCCGCAGCCGGTTCGTCACCGGCGAGCCGCCCGCCAGCACCACCGTGGAGGTCGAGCGGCTGTTCCGGCCCGGGCTGATGATCGAGGTCGAGGTGGTCGCGGCCCTCTGAGGCCTGCCGCCCTGTAAGGCCTTACGCCAGGGGGCCGGCGACGGATTCGGCGGCGGCGACCACGGCGCCGCTCTCGACGAGCCGGACGACCGCTTCGATCTCCGGCGCGAGGAAACGGTCCGGCCCCGGCCCGGCCACCGGCTCGCGCAGCGCCGCGACGACCGCGCCCGTCCCCGGCGCCGGCGCGTACGGCGCGCGCAGGTCGAGCGCGCGGGCGGCGGTCAGCAGCTCGATCGCGAGCACGCGGGTGAGCCCGTCGACGGCGCGGCGCAGCTTGCGGCCCGCCGACCAGCCCATCGAGACGTGGTCCTCCTGCATGGCCGAGCTCGGGATCGAGTCCACGCTCGCCGGCACCGCCAGCCGCTTGAGCTCGGACACGATCGCCGCCTGGGTGTACTGCGCGATCATGTGCCCGGAGTCCACCCCCGGGTCGTCGGCGAGGAACGCCGGGAGGCCGTGGCTGCGCGCCACGTCCAGCATGCGGTCGGTCCGCCGTTCGGAGATCGAGGCCAGGTCGGCCACCGCGATGGCCAGGAAGTCCAGGACGTACGCCACCGGGGCGCCGTGGAAGTTGCCGTTGGACTCCACCCGCCCGTCGGCGAGCACGACGGGGTTGTCGATGGCGCTGGCGATCTCGCGGGCGGCGACGGCCGAGGCGTGGGCGAGGGTGTCCCTGGCGGCGCCGGCGACCTGGGGGGCGCAGCGCAGGGAGTAGGCGTCCTGAACGCGGGTGCAGGAGCCGTCGCGATGGGAGGCCATGACACCAGAGCCGGCGAGCAGCGTCCGCATGTTGGCCGCCGCCAGGGCCTGGCCGGGATGGGGACGCAGCGCCTGCAGGTCGGCCGCGAACACGTAGTCGGTGCCGAGCAGCGCCTCCACGCTCATCGCGGCGCTGATGTCGGCGGTGGTGAGGAGCCGCGACAGGTCGTGCAGCGCGAGCACCAGCATGCCGAGCATGCCGTCGGTGCCGTTGACGAGCGCGAGCCCCTCCTTGGCGGCCAGTTCGACGGGCTCGATGCCGTGCTCCTTGAGCGCCTCCGCGGCGGGCCGCAGGCGTCCCTCGGCGTCCCTCACGACGCCCTCGCCCATGATCGTCAGGGCGACGTGGGAGAGCGGGGCGAGGTCGCCCGAGCAGCCGAGGCTGCCGTACTCGTGCACGATCGGGGTGAGCCGGGCGTTCAGCAGGGACTCCAGCACCCGGGCCGTGGCCGGGCGCACGCCGGTGTGCCCGGTGGCGAGCGTACGCAGGCGCAGCAGCATCATGGCCCGCACGACCTCGGTCTCCACCTCCGGCCCGGAGCCGGCCGCGTGGGAGCGGATGAGACTGCGCTGGAGCTGGGCGCGGAGCGCGGGGTCGATGTGCCGGGTGGCGAGGGCGCCGAAACCGGTGGAGACGCCGTAGGCCGGGGTGTCGGCCTCCGCGAGCTCCTCGACCCTCCCCCGCGAGGCGGCCATCTCGGCGATCGCGTCGTCCGTCAGGCGGACCTGTGCCCCGTACCTCGCGACCCGGACCACGTCGTCGAAGGCGAGCGGTCCCGGGCCGACGGCCACGACCTCGTTGTCGTGCATCGTCCCACTCTTTCACGTCGTGCCGCTCGCGCCCTGCGCGCGTGGCGAGTAACCAGCGTACCTCAGCTTAGGTCCTTACATCCAAAGATCCTCTCCAGTCCCTCCCGCCCCGGGCCTGTCAGCCGCAGGGCGCGGGGCACCGTGCCGCGCACCAGCCATTCCCGCGCCAGGAGCCGGTCCAGGACCGCGGCGCCGAGCGCCCCGCCGAGGTGCGGGCGGCGCTCCAGCCAGTCGAGGCAGTCGGGGGCGAACCTGCGGCGGGCGCGGCGCACCCGCTCCACGTCCACGCCCAGCTCCGTCAGCGCGTCCGCGCCGCTCGCGGTCAGCAGGCAGCCGCCGTCGGCCTCGACCAGACGCCCCTCGCGCACCAGCGCGTCGTACAGTTCGACCCCGACCCGGCCGGCCAGGTGGTCGTAGCAGCTACGTGCCTCCCGGAGCAGCCGGGCCTGCCGCGACTGCCGCAGGGACCGTACGGCGACGCGCCCGCTGATCCGGGCCAGCACCTCCAGAGTGCGGGCGACGTCGGGGCCGGCGAGGCGGTAGTAGCGATGCCGCCCCTGTTTGACCACGGTCACCAGGCCCCCGTCGAGGAGCCGGGCCAGATGGGAGCTCGCGGTGGGGGCGCTCACGCCCGCGATCCTGGCCAGCTCCCCCGCCGCCAGCGCCCTGCCGTCGAGCAGCGCGGTGAGCATGGCGGCGCGGGCGCCGTCCGCGATCAGGGCCGCGACGGGGGCGATGTCGGCGTCTCCCGCGATCTCGGCGTTCCCCGCCGTTTCGGCGTTCCCCGCCATCTCGGCCGTCGCGGCGTGTGTGCGGTCATGTGTGACGGACATGTGTCGACGCTAACGCGGGGACGGTTCGACGGAGCTGGAAGCATCTGCCGGAACTCGCGGCGTGAGCAGGGGGAACGCCGTTGATTTGGGGAGTCGGCGGAAGATTGGATAAGGTCTTCCCGTGAGCCCGGCCGGACAGAGCCGGGGACGCGGAAGTGGCTCAGTGGTAGAGCATCACCTTGCCAAGGTGAGGGTCGCGGGTTCGAATCCCGTCTTCCGCTCGGAGCTTTACACGGTGGAGTGGCCGAGAGGCGAGGCAGCGGCCTGCAAAGCCGCGTACACGGGTTCAAATCCCGTCTCCACCTCTTGGGTTTCCAAGGGCGATTAGCTCAGCGGGAGAGCGCTTCCCTGACACGGAAGAGGTCACTGGTTCAATCCCAGTATCGCCCACCACGCAGTACGGCAGAGGCCGGATCCCCCAGGGATCCGGCCTTTCGCGCGTCCGGCGTCGGGGTTGCGCCTGCTGCCGGGGGCGGTCCGGACGTCGACCACCTCCCGCACACCGGCAGCCTGCAGCAACGGGATCAAGGGAAGGCATGGCGACGGGACGGCCGCCCGGGCACGCCGGGCGGCCGGTTCCCGCACGTCGCGCGGGTCAGTCGGCGCGGGCGGAGAGCTCGTCGAAGAGCTCCAGCGCGGCCTGCCGTACGTCTGCGGGCGAGATGCCGTTCAAAGTGCTGCGTGCGTGATCGGCGTCACGGGTCGTGGCGAAAGTGATCGCGACCGACTTGGCGGCCGCGTGGCGCAGCGATCCGGTGGGCGCGCTGTCGGCCAGTGCCTCCGCGCTCGCGGCCAGGTCGAGGTTGTCTTTGCCGAACGGAGTGGTCAAAGCGTTCTCCTGGGATGATGGCGGCTTGGCCCATTATCCGCGATGGCCCCCGCGTGCGGTGCGGCACCCCGCGTTGTTCGCGTGTCCCCGTCCTGTTTCACCGTTCGGTCCCCCGTTGAGCGTCCGGCGAGGCGGGTCCGAACGACGAGGTCGTGCAGGGCGTCGTGGGCCGACGGGGCGTCCGGCAGCGCGGAGGCGTCCCGGGCCTCCTCCAGGCGGGCGGTGAGCGCGTCGAGATCGGCCGCGAGCCGTTCCCCGCCGGGCGCGCCGTCCGGCAGCCCGCCGTGCTCGGCCGCCCGCTTGGCCTCCACCAGGCCGGGCAGGTACGGCGGCCCGCCGTCGAGGAGCAGGGTGAGGTCGGCGACGAGCTCACCCGCGCGCATGAGGTGGATGCCCGTCAGCAGCACCCGGAACGCGTAGAGCAGCGGCTTCAGCTCCCCCGTACGGTCGAACAGCCGCCGCTGGGTGCGCGCGAAGCCGAGGTAGTGGTGGGCGTGGTGCCGGGTCAGGCACCCCCGCGCGAGGGCGCGCATCTCCTCGTGCAGCGGGGAGGTGGCCACGACCAGCGGCGACAGGAGCTGCTCCAGCACGTAGCCGTTGCGGCCGAGCAGCAGCCGGCAGAACTTGGCGAGGTCGTGGGTCACAAGGTCGACCTCCACGCCCTCGCGGATCCACGAGCGGGTCACGGTCTCCTCACCCGTGCGCAGGCCGACGACCTCCTCGGCCGGCAGCACGTGCACGCCCCGAAGGTCCACGTCCGAGTCCACCGAGGGGAACCCGTACAGATGCGCGCCGCTCACGGTGGCGAACGCGAGCGGGTGCCGCTCACCCGCGGCCACCTCGGGCAGCCAGGACGGCAGCACGGCGGTCACGACGCCTCCCCTCCCATTGCCTCCCCTTTCATCACGGTCACAGCGCCGACCTCCGTACGTCGATCAGGAACTCCTCCACGGCCGCCCGGTCCGGCCGCTCCGGCAGCGCGCTCCCGGCCCGCCCGTCCAGCTCGGCGAGCAGCCGCCCGCGCCACTCCAGTACCTCGGGCCAGGGCGCCTCCCCCCGCCGTACGGCGAGCAGCCGGTCGCGGTGTACGCCCACCTCGACCAGTGGCTCCCCGTGCCCGGCCAGATGGGCGGCGCCCAGCAGCAGCCGGATCATGTGCATGGCCATCTTCCAGCGCCTGCCGTCGCCGCCCGGCCGGGGCGGGTCCTCCGGCCCGAGACGGCGGAACTGCCGGTCGGCCGATCCCGCGAACGCCCGCTCCGCCTTCACGGACAGGAACGCGCGGCGCAGCGCCAGCAGCCGCTCGCCCACCGGGGTGACCAGCTCCACCAGCGGCGACCACAGGCACTCCAGCGCGGCCGGATTGCCCTCGAGCGCGAGCACGCAGAACCGCTCGACCTCCCACGAGAGCTGCTCGGGCAGCGGCCCCTCCACGTGGTCGGGCGGCTTGTCGAGCCGCCAGAACATCGGGGTGGGCGTCACGAACACGCCCCGCCTGTCGACGTCCGACTCCTCGGTCTCCAGCCCGTACGCGCGCGAGCCGATGACGACCGACAGGACGGTGCCGCCGGGAGCCCTCAGGGTCATGTCGCCGGATCTTGTCACGAAGGTAGGCTCCCGGTCCGGGACGCGGAAAGGTAGCGATTTAATGGCCGACTTCGGACATGAGCTGTGGTTCGGGGCGTTTCTCACGCCCGACGCGGCGGGGCATCACCGGATCGTCCGGCAGGCCGTGCTGGCCGACGAGATCGGGCTCGACATCATCGGCATCCAGGACCACCCCTACCTGCCGGCGTTCCTCGACACCTGGACGCTGCTGTCCACGCTCGCGGGGCGCACCGAGCGGGTGCGGCTGTTCCCCGACGTGGTGAACCTGCCGCTGCGGCCGCCGGCGGTGCTCGCCAGGGCCGCCGCGTCCCTCGACATCCTGAGCGGGGGCCGGGTCGAGCTGGGGCTCGGCTCCGGGGCGTTCTGGGACGGCATCGCGGCCATGGGCGGCCCGCGCCACAGCCCTGGCGAGGCCGTGGACGCGCTGGAGGAGGCCATCGGGGTCCTCCGCGCGCTGTGGACCCCGGGCGACGGGGGCGTACGGCTCGACGGCAGGCACTACCGGCTGGACGGCGCGCGGCCGGGGCCGTTCCCCCCGCATCCGATCGGGCTGTGGCTCGGCGCGTACAAGCGGCGCATGCTGGAGCTGACCGGGCGGCTCGGCGACGGGTGGGTGCCCTCGTCCGGGTACGCCGCGCCCGGCGAGCTGGGCGCGATGAGCGAGATCCTGGACGCCGCGGCCGAGCGGGCCGGGCGCGACCCCGCCGAGATCCGCCGCGTCTACAACATCGAGGGCCGGTTCTCCGGCGTCGCCGGGGAGGGGTTCCTGGACGGGCCGCCCGCCCTGTGGGCCGAGCGGCTCACCGAGCTCGCGCTCCGCCACGGCATGAGCGTGTTCGTGCTGGCAGTGGACGACGACAGGGACCTGAAGGTCTTCGCCGAGGAGGTCGCCCCCGCCGTACGCGAGGCCGTGGCGCGCGAGCGCGAACGGGGATCACGGCCGGACGCCGCGGGCCCGGCCGGGACCGCGAAGGTGACACCGGCGCGGGCCGTGCTCGACGAGGGCACGCGGCCCCGGCTGCCCAAGCGGGACATCGCCGCGCTCACGCCGCAGCAGCAGGCGAACGGCCGGCGGCTCGTGCTCATCCACGACCACCTGCGCCGGGAACTGACCCAGATCAGGGACGCCCTGGAGCAGGTCGCCGCGGGACGCTCCGACGCCGCCGCGCTGCGCTCGCTGATCAACGAGCTCACCATGCGGCAGAACTACTGGACGCTCGGCACGTTCTGCGCGTCGTACTGCCGCCTGCTGACCACCCACCACACGATCGAGGACGAGCACATGTTCCCGATGCTGGCGGCGGCGCAGGAGTCGCTGGCGCCGGTCGTGGCCCGCCTGGAGCAGGAACACGAGGTCATCGCCGGCGTGCTGACGGAGCTGGACGCCGCCCTCGTCGCGATGATCGAGGACCCGGACCAGCTCGACGGCGTACGCGACCAGGTGGACCTGCTGTCCGACGTGCTGCTGTCGCACCTGCGCTACGAGGAGGAGGAGCTCGTGGAGCCCATCGCGCGCCTCAATCTGGACATCTGACGCCTCGCGAGGTGGACGCGCTTCCAAGAGCCGACGAGCTCCTGTGACGGCGGTGACACGGACTGCTCACGGGGAGGCGCGTTTCGCACCACAGGACGACGCGGTTCTGGAATGATCTCGAGGAAAACCATCGGACGTCGAGAGACCGTGACTGATGCCCCCCATTGACCAAATAACCGCCTTCGCGTCGGCCCATACGGTCGAAACGATCCTCATCAGTGTCATCGCCCTGGTCTTGCTGGTCCTGGCCTTCTTCGCCCTGCGCGCCCTGATCCGCCTGTTCCGCCGCTGGGCGGCCGGCCGGCCCACCGAGGACGTTCTCACCATCGTCGCCGCCAGCATCGCCACAGGCGTCTCCGCACAGGGCATGTGGCGCTTCTCCGGCGACGTCCTCGGGTTCGACGGGCCGCTGCGGCTTCTGCTGTTCGCCTTCATCGAGGTCGCCGTCATCACCAGCGCCGTACGCGCGCGCCGCAACATGCGGGAGAACTACTCGGCCGGCATCGACGGTCTGGCCGTGTGGGTGCTGACGTCCCTGTCGGCCGTCCTGTCGAGCATGGACGCCCGCAGCGTCGCCGAGGCCGTCTTCCGTCTCGCCGCGCCGCTCGTGGCCGCCTGGCTGTGGGAGCGCGGCATGGCCATCGAGCGGGTGCGCATCACCGGCCGGGGCCGCATCAACTGGCGGCTCACCCCCGAGCGCGTGCTGGTCCGGATCGGCCTGGCCGAGGCGAGCGACCGTACGGCGAGCGAGGTGGACGCCCACCGCAGGCTCACCAGGGTGGCGCTGGCCGCCAAGCGGGTCCGCGCGCTGCGCGAGGCCGGGGCGTCCGACCGCAAGCTGCGCGCCGCGATGGCCAGGCTCGACAAGGCGATGGACCAGGCCGTGGAGTACACCGGCCTGGCCGTGGACGAGAAGCGGCAGGAGGCCCTGCTGTCCCAGATCGGCGCGCTCTACAACACCTCGGCGCTGATCGACCTCGCTCCGCCGGTCCCCTGGGCGCCCGAGCCCGAGCAGCCCGCTCCCCCGGCGCTGCCCGCCGCGGCCATCGCCGAGCTGATCGACGACGAGGAGGAGGACGTCCCGGCCGAGCCGGCGCCGCCCGTCGTCGACACCGCCCAGCGCGCGGCTCAGCTCCGGGCCGCCCGGCAGTACTGGGACCAGCAGATCGCCCGCAAGTACGTCCCCCGGGCCGCCGACATCGCCCAGGAGGTGGGCATCCCGCTCCTCGTGGCGAAGGAGTGGCGGGCGCTGTGGAAGCTCGAACCCCAGGCGTACGCGCTGATCGAGGCGGCGTACCGGGAGCACGGGATCGTCGACACCGGCACGTTCCCGGCCATCGAGGTGCCCGAGCGCGAGCGCGTGCTCGTCGTGAACGGCTCCGCCCCGGGAGCGGCCGCGCACGACTCCTGACGGGGAGCCCGCCCGGCTTCACCGACGGAGACGGGGCGGCGGGACCGGACCGACCGGTTCCGCCGCCCTGTCGCTTTTCCGCGTCGTGGACCTGGGCGCGCATGGCCGGCGCGCTGGTGGCGGGCACCATGGTGCGGCCGGTGCCGACCAGGATCCGGTCACCGGTGACCTTGCTGGACGCGGCAGCACCCTCGGGTGAATCCGCGCTTTCGCTGTCAGTCGCCGCGGCCGGCCGCGCAGCTCACCGGAGGTGGCGCGGGCAAAGTGATCGGCTGCTGCCGCCGGTACTGTTCCAGGTCGACGAGGTTCCCGTTGATCGCGTTGCGCCTCTGCAGTTCCGCCCAGTACACCGGGTCGAGGAAGATCGCGGGGTTCCACTGCGACTGTGTCAGGTCCGTCCGTTGCCCCAGGTACAGCACGGCGTCGGCCAGCTTTCCCAAGGGGACGCCGCACAGCCGCGGCGCGTCCATGAACTGTCCCGCGTCGGTGGATTCCAGCCAGCTGCCCGAGCACGGGACCACGGTGCGCCGTGGACAGGTCACCAAGCGGGGATGGCTGCCGGCCACGATCACGTAGACGCGCTGGCCGGTCTGTTCCTCGATCAGCGGGACTCCGTGATCGGCGTTCTGTCCTGGCTCCGGCGAGTGCATCACGTGCCCGCTGCCGTAGCAGATCAGTGCCCGGCGTCTCTTGGCGA
Organism: Microbispora siamensis; assembly: GCF_016863095.1. Lineage (GTDB taxonomy): Bacteria > Actinomycetota > Actinomycetes > Streptosporangiales > Streptosporangiaceae > Microbispora > Microbispora siamensis. Next base: position 257,901 of record NZ_BOOF01000009.1, on the reverse strand, counting down.
GCACTTCCCGTTCCACCACTGACGCCATGTGGGCGTCACGCTGGGCGAGAAAGACATCCACCTGGTCTTGGGTGGTGATGTGGGACCAGTCGATCGGCGGATCCCCGAGCAGCACCCGGATCCTTCGCTCCGCGGGCAGCGTCCAGTTGACGGCGCGGACGGTCCGGAAGAACTGTTCACGGATCGGCTGGTCGCCGGTGGCCACGGGCGACTGCGTGGTGTTCCGCCAGACCTGCCGCAACACTTGGTCGTCGACGGCCGCACCGGCGACGAACCGGTCAACGATCGGCTGGTACAGCGCGTTGCCGAACTCGACGACGATGTCGTCGACGACCTGCGGCAACCGCGGATCTGCAAGCAGCATCTGCTGCGCGTCACCGTGTTCCTGCTGGCCGTGTGACTCACCGATCGCAACGAGCCGGTGGCGCTCGAAGGCCGCGAGCACCGCCTGGGTGAGGTCCCGTGCGGCCGCGTCGGCCCTGCCCGTCGAGCCGGTCGTCAGCAGTCCGCCGCCGCTGCCCACCGAGCTGGTCGTCAGCAGTCCGCCGGCTGCCGTACCGGCACCGGTGACGGCGAGGAACCTACGCCGCGTCAACCGTGGATCTCTCACGTCTGGTCCTTTCCGAAGGGGATTCGCTCGTGTGACGGACACCGTGCTCACGGGTCGTGCCTCTCGTGGACGCCTCTCCGGGATGGTTGTACGGCACGGCCGGTGTCGCCCGGGTGTCAGCGGCTGACACCCGGCCGACACCGGATCCCTGGCATCGTGAGCAGTGCGGTCGCGCCTGCCGAACGCGGCACCGCCAACGAGAAGGAGGACGGTCGTGCGAGTTCTGGTCGTCGAAGACTTCGAGGTTCTGGCCAGGACGATCGGTACCGGGTTGCGCCGCGAGGGCATGGCGGTGGACGTCGTTCTCGACGGCGACGACGCTCTGGCCCACCTGGCCGGCACCCGATACGACGTGGTGGTGCTGGACCGTGACCTGCCCGGCACACCCGGCGACGACGTGTGCCGTCACATCGCCGCCGGCGGCGCCGGGTCGCGGGTGCTGATGCTCACCGCCGCAGGCACCGTGCGAGACAGAGTCGAGGGCCTGGGTTTGGGCGCCGACGACTACCTGCCCAAACCGTTCGACTTCATCGAACTCGTGGCCCGCGTGCGCGCGCTGGGGCGCCGCTCGGCGCCCGCCGTGCCTCCGATCCTCCAGGCGGAGGATCTGACCCTGGACCCGAGCCGGCGGGTGGCCTTTCGCGGCGGACGGCGCTTGGAGCTCACCCCGAAGGAGTTCGCCCTGCTGGAATGCCTGCTCGCTGCAGGTGACCGGGTCATGTCCTCGGAGGAGTTGCTGGAACGGGTCTGGGACGAGGCCGCCGACCCGTTCACCACGGCCGTCAAGACGACGGTGCGCCGGTTGCGGGCCAAACTCGGCGAACCGCCGGTGATCGAAACCGTCCGTGAGGGCGGCTACCGGATCGGAGTCCCGCGATGAGTCCCGCATCGGACCCGATGGTGACCGGCCGCGCCGACCGCGCCCGGCACCGCCTGCGCCGGCCGTCCCTGCGCGCGCAGCTCACGGCACTGTACGCCGGCCTGGTTCTGGCCGTCGTCGTCCCGATGCTGCTGTTCGCCGGCTTCCTCTTCGGGAGGGACCAGATCCGCCTGCGGGCCGGGGACACCGCCCCTCCTCCCGACACGGCCCTCCAGCGGGCCGATGCCGCGCTCGTGATCACCGCGATCATCGTCGTGATCCTCACCGTACTGATCGCGTGGTGGCTGGCCGGGCGCTTCCTCCGCCCGCTGCGGGCCATGACCGTGACCGCCCAAGAGATTTCGGCCACCAACCTCAACCGCCGGCTGGGCCTGCGCGGCCCGGACGACGAGCTGACCAAGCTGGGGCGCACCCTCGACGACCTGTTCGAGCGGCTGGACTCCTCGTTCACGGCGCAGCGCAACTTCGTGGCCAACGCCTCGCACGAGCTGCGCACCCCGCTGGCCGGTCAACGCGCCGTACTCCAGGTCGCACTCGCCGACCCCGACGCGAGCGAGGCCAGCCTGCGAGCCGCGTGCGAGGAAGCACTCGGTCTCGGAGAACGGCAGGAACGTTTGATCGACGCCCTGCTCACATTGGCGGAAGGACAGAAGGGCCTCGATCACCGGGAAGTGGTCGACCTGGCTGACGTCACCAAGGAGGTGATGCTGTCGCGCCGTGCGGAGGCTACCCGGCGAACCATCACGGTTCAGGCGTCGCTGGACCCGGCACCGATCAGCGGTGACCCCGACCTGATCACCAGCATGATCGGCAACCTGGTCGACAACGCGCTCCATCACAACGGTCCCGGCGGACACGTCACCATCGCCACCGGACTCACGAATGGTCGCGCCCGCCTATCGGTCGGCAACACCGGCCCTACCATCCGATCGCAGGACCTACGACGGCTTTTCCAACCGTTCCAGCGACTCGGTACCCAGCGAACCCACACCGCCGACGGCCACGGACTGGGCCTGGTCATCGTGCAGGCCGTCGCCGAAGCACACGGCGCGCAGCTGACGGCCCACCCGCGCCCCGGGGGCGGCTTGGACGTGGCGATACTGTTCGGCTGATTCCACCCGGCCTACGCCTCGAAGCGGAAGCCGGCGGCGCGGGACCCGAGCATGGGCCGGGATCTCACGCCGGCGACGCCATGGCCTGTTCGCGGCGCGCGACGGCCGGCATCAGGGCGAAGGCGAACACCGCCCACAGGATCCCTGTCGCGGCGCAGGCCCACCACAACATCCCGGCCTGGAACAGTACGGCGCCGACGGCCGGGCCGGCGAAGCGGGCGACGGCGGTGGTCCGTGGGGGCCGACACCGTTCCCGGCTGAGTCGTCTGCCCCCCCTGCGCGGGGCCTCCCTGTAGGTTCCGGCCGGCTTCCGGTCGCCGCCCGGAGGACGCGGGTGGCGGGGTCGCTTTCCCGGCATAGCGGGGCAAGCAGACTCCTACTTTCCCGTGACATCGCGGGCGCGGGGGCGGACGTCCTCTCCTGCGGCGGCCACATGGCCACGCGTTGGGAGGAGCTCATGGAGATCTCGGGGGACGGCGCGGGGAACCGCGTGGCCCGGCTCGCGGGTGGGCGGGACCAGGTGGGGCGGGCGCGCAGGCTCGTGTCGGCCGCGCTCGGACGCGGCCATCCCCGGCACGACGACTGCGTGCTGCTGACCAGCGAGATCGCGACGAACGCGGTCGTCCACTCCCGTTCGGGGGACGGCGGCACCTTCACCGTCACCGTCTCGTGCCTGCCCGACCGCGTGCGGGTCTGCGTGGAGGACGACGGCTCGGCCGGGCCGCCGTGCGCCGGTCACCCGCTCCCCAACGGGTCAAGCCAGGGCGGTCGCGGGCTGCCGCTGCTGGACCTCCTGGCCGACCGGTGGGGGCTGGTCCGCGAGGGCGGCCGCAACGAGGTGTGGTTCGAGGTCTGGTCCGACGGCGACCGGCGCTCCGCCGCGCTCGCCCGCCACCGGCCGGCCGTGTGGGTGCGACCGGCCGCCGCGACGCCCGGCGCGACCTCCATCTGACCCGGCCTTTCGATTTCCCGGTCGCGGGCGACCCTGCCGGGCGCGCCAGGCGGGGAGCCGTGGCGCCCAAATTGGGGCCGAGATACGGCATCGGCACCTGTTTCGGTGGTACTACACCCAGGTCGGGTGATTTTTTAGGCAAGGAAGGGGCAAAACCAACCTAATAAATCGGGAAAGTAGGAGGACTCCCATGGCCCTGCCCGACTTCCTGGTCATCGGGGTGCCGAAGGCCGGCACCACGGCCCTGCACGCGGCGCTGGCCCGCCATCCCCGGCTGTTCATGTCTCCCGTGAAGGAGCCGAAGTTCTTCCTCACCGACGGCCCGCCTCCGGCGAAGGGCGGGCCGGGGGACGCGGAGACCTACCGCGAGCACGTGTGGCGGCGCGCCGACTACGAGGCGCTGTTCGCGGACGCGCCGCCGGGGGCGCTGCGCGGCGAGTCCACCCCCTTCTACCTGTACGACCGCGCGGCCCAGCGGCGGATCCGCGAGGCGATCCCGGACGCGAAACTCATCGTCTCGCTGCGCGACCCCGTGGAGCGCGCGCACTCCAACTGGACCCATCTGTGGTCGGCAGGCCTGGAGCCGATCGGCGACGTCATCGAGGCGTGCGCGGCGGAGAAGCGGCGGATCGCCGACGGCTGGTCGCCGTTCTGGCACTACGTCGGCCTCGGCCGGTACGGCGAGCAGCTCGAGCACCTGTTCACGCTGTTTCCCCGCGAGCAGGTGCTGGTCTTCCGCTACCGCGACCTGGTCGACCGCCCCGCCGCCACGCTCGACCGGATCTGCGCGTTCCTCGGGGTGGAGCAGGGGCTGATCAGCGAGGTGCCCAGGGAGAACGTCACGGCCCATCCGCGGCACAGCCGCAGGCACCGCATCCTGGCCCGGCTCGCCCGGCTCGGCGATCCGCTGCTGGGCCAGCGGCTCACCGCGCCATTGGAGCGGGTGCTGCAGCGCGACGGGCAGCCCCGGCGGCCGCTCACCTGGGAGCAGCGCCAGGAGCTGCTCGCCTACTTCGCCGCCGACATCGCGCTGCTGCGCGACCTGCTGGGCCGCGACTCCTTCGGCGAGGACTTCGGCGACTGGCTGCGCCCCAGGGAGCGGTCGGGCGGCCTGGTCGGCGCGCGGCCGTCCGGCCAGCGGCAGGCCCGCAACGGTCGCCTCAGAAGCGCCTCCGACCCCGCCCGGCCGCCCGGCGTGGACGGCCCGCCGGGAGGCGATCCCATCGGGGCGTGAACCCCCATCCGGGCCCGCCCGCCGCGACCGCCCCGAGATGATCAGCGCAGCTCGGTGCGCAGCTCGTGGCCCCCGTCGGCGCGGGTCAGCTCGTAGTACAGGCGGTGGCCCCCCGCCACGGGCACGATCGACAGGTAGCGCAGCCCTCCCCCGCCGTGCTCCGACTGGGCGACGGGGGCGGTTCCGGTGGCGGTGAGCGTGGACGGGTCGGGGCCGATGGCCACGCCCGTGCGCTCCTCGTAGTTCTCCTCCGCCGACGCGCGGCCGTCGTAGTACGCGATGACGGTCCCGCCGCTGAACGTGACCGCGCTCACCCGTACGCCGCGCGAGTCCCACTCGCCCGGCCGCCGGTCGAGCGCGGTCCCCTGCCAGGTCCACTCGACGCCGTCCGCGCTGGTGGCGTAGTCGGTCACCATCTGGTCGGCCTCGTCGGGGTCCTCCAGGGGGTGGCAGGACGCCCACAGGTGCCACACGCCGCCGTGATGGAGGATCACGGGGTCCTTGACGCCGGTCTTGAGGTCGCCGGGCAGCACCACCCGCGCGTCGGCGGGGTCGAACTCCGCCGGCCCGGCGGCCTCGATCATCTCGACCCGCCAGTGCTTGGTGCCGTACGTGGCGCAGCTCAGGTACAGGCGCCACCTGCCCTCAGGCGTCACCACGAGCGTCGGGCGCTCCAGTGACTCGGTCTTCATCTCCTCTTTGGTGATCGTGAGGATCTTCTCGAACCGCTCGCCGTCGGCCGAGCGGGCGATCTCCACGGCGTACCCGCGCCCGTCGCCGAGCGGCCGGCGCAGCCGATAGGCCAGGTAGATCCATCCGTCCCGGCTCACGGCGCTGGGCGCGCCCGCCCAGAATCCGGGCCCGTCTCCGGGCGGAGGAACCGCGACGACTGACCGTTCCGGCTTCGGTGCGAACACGTCTCTTCTCCGTAGTGAGCGACGACGGTGGGCGGGACCGGCTCGCGCCGGCCCTTCTTGGCTGTAGTGACTTACCAGCGGTCCGGCGGGAGGCCAAGTGTCCTCGCCATCGGACGGCCATGTCTATACAAAACCCGCTTGCTTTGCGGGTTTTGTCAGGATAGGGCAGATGTGCTACTGCGCGCGCCCCTACCTGCGGAAAAGTCGGGTGGCGCCCGGCGGGTCCGGCGCGTACGCCGCCCACACGGCCGACGGCTACGGCTGCCGAAAGCGCTGCTCACCACGACCGGCCGCGGAACACGCCCACCCGAGGCCGGTCGCCCGTACCCGAGAACGGTATGACTGTACACATGGACAAGGCAGACATCGGAGTGACGGGCCTGGCGACCATGGGTCGCAACCTCGCCCGGAACTTCGCCCACCACGGTCACGTGGTCGCGGTGCACAACCGCACGGAGAGCCGTACGACCCGGTTCATGGAGGAGCACCGCGACGAGGGCGCGTTCCTGCCCGCGGGCACGATCGAGGAGTTCGTGGCCTCTCTCGAACGGCCCCGCAAGGCGATCATCATGGTCAAGGCCGGGGCGCCCACCGACGCCGTGATCGAGGAACTCGCCGCGGTCATGGAGCCGGGCGACATGATCATCGACGGCGGCAACGCCCACTACATGGACACCCGCCGCCGGGAGGCCGCGCTGCGCGAGCGGGGCATCCACTTCGTCGGCACCGGCATCTCGGGCGGCGAGGAGGGCGCGCTCAACGGCCCGAGCATCATGCCCGGCGGCGACGCCGAGGCGTACGAGACGCTCGGCCCCCTGCTCGAGGACATCGCGGCGAAGGTCGACGGGGTGCCGTGCTGCGTGCACGTGGGCCCCGACGGCGCGGGCCACTTCGTCAAGATGGTGCACAACGGCATCGAGTACGCCGACATGCAGCTCATCGCGGAGTCGTACGACCTGCTCCGGCAGGCCCTCGGGCTGAACCCGAAGGAACTGTCCGACGTCTTCCGCGAGTGGAACAGGGGCGACCTGGAGTCGTACCTCATCGAGATCACCGCCGAGGTGCTGGGCCACACCGACCCCGCCACGGGCAAGCCGTTCGTGGACGTCGTGCAGGACCAGGCCGAGCAGAAGGGCACCGGCCGCTGGACCGTGCAGAGCGCCCTCGACCTCGGCGTCCCGGTCACCGGCATCGCCGAGGCGGTGTTCGCCCGGGCGCTGTCGGGTCACCCCGAGCAGCGGGCCGCCGCCCGCTCGCTCACCGGCCCCTCCGGCACGGCCGGCGACTCCGCCCTCGTCGAGGACGTGCGGCGGGCGCTGTACGCCTCCAAGGTCGTCGCGTACGCCCAGGGGTTCGACCAAATGGCCGCCGCGAGCGCGGAGTACGGCTGGAACCTGAACCTGGGCGAGATGGCCACGATCTGGCGCGGCGGCTGCATCATCAGGGCGCGCTTCCTCGACCGGATCAGGGCGGCGTACGACGCGGATCCGAACCTGCCGACGCTGCTGGTGGACCCGACGTTCGCCCAGGCGCTGGAGGAGGCCCAGGAGTCGTGGCGGCGGGTCGTGGCGACGGCGGCGACGATCGGGGTGCCCACGCCGGGCTTCTCCTCGGCGCTCGCCTACTACGACGGGCTGCGCCGCGACCGGCTCCCGGCGGCGCTGCTGCAGGGGCTGCGTGACTTCTTCGGCGCCCACACCTACCGGAGGGTCGACCGGGAGGGCTCCTTCCACACCGACTGGTCGGGAGACCGGGCCGAGCGGCCCGCCTGACCACCCCGGAGAACGCGGTACGGCGCACGCCCGGGTGGGGCGTGCGCCGTACCGGCTCTTTGAGTCAGGTCACTCGAAGGCGGCGGCGGCCATCGGCTCCGCCTTCTCGCCCCCGGCGGCGCCGGGAGCGCCGCTGCGCAGCGGGACGTGCTTGACGAAGGCGGCGATCACCGGGACGAGCGCGGCGAACAGGACCGACCACAGGAAGACGGTGCCGATCGTGTTGGCGAGCGCGTCCAGGAACCCGGCCTTGACCGGCGGCGGAAGCTGCTCGAGCACCCTCCGGTCGATCTGGCCGCCGCCGGAGGCCGCCAGGGAGGCCGCCTGGGGGCCGAGCTTTGCGGCGATCTCGTCGGCCAGGCGGTTGTTGAAGATCGCGCCGAACAGCGAGATGCCGAACGAACCGCCGATGGAGCGGAAGAACGTCGAGGCGCTGCTGGCCACGCCGATGTCCTTCTGCTCGACGCTGTTCTGCGCGATCAGCATGGTCGTCTGCATCAGGAAGCCCATGCCGAGACCGAGGACGGCGATGTAGACGCCGGTCCGCCAGGCCGGGGTGTGGACGTCCTGCGTCGACAGCAGCCACATGCCGATGGCCATGATCACTCCGCCGATCACCGGGTAGCTCTTGTACTTCCCGGTCTGGGTGATCGCCTTGCCGACGAACAGCGACACGACCATGGACGAGGCCATCATCGGGAGCAGGAGCAGGCCGGAGTTGGTGGCCGTGGAGCCCTGCACGATCTGCTGGAACATCGGCAGGAAGGTGATCGCGCCGAACATCGCGAAGCCGAGCAGGAAGCCGAGCACGTTGATCAGCGTGAAGTTGCGGTTGGCGAACACGTGCAGCGGCAGGATCGGCTCGGCCGCGCGCCGCTCGACGGGGATGAACACGGCCAGCGCGACGACCGCCAGGGCGGCCAGCCCAAGGATCTGCCACGAGCCCCAGGGGTACCCGTGCTTCTGGCCGCCCCACGAGGTGATCAGCACGATCGCGGTGATCGCCACGGTGAGGACGGCCGCGCCGAGCCAGTCGATGCGGTGCTCGGTGCGGTGCCTGGGCAGGTGCAGCTTGAGGATCAGCCAGATCAGCGCCACGCCGCCGAGCGGGAGGTTCACGTAGAAGGCCCAGCGCCAGTTCAGGTGGTCGGTGATGAAACCGCCGACGAGAGGCCCCGCGATCATGGCGAGCGACATGATCGCGGCCATGATGCCCTGGTACTGACCACGCTCACGGGGCGGGACCAGGTCCCCGATGATCGCCATCACGCCGACGATGAGCCCGCCGGCGCCGAGGCCCTGCAGTGCCCGGAACGCGATCAGCTCGATCATGCCGTCGCCGGTGCCGCCGAACAGCGACGAGCCGGCCATGCCGCACAGCGCGGAGCCGACCAGGAAGATGGCGATCGAGCTCAGGAAGATGTTCTTGCGGCCGTAGAGGTCGCCGATCTTGCCCCAGATCGGCGTGGAGACCGTGGTGCCCAGCACGTACGCGGTGGTGACCCAGGTGAAGTAGTCCAGGCCCTTGAGCTCCCCGACGATCCTCGGCATCGCGGTGCCGACGATCATGTTGTCCAGCATCGCCAGCATCATCGCCAGCATGAGACCGGGTAAGACGATCATCACTTCCCGGGACCGGCCGGGCGCGGCCGCGGTCTCCGTGGTCATGGGTGCCCCCTTTGAACGAATTTACTTACTTGCCGACAGGCTAGTGCCCGAGGCACGGTATTGTCCTTACTTGCCGGCCGTCAAGTTATTTAGGGACAGCAGGGAATGGGTGCTCATACCGACACACGCAGCCGCATCCAGGAGGTCGCGATCAGGCTCTTCACCGAGCAGGGGTACGAGGCGACGTCGCTCCGGGAGATAGCCGAGGCCCTCGGCGTGACCAAGGCGGCACTCTACTACCACTTCCGCACCAAAGAGGACATCGTCGCCAGCCTCATCGAAGACCGCGTCAAGGCGCTGGACGAGCTGATCGCGTGGGCGAACGGGCACCCCCGCACTCCGGAGACGCGCCGGGAGGTGATCCGCCGCTACTCCGCCGAGATGACCCGCGGACGCCACCACGAGGTCATGCAGTTCATGGACCGCAACAAGACGGCGCTGCAGGGCCATGCCAAGGTCGACCTGATGCGCGAGCGCATGGGCGAACTGATGCAGACGCTGTGCGAGCCGGACGACCCGCTGCCGGTCAGGCTCAGGCGCTCGATGGCGCTGTTCGCGATGCACGCGGCCTGGTTCTTCCTCCGCGACGAGTCGGCGACCGAGGAGGAGCGGGCCGCGGCGGGACTGCAGGTCGCCCTGGAATTGGCCGACGGCTCAGACGGTTGATCCCTCTCTGATGGGAAGGTGATCGACCATGCTTTTCGGACAGGAACACGTCAAGCGCTACATCGAGACCGACGGTGAGGAAGGCCACGACTGGCAGGGCACCACGGTGGCCATCCTCACCACGAAGGGCCGCAAGTCGGGACAGCCCCGCAGCACCCCGCTGATCTACCAGCCGTACGGCGACGCCTACCTGGTGGTCGCCTCCAAGGGCGGGGCCGACGAGCACCCGCTGTGGTACCTCAACCTCCAGGCCGAGCCTGAGGTGGAGTTCCAGATCAAGGGGGACAGGTTCAAGGCGCGCGCCCGCACGGCGACCTCCGAGGAACGACCGGATATGTGGCGGACGATGACCGCCACCTGGCCCGCGTACGACGAGTACGCCACCAAGACCGACCGGGAGATCCCGATCGTCGTCATCGAGCGCGTGTAGGGCGTCACGCCGTGCCGGGACGCCGGGCACCGGCGGTCGGTCACCGGCCGGTGCCCGGCCCCCGTCGTCCACGGCGTGCAGACGCCGCGAGCCGGTGACTCGTGCGGCCGTCGGCTGTATCTTTCCGGGGTGATCCTCAGTGACGGGGGAGGTTCCGTGAGCGACGGCCGTACCGCCGAAATCATGCTCGCCGAGGCCCGGAAGGCCTTCTGGGTCATGGTCGGCTTCCTGGCGCTGATCTGGGTCGTGCAGGTGGCCAACTGGGCCTCGGGCTACTCGCTCAGCTACAGCTACGGCATCAGGCCCTGGGACGTCGAGCGCCTGCCCGGGATCGTCTCCGCGCCGCTCCTCCACTGGAGCTGGGCGCACATCGAGGGCAACTCCGGGCCGCTGTTCATCTTCGGGTTCCTCGCGGCCTACCGGGGCGTACGGCGCTTCCTCGGCGTGACCGGGCTGATCGCCGTCGCCAGCGGGCTCGGCTCGTGGTTCACCGCCGACTCCTCCACGGTCGGCGCGGGCGCGAGCGGTCTGGTGTTCGGCTACTTCGGGTACGTGCTCGTACGCGGGGCCTTCGACCGGCACCTGATCGACATCGTCATCGGCCTGGTCATGGGCCTGTGCTTCGCCTACCAGTTCGCCGGGCTACTGCCGGCCGAGGGCATCGGCTGGCAGGCCCACGTCTTCGGCTTCGCGGGCGGCATCCTCGGCGGCTATCTGTTCCGCGACCGGCGGGCCAAGGGCACGACCGGAAGCGCTCCCCGCGAGGCCGCCCCGCCCGACTCCAGGGCGGCCCTGCTCAAGGAGATCGAGGACCTCGGCCTGTGACGCGTACCGGTCAGGGCTCGTGCTGGTCGGGCGGGTGGAAGGGGATGGTGGCGGTGAGCGCGAACCCGCCCTCGGCGGTCGGCCCGTACGTCAGCCGCCCACCCACCAGGGCGACGCGCTCGCGCAGGCCGGGCAGCCCGTAGCCGCCCCCCGCGTCTGCGGGCACCCGGACCGGCACGGCCCGGCTCTTGCCGCTGTTGACCACCGACACGTTCAGCACGCCGCCGTGGGCCTCGCAGACGACCTGTACATCGGCCCCGGGCGCGTGTTTGCGCACGTTGTTGAGGCCCTCCTGGACGACTCGGTAGCAGGCGTGGCCGGCCTGCCGCGACAGCGCCTCCTCCGGCACGTCGTAGTGCAGGGCGACGCGCAGGCCGGTGGCCCTGCTCTCCTCCACCAGGCGCGGTATCCCCTCGACGCTCTCCGCCGAGGGCGGCAGGTCCCTGCGCCGCAGCGCCGTGAGCAGCTCGCGCAGCTCGGTCAGCGCCCGCACGCCCTTGTCCTCGATGTTCCTGGCCAGCTTGCGGATCTCGTCGAGCTCGTCGGCGTCCTGGATGAGACCGGCGTTCAGGACCATCACGGTCACCGCGTGCGTCACCGTGTCGTGCAGCTCACCGGCGATGCGGCGGCGTTCCTGGGCGGCGGCGCGCTCCTCCCGCGCCCGCACGCCCGCCCGCAGCTCCCGGATCATCGATCGGTAGCGCCACACCCAGGTGCCCACCAGCGCGGGAAGGAAGATCAGCGTGACCGCCCGCACCGCCACGGCGACGGGCAGCCGGTCGGTGTAGGGGCTCGTGTAATCGGCCACCGCGAAGACCCCCGCCAGCACAGTGGTCACCCACGGCCATCGCCGCACCGTGTTCCGCGCCGTCATCGAGTACGCCGCCAGCATCAGCGGCATGGTCTCGCCCGCGAGAAGCGCGCAGGCGACGGTCGCCACGACCATCGGCCAGGCCACACTGCGCCGCGCCAGCATGGACACGGCCGCTGCGGCCGACGCGGCGATCTGCGCCCACCACGGCACGGCCAGGAACGGCAGGGCCGGGAAGGAGCGGCCGAACACCACCGCCGGCACCGTGAAGGCGAGGACGGCGACGGCGAGCAGCACGTCGGCCGCCGCCTCCCGGCGCGCGGCGAGCCCGGCCCACTTCTCCCCCATACCGCTAGTTTGTGGGTTTGACCTGCGGCTTCGTGCAGCGCCACACCCCTTTGACGTAGCTGTGCCACACCTTGCCGTACGTCGAGCCGGTCGAAACAGTCATGCGTCTTGGGCAGGATAAGAGGCGTGAGCGAAAGCATGAGCCTCCTCCGCCGTCTTCCGTCCGGCTCTGAACCCGACGCGCTGTTCGACGCGTTCGTGTCGTGGAACGCCGATCGGGGGCTCACGCTGTACCCCGCGCAGGAGGAGGCCCTGATCGAGGTCGTCTCCGGCAACAACGTGATCGTGTCCACGCCCACGGGCTCGGGCAAGAGCCTGATCGCCGCCGGGGCGCACTTCGCCGCGCTGGCCCGGGACGAGATCAGCTTCTACACCGCGCCGATCAAGGCGCTGGTGTCGGAGAAGTTCTTCGACCTGTGCGCCCTGTTCGGCACCGAGAACGTCGGCATGATGACCGGCGACGCCACCGTGAACGCCGACGCGCCCGTCATCTGCTGCACCGCCGAGATCCTCGCCCAGATCGCGCTGCGCGACGGCGCGGACGCCGACGTCGGCACCGTGATCATGGACGAGTTCCACTTCTACGCCGAGCCCGACCGCGGCTGGGCCTGGCAGGTGCCGCTGCTGGAGCTGCCGCAGGCGCAGTTCGTGCTGATGTCGGCCACGCTCGGCGACGTCGAGCGGTTCCAGACCGACCTCACCCGGCGCACCGGCCGCCCCACCAGCGTGGTCAAGCACGCCGAGCGCCCGGTGCCGCTGATCTACTCCTATCGCACCACTCCCCTGCACGAGACGCTGGAGGAGCTGCTGTCCACCCAGCAGGCCCCGGTGTACGTCGTGCACTTCACCCAGGCCGCGGCGATGGAGCGCGCCCAGGCGCTCATGAGCATCAACATGTGCACCAAGGCCGAGAAGGAGGCCATCGCCGCCCTCATCGGCAACTTCCGCTTCACCACCCGCTTCGGCCGCGCCCTGTCCCGGCTCGTACGGCACGGCATCGGCGTGCACCACGCGGGCATGCTGCCGAAGTACCGCCGCCTGGTGGAACGGCTGGCCCAGGCGGGCCTGCTGAAGGTCATCTGCGGCACCGACACGCTCGGCGTGGGGGTCAACGTCCCGATCCGCACCGTGCTGTTCACCGCGCTGTCGAAGTTCGACGGCACCAAGGTGCGGCGGCTGCGCGCGCGGGAGTTCCACCAGATCGCCGGGCGGGCCGGCCGGGCCGGTTTCGACACGGTCGGATACGTCGTCTGCCAGGCGCCCGACCACGTGATCGAGAACGAGCGGGCGCTGGCGAAGATCGGCGACGACCCCAAGCGGCGCCGCGGCTACGCGCGCAAGAAGCCCCCGGAGGGGTTCGTGGGCTGGAGCGAGGAGACGTTCGAGAAGCTCCAGACGGCCGAGCCCGAGCCGCTGACCTCCCGGTTCAAGGTCAGCAACGCCATGCTGCTGTCCATCATCAACCGGCCCGGCGACTGCTTCCAAGCAATGAAGCGGCTGCTCACCGACAACCACGAGGACCGCAAGGCGCAGCGCCGCCACATCAGCCACGCCATCGCGATCTACCGCTCGTTGCTGGCCGGCGGCATCGTGGAGAAGCTCGCCGAGCCCGACGAGCACGGCCGCATGGCCCGGCTCACCGTGGATTTGCAGGAGGACTTCGCGCTCAACCAGGCGCTGTCCACCTTCGCGCTGGCGTCCTTCGAGCTGCTCGACTCCGGCTCCCCGACGTACGCGCTGGACATGGTCTCGATCGTCGAGTCGACGCTGGACGACCCCCGCCAGATCCTGCACGCCCAGCTCAACAAGGCCAGGGCCGAGGCGGTCGCCCAGATGAAGGCCGACGGCATCGAGTACGAGGAGCGGATGGAGCGCCTCGCCGAGATCACCCATCCGATGCCGCTGGCTGACCTGCTCTTCGGCGCGTACGAGACCTACCGGCGCGGGCACCCGTGGGTCGGCGACCACGTCGTCAGCCCCAAGACGATCGTGCGCGACATGTACGAGCGGGCCATGACCTTCACCGAGTACATCCAGTTCTACGAGCTGGCCCGCTCGGAGGGCACGGTGCTGCGCTACCTGGCCGACGCCTACCGGACGCTGTCGAAGACGGTGCCCGAGCACCTGAAGACCGACGACCTCGTGGACCTCATCGAATGGCTCGGCGAGTTGGTGCGCCAGGTCGACTCCAGCCTGATCGACGAGTGGGAGAAGCTGGCCAACCCCGCCGAGGCGCTGGCGGCCGGGGAGGAGCTGGAGACAAGGGCCCGCCCGGTCACCGCCAACGCGCGCGCCTTCCGGGTGCTGGTCCGCAACGCGATGTTCCGGATGGTGGAGCTCGCCGCGCTGGACCGGGAGGAGGAGCTGGCCGAGCTCTACCCGGACGTCGACTGGGGCGCGGGCCTGGACGCCTACTACGAGGAGCACGACGAGATCCTCACCGGCCCGGCCGCCCGCGGTCCGGCCCTCCTGCTCATCGAGGAGGAGAAGGAGCTGTGGCGGGTGCGTCAGATCATCGACGACCCGGCCGGCAACCACGACTGGGGCATCAGCGCCGAGGTGGACCTGGCGGCCTCCGACGAGGAGGGCCACGCCGTCCTCCACGTCATCGGCCTCACCCGCCTCTGACGATCCCCTGCGGCGGGCCGGGGGCCGTACCCGGCTCCCGGCCCGCCGCGTGGGCTACGAATTCTCGACTGCGCCGGTCGCGCAGGTGACGGTGACGTCGACACTGGCGGTGACCGTCCCCGCGTTCACCGCGTACATGCTCCAGGACGCCGGGAGACCGTGTACCGGTCTCCGTCGTGCCGCGTCAGCCGTAGAACTTCCTCGCGCCCTCGTGGAGCGGCACGGGGTCGGTCTTCGGCGCCTCGGCCAGCGTGATCTCCTTGGCCGACGCGTGCACCTTCTCCAGGTCGGCCTTGTGCTCGAAGAGCAGCCGGGTGAGGTCCTCCGCGAGCTTCGCGTCCATCGCAGCGTTCACCACGAGGAGGTTCGGCACGACGATGGTCGGCACGTCGGACGGCGTGCCGTACGCCCCCTTCGGGATCACGCCCTCGGTGTAGACGGGACCGTGGGCGGCGCGCACGGCGGGCAGCACGTCCTTCAGCGGCACGAAGGTCACCTTGTCGCCCATGCTCGTCACCAGGTCGGTGATGCCCGAGGTGGGCAGCCCGCCCGACCACACCAGCGCGTCGAGGGTGCCGTCCTTGAGCCCCTGCACGGTCTCGGGCAGCGACAGCGCCTGACGTTTCACGTCCTTGTCGGGATCGAGCCCGGCGGCGGCGAGCAGCCGCAGCGCGATCACCTCCGTTCCCGAGTTCGGCGAGCCCGTGGACACGCGCTTGCCGCGCAGGCCGGCGACGGACGTGATCCCGGCGTCGGTCCGCGCGATCACTTGGGTGTAGTTGCCGTACAGCCGGGCGAGCGCGCGGATGGGCTGCGGGGCGGTGAAGGCGCCGGTGCCCTTGACCGCGTCGGCGGCCGTGTCCGCGAGCGTGAAGGCGATGTCCGACTGTCCTCTGACCACCCGCTGGATGTTCTCCACCGAGGCGCCGGTGGCCTCGGCGGTGGCCCGGTGACCCGGCAGGTGCTTGTCGATGAGTTCGGCGAGGCCGCCGCCCAGCACGTAGTAGACGCCGGTGGTGTTGCCGGTGGCGATCGACAGGCGGGTCCCGCCGCCCGCGCCGCCCTTCGTGGCCGACCGGTCGCCCCCGCAACCGCCGGCCAGCAGTGCCGCGGTGACGGCCAGCGCCGTCACGAGCCTGAACCTCACGGATGCGCCTCCCTGTGTCTGCGGACGAAGTGGACGGCGAGCGCCAGGGCCGCGACGCCCAGCCCGGCCAGCACGGGCCAGGGCGACAGGACGAGCAGCAGGACCGCCGCCAGTGCGCACAGGCCCCGCTCGACCGGGCCGGCGGGGCCGGTGATCCAGCCGCCGGTGGCCACCGCGAGGACGGCCACGGCCATCGCGGACACGGCCGCGGCGAGCACGACCTCGCCGATCGGGCCCTGCGCCAGCAGGGCCGCGCCGGACGGCGTGAGCACGAACGCGAACGGCACGAGGAACGCCGGGAGCGTGTACTTCCAGGTTGCCCACATCGTGCGGTGCGCGTTGCCGCCCGTGATCGCCGAGGCGGCGAAGGCCGACAGCGCCGTCGGCGGGCTCACCTCGGACAGCACGGCGTAGTAGAAGATGAACATGTACGCCTCGGCCGGGGTGACGCCGAGGTTCAGCAGCGCGGGTCCGATGATCACGGCGGCGATGACGAACGACGCCGTGACCGGCACGGCCAGCCCGAGCAGCAGCACGGCCAGCGCGCAGGCCACGGCGGTGGCCGCGAGGTTCCCCCCGGACAGGCCGACGATCAGCGAGCCGGCCTTGAGCCCCAGCCCGGTGAGCGTGACCACGCCGACGATCGTGCCCGCCGCCGCGCAGGTGACCGCGACCGGCAGCACGCCGGTGGCGCCCGCCGCCAGGGCCCGTACGGCACGGCGCGGGGTCAGCCGGTTCTCGCCACCGGGAGCGCGGTCGAGGAACGACAGCGCGAAGGCCAGCAGCGTGGCGTACACGACCGCGCGGAACGGCGACTGGCCGAGCGCCATCAGGATGATGATCACGAACAGTGAGCTGAAGTGGTAGCCGAAGCGCCTGATCAGCGGCCAGGGACCGCCCGTGTCCACCGGAACGGCCCGCGTGCCGAACCTGCGGGCGTCCATCTCGATCGCGAGGAAGACGCCCAGGTAGTACAGGACGGTCGGGATCGTGGCGTAGACGAGCACGGTCAGGTAGCTCACCCGCAGGTATTCGGCGATGATGAACGCCGCCGCGCCCAGCGTGGGGGGCGACAGGATCGCGCCGATGCCCGCCGCCGCCAGCACTCCCCCGGCCTGCTCGCGCGGATAACCGGCACGGCGCAGGATCGGCCAGGCCACGCTGCCCACGCTCACGGTGGTCGCCACGCCGGAACCGCTCACCGTGCCGAGCAGGAACCCCGCGAGCGTGACGGTCCGCCCCGGCGCGGAGCGCGAGCGGCGGAACGCGGCGAAGGAGACGTCGACGAAGAACCGCCCCGCCCCAGAATGGTCGAGCACCGCGCCGTAGATCGTGAACAGGATGATGTAGGTCGCCGCGACGTCGAGGGGCACGCCGTACACGCCCTCGGTGCCCATCGTGAACGCCGCCACGATCCGGTCCAGGTCGTAGCCCCGGTGGCCCAGCGCCCAGTCGGCGGGCAGGTAGCCGCCGTAGTAGGCGTACGCGAAGAAGACCAGGCACACGACGGGCAGGATCCAGCCCACGGTCCGCCGGCACGCCTCGAGGAGCAGCAGCGTGAGCAGCGCGCCCGCCGCCACGTCGAGCGGCGTCGGAGCGTACGCCCGGCGGATGAGGTCGTCGAAGACGACGAGCGGATACACGCAGACGGCCAAGGACAGTGCCGCGAGCACCCAGTCGAGCGGGCCGGGCCGGTCCCGGCCCCCGCGCCGCGCCTTGTAGCAGACGAAGGCCAGCGGCAGCACCACGGCCAGGAACGCCATCCGGTAGGGCAGGACCGCCCCCGGCCGGAAGGTCTGGTAGAGCGCGTAGAGCGACAGGGCCAGCGCGACGACCGTGACGAGTGCCGCCGTGCGGCCGGACAGGCGCCGGGCGGGACGCTCCGCGTCGAACTCGGCGACGAGGTCCTCCGCCGACGTCTCGTGCCGGGTCTCGGTCACGCGTCTCCCCTGCGATGCGGCAAGCCCTTGACCGCAAGGTACGCCGAAGTTGACTTCTTGTAGTCACAATCCGGATCACAGTCAGGTCACGGACCGTAGTTCCACTCCTACCCGCGGTCGGTCCCCTTGCCGGCCCCTTCCAGCAGATCGTCGACTCACCACCCGGCCGTCCGTCGCGAGGGGCGGTCTCCCTGCTGTCAAAGTCCGACACGGCATGGCCCGTTCGCCGCGAACACGGCGTGCCGTCCCGTCGGCCGCGGCACGATAGCCACCGCGCCACCGCGATCCCGTATCGCGAATGTCGGTGCCGGAGCGTACGTTGAGGCCGCGCGACCGAGTCCGGGTTGGTGATGACCATGACCACGATCGACGAGCAGGCAGCCGTCCTCGCCCTCACCAGAGCCACGCACGACAAGCCCTGGTTCCACACGGCGCGTGTCATCCTCGACTCCGGCAGCGCGCTTCGGCTTCTCGACGGCGGCTACGCGGGCCGGGACGAGGACGACCAGGCGCACGCCGCCGCCGTCGCCACCCGTGTCCGGCCCGGCCACCTCGCCTGGGGACGCGACCTCATCGCCGCCATGCGGGCCGAGGGAGTCGATCTCGTCACCGTTCTCGACGGCACCTACCCCGGCAACCTGATCTGGGCCTACGACCGCCCTCCGTTTCTGTGGGTACGCGAGCGGTTCCAAGCCGGTGACCATCGCGCCGTCGCCGTGATCGGCGAGGACGACATCAGCCATGCCGCCGCCGCGGCACAGGCCCTGGCCGAGGCCGGTCTGGTCGTCGTCGCGCCCCTGCGTACGCGTCTGGACGCCGCGGTCCATCAGGCTGCGCTGGCCGCCGGCGGCCGTACCGTGGCCGTCCTCGCGGGTGGCATCGCGGAGCCGGCCACCTACGGCGAGTACGCCAATGTGGCCAAGCGGATAGCCGAGCGCGGCGCGATCGTCTCCCCCTTCTGGCCCCGCTCCGTCCCCATCGGCCGCTCAGACGCCTTCGCAAGCGCCGTGACCTGCGGGTTGGCCGACTGCCTGTACGTGGTCGACGGTGCCGACGGAGGGCCTTCCTGCGGGCACGTCGAGGAGGCGCTGCGAATCGGCACCCATGTGCTCGCGTCCCAGCGGCTTCACCAGGAACAGCCGTGGGTGGAACGAGCGGCTTCGCGGGGAGGCATGACTGCCGTTCGGGACATTGACGACCTGTGCGAGCAGGCGGTCAATCTCGTAGATATGGCCTCTCCAACGAACACCTGCTGACCATGGGTGACGCCGAGGCGTTCACTCGCGGTTTCCTGCCGCTGTTCCATGCCGTTCCGCCCGTGCGACTGGGGGTTTGCCGAATCTGTCACTCCGGGCCGAACAACCGCGGGAACGGAAAGCCATGGCCCACCTGCGCCAGTTGCAAACGCACCACACAAAATCTGACCGGTTACACCGAAAACGTGGTGCCGATCTCGCTGACCACCAAGGAGACGCAGTTGTACGACGTCCTGGTCCGCGAGAAAACCCCCTACGGTGTCACAGGCCGACGTAGCCGCGTGGATTTCCTCGCCGCGACAGTGACCCACTTCTACCAGAAACACGCCGGCTGCCTGCGGGGGCTGGCCGGCGGGTCCTTCACGATCGTGGCCACGATACCGAGCACCGGCGCCGAGCGCCCCATCCAAGCGTTCCCTCTCATGGATGCGGTCGTCGGCAAGGTGAGCGCTTTGGCTCGCCTCTTCCGGCCCCTCCTGCTGCAGGCGGATGGCGAATTCGCTCCGGTGCTCGCCGCCCGGAAATCCCATTCGAACGCGTTCCGGGTGCGGGGCGGCGAGTTGAACGGTGAGCGGGTACTGCTGGTGAACGATCTGTTCGTGTCCGGCGCGCACCTGCAGAGTGCCGCGTCCGCACTCATCGCCAAAGGCGCCCAGACAGTGGTGGCCCTCGTCGTCGCACGGTTGATGAATCCGGCGTCCACCGACCCGTACAGCGCCAAGATCTGGCAGGAGTCATGCGACCGGCCCTTCAGCTTCGATCGCTGCTGTGTTTGCGAGTCGGCCTGTGGCCGGGCCGCCTGAAGCGGACCGGCGATCCCGGCTACCGGCCCTGTGAGCGCGCTTCGATCAGATCAGGCCCTGGTCGGTCCAGATGACGCCCTTGTTGCGGCACAGGCAGAAGGGGTGGCCGACCGGGTCGGTGTAAACCCGCCAGCCGTAGCCGTTGGGGCCGAAGAAGTCCTGCCGCAGCGTCGCGCCGAGGTCGAGGACGCGGCGCTGCTCGGACTCGATCTCGTCCACTTCGAAGTCGAGGTGGAACTGCTTGGGGTGCTCGCTGTCGGGCCACTGCGGAGCGCGGTAGTCGTCCACCCGGATGAAGGCCAGCTCGACCTCGCCGAACTTGATGCCGGCCCAGTTCTCGTGGCTGCCTTCCTTGATCGGGCGGCCCGTCACCTCGGAGTAGAAGGCTGCCAGCTTCATCGTGTCCGGGCAGTCGATGATGAAATCGGTGAGTCGCAGCATTTCGCGATCCTGTCACAAGATCAAGGGAGTCTTGCCCGTCTCGAAGCCGTCTGCCCTACTGTGCGACGACTTCGAGACAGGCCCTGGCCGCCGACTCTCCGGGCGGACCTGAGGACGTAGGCGGCGAGCACCGCGGCTCCTACGACGGCCTGCGCCGCGACGTACGGCGCCACCGAGGCGGGCCGCGACGCCAGCGCGGCGAGCGCGGGCAGGGACCCGAGCAGCGCGAGGTCCACGCCGGTCGCCAACCAGATCAGCGGTCCGGTCGGCACCGCGCCGCCCGGGGTGTCGATGACCGGCATGGAGTGGTCGACGGGCCGCCGCCGGGCCATCCGCAGCGCGCCCGCGGCGAGCGCGGGCGCGGCGGCCGGGCCGAGCGCCCACCAGGCCCCGGCCGGCAGCGTGCTCGCGGCCTGGAGGACCACCAGGGCGAGCGCCGACCAGGAGGCGGCCAGCAGCGTGGGCAGCACCGCCCGGGCGGCCGTCACGGCCCTGCCGTCCACGGCCAGCATCCGGGCCAGGGCCGGGTCGCCGCCGTCGCGCCGGACCCCTCCGGTGCACATCGCGGCGGCGGTCAGCGCCCCGCACAGCAGCATCCCGGCGGCCGGCCCGGACCCGCCTCCGGTGGCGTTCGCGCAGACGGCGGGCAGGGCCGCCGCGCCGAGCAGCGCCGCCAGGCGGCCCGGCCGCCTGCCCACCCGCAGCCACTCCTGCCAGGCCAGCGCGGGCGCGGCGCCGAGCCGCGACACCAGGCGGGGCCAGGGGCGGGAACGCAGCGCACGGCCGCGCCAGTGGGCGTCCTCCGCGACCCAGGTCAGCATCCCGGGATCCAGCGTGGTCGCCGCCGAGGTCACCCGCGCCGTCCTGGTCGAGGAGGCCAGGATCCGGCGGGCGGGGATGCGGTCGAGCGCCGCCCAGGCCCGCCGTACGAGGAAGGCGGCCACGACGGAGGCGACGCCCGCGACTGCCGCGCCCAGGGAGGCGGGCGCCTCGGCGACGGCGGCGAGGATCCGGCGGCCGGGGCCCGCGCCGAGCACGGCCGCGAGCACGGCCGCGGAAAGCGCCCCGGCGATCAGGAACTGCAGCCGGGCGTCCGAGGCCGGGGACTGCTGGCCACTCGCCGCGCGGCGAGGGGTGCAGGCCGGCCAGGCAGCGCAGCAGCGTCGACTTCCCGACGCCGTTCTCCCCCATGACGGCGACGATCTCGCCCGGAACGGCGGTGAGATCCACGCCGCGCAGCACGGGCACGCCGCCCAGGTCCAGCCCGACCCCCCGGGCCGTGATGATCGCGTTCGTCATCCCCCGAGCCTACGCGCGCGCAGCGGGCGCCATGAGCTCGCGGGCGGAGCGGGCGCCATGAACGCGCTCAGCCGCCAGAGGTGGGGTCCTCGGCCCCGGCGCCGGGGATCGTCATGTCGTCGGGGTCGTCGAGCCAGCCGTGCGGCAGCGACACCTTCGATCTCTCGCCGCTCTTGCCGCGGGGGCCGTCGGCCTCGTCCGGCCACGGCTGGTCCGCGTCGAGCTCGGCCACCCGTTCGGCCATCTCCGACAGCCGGGTGACCGAGGTGAGGGCACGGCGGGTCTCGGCTCCGACGACGAAGCCCTTGAGATACCAGCCGACGTGCTTGCGGAAGTCGGCCAGCCCGTGCGGCTCACTGCCGATGACCTCGCACAACAGCTCGGCGTGGCGCAGCATCATCGCGCCGACCTCACCCAGGCGAGGCCGGACGCGCTCGGCCGAGCCCCGGAAGGCGAGGTCGAGGTCGCGGAACAGCCACGGCCGCCCCAGGCAGCCCCGCCCGATCACCACGCCGTCGCAGCCGGTCTCCGCGACCATGCGCAACGCGTCGTCGGCGCTCCAGATGTCGCCGTTGCCGAGCACCGGGATCTCCGGCACCGCGTCCTTCAGCCGCTTGATCGCGTCCCAGTGCGCGGTGCCGCCGTAGTGCTGGCGGGCCGTACGGGCGTGCAGGGCGACGGCGGCGAGGCCCTCCTCCACGGCGATGCGTCCCGCCTCGACGTAGGTCAGGTGGTCCTCGTCGATGCCCATGCGCATCTTCATCGTGACCGGCAGCGGCCCGGCGCCGGCCACCGCCTCGCGCAGGATGGCGCGCAGCAGGTTGCGCTTGTACGGCAGGGCCGACCCGCCGCCCCTGCGGGTGACCTTGGGCACGGGGCAGCCGAAGTTCAGGTCGATGTGGTCGGCCAGGTCCTCCTCGGCGATCATCCGCGCGGCCTTGCCGATGACGGCCGGATCGACGCCGTACAACTGGATGCTGCGGGGGGACTCGTCCGCGCCGAACCGGATCATCTGGAACGTGAGCGGCACCCGCTCGACCAGCGCCCGCGAAGTGATCATCTCGGACACGAACAGGCCACCGCCCTGCTCCCGGCACAGCGTGCGGAAACCGATGTTCGTGATGCCCGCCATGGGAGCGAGCACCACCGGGGGCCAGACCTCGAGCGCGCCGATTTTCACTCGTTCATTCTCCCCGCTGCCGGCGGTGAGCCGTACAAGATCATGGACGTGAGGCTTTTGACCCGGTTAATCTGACCTGGACCAACGGTGGGGGAGGTCGTCATGTTGCTGCGGCTGAGAATCGCCTTGCCGGATCGTCCGGGCTCGCTGAGCCAGGTGACCGGGATCCTCGGGTCCGCGGGCGCCGACATCACGCAGGTGACGGTGCTCGACCGGGGCGACGGCCGCGCCCTCGACGACTTCACCGTCTACTGGCCCGACACCGCCCCCCGCGAGGACCTCGTACGGGCCCTGGAAGGCGTGGACGAGGTCAGGATCGAGGGCGTCTGGGGCACCAGGGAGGCGCCCGGCACCTATCCGGAGCTGGAGATCCTCAAGTTCCTCACCACGGCGGGCGACCGCGCGCTCGGCACGCTGATCGACTCCATGCCGGTGCTGTTCAGCGCCGACTGGGCGGCGGCCACAACGGAGAAGGACCCGCGCGTCACCGTGTACGCGAGCTGGCGGGCGCCCGAGGACATTCCCTTCCCCGAGGACACACCGCCCCGGCCGACGGCCGCCACGCTGCCGTCCGGCCTGCACGTGATCGTCGCACCGCTGCCGCCGCTGGCGCTGTCGCTGATGCTGGCTAGGGCGGAGGGGCCGGCCTTCCACCGCAACGAGGTGCACCGGCTCACGCGGATCCTGGAGATCTTCCTGACCCTGCCCGCGATCGAGCGGGGAGCCGACCGGGTGTTCCGCAGGCCGAGCGCCCGGCCGTTCTGAGTACACACCGGAGCGGAAAACCCGGTACAGTAGCCACGTCGCCGCAAGGCGGACGCGGAAGTGGCTCAGTGGTAGAGCATCACCTTGCCAAGGTGAGGGTCGCGGGTTCGAATCCCGTCTTCCGCTCCGAGAGGTCACGACTGCGGGCCTCGCTCTGGTGGAGTGGCCGAGAGGCGAGGCAGCGGCCTGCAAAGCCGCGTACACGGGTTCAAATCCCGTCTCCACCTCTGTTTTTCCGACCCGGTTCCGGATGTCGGCGTTCATGTCACGCCCACGCACGGAACTTCCGCTTCCACGGTCGTCGCGCTCGGATCGGGCTGCTGCCGGGCATGATCCGGCGCGGCCGGCAGCGGTGGGTGGAGCCACCGACCAGATCCCGCCCGTCGTCACGTCAGAGCCCCGCACGCCTCATCCTCGTGCCGGCTTCTTCGCGCCCCAGTGCGTCGAAGTCGTCCAGGTGGAACTTTTTGGCGTTGAACGCGCGCACCCACAGGCCCGCCGCCCAGCACAGCTGCAGTTCGTTCTCGCTGAACGCGTGTCCGCGCGCGCTCTGGTACGCCTCGAGGAATGCCTCGGTCCGCTCGACCGAGGCACCCGCACCGGTGGGCCCGCCCTCGAACATGGCGGCCGCCTGACCGACGATCACCACCTCGGGCTCGTAGACCACGCTGTCCCAGTCGTGGACCGCCAGCGGCCGGCCGCGGAGAAACGTCACGTTGCGCCCGTCCCAGTCCCCGTGTCCGATGACGTACGCCGCGTCGCGGACCTCCTCCAGCCGCTCGCGCACGGCCGCACCGAGCTCGTCGATCCATGCGGTGACGGAGCACCGCTCGGCATTGAGGTCGACGTCGCGGTCGTCCGGGACCGGCCAGACGCCGTCCTCCTGGTGGTACCAGTGGACCCAGGCGGGCGCGGGCCGCAGTACCGGCTGCGGTCCGAGGCTCTCCGCACAGGTCACGAAGTCGGCCAGGAGACCGGCGAACAGCTGCGGCGCATCGGCGAGTTCCGGTGGTCCACCGCCCGGCAGCGACGCCTCGGCGCTGGCGGCCTTCGGTCCCAGCGGCAGCACACCGGTCAACGGCTCCGGGCACGGGAATCCCGCCTGCCACATCCGGCGCTGTACCCAGGTACAGGCGTCCAGCCGCGGATCAGCGTTCCGAACTTTCAGCACCACCTCGCGGTCGTCGGCCAGCCGCAGGCCGTACACCGTGGACAGGTTTCCCGCGGTGAAGGTGCGTCCGGCGACCGGGGAGCCCAGGTGCTCAAGGCACCAGTCGCTCACCGCCTGGTCGTCGATGTCTGCAGGCATATCTCTTAAATAAACAACCCGCCCAGGTAGCTGTCACGATGCATCCCATGGACGTGGAGAACCCCGGCGGGCCGGTTATTCGCCGCGCGACCCGGCCGCCGGTGACGGCCCCCGTGGCCGCCACTGGTGCGTTCCCTCATGCGAGGGACAAGTCGCGGTAAGAGTTCTTCTCAACGTCCGATAGCGAGCGCACACTGAAAGGGACACAACAGGCGATTCAGCGTGGAGTAGCTCGTGCACGGTCAGATGCCTCCAGCGATGCCCATGCTCTCTCGTGGCAAGCATCGAAATCCCAGCAAGGGCGCCTGCTTCATGGAGTTCGCGTCCTACCTCGCAGGTGAGCGGTGGAGCGACCATCCGTCGTGTACGCACCCGCTGCTCGCCGGGCTCGCCCGCCTCGTCAACGACCACACCTCCGACGCCGCCCGGCCCCGCCTGGCCGAGCTGATTCCGTCGGTGATCGGCCTGACGGGCGACGATTCGCGCCTCGACGCGCGGATCGCCCTGTGCTCGGCCAGGGCGGCGCTGCCGGTCGTCGCGCACGAGCGCCAGCTCGCGATGGCGGTCTCGGTCCTGTCGGCCGAGCACGTGCTCGCCGAGCTGGAGGGCCGCCCTGCCGGCGACCTGGACGAGCGCAGCAGGCAGGCGCTGGCCCAGGTGCCGGACGCCACCCGCTGGGCCTACACCTTCGGGCGCGGGGTGCGGGTCTCGCCCAAGGGCTTCCGCAGGTACGCCGCGCCGAACACGGTGCAGCTCGCGGTGCGGGGCATCGCTCAGGCGTGCGTGCCCGACCCCGATCCGCTGCTGCGCGATCTGCTGGCCGACACGATCGACGACTGCTGGTCCCTGCTGCGACCCGCCGCCGGAACCGCCACCGAGTCCGCCGAGCCCGCCCCCGCCGCGGTGGATCCCGCACGCTGGGCGGACGCCTGCCGCCTCACCGGCCTTTCGGCCTGACCGCCACGGCCACCGGCTCGCCGCGGAGCCGGTGGCCGTGAACCGGCTGATCGCTGAGGCGATCAGGTAAGCGCGGCCCCGCGTACGGCCCGCTTCGGCGCGGCCCGCCGCGACGCCGTGATCGGCCGCAGCAGCAGGGCCTGGGCGAGCACGACCACGCAGAAGATCCCGAGCACGTAGCCCCAGCTCACGTCCGTCAGATGGTGCATGCCCCGGTAGAGCCTGGCCAGGCCGACCGCCAGGGCCGCTCCCGCGCCGAGCAGCCACCACAGCGCGTTCAGGATCGTGTGGCGGTGCGTGTGCAGGGTCAGCACGAGCGCGGTGCCGCAGTAGAACGCCACGGCGGCGCTGGTGTGCCCCGACGGATAGCTGGACGTGGGCGGCGCCGGGTCGAGATGCGGCACGTGCGGGCGGGCCCGCTGTGCGAACACGGTCGCCAGCAGGAAGATCGCCGACTGGGCGCAGACGGCGGCCACCAGGAAGACCGACTCCCGCCAGCGCCGGTAGACGACCCGGAAGAGGATCGCCATGATCGTCGTCACCACGATGATCACCGGGGTGTCGGACAGCATCGAGGCGTAGTGGGTCACCTCGTTCCAGAACGGCGTGCGCTCCTGGGCGATCTCGCGGCTGACCGCCTCGTCCTGCGCGACGAGCGTCGAGTGCTCCAGGACCCTGGTGAGCAGCAGGCCGAGCCCGAGGGTCACCAGGGCCATGAGCGCGAGCGGGAGCAGGACCCGCCGTGCCGTCTCCGCGGCCACGCGTCGAGAGGGCACGCGTCGAGTGGGCATGGAGGACGACCGGGCGTCCCGGGCCGTACCACGTTTACTATCGGCGGCCAATTCGTCCTCCTTCGGGGGCGATCTCCCTCTTTGTCTCGGGCCCGACGCCCTCGCGTAACGGCTGTGCGGGGCGGCGGCCCACGTCGCGGCGGCGCCAGGTCTCGAAGGCGGCGGCCGTGGCGGCCACCACGGCCACGCCGAACACCAGTCCGCCCACCACGTCGCTGAACCAGTGCACGCCGAGCGCGATCCGGCTGAAGCCGACCGCCAGCGGGATCAGCACGGCGAGCGTCCAGGCGACCGCCCGCCCGCGTTCCCGTACGAGAGGCAGGACGAGCAGCAACAGGATCCCGGCGCCGAGCGTGGCGTTGACCGTGTGTCCCGAGGGGAACGACGCGCCGGGGGCTATGGCGACGGGATCGGGCAGGCTGGGCCGGGCTCGCGCGACGATGACCTTCAGGGCGAGGCCGAGCAGGCCGCCGACCGTGATCGTGGTGGCCGCCCACAGGGCCAGGTGGTAGGCGCGCCGCCAGACCAGCCAGGCGACCGCGGCGCCGACGGCGATCCGCCAGGTCAGCGGTGCGAAGACGTCGCTTATCAGTTGCATCAGCCGGGCGAACCCGGGGTTGCCGATGGCGTAGGCGTGCAGGTCCCACGCCGCGCCCTGGTCGATTTCGGTGAGCGGGCCGAAGGAGGTCTTGACGAAGACCAGCAGCACTGTGAACGGCACCCCGATCAGCGCCAGCGCCGCCGTCGCCACCGTCAGCCGCAGGCCCAGTCCGTGCTCGGGGTCGAGCCGCCTGCGCCACCAGCTCATCGGCCGCTCCCGACCGGCTGCCGCTCCCGCGACGAGGCCGGAGCGGGGCCGGGGTCGGGCTCGGCCGGCTCGCCGCGGCCCGCACGGCAGGCCTCCAGCTGCGCCGAGAAGGAAAGGCCGAGGAAGAGCGCCATCGAGCTGAGGAACGACCACAGCAGCAGCGCCATGACCGCCGTGAGCGGGCCGTACGTCGCGCCGAAGGTGTGACTGCTGGCGGTGTAGAGCGCGAGCAGCCAGGTGAACAGCGTCCACAGCAGCACGGCGACCGTCGCCCCGACCGCGAGCCAGGTGTGGCCGGGCTGCTTGCGCCGGGGCGAGGAGCGGAACAGCACCGAGATCGACAGGACGGCGAGCAGGAAGCCGATCGGCCAGCGCAGCCAGCCGAACAGCCGCTGGGTCGTGTCGCTCCAGCCGTAGACGTGGGCCGCGGCCTCGCCGACCGCGCCGCCGCCGACCAGGATGACGAAGCCGACGCTCATGAGGAGGCCCGCCGTGACGGCCATCAGCAGCGCCCTGCCGTACTTGGCCACGAAGGGGCGGTCGCGCTCGATGCCGTAGATGCGGTTGGCTCCGCGTTCGAACTGGCCCATGGCGGTGGTCAGCGACACCAGCGCGGTCAGCAGACCGAGCCACAGGGCCAGCTTCTCCCCCGCGCCCGAGGCTTGGTGGCTCTGGCTGAGCGTCTCCTGGATGACCTGCGAGCCCGCACCGGGAGTGAGCCGCCGCAGGGTGAGCTCGAGGAGCCTGCCGAGGTGTTCCTGGTGCAGCACCGAGCTCAGACCCACGATGGCGATCGCTCCCGGGATGATCGCGAGGCAGGTCTGGAACGCGAAGGAGCGGGCGTTGCTCGTGCCGTCGCCGTACCTGAACCGGACGTACGCGTCACGGATGAGGTGCCAGCCGCCGTACCGTCGTATGGCGGCGTATGCGTCGTCGGCCGACAGTTCGTCGCCGCTCATGCTCCTGGTCTCCGGCACCGGGGTCGCGGTTCCCATGTCAGTCCTCACATCGTCAGGGGGTGGGGACCACCGGGGGCCGGGTCGCGGGCCGGCCTCCGGCGGTCCCCGCAGGCCCACCGACTACCCCGATCACGGTGCTTGGAACGCCAGGCCTATCAGAAGATCCCCTGACCTGGGCGGCGGCTGTCCGCGACGCGCCGGAGGACCGGCCCGACCGGACCGGTCCTCCGTGTCGCGGCACCGCCGGTGCCATCGAGGAGCGGGTGTCACAGGACGGCGCAGCCGACGCGTACGGGAAGGCGGGGCGACCAGCGGCCGGAGACGACGTCCTGGGCCTGCGCGTAGGCGTTGGCCGCCTTGCCGGCCGCGGCGCAGTCGAACACGCCGGTCTTCTTGCCGAAGCTGCCGCCGGCGTAGCCGCTGTGCGCGCTCGCGCTCACCGTGCCGCTCCAGTAGAGCCTCCCGGTGTTGTAGCGGATGTAGAGCCGGACCTGGCCGATGTTGAAGTGGTCGCCGTTGATCTTGAGCCGCGGGATGTCGTCGACCGAGGTGCTGGTGGAGGTGCCGTCGCCGTTGTCCACCGGGGGGACGGTGTAACGGCTGATCCACAGCCGGGCCGAGACCCTGCGGTCGGCCGCCTTGCCGTTGTCGAGCTTGGCCTGCGATCGGACGGCGGGGGTGACGCACACGTCGTCGCCGGTGAACGCCTCACGCCAGACGTACCCGGTGACGCAGGTGTGCGGGCCGAACGGGCCGGAGGTCCAGCGGGACGCCTTGGCGGCGTTGTCGGCGAGGGTCTGCGTGCGGGTCGCGGGCGTCACGCACACGACGTCGCCCGTGCGGGCCTCGCGCCAGACGTAGCCCTCCAGGCAGGTGTTCGGGCCGAAGTCGCCGCCGGCGGAGGCCGGGCCGGCCATGAGCGTGACGGGGGCGGTGACGGCCAGACCGGCGATCGTGGCGGTGGCCAGGCCGAGCAGGGTGCGCTTCATGACAGTCTCCTGTGCTGCTGCGGGACGAGGGTGCTGATCGGCGGTCCCGGTCCGGCCGTCGCCGCCGGGTCCGTGCACCTCAGTGATAGGCCCGCTCGCCTGCACGCCCCTTGCCGCAGGCTTTCCGCAACCGCTGCAAGCCGCCCGCAAGGCACGTGCAGGCAAAAATCATCCTCCAAGCCTCTTGTCGACTTGTTGAACGATTTTTACTTTGGAGGAAACCCCTCTCCTAAGGAGCGATCTCCATGGGACCGATGCGGGCACTCGGTGTCACCGGCCTCGCCGTCGCCGTCGTGGCGGCGCTCGTCACGCTCTTCGGCGCGGTCACGGGCTTCGAACGCACCGACGGCGGCGAGGTCGCGGTGATCCGCGACGGCGGGCCGTTCGACGACAGCGGAATCCGGCAGATCGTCGATCCCGCATCGGGCCTGACGTGGACCGGCCTGTGGTCGTCGGCCCACCGCTACCCCGCCCAGCAGCGCTTCTACACCATCACGGCCGACGCCAAGCGGGCCACGACCCTCGGCGTGGACGTCGTGACGGTGCCGAGCAGCGACGGGGTGGACCTCGGCATCGAGGGCACGCTGTATTTCACGCTGAACCTCGACCACGCGACGCTCAAGCGGTTCGACGACAAGTTCGGCACCCGCACCTTCCGAGGACAGGACGGGGAGCAGCGTCACGCCTGGGACGGCGACGAGGGCTGGGCCGCCTTCTTCGGCCAGGCCGTACGCCCGGTGGTCGACAACGCGCTGCGCGCCCAGATCGGCGCGATGCGGTGCGCGGACCTCGTCCCCACCTGCGCCTTGGTCGACAAGGCCCGGCAGGGGGTCAGGCTGGAGCCGCACGACGCGAACGGCGGCATCACCCGGGTGCAGGACGCGGTCAACACCACGCTGGAGCACGACCTCGCCCAGACGCTCGGCGACCGCTTCCTCACCGGCATGCGCTTCAACCTCGTCCGCGTCACGCTGCCCCAGGACGTGCAGCAGGCGGTCACCAGGGCGCTGGCCGCGAGCGCCCGGGTCGCCGAGGCGCTCGCGGAGGTCGACTCGGCCGAGGCGAGGGCCAAGGCCGACCGGGCCCGCCAGTCGGGATACGAGCGGTGCCCGGCCTGCGCCGACATCGACAAGCTCAAGTCGCTGCCCCAGGGCATCACCGTCTACGCCCCGGGCAACTCCGAGATCATCGTGCCCAGCAAGTGAACCGTCCCCGGACCGTCCGGCCGGTCACCGGCGCAGGCGGCGCCCCGCTCGCCCCGCATCCCCGCCCGCAAGAGCCCCCGCCTCCGGTGGCGTCGATCGTCAGGTCCGGACCCCGCGCGAGGCCGCCCGGGTGGCGAGTCCGTCCAGGATGACGGTGGTCAGCGCGTCGTCGGCCCGGGCGCCGGGACGGCACACGGCGACGCTGAGCAGCCCGACGACCTCGCGCGGTGTGATGTCGTCGCGCACGGCGCCCTCCCGCTGGGCTCCCGCGGCCAGATCTTCGAGCGTGGCGTCGAGGTCGCGTACGAGCGGGCCCAGCTCCGGATGGGCCTCGGCGCCGTCCGACAGCGACTTGGTCAGCGCCAGCGGCAGGTCGGCGCCGCACCGGACGCACGCCAGCAGCGCGTCCCACCGGCTCACCGGGCGGGCGGCGTGGTCCCGCGCGGCATCGAGCAGGGTCCGCAGCGCGCCGGCCGCGATCTCCTCCAGCAACGCCCGCCGGTCCGGGAAGTGGCGGTAGAGCGTGCCCACGCCGAGGCCGGCCGCCTGCGCGATCTCCTCCATCGAGGCCTCCGGGCCCCGGGCCGTGAACAGGTCGACGGCGGCGTCCACGATGAGCGCGCGGTTGCGCCGGGCGTCGGCTCGCACAGGTCTCCCCCAACCGGAATCCGAGATTCAGCTTATTGTAGGGTGCACAACCGGAAGCGGAATTTCCGATTCATATTGGAGGCGCGATGAAACTCGGAGTGCTCGCCGGAGGGAACGGCCTGGGCCTGGACGAGCTGATCGGGCAGGTGCGCGAGGCGGCCGAGGCCGGCCTCGACAGCGCCTACTTCAACCAGGTTCTGTCATGGGACGCCGTCCAGCTCGCGGCGCTCGCCGCCCGCGAGGTGCCCGGGATCGCCGTCGGCACGGCGGTGACCCAGACCTACCCGAGACATCCGCTGGCGCTCGCCGGACAGGCGCTCACCACCCAGGCGGCCAGCGGCAACCGCTTCACGCTCGGCATCGGGCCGAGCCACGGGCCGCTCATCGAGACGCACTTCGGCCTGTCGTACGACCGGCCGGCCCGGCACGTCCGCGAATATCTGTCCGCGCTCGTGCCGCTGCTGCGGGGCGAGCAGGTCGACTACCGCGGGGAGACGCTGACCGCGGCGGGGCGGGTCGAGGTGCCGGGCGCCGAGCCGCCGCCGGTCCTGCTGGCCGCCCTCGGGCCGGTCATGCTGCGGATGGCCGGCGAACTCGCCGACGGCGCGGTGACCGTCTGGACCGGCCCGGAGACGATCGCCGACCACGTGACGCCGGCGGTCACCCGCGCCGCCGCGGCCGCCGGACGGCCGCGGCCACGCGTCGTCGCCGGTGTGATCGTGAGCGTGACCGCCGACCCCGAGGGCGTACGGCGGCAGGTCGCGGAGTCCCTCGGACCCGTCGGCGACCTGCCCAGCTACCGGGCGATCCTGGACCGCCAGGGCAGGTCGGGGGTGGAGGAGACGGTCGTGGCCGGGGACGAGTCGGCGGTCGAGCGCGCCGTGCGGGCCTATGCCGAGGCGGGCGCGACCGAACTCGTGGTGAGCCCCTTCGGTGACGCGCGCGAGCGGGCGCGGACCCTCGGCCTCCTGGCCGCGCTGCGCGGGCGGCGCGGCGGCGATCAGTAAGACTGGAGCTCCAGCAGGTTGCCGTCGGGGTCGCGCAGGTGGGCGGTGCGGCAGGTCGGTCCCCATTCGGGCCGGGCGCTCGGCGGCGCCACGACCCGGCCTCCGTGAGCGGCAGCCACGGCCGCGGCCCGGTCCACGTCGTCCACGGTCAGGACCAGCATCGTCCCGTCGCCTCCGCCGCCGAGGTCCACGCCGGTGACCTTCGCCAGCATCTCGCGGTCGAGCAGGGCCAGCACCGCCTCCGTGTCCCGGTCCCAGTTGGCGTACGGCCCCGTCTCCGCGCCCTTCACGAGGTGCGCGCCCGCCACCGCGGTGAGCAGGCCGTCGTAGAAGCGGAAGCACTCGGCGAACCGGGAGGCGAGCACGCGGGGATACAGAGCGTCCATGGAAATCCTTGGTAAGAACCAACTATTGGGTGTGCCCTATCCTGCTCCCGTGAGCGACGTGCCGCAACTCCCCCCGTCCCTGCTCGGGATCACCGCGTTCCTGCTGTCGAAGGTGGGCATCGCCGGGCGGCGCCGCATGGGCGACCGGCTGCGCGGGCACGGCATCGGCCTGTGGGACATGGCCGTGCTGGCCGCGCTGCGCGACTTCGGCCCGGCGTCCCAGCGCGAGCTCGGCGCCCGGCTGGGCATCGACCCCAGCGACCTCGTGGAGGTGATGGACACGCTCGTGCCGCTCGGCCTCGTGGAGCGCGAGCGCGACCCCGAGGACCGGCGGCGATACCGGGTCGCCGTCAGCCCCGCGGGCCGGGCCACGCTGGAGGCGGCCCTGCGCGAGGCCGGCGAGGTGCGCGACGACCTGCTGGCCGCGCTGGACGAGGACGAGCGGGCGACCCTGCACGCGCTGCTCCGCAAGGCGTACGCCGGGCTGGAGCCGCGGGCACGGGCCTGAGACGCCTCCGGCCGCCCACCATGGAGCTGCCGCGGGCGGCGGAGCGGTCTCAGCCGCCGGCGAGCCAGACGTAACCGGCGAAGCGCCCGGTGCGCTGCTCACGACGGTAGGAGTAGAGATCGGCCGTCTCGATCGTGCAGCGCTCGTCGTGCCGCACGTCGGCCACGCCGGCCCGGGTGAGCTGGGCCGCGATCCCGGCCCGGATGTCGAGCGCGGGCGTGCCCCGCCGGGTCCGCGACCAGGTCTCGGGCACGCGGGCGGCGACGCGCTCGCGCAGGTCTTCCGGCACCTCGTAGCACAGCCCGCAGGCCGACGGCCCGATCACGGCCACCATCCGCTCCGGCCGTGCGCCCCGCGCCGCCATCGCCTCGACGAGGGCGGGGACCACGCCCGCCTCCGTACCCGGCCGCCCCGAGTGGGCGCCGCCGACCAGCCCGGCCACAGGATCGGCCACCAGCACGGGCGAGCAGTCGGCGACCAGGACCGCCAGGCCGAGCCCGGGACGGTCGGTGAACACCCCGTCCAGCGCGGGCGGGTCGTCCCCGAAGGGCTCCTCCGCGTAGGCGACGTCGGTCCCGTGGACCTGGCGCATGAAGACCACCCGGTCGAGCCCGAACTCCGCGGCCGTCTTCGCCCGGTTCTCGGCGACCGCCGCCGGGTCGTCCCCTACCGCCCCACCGAGGTTGCGCGTGCCGTACGGCCCGGCGCTCACGCCGCCGTGCCGGTCGGTGAAGGCCATCCGTACCCGGTCGATCGCAATCACCCGATTAGCGTACGGCCTGGGAAAGGAGCGTGACATGCGCGCGGTGGTGTACGAGGAGTTCGGCGGGCGGGCCGAGGTGCGCGAGGTGGCGGACCCGGTGGCGCCGCCGGACGGCGTCGTGATCAGGGTCGAGGCGACCGGGATGTGCCGCAGCGACTGGCACGGGTGGATGGGCCACGACGCGGACATCACGGCGCTGCCCCACGTGCCGGGGCACGAGCTGGCGGGCGTGGTGGACTCGGCCGGCCCGGGGGTGAGCCGCTGGCGGCCGGGCGACCGGGTGATGGTGCCGTTCATCTGCGCCTGCGGGAGCTGCCGCGAGTGCGCGGCCGGCGACCAGCAGGTGTGCGAGCGCCAGACCCAGCCCGGCTTCACCCACTGGGGGTCGTTCGCCGAACTGGTGGCGATCGACCACGCCGACGTGAACCTCGTGCGGCTGCCGGACGGCATGGCGTTCGCGACGGCGGCGAGCCTCGGCTGCCGCTTCGCCACCGCCTTCCGCGCCGTCGTCGAGCAGGGGCGGGTCCGGGCGGGCCAGTGGCTCGCCGTGCACGGCTGCGGCGGGGTCGGGCTGTCGGCCGTGATGATCGGCGCCGCCGTGGGGGCCAGGGTCGTCGCGGTGGACGTGTCCCCCGCCGCGCTCGACCTGGCCCGGCGGTTCGGCGCGGCCGAGTGCGTCCTGCTCGGCGAGGGCGACTCTCCCGAGGAGTCGGCCGCGCGGGTCAGGGCGGCGACCGGGGGCGGCGGCACCGACGTCTCCATCGACGCGCTGGGCGACGCCTCCACCTGCGCCGCGTCGATCGGCGGCCTGCGCAGGCGGGGCCGCCACGTGCAGGTGGGCCTGCTTCCCGGGGAGACGGCCCTGCCGATGGGCCGGGTGATCGCGCACGAGCTGGAGATCGTGGGCAGCCACGGGATGGCCGCCCACGCCTATCCCCCGATGCTGGAGCTGATCGCGGCGGGCGTGCTCCGCCCCGGCCTGCTGGTCACCCGCACCATCGGCCTGGACGACGCGCCGGACGCGCTGACCCGGCCGGGCGCGCATCCGGGCGTCACCATGATCATCCCTGGCCGGTGAGCGACGCGTAGAGCTCGTGGGTGCGCTCGGCGATCCGCCGCCAGGAGAAGTGGTCGATCGCGCGCACGCGCCCGGCCTCGCCCATCGCGGCGGCGAGGCGCGGGTCGCCGAGCACCGCGTTCACCCGCTCGGCCAGCGCCGCGGCGAACGCCTCCGGGTCGTGCGGCTCGCCGTCCCGGCCCTGGTCGATCGGGACGAGCAGGCCCGTCTCGCCGTCGGCGACGACCTCGGGGATGCCTCCGGTCGCGGTCGCCACGACGGCGGTCTCGCACGCCATCGCCTCCAGGTTCACGATGCCCATCGGCTCGTAGACCGAGGGGCACACGAACACGGTGGCGTGCGTGAGGATCTGGATCACCTCGGGCCTGGGCAGCATCTCGGAGATCCACACCACGCCCTTGCGGGAGGCCGACAGCTCGCGCACGAGCGCCGTGACCTCCTCGGCGATCTCCGGCGTGTCGGGCGCGCCCGCGCACAGCACGAGCTGTGCCGCCGGGTCGAACGACCGGGCCGCGTGGAGCAGGTGCACCAGGCCCTTCTGCCGGGTGATCCGCCCCACGAAGACGACGTACGGCACGGCCGGGTCGATGCCGTGCTTGACCAGGGCCTCGGTCCCCCGGGAGGGTGCGTACTCCTCGGTGTCGATGCCGTTGTGGATCACCTGTACGCGCTCGGCGGGGACCTCCGGGTAGGCCGTGAGCACGTCGCGCCGCATGCCCTCCGACACCGCGACGATCGCGTCGGCCGCGTGGAGCGCGGTCCGCTCCGCCCACGACGAGAGCGTGTAGCCGCCGCCGAGCTGCTCGGCCTTCCACGGGCGCAGCGGCTCCAGGCTGTGCGTGGTCATCACGTGGGGCACGCCGTACAGCATCTTCGCGACGTGGCCGGCGAAGTTGGCGTACCAGGTGTGGCTGTGCACGACGTCCGCGCCCTCGCAGCCGGCCGCCATCTCGACGTCGACGCCGAGCACCTGCAGGGCGGCGTTCGCGCCGGACAGCCCCCCGGGGACCGGGTAGGCCCGCACGCCGGGCTCCTCGCGCGGGGCGCCGAAGCAGCGAACCCGCACGTCGGCCAGCCCGCGAAGCTCCCGCGCGAGGTACTCGACATGGACTCCGGCCCCGCCGTACACCTCGGGCGGATACTCACGGCTCAGCAGATCGACACGCATACGAGTGAGCTTAGAGTCCTGATCCGCGCTGTTTGCCGGTGTCCCTGGTGTTTGTTAGCCATTTCGCGGGTTAAGGTCCTGCCTATGAAGGTCCTGGCGATCGTGCTCGCGGGTGGAGAGGGCAAGCGGCTGATGCCGCTGACCGCGGACCGGGCGAAGCCCGCCGTGCCCTTCGGCGGCATCTACCGGCTCATCGACTTCGTACTGTCCAACCTGGCGAACGCGCACTACTGGCAGATCGTGGTGCTGACGCAGTACAAGAACCACAGCCTGGACCGGCACATCTCCCGGACGTGGCGGCTGTCGTCGATGCTCGGCAACTACGTGACCCCGGTGCCCGCGCAGCAGCGGCTCGGGCCGCGCTGGTTCGCCGGATCGGCCGACGCGCTGTTCCAGAACCTCAACCTGATCTACGACGAGATGCCCGATCACGTGATCGTCTTCGGCGCGGACCACATCTACCGGATGGATCCCCGCCAGATGGTCGACCAGCACATCGACTCGGGCGCGGACGTGACCGTCGCCGCGATCCGCCAGCCCCTCGAACTGGCCGACCAGTTCGGGGTCATCGAGGCGGACCCCTCGGGCCGCCGGATCGTGGCGTTCCGCGAGAAGCCGAAGGACGCGGTGGGCCTGCCCGACGCGCCCGACCAGATCTTCGCCTCGATGGGCAACTACGTCTTCAAGACCCAGGCCCTCATCGAGGCCCTGCGCGAGGACGCCCTCGACCCCAGCAGCAAGCACGACCTCGGCGGCAACATCATCCCGATGTTCGTCAAGAGCGGCGGCGCCGAGGTGTACGACTTCGCGAACAACGTGGTGCCCGGCTCCACCGAGCGCGACCGCGGCTACTGGCGCGACGTGGGGACGCTCGACGCCTACTACGAGGCCAACATGGACCTCATCTCCGTGCAGCCGGTCTTCAATCTCTACAACGACCGCTGGCCGATCTACACCGGCAACGATCCGCTGCCGCCGGCCAAGTTCGTGCACAACGAGGGCGACCGGGTGGGGCACGCGCTGGAGTCGCTCGTGTCGCCCGGGGTCATCGTGTCGGGTGGCACCGCGCTGCGCTCGATCCTGTCCCCCGGCGTGGTGCTGCACTCCCACTCGCACGTCGAGGACTCGGTGCTGATGGGCTCGGTCAAGATCGGCAGGGGCGCGATCGTCCGCAGGGCCATCATCGACAAGAACGTGGTCATCCCCGACGGCGCCCGGATCGGCTTCGACCCGGAGTACGACCGCCAGCGTTTCGCGGTGACCCGCAGCGGTGTGGTCGTGATCGGGAAGAACGAGATCGTCGACCGCTGAGCCCGCCCGTCCGTGCGCGGCGAGCGGGTCAGCGGCCGTTGATCCGCCACATGGGCTCGACCACGGTCCACTGGGCCTCCCACACCCGGCGGGCCCTGCGCTGGTTGACCAGGCGGGTGCCTGTCACCAGCAGCGCGAGCATCGCGGCGGCGGCCAGCGGGACGCCCGTGCCGACGGTCAGCGCGGCGACCACCGTGGTCTCCCGGTCCTGCGGCCGGGGCGTGATCACGCCTTTGTCGTCGGTCCAGATGCGCACCGTCTCGCCCGCATGTCTGCTGGGCGAGACCTCGATGACACCGGTCCTCGCCGTGCCGTCGGGGGCCATCCAGGTGGCCTGGGCATGCCCGACCGCCGCTCCGGCCACCGACAGCCGGGGCGTCGTCACGTCGCCCGCCAGTGTGGCGACGACCTGATGCCGGGTGCGCGCCTGCTGAGCCTCGGTCCTCAGGCCGTTGCCGTACTCGCGGATGCCGAGCATCACACCGAACACGATCGCGGCCATGACCCCCAGCACCGCGGCAAGCCGTACCACCGCTTCGACCCGGTCGCACCGGCGCCGAAGCGGATTCCTATCAAGTCCCAGCCAGCGAGCGAACCTGGCGAATGGATTCTGCGACATCTCACACCTCACAGGGTCATTACCACTGCGAGTCCCGTTTATGCCTATTTTGCATCCCAAGAGAATCCAGGGGAACGCCCCTCCCGATATGCCCGGACACCTTCGGCCATTTCGCCGCTCTCCCTGGCCTCCCGCTGCCAGGCGCGCACCTCGGCCTCCCCGGCCCGGCCGTCGATGATCTGCTTGGCCGCCGCCAGCGTCAGCCGGGACCTGCCGGCCATCGTGGCCGCCAGGCCGTACACGCGCTCGCGCAACTCCTCCGGCGGGCAGACCTCGTCGACGAGACCGGTACGCAATGCGTGATCTGCGCTGATGAGCTCGGCGGAGAAGAGCAGGAGCTTCGCGGTGGCGGGCCCGGCGATCTCCGCCAGCCGCCGTGTGGAGCTGAGCGGGTAGACGATCCCGAGCTTGGCCGGGGTGACGCCGAAGCGGGCCCCGGCCGCCGCGACGCGCAGATCGCAGGCGAGCGCGAGCTGGCATCCGCCGCCGACGCAGTATCCCTCGATCATCGCGATCACGGGTTTGGGAAAGGTCACGAGTGCGTGCTCCGCGACAACGGTAAGACCGGTGTCATCGTCGTTATCGCCAAGCTCATGAATTTCCGAAATATCAGCACCGGAGCAGAAAGTTCCCCCGGCTCCGGTAAAGACGAGGACACGTACCTTCGGATCGGCGGCGAGGTCCGCGAGGATGCCCGGCAGCGCCCGCCACATGGCGGCGGTCACGGCGTTGCGCGTGGCGGGGCGGTTGAGGGTGAGGGTGGCGACGTGCTCGTCGAGGGCCAGCTCGAACCCGTCGGTAACTTCCATCAGAACCTCTGCAGGGGACCGTGGCCTTCAGGCGACGGGGGAAGGCCGCCCCTGGCTGGTTTTCTGTCTGGGCTCATCGCGGATGCCTTTCACCAGTGCGATTAGACGGACGGTGCTGTAATGATCGTGTGACTCCTCAGGTGCGCACCTCCCCGGTGCGGCGTATGACCTCGGGTACCACGTGGTGTGATGTCCGAAGTACCGCCGTCCCGTTCTGAGTGGCCGGATGAAGGCCCGCCTTGAGGAGCTCATCCGCGGCCTGCTTCGGCTGACCGCTGATTCCGCGCTTCCTCCCTCCCGGTTTTGTCGGCGCCTTCCAGTAGCGTGGTGATCTGATTACTGAACGTAGGAATGAACGGGGGTGGGCGTGCGCCGGTCGGTCAAGTTCCTGCTGCGCCCCACCATCAAGCAGGCCGCCTCGCTCGCCGCCTGCCTTGAGGATCACCGGCAGCTCTACAACGCCGCCCTTGAGCACCGGCGCACGGGCTACCGCAAGGCGGGTGTAACCGTTCGCTACGGTGACCAGTCCGCAGACTTGAAGGACATCCGCGCCGATGACCCCGCCGGTCAGGGCCGGTGGTCGTTCTCCTCCCAGCAGGCCACGCTCCGCCGGTTGGACAAGGCGTTCCGTGCGTTCTTCGCCCGCGTCCGTGAGGGGCGCACACCCGGGTTCCCCAGATTCAAGGGGCGCGGCTGGTTCGACACGGTGGAGTGGCCCAAGGACGGGGACGGCTGCCGGTGGGACTCCCAACCCGAGCACCCCACGGCGACGTTCGTCCGCCTTCAGGGCATCGGGCACGTTCGGGTGCATCAGCACCGCCCGGTGCGGGGCCGGGTGAAGACGATCAGTATCAAGCGGGAAGGCACCCGTTGGTATGTGATCCTGTCGTGCGACGACGTCCCCGCCGAGACCTTGCCCGCGACGGGCGCGGCCGTGGGCCTGGACATGGGCGTGGCATCGCTGGTCACCACCAGCGACGGTGACCCCCTGGCCAACCCGCGCCACCTGGCCTCCTCCGCCGGCCGTCTGGCGGCGGCCCAGCAGGCTCTGGCCCGCAAGAAGCGGGGGTCCAAGCGGCGCGGTAAGGCGGTGGCGCGGGTGGCGGCGCTGCACGCGAAGGTCCGTCGCCAACGCCTGGACGGCGCGCACAAGGCCGCGCTGACCCTGGTCCGCGGCTATGACGTGATCGTGCACGAGGACCTGCGGATCGCGAACATGACCCGGTCCGCGTCCGGCACGATCGAACGACCCGGGCGGAACGTCGCGGCCAAGTCGGGGCTGAACCGGAGCATCCTGGACGCGGGTTGGGGGGTGTTCCTGCATGTGCTCGCATACAAGGCTGAAAGTGCCGGTCGAGAGCTGATCGCAGTTGATCCCCGCAACACCTCCCGCACCTGCTCGCGGTGCGGGCATGTGGCAAGGGAGAACCGCGTCACCCAAGCCGAGTTCGCCTGTACGGCGTGCGGGCACACCGCGCACGCCGACGTGAACGCGGCGATCAACATCCTCAGGGCAGGGCTTGCCCTTCGCGACGCTGCGGAAGCGGCCTAGCGAGAAGCCGCTCCCTTCAGGGAGCGGAGGAGTCACCCCTCGATTGTCCAGGCTTCCCCCCGGTTGCTCCGGCAGGGGTCCCGGCCGCGATGGCATAATCGCCGCGCAACGGGACGATCCCGTACGCATGACCCCCCAAGGAGTCTCTGGGTGTTCGGGATCCTCCGGCCGTGTGCCCGCCACTCCTGCCCGTCCGTCCACGAGGCCTGGCGCGCGCACCTGTGCGGGCTCTGCCTGACGTTGCGGGACCGGCACGGGCACCTGGCCCGCATGGCGACCAACTACGACGGCCTCATCCTGTCCGTCCTGACCGAGGCCCAGTCGGGAGCCCGTTCAGGAGCGGGGGCCGCCGGGCCGAACCGGCGGACCGCCGGGCCCTGCGCGCTGCGCGGCTTCCGGTCGGCGGAGGTGGTTCGGTCGGACGATCGGGGCGCCCGCCTGGCCGCCGTGGTCTCGCTGGCCCTCGCCTCGGGCAAGATCCGCGACCACGCGTCCGACGGCGACGGGATCGCGGCCCGGCGCGTGGCCGGCGTCCCGATGCGCGCCACGGCCGCCGCCTGGGCCTCGGCCGCCCGGCGCGGCGCGGAGTCGATCGGCTTCGACACGGCCGTCCTGACCGAGGTCTCCGCCCGCCAGGCGCTGCTGGAGACATCCCCGGGGCGTGGGCTGCTCGAGATCACCGAGCCCACCGAGACCGCCGTGGCCGCAGCCTTCGCGCACACCGCCGTGCTCGCGGGCCGGCCGGGCAACGCCGAGAGCCTGCGCGAGGCCGGCCGCTTCTTCGGCCGGATCGCGCACCTGATCGACGCGGTCGAGGACCTCGCCGAGGACCGGGCCCGCGGGGCGTACAACCCGCTGGACGCGACCGGCACCTCCCCCGCCGAGGCCCGGCGGGTGTGCGAGGAGGCGCTGCACGGGCTGCGCCTGGCCGTACGCGATCTCGACCTGGAGGAGCGGCACCTGGTCGAGACGCTGCTGTGCGGCGAGACCCGCCGCGCCGTCGACCGGGCGTTCGGGCCGCGCGCCCACGGCGCCGCCTGTGCGACGCACCGTCTGCAAGCCGACCGTGTGCAAGGCGACCGTGGGCGAGCCGAGGGGACCTCGCCGGCGCCACCCGAGGGCCCGCCGGGACCCCTCGGGGAGCCGCCGGCCGGGCCTCCGGGGCTCGGGCTGGCCGCGGCGGCCGGGGTGGCGGTCTTCCTGACCTGCGGGCTCTACCGCCCGCCGTGGAGCGAGCACCGGAACTCGCCGTGGACCGAGCGCTGCTTCTGCGACGACTGTGACTGCTCGGGCTGCTGCGACTGTTGCGACTGCTGCTCGTCGTGCTCCGACTGCTGCTCCGGCGACGGCTGCTCCTGCGGGGACGGCTGCTGCTGCGACTGCGGCTCCTGACGCCTGGCACCTGGCACCCGGCGCTCACGGAAGCGCGGTCCGGCCGTCCGGTGCCGGGAGCCGGTCGTAGGGGACGGCGTGGCTCGTGCGACCGCGGAAGCCGGTGGTGGTCGTCGCGGTGAACAGGGAGTTGAGCAGCGCCTCCTCGACCGAGTCCATGACCGCGGCGAAGACGGGGTTCAGCGCCTCGTCGGGCAGGAGCGGGACCCCCGGCGGCGCCGTGGTGAAGGCGATCGCGTAGTCGCCGCTGCCGTGGGAGTACGACGCACCCACACGGCCCATCGCGAAGATCGCGCGGCGGGCGAGGCGGCCGAGTTGACGTGCGTCGACCGGCGCGTCGGTGGCCACCACGATCATGCAGGAGCCGGCGGGCTGCTCGTGACGACCGGCTCCCGGGATGAGTTCGCCGACAGGCATCGGGACACCGCGGACGGTCAGCACGCCGCCGAAGTTGGCCTGGACGAGCGCTCCGACCGTGACCGGAGCACCGTCCACCGCCTGCCGCCGGGAGGAGGTGCCGATGCCGGCCTTGTATCCCAGGGCCGTCGTCCCGGTCCCCGCCCCCACGCATCCCTCGGCGGGCAGCCCCCCGGACGCTCCCTCCAGCGCGTCGAGGACGTGCCGTTCGGTGACGGGGCGGCGCCGGATGTCGGAGAGGAAGCCGTCGTTGGTCTCGCCCACCAGGGGATTGAAGGAGAT
Organism: Microbispora siamensis; assembly: GCF_016863095.1. GTDB lineage: Bacteria > Actinomycetota > Actinomycetes > Streptosporangiales > Streptosporangiaceae > Microbispora > Microbispora siamensis. The sequence continues at coordinate 215,259 of NZ_BOOF01000009.1, read as the reverse complement.
CCCGTCCGGGCGGCGGTCCATCAGGTAGGTGAGCAGCGCGTCGGCCGCCCGGAACACCGACAACGTGGCGGTCAGGACGACGGGCGACTCCAGCACGCCGAGTTCGTCGACCTGGGTCGAGCCGACCAGCTTGCCGTACCCGTTGCCGGCGTGGACGGCCGCGGGCAGCCCCCGCCGCCCGGCGATCAGCTGACGGGGAACGACGGCGGTGACCCCGGTGTGGAGATCGGCGCCGTCGTCGATCGTGGTGTGACCCACCAGGACCCCGTCGACATCGGTGATCGCGTTCAGCGGCCCGGTCGGCAACGCGCCGACGACGACGCCCAGCGAGCGCGCCCGTACGCGCCCGTTCAGATGGTTGTCCATGGCGTTCATCTTGTCGGTGTCACGCTCTCCGGCGGTGCGCGGGCCCTGGGAAGATCGGCGATATCGTCGGCCCATGCGAAGATCGCGGCCCCCTTTCCGCAGGCTCACCCCCGCCGAGCGACGGCTCTGGGACGCCTACCCCACCGGCGCCTGGGTCGACCTGCGACATGGCCGGGAGACGGGCTCCTCCTCCGGCGGCGGGTGGGGCTCAAGCGGGGACTCGATCGGCGTGTGGGGCCGCTCGCGGGTGGTCCGGGCGGAGGTGATCTCCGCGCTGGTGCTCGACCGGGGCACCGGCGGATCGGCCCGGGTGCCGGGCGTCCGGCTCGCCGGAGCCCGGATCGTCGGCGACCTCAACCTGTCCGACGCCACGATCGAGGCGAAGGTCCACCTGCTCGACTGCCACATCGCCGGAACGGTCTCGCTCAACGACGCCAGGACCAGGGGCGTACGGCTGCGGCGCTGCGACATCTTCCGCTTCCGGGCCAGCCGGGCCACGGTCGACGGACTCCTCGACCTCGACGGATCGGTCGTCCACGCGGAGGTGCGCCTGGACAACGCCCACGTGACCGGGCAGCTCCGGCTCTCCGGCACGCGGGTGGGCACCCCCGGCGAGGCGCAGAACCGGGGCATGCCGCCCGGGGCGTCGTCCCTGGAGCCGCCCATGGAGCAGACCCCGTGGAACGGACCCGAGGGATCGGAGGAGCCGCGGACCTGGGAGTCGGTCGCGCTGTGGGCCGGCGGGCTCGTCGTGGACGGCAGCGCCTTCTTACGCGACATGCGGACCACTGGCGGCCTGCGGCTGATCGGCGCCCGCTTCTCCAGCGGGCTCTACCTCCAGGGCGCCGTCGTCACGGCGGACGGCACCCCCGCCGTGCACGCCGACCACCTTCAGGCCGCCACGGCCGAACTCGGCGCGGGTTTCACCGCCGACGGGACCGTACGGCTGCGCGGCGCGCGCATCGACGGGGTCCTGTCGTTCCACGGCGCGGTACTGCGGGCGCCGGGCCGGGTGCTGCATCTGAGCCACATGCAGGCGGACGAGCTCATCCTGCTGCCCGAGTCGATCGAGGGCGAGGTCAACCTCGGCTACTCCCGCTTCGGCGTGCTGTTCGACCGTCCGGAGAGCTATCCGGGCGAGGTGCGGCTCAACGGGCTGACGTACGAGTCGCTGCGCGGGCCCGCGACCCTGGCCGACCGCCTCTCCTGGCTGCGGCGCGACCCCGGGGGCTACCGGCCCCAGCCGTACGAGCAGCTGGCCGCCTACTGCCGGCGCATCGGGCACGAGCCGGACGCGCGCCGGGTGCTGCTGGCCAGGCAGCGGGCGCGGCGGCGGACGCTGCGGCTGCCCGGGCGGCTGTGGGGCCGGCTGCTCGACGGGCTCGTCGGGTACGGCTACCGGCCCTGGCTCGCCGGCCTGTGGGCCGCGCTGCTCCTCGCGACGGGCACGGCGGTCTTCACCCAGTGGCCGCCGCACCAGATCGGGCTGGACGAGTCGCGCCACTTCAACGCCTTCGTCTACACCCTCGACCTGCTCGTGCCGGTGAGCGTGTTCGAGCAGCGGGGCGCCTGGGAGCCGGCCGGATGGACCCAGTGGCTGGCGAACGGCCTGGTCGCCGCGGGCTGGATCCTCGCCACCGCGCTCATCGCGGGCGCGAGCAGGCTCCTGCGGCCGTCCAACGCCCCCTGACGCCCGTCGCTCAGCGTGCGGAAGCCTCGACGCGCAGACGTGGGAGGCTCTCGGGGTACTTCTCGCGGATGAACCCGACCAGGTGCTCGCGGATGTCGCAGCGCAGGTCGAAGGCGCTCGCCGAGTCGGCCGCGCTCATCAGGGCGCGCAGCTCGACCAGCCCCTCCGGGGTGATGTCGGTGACCTGCAGCGTCCAGTCTTTCTGATCCCACAGCGGGTTCTCGCGCAGCGCCCGGTAGAGCTCGGTGCGCACCTCGTCGACCGGGATCGTCCAGTCCACCCGGAGGTACACGCTGCCGAGGATGCGGCTCTCGTGACGCGTCCAGTTCTCGAACGGGTTGGTGGTGAAGTAGGACACCGGCAGGATGAGCCGCCGCTCGTCCCACAGGCGCAGCGCCACGTACGTGAGGGTCAGCTCCTCGATGCGGCCCCACTCGTTCTCCACCACGACCACGTCGTCGAGCCGCAGCGCGTCGCTGAAGGCGAGCTGCAGCCCGGCCAGCATGTTGCCGAGCGTGGACTGGGCCGCGATGCCGCCCACCACGCCGGCGATGCCCGCGGAGGCGAGCAGCCCCGCGCCCAGCGCCCGCACCTGCGGGAAGGTGAACAGCATCGCCCCCAGCGCGAGCACCACGACGACCGCCGCCGACACCCGGCGCACCAGTGCGATCTGGGTGCGGATGCGCCGGGCCCTGCGGTTGCGCTCGCCCTCGACCCGGGTGAGCCGGTCGAGGACGACGTCGGTCACCGCGTACGCCGCCTGGATCATCAGCCAGGTCACGCAGGCGATCAGCAGCAGCGCGAGCACCCGCTGGAAGCCGTGGGAGTCCGACCCGGGCATGTCGGGGTCGTAGGCCGCCTTGACGGTGCCCACCACGGCCGAGGCGAAGCCCGGCCAGGTGCACCGGCGCACGAACGGCCCGGCGAGCGCCCACCGCTCCCCTATCAGGCGCGATTTCAGCACCCGCCGGACCAGCTCCACCGCGACGATCGCGGCGGCCACGGCGATCGCCAAGGTCACCCAGTTCCACGCTGCCGTTGTGACGGCGCCCCCTGTCGTCGTCATGGCGTTCCCTTTGCCCTTTACGGGTACGCCGAAAACCGGATGAGTTCAACGGAGTCCGAGATCGGTGAGGAGCAGGGCCGTACGACGCGCCTCGCCGGCGAGCCATTGGCGGAAGTCGTCGCCGTCGAGCCACATCGGCGTCCAGTCGTTGCGGTCGCACAGGCTCCGCCACCCCGGAGTGTCGGCGACGGCCCGGCACAGGTCGAGCAGGGCGTCAAGCTCGGGCGTGCCGTGCGGGGCGATCAGCCCCGTCCAGTCGGCGTACACGATCCGCACGCCCGACTCCGACAACGTCGGCGCGTCCACCCCGGGCAGCCGCTCGGCGGAGGAGACGGCGAGCGGCCGCAGGCGCCCGGCGCGCACGTGGGGGGCGACCTCGCGCCTGCTGCCGAATCCGAGCGCGAGCCGCCCGTCGAGGACCGCCGCGACGGCCTGCGCCCTGCTGTCGAACGCGACGTAGTCGAGCAGCCGGGGGTCGGCTCCCAGGCCCTGCGCGGTCATGCCGAGCAGCAGGTGCTCCGGGCCGCGGTCGGCGCCCCCCGCGACCCTGGGCCCCCGGGGGTCGCGCAGCAGCGCGGCGGCGAACTGCTCGAACGTGCGATAACCCGAGTCGGGCGAGGCGACCAGCACCTCCCACTCCCCCGCCAGCCGCGCGAGCGGGACCGCCCTGGTCACCAGGAGCGGGTCGCGGCCCCGCGCGCAGGCGGCGAGCAGCGCGGGATCGGCGATCACCAGGTCGGTCCGCGGCCCGCCCGGCCGGGCGAGAGCCGTCCCGCCGTCGCCGGCCTCCCGCCTGATCCGTACGGCGCGGGCCCAGCCGCGCCCCTCGACGAGCGCCTTGATCCCGGCGGCGACGCCGTCCCCGCATCCTCCGGGCGGGCCCGGGACGGCCAGGGAGAGCTCCCTGCGGCGCGGCGGCTCCTGGACGCCGCACGCGCCCGCGAGGGCCAGGACTCCCAGTGCGAGGACCGTACGGCGTCGCATGTCGGCACCCTCCTACCCGAAGAGTCCCTTACACGCACAGACTATGAGTAACTACACCATGTCACCACATAACGGACGTTACGGCTGCGGTGATTGATGAGGGTCGCCCGGACATGCCCGTACGGCCCGCGCCGGCTGGGCACGGGCCGTACGGGACGAACGGGTCCTACTCGACCGTCACGCTCTTGGCGAGGTTGCGCGGGCGGTCGACGTCGCGCTCCAGGGCGACGGCGGCGTGGTAGGCGAACAGCTGCAGCGGGATCGTGAGCAGGATGGGGTCGAGCTCGACCTCGTTCTTGGGCACCACGATGCAGTCGTCGGCCGCCTCGGAGGTGCGGTGGCCGACCATGAGGATGCGCCCGTGCCGGGCCCGGATCTCGCCCAGCGTGGTGAGGTTCTTGTCCAGCAGCTCGTCGTCGGGGACGATCGCGACCGTCGGCAGCTCGGGGCTGATCAGCGCGAGCGGGCCGTGCTTGAGCTCGCTCGCCGGGTACGCCTCGGCGTGGACGTAGGAGATCTCCTTGAGCTTCTGGGCGCCCTCGCGGGCCACCGGGTAGCCGCGCACCCGGCCGACGAACATCATGCCCGGCGAGTCGGCGTACTTCTTGGCCAGCTCCTTGATCCGGTCCTCCAGCGTGAGGATCTCCTTGATCTGCTCGGGCAGCCGGCGCAGGCCCTCGCAGATCCGTCGGCCGTCGGCCGGCGACAGGTCGCGTACGCGGCCGAGGTGCAGGGCGAGCAGCGCGAACGCCACGGCCGTGGAGGTGAACGCCTTGGTGGAGGCAACCGAGACCTCGGGACCCGCGTGCAGGTAGATGCCGCCGTCGGTCTCCCGGGCGATGGCGCTGCCGACCGTGTTGACAATGCCGAGCACGCGGCCGCCCTTGCGCTTGAGCTCCTGCACGGCGGCGAGCGTGTCGTAGGTCTCACCCGACTGGCTGATCGCGACGTACAGCGTGTCGGGCTCGACGACGGGGCTGCGGTAGCGGAACTCCGACGCGGGCTCGGCGTCGGCGGGGATGCGGGCCAGCTCCTCGATGAGCTGCGCGCCCATCTGGCCGGAGTAGTACGCGGACCCACAGCCGATGATCTTCACGCGGCGGAACGAACGGGTCTCGCGGGCGTCCATGTTGAGGCCGCCGAGATGGGCGATGTGGAACCGGTCATCGATGCGGCCGCGCAGCGTGCGGGCGACGGTGTCGGGCTGCTCGGAGATCTCCTTGAGCAGGTAGTGCTCGTAGCCGCCGTTGTCGTAGTGACCGGCGTCCCAGTCGACCGTGAAGGGCTCCTTGGCCGTCTCCCTGGCGTCGCTGGTGAACGTGTTGAACCCGTCGGCCTTGATGACCGCGAGCTCGCCGTCCTCCAGGTGGACGACCTGCCGGGTGTAGCGGATGAGCGCGGCGACGTCGGAGGCGGCGAACATCTCCTTCTCGCCGAGGCCGAGCACGATCGGGCTGCCGTTGCGGGCCACCACGATCTCGCCGGGGCGCTGCGCGTCGATGACGGCGATGCCGTACGTGCCGACCACGCCCTTGAGCGCCCGCAGGACGGCCTCCCGCAGCGAGTCGGTCTCCTTGACCATGCGCCCGATGAGCTGCGAGAGCACCTCGCTGTCGGTCTCGCTCTCGAACTTCACGCCCTCGCCCTCCAGGCGGCGGCGCAGCTCGTCGGCGTTCTCGATGATGCCGTTGTGCACAACGGCGATCCGCTGCTCCTGGTCGAGGTGCGGGTGCGCGTTCACGTCACTGGGCGCGCCGTGGGTGGCCCACCGGGTGTGGCCGATGCCGCTCGTGCCCTTGAACTTCGCGGGTACCGCCGCCGCCAGGTCGGCGACCCGGCCCTTGACCTTGCGCGTCTTGAGGCTCTTGGCGTTCACGACGGCGAGGCCGGCCGAGTCGTAGCCCCGGTACTCCAGCCGCTGGAGACCTTCGAGCAGGATGGGCGCCGCATCCTTCGGCCCGACATAAGCGACGATTCCGCACATAACCGCTCCTATCCGTAAACGATCCGCCGGAGCTGGCGCAGGGTCAGCTCCGGTGCCGCGACACGTCTTCCCGCGAGCTCGGCGGAGATTCTGGGAAAGATCTGGTCGTTGGTGAGCCCCCTCGACTTGAGTTCGCCGTGGCGGCGCCGCACGTACTCTTCCGCGGGCTCGCCGAAGTACGTCAGGACGTCGGCCACCACGCGGGCCGCCTCACCCGGCCCCAGTGAGGTGGTCCGGGTGAGGTGGCCGATCAGATCCTCGAAGGGATGCCGTGCCGTGGACACAGAGCAGGACCCTAACGCAGCACCGATGCCGACTAACAAGTTTCCTGCCCGTTTTCGGGCAGGATCAGTCCAGAGATCGTCCTGCAGCGGCGTCCCTGTGGCCTTCTCAGACGTCCACGGCGATGTCGGCCACACGAAGCGACATGACGCTGGGGTCGTCGGCGAGGGGCAACAGACCCGTGGGCCACCCGCTGAGGTTGGGATACGTCGCCGGCAAAAGGCTCCACCAGAGGGCCGGACGACGCGCCCTTCAACCAGCCGGGCCGGGGCACTGGTTCAGCTCGGGACGCGGTCGGTTCGCGGCACCATCTCGACGACGTGGACGACGCGCACGTCCGGCTTGCCGAACAGGCCCAAGAGGTCGTCCTTCGTCATCCAGTTGACGATGAAGCCGTAGACCCGGCCCTCCGAGGCGGCGGCGCGAAGAACGTCCAGATCAAGACCGACTCTGCGCAGGTTACGGCGATCGTCCTCGGTCAGCAGGCCGGCCGACTGCTGGAACTGCTTCGTCGCGGCGGGATCGTCGCACCCGGCCAACCCACGATCGGCACACCCGTCGAGGGCGGACCAGAAGACCGGCTTCGCCGCGGCCGGAACCGTCGGCGACAGGAAGAAATACTTGTCCCTGTCCTGAGGGCCGAACCCATACGGTTTCATCTCTTCGACCAGGTCCCGCTCGGCGAGAGGGCTCGCCAGTTCCACCAGGGCCGTCGCCCACTCCGACTGCCCCAGCCCCCTGATCTGCCGCTCCGCCGCCTTCTTCGCAGCCGGCTCATGACCCCGGCCACCGGCGAACGCCCGCAGATACCCGGTCAGGTCTGTGATGGGGGAACGAGGGGACGGTGGTGAGGTCGCCCAGCGCGTTCTCCACCACCTCCCGCCCACCGCCGGAGCTGCCGGAGGACTGCCGCTCGAAGGACAAGGGGAGAGTGAGAGAGAAAACTCCGTCTGGAGGTTCTAATCGCACAAATACTCCGGGTGGGCGACCTGCACCGCATTCCCGAGAACCGCCAGCATCCGGTGTGCACGACGAGCGGTTGTCGAAACGAACCAGGCAGCAACCCCGACCAGCACCAGGCATATCGCCAGGCCGATCGACCCGATCACCCGCATCCGCTTCGGTAGCTCAGCGCGCGGACCAGGCGTTGAATCAGCCTCAAGGCTACGAAACCATCCCAGGCCGACGTTTGGCACCAACGACCGCCACGACGAGCCGACGACGTTCTACTAGGGGCAGGACTCCTTCTTCGGACAGGGCCACATATCCGTGATCCACACTCCCAGCACGTTCTTGTCGCGGCTCATCTCACGCAGGCGCCTCGGCGACGATTCCGTGATGACTCCATAGATCAGCCCGTCCGAAGCCGCCTTTCTCAGCTCTCCCAGTGCCAGTCCGAACTTCCGCAGATTGGATTCGTCGGTACCGGCGAGCCGCGCGACCCAACTTCTGAATTGGTTCACGGACGACCACTCCACGCACCGAGAGCCTGGCGCGCACCCTTCGTCGCCATCCCAGTAGAGCGGCGAGCCGGCTTTGCGGGACCTCGACAGGAGTACACGCTCAGGAGGGCCGTTCTCCACGCCCAGGGCCTTCTCCGTCACCGGCTTCTTGAACTCGATTATCGCTTCCACGGTCAGGCCCGACGGGAGTCTCTTCAGTACCCAGGCGCTGCCGTCACCCTTCGCCGCCGTACCGAAGCCGGCTCCCGTTCCCAGCCCGAGGAGCACACGGGAAATCGGATCCGGCGACGGCTCAGGCACCTGGACCACTTTCCCTGCCGCGTCCAAGGTGACAGCGTAAGAGCTGGGGGAAATACGTACCGGCCCCCGGAAGCCCGACCACAACTCACCCGTCGCCCCTATCCGGTAGCCACTTCCCTGCGGCTCCCTGTACCAGTTGCGCAAATCCAGCCGTCGTCCCGGGTTCGTCGTCACAGCGGCGAGTTTCACGACCAGCTCCGCATGATCGGGAAACGGTGCCGACGGACGCGGAGCGCTCGCTGCCTCCGAATCACCACAGGCACTGATGGACAGCAGGGCGACGACGAGCGCGCCGAGTGAACGCATCCGCATACCGACACTCCTCATGATGCTCGGGCACCAAATTTCCTCGACGGCTCGGGGCGAGGCGCGGAGCAGCGCCTCGCCCCGAGGCCGGGGGGTAATGCCGCTGAGACAGGCTTTGACCTTGAACTTGAAGCTGTCGGGGCTGCCCAGCTTGAACTCGTTGCTCACCACCTGCCCTGAGGGGGACCCGGTGACCGGCGGGAAGAGCTGCGCCGACGTCCTGGCCGCCGCCTCGTTCGAGGGAGCACCAGCCTGTCCGGCGTTGTCCACCGCCACGATCCGGTAGTAGTACTGGCCCTGGACCATGCCGCTGTCGCTGTAGGTCAGGCCGTTCACCGTGGCGACGCGGGTAGCCGCCGTCGGGGTGAAGCCGGCGGTCGTCGAGCGGTGCACCTGGTAGGTGACCGTGCCATGGTCGTCGGTGGCCGCGCCCCAGGACAGGTCGACGGTGTCGGGCCCGGCGACCGCATTCAGCGTCCCCGGAGCGGACGGCGGATTGTCCACCGTCGTTGTGTTGCCGACGGCGGTGTTCATGTCGGACTGGATCTGCCCCTGCGTGAGGACGCCGTTGTAGATCCTCACCTCGTCGATGAGACCGCCGTAGTACTCACCCCAGATGCCGTTCCCGCCCATGTGCAGGGGCCCCGTGCTCGTGGCGAGGGTGCCGCTGACGTTGCTCTGTGCGACCACGCTGCCGTTCAGGTAGGTCTTGATGACGCTGCCGTCGTACGTGCTGGCGATATGGCTCCAGGTCCCGGTCGGCAGGGCGCTCGGGCCGCTGACGCTGGTGACGCTGCCGCCGATCTGCAGGTAGCTCGTCGGTCCGACGAAAGTGCGGCCGACGGTGGTGTTGGAGTAGATGCCGTAAGACGTACTGCTGGACGTCTCCTTCATGAGCACCGAGCGCCAGCTCGTGGCGATGGAGGGCTTGACCCACGCCTCGATCGTCATCTTGTTCGTCAGGCGCAAGGAGGGGGAGTCCGGCACGGTGACCATGCTGGAACTGCCGTTGAACGACAGCGCCTGGCCGAACTTGCCAGCCGCCCAGGTCGTGCCGCTCGTCGTGCCGGCGTTGCCGGTGCCCGACTGGTCGCCCACCGCTGTCCCGGTGCCCTCGTTCATCCCGTACGCCGCGACCAGGCCGGGGAACGGCGTGCTCGACGGGGACGGCGAGGGAGTAGGGGTCGGGCTGGGGCTGGGATCGGGTGACGGGCTCGTCGTGGGCACCGGGATGGGCGTGGTCGGGTCGGAGATCGACACGAGGTAGTCGATGTTCTTACCGTCGACCGAGGCCGACGCGTAGTTGACCTTTACGTCGCTGGTGCGCGAGATGGCGTCGTTGCCGGCGATCGAGTCGATCGACTCCCCTGTCACCGTGGGGATCTCCGGCGGCAGCAGGTAGTTGACGCTCAGCTTCGGCGGGTTCTGACCCGCCTCCGTGGAGTTGAACGACCAGTACTGGGCCGTGATCGGATTCGGGTCGTCGGGCCAGCTGCTGCGGGAGTCCTCCGCCGACTTCAGCTCCACGCCGTAGAACCCGCTCCCGGTCACCCAGTCCTTAACCATCTGAGTGACGTTGAAGCTGGTCACGGCGTTCGACCCGCAGCTCGGCGTGACCGTGACCGTACCCGTGGCCGAGGTGGACGGGCGCCGGAGGTACGACACCGACAGCCAGGAGGACGTGATCGGCGACGCGGTGATGGTACGGCCCACACACGGGCCGGTGTAGGAGCCGACCAGTTGCAGGGTGGCGGAGTCGACGTACTTGCCGGCCAGGGCGCCGGTGTCGCTGCCGAAGTCGATATAGGTCCGGAAGAAGTCCGGGTAGATCTTGTTGGTGGTGGTGCACACGCTGCCGCTGCAACGGCGCTCCGCCTGCAAGTAGGTGCCGCTGCCGACGTAGAGAGTCGATCCGGTCGCGTCCCCAGCACTCGAACTGGAGGACTGCACCGAGACGTCCCTCGCCAGCGTGAGGGAGACCGTGGGGTCCACGGTGACGGGGTAGGTGGTGTCCTTGTCCGCGAGGAACCCGGCATCCGGTTTGATCACGAGGGTCTGGGCGCCGTTCTTGCCGACCAGCGCGGCGTCGATCCGGCCGCGCGTGTTCAGTGCGGACTTCGCGTCCGTGCTCGGCGCCTCTGTCATGAACGGCTCGGCCGCGGAAGCGACGACCTTGCCCTTGGCGTCAGTGAGCTTCAGCCCGCCCGCCTCGGTCCTGCCCAGTTTGAGCCCCTCGGTCCGTACCGGAAGCCGGAACTCGACGGGGCCGGTGGGCCTCTCGCGCAACACCACGTCGTGCCGGAAGCCTGTGGCCAGGGCTGTTACGACCAGGTCGGCCTTCATGCCGGACGTGGAGATGTCGTAGATCGCCCTGTTGCCCTCGACACGGGGTTTGGGGAGCACGGTCGGCCAGTCGATCGCGAACGACTGCCCCTGTCGGCGCGTTCCAGCGACGCCAGGTGGGTGTCACCGCCGTCGCCTATCCGGACATCCGCCTTCGCCACTTTGGGCCGGAGTGCGCCGTCGCGCTCCTCAAGCGTCGTGTCGATCCAGCGGAACGTTCCATCCGGCTGCTTGACGCGAGCGGGTCCCGCCCAGGTCTCCGTGGTGAGATGAGAATCAGGATATGCCCAGGTCCAGCTCGTCTCGGTGTCCTTCGACGGCACCGGCACCGGCTTTCCTTGTTTTTCGCCTCCGCGATCGCCTCTTGTAAAGGGGCGTCCGGATCCTTGGGTTTCGGAAATTGCGTCAACAGTGGAGCCGCCGGTTGTGGAGCCGCAGTGGAACCGGGCTCGCTGTCCTCCGCAGCCGCTGGTAGGCCCCCCGCCGTGAGCGCCGCCACGGCCAGGGCGGCTACCAGCGCTTTGCTCCTCCCCGGCCATCGCGCGGAAACCCTCGGTAATTCGAGGAGAACCCTACGTGACTTTCTCACAAATACCCCGTTCGCAAACATGTGGGATGTCACGTGATCTTGTATCAGCAATGCACTGACACGCACAACACCTGGCGAGTAGCAGATTTGGAAAACAGACTAGACAGACCCTCGCATGGCGGCAAATGTCGGCGAATTTGGGAAATTTGGATTTCCCACATGCGTACGCCGTAACGGGGCGAGCACGGAGAAGAGCGCTTCGTACGCGGAACGGCAGGCCCGGCACGAACAGAGGCGGCGGGAGGGGTTCCTCCCGCCGCTCGGAAACGGCCCGTGTTCCTGGATGCGATCAGAGTCGTCGGATTGTCCCGCGCCAGGCAGTGGCGCGACCGTCGGCGGCAGGCAGTGCCACGACGGACCAGGGCCCGGGGTCAGTTCAGCGTCTTCAGCAGCGCGGCGGCCAGCGGGGCGGACGAAGCGGGGTTCTGCCCGGTGTGCAGGGTGCGGTCGACGACGACGTGCGGCGCCCACGGCTCGCCGGCGGAGAAACGCAGGCGCAGCGCCACCAGCCGGTCCTCCAGCACCCACTCCATCCGGTCGGCGAGGCCGGCCTGCTCCTCCTCCACTCGGGTGAAGCCGGTGACGCGGTAGCCGGCGAAGGGCGAGGTCCCGTCACCGTCCGCGGTGCCGACCAGGGCGGCCACACCATGGCAGACGAGGCCGAGTGGCGTGCCGGACCCGATCGCCGCGGTGAGCAACCGGGCCGAGTCGGCGTCGGACGCGAGGTCCTCCATCGGCCCGTGCCCGCCCGGGTAGAACACGGCCGCGTACTCGCCCGGGTCGGCCTTCTCCAGCGCGATCGGGCGGCGTAGCTCCACGGCGGTCTCCAGCGCCGCGGCAACGGCGTCCGCGCCCTCCTGTCCCCCGTTGAACTCCGGCGCCAAGCTGGCCGGGTCAACCGACGGCACGACGCCGCCCGGGGTCGCGACGACGACCTCGTACCCCGCCTCCGTGAACGCGCGGTACGGCGCGAGGAACTCCTCGGCCCAGTAGCCGGTGGGGTGCGAGGTGCCGTCGGCCAGTCTCAGGCGGTCGGCGCCGGTCATGACGAAAAGGATCTGTGCCATTGCGGTAACTCTCTCGACGGGCCTCGGCGCGTACGCGAGGCGCGATGAGCCGGCGGCCGTTGGCGGCTCGCCGGCGGCGACGATCAGACGGTAGTTCGCCATGCCATCGGCGGACCAATAGGTTTGCCGCTATGACCCATCAGGAATCCGATGGGCCGGTCCCCGATCGCGGCCCGCTGGACCTCACGCTGCTGCGGACGTTCCTCGCCGTCTACCGGGCCGGTTCCCTCACCGGCGGGGCGCAGTTCCTCGGGTTGTCCCAGCCGACCGTGACCGGCCAGATACGCAGCCTCGAACAGCAACTGGAGCGCCAGCTGTTCGAACGGCTGCCCCGAGGAGTGGCGCCCACCCCGGTGGCCGACGAACTGGCGGCACAGGTCGCCGGGCCTCTCGACGCTCTGGCCGCGGTCGCGGAACGGGGCCTGCCGGGAAGCGATTCATCCGAGCCGGTGCATCTGGGCGGTCCGGCCGAACTGTTGTGCGTGCGGGTGCTGCCCGCCCTGGCGCCTCTGGTGGATCGGGGCGTACGGCTGCGGGTGACCACCGGTCTCGCCGACGACCTGCTCGACGGACTGCGCGCCGGGCGCTTCGATCTGGTCCTTTCCGCCGTACGTCCGCGCGGGCGATCGGTCGTCGCCGAACCGCTCATGGACGAGGAGTTCGTACTGGTGGCCGCGCCGGGCTGGGCCGCGCGCATCGGTCCCGTCGGCTGCGACGATCCCGGCCCCCTGCGCGATGTCCCGCTGGTCGCCTACGCCGAGGACCTGCCCATCGTCCGCAGGTATTGGCGGCACGTGTTCCGCACGCGCCCGCCGATGTCACCGGCCGTGGTCGTGCCGGATCTTCGCGGTGTGCTGGCCGCGGTCGCCGCCGGTGCCGGGATCAGCGTCCTCCCCCGCTACCTGTGCCTTCGGGAGCTGCGCACGGGGGAGGTCGTGCCACTCCTCGACCCCGGCGACCCGCCCATCAATACCCCGTTTCTCGCCCGCCGCGCGGGGGCGCCGGAGCGCCCCCATGTCTCCCTCGTCCGGAAGGTGCTGCTCGCCTCGGCGCGCGAGTGGTAGCCAGGCCCGAGTTCGGCGACGGGCCCGGCGCCGACGGCCCGCACGGGCTCCGCGAACACGGCGAGCACCGCGCGGTCCGGCGGCAGGCGCGGCGCGGGCGATCAGTCCGCCGGGGCGGCGGCGCGCAGCACCTTCATGAACTCGCGCATCCACGCCGGGTGGTCGGGCCAGGCCCGCCCGGTCACGAGGTTCTGGTCGACGTGCGCCTCGCTGTCGACCCACGTGCCGCCGCCGCTCTCGACGTCGTGCGCGCAGGCGGGGTACGCGCTGCTCTCGCGGCCCTTCAGCACACCGGCGGCGGCGAGCACCAGCGGCCCGTGGCAAAGCGCGGCGATCGGCTTGCCGGCGTCCGCGAAGTGGCGGACGATCTCCTGGACGTCCCGGTCGCCGCGGATGTACTCGGGGGCACGACCGCCGGGGACCACCAGCGCGGCGTACTCGTCCGGGTTCACGTCGGAGAAGGCGACGTCGGCCGCCCAGGTGTGGCCCGGCTTCTCGGTGTAGGTGTCGAAGCCCTCGACGAAGTCGTGCACCACGAACTGCAGCTTCTTGGCGGACGGCGCCGCGATGTGCGCCTCGTAGCCCTCCTCGAGAAGCCGCTGGTACGGGTACATCACCTCCAGGTCCTCGGCCGCGTCGCCGGTGATGATGAGCACCTTCGCCATCGCGTAACCCCCTCCTGCGTACCGTTGCCGCCTCATCCTGCGCGCGGCCTCCCCCGCAGGTCAACGTCTCGCCCCGCTTCGGTCACCTGCCGCGTGGGCGCCTGGGGATCGAAGGCAGTTGGCACCGGCACCCTCCGGGATCCGCTAGAGTTGTTCACGCGTCGCCGGGAAAACCCCGAGCGATCGCTGCGGAAGTGGCTCAGTGGTAGAGCATCACCTTGCCAAGGTGAGGGTCGCGGGTTCGAATCCCGTCTTCCGCTCGGAGCCCGGACGAGATCCGGGCACGGACGATTAGCTCAGCGGGAGAGCGCTTCCCTGACACGGAAGAGGTCACTGGTTCAATCCCAGTATCGTCCACCAGCCACCGAAACCCCGGCCGCGGCCGGGGTTTCGTCGTTTCCCCACCTGGTCGCCTCCCGGCAGCGGACGCGAGTCCGGTGTGGGGACGGCGCCCCCGATCGTCATGGCGCCGGTCGCCTCACGGTCGCTCGACCGGATCATCGGCCGGCACGGCCCGCTCGCCGCCCCACGGGCCGCGTCCACCACGCGGGAACTCGTACGACTCCGGCAGCGCCCAGTTCCGCCATTCGCAAGCCGATATGAAGGAGAACCCGGGCGGCCGATACGGCCTGATCCGCCTCGAGGACCTGCCCGTCTCCGCGAGCGGCGCGTGACGCGCTCGGGCCTGTGCGGATTTCCGGCCGATCCGCGGCGGCGCCGGCCGCCGAATGCGGCCGGCTCCGCCGAGAAATCGCGGCACGGCGCTCGCCTTTTCCGGCGAGCCATTCCCGCCACCACCGGTACGCCCCCGCCGTGAGCACCGGTATAGCGATGGGCACGGCCGATCCCTGCCGGTCGCCGGCGCCGAGATAAACTTCTATCAATTACCCCCGCCCCGACACAATCCATTTCACCCGGAAATCATACGACGCTTGTCTAGATTTCCTCTTAATGGCGGACTTTGTCGGCCTTTTCCCGTACTACCAGGACGGGACGACGAGAACCTGCGGCGCGGCCTGGCGCATCCGTGTACGCAGCCAGAGCAGTTGGACGGCCGTCTCGGCGGCGCAGTGCCGGGCGAGGTCGAGCAGGTCGTCGTCCCTGAGCCCGCGGGCGGCCTGCGCGACCACGCTCCACGACAGGTCGCACTCGGTGGCGAGGAGGTACAGGCCGTGCAGGTCCCGCAGCAGCGCGAGGCCGCCGCCGTCCCCGCCGCCCCGTCCCGGCGTCACGCGGGGGCGCCGCGCCGCCCCGGCGTCCACGCCCTCGGCGACCGCCCGCTCCCGCTCCACGGCCCCGCGGACCACCCGCTGGAGGTCCGCCGGCTCAAGGCCCGTCGCGTCGAAACCCCCGCCGTCGATACTCGCGGCGTCGAAAGCCCCGCCGTCGAAACCGCCGGCATCGAAACCCCCGGCGCCGAAACCCCCGGCGCCGAAATCCGCAGTGTCGAATTCCCCGGTATCGAATCCCCCGGCGTCGAAGACTCGATCGCGGGAGCCCCCGGAGCGGTACCGCCGTTGGAAGGGCTCCAGCCGCTCGGCGTGATCGTCGCACTGCGCGGCCAGGCGCTCGCAGACGCCGCACAGGTCCGGCTCGCGGGGGTGGCCGCGCCGCAGCGCGCGGAACCCGGACGACAGCGTGTGCTGCGTGCGCGACAGCGTCTCCAGGTAGCGCGCCAGATGCTCGCTCACGCGTCGTCCCACCCGCGGGCGGCGTCCCCCCAACCTGCAAGGGCCATATGTCGTCGCTTCCTTCCGGTAGGCCGACCCCACCTCATCTCCGGCGATCGCGGACGTCAGACCTCCTCGTACCGTTCCGGCGCCTCCCCTCCTCCGGCCGCGGTCGTCACCTCGGGCCGCGCGGTCACGCCACGGCCGAGGCGCGTGGCGGCGGCCGAGTAGAGGCCCTCCCCCACGGGGGCGTCCCCCACGGGCGCGTCCCCGCACCGCCCGGCCTTCACCAGCCGGACCGCCGCCGCCGTGCGCAGCGGCCTGCGGGACACCGGGTCCCACGCGGTGAGCGTCAGATCCGCGGCCGCCCTCGTCACGGCCTCGTCCTGCCCGTCGAGCGGCAGGAGCACGACTCCCGGGCGTACGCCCGACAGGCGCGCGACGGCCTCCAGCACGCCGAGGGGCGACTCGACCCGGACGAGGTCGCCGTCCTCGACGCCGAGCGCCACGGCGTCCCCGGGGTGGAGCTCCAGGTGGGGCTGGCCCGGGAGCGGCTCGGGCGGGGCGTCGCCGAGACGGGCCGGCCGGGCCGGAAAGCGCCGCGGCGAAACCGTGAACACCAGGGGGTACTCGTCGTCGGCGACCTCGGGAGACGGCTCGAAGTCGGCCGCGTGGAGGAAGGCCCGTCCCCCGGGGTTCTCCGCGCGGTATCGCTCCTCACCGTACTCGGCCCCCGTGGCGAGGTCGGCTCCGAACGTCTGGCAGTGCCCCGGCCCGGTGGCGAAGCGTCCCCCGGCGTACAGACGCTCGACGCCGTGGGAACTGGACGGCATGCAGGGCCACTGGATCCCGCCGGCCCGCAACCGCTCGTAGGTGATCCCCGTGTGGTCGCACGGACGGCCTCTGGAACACGCCTTCCACGCCTCGAACGCCGACTCCGCGTCGGTCCAGCGCACGAGCGGCCGGCCGTCCCGGTCGCGCAGGTCCATCCGCCGCGCGTAGTCGAGCAGGATGTCGAGGTCCGTCTTGGCCTCCCCGGGCGGCTCGACCGCCTTCTCGCACAGGTGCACCGTGCGGTCGGCCCCGGTGACGGTGCCGGTCTTCTCGCCCCAGGCCGCCGCCGGGAGCACCACGTCGGCCAGCAGCGCGGTCTCGGTCAGGTACGGATCCTGGACGACGACGAACAGGTCCTCCCTCGCGAGGATCCGGTCGAGGCCAGGCACCGTGGCCGCCGGGTCGGACGCCGTGATCCACAACAACCCGACCGAGCCCTCCTCTGCGTACCTGAGGATCTGGGTCGCGTGCGTGGCGGGCCCCCAGTGCGGGATGACGGCGGGGTCGACGTTCCACAGGTCCGCCAGCTCGCGCACGTGCCCCGTGTCGGCCCAGTTGCGCAGTCCGGGCAGGTCTGCGGCCGAGCCCGCCTCCAGCGCGTCGCACCCCGGCCCGCCGAGCTGGAACAGCCCGGCCCCCGGACGACCGAGCATGCCGCGCAGCAGGTGGACGTTGTTGACCTGGCAGGCGGCGGCGGTCGCCTGGTTGGAGCCCAGGAAGGCCTGGCCCACGGTCGACACCAGCCGTTCGGCCGCGCCCAGGATCTCGGCGGCCTGCTCGATCTGCCCGACCGGCACCGCGCAGATCTCCGCCGCCCGTTTGGCGGGATAGGCCTCGACGACCCGCCACAGCCGTTCGAACCCCACGGTGTGCGCGGCGACGTAGGCCGCGTCGTGCCAGCCGCCCGCGATCAGCTCGTGCAGCAGCCCGTTGAGCAGGGCCACGTTGGTGCCGGGACGTACGGCGAGGTGGACGTCGGCCTCCCTGGCCGCCGCGGTCCCCTCCGGGCCCACCGCGATCATGGCGGGCGGCCTGGATCCGAGCCGGCGGTCGAGCATGCGCTCCCACAACACCGGATGGGTGGCGGCGCAGTCGTGTCCCCACAGCGCGAGCGCGTCACAGTGGTCCACGTCGGTGTACGAGCCGGGCTGGCCGTCGGTGCCGAAGCTCGCCGCGAGCGCGGCGGCGGCCGCCGCCGCGCCCCAGCGGGTGTCGCCGTCCATGTGCGGGGTGCCGATCCCCGCCTTGCCGATGACGGCGAGGGTGTAGTGCTCCTCGAGGAACAGCCGCGGGCCCGTGTAGAAGGCGAGGCGGCCCCAGCCGCCGGGACGGGCGAGCAGTTCCCGCGACCTCGCGACGACGCGGTCCATCGCGACGGCCCACGTCGTCTCGACCAGCCGCCCGCCCTCACGAACTCCGCCCTCACGCACCAGGGGGCGGGACAGCCGGCCCGCGCGCGGCTGCCAGGCCTGCCACTCCCGGGGGTCGAGCCTGCCGTGGTTGACGCGGTCGCCGGCCCGGCCGCGTACGCCCACGACCCGGCCGCCGCGCACCGCCAGGTCGAGGGCGTCGCCGTTGGAACCCGCCGCGGAGACGGCGGGAACCCAGCGCTCGGCGTCCGGCCCGGCGACGCCGTCCTCCGGGAACACGTCCACGCGCACCGGCCAGGGGCTGCCGAGGCGGATGACCGGGGGAAGCGCGTCGCGCATGTGGCTCGGCAGGGCCGCGGCGAGCCGTTCCACCGCGTCGGGAGGTCCGTACGGCGTGCGCCGCCCCCTGGGATCGGCACTCCGGTCCAGCACCTGGCACCTCCGCGGTGACGATGTGTGAACGAGGCGTCCCGTACCCGGTGCCATGCACCCCTGATCCCGGAATCGCCCGAACTGACCGGTTCCTTTTCGAATACTTTCCATAGGGTGTCAATGCCGGACCGGTCCCCTGCAAGGGTCCCGTGATCTGTAAAGTGCAGTTACTGGGTGTTGTCGGCGCGGCCGGCGGGGGCGGCCCGCGCGTTCGCGTGTGGGGTGCGGATGGATGGACGTACGGCCGGTCCGGTCGTCACGGGCACTTCCGCGCCACTCGTCGGACGGCAGGACGCGCTGACCGCGCTGCGGGGCGCGATGGCCGCGAGCCGCCGCGACGGGTTCCAGTTCCTCGCACTGGTCGGCGAGCCGGGCGCGGGCAAGACGCGGCTCCTCGGCGAGCTCGCGGCGATGGCCGGCGGGGACGGCTTCACCCCGCTGTGGGGACGCGCCGCCGAGTACGAGCAGATGCTCCCCTACAGCGCGCTGGTTGACGCGCTCGACGACCATCTCGACGCACGCCGCGAGGAGGTCGTCCGGGCCGTGGGGTCCGGGCAGGCCGCTCTGCTGTCCGGCGTCTTCCCCGGGCTCGCCGCCGACGGGGGCCCGGCCGGCGACGAGCCCACGCTGGCCGACGACCGCAGCGGCCTGGCCCGATATCGGCTCTACCGGGCCGTACGGCACCTGGTGGGCGCGCTGGCCGGGCCCACCGGCCTGCTGCTGGTCCTCGACGACGTCCACTGGGCCGACGACGGCACGCTCGAGTTCCTCGACCACGTCGTACGGCATCCGCCCGCGGGCCCGGTGCTGATGGCGGTGGCCTTCCGCCCGGCCCAGGCCGCCCCGCGCGTGGCGCGGCTGGCCGCGGCGGCCGGCCCGCGCGGGCACGAGGTCGTGGTCGGTCCCCTCAGCGCGACGGACGTCCGGCAGTTCCTCGGCCCCGACGTCAGCCGGGGACGCGGCATGGCGTTGTACGAGGCCAGCGGCGGAAACCCGTTCTACCTGGAGGCGCTGGCCCGGATGGGCGGCACGGACGTGGCCGAGCTGCCGCCGACCGTGCTCGCCGCGCTCCAGATCGAGCTGGGCGACCTGTCCCCCGGCGCGCTGCTGGTGGCCCAGGCCGCCGCCGTGGCCGCCGACGAGTTCGAACCGGCCGTCGCCGCCGTGGCCGCCGAGGTGCCGCCGGCCGCCACGCTGGCCGCGCTGGACGAGCTGGTCGAGCGCGACATCGTCCGCAGCGCGGGCGGGCGGTTCCGCTTCCGCCACCCCCTCGTGCGGCGCGCCGTCTACGAGTCGGCGGCGGCGGGCTGGCGCCTGGGCGCGCACGCCAGGATCGCGGCCCACCTGGCCGAGCTGGGCGCCCCGGCGACCGTACAGGCCCACCACGTCGAGCATTCCGGGTCGTTCGGCGACCAGCGGGCCGTGGAGGTGCTGGTGGCCGCGGCCCGCGCGGTGACCGCGCACGCGCCGGCCACCTCGGCGCACTGGCTGCAGGCGGCGCTGCGGCTCATGCCGGACGACGCCGCCAACCGGGAGGACCGGCTCGCCCTGATGCTGGAGCTGAGCTGGGCCCAGGGAATCAGCGGCAGGCTGGCCGAGGGCCGCGACACGGCCCGCGACCTGCTGCGCAGGCTGCCCGAGGACGACTACCCCCGCAGGGGCCGCGCGGCCCGCGTCTGCGCGCTGATGGAGCGCCAGCTCGACCGCCCGCAGGAGGCCAGGGCGCTGCTGCTGGACGAGCTGAGCCGCATGCCCAACCCGCGGGCGGCCGCCGCCGTGCCGATGCGGATGCGCCTGGTCGCCGAGAGCATGATGCGGGTGGACTTCCGGGCCGCCCAGGCCGTGCTCGACCTGATGCCCGACAGCGCCGACGACTGGGAGCCGGGGCTCGCGGTCGCGGTGGCGGCGCTGCGCCCGATGCCCGCCCTGGCCGCCCGCCGTACGGACGACGCGCTGCGCTACGCCGAGATCGCCGGCAAGCTGCTCGCGGACGCGCCGGACGAGCACCTGTCGGAGTGGCTGGACGCCATCGCCTGGCTGTGCTGGGCCGAGTCCTACCTCGGCCGGTACGGCGAGGCGCTGCGGCACTTCGACCGGGCGGCGGCCGTCGCGCGCTCGACCGGGCAGACCTACATCCTGACCAACCTGCTCGCGGGCCGGGCCAAGACGCTGGTGGCGACGGGCCGCCTGGCGGAGGCCAGGGCCACCGCGGAGGAGTCCGTCGAGGGGGCCAGGCTGCTCGACTCCGGGCAGCAGCTCGTCTTCGCGCTCACCCAGGTCTGCCTGGCCGAGTCGTGGAGCGGCGACGACGAGGCGGCCCTGCGCGCCGGCGAGGAGGCCGTGCGGTGCGGCGTCGGAGCGGGCGAGACCTGGGAGGCCACGGCCCGCTACGCGCGGGGACAGGCCCTGGTCAACGCGGGCCGGTTCGCCGAGGGCGTCGAGGCGGTGCTGGACGCGTGCAACCGGTTCGAATCGCCGCGGGTGGATCCGGGGACGCTGCTCCAGGCGTGCGAGACGCTCGCCTACGCGGACGCCGCCCGGGAGACGAGCACGCAGGCCGACACGGAGGGGGCCGACGCGGAGGGGCCCGCGCGGGCGGCGCAGTGGGCGGCGCTCGCCGTGCGGCTGGAGGAGCCGCGCCTGCCCGCCTACTGCGGCTTCGCCGCGCTCGCCCGCGCGCACGCGCTGTCCCGTCAGGACCCGGGTGCGGCGGCCGGGGCCGCGGAGGAGGCGGCCCGCCTGCTGAACGCGGGCGGGCGGCGGCTCGACGCGGGCCGGGCCCTGCTCACCGCCGGGCTCGCGCATCTCGCGACGCCGGGCGGCCGGAGCCGCGCCAGGGAGAATCTGCGCGCCGCGGCCGAGGTCTTCGACGCCTGCGGCGCCCGCGCGCTCAAGGCGCGCACCGAGCGAGAACTGCGCCGCCTCGGCGTACGGGTGGGCGGCGGCGCGACCACGGCCGCGGGCGGTGAGGCGGCCAGGTTCGGGCTGTCGCCGCGGGAGCTGGAGGTGGCGCTGCTGGTCGCCGAGGGGCTGACCAACCAGCAGGTCGCCGAGCGGCTCTTCCTCAGCGTCCGTACGGTGGAGACGCACCTGTCGCGGATCTTCGCCAAGCTGGAGGTCACCTCCCGGGTCGGCGTGGCGACCGCCCTCACGCGGTGAGTGCCGGTAAGTACGGGTTTTCCACGATGCCGCCGGTACGGGTGGTCCTGGGATCGTAAACCCGGCAGAAAGGCGATCGGATGGAACACCGCATACCCCGGTTCACGCTCGACGGCGTGCGGGAGGCCGAGGTCACGGTTCATCCGTTCGCCACCGAGGACGAGCTGGGGTTACAGCTCACCCGGTTCCGCCGCGACGACACGCCGGCGCAGGGGGCGCCGGACGACGTCGTGCTGCTCGTGCACGGACTGACCTCGTCGAGCGACATGTTCATCATGCCGGAGCACACGAACCTGGTCGGGTTCCTGCACGACAGCGGGTTCGGCGACGTGTGGACGCTGGACTTCCGGATGAGCAACAGGTTTCCGTACACGATGGAGACCCGCAGGCACACGCTGGACGACATCGCCCAGTACGACCACCCGGCAGCACTGCGCGAGATCCGCCGCCACGTGGGGGCGCGGCGGATCCACGTGGTGGCCCACTGCCTGGGGTCGGTGACCTTCCACATGAGCCTGTTCTCCGGAGCCGTGAGCGGGATCGCCAGCGTGGTCGCCAACAGCGTCGCGCTGACGCCCCGGGTGCACCCCTGGGCCCGCCTCAAGCTCGCCCTCGGCCCCGCGCTGCTGGAGTACGGCACGGGCCTGCCCTATCTGGACCCGCGGTTCAGGGACGCGCCCCCGCTGACGCGGCGGTGGCTGCTGGCCCGCGCCGTCTCCTTCTTCCATCCGGAGTGCCGGGAGGCGGCCTGCCACATGCAGAGCTTCATGTGGGGCAGCGGCAGGCCCGCGATGTACCGCCACCGCAACCTGACGCAGAGCACGCACCTCCACGAGCGGCTCGCCGACCTCAACGGCGCCTGCGACCTGCACTACTACCGGCACGTGCGGAAGATGGTGGCGGCCGGGCGGGCGGTGAAGTACGACACCGGCGACCCGCGGTACGCCGCGCTGCCGGACGACTACCTGGTCAACGCGGCCGACGTCGACACGCCGATCCTGTTCCTGACGGGCGACCACAACGACGTCTTCACCGACTCCAACATCGTCTGCCACCGCGTCCTGTCGAAGGCGGCGCCGGGGCGGCACGAGCTGCGGATCCTGCCCGGGTATGGGCACATCGACCCCCTCATCGGGGCGAACGCGCACCGGGACGTCTTCCCGCACATCCTTGACTTCCTGAAGCGACACAGCGGTCGCTGACGCGACACCGAGAGATCACTATGGAACACGTCGACGCGGTCGTGGTCGGTTCGGGTTTCGGCGGCGCGGTCGCCGCCTACCGCCTCGCCGAGGCGGGGTTGTCGGTGGTGGTGCTGGAGCGGGGCAGGGCGTACGCGCCGGGCGACTTCCCGCGCGGCCCGGCCCAGCTCGGCCGCGCCTTCTGGGACCCGGCCGAGGGCCTGTACGGGATGTTCGACATCTGGAGCTTCTCCGACTGCGACTCGGTGGTCGCCAGCGGTCTCGGCGGCGGCTCGCTCATCTACGCCAACATCATGCTGCGCAAGGACGAGGACTGGTTCGTCCACGAGCAGGCGCTGCCCGGCGGCGGTTACGAGTCGTGGCCGGTGACCAGGGCCGACCTCGATCCGCACTACGACGCGGTCGAGCGCATGATCGGCGTGTCGCCCTACCCGCTGAGCCACCCCGGCTACGACGACACGTTGAAGACGCTCGCCATGCGGGACGCGGCGGCCGAACTGGGGCTCGACTGGCGGCTTCCGCCGCTGGCCGTCAGCTTCGCGCCGTCGCCCGGGGCGAAGCCCTGCCAGGGCACCCCGATCGCCGGGGCGGCGTACGGCAACCTGCACGGCGTGCCGCGCCGTACGTGCCGGTTGTGCGGCGAGTGCGACCTCGGCTGCAACGACGGAGCGAAGAACAGCCTCGACCACACCTACCTGTCGGCCGCCCGGCACCACGGCGCCGACCTGCGGACCCTGCACGAGGTGCGGCGCATCAGGCCGCGCGTGGGCGGCGGCTACGACGTGCAGTACGTCGAGCACATGCCGCGCAGGGACGAGGCGGGCGAGGAGCCGGACGGGCTGCCGCGGTGGACCGGGCCGCACACGATCAGCTGCGACCGGCTCGTCCTGGCCGCCGGCACGTACGGCACGTCCTACCTGCTGCTGAAGAACCGGGCGGCCTTCCCCGGCCTGAGCGGGACGCTCGGCACCCGCTTCTGCGGCAACGGGGACATGCTGGCGTTCCTGCTGCGGGCGACCGACCGGAGCAGGACCCGGCCCATCCGGGCCAGCCGCGGACCGGTCATCACCAGCGCGATCCGGCTCGACGACGGCGCGGACGGGCGCGGCGCCTACATCGAGGACGGCGGCTATCCCGAGTTCGTCGACTACCTGGTCGAGGGTGCGGACCTGGGGCCCGGCCGGATCGCCCGGTTCCTGCTGCGGCGGCTGCGCAACGTCCTCACCCACGACACCAACCTGTCGGCGGAGTTCGCCGACCTGATCGGCCGGGGCGAGCTGTCGGGCACCTCGCTGCCGCTGCTGGGCATGGGCCGCGACGTCCCGGACGGGAGGCTGCGCCTGCGCGACGGCCGCCTCGACGTGGACTGGACGGCCGAGACCAGCGAGGACTACTACGAGCGGCTGCGCGCGATCATGCGCAGGATCGGCGACGTGCTCGGCGCGGAGTACGTGGACAGCCCGCCGTGGTGGCGCAGGCGGGTCATGACCGTGCATCCGCTGGGCGGGGCGCCGATGGGCCGCCATCCGGGCGAGGGGGTCTGCGACGCGTACGGGGAGGTCTTCGGCTTCCCCGGGCTGTACGTCGCGGACGGCGCGGCCCTGCCGGGGCCGGTCGGCGCCAACCCGTCGCTGACGATCGCCGCGCTCGCCGACCGCATGAGCACCCGGATCCTGGAGACCCGCGCGTCCCTGGCGGCATCCGCCGTGGAGTTGTCCGCCGTGCCGCCGATCGAGGTGGGGGCGCAGGCCGTGCCGGTGGGGACGGTGGCGCGGCCGGCGGCGCCGGAGGTTCAGGAGACGATGGGAACACCGGAAACACAGGCCGGTCCGGAGGCGCCGACGGCCGTCTCCGGCGGCCGTCCCTTCGCGGCCGGGCCCGCGGACGAGCCGAGCGTGTTCGAGGGCCGGACCTCGCTGTGGTTCGTGGAGGAGATGCGGGGGCTCCTGATACCCGGCCCGCCTGGCCCGCCCGGCTCGCCCGGCCGTACGGCCCGCGGGAGTGCGGCCGGAGGGTTCCCGTTCTCCTTCCGCCTCACGATCACGATCGACGACATCGACCGTTTCCTCACCGAGTCCGAGCACGAGGCCAGGGCGGAGGGCTGGATCGAGGCCGACCCGTGCGGCGGCAGGCGGCCGCTCGCCCGGGGTTCGTTCAACCTGTTCGTCCCCGGGGACACGGCCGGGCAGCGGCGCATGTGCTACCGGCTGCACTTCTGGGACGCCGACGGCCGCCCCCGCACGCTGGCCGGGCACAAGGAGATCCTGCCGGGCGCGCCGACCCGCCTGTGGCTGGACACCTCCACCCTGCACGCCCGCCTGCTGGAGGGGCACGTCGAGGAGGACGGGGACGAGGACGCCACCGTGGTCGCCGCGGGGACGCTGCGCATCCTGCCGTCCGATCTCGTGCGGATGCTCACGACCTTCCGTACGGCCGGGCCGGACGGCGCGGCGGCCGTCGCCCGCTTCTGTCGGTTCTTCCTCGGGGAGCTGTGGGACGTCTACGGCCCCGGCTGATCTCTGCCGTAGGGGTCGTAGTCGACCTCCAGCGTTTCCTGGCCGGGCCGATCGGGCTCGGGGACGTGCCGGAGGTTGACCCGGATCCTGGTCCAGGTCGAGCTGCGCCCGCGCATCGAGTCGACCAGGACGTCGGCCGGCTGCAGGAGGCGGGCCACCTCGGGGTGGCGGGCCTTCCACCGTTCGAGCCCGGCCATCGCCTCGTCCCGCGTGGCGGCCCTGGCGATCTCGACGAGCGGCATGACGGGCTGACGCCGCCCCTGCCTGGGCGGGGCGGCGGGCCTGTCCGGCCGCGGCCCCTGGGCCTCGGCCAGCTCCAGCAGAGCCTCCAGGGAACCCGCCCGCTCGTCCATCCCGGCCCACGGGTCGCCCGTCTCTGCGTACCGGTCGGGCATCGACGCGAGTGTGAAGTCCTCCGGCCGGCACCCGGGCACCTCGCTCCAGGCCAGCGGGGCCGAGACGAGGCCGGTCGGCCGTACGGAGTAGGCGGAGGCGACGGTGTGGTCGCGGGCGTTCTGGTTGTAGTCCACGAAGACGCCCTGCCGCTCCTCCTTCCACCACCGGCTGGTGGCGACGTCCGGCTCCCTGCGCTCGACCTCCCTGGCCACGGCCTCGGCGGCGCGCCGTACCTCGCGGAAGGTCCAGCGCGGCTCGATGCGGGCATAGACGTGGAAGCCGCGCGAACCAGACGTCTTGGGCCAGGCGGTCAGGCCGTGCTCCTCCAGCACGTCCCTGGCGACCAGGGCGACCCGGACGATCTGCTCCCAGCCGACGCCGGGCACGGGGTCGAGGTCGATCCGCAGCTCGTCCGGATGGTCGAGGTCATGGGCCCGCACGGGATGGGGGTTGAGGTCGACGCAGCCCAGGTTCACCGTCCACAGCAGGTGGGCGAGGTCCCGGATCACCACCTCCTCCGCCGTACGGCCTGAGGGGTAGCTCAGCTCGACGACCTCCACCCACTCGGGGCGCTTGGCGGGCGCGCGCTTCTGGAAGAACGCCTCCCTGTCGACGCCGTGCACGAAGCGTTTGAGTATCACCGGCCGGTCGGCCACGCCGCGCACCGCACCCTCGGCGACCACCCGGTAGTAGGAGATCAGGTCGAGCTTCGTGTGCCCGGACCGCGGGAAGACCACGCGGTCCGGATTCGTGATCTTCACGATCCTGCCGTCGAGCTCCAGCGTCATGCCGCCACACTACGTCGCAGCTCCGCGCCCATCCGGCAGCACACCTGGAGCCGGGGCGCTGACATTCGCGGGCGGACGCTCTAAGATCGCCGCCCGTACCCGACATGCGGCAGGAAGGCAGGCGCAGGCCCTTGATCTCGGAAAGATGGTCCTCGTCGGCCGTGGAAGGGCTCATCTCGTTACCCCTGGAGTCCCTGCTCACCGCTGACTACGAGGCCGATCCCGCGCCCGTCCACGAGCGCCTGCGCGCCAGGTATGGCCCGGTGGCCCCGATCGACCTCCTCGGCGTGCCTGTCTGGTTCGTGCTCGGCTACGACGAGGTGCTGCACGTCATGCAGAACGCGCGCGACGTGTGGAGCAAGCGCGTGAACAACTGGCGGGCGTACGCGGAGGGGCGCGTTCCCGCCGACTGGCCGCTGCTCGCCCTCCTGCAGGCCGACAACTCGGGTTTCCACGACGGGGAGAGACACCGGGGGCTGCGCGGCGCCTGGATCGCGGGGCTCCGGCCGTTCCAGGAACCCGGGAGCGAGCAGGCGCAGCGGCTGGAACGCGCCATGGTGAGGTACTGCGACGACCTCATCGACGCGATGGCGGAAGGCGGGCCCGCCGGGCAGGCCGACCTCGCCGCGCAGTACGGGCGGCCATTCCCGCTGCTCGTCGCCAACCACATGCTCGGCGTCACCATCGAGCGGGGCGAGGACATGGTGGAGGACCAGTGGCGCCTGCTGGACGGCCCCGACTCCGCCGGGGCGTACCAGCGGTTGTACGCCGCCCTCCTGGAACTGGCGACGCTCAAACGGCAGCGGCGCGGCGACGACCTGCCGTCGTACATGATCGAGGCGAAGCCGGACCTCACCGACGAGGAACTCGCCCGCGAGTTGATGATGCTGTCCGGCTTCCTGGACTTCACCGGCAGCCTGATCTGCAACGTCATCCACGAGGTGATCAGCGGCCCCCGGCTCAGGGAGACCGTGTCGGTCGGCGCGATCGATGAGACGGTCAACCGCGTCGCCCTGTCCAACCCCGCGCTGGCCAACCTGACTTTCCGCTACGCCAGGACGGACGTGAAGCTCGGCCGCTTCACGATCGCGGCCGGCGATCCGGTGATGCTGTCCATCTCGGGCGCGCACGCCGACCCGCGGTTCGCCGACGCGCTCACCCGCGGCACCGTCCGCAGCACCCGCGCTCACCTGGCGTGGGGGGCGGGCCCGCACAGGTGCCCGAGCCAGCGGCTGGCCATGCAGATGTCCACGATCGCGGTGCGCCGCCTGCTCGACCGGTTCTCGGCGCTGAAGCCGGCGCTCCCGGCCGGCCCGCTTCCCTGGCGTCCCTCCCCTTTCGTACGCACGCTGCGTTCCCTGCCCGTGCACTACGAGCTCAGCCGGAGCTTCCCCGGCACGCCCCGGCCCGAACCCGGCGGTGAGCCGTCGCCGCCGGCCCTGAAGGACGGCGCGCAGGACGGCGCGCAGGACGGCGGGGAGGACGGCGGCGACTGGCGCCCGAGGTCCGGTCTCCGGGCGTTCCTGCGCAGGCTGCGCCGCGCGCAGTGAGTCACGGACGGATCTGACGGACGATCGTGGGGTCGGTGATCCGGGTGTCGGCGGCGAGCAGGAAGGCCTTGGACACGATGACCGACAGCATGCCGCCGTCCTCCTCGAACGGCAGGAAGACCCGGTTGCCGGACCCGCGTGGGACGATGCACAGATAGGCGTCGTTGGGCTCCATCAGAATGTTTCCCGACCCGAGGTGGATCCTGTACGTACGCAGCTCACCCCGCACCACCAGGAAACGATCCGTCAGCGCGCACCGATCGGCGATCGCCAGCCGCGGCAGCAACCGGGCGAGCGCGTCACGGCGCACCCGGGCGTTCTCGGACAGATCTCCGAAGCCGTAGGACTGCCAGTAGTCCCGCAGCCCGTCCACTCCCCGGTCGAGCCACTCCGGATCGGCGCCGATCGACGCGACCGCGACGAACAGGTCCACATCGCGCATCGCCTCGCTGAACACCAGCGGCGGCACCTCGGCGAGCCGCGCCTCACGCCAGCCGTCCTCGGCCATCCGATGGAAGCGGACCTCGCCGGTGGTGGCGTATCCGTCCTCGTGCCAGAGGTAGTCGTGGAGGAACGTCGCCCACCAGCCCCCTCCGCCCAGCACCCGCCTGGCCTCCCCGTCGCCGCCGCCGTCCCACGGCCCGAGATAGCCGGCCTGCCACCCACGCTGCTTGAACAGCGCGTACAGCTTGTGGTAGCCGACCACATGCCCGGCGAACCGGTTGGAATAGGTCCCGGTCGCCTCCTCGGCGGGCGTCAGCAGGTACACCTCACGGAACGCCTGCTTGAACGGCTGGCGCAGCTCCTTGTCCTGCACGATCTCGCGCCAGGCCCGCACCTCGTCGGGCGTGGCGCGGGCGGGGTGCCACAGCCGCACGGGGACGTCCGGCACGGTCAGCCCGAGCTCGCTGCGCCACACCCCGGGCGACACCTCGAAGTCCCAGATCAACCGGTCCGCGACCGGGTGTCCCTCCAACTGCCGGTAGGGCGGCGCGACCTGGTGGGCGTACCCGGCCTCCAGCGCCCTGACCAGGGTCGCCTGCTGCCGCCGGGCCTGCTTGGCCAGCTCGCGCAGCCGCTTGACCTCCTCGGGGTGCTCCCGTTTCACCGCGGCGGGGACCGTCTTGAGCTTCCTGTCCCCGTGCCACCACGACAGCTCGACCTCGCCCTCGATGGAGATGACCGCGGTGTGCTCGCCCAGCGCCTGCCGTACGCGCCCGTCCGGCAGCCGGAAGGCGACCTCCACCCGGTCGGCCAGCGCGGGTTCGATGCGCTTGAGCATGCGGTCGAGCTGCTTGGGCACCCCCGCGTGCCGGGTCACCTCCCTGGCGGCGCGCAGGGCCGAGACGGCCTCGGGGGTCGGGTGGTCCTCGGCCGCGCGGGCGATCTCGAACAGCACTCCCTGTGAGGGCAGGGTCTTGGCCTTGGTGGGCGCCACCGCGACGCCGCGCACCAGCCGTTCCAGCGGCCCGGGCAGCCAGGGCTCGTCCCGGAGGAGCGCGATCCGCACGGCGCGGCCGATGGTCCCCTTCTCCCCCACGCCGAACGCCTTCTCCGCCCGATAGGGCAGCTCCCCGGCGTGGATCGCGGCGACGCGGGCCGCGGCCGCCTCCACGGTGCTGCGGACGAAGGCCACGTAGCCGGGAAATGCGCTCAGCCGCTCCCGGGCGTCGGGGAGCGGCGGCGGGACGTCCCTGTAGAGCGGGCCCGGGGAGATCTCCTCCACGAACTCGGCGAACAGCGCCCGCTGTGCCGCGTCCCAGCCGAGCAGCAGCTCCACCTCGGCCACGGCCAGCGGCCCGCGGCCGGCGGTGAGCCGCTCGGCCACCTCGGCGTCCAGCCCGGCGAGCCCGGCGGCCGCCAGCAGCGAGAAGGGCTCACTGAGCCGATCCTCCTGGAGCAGGCGCTCCACCACGGCGCGGGCCGGATCGGCCAGCCGGTCGAGCGGCGCGCCCGCGGGACACCGGAGCAGCGCGCCCACCCCGAGCCGGATGTCCGCCCGTCGCCCGGTCATGGCGTCGAACAGGGCGGCGCACGCCTCCGGCGTGAACAGCGGCTGACGCTCCCTCACCTCCTTTTCGACCTCCCACCGCACCAGAACGGCATCGGCGTTCTCCATGTCGACGCGATACACCGCGGGGAGCAGCGCTCCCAGCTCGTACGCGCTGAGCTGCGAGGCGTCGAGCCCCTGCGCGGCCCGCGTGGTGACGCCCGCCATCAGGTCCTCCAGGAGCCGCGCCCGCTGGGCAAGCCTCGCGGCTCCCGTCATCAGGTCGTGCAGATACCGCGCCCGCGGGGACAGGGGTGTGCCGTGGAGGTTCATGACCGGACCTGCCTGCTGATCGTCGAGTCGGGGACCGGCGTCCAACGTCAGCCTCCGGCCAGGGGGACGAGCTTGACGAACGACACCACCGGATCGGCCGTCAGGTCGATCTCCGTGTCGAGGTCCTCGATCTGGCGGTCGCCGACCAGCAGCAGGAAGCCGTTCCGGGCGAAGGCGGCCTCGGCGGCGTCGGCCTGCCTCTCCCAGTCGAGCGTTCGGGTGGTGCGCATGCGGTAGCCGTTCAGCTCCGCCTCGGCGTCCGTCGGCGTGATCAGACTGCGGAAGTACGGCGCGGGAGACGCGTTGTGCCGGGCCACCTCCTCGCGGACGCGCAGACGCACCAGCTCACGGGCCGTGATCCGGCCGGGCAGGTCCGGAAGGGAGAACTCGGCCAGAGCGCGGCCTGTCGCGGTCTCATCGCGAAACATCACTGACGCCATCGAACGACTCGTTTCCGTGAAGATCAGAAGATGGCGCCATTCATAGCAGTGACGGACGACAAACAAGCCGCGACCGGCGGCTGACGGGTGGATCAGGCGAAGCCGGCGGCGCGGAGTGCCTCGCCGAAGGCGGTGCGGTTGGCCCGCTGGTCGGCGACGGCCCGCGCCAGAGCCTCGGCGTCCGAGGCGCGGAAGGCCGGGACGTCCTGCTCGATCACGATCCAGCCTTCGTAGCCCGACCGCCGCAGCTCGGCCAGCACGGCGGGCAGGTCCAGGTCGCCCTGCCCGAGCGGCGGGAAGCCGCCCGCCGCGACCAGGTCCCACAGGTCGCCGCCGCTCGCGCGGATCCGGGCGAGGACGTCCCGGGAGGCGTCCTTGACGTGCACCTGGCGGATGCGCGAGGACCAGTCGCGGATCGCCGCCACCGGGTTGCCCCCGGCCAGCCACAGGTGCCCGGTGTCCAGGCACAGCGAGACGTCGGTCAGGTCGAGCAGCCGCTCGACCTCCTCCGGCGTCTCCACGTCGGTGCCCAGATGGTGGTGGAAGACGGGTTCCAGGCCGCGGTCGCGGCAGCGGGCCGCCGCCTCACCGATCCGCCCGGCGTACGCCGGCCAGTCGCCGTCGGGCAGGGAGAGCCGGGGGTCGGCGGGCATGCCGGGGCGGGCGAACCGCTCGGGCCGGTCCGGGCAGGCGAGCGTCGGCCGCGGCGCGAAACGCGAATCGGCCGCCCCGGCCACCCGTGCGTCTCCTCCGGCCTCCGAGCCGCCGGACGCGGCGCCGAGCGCGGCGTCGCGGGCGGCGGTGAACACGTCGAGAGCGGCGTCCAGCGCGGCCAGGTCCGCGCGGAAGCCGTCCGGGTCGTCGTAGCGGAGGTCCACCCAGCCGCCGGCGAGCCCGAGACCGTGCGCCGCGAGCCGCCCGGGCAGGGTCCGCGCGGTGCCCAGGTAGCCGATCGGCCCGGAGTCTGTGCCGTCGTACCCTGCCTCGCGCATCGTCGCGAGCAACTCCTGCGGCCCCAGCGGCGCCCCGTCGGGCCGGTAGACGCCGAAGTTGACGGGCGCGCTCGCCACCCGCACCGCCCAGGGAGCCGCGTGCGCCGTCACCCCGTCACCTCCGGGAAGCGCACGAGCCGGCCCTGCTCGCGGGCGGAGTGCGTGGCGCCGGTCGCGCCGCTCACGTGGACGAGGACACGGGTGCGGTCACCCCGGAAGACGTCCTGGGAGAACTCGAAGGCCCGGCCCTGCTCGTCGGAGGTCGTGCGGGTGATGGCCAGGACCGGCACGCCGGGCTCCACGCCGAGCACCGCCGCCTCCTCCTCCCCCGCCGCCACCGCCTCGATGCGTTCGAGCGCGTCGGCAGGGCGCACGCCGTACCGCTCGGCGAGCAGCTCGTATACCGACCCGCCGAGAGGCTGCTCCAGCAGTCCCGGGAAGCGCAGCGCGGGGAACCGGGCCTGCTCCAGCGAGAGCGGCACCCCATCGGCGAACCTGATGCGGACGATCTCGGTCACCAGGTCGCCCGGCTGCATGCCCAGGGCCGCGGCGGTCGCTTCGTCCGCGCCCGCGATCGTGGCCCTGACCACCCGCGACCCCGCGGTGAAGCCCTGCTCGCGCAGCAGCGCCGGCACGCCGACCACGCTCGACAGGTCGCGCTCCACCTTGCCGCCGCTGACGAACGTCCCGCCGCCCCTGCCGGGCACCCGGCGCACCGCGCCCGCCTGCTCCAGCAGCCCGAGCGCCTGGCGCAGCGTCGTACGGCTGACGCCCATGCGGGTGGACAGCTCGCGCTCCGAGCCGAGCCGCTGGCCCGGCCGGAGCTCGCCGCTCGTGATGAGCCGAAGGACCTCCCGCCGCACCGCCTCGACCGCGCTCTCGCCATCCAGGTCGCGGGACACCTGCTCACCCTTTCCGTCTCACAGGGACGAACCATGACAGAGCATGGGTGGCCCGATTAGATCACAACCCACTCATCGCATCCTGCGATTCGGGCAGGACCTGACCGCCGTCCACGACGAGCGAGTGCCCGGTGATGAACGCCGCCTCGTCGGTGGCGAGGAACAGGCAGGCGTTGCCGATGTCCTCGACCGAGCCGAGCCGGCGCATCGGGATCGCGGCCTCCATCCCGCGCAGGTAGTCGTCCCCCAGGTCGGCCAGTCCCTCGGTCAGGATGTTGCCGGGCAGGACGGCGTTGACCGTGACGCCCTTCGGCGCCAGCTCGATCGCGGCGGTGCGCATGAACCCGAGCTGCCCCGCCTTGCTGGCGCCGTAGTGCGACCAGCCCGGCAGGCCGGTGAAAGGACCGGTGATGGAGGAGGTGAGGATGATCCGCCCGTGGCCGGACGCCTCCAGCGCGGGCAGGCAGGCGCGGACGCAGAGCATGGCGCCCTTGAGGTTGACGCCGAAGACCTCGTCGATGTCGGCCTCGGTCATCTCGGCGAGCTTCTTGTCGGGGAAGATGCCGGCGTTGGCGCACAGCACGTCGACACCGCCGTGCCGCTCGGCCGCCGTCTCGGCGATGCGCTCGCAGTCCGCGGCCCTGGACACGTCCGCGACCACGTACGACGCGCCGATCTCGGCGGCCGCGGCCTTCAGCGCCTCCTCGTCCCGGCCCGCGATGAGGACGTTCGCACCGGCGCGGGCGAAGACCCGCGCGATGCCCTTGCCGATGCCCTTGCTGCCGCCGGTCACGACGACCGACCGCCCGGCCACTGGGGTGAACACATGGACTCCTTAGAGTGATCCACTGAGATAGCGCTCGGCCAGCTCGCAGCTGCCCTGGGTGTAGCCGGCGCCGAGTTCCTGGGCGACGTCGGCGGCCGAATGGGAGCCGATCCACGCCACGAGGAGGAGGCGGCGGAACATGATGAACGTCCAGATCTCGGCCTCGTCCTCCTTCGGGAGGTCGAGCACGGACCGGTAGCCGCGCACCCACGACTCCGCCATGTGCGGCACCTCGGGCCGGTGCTCGATGAAGCTGACGGCGGCGCCGAGGTCGTAGAGGTACCAGCCGAGGCCGCAGTCGTCGAAGTCGATGACGCTGGTCCCCGCCTGGCCGTCCACGAGCAGGTTGGCCAGGCGCAGGTCGGCGTGGATGAGCCCGTACCGGTCGGGGCCCTTGCCGAACCGCTCCAGCCTGCGGCGCAGCTCGGCCTCCAGCCGGGCGAGCACGACGTGCGCCTCCCGGTCCACGCCGACGCCGTCCTGCCACCTGCCCCAGCGCGCCTGCGGGCCGAAGGCGGCGTCCAGGTCCCAGTGGAACCGGGTGAAGGACGCCGGCCTCGCCCATGCGCGGGCGTGGCGGTGCATGCGGGCGGTCAGCGCGCCCAGCCGTTCGAACTCCTCCACCAGCCGGTCCTCGGCCGGCTCGGCGCCCGGAAGGAACTCGAACATCACGCAGTGGCGGGGCTCGGAGCCCGGTTCCCGCATGGTGACGACGCGCGACCCGTCGCGGGCGGGCAGCACGCGCGGCGTGACGATCCCGGCCTCGTCGCGCAGCGCGTCCAGCCAGGCGAGCTCGCTGGCGATGGCCTCCAGCGAGTGGTAACCGAGCCGGTGGACCCGCAGGATCGCCTGGCGCCCGCCGTCGCCGACCGTGAAGGTCGCGTTCTCCGAGACGTTGAGCAGCGTTACGGAGGCGTCAGGGGAAACGTCGTAGTGTCGAAGGGCGCGGCGGGCGACCCCCTCGATGCGGGCGAGGACGTCGTCGCCGCCGGACAGGTCGTGGACCTGCATGCGTTCTCCTAAAGGATCCTGTGGAAGTGTCCGTCAGATCTTCCCCCGCGCCCCCGGATTCCTAGTGGTCGCGGCCCTCGACGGATTCGAGGACGCGGACGATGGCGTCCCTTGCCGTACGCACGGAGGAGGAGCGGCCGCTGATGTAGAGCCGCCCGGCCGACCCGATCATCTGCACGTCCACCAGCGTGATGTCCGGCGCCGCCGCCTCGGCCTCGTTGGCCGCCACGGTGGCGAACAACGCCGGGGTCATCTCGCAGACCAGCAGCGTCTCCCCCGGCAGGACCATCGAGGCCTGCCGGTTGCGGTTGATGAGCACCGCGTGCTGGTCCGTGATGTCCTCGATGACGTCGGTGTAGAGGATCCGGGGCCGCAACTGGTCGCCCGCCGAGGCGCCGATGCCGTCGAGGATCGCCTGCCCGGCCCGCCGTACCTCCTCAAGAGAGGACCCGTGCACCTCCAGCACGCCGAACTGCCGCTCGACGAACAGGATGCCGGGCTCGACGGACGGCACGGCGCGCAGGGCGAGGTCGATGACCCGCTCGATCGCGAGGCCGGGGGCGACCTCCACGATCAGCGCGTGCTGCCCCTCGTACGGCGGGTAGCCCCGGGCCCGGGTGGGCGCGGCCATCGCCGCGGTGAACTGCCGCCGCAGGTTCTCCACCAGGAGGTAGACCCGCAGCTCCGCCGTACGCCGCTCCGCGGGGGCCGCCGCCTTGGCGGCGGCACGCGCACGGGAACGGGGGGCAGGGGGGGCGCTACTCACCGGTCGAGAGGTTGAACGCGCGGGCGAGGTCGGCGTGCGGGCGCGGGATGACGTGCACCGAGACCAGCTCGCCGACGTTCGAGGCGGTCTCCGCCCCGGCCTCGGTGGCGGCCTTGACCGCGCCGACGTCGCCGATGACCGTGACGGCCACCAGTCCCGACCCGACCTGCTCGCGTCCGACGATCGTGACGTTGGCCGCCTTGACCATGGCGTCGGCGGCGGCGAGCGCAGCCACGTAGCCCTTGGTCTCGATCAGGCCGATCGCGTTGTTGGCCATGTGCCTCTCCTTCGGTTAGACGGTTTCGTCGATGGAGCCGATGATCAGTGCGTCGATCGGCGGGGACTTCTGGGCGGGGAACCAGGAGGCGGCCACCGAGCCCTGCACGATCAGGACCCGCTCGCCGATTCCGCTGCCGAGCACGTCGAAGGCGATCAGCCGGGCTCCCCCGTCGAGTTCGACTTCGAGGAACGCGCCGGCCGGGATGCCCTCGACCCGTTTGGTGGACCACACGCTCGACGTGACGGTGCCGCGCAGCATCAGTCCTCCCTCTCCACGGCGAGCCCGCAGGCCCGGGCCCGTTCCCTGGCGAGCGGCGTGAGCACCGCGCGGCGGCCGAGGACCAGCCGGGCGCCCGCGGCGGCGGCCGCCGCCACGTGCCGCTCGGTGACGGCCCCCTTCTCGTGCCGCACGACCTCCTGGCGTACGGTCTCCTGCCGTACGGCCCCCTGGGCGGCCTGGGCGGGCTGAGCGGGCGGGGCGGCAGGCGCGGGGGCGGCCAGGCGGAACCGCAGCCGTCCCGACCGCAGGGCGGCGGCGCGGGCCGGGTCCGCCGCGAGGTCGAGGACCCGCAGCGCGAACGCGTTGAGGTCGTCGTCGCCGCCGATCACGACAGGTTCGGCCGCGGGCGCCGCGCCGGGCGTCTCCGCGGTTGCACCGGGCACGTGTCCGGCCGGCGCGGTGGCCATGGACACGTGCCCGGTCCGCCCGCCGGTCGCGGACGCGTCACCGGGTGTCCCCGGCGTGGCTGCTCCGAACCCGGTCGGCCCGGTCGCGGCGGAGATCGCGGGGAGGAGGTCGCGCAGCACCTCGCGGACCAGCAGTCGCAGCTCGTCGGCCGGGAGCGCGGTCATCGCACGGCTCCCGCCCTGTCGCCCAGCACCTGGCGGGCGGCGTCGGCGGCCTGGCGGACGTCGGACTCGCGGCCGGACAGGTACACCCGGCCCGTCGCGCCCATCATGCGGTAGTCCACGACCTTGATCTCCGCGGCCTTCTCGGCCTCGTTCACCGCGAGGATCGCGTACGACGCGGGCTGGCACTCCAGGACGAACAGCGACTCGCCCGGCAGGGCCAGCGAGCCCACGCGGTTGCGGTTGATGAGGAAGGCGTGCTGCCCGTCCAGGCTGGAGACGATCTCGGAGGCCAGGATGCGGGGCGCCACGGCGTCGGCGGCGCTCGCGCCGAGCGCGTCGAGCACGGCGTCGGCCGCCGCCCGCACCTCCCCGATCTGTCCGTGGAACTCCAGGTAGCCGAACTGCCGCTCGACCACCAGCACGCCGGCCTTCACGTCGGCGTGCTTGAGCGCAACGTCGGTCAGCGGCTCGATGTCGAGCCCTGGGGCGATCTCGATGATCTGCGCGGCCTGGTTCAGCCGGGGCAGCGCGCCGCGCATCCAGGTGCCGAGGTAGCACATGGTCTGCGGCTGCAGTTGGTCGATGAAGATGAAGGAACGCAGCTCGGCCATGTCACGACCTCACCAGCGACGCGAGCTCTTCGAGGATGAGCCGCCTGATCTCCTCGCGCAGCACGTCGGCCTGTGGGGCCGGGGCCGCCGGGGAGGCGGGAGCCGTACGCGCGTTGGACGGCTCGGGGTAACGCGGCACCGGTCCGTCGGGCGGCGACCACGGATCGAGCCCGGCGAAGTCGCCGAACGGCGCGTCCACGTGGTAGGCGAGCTTCGTCCAGTTCACCAGGTTGCCCGGCTGGAGGTTCTCCCCCGCCGACGAGCCGCCGACGTAGCCGGTGCCGATCGTCATGGAGATCGGCAGGTTCGTGTGGACGCCGGAGCCGCCGAGGCTGTTGCCGGAGTTGACCGAGACGCGCAGCACCGGCACGGCCGCGCCGTACTCCATGATCGTGCGGGAGTCGGTGCTGTGGATCGCGGCCGAGTGGCCGGCACCGCTGATGCGCAGCACGGCCCTGGCCGCGTCGATCCCGGCCCGCGCGGACGGCACGCGCAGCAGGGCGAGCACCGGGCAGAGCTTCTCGTGCGCCAGCGGCTCCTCCGGCATGGGCCGGTCGATCGGCGCGAGCAGCACGCGGGTGCCGGGCGGCACCCGTACGCCGGCCTGCTGGGCGATCCAGGTCGCGTCCTTGCCGACGAAGCGGGTGTCGAAGCGGCCGCCGGGGAAGACGGCCTCGCGGACCCGGTCGCGGTCGGCGGGCGACAGCAGGTGAGCGCCGCGCATCAGCGACACGAGCCGATCGGCGACCGCGTCCTCCGCGATGAGCACCGACTCGTTGGTGCACAGGATCGAGTTGTCGAAGGCCTTGCTGTCCACGATCAGCCGCGCGGCCGACTCCAGGTCGGCGGTGCGGTCCACGAACACGGGGACGTTGCCGGGGCCGACGCCGAGCGCGGGGTTGCCCGAGCGGTAGGCGGCCCGCACGACCGGGGTGCCACCGGTGGCGACGATCACGTCGACCCTGGGGTCGGCCATCATCGACTCGATCAGCGGCAGCTTCGGCTCCTCGATCACCTGGATCACGCCGTCCGGCGCGCCCGCCTCGGCCGCCGCCGCGGCGAGGGTTCGCGCGGCGTCGGCGCAGCACTCCTTGGCCATCGGGTGGGGGCTGATGACGATCGCGTTCCTGGTCATCAGCGCCAGCAGGATCTTGAAGTAGACGGTGGCGACCGGGTTGGTCGACGGGGTGAGCGCGAACACCACCCCGGCCGGCCGCGGGATCGAGACGATCTTCTGGGCCGGGTCCGTGCGCGGCGACACGTAGTCGTGGCCGGCGTACTCCTCGACCAGGCCGGTGGAGCAGGCCACGTTCTTCAGCGCCTTGTGCTCGGCGACGCCGAAGCCCGTCTCGCGCACGGCCCACTCGGCGTACCGGGTCGCGTTGTCGGCACCGGCCCTGGCCACCGCCGCGACGATGCGGTCCACGCTCGCCTTGTCGTACCGGGCGAAGGCCCGGGCGGCCCAGCGTGCCCGCTCCAGCATCCCGGACGTCACTTTCCAGCCTCCTTCGCGGCCCGTGCGATCGCGACGGCCGTACGGTCGAGCAACTCCTCGGTGAGCACGGGATCGATGAGGATGCCCGGCTTGTACTGCAGGACCCGGGGGTCGAGGGTGGAGAAGATGGCCCACACGCCGTTGTCGTAGAGCTGCCGCATGACGAACTTGGCGCCCTCGGGGTGGTCGAACTCCAGGCCGAAGATCAGGCCGTTCTGCCTGATTCCGGTGAACCAGCCCGGGTTGTCGTCCCTGATCCGCTCCAGCCCCCGGCCGATGACGTCGGACGCGTGGTGGACGATCGAGCGGGTCTCGGGCCGGTTGCAGATCTCCAGCGTCTTCATGGCGGCGAAGCAGCCGAGCTCGCCGCCGCCGAACGTCGCCATGTGGGCGAAGCCGTCCTCGGTCAGCCAGCCGGCGCAGCGCTCGCTGACCAGGACCGCCGCGATCGGATACAGGCCGCCGGAGATGCCCTTGCCGGTGACGAGGATGTCGGGCCTGATGCCGTGCTTGGTGATGCCCCACAGCTCGCCGGTGCGCATCAGGCCGGTCTGCACCTCGTCGGCGATGTAGAGCGCGTCGTACGTCTCGCAGAGCCGCTTGACGCTCTCCAGGTAGCCGGGGGCGGGCAGCGGGAAGCCGTACGTCGCGGGGATCGTCTCCATGATGACGGCGGCCACGTCGCGGCCCCGCAGGGCCTCCTCCATGCCGGCCAGGTCGTTGAACGGCACGTGGACGAACTCCTCCGGCCGCTCGGAGAGGAACAGCCGGGAGAAGCGCTCGTCGCCGGTGCCGACCGCGAGGCCGGTGTGGCCGTGGTACGCCTTGACAATGGAGACGATCTTGCGTTTGCCGGTCGCGTGCCGGGCCGTCTTGAGCGCGATGTCGATGGCCTCGCCGCCGCCGCTGGCGTAGATGACCTTGCTCAGCCCCTCAGGCCCGGTTTCGATCAGCGCCTCGGCCAGCGCGGTGCGGGCGAGTGAGGGGAAGTGGTGGTTGCCGATGTCGAAGTGGTCCATCGCCTGCTTCAGCGCGGCCACGACCTCCGGGTTGCGGTGCCCCAGATTGTAGGTGCCGCCGTTGAGGTGGACGTCGATCAGGCGCTTACCGGAGACGTCGTAGAGGAAGTAGCCCTCTCTGCGGTCGATGACCAGCGGAACACCGGAGTCGATCCAGAACTGGGTCTTCCCCGGGTTCCAGTACGCCGAGGACTTCTCGAGAACCTCGTCCTTGTCCGCAAAGGTGAACAGCCCGTAGTCCAGCATCCCGGTCCCATCGGTCCGTGAATCGGTAGGACCAAATAAGACACCGGTCGCACCTTAAACGTCAACGGTTCTCGTAGTGAGGACTACGAAACACCAAGGGTCTTGCCTGGGCAAACCATGGAGTGGCACGATTTGCGCACCTTGTGTGACGTGTCACACATCTCCCCCACCCCCACCATGGTCTCCCGGAGGCACTGCTTTGAGCACCTTTGAGACACAGGCGGTGACGACATCCGCCGAGACCCCGGGCGTCAGCCGGTTGCGCAAGGACGCCGTCGGGCTGGTCGGCGTCATCTTCATGGCGGTCGCCACCGCCGCCCCCATCACCGCCATGACGGGCAACGTGCCCATCGCGCTCGGCTTCGGCAACGGTCTCGGAGCACCGGCGGGCTACCTGTTCGCGACGATCGTGCTGACCATCTTCTCGGTCGGCTACACCGCGATGGCCAAGCACATCACCGCCGCCGGGGCCTTCTACGGCTACATCTCCCACGGTCTCGGCCAGGTCGCCGGAATGGTCGCGGGGATGCTCGCGACGATGGCGTACGTCGTGTTCGAGGCCTCGATCATCGGGTTCTTCGCCTACCAGGCGAGCGACACCTTCAAGACCATGGGCGGGGTCGAGATCCACTGGCTGTGGTTCGCCTTCCTCGGCCTGGCGCTCAACGCGATCCTCACCTACTTCGACATCAACCTGACCGCCAAGGTCCTCGGCGTCTTCCTGGTCACCGAGATCTTCATGCTCGGCCTGACCGCGGTCGTGACCTTGTTCCACGGCGGCGGTCCCGACGGGCTGATGGCCTCCTCGATCAACCCGGTCAACGCGTTCGCGACCAACGGCCTGGCCGCCGGCGCGGTCGGCCTCGGCCTGTTCATGTGCTTCTGGTCGTGGGTGGGCTTCGAGTCCACCGCCATGTACGGCGAGGAGTCGCGCGACCCCAAGCGCATCGTCCCC
Source organism: Microbispora siamensis (assembly GCF_016863095.1). Lineage (GTDB taxonomy): Bacteria > Actinomycetota > Actinomycetes > Streptosporangiales > Streptosporangiaceae > Microbispora > Microbispora siamensis. Next base: position 174,456 of record NZ_BOOF01000009.1, on the reverse strand, counting down.
CGGGCCACGCTCGTCTCCGTCGTCGGCATCGGCCTGTTCTACACGTTCGTGTCGTGGATGGTGGTCGCGGCCAACGGCGTGAAGGCGCCGGAGATCGCCGCCAAGGAGTTCGCCGGCATCTTCTTCAACCCCACGCAGGAGATGGTCGGCACCTGGGCCGTCGACCTGTTCAAGATCCTGATCCTGACCGGGTCGTTCGCCTGCTCGATGGCGTTCCACAACTGCGCCTCGCGCTACCTCTACGCCCTCGGACGGGAGAACCTGTTCCCCGGCACCGCGAAGACCATCGGCGCCACCCACCCCAAGCACGGCTCGCCGCACATCGCCGGGTTCGTGCAGACCGGCATCTCGGTCGTGATCGTGCTGGCGTTCTTCTTCGCCGGGATGGACCCCTACATCCACATCTACACGCTGCTCGCCGTGCTCGGCACGCTGGCGATCCTCATCGTGCAGGCGATGTGCTCGTTCTCCGTCATCGGCTTCTTCCACGTGAAGAAGAAGCACCCGGAGACGAAGAGCCTCTGGCGCACGCTGCTCGCCCCGCTGGTCGGCGGCCTGGCCATGCTGTACGTCGTCTTCCTGCTGTTCCAGAACCAGGAGGCGGCGGCGGGCGACGCGTCCAACACCCTGTTCTTCAAGCTGATCCCCTACATCGTGCTCGCCTTCGCGGTGCTCGGCGGCGGCTTCGCCCTCTACCTCAGGGCCCGCAACCCGGTGAAGTACGAGATCATCGGCCGGATCGTCCTCGAGGACACGGTCGAGCGCGACTAAGGAGTACACCATGGTGGTGTCGTACGACCTCGATCCCGAGGCGGACCCGGCGGGCCTGACCTACACCTTCGGCGGCGCCGCGCCAGTGCTGTCGATCAAACCGGGCACGGCCTTGTCGACCTGGACCCGCGACTGCTTCGCCGGCCGGGTCAGGTCGGCGAGCGACCGGGTCTCGGAGGTCTGCGACCCGCGGTTCATCAACCCCCAGACCGGCCCCTTCTACATCGAGGGGGCCGAGCCCGGGGACACCCTCGCCGTCCACTTCGTGTCCATCGAGCCGAGGGAGGCGCGCGGCGTCAGCACGACCGTGCCCTTCTTCGGCGCGCTCACCGGCACCGGCACCACCGCGCTGCTGCACGAGGCGCTGCCGGAGCGCACCTGGATCTACGAGATCGACCGGCAGGCCCGCCTCGTCCGCTACAGCGCACTGGAGTCGCCGTACGAGGTGGACCTGCCGCTCGACCCGATGCACGGCACGGTCGGCGTGGCGCCGGCCCTGGGCGAGGTGCGCAGTTCGCTCGCGCCGGGCGACTGGGGCGGGAACATGGACACCCCGGAGATGCGCGCGGGGACCACCTGCTACCTCGGCGTCAACGTCGAGGGCGCGCTGTTCTCCTTCGGCGACGGCCACGCCCGCCAGGGCGAGGGCGAGACCTGCGGGGTCGCGGTCGAGACGGCCATGGACACGGTCGTGATCGTCGACCTGATCAAGGGGACGCCCTGTCCCTGGCCACGGCTGGAGAACGACGACTTCATCATCACCACCGGCTCCGCGAAACCGCTGGAGGACGCGTTCCGCATCGCCCACGCGGAGCTGACGAAGTGGCTGGCCGCCGAGACCGGGCTGTCCACGCTCGACGCCTACCAGTTGGTGTCGCAGGCGGCGCTCACCCCGGTCGCCAACGTCGTGGACACGGTCTACACGATGACCGCCAAGCTGCCGAAGGCCGTGCTGAAGGGCGCCGCCCCCATGGGCGGGGCGCACGCCCGGCTGCGCGCGATGGCGGCGGCCCTGTGACCGGTCCCCATGAGGCGCGGCCCGTCGGGCGGGTCAGGTTCATGGACGCCCAGCGGGTCAACCTCGACGGGTTCGCCGTCGAGAACCCCGAGCTGGGCCTGGTCGCGCTGGCCTCGCCGTACGATCCCGAGCCCGGCCTGGTCGTCGAGGACGGCGTGGTCGTGGAGATGGACGGCGTGCGGGCCGACGAGTTCGACTCCGTCGACGCGTTCATCGCCGCGCACGGCCTCGACCTCGCGGTGGCCGCCGAGGCGATGGCGCTGCCCGACGTCGCGCTGGCCCGCATGATGGTCGACCCGGGCGTGCCCCGCGCCGAGGTCGTACGGCTGTGCGCCGGGACGACCCCGGCCAAGCTGGCCCGGGTGCTCGCGATGCTGCGGCCCGCCGAGCTGGTGATGGCGATGACCAAGCTGCGGGCCCGGCGCACCCCCTCGAACCAGGCGCACGTCACCAACCGGCTGGACGACCCGCTGCTGCTCGCGGCCGACGCGGCGACCGCCGCCGCCTTCGGCTTCCGCGAGCTGGAGACCACCGTGCCCGTGCTGGCCGACGCGCCGTCCAACGCGGTCGCCGTCTCGATCGGCGCGGCGGTCGGCTCGCCGGGTGTGCTCGTGCAGTGCTCGGTCGAGGAGGCGCTCGAACTGGAACTCGGCCTGCGCGGGTTCGTGTCGTACGCCGAGACGGTCTCGCTCTACGGCACCGAGCAGGTCTTCACCGACGGCGACGACACGCCGTGGTCGAAGGCCTTCCTGACCGGCGCGTACGCCTCCAGGGGCATCAAGATGCGGGTCTCGTCCGGCGCCGGGGCCGAGGTGCTGATGGGCGGGGCCGAACGCCGGTCGATGCTCTACCTGGAGTCGCGCTGCGTGTCGCTCGCCCGCGCGATGGGCGCGCAGGGCGTGCAGAACGGCGGTATCGACGGCGCGAGCGTCGCGGGCGCCGTGCCGCGCGGCGTGCGCGAACTGATGGCCGAGAACGTCATGGTGATGGCGAGGAACCTGGAGTCCTGCTCCGGCAACGACGCGCTGATGTCGGAGTCGGACGTGCGCAGGACCTCCCGCACGCTGCCCATCTTCCTGGCGGGCTCCGACTTCGTCTGCAGCGGATTCGGCTCGATCCAGCGCTACGACAACATGTTCGGCCCGTCCAACTGGAACGCCGAGGACGTCGACGACTACCTGGCCATGCAGCGCGACTGGGGGGTGGACGGCGGGCTGCGCACGGCCGATCCTGCGGACATCGCGGCGCTGCGCGAGCGCGCCGCGCAGGCCGTGCGCGCGGTGTACGAGTGGTTCGGCCTGGCCGACTTCACCGACGAGCAGGTGGCCGCCGCCGTGGACGCGGCCGGCTCGAAGGACCTCGCCCCCGGCGACCCGGTCGCCGTCACCCACGCCGCCCGGACCATCCGCGAGACCGGCCTCACCATGGCCGACGTGGTGACGGCGTTGTACGAGACGGGTTTCGAGCCGGAGGCCGAGCGGCTGCTCGACATGCTCAAGGTGCGCGTGGCGGGCGACTGCCTGCAGACGGCGGCCATCCTCACGCCGGACATGCGCGTGCTGTCGCTGGTCACCGATCCCAACGACTACTCCGGGCCGGGCACGGGATACGAGCCCTCGCCGGAGCGGCAGGCGGAGATCGACGCGATCCGGCAGCAGCGCTCGGTCGAGGACCTGCGGCGGGAGCAGGCCGCACACGCCCGCGACGCGCTGCGCCCGGCGGGCCCTGCCACGCAGGGCGGGGACCCGCGCGAGGTCGTCATCGGCGTCTCCCCCGCGACCGGACGCGACATCTGGGTCACGCTCTCGGGGCTGCCCGTGGTGGACGTCCTGCGCGAACTGCTCGCCGGGCTGGAGGAGGAGGGCTGCACCGCCAGGATCATCCGCTTCTGCGACACCATCGACCTCGGCATGATCGGCCTGTCGGCGGCCCGGCTCGCGGGCTCGGGCATCGGCATCGGCCTTCAGGCCAAGGGCACCGCGCTCATCCACCGCCGTGACCTCGCGCCGCTGGCCAACCTGGAGCTGTACAGCATCGCCCCGGTGCTGTCGGCCGCCGACTATCGGCTCATGGGCGTGAACGCGGGCCGCCACGCCAAGGGCGGCGCCCCCGAGCCCGCCCGCAACCCGTATACGGACGAGGCGATCGAGGCCCGCTACCACACGAAGGTCGTCTCGCTCGTCGCCATCGAACGCGCCCACTGCCGGCCCGGCGCCCTGCCCGAGGAGTTGGTTCTTTGACGTACGCTCACGCGGGCGCTCTCACGGGCCGTCCGGTCGCCGGGAACGGCGGAGGAGGCGGCCGATGACCGGCGCGGACCCGCGCCTGCGCGCCTACTCGGGGCGGCCGGTCGAGGCGGTGACGCTGGAGGCCGTGCGGCGGGGCGAGGTGTCGGCCGACGACCTGCGCATCTCCCCCGAGACGCTGGAGGCGCAGGCCGTGGCCTCCGAGCGGCACGGCAACCCCCAGCTCGCCGCCAACCTGCGCCGCGCCGCCGAACTGGCCCGCATCTCCGACGAGGACGTGATGCGCGTCTACGAGGCGCTGCGCCCGCGCCGCGCCACGGCCGGGGAGCTGTCCGCACTGGCCCGCTGGCTGGAGGAGCGCGGCTGCCCGCGCAACGCCGCGCTCGTCCGGCAGGCCCGCGACGTGTACGTACGGCGGGGCCTGACCCGTTGAGCGGGCTCGTCGCGGGCGTGGACGTCGGCAACGCGACCACGGAGGTCGTGATCGTCCGCTACGGCGTCCCGGTGGCCTGGGACAGGGTCGTCACGCGCGGCCCGAAGGGCTCCCCGTCGTCGCTGGCCGGGGCGGCGGCCCTGCTGCGCCGCCTGGAGCGGGGGCTGGGCGAGGCCGTGGCCGAGGTCGTCATGGCCCCCATGCGCCCGGTGCGCACGACGACCGTGGAGGTGCCCGTCGTCGCGGCCGGAACCGGACGCCTCCGGATCGTCGCCGCCGGCAGCCCCACCCCCGGCGGGGAGGGCGTCGCGGTCGGCCGCCCCCTGCGCCTGACAGCGGGTGACCTGCCCCACGGTGAGGACGTGATCGCGCTCGTGCCGCGCGACCTGGGATACGCCGAGGCCGCCCGGCTCGTCCGGGCGGCGCTGGACGCCGGGATTCCACTGCTGGGCGTGCTGGCCGAGGGCGACGAGGGCCGCCTGATCGCGAACCGGATCGGACGCCCGCTGCCCGTCGCCGACCAGGTCGACGTCACGGCGGTCGCCGCCGCGGATCTGGTCGCCGTGGAGGTGCGCCCGCCCGGGCGTCCGTTACGCCACCTGTCCGACGCGCTGTTCGTCGCCGCGCGTCTCGGTGAGCGGGACGACGCGCCGGCGATCTGCGCGGAGCTGTACGACGTGTCCTGTGCCGTCGTCGCCCGGTTCGCCAATCGTCAGGCCGATTCGGTCGGACCAAACGCTCCGGAGGCGACGATCGAGCGTGCGGTGGCCGACCTGAGCCGGGTGGCCGCGACGGCCGGTGCTCGCGCGGGGACGAGCCGGTCCAGGTCCCTGCTGGTGGCCGAGATGTCGGCCTCCGCCCCCGCCGCGCCGCCCGTACGCCTCGACGTGGGATCGCCCGGCCCGGCCGTCTCGCCGGGGCCGGCGCGGCCGGACGAGGATACCGCCCGCACGCCGGCGGATCGGTTCCCGGGCGGCGGGACGGTTCCCGTACGGCGGGCCCCGAGCGAGGCGGCGGCGGCCCGTGCGGGAGCCCTCTCCACTCCCGGCGCGGATCGGAATTCCCTGGTCGTGGACCTGGGCGGCGGCACCGTCGACGTCGTCGGCCCGCCGGGCGAGGTCGTGGCCGCGGGCGCCGGTGACCTGCTCACGGCGGCCGTGGCCGCGGTGCTCGGCATCCCCCGGGGCGCGGCCGACTGGGTGAAGCGCGGGCCCTGCGTACGGCTCGAGACGCCGCACGTCTCACTCGGGGAGGACGGCTCGCGGGTGTTCCTCGACTCGCCCGCCCCGCCCGGCTCGGTCGGCTGGCTCGCCGTCCCGGGCCCGGCCGGGCCGCTGCCGTTCTCCAGCGCCATGAGCCCGGCCGAATGGCGCGCTCTTCGTCTCGCGGTCAAGCGCGAGGTCCTCGGCGCCACCGTACGCCGCGCGCTGGACGCCCTGGACTCCCTCGGCGGGCGTGGCGGAGGGAGCGTCGTGGTCGTGGGCGGTCCGGCCGGAGACGACGAGGTGCTCGGCGTGCTGGCCCGCGAGCTTCCCCCCGGCACCGTCGTCGGCCGGGGGAACGTCGCGGGCGTCCTCGGCCATCGCTACGCCGTCGCCTACGGCCTGGCCACCGGCGCCTGCCCGCGGGAATAGGGGCCGCGTGTTCGCGGAAAACCGTTTTCCGGACCCGGGACGGGTTCCGTACACTCGCCACTGATCACGCGCGCCGCCACGCCGCGGCGCGCGCCTTGACCGAGAGAGGGGAGTTGACCGTGCGCCAGCGCATCGCGGTCGTCGTCCTCCGGTCGCGGCACGAGGTGATCCTGGTGTCTACGTCGCTCCCCGGTGCCGGCCGCGCGGCCGCCACCGGACGTTCCTGACGAACTCCGCACCCCTGGCCGGGGCGGAGCGGGCACCGGGATCCCACCGGGCTCCCACCGGGCTCCCACTGGGCCCCGCTGGGGCCGCGTGCAGACCCGCGCGGCGAGTCCGCGTACCCCGCTCGTAACCGCCCGCCGGTCTCCCTTGCGGTCCGGCCATGGCCGTCCCAGGGGTGGCGTCCGGCCTGAATCCGGCCGGTTCCGTCTCGTCAGGCCAATCGCGCCCGCCACCGTAGGAACCTTCCCGAAGGGCATGGCCATGCGCGCCGACCTGAACCGCGATCACCTCGTCCCGCCGACCGGCATCCGCAACCTGGGCATCCTCGCCCACGTCGACGCGGGCAAGACCACCGTCACCGAACGGATCCTCTACCTCACCGGCGCCGTCCACCGGCGCGGCGAGGTGCACGAGGGCACCACCGTCACCGATTTCGACCCCCTGGAGCGCGACCGAGGGATCACCATCTTCGCCGCGGCCGTGAGCTGCCTGTGGGACGGCCACCGGATCAACCTGATCGACACCCCGGGTCACGTGGACTTCTCCGACGAGGTGGAGCGGTCGCTGCGGGTGCTCGACGGCGCGGTCGCGGTGTTCGACGCCGTCGCCGGCGTGGAGCCGCAGAGCGAGTCGGTGTGGCGCCAGGCCGACCGGTACGGCGTGCCGCGCATCGCGTTCGTGAACAAGATGGACCGCGCCGGGGCCGACCTCGACACGGCGGCCGCCTCGATCCGCGAGCGGCTGCGGGTCACCCCGCTGGTCGTCCAGCTGCCCATCGGGCGCGAGGACGGGTTCACCGGCGTGGTGGACCTGCTGCGGATGCGGTCGCTGGTGTGGGACGCCGGCCGTGACACGGTCACGGAGGGGCCGGTGCCGGAGGCCCTCGGGGACGAGGCCCGCCGGCGCCGCCGCCTGCTGGAGGAGACGGTGGCCGAGCTCCATCCGACGGCGCTGGAGGAGTTCTGCGCCCGGCCGGAGATCTCGGCGCCGACCCTGACCGCCGCCCTGCGCGACCTGACCCTCCGGGGTGAGGCCGTGGTGGTGCTGTGCGGGTCGGCGTACCGCAACCGGGGCGTCGAGCCGCTGCTGGACGCCGTCGTCGCCTACCTGCCCGCACCACCCGACGTGCCGCCCGTACGCGCCGCGTGGGACGGGCCCGAGCAGGAGCGGCCCGAGCAGGAGCGGCCCGCCGACCCGGCGGCGCCGTTCGCCGCGCTGGTCTTCAAGGTGCACGCGGCCCCCACCGGGCGGCTGACCTACCTGCGCGTGTACTCGGGAACGATCAGGAGGGGAGACGTCGTGCTGGACGCCGGCGCCCGGCGCACCGAGCGGATCGGACGCATCCTCCGGGTGCAGGCCGACCGGCACACCGAGACGGACCGCGCCACGGCCGGGGACATCGTCGCGGTAGCCGGGGTCAAGGCGGCCCGCGCCGGAGCGACCCTCTGCGCTCCGGGGGCGCCGCTGGTCCTCGAGCCGCCGGTCACGGCCTCGCCGGTGGTATCCGTGGCCGTCGAGCCGCGCGGGAGCGGCGACGCCGACCGGCTCGCGACCGCGCTGGCCCGGATGTCCGACGAGGACCCCTCGCTGTCGGTCCGCGCCGACCCCGAGACAGGCCAGACGCTGCTGTCGGGGATGGGCGAGCTGCACCTGGAGGTCGCGGTGGAGAAGCTCCGCCGCGCCCACGGGCTCGACGTCGCCGTCGGACGGCCCCGGGTCGCCTACCGGGAGACGGTGGTGCGCGGGGTGTCCGGGCTGCTGTACCGGCACGTCAAGCAGGACGGCGGGGCCGGGCAGTTCGCGCACGTCGTGCTCGACGTGGAGCCGCTGGAGCACGACGCGGGCTTCGTGTTCCGGTCCACGGTCACCGGCGGCCGGGTGCCGCGCGAATACGTCGGGGCGGTGGAGGCCGGCTGCCGGGACGCCCTCGCCGAGGGCCCGCTCGGAGGTCATCCGGTGACCGGCCTGCGGGTCACGCTGACCGATGGCGCGACCCATCCGAAGGACTCCTCGGAGATGGCGTTCCGCACGGCCGGGCGGCTCGCGCTGCGGGAGGCGCTGCGTGCCGGTGAGATGGCTGTGCTGGAGCCGCTGGCCGAGGTCACGGTCACCGTGCCCGAGGACGCGGTCGGCGGGGTGCTGGGCGACCTCGCGGCCAGGCGCGGCCGGGTGACCGGTTCGGCGGCGCGGGCGGGCACCGTCGTGGTCACCGCGAGCGTGCCGCTGGCCGAGCTGTTCGGGTACGCGACCCGGCTGCGCGGCCGGACCCAGGGCAGGGGCTCCTTCACCAGCCGCCCCGCCGGCTACGCCCAGGTGGCCGGTTCCGCCCCGGGCCTGACGCGGTAGGCACCCATCGCGGCCCCGCCCGCGCCTCGGCGCGAGCGGGGCCGTTCCCGGTCCGCCTCCCCGGCCGCGGATGGGGTTCACGGATCGGATTGACGCCCTTTTGGCTAACCGATATCTATTGAGGGGTCGCAGAGGAGGGTGGTCCGTGCAGGACGTGGTGCTGGCGCTGCTGACCAAGGAGCCGTCGCACGGCTACGACCTGCGCCAGCGGTTGGCGGCTGCGCTCGGACCGCTGGGGGAGGCGCTGAACGCGGGCCAGATCTATGTGACGCTCACCCGGCTCGAGAAGGCGGGCCTGGTCGTCCAGGAGCGTGAGGACGCGCCGGTGCGCGGCCCGCGGCGCAAGGTGTACGCGCTGACCGCGGCCGGTCAGGAGCGGGTGGCCGCATGGATGGCCGAGAGCGCAGGGCCCAGAGCGGATGTGGCGGAGTTCCATCTGAAGCTGGTGGCCGCCGCGGAGTCGGGTCTGGCCGATCCGCTCGCGCTCGTGGACGCGCGGCGGCGGGAGCTGATGCGCAGCCTCGCCGAGGCCCAGCGCGCCGCCCTTGCTCACGACACGGACTCGGAGGCCGGACTGCTTCTGGAGGGCATCGCGCTCCGGCTGCAGGCCGATCTGCGCTGGTTGGAGGCGTGCGAGCGGGCCTGGTCCGCCCGTGCCCCACGCGGGGAAGGCGAAGGAAACGGATGAAAAGAGTCGTGCCGCGGGTCATGGGCCGGTCGTCGCGGAGTGACACGGACGGCAGCCCGGGCTGGGGACCGGCCGCTGCGGCGGCCGGGCCGGCGCTGCGGGCGGTCGGCCTGACGCGCACGTACGGGGAGGACGAGAGTCTGGTGTGGGCCGTCGACGGGGTCGACCTCGATGTTCCCGCCGGGCAGACGCTCGCCGTGACCGGGCCAAGCGGCTGCGGCAAGTCCACGCTGCTCCAGCTCCTCGGCGGGCTCGACCGGCCCAGCGAGGGCGAGGTGTGGCTCGGCGGCCGGCGCATCGACCACCTCGGCGAACGGGCGCTGGCGCGGCTGCGGCGCCGCTCCGTGGGGTTCGTATTCCAGGCCCACCACCTGATGCACGAGCTGAGCGCGGCGCAGAACGTCGAGCTGCCCGCGCTGCTCGCCGGCGCCTCACCGCGAGCCGCCCGCCACCGCGCCGCGGAACTCCTCCACCAGGTCGGGCTCGCCCACCGCGCCCGGCATCTGCCCTCCGAGCTCTCCGGCGGGCAGCGGCAGCGGGTCGCCATCGCCCGCGCCCTGGCCAACGATCCGCTGGTCGTCCTCGCCGACGAGCCCACCGGCAACCTCGACAGCGCCGCGACCCACGACATCCTCCGGCTCTTCGACGAGCTACGCGCCGCCGGCCAGACCCTGGTCGTGGTCACCCATGACGAGCGCGTCGCCGCCACGGCGGACCGCGTCGTCTCCATGCGCGACGGGACGCTGGCAGACGACACCCGCCTGGACGGCAACCGCGGCAGGAGGCACGGCCACGGCGGCACAGGGCTCGGCGGCACAGGGCTCGGCGCGCTGCTGAGCTGGGAGGACTGACCGTGGGACACCTGCTGCTGATATGGCGTCTCATGCTGCACGACTTACGCCGCCGTCCCGCCGAGGCCCTCGTGTTCCTGGTCGCCGTCACCGTCGCCACCGCCTCCCTGACCCTCGGGCTGGCGACCCACAACGCGCTGGCCATCGCGTACCTGAAGACCCGCGCGGCCACCGCCGGCCCCGACATCACCGCCATCACGACGGACACGGACCCGTCCGGCCTGGCCGAGCGCCTCGCGGACACGCCCGGCGTGGCCACGCAGGCCGACCCGGTCTTCGCGTTCGACACCACCATCCGGGCACACGGTCAGACCGCGCGCTCCTCGGTCGAGGGGCGCGACACCTCACCGTCCGCCGTGGACCGGCCGCTGGTGACCTCCGGGACCTGGGTGCGTCCCGGCGGCGCGGTGGTCGAGCGCGGCTTCGCGCAGGCACTCGGCGTGCGCGTCGGCGCCCGCATCACCATCGGCGAGCGCGGCTATCCGGTCGTCGGGATCGCGATCAGCGCGGCCACCCCGGTGTATCCGTGGAGCGACTGGGCCCAGGGGCCCGGGCCGTCCGACTACGGCGGCAGGATCTGGCTCACCACCGCCGACGCCCGCGCGGCGGCAGGCGACATCCCCGGTGTCTACCTGATCCACCTGAAGCTGACCGACCCCACGGAGTCCCTCCGATGGAGCGACGCCGTGTTCACCGACGACCGCAGAGGCGACTCCTGGGTCAACACCCACGACTGGCAGACCGTCCTCGAGACGGACGCGGCCATGATCAGGAACACCCAGCCCGCCCTGGTCGTCGGCGGCTGGCTGCTCGCCGCAGCCGCGATCGTCACCCTCGCCGCGCTCGCCACCGCACGCGGCGCCCGCGACAACCGGCGTGCCGCACTGCTCAAGGCCGTCGGCGCCGGCCCCGGCACCGTCACCGCCGTACTGCTGGCGCAGTACCTGCTGCTGACATTCGTGGCCACCGCGCTCGGACTGGCGGCCGGGACGCTGGCCGCGCCCCAGGTGGTCGACCCCAGCGCCGGGCTGCTCGACACCGTCGGCCCTCCGGACTCCGGCACCGTCACCGCCTCGGTCTTCCTCGCCGTCGTGGTCGCCGTGACCGGTGCGCTCGGTCCCGCCGTGCGCGCCGCCCGCAGGAGCACCGTCCAGACCCTGGCCGACCCGGCGCACATGCTCACGCACCACCCGCGTCTGAACGCTGTGACGGCCTACCTGCCCACCTCGCTGCTGCTCGGCGTCCGGTTGCTCGCCCGCCGGCCCGGCCGCGCCGCCCTGGCCTCCGCCGGCACCGCCGCCACCACCATCATGGTCACCGCGCTGCTCACCTTCCACGCCGAGCTCGACGCGGCCCCCGCCGTCAAGCGGTTCGGCCCCATCGAAGTGCGGACCGACCAGACCGGCCAGGTGCTGCTCGCCGTCACCTTCGCACTGGTGGCACTGTCCACGCTCAACACCGTGCTCCTCAGCTGGGGCAACGCCGTACAGGCCCGGCGCGCTCTGACCATCACCCGTACCCTCGGCGCCACCCCCGGCCAGGTCGTCGCGGCGCACTGCGTCACGCAACTCCTGCCCGCCGTGCCCGGAGTGGCGGCGGGTGTTCCGGCCGGGCTCGGCCTGTACTGGCTCTTCGCTACGCCGGTCACGCCTCCGGGATCGTGGTTGCTCACCGCCGCGCTCGCCATCCTGCTGGCCGTCGCGGTGTTGACCGCGCTCCCCGCGTGGGCCCACACCCGCGAGCCCGCGGGGTGCGTCCTCAACGCCGAGGCCGCGTGAGACGGTCTCGACGAATCCGGTAGCCTTAGATCGTACTGATCGGTTCGATCTATGCGAGGACGGATGACCCCCGAGATTCCCACGGCCAACGCCGCCGTGACGTTCGACAGCGACGGCGAGACCCTGCTGGGCGTCCTTCACCTGCCGGCCGGGCCGGGACCGCATCCGGTCGTCGTGCTACTGCACGGCTTCCCCGGGCACGAGCGCAACTTCGACCTGGCCCAGCATCTGCGCCGCGCGGGGTACGCCGCCCTCGTCTTCCACTACCGCGGGTCCTGGGGCGTCGGCGGCTCCTGGTCGTGGGCCGCCGGGCTGGAGGACGCCGCCCGCGTCGCGGCGGCCGTACGTGAACCGGCTTTCGCCGCCGCGCACCGCCTCGACCCGGACCGGCTGGCGCTGGTGGGGCACAGCTTCGGCGGCTTCGTCGCGCTGACGACCGCGGCGGCCGACCCGGGGGTCGGCGCCGTCGTGACCGTGTCGGCGTTCGACTTCGGCTCTGTCGCGGTCGCCTGCCGGGAGGACGCGGCGCTGCGGGCGGCGTACGTCGAGGGGTTCGGCGAGGACCTGCTTCCCCTGAAGGGAACCAGCGGCGCGGCGCTCGTGGACGAGATGGTCGCGGCGGGCGAGGCGTGGAGCCTGTCCGCGCTCGCCCCGAAGCTCGCGGACCGGCCGGTCCTGCTCGTCGGCACGGCCGGGCGCGACACCGTCACCCCCGCCGCCCAGCACCACGATCCCGTGGTGGCCGCCTACACCGCTTATCCGGTGCCGCGCCTGGAGCACCGCGTGTTCGTCACCGACCACGCCCTCTCCGACCACCGCCTCGAACTCGCCGAGACCGTCCGCGACTTCCTCGACCGGCACCTCGGCCGCTGAAGGTCAGCAGAAGACGATGGCCGCGCCCGTCACGATGGAGTGCCGAGCGGCGGCTATCACCTGCAGGCAGGTGAACGACTCGACGCCGTACCGCCGCCAGCCCTCCGCACCCTCCGCGTCGGCCTCTACCGCCGCGCTCACCTCGTCACCCCAGGGGTCGAGGTCGTCCGGCAGCCCGAGCCGTGCGGCGATGCGCCGGCACTCCTCCAGCAACCGTTGCGACGAGCCGACCCAGCCCCCGGTTATCTCGTTTGTGCAGAGCACGGGCGCGAAGTCGACGGGCACGTAGAAGCCCTCGCAGTCGCTGTGGTGGACCAGATGGTCGTACGCGCCGTCCGCCTCGCGCTCGGAGCCGATCAGGCGGGTTCCCTCGTCGACTTCGACGCCGTAGCGGGGCCCCCGCGAATAGACGTCCTTCAGCAGCGGATCCTCGGCGGCCGCCTCCACCGGGGCCGGAGGAGGCAGCTCTCCGCTCTCGGCCAGATGGACGGCCAGACGACGGAGCGTGTGCAGGCCGCCGTAGCCGTACATGTCGAACTCGGCCGCCTCGACGGCCGCGGCATCCGGCTCCGACCACGCCGGCAACCCCGCCGCTGCCAGGACTCGCCCGATCGCCGCGAAGTCTGCGCAGAGCTCGCCCGCCAGGTCGTCCTGCTCCGCGTCGTCCAACTCTGATTCGTCCAACTCTGATTCGTCCAAGTCGGCGAGCATGCCGACGACGATGTTGAGGCCCATGCGGCCTCATCCTGCCCAACGCCTACGACATTCGATGTGGTCCGTTTCACCGGCAGCCTCGTGCGCGGGGAGCACGGGACATCTCCTCGGGCGCGCTCTCGTCGCCTTCGGGTAAGCGCGAATCGCGCGCCTGCCCGGTTATCGTCAATCGTGTCCGGACATCGCGCCCAGCGGCCCATGCCTCGATCGAGGGTCTTGTGGTACGTGATCCCCGTCGTCTTCTTCCTGAGCGCCGTGGTCTTCTGGGTGCTCGCTCTTGTGGCGTGGGTGGAGCCGAAGCCGCTGTACGCCGTCTCCACGCCCGACGGGGTGGAGCCCGCACCGGAGTGGTATCTGCCCGGGCAGCGGTTCTGGGCCGGGGTGGCCTGTTTCCTGGTGGGGCTCGTCCTGGCCCTCGTCCTGGCCGCGGTGCACCGGCGCGGCGCGGAGCGGAGCGGGCCCCCGAGTCCGCCCCTGGGGGGAAGCTCGGCGCAGGAGCCGTGAGGACAGAAGCGTGAACAGGCCGCCTACTGCTCCCGCATACCCCACGGGGTGCCGTACGCGGTGAGCAGGTCGAGGAACGGCCGGGGCGGCAGGGCCTCGGGTCCCAGGACGCCCGTGCCGGACCAGACGCCGGCGGCGATCAGTTCGAGGGCCACGACCGGGTTGACGGCGGTCTGCCACACCACCGCCTGGGAGCCGTACTCGCGCATGGACCACTGGTTGTCGACCACGTGGTAGAGGTAGACCTCACGCGGGCTGCCGTCCTTGGCGCCCTTGACCCAGGTGCCGGCGCACGTCTTGCCGTGCATGCGGTCCCCGAGGGTCGCCGGGTCGGGCAGGCACGCCGCGACCACGTCGCGCGGGGACACCTTGACGGCGGCGCCGCCCCCGGCGACGACCGGGACGGGCTCGGTGCGGTCCAGCCCCAGCAGATGCAGGGTCCGCAGCGTGTCGATGAACTCCGCGCCCAGCCCGTACTTGAAGGTCACCCGCTCGGCGTCGATCCAGCGGGGCACGAGCAGGACCTCCTCGTGCTCGACGTTGACGCACTCGACCGGGCCGATGCCCTCGGGGAAGTCGAACACCTCCGGCTCGCTGAACGGCGGAGTGGTGAACCAGCCCCGGCCGGCCTCGTAGACGACCGGCGGGTTGAGACACTCCTCGATGGTGGTCCAGATGCTGAACGAGGGCGCGAAGTCGTACCCCTCGACGGTGAGGTCGGCGCCGTCGCGGATGCCGATCTCCTCGATGTGGTCGAACAGCTCGTCGGCGGCGTAGCGCGCGAAGACGTCCGACATCCCCGGCTCCACCCCGATGCCGACCAGCGCGAGCCTGCCCGCCTTCTCCCACTCGGCGGCCATCGCGAACTGGGCGTCCCCCAGCTTGACCCCGCACACCTCGTGCGGGCGCTCCGGATGCGGCCGTGACAGCGACATCGCCATGTCCAGGTAGTGCGCACCGGCCGACAGCGCCGCCCGGAACAACGGCATGACGAAGCGCGGGTCGGTGGCGTTGAGCAGGACGTCGCAGCGGTGCTCGGCCAGCAGTGCCACCACCATGGCCTCGTCGCTCGCGTCCACCCGCCGGGCGCTGAAGCGGGCGCCCGCCTCCCCCAGCGCGGCGACGGCCGCCTCCGCGCGGGACAGGTCGTAGTCGGCGACGACCATGTGCTCGAAGAAGGTCCGGCGGGCCGCGATCCGGGTGATCGCCGTGCCCACTCCACCGGCGCCGACGAGCAGAACACGCATGACAAAACCGTCCTTTCCAGGACAAAGACTCCTTCGGTTCATCAAATCCAACGTCACCGCCACACGAAAGGTCAATAGTGTTGGCATAAGGTGCACGGGGACGGAGCAGGCGGAGAGGAACGCACCATGCCCAAGCCGGTGGTCTCGGAGGCGGCGCGCCGACGGCGCCGCCCGACGAAGAACGGAGTCGTTCTCTCGGAGGACCTGATCGTGCGGACCGCGCTGCGCATGCTGCGCGAGCACGGCTCCGCCGGGCTGACCGTACGGCGGCTCGGCATCGCCCTGGGCGCCGACCCCAGCACGCTCTACCGCTACTTCGCCGGCATCGACGACCTGACCCTGGCCATCGGCGACATGCTCATCGGCCGGGCCATGGCCGGCTGGCACGGCACCGGCGACTGGCGCGCCGACCTTCGCGAGCTGGGCCTGCGCATCCACGCCGCCTACCTCGAACACCCGCAGGCCGCGGTGCTCACCGCCAACCGCATCAGCGGCAAGTCCCACGAGATCGCCGCCGACGAGGCGATCCTCGGGCTGCTGCGAGGCGCCGGTTTTCCCGACCGCGAGGCGGTCCGCGTCTACCACGCCTTCATCGACATGACGCTGGCGTTCGCAGCCCTGGACGCGGCGTCCCTCGCGCTGCCGGAGCAGGCGCGCAGGGCGGACGAGGAGATGTGGCAGGCGACCTATGCCCGCCTGTCCCCCGCCACCCACCCCAACATCGCGGCGGTCGCGCCCCTGCTGGTGGCCGACATGAACGACAGCGCCTACCCCACCGCGCTGGACATGCTGCTCACCAGCGCCGCGACGGGACTCCGGTCACACAAGGCGTGCTGATGACGGGCCCGTCCTCCCCTGACGGCTACCAGCACCGTCGCCGGGCGTCCGCCCGGATGGACCAGCGCCGACGGCGTACGCTGCTGTGCCGTGCAGGAGACACGCCTCGACACTGCTCGGATCCGGGCGGCTCGCCGGATGATCGACCCGATTTTCCTCGACACTCCGCTGTACCGCTGCGAGGCCCTGGAGCCCGACCTCGGCTGCGCGGTGAGCATCAAGCTCGAAACGGCGAACCCGGTCCGCAGCTTCAAGGCCCGCGGCACCGAGGTGGTCGCGAGCCTGCTCGCCGGCGATGGCTCGCGAGCCGCGGTGTGCGCCAGCGCGGGCAACCTTGGCCAAGCACTCGCGTGGTCCGGTCGCCGCCGGGGGCTCGACGTCACCGTCGTGGCATCCCGCTTCGCGCCCGCGGCCAAGCTCGAACGCATCCGCGCGTTGGACGCCAGGCTGGAACTGGTGGACGGCGACTTCGACATGGCTCGCGAGCGGGCGGCGGCCGTCGCGCGGCACGACGGCATCCGGCTGGTCGAAGACAGCCTGGACATCGAGACCTGCGAGGGCGCGGCGACGATCGGCCTGGAACTCGTGAACAGCGTGCCGTCGTTCGACGCCGTCCTGATCGCCCTCGGCGGCGGGGCGCTGGCCACCGGCGTGGGTCACGTGGTGAAAGCCTGTGCGCCAGAAGTCGAGGTGATCTGCGTCCAGCCGCTGGGCGCACCGGCGATGACACATTCGTGGCGCCAACGGCGCGTCGTCACCACCGACTCGACCGACACCATCGCCGACGGCGTCGCCGGCCGGCGTCCCATCCCGGCCGTCCTGGACGACCTTCTCCTGGTCGCCGACGACGCCGTCCTGGTACGGGAGGCGTCGATCATGGCCGGTATGCGGCTGCTCCTCGAACACGCGGGCCTCGTCGTCGAACCGTCGGCCGCGCTCGGCATCGCGGCGATCCTCGAAGACCGCGACCGCTTCGCCGGCCGGCACGTCGTCACCATCGTGTGCGGCAGCAACGTCGACATGGACGCCTATCACCGCTGGATCGGCGCGGCCTGAAGCGCCGGAACCGCGACCGAGCCTCCTGCGGGGGCTGAGCCGATCGCGTCCCGGCGTCCCGGTCAGCCGTCCGTACGGCCGGGGCCGAAGGGGCGGTCGCCGCGCAGGGTGATGCGGTGCATCACGCGGTGCGCGTCACCGTAGTCGCGGTTGGCGTAGTGGGCGGTGCTCCGGTTGTCCCACATCGCGACGTCGCCGGCCCTCCAGCGGTGACGCACGATGTGCTCGGGCTTGGTGAGGTGGGCGTAGAGCAGGTCCAGGATGGCCCGGCTCTCGGCCTCGGAGACGCCGACGATGTGGGAGGTGAACCCGGGGTTGACGAAGATCCCCTTGCGGCCGGTCTCGGGGTGGACGCGGACCACGGGGTGCTCCACCGGCTCCAGCCGGGTGACGATCTCGCCGTCCCAGACGTTGCCCTTGCCGCCGCGGCGCTGGGCCAGGTAGTAACCGAACTCGCGGTTGCCGTCGTGGACCGCGGTGAGCTGGTCGGCCAGCTCCTTCACGGGGGCGGACAGCGAGTCGTAGGCGAGCTGGCTGTCGGCCCAGCTCGTGTCGCCGCCGGTGGGCGGGAGGATCACGGCGCGCAGGATGGAGCCGAGCGGCGGGCGGGGCATGAACGTGACGTCGGTGTGCCAGACGTCGGCGAAGCCGTTGTCGGCGCTGTCGAGGGCGTAGATCTCGGGATGCGCCTCGTCGACGCCCCCGACGACCGGGTGGGAGGCGGTCAGCTCGCCGAGACGCCGCCCGAGCGCCACCTGCCCGTCGTCGTCCAGGCTCTGCTCGCGGAAGAACAGCACCTTCCGATCGACCAGGGCGGCGCGCACCGCGGCCAGTTCCTCGTCGGTGGCGGTCGCCAGATCCAGTCCCTCGACCTCGGCGCCGAAGTGGGGCCCGAGGGGCCGCAGGTCCAGCTTCACGGCGGTCGCTGTGGTCATCTCACTCTCCTCGTGGTTGGTGCGGTGCGTCACGCGGCGGCGGCGCGTACGGCGTGGCCGACCTCTGCGCGGAGCGCGGCGTACTCGGGAAGGGCGCGCAGTTCGTCCGGTCCCACCCCGGTGCGCGGGAGGCCGACGTCCAGGTCGAGCGCGATCCGGCCCGGCCTGCGGGTGAGCACGACGACGCGGCTGCCGAGGAACACGGCCTCCTCGACGCTGTGGGTGACGAACACCGACGTGCGGCCGGTCTGCGCGCTCACCCGGCGCAGGTCCTCCTGGAGACGCTCGCGGGTGAGCGCGTCCAGGGCGGCGAACGGCTCGTCGAGCAGGAGCAGCGGATCGTCGCCGGCGAGCGCCCTGGCGATCGCCACGCGCTGCTGCTGTCCTCCCGAGATCTGCCAGACGCGGCGGTCCGCCACGTCGTGCAGGCCCACCCGTTCCAGCAGCTCCGGCACCCGGCGGGCGCGTTCCACACGGGGCACGCCGGCGTAGCGCAGGGCCAGCTCGACGTTGCCGCCCACGGTCTTCCACGGGAACAGGCGCGGCTGCTGGAAGACGATCCCGGCGCCCCTGCCCGGGACGGGCTCGGCGCCGCCGGTACGTACGGTGCCGGAGGTGGGCCTCTCGAAGCCCGCGACGAGGCGCAGCAGCGTGCTCTTGCCGCATCCGGACGCCCCGACGAGCACGAGGAAGGTGCCGGGAGGGACGGTCAGGGAGATCGGCCCGAGCGCGGCGACCGGACCTCCCGCGCCGCCGTAGACGTGTTCGACCTCGTGCAGGTGGACGGCGGCGACGTCCTCGTCCGCCGTGGCCGGGGCGGTGGCCGGGTCAGGGCGTGAGGACACCGGGAAGCCCCTTGGTGTAGATCGCCCGCTCCACCGTGGCGAGGTCGGGCACCGCGTCGATCTTCTGCTGGTCCTTGAGGAACTGCGCCGCGCTCACCAGGTTCTGCGCCAGGCCGCCGACCTTGTCCGGCGTGCCGAGCCACTCGGGTGAGGCCAGATCGGCCGGCTTGAGGAAGACGCCCTGGCTGAGCTGCGCCTTGGCCTCGTCCTTGCCGAGGTTGAGCTCGGCGCCCACCGCCTGGGCCGCGGCGTCGGGATCGTTCGCGATCAGGTCGAGTGCCCTGGCCTCGACCTTGCGCCAGGCGTCGACCGCGTCGGGGTGGGCCTGGATGAACGCGGTGGACACCACGCCCAGGTCGAGGGTCGGCTTGCCCGCGGTCGCCAGCTCGCGGCTGCTGATGAGCGTCTTGCCGGTCTTCTTGATCTCGTCCAGCGTGGGCAGCCAGACGTACGCGGCGTCGATGTCCCCGCGGGTCCAGGACGCCAGGATGTCCTGTGGCTCCAGATCGATTAGGTTCACCGCGGACTCCGGCACCCCCGCCTTGTCGAGCGCGGCGAGCAGGCTGTAGTGGGACGTCGAGGCGAACGGCGTCGCCACCTTCTTGCCGCGCAGGTCGGCCACGGAGGAGATGCCGGCGCCGTCGCGGGCGACCAGGGCCTCGTTGTCACCGGCCACGTCGAGCACGAACGCCACCTGGTAGGGGATGTTCAGTGGCGCGGACAGCCCCCGCGCGACCGGGCTCGACCCGATGGCCGCGATGTCCACGCTCTTGGCCACGAAGGCGGTGTTGATGCTGGCGCCGGAGTCGAACTTGGTCCACTTGATCGTGTAGCCGGGCAGCGCCTGCTCCAGCCACCCCTTGTTCTTCACGATGAGGTCCCCGCTCGGGAACGCCTGGTAGGCGACGCGGATGGTGCGGTCCGCCGTACCGCCGCCTCCCCCTCCGCCGGAGGCGGTGCCGTTGCCGCACGCGGCCAGGACGGCGGCCGTGGCGACGGCCAGGACGGCGGAAAGCAGGCGCGTGAGGTGTGGTCGTGACATGGCGGGACAGTTCCTTTTGCAGTGGGGGGATCGACGAGGCTTGGCAGGGGCTCAGACGCGGCCGCGCCAGGGGATGAGCCGGGTCTCCGCGGCGCGCAGCAGGCCGTCGATCAGCAGTCCGGACAGCCCGATGGCGAGCAGTCCGAGCACCACGACGTCGGTCTGCAGGTAGCGCTGGGCGTCGCGGACCATCCCTCCGATACCGGGCACGCCGTTGACGGTCTCCGCCGCGACGACCGAGGAGTACGCGACCCCGACGGCCAGCCGGACGCCGGTGAAGATCTCCGGCAGCGCGGCGGGCAGCACCACATCCTTGATGACGTCCCACCGCGAGGCGCCCAGCGCCCGGGCCGCCTCCACCAGGCCGGTCGGCGCGCCGTGGACGGCCGCCGCGGTGGCCACGGCGACCGGCGGGAGCGCGGCGATGGCGAGCAGCCACAGCTTGGGCGTCTCGTCGATGCCGAACCAGATGATGAGCAGGCTGAAGTACGCCAGCGGGGGCAGGGCCCGTACGAACGTCACGACCGGCTCGGCCACGAGGCGGATCCACGGCACGGCGCCCAGGACGACGCCGAGCACGAGCCCCGCCGCCACGCCGAGCGCCGAGCCGATGAGGATGCGGCGCAGGCTGATTCCCAGGTGCTCCACGAGCAGGTGACCGCCGTAGCCGCGGACGCCCTCGTGGGTGGTGGACAGCAGGACGAGCTGGTCCCACACGGCCCGGGGCGCGGGCACGAACGACGGATTGCCCGCCGCGGCCGCCGCGAGCTGCCACAGTGCGAGCAGGGCGAGCAGCGACAGCACCCGCACACCGATCCGGCGGGCCCTGCGGCCCCGCGGGCCCGGCGCCGAGACGGTACGCGCCCCTTCGGCGTGTGGTGCGCCGGCGGGCTCGGGCACCTCGTCCGGCGTGAGGGAGCCGTCAGCGAGAGAGGGCGGATCGGCGGAGACGGATCTGGAGGGGGATGACGTCACAGTGGTCGCTCCGGAGGCGAGGGCGCCGGGCCGCGCCGCTCCAACGCGGGCACGGCGGGACAACGGAAGGAGGACGGCCGGCGAAGGTGACCGCGCAGGCCGGGAGGTCGAGGTTCAGGAGCGACAGGCCGCGCCGTTCAGACGGCACAGGTCGACGTGCCGACGCCGGACCAACCACGATGCCGAATACACAGGTATTTCCTACCAAATTTGTAGGGTGATGGCAATCGGGCATCGGTCGGACCCCACACGCCCGCCCCGCCGCCGAGCAGGCACCTCCTCGGCCGGCTCCGTCCCCCGGGGAGATCGGCCCGGCGTCCGCGCATGCGAACGGGCCACGCCAAGCTCGCTGAGCTTGGCGGGGCCCGTTCGGTGGTGCTCGTGTCTAGCGAGCCGGAGCGGCGTCGAGGGCTTGGGCGATCTTGCGGGCCATCTCCGCCATGACGGGCCCGGGCTCCCCCTGGTGGGCCCGGGCGGCTGCTTCGACGGCGACGTTGACGGTGCTGCGGAAATTGTCGGCCTCGGCCGGATCCTGCTTCCCCAGCAGGCTCATGGCCGCCGTCAGGGCCGGCAGCACCTGGTCGGCGAGTTCGGCGACGGACTTGCCGTACAGGTTCATGCCCGTCGACTTGTCGGCGAGCACGTGACCGACCACGCCGGTCGCGGAGGCCAGGGCGATGGAGCCCTCGGTGGCGACCTTGTGGGGCTTTCCGGCGGCGTCGGCGGCGGCCAGCAGCGAGACGGCGCCGTAGGCCGCGGTCCGCAGGGTGATCTTGTCCTGGTCGGTGAGGGTGACGGACATGGTGGTGTGATCCTTTACAACTGTTCCGAGGGTCGGGTGAACGGGCGAATGGTGGAACGCCCCGCCGGGGGCCGAGGGCGGGCCTGCCGGGAGGCTGGCCCGGCGTCAGGCGTCGATCGCCTGGTAGAGCGTGGTCCAGAAGTCGTGGATGAGCCGCATCGAGTCCGGGGTGGACGCCCCGACCTGGGTGAGCAGGATTCCGGTGAGCTGGTTGGCCGGGTCGGCGTAGGTCGCGGTGCCGCTTCCGCCGTCCCAGCCGAACTGGCCGATCGGCGCGTAGTCCCCGCGGTAGGTGCGCACCGCCATGCCGAAGCCCCAGCCACCGTGCTGTCCCTGGCCGTGGGAGATGTGGACGTTGTCGACGGCCATGGCGTGCCGGGCGGCCTGCTGCTCGGGCGTGAGGCGGTTGGTGGTCATCAGCTCGACGGCGGGCCGCGACAGGATTCGCTCGCCCTTGTGCACGCCGCCGTTGAGCAGCATCCGGAAGTAGGCGTGGTAGTCGTCGGCGGTGGAGTTCAGCCCGCCGCCGCCGCCCTGGAACGCCGGAGGCTTGCTGTGGCGCCCGCCTTCGGCCTCGTCCCAGACGAGGAACTCGCCGGTCTGCGGGTCGGGGGCGTACAGGGGCGGCAGCCGGTGGATCTGGTCGGCGGGCACATGGAAGCCGGTGTCGGTCATCCCCAGCGGCCCGAAGACGCGCTCGCGCAGGAACTCCTCGAACGACTGGCCCGTGACCCGGGAGACGAGCACCCCGACCAGGTCGCTGCTGATCTGGTACTGCCAGCGCTCTCCGGGCTGGTGCATCAGCGGAAGCTCGCCCAGGCGGCGCATCCACTCGTCCGGCTCGGGCATCGGCACCGGCAGGTTGGGCGTGAGCCCCCGCTCGAAGACCGCGTTCATGATCGGAGTGCCCAGCGACGTCATGTCCATGCCGAGCCCGAACGTGGAGGTCAGCACGTCCCGGACGGTGATCGGCCGCCGCGCCGGCACGGTGTCGTCCAGCGGGCCGTCGAACCGCTTCAGCACCTGCCGGTCGGCGAGCTCGGGCAGCCACGGATCCACGGGGTCGTCCAGACGCAGCCGGCACTCGTCGAGCAGGACCATCGCCGCCGCGATCGTGACCGGCTTCGACGTGGAGGCCATCCGGAAGATCGTGTCCCGGCGCATCGGCGCGCCACCGTCATGACGCATCGTCCCGATCGCTTCGACGTGTGTCTCGTCACCCCGGCTGAACAGGGCGACCAGCCCGGGGATCTTCCCGGAATCGACATACCGGTCCAGCACCTCGCGCACCCTGCGCAGCCCTGCCGGGGAGAAGCCGCTCGTGTTCATCATGAATCCCCTCACGCATAGTCTTCGGTGTTCGGCAATCTCTGAACGTCCATGACAGTACATTGCGTTCAGAAAACAGTCAACATACAAAGCACGGCATTCTGCCTGGTGCATCAGGATGAAAGAGCATGTTTTGCAATGAATATGAAGCTGAACGCAATGGACGATCGACCGTGCATTGCAATGAGCTCCGAGTGAATGCATACTGTGCAGCGGGTGTGCGGGCGGAGGGCTCCGCGCATGTCGGCAGACAGGAGACGAGCACCGATGCCCGGAGGCAGACTCACCAATGAGGACCGTCAGCACATCGCCGCAGGGCTGGCCGAGGGGCTCGGATACGCGGAGATCGGCCGGCGTCTTGGGCGGCCCGCCTCGACCATCATGCGGGAGGTCACCCGCAACGGCGGACCCGACGATTACGGGGCGGACCGGGCGCACGAAGCCACGCGGCATCGTGCGCGCCGACACGGGCAGGCTCGGCCTCTCGCCCCGCCTGCCCCCGACGGCGGCCACGGGCGTGACCCCCGAGCCGTCGAGGACTTCACGGAGTCCTTCATCGCTCTCCTGGTCCAGCAGGGCATGCCCCGGATGGAGGCCAGAGTGCTGGCCTGCCTGTACGTCACCGACTCCGGCGCTCTCACCGCCGCCGAACTGGTCCAGCGGCTTCGCGTCAGCCCCGCGTCGGTCTCGCACGCCGTCGCCTACCTCGAACAGCAGGGAATGCTCAGGCGGGAACGGGTTCCCGGCACGCGACGCGAGCGCTACGTCATCGACGACGAGATCTGGGTCCGGTCGATCCTCGCGTCTTTGCGGATGAACGAGGCCCTGGCGGCCGCGTCACAGCGCGGAGCGGAGATTCTCGGGGCCACGACCCCCGCGGGTTCCCGCTTCGAGTCCTCCGCCGAACTCCTTGTCCTCGTGAGCGAGGCCTTCCGGCAGGTCATCGAGGAGTGGCGGAAGAACCAGGCCGCCCGCAGCGCCCGGCACCCGGACCCGCCGGCCACGGTGGGCTGAGCTCGTGATGTCGCAGCCAGTAGGCCGAGGCGGGCCCTGCGACGCCGGCACCGGAAACGAGGATGTCCATCACCATGCTCCATCGAGCGAACCGTTCGTACGTTCCGAGGATCGAGTACGGTGAACGCCCGAACAACGACGGATCCCGCAAGATCACCTTCAGTGGAAGTAAACGGAGCAGGTCAGGCGTGGAACTACGCGACATCGAGATCTTCCTGACCCTGGCCGACGAACTGCACTTCGGCCGCACCGCCGCCCGGCTGTGCCTGTCGCCCGCCCGCGTCACCCAGGCGATCCAGAAGCAGGAGCGGCAGATCGGCGCCCCGCTGTTCGAGCGCAACAATCGCGCGGTACGGCTGACGCCGGTCGGGCGGCAGCTCCGCGACGACCTCCAGCCTCTCTACGCCGGTCTGCAGGACAGCGTGCAGCGCGCCCGGATGGCCGGCCAGGGCATCACCGGCACGCTGCGCATCGGCATGATGCCCCTCAACGCCTACGACCTGCGCCACTACTGGGAGGTCTTCCGCCACCGTCACCCGCAGTGGCGGCTGCGCATCCAGAGCACCCAGTTCAGCGACGCCTTCGCCGCGCTGCGCCGCGGGGACGTCGACGTCCTGGTCAGCTGGCTGCCTCTCGACGAGCCCGACCTCACCGTCGGACCGATCCTGTTCGCCGAGCCTCGGGTGCTGGCCGTCGCCACCGATCACGAGCTCGCCCTGCACACGTCGGTCTCGCTGGAGATGGTCGCCGATTTCCAGCATCCGCATGCCGACACCGGGCCCGACTACTGGTACGACGCCTATGCTCCGCGCCAGACCCGCCGTGGCCGCCCGATCGAACGTGGCCCCGTGGTGCGGGACGCGGAAGAGGCCATCACTTTCGCCAGCATGTCCGGGCTTGTCGTGCTCTTTCCCGCGCACATGAGCCGCTACTGGGTAAGGCCGGACATCGCCTACCTGCCGGTCACCGACATGGGGCCGCTGCCGTACGCGCTGGTGTGGCGCAGCGAGACGGAGAACGAGCTCGTCCGGGCCCTGGCCGCGGTCGTCCGCGACCTCGGTCCCCTCCCCTCGGGAGACTGAGCGCCCTCCGGGCGTGGCGGCGCGCGGCTCGCGAGTGGGCCTCCGACCCCGGTCCGGTCGTCCTCGACCTTCCGGAGGCCGGGATCGTGGAGCGGCGCCTCGAGGTCACCGACGTGAGCCCGCCGCTGGTGTCCTTCCGCTACACCTACACCTTCCTGGCGGACGGCGCGGTCGTCACGTCGGACTCGACCCTCCGGTTCCGCAAACGGGACGAGGTGGAGACGAGCCTGTGCGGGTGCTGTCATTCTGACATCTATGGTCTAAATTGTCAGAGATGATTCGCACCGACTCGGGAGCAGGTATGTGGTCGACGGTCCTTCTGAGCTTCTTCGCCGGCGTCTTCGCGGCGAACGCGACACCGCACTTCGTGAAGGGGATCACCAAAGAAGGGTTCCCTACTCCGTTCGGCTACGGGCCGCTGGTCAACGTGGTCGCGGGCTGGGGAATGTACCTGATCGCGGCCGCGCTGACCACGACCGCCGACGTGGGCGCGCACCCTCTGCCCGCCGCCGTCGCGGGAGCGGTCGGCGTCCTGGTCATGGGTGTCTTCCACGCGCGCATCGGCGCCTTCGGCAAGAAGCCGCCGATTGCCGGGTGACCGTCCGACCAGGGACGGCATGCGGCCTTCTCGTCAGGAATGGGTCGTGGTAGACGAGTTCGGCGGGACGGTCTTGGCCCACTCGGCCCACTCGGCGAGGGTCCGATAGAGGCGTACGCCGGCTTCGATGGCGATGCGCATGGATCGCGTCTGGGGACTGTCGCCGAACTCGCCGCGATCCTTGGCCTTCGCGTACTCCTCGTAACGCGCCGCCGCCTCGGCGAAGAAGCGGGCCTCCTCGTCGAGGTGGCGGCGCAGGTCGTCGGGCTCCATCAGCCAGAAGAAGAACGAGCGCAGCAACGACTGCATGCGCAGCGTGTGGTCCACCTCGGTGTCACGCAGCCAGCCGCGGACGGCGACGAGCCCTTCCTCTGTGATCCGGTACGCCTTGCGCCCTCGCGGGCCCTCGCTCTCGACCTCGATCAGACCCTCCTGGGCCAGCCGGTTCAGCTCGGCGTAGATCTTCGGGTGCTGTGCGGGCCAGACGGAGCCGAGCACCTCCTGGAACCGCCGCGCCAGGTCGTATCCGCTGGCAGCGCCTTCCGCGAGCAGGCCGAGCAGCCCGTAGCGCAACGACATTGGCCCTCCTCCGGATCGACGCTCACCATCTTGACATGTCCTTCGGACCACGTGCATCATCACACATGTACTCAAGTACATGTACCTAAGAACATGTGAGGAGCAGGGGCATGGCGATCGAGAACAGGGCGGTTCTGGTCACGGGCGCCGCGGGCGGAATCGGCAGAGCGGCCGTGGATGCGCTCGTCGCGCGCGGCTACACGGTCTACGCCGCCGTGCGCGGCGAGGACGCGAGCCTGGGACGGACGGCCGGCGTACGCGTGGTGACGATGGACGTCACCGATCCCGGCTCCGTCGCGGCCGCGGCCGAGCGGGTGCACGACGAGGTGCGGGGCCACGGGCTCCACGCCGTGGTCAACAACGCCGGGATCATCGTCCAGGGCCCGCTGGAACTGGTTCCGCCCGACGACCTGCGCAGACAGTTCGCGGTGAACACCCTCGGCCCGGCGTTCGTCACCCAGGCGTTCCTGCCCCTGCTGCGGGCAGGCCGGGGCCGTATCGTCAACGTGAGCGCCCCGACCGCGCACGTGGCTCTGCCGTTCATGGCGCCGATCTCGGCCAGCAAGGCCGCGCTCAAAGCGCTGTCGGACGCCCTGCGCGTCGAGCTGGCCGCCTGGCGCATCCCGGTGATCGCCGTGGAGCCCGGGGCCACCGCCACCGCCATCTTCGACAAGGCCGACGCCGCCGCGCGCAAGGCGCTGGCGGCCGCCGACCCGCACAGGGTCGCGCTGTACGGCGACCACCTCCAGCGTTTCGGCGAGGCGATCGCCAACCAGAAGACCGGCCCGGCCGAGGCCGTCGCCGCCACGATCGCGACGGCCGTCGAGGCGCGTGACCCCAAGCGGCGCTACCCGGTCAGCGCGGACGTCCGCGTCTACGGCATGCTGGCGCACGCCCCTGCGGGGCTGCGCGAGCAGCTGGTCACCCGGGCGTTCGGGCTGCGGGGCGTCCGCGCGGGCGGTGGCGCGCCCTGATCGGCGCGGAGCGGAACCCGGCAGCGCGATGGCGAGCTGACGGAACGCGTATATCGTGTCAGCATGACGGATGCCGCCGAGGCCAAGCGCGACCACATCGTGGCCGCCGCGCTCGACGTGTTCGGCAGGTATGGCTACCGCCGCACCTCCATGGACCTGATCGCGCGTGCGGCGCGTGTGTCGCGTCCGGCCGTCTATCTGCACTTCAAAGGTAAGGAAGACGTCTTCAGGGCGGTCGCGCGGAGGTTCGCCGACGACATCGTCGCCGCGGCCGAGGCCGCACGGCGCTCCGGCCGGCCCGTCGCCGACCGCCTCTACGACGTCCTGGCCATCAAGATCGAGTTTTTCGCCGGCGCGGTCGAGGCGGATTACCGGGCGGAGCTGTTCGCCGAGGCCGAAGTGATCGTCGAGGACGTGATGGCCTCGTTCGAGTCGGCCTATCTGTCGGTCGTCGAGGCCACGCTCAGCGACGCGGCCGAGGAACTCGACCTGCTCGACGCGGCCCTGTCCGCCGCGGACGCCGCCGCCGTCCTGGTGGACGCGCTGTCGGGGATAGTGCGGGAGAAGGCGGAGCCGGCCGTCCTGCGCAAGCGCCTGCGTCAGCTCGTGGAGCTCGCGGTCAGGGGCCTGACCAGCAGGCCGGCCGCCGTGCTCCACGTCTGACGGCCGGCTCAGCCCGGGCTGAGCCGTGCCGTCGAAGTGTCACCCCGCATCAGCGGAGCGGTCAGGGTGACGCCGACCCGGTAAGAACAGGCTGATCCGCGACGGACTGGCCCACGGCGCCCAGACCCCCGACGGCGAACGCGACCTGGAGGGCCTCCTCCGGCGACTGGCCGGTCAGGCCGACACGCCCCGGGCGGGCGGGCAGTCCAGGGTCGTGCCCGTTCTGGGGGTGACCGAGCCGTAGTAGCGCACCCTCGAACACGGAACCACGTTGCCGGTCACCGCGACGTCGGTGATCGGGCCGGCGTCGTCGGCCCGTACGGCCAGCCAGTCCCGGACACCGCAGCTCGTCACCTGGTTGCCGGTGATCTCCACCGCGCGCAAGGGCCCACCGGCGACCGACTTGACGTAGATGCCGCCCTCGCAGCCGTCCACCCGGTTGCCCGCGATGCGCACGTCGGTGGCGTTCACCGTGGCGATGCCGTCCCAGCGGGTGTTGCGGACCGTGTTGTTCTCGATGCGTACGCCGGAGTGCGGGCGGTCCGGGTCGGTGGTGTGCGACCCGGTGAACTGGCCCCATCCGGCCTGCACCCTCTCCACGCGAACGCGTCGCTGACCAGGGCGGTGGCCGCAGCCAGGGCCGCCGCGGGCGACGACCTGATCGTGATGGCCGGCAAGATGCACGCGGCGGGCGTCGCGTCGGCGGCCGGGTCCGGCATCGTGGACGTCGCCGCGATCGAGGGCTTCGCCGCCGCGGGCGCGGACGTCGTCCTGATGCCCGCGCCCGGCACGGTTCCCGGCTGCCACGAGGCCCAGGTGCGGGAATGGGTGGAGGCGGCCCACGCGGCCGGGGCCCTCACGATGACGACGATCGGCACATCCCAGGAGGGCGCCGACCCCGACACGATCCGCCGGCTCGCGCTGATGGCCAAGATGACCGGGACCGACATCCACCACCTGGGCGACTGCGGCTACTTCGGCATCACCGTCCCGGAGAACATCCTCGCCTACAGCATCGCGATCCGTGGCCGCCGCCACGCCTACCGCCGGATGTCCATGTCCCTCCTCCGTTGACAACGCTCCTCCGCCTGCGGAGGCGTGCGCGATCGTTCACAGGGCCGAAGGAGCGAAGCGGGCTTCGCGAGGACCGCGAACCCCTTCCGGTGCGCCGACCGGCCCGGCCGAGGCCCGTGGACACCCCACTCCTGACGGACGGCGGTCAGCGGTCGCCGGCGTCGCTGAGGAGGCGACGGGCCTGGCGGACGACGGCCTCGTCGACGAAGCGGCCGTCGGCGAGGGCGACCGCGCCCTGGTCTGCGGCGGAGACGACCTCCAGGGCGGCCACGATCTCCTCCCTGGTCGGGCGGTAGGCCGCCGCGATCACCGGAAGCTGGATGGGGTGGATGGCCGCCCGGCCGCGAAAGCCCATGGCCCGGCCCGCGGCGCAGGACGCGGCCAGGCCGTCGAGGTCGCGGACGTTCGTGTACACGGACTGGGCCGGGGCCGGCAGCCCCGCCGCCCGGGCCGCGACGACGATACGCGAACGCGCCCAGGCCAGGCCCGCCTCGTCGGTCACGCCGAGGTCGGCGCGCAGGTCGGCCTCGCCCAGGCCGATCCCGGCGACGGCCGGTGAGGCGGTGGCGATCTCGAAGGCGCGCTCCAGCCCGAGGGCCGACTCGATGATCAGGCGCAGCGGCACGCCCGGCACCGCGTCGGCGATCCAGCGGACCTCGTCGGCCGACTCCACCTTGGGGATGCGCAGGCCACCGCCGCCGTGCAGCAGCGACCCGAGCGCGTGCAGGTCGGCCTGGCCGTACGGCGTGCGGACGTCGTTGACGCGGACCTCCACCCGCGGCTGCGGCGTGGCCAGCAGGGCGACGACCCCGGCCCGGGCGACGCCCTTGTTCTCCGGGGCGACCGCGTCCTCCAGGTCCACGATGACCATGTCGGCCTCGCCGCCGAGGGCCTTGTCGATCCGGTCGGGGCGGTCGGCGGGCACGTACAACCACGTCAGGGGGGCGGCAGCAGGCCCGGAAGAAACCTCGGCAGCAGGCACGGCGTCAACTCCTCGCGAATCCCCCGTGCCCCTTTCCGGAAGATCGCCACTCATTCCAGGACACGATGTGACATGTCACACCACTCCCTTGGCGCGCAGGGCCTCGATCTCCGCGCCGGTCAGGCCGAGGCCGTGCAGGATCTCGTCGGTGTCGGCGCCGTGCGGACGGCCGGTCCACCGGATCCGTCCCGGAGTCTCCGACAACCGGAACATCACGTTCTGCATCCGCAGCGGGCCCAGCTCGGGATCCTCCACGGTGGTCACCGCGTCGAGCGCCGCGAGCTGCGGGTCGGCCAGCACGTCGCGCACGTCGTAGATCGGCGCCACGGCGGCCTCCGCCTCCTCGAACGCCCGCAGCACCTCCTCCCGGGTCCGCTCGCCGACCCACGCCGCCACGGCCGCGTCGAGTTCGTCCGCGTGCGCCACCCGGCCCGCGCCGGTGGCGAACCACGGCTCGTCCACCAGGTCGGGCCGCCCGACCAGGCGCATCACCCGTTCCGCGATGCTCTGCGCCGAGGTGGAGACCGCGACCCAGGAGCCGTCGCTGCACCGGTAGGTGTTGCGCGGCGCGTTGTTGACCGAGCGGTTGCCGGTGCGCGGGGGCACGACGCCGAGCCGGTCGTAGATGGTCGGCTGCGCGCCGAGCACGGTCAGGATCGGCTCGATGATCGACAGGTCGACGACCTGCCCGCGCCCCGACCGCAGGGCCGTCATCACGGCGAACGCGGTGGCCAGCGCGCAGATGCCGTCCGCGAGCCCGAACGGCGGCAGCGTGGGCGGCCCGCCGGGCTCCCCCGTCATCGCGGCGAACCCGCTCATCGCCTCGGCGAGGGTGCCGAAGCCGGGCCGCCTCGCGTACGGGCCGAACTGGCCGAACCCGGTGACCCGGGCGAGCACCAGGTCGGGGTTGACCTCGCTGAGCCGGTCCCAGGACAGGTTCCAGCGCTCCAGGGTGCCGGGGCGGAAGTTCTCGATGAGCACGTCGGCGTCCTCGATCAGCCGGACCATCAGGTCCTGGCCCTCCGCCGTGGACAGGTCGAGCGTCATCGTCCGCTTGTTGCGGCCGAGCATCTTCCACCACAGCCCCTCGGGCCCGTGCCCGCGTGACGGGTCCGGCCTGCGCGGGTGCTCCACCTTGACGACGTCCGCGCCGTAGTCGCCCAGCAGCATCGCCGCGGTCGGCCCGGCGAACAGCGTCGCGGCGTCGATCACCCGTACGCCGTCGAGCGGCCCGTTCCGCCCGTCCTCGATGGTCACAACCCCTCCAGAAGACGGTCGATCTCGTGGCGGTGCGGCATCGAGGTGCTTGCGCCCTCCCGCTGCACCGACAGCGCCGCCGCGGCCGAGGCGAAGCGCAGCGCCCGCGCCGGGTCGGCCCCCTCGGTCCTCGCCACGGCCAGCGCCCCCGCGAAGGTGTCCCCCGCCGCCGTGGTGTCCACCGCCCGCACCGGTACGGCGGCCTCGTGCAGGCGGGCGCCGTCGCGCGAGCCGTACAGGACGCCCCGGGCCCCCAGGGTGACGACGGCCTCGGGGACGAGGTCGAGCAGCGCCTCCAGCGCGTCCCGGGGATCGTCGCGGCCGGTGAGGGCCGCCGCCTCGTGCTCGTTGGGCACGATGAGGTCGACGGCCTCCAGCAGTTCCGCGGGCAGCGGCACCGCCGGGGCCGGGGTCAGGATCACCTCGGCGCGGGACATCGCAGCACGGGGAACCTGTGCCGCGGCGACCACGGCGTCCATCGGCAACTCCAGTTGCAGCAGCAGCGCGCCGGACCGGGCGATGACCTCCGCGTCCCGCCCGGCGGGCCCGGTGACCACGCCGTTCGCGCCGGGCACCACGATGATCGAGTTGTCGCCGCCGTCCTGCACGACGATGTGGGCGACGCCCGAGGGGCCGGACACGACCCGCAGCCCGGCGGTGTCCACGCCCGCCTCGGCGAGCGCGGCCCGCAGGCCCGGCCCGAACGCGTCGTCCCCCACGGCCCCGAGGAAGGCCACGTCGGCTCCCGCGCGCGCCGCGGCGATCGCCTGGTTGGCTCCCTTGCCGCCGGGAATCGTGCGGAACTCCCGGCCCGTGATGGTCTCCCCCGGCTTGGGGGCCTGGGCGACGTACGCCACCAGGTCCATGTTGGCGCTGCCGAACACCGAGATCACCGTCGGCCCCCCTCGATGAGCGCGAGCGTGCGGGCGGCGAGCGACTCGATCGAGACGCCGTCGAATCCGGGCAGGCTGCTGGCCAGCCGATCCCGGGTCGTCCACCGCTCGGGGACGCCGCCCGCCAGCGCCCCGGCGACCGACCCGGCCGTGGCTGCGGCCGAGTCGGTGTCCCAGCCTCCCGCCACCGCCGCGCCGACAGTCGCGGCGAAGTCCCCGGCGCCGTGGACGAGGGCCGCCGCCAGCAGCGCCGCGTTGTTGACCGTGTGCACCCAGTGGAGGTGCCCGTGCCGGGCGTACAGCCGGTCCGCGACCCGCTCGAAGCCCGGCTCCGCCGCGGCGTCCGCGACGGCCTGCCGCACGGCTTCGGCCAGGCGGGAGCCGGGCGGCACGACCGACAGCCCGGCCTCGATCACCTCGTTCACGCTCCCGGCCACGAGCGCCTGCGCGCACATGGCGGCGGCGAACATCGCGCCGTAGATCCCGTTGGCCGTGTGGCTGAGCCGGGCGTCCCGCCACGCCCATGACGCGGCCGTCGCCGGGTCGCCGGGACTGGCCCAGCCGTACACGTCGGCCCTGATCAGCGCGCCGATCCACTCGCGGAACGGGTTCCGATGGACGGCGGTCGCGGGGGGTTCGAGGCCCATGAGCAGGTTGCGGTACGCCGCCCGCTCGGCGGTGAAGACCCGCCCGGCGGGCAGCGCGTCGAGCCAGGTCCGCGCCACGTCCTCGGTCGTGAAGCCCGGTCCGTGCCGTTCGAGCACGGAGAGCGCGAGCAGCGCGTAGTTGAGGTCGTCGTCCTCGGGCACACCGTCGATGTTCTCGGCGAGGCTGGTGGCCGCGCTGCGGCGGTTCCACGGCCACCGCTCCGCGATCTCCGGCGGCAGCCCCTTCGCGGTGAACCAGCCGCGGATCGGCCAGTTGCCGGTCGCCTCGGCGATGGCCCTGATCCCCTCGCGGGGAATCTTCTCCACCGGCTTGCCGAGGAGGCAGCCGGCCGCCCTCCCCCACCAGGCGGCCAGGACCCGCCCGGGCTCGGGACGGACGGGCAGGCGGGCGGCGGGCCAGTCCGGGCAGCTCGCGACGATCTCCTCGAACCCCGAGGGCTCGGGCAGCGGCGAGGGGATCGCCGCGAGTTCGTCGAGCAGTTCCCCCGCCAGCGTGCGCAGTTCTTCGGGGGCGGATCCCGCGGAGGCGCCCGCCCGGGGCGGCGCGTCGTGTCCCCCGGCGGCGTGCCAGCGCGCGGCGACGGCCGTCACCTCCGGGAGCGCCCCCCGTCCGTCCTCGGCCGCCTGCCGCAGCTCGTGGCCGACGAGGTCCTCCGGCTGCACCCACGTCAGCCGGATCATCGCGCGTCCCCCTCCCCGCGCGGCGCGAGCAGGGCGTCGAACGCGGCCTCGTGCGCGCGGCGGCGCTCCCGGTCGGCCCGGTGGACCCGCCGCGCCACGGCCGCGAGCGCCAGCCCCGGCCCGACCAGGTCCGTACGGCTGGCCGTCGCCACCTGCTCCAGCCAGTCGGCCGGGACGGCGGCCCGCCCGCCGAGCGCCCCGGCGACGGCGCCGCCCATCGAGGCGATCGAGTCGGCGTCGCGCCCGTAGTTGACGCCGCCGAGCACGGTCTCGCGGTAGTCGCCCTTGGCCATCACCAGGAACGCGAGCGCGAGCGGCAGCTCCTCGATGCTGTGCAGCCGGCTCGGCCGCCGCGCCCCGAGGCCCTGGTCGCGGTAGGTGTCGGCCACCGTGTCGTACGGCCGGATCGCCGCCCGCAGGGCCTCGAAAGAGCCTTCCCAGTGGCCGAGGCCCCGGGCGACCGAGCACACCGCGTCGATGGCGGCCTTGGTGCCGTCGCGGGCGAGCCGCAGGCAGGTGGCGACGATCGAGTCCGGCGTCGCCCCCGGCCGCATCGCCTCGGCGACCGCCGCCGCGAGCACCCCCGCCGCCTCGCGGCCGTAGCTCGACTGGTGCGCCCCGGCCAGGTCGATCGCCTCGGCGTACGCGCCGTCCGGGTCGCCGGCGTTGACCACCCCGACCGGGGCCATGTACATCGCGGCGCCGCAGTTGACGATGTTGCCGACGCCGGCCTCGCGGGGGTCGGCGTGGCCGTAGTGCAGCCGCAGCACGAGCCACTTCTCGGCGAGGAACACCCGGTGGAGCGGCAGCGCCTCGGCCTCCAGCTCGGGGATCCACCGCTTCTCGCTCATCATCTCGGGGACCAGGTGCTCGGCCGCGGCGTAGGCGTCCAGGTGGCCGCCGGCCCGCTCGTACACCCGGATGAGGGCGTGCGTCATCAACGTGTCGTCGGTGACGTGGCCGTCCCCCTTGTGGTACGGCGCGATCGGGCGGGCGTTGCGCCAGTCCTCGTTGAAGGGAGGGACGACGCCGCGGACCCGGCCCCCGTAGCGCTCCTGGATCTGCTCGGGCGTCCATCCTTCGGTGGCCCCGCCGAGCGCGTCGCCCACCGCGGCGCCCGCCACACACCCCACGGCGCGATCGGCCAGCAGGTCATCATCCGGCAGGCCCTCCTGCGGCGTCATCCAGTCCTCCCCCTTGTCCGTACGCGTGATGTGACGGGCGTCATGCGAGTCGCCCGGCGATGTCCAGCAGGTCGGTTCCCGCGAGTTCCGGCAGGCAGCACCCGGCCAGGGTGCGGACCCGCTCGCGCCAGGCGGCGGGCAGCGCGTCGTGCCCCGCGGCGCAGCCGAGCAGCGCGCCCGTGAGCGCGGGCGCGGAGTCGGCGACCGCCGCCAGGCAGGCCGCCGCGGAGACGCCCGCGCCGAAGGCCTCCGCGCTCGCTGTCCCTCCGGTGGAAGCGACGGCGGCGTCCGCGAGGGCCAGCGCGATCGGCACCGTCTGCGCGGCGGCCACGCCGTAGCTGTAGACGTGGTCGAGCACGGCGGCGTCCAGGGCCGGGACGGCGGCGAAGGGAGATCCTGCCGCCCGCGCCGCCGCGAGCGCCTCGCGCGCCGCGTGCCCGATGGCCGTGCCGGCGGGCAGCGCGCCGAGCGCCGCCTCCACCGCGTCGGCCATCGGCGCGCCGTCCACCAGCGCCGCCACCGCCCGGGCCATCGCGACCGCGCCGAGGACGCCGTCCTCCGCGTTGGTGACGCACGCGTCCTCCCGCGGGTCGAGCCCGGCCGCGCCGAAGGCGACGGCCCGCACGGCGGCGGCGTCGTCGAAGTGGTGGGGATTGTCGTGTCCGCTCGCGGGCGGGCGCTTGCCGGCCGCGAGGTTGTCGAGCGCCGCCCACACCGAGATGCGCGCCCGGAGGTCGTCGCGGCCCGCGAGGCGGCCGAACGCCTCCGCCCGGTCCTCGCGGATGGTCAGGGCCGTCCAGGCCAGCCACTCGGCGTCGTCGGAAGGACCGACTGCCAGCGGCGCCACCGGCTGGTTCAGCGCGAACGGCACCGGCAGCGTGGTGACCTGATGCTCCTCGGCGAACGCGTCGAGTTCCCGGTGCAGCCGCCTGCTCCAGCCGGCCAGCAGCGTGGACCGGTGCCGGGCGGCCGGCCACCCGGCCGCGTCACCGGCGGCGAGACCGGCGAACGCCCCCCGCACACGGTCGAGCCTCTCCCCCGATGGCATCGGCCTAGATTCCTTTCACGATCTCGTCGGCGACGTCGCGGACGTCCCGTCCGGCGACCACGGGCAGGCACCGGCCCGCCACCGGGCCGATGCGCTCGGCCCAGCGCGCGGGCACCGCCGCCTCGCCCCGGCCCGCCCCCGCGAGAGCCCCGGCGACGGCGGCGGTGGTGTCGGCGTCCCTGCCGAGGTTGGCCGCCGTGACGACCGACGCCTCGACCTCCCCGCCGCCCGCCGCGTAGGCGGCGAACGCGAGGGCGACCGCCTCGGGCGCCAGGTCCGTCCAGGGATAGTGGGCCACCACGACCGTGTCGTGGAGGGCACGTCCCAGCAGGGAGCGGGGCGTGCGGGCGGCGACGTCGAGCGCGGCGCGGAGGTTGCGGGCCGTCCAGGAGTCCTCCGGGACCGCCCGCAGGGCCGCCTCGGTCACCTCGCCGGGCGGGGCGCCGGTCATCGCGACCGCGACCGCCGCGGCCACCGCCCGGCCGCCGAGTATCCCCTCGCCGGTGTGGCTCACCCGCCCGTCGGTCTCCGCCAGCCGGGCCGCCTCGTCCGGGTCGCCCGCCGCGAAGATCCCGTACGGCGCGGCGCGCATGGCCAGGCCGTCGGACCAGCCGTGGGCGTGCCACCGGCCGGTCAGCGGCGGCTCCAGGCCGCGGCGCAGCGCCTCGACGGTGCCGAGCTCGGAGAACCCGGCGCCGCGCATCGGCCCGTCGAGCCGCGCCACGATCTCCTCGCGCCAGGCCCGCGCCACGTCCTCGGAGGTGAGCGCGTGGCCGTGGCGCAGGAGCACGGTGGCGGCGAAGATCGTGTACTCGGTGTCGTCGGTGCCGCCGCGCTCGATCTCGGTGAGCACGCCCCACCGGGCGGCGATCTCCTCCGGGGTGAGGTTCTCCGCGGGAGCGCCCAGGGCGTCGCCGGCGGCGAGGCCGAGCAGGCAGCCCCGGGCGCGGTCGCGTACGGAGATCACCGGGAGTACCGCTCCAGCACCTTGTTCCCCTCCTCGACGAGCCGCTTGGCCAGCTCGTCCAGGCTGATCTTGTCGGCGAAGTACTCCTGCATCGCCGGCGTGGCCACCTTGCTCTTCCACTCGTCGAACCCGTTCACCTTGAGGAACGGCGCGACGACGAGGTCCTTGGCGGAGGCGGTGGCGACGTCCCAGCCGTTCTCCTTCGTGGTGAGCGCGGGGTCCTTCGCGGCGGTCGTGCTGGTGGGCAGCAGCCAGTCGCCCTTGGCCAGCTTCGCCTGGTTCGGGCCGTTCAGGAAGTAGGCGATGAACTTCAGCGCCTCGTCGGGGTGCTTGCTGTCGGCCGCGACCGACAGCGTCTGGGAGACCGCGCCCTGCTGAGAGGTCTGTCCCTTCAGCGGCGGCAGCGTGACCCAGTCGAACCCGCTCGGCGCCTGCTCGGCGACCTGCTGGCGCAGGTACACCCCGGCCGGGACGATCGCGTACTTACCGGCGAAAAAGCCCGGCAGCGGGTCGGCGGTGCCCATGCCGAGCGCGGACGGGTCGGCCGACTTGTCGGTGTAGAGCTGGTCGTGGATGCGCTGGAGCACCTCGCGCTCCTGCGGCCCGACCTTCACCGTGGTCTTGCCGTTCTGCGTGTCGAAGAAGGTGCCGCCGAAGTTGAGCGCCAGGTTCAGCACCTTGTTGACCGGCGACTTCATCGGCCAGGCCACGCCGTACGCGCCCTTCTTGGTGAGCTTCTTCGCCACGTCGGCGAACTCGTCCCACGTCCACGGGGAGTCCGGGGTGGGCACGCGCACGCCGGCGCCGTCGAGCAGCTTCTTGTTGGCGATGAGCACCTGCGACTCCTGCAGGAACGGCACGCCGTACACGCCCTGGCCGCTCTTGCCGTCGGAGAAGGTGACCGTGTCCCACGCGGCCTGCGGGATGTCGTTCTTCAGCTCGGCGGGGACCTTGCCGGTGAGGTCGAGCAGGAAGCCCCGCGAGGCGAAGCTCGACAGCGCCGGGGAGTCGTCGTGGATGACGTCCGGCGGGTCGCCCGCCTCGAACGACGTCACGAGCTGGTCGTTGACGTTGTCCCAGCTCCCCTGGACGTACTCGACCTGGATCTTCGGGTTGGCCTTGTTCCAGTCGGCGACGATCTGCTTGTTGGCCTCGATCGACTCCTTCTGCCAGGCCAGGCTGAGGAAGCGCAGCTTCACCGGCTCCCCGTTCTGCCCGGACGCGGCGTCGCCGCCATTGCCGCTCCCGCATCCGGCGGCGAGCGCGACCGCCGCCACGGCCAGCGCGGCACTCAATCTCTTCATCGAGAGATCCTCCTATCAGGTGTCGCCATGCGGGTCAGCCCTTGACGGCCCCGGCCATCAGGCCGGACCGCAGGCGCCGCTGGATGATCGCGAAGAACACAAGGCTCGGCACCGTCGCGAGCAGCGACGCCGCCGCCAGCGGGCCGAGCCGGGCGACCCCCTCCGGGCCGACGAAGCGCACCAGCGTCAGCGGAAGGGTCTCCACCTCGGGGTCCTTGAGGATCACGAGGGCGAACAAGAACTCGTTCCAGGACGAGATGAAGCTGAACAGGAGCGTCGCGACCACGCCGGGCACGAGCAGCGGGGCGACGACGGCGGCCAGTGCGCGCAGCCGCCCCGCGCCGTCCACGGCCGCCGCCTCCTCCAGCTCGCGCGGCACCGCCCGCACGTATCCGCGCAGCATCCACAGCGCGAACGGCATGACGAACGTGACGTGCACGACCGTGAGCCCGGCGAGGGTGTTCACCAGCTCCAGCCGCCGCAGCACCATGAACAGCGGAATGATGATCAGGACGACCGGGAAGACCTGGCTGACCAGCACCCAGCCGATCGCGATCTTTCCGGCCACGCCGCGGAAGCGGGCCAGCGCGTACGCCGCGGGCAGCGCGAGCGCCACCGTGATCAGGGCGGTGGCGACCGCGACGACGAGGCTGCGCAGCCCGGCGCCGACCAGGTCCTGCTCCGCGAAGGCGTCGGCGAAGTTGGCCAGCGTGGGCCGGCGTGGGATCCACGTGGGGTCGAGGGCCGCCATCTCCTGCGGCGTCTTCAGCGCCGTGGACAGCAGCCACAGCAGCGGGAACGCCAGGAACACGACGTATCCCAGCAGGGCGAGATACTTCAGCGCGCGGGTCATGTCAGTCTCCCTCCCGCGCCTGCCGCCACAGGTAAAGGCCCAGCACGGCCAGCACGACGATCGTGATCGCCACACCGAGCGTCGCGGCGTAGCCGAAGAAGCCGTAGCGGAACGCCTCCTCGTAGGCGAACAGCATGGGCAGCCTCGTCCGCCCGCCCGGCCCGCCCTGGGTGAGCACGTAGACCAGGCTGAACTGGTTGATGTTCCACACGAAGTCGAGGGAGGTGATGGCCACGATGACGGGCCGCAGCTGCGGCAGCGTGACGTTCCAGAACCGTCGCCAGGCGCCCGCGCCGTCCACGCTGACCGCCTCGTACAGCTCCTTCGGCACGTTCTGCAGGCCGGCGAGCAGCACGACCGTGGTCTGCGGCATGCCGGTCCAGACGCCCACGACGATGACCGCGGGCAGCGCGAAGGAGAAGTCGTGCAGCCAGTCGACGTGGGTGCCGAACAGGCCGTTGAGCAGGCCCGCGTCCGGGTGATACACCAGCCGCCACATCAGGCCGACCACCACGGGAGGCATGGCCCACGGCACGACCGCCAGCACCCGGGCGACGCCGCGCAGGCGCAGGTCCTGGTTCAGCAGCAGCGCGAGCCCCAGCGAGGCGAGGAACTGCAGCACGGTCACCGACAGGCCCCAGATCATGCCGATGCGGAACGACTCCCAGAAGTCGCCGTCCGACAGCAGCTCGGCGAAGTTCTCCAGGCCCACGAACGAGGTCTCGGTGTTGCGGCCGGACCGCGCGTCGGTGAAGGCCAGAAGGATGCCGTAGATCAGCGGGCCCACGCTGAAGACCAGCACCGGCACGAGCGCGGGGAGCAGCAGCGCGAGCCCGCCCCCGGACCGCGGCCCGCGCCGCGACCCGCCTCCGGCGCGGCCGTACGGCCGCTCGGCGAGCGCGGTCATCGGGCACCTCCCGGCGATGTCCCGGGAAGAGTGGTCGAGCCGCGGATGGTGAGGCTCGGCCGCACGACCACCACCCGCGGCTCGCGCGGACCGTTCTGCAGCCGGTCGAGCAGCAGCCCGGCCGCCGCCCTGCCGCGCTCGGCCGAACCGAGCGAGACGCTGGTCAGCGTCGGCCAGGCCACCGAGGCGAGCTCGGTGTCGTCCATGCCGACCACCGCCACGTCGCCGGGGACGTCCCTGCCCTGCTCGCGCAGCACGTCGAGCGCGCCGAGCGCGATGAGGTCGTTGGCGCACATCAGCGCGTCCACGCCGGGCACGCGCGACAGCAGCGCCCGCGCGGCGTGCGCGCCGCTCTCGCGGTAGAAGTCGCCCACCTCGACGAGGTCCTCGTCGTACGGCAGGCCCAGCGCCTCCAGGGCCTCCCGGTAGGCGGCGGCGCGCGCGGCGCCGGGAACGGTGTCGAGCGGGCCGTTGAGGAAGCCGATGCGCCGCCTGCCGATGGCGTGCAGGTGGTCCAGCGCGAGCCGGACGCCGGTCCTGGAGTCGGTCCGCACGTTGTCCACCAGCGCGCCCTCCGGCATGTCCTCCGGCAACGAGCCGATGACGACGACGGGAGCGCGCGCGGCGACGATGGCCTCGATGTGCTCCTCGGTGACGCCGCGCAGCGGGCTGATGATCAGGCCGTCCACGTAACGCTCGCGCAGTCCGCGCAGCACGCCGAGCTCGTCCTCGGCGTCGCCGTCCGTGGAGTGGATCAGGAGCCGGTAGCCGGCCTCCTTCAGCACCGGCTGGATCTCGCGCACCATCGCCACGTAGACCGGGTTGCCGATGTCGGCCATCGCGAAGGCGACCTGGTCGGTGCGGCGGTTGCGGAGCGAGCGGGCG
The DNA here is from genome assembly GCF_016863095.1 of Microbispora siamensis. Classification (GTDB taxonomy): domain Bacteria; phylum Actinomycetota; class Actinomycetes; order Streptosporangiales; family Streptosporangiaceae; genus Microbispora; species Microbispora siamensis. Next base: position 133,694 of record NZ_BOOF01000009.1, on the reverse strand, counting down.
ACCGAGTTGGGGACGTAGCCGAGTTCGTCGGCCGCGCGCATGACGCGCCGCACAGTGTCCTCGCGTGTCGGCAGCCCGTTGAGCACCCGTGACACCGAGGCGATCGACACACCGGCGCGTTGCGCGATCGTGGTGATCGTGGGACCCTCGGTCAACGGCACCTCACTTGGAAGAGAATGTCCTGTAATCGTTTACCAGCCGGTAACGCAGAGCGGTCTGTAAACGTTTACGGCCGGATGAGTCCATATCAAACCGGGTCCCTTGGGGAGCGTCAAGTAACGAACATGTAAACCGCCTAGATCACCAAGCCGCAACAAGCCGCGCGTTGGTTCTGCTCTTCGACCAGATTCGCCCTAGAATCCGCCGATGTGAACGAAGGTCACGAGGACCCGCCGAAGCTCCCCACCAGAGAGCGCTCTCCTCGGCCCGGAACCGGCCGCCACCGACGGCCGCTCCCCGCCGACCTGCCGCCGGACGCGCCCGCCCTGGTCCTGGCGGTGCCGGGCAAGGCCGGAGACCCGGTGGGCCCGAGCGGGGACGTGGCCGTGGAGGTCGCCTCCATCGTCAAGATCGACAACCCGCAGATCGACCTTCGCATCGTCTCCCTGGCCGACGGCGGCGCCGACCTCACCAAGGAGTTCGCCTCCATCGCCGCGCAGCGGCCCCCGGACGGGCCGTCCGCGGTGGTCGTCCCGCTCGTCACCGGGCCCCATCCGCGCGTGCTGCGCGCCGTACGGGACGCCGTGACGCAGAGCGAGGCCACGGTGCGGATCACCGAGCCGCTCGGCCCGCATCCGCTGCTGGCCGAGGCCCTGCACGTGCGCCTGGCCGAGGCGGGCCTGGCCCGCGCCGACCGGATGCGCCTGTTCAACGTCTCGTCCCCGGTCGACGGGATCATCGTCGCGACCGCCGGAGGCGACGAGGCCGCCCGCGGCGCCGACGCGACGGCCGTCCTGCTGGCCGCCCGTCTGACGCTCCCCGTCGTCCCCGCCGCGCTGGACGGCCAGCCGAGCGTGCGCGACGCCGCCGAGCGCCTGCGCAACATCGGCGCCAACCGGCTGGCCATGGTGCCGTACGTCATCGGCCCCGAGACCGACCGCGAGCGGATCACGACGGCCGCCGAGTCGATCGGCGCCGGGTGCGCCGAGCCCCTCGGCGCGCACGAGTCCGTGGCCCGCATGGTGTGCGTGCGGTACGGCGCCGCCTTCGGCGGTTTCGACGGCTTCGACGACCTGTCGGACTGAGCGCGCTGCCGGCGGGCCCGATCCAGGGAGTTCCGCGACACCGGCTCATGATCCCGCCGCACCCGCCCCGGCGAAAGCGCGATCGGCGCGGCCGAGGTCAGGCCCAGCGGCGGTGGCCGCGAAGCTAAGGAAGCGGGCGGCGGCCGGGGAAGCCGAGGTCGCTGCGGTGATACCAGCCGAGGGCGGTCTCCCCCTCCAGCCAGCACAGCCGTACGGACACCTCGCCGAGCACGGCGGGGAAGTCGACGAGCAGCGGCGCGACGCCCTTGATCTCGATGTCCTCGGCGTCGAACCAGCTCAGGATCTCGTCCATCCGCGCCTCCAGGCCCTTGGCCTCCGGCAGGCCGCCGAGGGGTGAGGCGCCCGCGTGCCGCAGGTCGTGGGTGAGCTCGGCCAGGTCGGCGCGTACGACGACGAACGCGCGGGCGTGCTCGAGCACCGCCGGCATCAGCGACCTGGCCTCGTCGACCGTGAAGATCCTCGCCACCCTCCGGACGCTACCGCATCGGCCCGTGCGAGGCTCACAGGCGGCGGCGCAGCAGGCAGAACTCGTTGCCCTCCGGGTCGGCGAGCACGTGCCAGCTCTCCTCGCCGGTCTGGCCCACGTCGGCCGGCACGGCGCCGAGCTTCAGCAGGCGCTCCAGCTCGGCCTCCTGGTCGCGGTCGGTGGGGTTGACGTCGATGTGCAGGCGCAGCTTGCCCCGCTTGGGCTCGGGCACCGGCTCGAAGATGAGCGTCGGCTGGAGACCGCCGAAGCCGGTGCCGGGCGGGCCGATCTCCACCCAGCCGTCCTTGCGCTCGATCACCTCGAAGCCCAGCACCTCGCACCAGAAGGCGGCGAGCCGCTCGGGGTCGTGGCAGTCGACGACGAGTTCGCTGATACGACAGGCCATGACTGCGGCTTTACCCGTGGACGGGCTCCCCATGCAGCGGGCAGTGGGCGACCTCCGGATGGACCGTCAGCCATTCGAGCCGCCGCCGGCTCTCGTCGTCCATCGGCGTGTAGACCACGATGCGGGTCTCCGGCGGCGCCGCCAGCGCCATGCTGGTGGACGTCAGGCGGATCAGCCCCACCGACGAGTGCTTGAACAGCTTCATCCGGACGCCCGGCCTGGCCACCTCGTGCATCGCCCACATGCGGGCGAAGTCCGGGCTGGCCGCCGACAGCCGGGTGACGAAGCCCGTCCACGCCGGCTCCCCCACGTGCCTGCCGAAGGCCGCCCGCAGCGTGGCGACCATCTGCGGGAGCTCCTCGTCCTTGTTGACGAGCGGGCAGCAGCAGTCCGGCATGGTGAACACCCGCCACAGGACGTTGCGCTCGAGCCGCGGCCGGCCGACCACGGACGCGAAGATCGTGCCGTACGCGGCGTTCCAGGCGAGCAGGTCGTAGCGCCCGTTGTAGACACACGCGGGCAGGGGGTCGAGCTGGCGCAGGATGGTGTGCACCTCGGCGTCGAGGCCGTCCCCGTCTCCTGCCGGATCGGCGATCTCCGGCAGGTCCGCCAGCCGGTAGAGGTGCTCCCGTTCGGCCGCGTCCAGCCGCAGCGTACGGGCGATGGCGTCGAGCACCTGCACCGACGCGTTGATGGGGCGGCCCTGTTCCAGCCAGGTGTACCAGGTCACGCCCACGCCCGCGAGCTGGGCGACCTCCTCCCGCCGCAGGCCCGGCGTACGGCGGCGCAGGCCGGGCGGCAGGCCGACGTCCTCGGGCCGAATCCGCTCGCGCCTGCTGCGCAGGAAGGCCGCGAGCTCCTCACGCCTGGTGTTCCTGGTGCGAATCCCCGTCACCTCCCCATCGTGCCGGGTGCGCGACCGCGTTGCCAGGTGGTGTCAGTACCAGTATCGGCAGGCTCTCGTTACCGGTATCGCGGCGGCCGCATCGTTGCCGCCATGACCACTGTCACCACCCGCGCGCCGGCCGCGCGGCGAACCTCACCGGCTGTGCTGCTCACCGTCATCCTGGCGGGGCAGTTCATGGCCATCCTCGACGCCACCATCGTCAACGTCGCCGCGCCCACGATGCGCACCGACCTCGGGGCCACCGGCTCCGGGCTGCAACTCGTCATCTCTGGATACACCGTGGCGTACGCCATGCTGCTGATCACCGGGGCACGCCTCGGAGGGCTGCTCGGCTACCGGCGGCTGTTCCTCACCGGGCTCGTGGTGTTCACGGCCGCGTCGCTGATGTGCGGGCTCGCCCCCTCGGCCGGCGTGCTGATCGCCTTCCGGCTGGTGCAGGGCGCGGGAGCCGCCCTGATGGTGCCCCAGGTGCTCAGCCTGATCCAGGTAACGTTCGACGGCGCCTCGCGGGGGCGGGCGCTCGGCGTCTACGCCACGGTCATCTCGGCCGGCGCGGTCGTCGGGCAGGTGCTCGGCGGGCTGCTGGTGACCGCCGACCTGTTCGGCACGGCCTGGCGGCCGGTCTTCCTGGTCAACGTGCCGATCGGCCTCGCGCTGCTGGCCGTCGGCGCCCGGACGCTGCCCGCCGTGCACGTGCGGCGTGAGCAGGGGCTCGACGTGCCCGGCCTGGTCACCCTGTCGCTCGCCGTCTGCCTGCTGGTCGTGCCGCTCGTGCTCGGCCACGAGGAGGACTGGCCGCTGTGGGGGTGGGTCGCGATGGGCCTGTCGGTTCTCGCGTTCTGCGCGTTCCTGCTCGTGGAGCGGCGGGCGGCGCACCCGCTGGTCCCCGGCCGCCTGCTGCGCGCCCCCGGGGTGGCCGCCGCCGCGTCGGGCATCTTCCTCGTCATGGCGGCGTACGGCGGCTGGTTGTTCGCCATGGCCCTCCACCTGCAGGGCGGCCTCGGCGACAGCGCCCTGCGGGCGGGCTGCCTGTTCATCCCCGCGGCCGCCGCGTTCGGGCTCACCAGCCTCAACTGGAAGCGGCTGCCGGCCCGCCTGCACCGGCCGACGATCGTCGCGGCCGCCGTCGTCACCGCCGCGGGCGAGCTGGCCCTGGCGGCGGCGCTGGCGGGCGGCGGCCACGGCGAGCCGCTGCTGGAGATCAGCTTCGCGGCCATCGGGGCCGGCATGGCGGGCACGTTCAGCCCGCTCATGGCGGTGGCGCTGGCCCGGGTCGCGCCCGCCGACGCGGCCGACGCCAGCGGCCTGCTGGCGATGATGCTCCAGCTCGGCCAGGTCGTCGGCGTGGCCGTCTTCGGCACGCTGTTCCTCAGCCTCGCCCCGTCCGCGCACGCCGCCACGGTGACGTCGCTGTGGCTGGCCGCGGTGTCGCTCGCCGCGGGCGGGTGCGCGCTGCCCCTCCTGCGCACCCGCCGGGACAGCCGATGAGCACTCGGACGGGCGCTCAGATGAGACCGAGGGCGAGCATCGCGTCCGCCACCCTCCTGAAGCCGTCGATGTTGGCGCCGGCCACGTAGTCGCCCGGCATGCCGTACGCGTCGGCCGTCTCCAGGCAGCGGGCGTGGATGTCGCTCATGATCTCCTGCAGCCGCCGCTCGGAGAACTCGAACGTCCACGAGTCGCGGCTGGCGTTCTGCTGCATCTCCAGGGCGCTGGTGGCCACGCCGCCCGCGTTGGCGGCCTTGCCCGGGCCGAACGCCACCCCGGCTTCCTGGAACACCCGGATGCCCTCGGGCATGGTCGGCATGTTGGCGCCCTCGCCGACCGCGATGCACCCGCCCCGCACGAGCGCCTCGGCGTCCTTGCCGGTGATCTCGTTCTGCGTGGCCGACGGCAGCGCCACCTCGCAGGGCACCTCCCACACGCTGCGCCCGGGGACGTATGTCGCCTCGGCGCCCCGGCGCTCGGCGTAGTCGCTGAGGCGGCGCCGCTCGACCTCCTTGACCTGCTTGAGGAGGTCGAGGTCGATGCCCTTCTCGTCCACCACGTATCCGGAGGAGTCGGAGCAGGCGACGACGACGCCGCCCAGCTCGCGCACCTTCTCTATGGCGTAGACGGCGACGTTGCCCGAGCCCGAGACGACCACGCGCTTGCCGTCGAACGACGTGCCCCGCGCCTTGAGCATCTCCTCGACGAAGAACGCGCAGCCGTAGCCGGTGGCCTCGGTGCGGACCTGGGCGCCGCCGTAGGTCAGCCCCTTGCCGGTGATGACGCCCGACTCGTACCGGTTGGTGATGCGCTTGTACTGGCCGAACAGGTAGCCGATCTCCCGTCCCCCGACGCCGATGTCCCCCGCCGGCACGTCGGTGTACTCACCCAGATGCCGGTAGAGCTCGGTCATGAAGCTCTGGCAGAAGCGCATGATCTCCCGGTCGGAGCGGCCCTTCGGGTCGAAGTCGGCGCCGCCCTTGCCCGCCCCTATCGGCAGGCCGGTCAGGCTGTTCTTGAAGATCTGCTCGACCGCCAGGAACTTGATGATGCCGAGATAGACGGAGGGGTGGAAACGCAGCCCGCCCTTGTACGGCCCGAGCGCGCTGTTGAACTCGACCCGGAAGCCGCGGTTGATGTGCACCTCGCCCCGGTCGTCCTCCCAGGGCACCCGGAAGATGATCTGCCGCTCCGGCTCGAAGATCCGCTCGATGATCTTCTGCTCCGCGTACTCGGGGTGCTTGCCGAGCACCGGGCCGATGCTCTCCAGCACCTCGCGTACGGCCTGGTGAAACTCGATCTCACCCGGATTGCGGCGCAGGACGTTGTCGTAGACCGCCTCGAGCCTCTCGTGCAGCATCAACCACTCCCTTGGTGTCTGATTCCTCCGCATTTCACAGTAGAGGTATCCGGGCTGTGAGCAACCACATCTCAGCGCGTGGGACGCACGAGGGCCCGCCACACGTCGATGACGAGCACCGGGCGCATGCCGACCGACTGATAGAGGCCGAGCGCGGGAGTGGTGTTGTTGCTGTCCACGTGCAGGATCGTGCCCACCCGCCCGCGCCGCTCGTCGGCCTCGAAGGCCCGGGTCAGCAGCAGCCGGCCGAGACCGCGCCCGCGGAAGGCCGGCCGCACCGCCAGCGTGCGGACGTAGCCGCAGTTCTCGTCGGGCACGAAGTGGTCGGTGCCGAGCAGCATGGCCGCGGGCTCGCCGTGGACGCGGGCCAGCAGCAACTGCGTCCAGTCGTTCGCGCTGGACGCCTCCATCTCGTCGGCCCACTCGTCGAACGTCTTCGGCACGAACCCGAAGTGCTCGGCGAACGCCTCCTGCTGGACGGCGTGCGCCACGCGCAGCACCTCCTCGCCCTCGCGGGAGCCGGCCTCGACCGTGACACCGGCGAGGAAGAGGGGCCGTACGCCGGCGTGGTCGGCCCGCATGCGGTGGAAGCTGGTCGCGGGCGCGAAGCCCCGCTCCTTGGCGGCCTCGCGCATGACCGCGTCCTGCTCGTAGACGCTGACGTCGACGACCGCGTGGTCGTGCCCGGCCTCGCGGGCCAGGTCGCCGGCCCGGCCGAGCACCAGGTCCCACACCAGGGCGGCCGCGCCGGGCTCCCGCGCCTGCACGTCGACGTCCACGTTGTCGCTCGCGCCCTTGCGCCTGGCGTAGCCCCAGCCGACGAGCCGCCCGCCCGAGCGGACCACCCAGCTGTCGTGCTCCAGGTCCAGCTCGCCGAGGGTGTCGGCGATGTCGTCGAGCGTCCAGTCGGGCTTGCCGGTCACTGCGATGTCGTGCTCGGCGACCAGTTCGTGGATGGCCGCCGCGTCGGCGGGTGTCGGCCGCCGGATGTCATAGTCGTTCACGCCCCTGTTGTACGCATCCCGACTTGTGAGCGGCTTGCCGGAGAATTGGCGACATGCAACCACTGCTCAAGAAGCTGACCGGCCAGCGCGTCTTCGGCGAGCCGTACGAGAAGGACGGGGTGACCTTCGTCCCCGTGGCGGCGGTACGCGCGGGGGGCGGTTTCGGCCGCAGCCCGGAGAAGGGCGGCGAGATCCCCGGAGGAGGCGGCGGCGTCGTCAACAGGCCGGTCGGGATGTTCGTCATCAAGGACGGCGACGTGCGCTGGCGGCCGGCCCTGGATCTCAACCGCCTCATCCTGGGCGGCCAGATCCTCGCGGGCCTCGCCCTCATCGTGTACGCGGTGACCCGCCGCCCCCGCTGACCGGCCCACCAGACGGTCGTGGGCCTTCCTGCGAGCGGGCCGCGCACCTGCGGACACCCAGCTCACCGGGGATCGGTCGACGGCGTCTTCCCGATGGCGGCACCGGCGCGGCGCCCGGATTCCAGGGGTGACGCGTTGTACCTTCGTGCGTCGGAAGCCGCCGTCCCGCCCGGGAGCATGTGATGCCCAAGCGTCTCGTCGTGGCGCTCGCGACCGCGCTCAGCGCGGTGGCCGCCGCCACTCTCGTCTCGGCCCGGCCGGCCCCCGCGAACGCGGCCACCAGCGGATACGACTTCGCCCACCCGCAGGTCGTCGCCACGGGGCTGCGGGCGCCCTGGGGGATGGCCTTCCTCCCCGACGGCAGCGCCCTCGTCTCCCAGCGCGACACGGCGGACATCATGCGGGTGCGCCCCGGATCCGCGCCCGTGAAAGTGGCCACGGTCCCGAACGTGTCGCCCGGGGGCGAGGGTGGCCTGCTCGGCATCGCGGTCTCCCCGGTCTACGCCCTGGATCAGTGGGTCTACGCGTACTACACGAGCGCCTCCGACAACCGGGTGGTCCGGTTCCGGCTGAGCTCGCCCCAGACGCAGCAGCCGATCCTCACCGGCATCCCCCGCGCCTCGACCCACAACGGCGGGCGGATCGCGTTCGGCCCGGACGGAAGGCTGTACGTGGGCACCGGCGACGCCGGGAACTCGGCCAACGCCCAGAACCTGAACAGCCTGGGCGGCAAGATCCTGCGCGTCAGGCCCGACGGCACGGTGCCCGTGGACAACCCGTTCGCCGGCTCGCCGGTCTACAGCTACGGCCATCGCAACGTGCAGGGGCTGGCCTGGGACGAGAGCGGCCGGATGTACGCGACGGAGTTCGGCCAGAACACCTGGGACGAGCTCAACCGCATCCTCCCCGGCCGCAACTACGGCTGGCCGATCTGCGAGGGCGTGTGCTCCGACCCGCGCTTCACCGATCCCCTCGTGACCTGGAGCCCCGCCGAGGCGTCGCCCAGCGGGCTCGCGTACGGCAAGGGCACGCTCTTCGCCGCGGCCCTGCGCGGGACGCGGCTGTGGACGGTGCCGATCAGCGGCGGCACGGCGGGCACCCCGGTGGCCGAGTTCCAGGGAACGTACGGTCGGCTGCGCACCGTGGCCGTCGGGCCCGACTGCTCGCTCTGGGTGGCGACGAGCAACCGCGACGGCAGAGGGACCCCGGCCGCCGACGACGACCGGATCATCCGCGTCCCGCCCGCGGCCCGCTGACCGTCGCGGGGTCTGAAAGTTTCCTCACCGGCGGACGAACGCGCAGGCCGCCGGAAGGGTATCCGGTCGATTGCCTCGGCCGTGGCGGACGCTTTCGATGGGTGACGAGCCGGTAGCCCGTCCCCTCCCGGGAGCGTGTGATGCCCAAGCGCCTGTCCGCGGCACTCGCGACCGTCCTCTGCGCCGTGACCGCCGTCGCGGCGCTCGTCGTGACCCGGCCGGCCCCCGCGGGAGCGGCCACCGGCGGGTTCGACTTCACCCGGGCACAGGTCGCCGTGACGGGGCTGCTGACCCCCTGGGGGATGGCCTTCCTGCCCGACGGCACCGCCCTCGTGACCGAACGCGGCACGGCGAACATCATGCGGGTGTCCCCGGGATACACGCCCGCGCGGGTGACCACCATCAGGAACGTGTCGGCGACGGGCGACGGCGGCCTGCTCGGCATCGCCCTGTCCCCCACCTTCGTGCAGGACCAGTTCGTCTACGTCTACTTCACCACCGCCTCCGACAACCGCGTGGTCCGGTTCCGGTGGAACTACCCCGACGTGCAGCAGGTCGTCCTCAGCGGCATTCCCCGCGCCCAGTCCGGCAACGGCGGGCGGATCGCGTTCGGCCCCGACGGCATGCTGTACGTCGCCACCGGCGACGCCGGAGTCCGCGAGAACGCGCAGAACCCGGGCAGCCTGGCCGGCAAGATCCTGCGCATCAGGCCCGACGGCACGGTCCCTCCGGACAACCCGTTTCCCGGCCTGCCGGTCTACAGCTACGGCCACCGCAACGTGCAGGGACTCGCCTGGGACACGGCCGGCCGGCTGTACGCCACGGAGTTCGGCGAGGACGCCTGGGACGAACTCAACTACATCGTCCCGCGCGGCAACTACGGCTGGCCGGCCTGCCAGGGCGTATGCGGCGACACCCGCTGGCGCGACCCGCTCGTGACCTGGCGCCCGGCCGACGCGTCGCCCAGCGGCCTCGCTTACGCCAACGGCACGCTCTTCGCCGCGGCCCTGCGCGGGACGCGGGTGTGGGCGGTGCCGGCCGCGAGCGGCACGGTGGGCACCCCGGTAGCCGAGCTCCAGGGGAAGTACGGACGGCTGCGCACCGTGGCCCTCGGTCCGGACGGCTGGCTCTGGGTGACGACGAGCAACCACGACGGCACCGGGACGGTCCCCGGAAACGGCCCGTGGACGCCGTTCCCCGACGACCGGATCATCCGGATCCCACCCGTCGGCAGCCCGTGGCCGTCCTCCGGCCCGTCCCCCTCACCGTCGCTCAGCGCCTCACCCTCGCCGAGCCCGTCGCCATCCCCGGGGACACGCTCGTGCGAAGCGACGATCCGGTTCATCCTCACGTGGACGGCGGCCTCCCGGGGCGAGCTGACGGTGCGGAACACCGGAACGCTGCCCATCTCCTCGTGGACCGTCACCTTCAAGGTCCCCAACGGCCTGAGCTACGTGCAGATGTGGGACGGCGGCTACACCCCGCCGGGAGCCACGGTGACCGTCACCAACCAACCCTGGAACGGCGCGCTGCCGCCGGGCGCGTCGGTGACGCTGGACTTCGCGGTCGGCTGGTCGGGTGGCACCGTCGAGGTGCCGTCGCCCATCACCTGTACGGCCGCCTGACGCTACGGGATCAGGTGGTCCGGGGCTCGACGAACAGCGTCTGCGTGGCCGTGCCGACCTCGCCGGACTGGTCGAACAGCGTGGTGCGGGTCAGCCCGCGTCCACGTGGACCGATCGTCGTGGCCGCGTCCAGGCAGATCCACTCCCCCTCCGGGGCGCGGAACAGCGAGATCGTGAGATCAACGTTGGCGAACAGGTAGGCGTCGAAGTCCAGGACTCCGCTGATGCCGTTGCCGCTGTCGGCGAACATCGCGAGCCGTTCCAGCGGCGTGATCTCCTCGCCCTCCACGAGCGGCACCCGGGCCCTGCCCCACGCGACGGCGGGCCCGGCCTCGTCCGGGGAGCCCTTGACGAACCGCCAGTCCGTGGCCCTGCCATACCCGAAGCCCCGCGCGATCCACGACTCCGCGTCGTCCGGGGCCGGCGGCGGAACCGGCGCGGGCGGCGGCGCGGCCTCGCTCGCCGGGCTGCCGGCCTCCCTGATACGCCACGCGGTCGCCCTGACCAGCTCACGCCCGCCGGAGGTGACGGAGGCGCCGAGGCACTGCACGCGCCTGCCGTCCCTGATCATTTCGGTGCGCACCTCCAGCTCCGCCACCGGAACGGGGGCGAACACGTCCACCGCCAGCCGGGCCAGAGGAAGGCCGGAGGAGCGGCCGGTGACGCGGGCGAGCTCGTGCACCAGCAGCGCGGTGACGGGTCCCATGTGCTGATGCCGTGGGTCCCACGGCCCCTGCGTGTGCTCTGTCGCCTGGTATCGGCCCTGGCCGAGGGGGACGTACATCGCCATGGAACAAGATTCTAGAGGCGGCCTTGCGTCTGTCTTCAACCGAAGCAGCCCACCACCGCTCGGCCCTGTCGGACGAACACCCCTCCTCCGGATGCACTCCCTACGACTGTCGGCGGGTCAGGATGACGAAGCGGCGGCCGTCCGTGGTGGCGTCGAACGTCGCGCTCGGCACGAACCCCAGTCCCTGAAGGACCCGCTGGGCTCGGATGTTGAAGCCGGCCACAGTCGCCCGGAAGGCCGCGGGCCTGAAACGTGCGGCCCCGTACTCCAGGCCGGTCGCGATCGCCCGCCTGCCCAGGCCACGACCCGTCAGTTCGGGACGTAGCCCCCCGCCCGTGTCGAGCGCCGACTCGTCGTACTCGCCACCCGGCACACGGCCGTCAGCGCCGAACACCCGGAATCCAATGAGTCTGCCCTCGTTCACGAGTGCGAAGTATCCGTTCCGGGAATCCGTGAAAAAGGCCGGATCCGCGCCCACAAGGTCATAGCAGTCGTACGGCGGAGGGTAACGCCACGTGACGATGTCCGCCGCGTACTCCTCGGTCATCCCGACGATCTCCATGGCGACCATGTCAGCAAGAACGCCCCGGCGAGTCAACTGTGCGCATCATGACGATTCACTTACCCGCGAACGGCAGACAGAGAACTATTTTCGAGATTGTCAACCGCACACGAAAGAGGCGCCCGAGAGCGACTTTCTCCAGAAAAGTCAACAGCATTCTTTGATTTGTTCTCCTGCAGAGCGCGTGATACTCAATTGGTCGCCGAATTTCACCGGTTTGCGCGGAGGGACCACGTCATGAACGAGCACTCGCCCGACGCCGCCTGGCACGTCGATCACCGCTGCACCAACTGCGACGTGGCCCGGCAGCTCGCACCGGCACTGGTCGCGGAGGTCGAGGGCCGCTCCTCGGTCGTCCGCCAGCCGCGCACCGACGCGGAGGAAAGGGCGCTGTACGCCGCGGCTTTCGCGTGTCACACCCGGTCCATCCGGCGCGGAACGCGCGGGCCGGACCCGGCGTTCGATCCCTTCCCCCTGCGCCTTACCGAGCACGTGCACCTGTGCGGGCACAACTCGCGGCACACCGCCGGCGCGAACTCCTACCTGCTGCGCCGGCCCGCCGGAAACCTCATGATGATCGACACGCCGCGCTGGAGTTCCGACCTGGCCGCCAGATACGCGGCCCTCGGTCCGGTCACCGACGTGCTGCTCACGCATCGCGACCACGCGGCGCACGGCCGCGAATACGCCGACCGGTTCGGCGCCCGCCTGTGGATCCACGAAGGAGACCTCGCCGCCGCGCCGGACGCCGACCGCCTTCTCCGGGGCACCGAGCCGATCGAGATCGCCGACGGCGTGACAGCGCATCCGCTGCCCGGACACACCGAGGGCAGCGTGCTGTACCTCGCCGACGAGACCTACTGCTTCAGCGGTGACAGTTTCTACTGGTCCCGCACCGGCGGCGACATCGCCGTCGCCGAGTCGGTCACCTGGTACTCCATCACGGAACTGGCCGCGTCGCTGGCCCGTACGGCACCGCGGGTGCGCTTCGAATGGCTGCTGCCCGGCCACGGCGACCGCAAGCGGCTGCCTGCCGACGAGTTCAGCCGTCGGCTGCACGACCTGGCCGGTCGTACCGGGCGACTCTCACCCCGGCCGATCGACTTCACCGCGCTGCGCTGGTGACTCACCCGCCGGGCGAGACGATGGGGGAAATAGGGTGCTGGCATGGAATACCGACGACTTGGCACCACGGGTATGAAGGTCAGCAGGATCTGCCTGGGCATGATGAGCTACGGCGAACCGGCCAAGTGGGGCGGCTGGGTCCTGGACGAGGAGCAGGCCGAGCCCATCGTGCGCAAGGCTGCCGAGGGCGGCGTGACCTTCTTCGACACCGCCGACGTCTACTCGGGAGGCGTCAGCGAGGAGGTCACCGGGCGGCTGCTGCGCAAGATCTTCCCTCGGCGCGACGACTACGTGCTCGCCACCAAGGTCTACTTCCCGATGGGCGAGGGCCGCAACGACTACGGCCTGTCCCGCAAGCACGTCATGTCGGCCATCGACGCCTCACTCGCCCGCCTCGGCACCGACTACGTGGACCTGTACCAGATCCACCGGTGGGACGACGAGACGCCGATCGAAGAGACCATGGAGGCGCTCGACGACATCGTCCGGGCCGGCAAGGCCCGCTACATCGGCGCCTCCAGCATGTGGGCGTGGCAGTTCGCCAAGGCCCAGCACGCCGCCGACAGGCACGGCTGGACCCGGTTCGTCTCGATGCAGAACCACTACAACCTGCTGCACCGCGAGGAGGAGCGGGAGATGATCCCGCAGTGCCTCGACCAGGGAGTGGGGCTCATTCCGTGGAGCCCGCTCGCGCGCGGCCTGCTCGCCCGCGCGGGCAAGCCCGCCGACACCGTACGGCAGGTCGGCGACGGCGCCAGGCAGGAGCAGTTGTACGGCGGGCCCGCCGACGAGGCGATCCTGGAGCGGGTGGCGCGCACCGCCGGGGAGCGGGGCGTCTCCCCCGCGACCCTCTCCCTCGCGTGGCTGCTCAGCCGCCCGGGCGTGACCGCTCCGATCGTCGGCGCGACCAAGGCGCACCACGTGGACGACGCCCTCGCCGCGGTCGAGCTGAAGCTCACCGACGAGGAGATCGCCTTCCTGGAGGAGCCGTACCAGGCCCGGGCGCAGCAGTTCTGATCGCGAGGCCCCACGCTCGCCGGGCCCGGGAAAGGGCTCGGCGAGCGGGGACGTCAGCGGTCGGTGGTGCGGCGGCGCCGGGCCCGGCGCGGGTACGCCTTGGCCGCCTCGGCCAGCCGCGTGGCGTGCTCGGCCTGCTTGCGCCAGTGCCCGTAGGCGTCGCCGCGCTGCGCGAGCCGGTCCAGCTCACGCATCGTGGCGAGCGGGATGAACGCGGGTTCGGCGTCCCGCCACGGCGTGCCGGGCAGCGGCATGAACGTGTGGGTGTGGATGCGCGCCCCGAGATCGGCGAGGTCGGCGGCGAGCCGCAGGGACGCGTCCTGGTCCTCGGGTGATTCGCCGGGCAGCCCGAAGATGAAGTCGACGTTCGGGCGGAAGTCGTGCTCCACGGCGATCCGCACGGCGTCGCGCACCGGTTCGCTGCCGTGGCCGCGACCGGCCGCCGCCAGCACGCGGTCGGAGCCCGACTGCGCGCCGATGATGATGTTGTCGTTCGCCACGTATCGCTTGAGCAGCCGCATCGCCTCCGGCGTCACGTGCTCGGGGCGGATCTCGGATGGGAAGCTGCCGAAGAACACCCTCCCGTTCGCGGGCAGTTCCTCCTTCACGCCCGCGAGCAGTTCCTCCACCGCGTCCAGCGCCGGCTCCGGCCCCTGTGTGCCGTACGAGAGGGAGGTGGGGGTGATGAAGCGGACGTCGCGCAGGCCGTGGGCGGCCATCCGGCGGACGTGCTCGCGCACGCTGTCCACGCTGCGATGCCGGAACCTGCCGCCGAACATGAAGGGCGTCTGGCAGAAGCGGCACGTGTAGACGCAGCCCCGCGTGATCTCGATGGGCCCGAAATGGCGGCGCCGGTCGGGGAAGGACGGAAAGGCGTCCAGCGGTAACTGCGGCGCCGGCGGCGTGCGCAGCGCCGTCCCGTCGTCGTCGCGCACCGCCAGCCCGGGCACGGTGGTGAGCGGCCGGTCCGCGCGCAGCGCCTCGACCAGGGCGACGATCGTCGGCTCGCCCTCACCGATGGCGGCGAGGTCCCAGCCGGCGTCGATGACCTGCTGCGGCTCGGCGGTGGCGTGCACCCCGCCGGCGATGTGCAGAACGCGCGGGTCGTCGGCGAGGGCCCGTACGGTGGCCAGCTCGGCGGCCATCGCCTCGGCGTCCGGCGAGTAGAACGACCAGAGGACCAGGACACGGTCCGCGGGGCTGGCCGCGATGTGCTCCGCGACCTCCTCGGGTGTGGTCCCGAGCCGCAGATCGCACTCGGCCTTCGCGGTCTCCAGCGCGCCGAGCAGCGCGTTCACGCCGTACGTCACGGCCTTGCGATAGCGGACCACCACGGATACTTCCACGCTCACCCTGGCAGGGTAGTGCCACCGCCCTCCTCCCCGGCACCGCCGATCGGTGATCGAGGTGCCCGCGCATCGGCCGGGCGTCGTCCCGGACCGGCGGCCCGGATTCGGCTGCCGGCCGCTGGAACGCCGTTGCTGTTAGCGTTCACAATCCGTCTCCTGATGGCCTCTCCTCTCCATCGGGGTGCTCGGAGTGGTGTGGGGCGGAGCCAATACGAGACAGCGAGCCGCTGTCAATGGTCCGGAACGTGTTCGCGTCGCCGGTTGGGGTCGGGTGGTGGCCCAAGCGGGCGTTATCGCGATGGCCCATGGAATCGGGGAGGACCATGCGGTGAAACTTTCATCCCCTCCTCAGTCACACACTGACGAAACTTTCGGACCGCAGATGCCGCCTGCTGAACCGATTTTTCTCATCCCTCATGGCCAGGTGGGCCGAAAGTTTCCACCAACGTCTTGACAAGTTTCGGGGAGGTTTCCACACTGATCCTCCAAGGCGGTCCCCCGCTCCCAAGTGGTGGTGCACGGCAGGGGGGCCGCCGATCACGACGCCCTGGTGGTGTGCGCCCTCGAGTGCCGAGGCGCGGCGTCGATCTCACGGGAACTCCCGCGTTCCCTTTGGTGATTCAGTTATGGAGGCTCAGACATGGGCGAAAACGTCATGCCCCCGCCCCGAACCCGGCTGCGCCGGGCCCTGGTCGCCGGCGCTCTCGGCGTGCTCAGCGCGGCCACGGCAGTGGTGGCGGTGACGGTCCCCGCCGACGCCGCGGCGAGCACGCTGGGCGCGGCGGCCGCGCAGACCGGCCGCTACTTCGGCACCGCCATCGCCGCCGGCAAACTCGGCGACTCGGCGTACACCACGATCGCGAACCGTGAGTTCAACATGGTGACGGCCGAGAACGAGATGAAGATCGACGCCACCGAGCCCAACCAGGGCCAGTTCAACTTCACCAACGCCGACCGGATCTACGACTGGGCGACGCAGAACGGCAAGCAGGTGCGCGGGCACACGCTGGCCTGGCACTCCCAGCAGCCCGGCTGGATGCAGTCCCTGTCCGGCAGCGCGCTGCGCCAGGCGATGATCAACCACATCAACGGCGTGATGGCCCACTACGAGGGCAAGATCCCCTACTGGGACGTGGTCAACGAGGCCTACGACGACAGCAGCGGCGGCCGGCGCGACTCCAACCTCCAGCGCACCGGCAACGACTGGATCGAGGTCGCCTTCCGCACCGCGCGCGCCGCCGACCCGGCCGCCAAGCTGTGCTACAACGACTACAACACCGACAACTGGACCTGGGCCAAGACCCAGGGCGTCTACAACATGGTCAAGGACTTCAAGGCCCGCGGCGTGCCGATCGACTGCGTCGGCTTCCAGTCCCACTTCAACAGCAACAGCCCCTACCCCTCCAACTACCGCCAGACCCTGCAGAACTTCGCCGCCCTTGGCGTCGACGTGGCCATCACCGAGCTGGACATCCAGGGCGGCTCGGCCACCACCTACGCCAACGTGGTCAACGACTGCCTGGCCGTGCCGCGCTGCATCGGTATCACCGTCTGGGGCGTGCGCGACAGCGACTCGTGGCTCGGTGCGAACACCAGCCCGCTGCTGTTCGACAGCAACGGCAACAAGAAGGCCGCCTACACCTCGGTGCTGAACGCCCTCAACGCCGCCACGCCGAGCACCTCGCCCAGCCCCGGCACCTCGCCGAGCCCCGGCACCTCACCCACCCCCGGTGGCGGGAACGGTACCGGGCCGATCAGGAACGTCGGCTCAGGCCGCTGCCTCGACGTGCCCAACGCCAGCACCACCGACGGCACCCAGGTGCAGATCTGGGACTGCAACGGCCAGACCAACCAGACCTGGACCTACACCTCCGCGCAGGAGCTCCGGGTGTACGGCAACAAGTGCCTGGACGCCGCCGGCACCGGCAACGGCGCCAAGGTCCAGATCTACTCCTGCTGGGGCGGCGACAACCAGAAGTGGCGCCTCAACTCGGACGGGACCATCGTCGGCGTACAGTCGAACCTGTGCCTGGACGCCGTCGGGCAGGGCACCGGCAACGGCACCCAGATCCAGCTGTACTCCTGCTGGGGCGGGAACAACCAGAAGTGGACCTTCACGCAGTGAGGTCGGCGGGGCCGCCGACCCAGGCCGGCTCCACCTGCTGACCCTTCCCCTCTAGCAAGCGATGGCCTCCGGTGCGCGCGACCCGCCGCACCGGAGGCCATCGCCACTCATCGGCGCGGTCGCCGCGCATGGGACCGCCCCCTGCCTCGTCGTTCCCCGGTCAGGGCTTCGCCGCGACGGCGCCGTAGGCCCAGGCGTGACCCCCGGGAATGCGCTCCCGGCCTTCGTGCTCGTCAGGCCGCCAGCGCACCACCTCGACCACGCCGGGATCGATCACCTGCCAGCCCTCGAAGAACCGCAGCACCTGGTCGAGGGTGCGGGGCACCATGGGCGCGGTGCTGTTGTCGTACGGCTTGGTGAACTCCTCCTCGCGCACCTGGGGGGCGAAGTCGAGCGTGATGTGCGACAGCAGCAGACGGCTGCCCGAGGGCACGGCGGCCTTGAAGGTCTCGACCAGGCCGTACGGGTCCTCCTCGTCGGTGACGAAGTGCAGGACGCCCGCCATGATGACGGCCACCGGACGGTCGAAGTCGATCACGGCCCGGACCTCCGGGTGGGACAGGATCTTCTCCGGCTGCCGCATGTCGGCCTCGATCACCGAGGTCATCCCCTTGGCGCTGCCGCTCAGCAGAGCACGGCCGTGCACCAGGACGATGGGGTCGTTGTCCACGTACGCCACCCGGGCCTCGGGGTTGGCCTGCTGAGCGATCTCGTGGGTGTTGCCCTGAGTGGGGATGCCCGTGCCGATGTCGAGGAACTGCGTCATTCCCGCCTCGGCGGCGAGATGGTGCACCGCCCGGCGGAGGAAGGCGCGGTGGGCGCGAACGCCCTCACGAGTACCCGGCGAAACTTTCAGGAGGTGTTCGGCCGCCTCACGGTCGGCCGCGAAGTTGTCCTTGCCGCCCAGCAGGTAGTCGTATATCCGGGCCGGATGCGGAACCGTGGTGTTGATCTGCGGGACGGGCTTGGCGACCGGCTCGGGGTCCGTCAGCTCTGGCATGAGTGCTCCTTGCTGTTGTCTCTCAGTCGACAGGGGGGAAACATCAGCGGCCCCGTGACCACGACGAGATGGTGTGTCCGCGAACCGCCACCGAAACTTTCATGATTTTTATAGTAATTTTCGGAGAGACGGTATTCGCCTACCGGGGCCCGGTCAAGCCAGGCGGCCGATCATCGGTCGGCCGCCCCCGGCCCGCATCCAGCCGAGCCCGAAATTTCGAATTTCACGCCAATCCGCTCACAAAGCGTCAAATGTGGCTTTTGTAGCGGCGATGCGGTCACTTATCGCCAAATTTCGCCTCGGTCGCGCGAAGAAGCTCACGACCGCGCGTTCCGATCCGCTCTCCCCCGGGCTCGGCCCGTTAACTCGTTGCCGGGTCGCGGGGACGGGCGGCAGGCTGGGCGGATGCTGATCCGACGGGAGAACCCCGGCGACGTCGAGGCCGTCCGCGCGGTCGTCGCCGCCGCCTTCGCGCCCTACGAGGCGGCCCGCAACCCCGACCGGCCGGACGGACTGCCGGTCGAGGTGACGTTGCTCGACGAACTGCGCGCCGACCCCGGCTGGCTGCCGGAGCTGTCGCTCGTCGCACCGGCGCCGGACGGCGGGATCGCGGGGCACGTCGTCTGCACGAGGGCCCACGTGGGGACCGTGCCCGTGCTCGGGCTCGGCCCGCTGGCCGTGCACCCCGCCCACCAGCGGCGGGGCGTGGGCTCGGCGCTCGTGCACGCCGTGCTCGGGGCGGCCGAGGCGCTCGGGGAGCCGCTGGTCGCGCTGGTGGGCAGCCCCGCCTACTACGCGCGCTTCGGCTTCGAGCACTCCGAGACGTACGGCGTGACGGCGCCGGACCCGGGGTGGGGCGAGTTCTTCCAGGTCCGGGTGTTCGAGCGGCCGGTCCCGCCGCCGGCCGGGCCTTTCGCCTACGCGGAGCCCTTTTCCAGGGTTGACGAGGGTTGATCGGTATGACATTCAGCTCTGGTGAAGAAGATCCTGACGTGGCTCGTGCTCGTCGCCATGGTGACCGGCTGCCAGGGCACGGCCGAGTCCGCGGCGCCGCCGCCCGTCCGTTCCCCGGCCGCGGCCACGGTCGTCTCCCAGGAGGCCGTGGACGGACGGACGGACAGACTCGTGATCGACTCCCCGGCCGCGGGCGGGCGGCGCTCGGTGTGGGTGCTGAAGCCTGAGGCGTGGAAGCCGGGTTCCACCGGCTGGCGCGCGCTGTACCTGCTGCACGGCTGCTGCGCCGGCGGCGGCTGGGACTGGCTCAGGACAGGCGAGGTGGCCCGGCTGACCGCCCGCCTCGACGCCGTCGTCATCGTCCCCGAGGGCGGTTCGATGGGCTGGTACGCCGACTGGCGCGACGGCCCCGCCTGGGAGACGTTCCACATGACCGAGGTGCCCCGCCTGGTCGAGCCGCGGTACGGCGTCGGGACGCGCCGCGCGGTCGCCGGTTTCTCCATGGGCGGCCTCGGCGCGTTCGTCTACGCCGCCCGGCATCCGGGTGTGTTCGAGGCCGCGGCGTCGTTCTCCGGGGTGCTCGACACTCGCGAGGACGTCCCCGGATACCGGGCGTTCATGGCGGACAACGGCGTGGACACCGAGGACCTGTGGGGCGACCCGAGCGCCTGGCCGGAGCACAATCCCGCCGACCTCGTCGGGCGGCTGAAGGGCGTGCGCCTCTACGCGTCCTCGGGCGACGGCGAGCCCGGCCCGCTGGACCACGGGGACGGCCCGGCCGATCGCACCGAGGCCGCGATCATGCGGCAGAACCTCGACTTCGCCAAGGCCGCGGAGAAGGCCGGGGTGCCGGTGACGACGGATTTCTACGGAAACGGCACCCACACCTGGCCGTACTGGATACGTTCGTTCGAACGCGCGCTGCCGCTTCTCCTACCCTGAGACCCGTGACTCCTCCGCTCCCTGAAGGGAGCGGCTTCTCGCTGGGCCGCTTCCGCAGCGTCGCGAAGGGCAAGCCCTGCCCTGAGAATGTTCTTGGCCGCGTTCACGTCGGCGTGCGCGGTATGCCCGCACACCATGCAGCGGAAGGCAGCTTGGGTGACACGGTTCTCCTTCGCGACGCGGCCGCATCGGGCGCACGTGCGGGAGGTGTTGACAGGGTTCACCGCGATCAATTCACGACCGGCGCTTTCAGCCTTGTGCGCGAGGACCTGCAGGAACACCCCCCAACCCGCGTCGAGGATGCTTCGGTTGAGGCCGGACTTCTGTGCGACGTTCCGGCCGGGCTGCTCGACCGTGCCGGACGCACTGCGGGTCATGTTCGCGATCCGCAGATCCTCATGCACGATCACGTCGTAGCCGCGGACGAGGCGGCCGGCGGACCCGGCCAGGTGGCGCGGGTTGTCCAGGTGATCGCCGTCACTGGTCGTGGCCAGCGACGCTACGCCCATGTCCAGGCCGACGGCTGCGCCCGTCTGCCGAAGCGGCTCGGCGGGTACGTCGTCACAGGAAAGGATCACATACCAGCGGGCGCCTTCCCGCTTGACGCTGATCGTCTTCACCCGGCCCTTGACGGGGCGGTGCTGATGCACCCGCACGTGGCCGATGCCCTGAAGGCGGACGAACGTCGCCGTGGGGTGCTCGGACTGGGAGTCCCACCGGCAGCCGTCGCCGTCCTTGGGCCATTCCACGGTGTCGAACCAGCCGCGCCCCTTGAAACGGGGGAAACCAGGCACGCGCCCCTCATGGACCCGGGCGAAGAACGCACGGAACGCCTTGTCCAACCGCCGCAGCGTGGCCTGCTGGGAGGAGAACGACCACTGGCCCTGACCCTCGGCGTCATCGGCGCGGATGTGCTTGAGGTCCGCCGACTGGTCGCCGTACCGAACCGTCACACCCGCCTTGCGATAGGCGGTCCGCCGGTGCTCCAAGGCGGCGTTGTAAAGCTGCCGGTGATCTTCCAGGCAGGCGGCGAGCGCGGCAGCCTGCTTGGCCGTGGGGCGCAGCAGGAACTTGTACGACCTACGCACGGCCGCCTCCCTTGGGAAGGCGCTCGTACTGCGTCTGGATGTACCGCTGCACCGTCTCGGCTGGCACCGCGCCGACGGTGGCCACAAAGGAGGACCTCGACCACAACGTGGGCAACTGCGAGCGCAGGCGGGCGAACTCGGCGCGCAGGTGGTGGGAGTTGAAGCCCTTGAACTGGTTGGCCGCGTACGACGGCGAGCTTTTGCGCGACTTGACGAACAACAGCTCGCGGTCGGGCATCACCTCAAGCGCCACGATCTCCCAGCCGTTCGCTCGCCTTGGCGCGCATCAGCTCCTCCAGGCGCGCCTTCACCCGGCCACCGAGGACCGGGCGGCGGTACTTCGGGCACCGCACGACGTGGCACCCGAGGTTGTATCCCGTGCCGGGGTAGGTGCGGACCTGGCGAGTCACACGATCATTATCACAGCACTGTCTGTCCAACCGCAGGTGAAAGGCATCCGCAATGAGCCCAGAGAGAAGAACAGTCAGGGACGGCGTTCCCCCGTCGTCTGAAGGCGCCGGTCCCCTGCAGAGGTTCTGATGGGACGGGCCAATGACGAGGCAGCCGCGGCGCTGCAGGAGTACGCCGAGCTTTTCGCGCTGAACGGCGGAGACGCCTTCCGCGTGCGCAGCTACCAGAAGGCGGCCAAGTCGATCGCGGGATTCCCCGGGGATCTCGGAGAGACCGACGTGCGGTCGATCCCGGGCGTGGGCGAGGCGATCGCCAAGAAGGTCGAGGAGTTCCTCCAGCGCGGCAGCTTCCGCCAGCTCGACGACCTGCGGGGCAAGGTGCCCGAGGGCGTGCGCAGGCTGACCCGGATTCCCTCGCTCGGCCCGAAGAAGGCGCTGTTCCTGTTCCAGGAGCTCGGCATCGACTCCCCCGGCGCGCTGGCCGACGCGATCAGGGCCGGGCGCCTGAAGGGCCTGCGCGGCTTCGGCGCCAAGACCGAGGAGAACCTGCTCAAGGGCATCGAGCACATGGAGCGGTCGGGCGATCGGGTGCACCTCGGCATCGCGACGGATCTCGCGGAGCGAGTCATCGCCTCGCTGCCCGCCGACCGGATCGCCTTCGCCGGGTCGCTGCGCCGGATGAGCGAGACGATCGGCGACATCGACATCCTCGCCGTCGGCGACCCCGCCCTGATGGAGCTGTTCGCGCGGCAGCCGTACGTCACCGAGATCGTCGCGAAGGGCGAGCGCAAGACCTCGGTCAGGACCGACCGCGGCCTCCAGGTCGACCTGCGGCTGATCCCCGCCGAGTCGTGGGGCGCGGCCATGATCTACTTCACCGGAAGCAAGGAGCACAACGTCCGCATCCGGGAGATGGCGGTCAAGAAGGGCTGGAAGCTGTCGGAGTACGGCCTGTTCGACGGCGACCGGCTCATCGCCTCCGAGACCGAGGAGGAGATCTACCAGGCGCTCGGCATGGCGTGGGTGCACCCGGCGCTGCGCGAGGACGGCGGCGAGGTCGAGGCCGCGCTGCGGGGCGAGCTGCCGCGCCTGGTCGAGCTGCACGACCTGCGGGGCGACCTGCACACCCACACCGACCTCACCGACGGGATCGCCTCACTGGAGGACATGGTGGCCGCCGCCGCGATGCGCGGCTACTCCTACTACGCGGTGACCGACCACGCGCCCGACCTGGTCATGCAGCGGATGACCCTCGACAAGGCCCTCGCCCAGCGCGCCCGCATCGCCGAGCTGCAGGCGAGATATCCGGACATGCGGCTGCTGCACGGCAGCGAGCTGAACATCGCCCCGGACGGCTCGGTGGACTGGCCGGCCGAGGTGCTGGCCGGATTCGACGTCTGCGTCGCGTCGGTGCACTCGCACTTCACCCAGTCGCGGGAGGAGATGACCCGCCGTTTCATCGCGGCGTGCGAGAACCCGCACGTCCACGTCATCGGCCACCCCACGACGCGGAAGATCGGCAAGCGGCCGCCGGTGGACGCGGACTGGGACGCGGTGTTCCGCGCCGCCGCCAGGACCGGCACGATCATGGAGATCGACTCCTACCCCGACCGGGCCGACCTGCCCTCCGACCTCGTACGGCTCGCGCGTCACCACGGCGTGAAGTTCTCCATCGACAGCGACTCCCACGCCGTCCCGCATCTGGCCCACCAGAGGTTCGGCGTGGGCATCGCGCAGCGGGCCTGGCTCACCCCGGACGACGTGGTGAACACCTGGCCCCTCGACCGCCTGCTCGCCCACCTGGGCAGGGGCTGACCTCACAGCTCCCCGTCTCATAGATCCCGGAGCATCGCGCGCAGCATGGTCACGGTGTCGCGGGCCGACTCGGCCTGCACGCTGAGGTCGTTCATCACCGCCGTGTAGTCGTCCACGTCCTCCTGCTTGTCGAGGTACAGCGCGCTGCTGAGCTGTTCGAGGTAGACGACGTCGGGCAGGTCGGGCTCGGCGAACCGCAGGATGGTGAACGGACCGCCCACGGCGGGGTGACCACCGGCCCGGAAGGGCAGGATCTGCAGGGTGACGTCCGGACGCGCGGCGGCCTCGATCAGGTGCTCGATCTGGCGGCGCTGCACGGCCCGGCCGCCCAGGGGACGGCGCAGCGCCGACTCGTCCACCACCGACCACAGCCGGGGGCCGTCGGCCTGGTCCAGGAGCCGCTGACGCCGCATGCGCAGGCCGACGCGGCGCTCGACGTCGTGCTCGGGCGTCCCGCGATGCCGCAGCCGGATCGCCGCGCGCGCGTAGTCCTCGGTCTGCAACAGGCTGTGCACGAACTGGACCTCGTACGTGCGGATGGTGGCCGCCGCCTCCTCCAGCCCGACGTAGACCTCGAACCAGCCGGGCAGCAGGTCGTTGTACTGGTGCCACCAGCCGGGGGTGCCGGCCTGCTCGGCGAGCGCCAGCATCGTCTCGCGTTCGCCGCTGTCGACGACGCCGTACAGGGTGAGCAGGTCGGTCACGTCGCGCCGTTTGAAGGGGGTGCGGCCCAGCTCCAGCCGGCAGATCTTGGAGGTGGAGGCGCGGATGGCGTGCCCGGCCTGCTCGCGGGTGATGTTCCTGGCCTCGCGGAGCCGGCGCAGCTGGGCCCCGAGCATCATGCGCACCACCGTCGGCCCGCCCCGCGGCTGAACCGGCAGTCCGTCCGGAGAAGTCGCCGCCTCCGGTCGAGCCGAGATCATCCCTGTCCTCCCCGATACGGGTCTCGCCGGCGCCGGCCGTACGCCGACGCCTCCGGGACGGGATGGTATCGGGGTGAACGCGACCGTAATCGTGCTTTCAACCCAGGCCGATGTGTTGCGTGCCGGGGCTTGATCGGAAAGGATGGGCGCGACGCGCGATCTGCCACGAGCGGAGATCACTGACGCGGGTGCGGTCGTCTCTCCGTTCCGACCACTCCGAGGCCCCCATGAGTGACACCCCTCCCGCCGACGATCCCGGCGTCCGCAGGATCGACAGCAGCGTGCCGCACTCGGCTCGCGTCTGGAACTACTTCCTCGGCGGCAAGGACCACTACCCCGTCGACAGAGAGGCGGGGGAACGGATCCGCGCCGTCTTCCCCGGGATGGTGGACATCGCCCGCCAGTCCCGGCAGATGCTCGTGCGCACCGTCGGATACCTCGCCGGTGAGGCGGGGATCCGCCAGTTCCTGGACATCGGCACGGGTCTGCCCACCGTCGACAACACCCACGAGGTCGCCCAGCGGCTGGCCCCGGCGTCCCGGATCGTCTACGTCGACAACGACCCCCTGGTGCTGGTGCACGCCCAGGCGCTGCTGACCAGCACGCCCGAGGGGGCCACCGACTACATCGAGGCCGACGTGCGCGACCCCGGCCGCATCCTGCGGGAGGCGGCCAGGACGCTCGACTTCGAACGCCCGACCGCGCTGATGCTGATGGGCATCCTCGGCCTGGTGGCGGACTACGACGAGGCGCGGGACATCGTGAGCCGGCTGCTGGCGGCCCTGCCCTCGGGCAGTTATCTCGCGCTCTACGACGGCTCCGACACCGACCCGGCGTACGTCGAGGCGCTCGGCCGCTACAACGCGGGCAGCGGCGCCACCCCCTACACGCCGCGAAGCCCCGAGCAGATCGAGGGCTACTTCACCGGCCTGGAACTGCTCGAACCCGGCATCGTCTCGGTGTCGCGGTGGCGGTCGGAGGACAACCCGTGGGGCGAGCCCCGCGAGGTGGCCTGCTTCGGCGGCGTCGCGCGCAAACTCTAGCCCGGAGGCACCTCTCGGACGACGCCGGTTCCCCCTGCGCCGGTCACGGGCGCGCCTGAACATCCCCCGGCGGCACGTGGGAGAAATGCGGCGGTAACGCGGCGCGGCGATGATGGTCACGGTGCGCAGGCGGGTGATTATCGTGCGCCAGGGATCGCCGCGGGTGTGCGGCTCCCGGCGACGGCTCCCGGCGCCGGGGCCGCATCCCAGGTGGCGGTCCCGGGCGGCGGGACCGGCCGCGGACCGGCGGATCGGGCGGCGTGAGCGGGAGGATGACGAGATGCGCCAGTTGACGGCACTCGACGCGCAGTTCCTGAGCGTGGAGTCGGCGACGACCGCGGCCCATGTGGCGGGTGTCGCCATACTCGACCCGTCGACCTCGCCCTCCGGAGCCCTGACCAGGGAGGCCCTGCTCGCCCTGCTGCGCGAGCGGCTGCACCTCGCCCCACCGCTGCGGATGCGGCTGGCCGACGTGCCCTTTGGGCTCGACCGGCCGTACTGGCTGGACGACCCGGACGTGGACCTCGACGCGCACGTGCACGAGACCACCCTCCCGGCGCCCGGCGGGGAACGGGAACTGGCGGCGTACGTGGCGGGCGTCCACGCGCGGCGGCTCGACCGCGGGCGGCCGCTATGGGAGGCGCACCTCATCCACGGCCTGGAGGGCGGCCGATGCGCCCTCTACACCAAGGTGCACCACTGTGCGATCGACGGCGTGTCGGGCTCGGAGATCCTGACCGCGCTGCTCGACCCGTCACCGCAGCCGCGCCGGGTGGAGGCGCCCCCGGTCCCGGCGTCGCCGCAGCCGCCCGGACTGCTCACGATGCTCGCCGGGGCGATCACCCGGTCGATCGTCCAGCCGGTGGAGACGCTGTGCTCGCTGGCCCGCGCCGCCGCCGACCTGGACACGATCCCGGTGGTGGCGGCGCTGCCCGACGCCCGGCTCGTGGCCCAGGCCGCCCGCGCGCTCGCGGGAGACTCGCGCCCACTGCCCGAGACGCCGCCGCTGGTCGCGCCGCGCACGCCGTTCAACGGCCCGATCTCCGGCACGAGGGAGGTCGCCCTCGGCTCGGCGCCGCTGGCGGAGGTCAGGAGGGTGGCCAGGGCCTTCGGCATGGGCCCGAACGACGTGGTGATGACGCTGTGCGCCTCGGCGCTGCGGCGCTGGCTGCTCGCCCACGACGCGCTGCCCGACCGGCCACTGGTGGCGGCCGTGCCGGTGGCGTTGCGCTCCCCGGGCGCGAGCGGGTCGTCCCGGGACGCCGCGGACGGGCGGGTCGGCAACCGGATCTCGGCGATGATCACGCCGCTTGCCACGGACGTCGCCTCCCCCAGGGAGCGCCTGACGGCCGTCCGCTCGACGCTGGCCGCCGCCAAGCGGCGCTTCGCCGTCTCCCACCGCACCTGGCTGGACGACGTGTGCGCGATGGTGCCGAACGCCTTCGCGGCGCTGGCCACGCCGGTGGTCTTCCGCCTCGCCGGGGTGGCGGGGGCGGGCGTCAACCTCATCGTGTCGAACGTGCCCGGTCCCCGCCTGCCGTTGTACCTGTGCGGCGCCCGGATGCTCGCCTACCACCCTCTGTCGGTGGTCACCGACGCCACCGGGGGGATCAGCATCACCTGCGCGTCGTACGACGGGCGGCTGGACTTCGGCGTCGTCGCCTGCCCGACCCGGTTGCCGGACGTCTGGAGCATGATCGGCCACCTGCGCGAGGCGATGGACGAACTCCTGGCCCTGCTCGACGACTCCCCGCACGATGCGGCCCCGCAGGGCGACGCGGCTGCCGTACGGCCCCTGGAGGAGCGGGAGGAGATGGTCCCCGCCTGACGACCGCCCGGGGTCGCGCCGGAGGCGCGCGAGACAGGCGCGCCGGGAAGGGGTGCGGCCCGCGTCAGTGCAGGGCGTTGGCGATCAGTTCGGCGACCGCGTCGGGGTCGATGTGATGGCCGGTGAGCAGGCAGATGCTCTCCTGGTACAGCAGGACCGCGGCGAAGGTCGCGGCGGCGGCCTCCAGCCGGGCGGCGTCGCCGCGCCCGCCCGGCAGGGCGAGCTCCAGGGCGAACCTGGCCCGGCGGATGATCTCGGTGTTCAGGCGGCCCAGGCGCTCCCGTACGGACAGGTGGGTGTCGGCCTCCCGGAACAGGATGCGCCGCATCGCGGGGGACGCGTGCAGCGGCAGCCTGCGGGCGAGCCGTGACAGCGCGCCGGCCGCGTCGCCGGGGACCGCCTCGACCTCCTCCTCGATCACCACGGTCCGCTCGTCCACCAGCGAGATCAGTACGTCGATCTTGCGGGGGAAGTAGTGGAAGACCAGGCCCTTGGGCACGCCGGCGAGTTCGGCGATGCGCGCGGTCGGCGTGGCCTCGTAGCCGCCGCCCGCGAACAGTTCCTCGGCGGCGTCGAGGATGCGCGTGCGGGCGTCGCCGTCGGGCGGCTGCTTCCTTCTCCGCGAGCGCGACCACGCCTTGGCGGTCTGGAGAGGGCTGTCCACGGACCGAACCATAACCAGAGTGGGTGCCCCAACACCATGACGCGAGGGACAGGGCAGGCATACGCCCGGCCGGCGACCGGGCGTATATGAGTGCGCCGGCTCCCCGGCGGCGGTGGGTGGCACCGCCGGGAAACCGGCGACGTGTGGCCGGGAGCCGGCGTCAGTGACCCGTGGCCCGCTCGGCGCCGAGGCCGGTGAGCGAGCGGACCTCGATCTCGGCGTACTTCGACGCGTTGTACTCCTTGCTCAGGATCGTGCCGAGGTAGCCGCACAGGAAGCCGATCGGGATCGAGAAGATGCCCGGGTTCGACAGCGGGATCAGGTGGAAGTCCATCTCGGGGCGCATCGCCGTCGGCGAGCCGGAGACGACCGGGGAGAAGATCACCAGCACCACGGCGGAGATCAGGCCGCCGTAGATGGCCGAGACCGCGCCCGCCGTGTTGAACCTCTTCCAGAACAGGCTGTAGAGGATCGCCGGCAGGTTGCCCGACGCGGCGACCGCGAAGGCCAGCGACACGAGGAAGGCCACGTTGAGCGACTGGGCGAAGATGCTCAGCGCGATCGCGATCGCGCCGATCACGAACGCGGCGACGCGGGCGACCACGACCTCCTGGCGCTCGGTGGCGGCGCCCCGCTTGAACACGTGGGCGTACAGGTCGTGGGCGAAGCTGGAGGAGGACGCGAGGGTCAGGCCCGCGACCACCGCGAGGATCGTGGCGAACGCGACCGCCGCGATGACCGCCAGCAGGACGGTGCCGCCGACGTCGCCGAAGATGTCCTGGCCCACCTTCTGGGCGAGCAGCGGGGCCGCCGTGTTGCCGGCCTTGTCGGCCGCGGCGATCGTCTTCGACCCCACCAGGGCGGCGGCGCCGAAGCCGAGCACCAGCGTCAGCAGGTAGAACACGCCGATGATGCCGATGCCCCACAGGACCGACTTGCGGGCGTCCCTGGCGGTCGGCACCGTGTAGAAGCGGATGAGGACGTGCGGCAGGCCGGCGGTGCCGAGCACCAGCGCGAGGCCGAGGCTGATCAGGTCGATCTTGCCCCAGGTCCCCTGCGCGGCGGTGCCGTACTTGAGGCCCGCGTTGAGGAAGGCGTCGCCCTTGCCGCTCTGGGTGGCGGCGTCGCCGAGCAGCCCGGACAGGTTGAAGCCGAACTTGCCGAGCACCAGCAGGGTGATCAGCGCGGCCCCGACCATCAGCATGACGGCCTTGACGATCTGCACCCAGGTGGTGCCCTTCATGCCGCCGAACACGACGTAGATGATCATCAGCAGGCCGACCGCGATGATCGTCCAGACCTTGCCCGCCTGGGAGTGGACGCCGAGCAGCAGGCCGACGAGCGCGCCCGCGCCGACCATCTGCGCGAGCAGATAGAAGATGCTGACGACGATCGTGGACACGCCGGCCGCCGTACGGACAGGGCGCGGCGACATCCGGAACGCGAGCACGTCGGCCATCGTGTACTTGCCGGAGTTGCGCATCAGCTCGGCGACGAGCAGCAGCGCGACCAGCCAGGCGACGAGGAAGCCGATCGAGTAGAGGAAGCCGTCGTAGCCCGACAGCGCGATGATGCCGGCGATGCCGAGGAACGACGCGGCCGACATGTAGTCGCCGCCGATCGCCAGGCCGTTCTGCAGGCCGCTGAACGACCGGCCGCCGGCGTAGAAGTCCGCCGCGCTCTTGGTGTTGCGGCTGGCCCAGAACGTGATCGCCAGCGTGAGGGCGACGAAGACCAGGAAGAGGATCGTGGACAGCGTCTCGTGACTCACTTGGCGCCCTCCCCGACCTCGTCGCGGCTCTCGGTCGCGCCGCGCAGTTCGTCGGCGATCGGGTCGAGCTTGGCCGCCGCGTGCCGCGAGTACGCCCACGCGATCAGGAACGTCGACACGAACTGCAGCACACCGAAGACCAGGGCGACGTTGATGTTGCCGAACAACTTGGTGCCCATGAAGTCCCGGGCGAAGCCGGACAACACGACGTAGAGCAGGTACCACACCAGGAAGGCGATGGTCATGGGGAAGGCCCAGGACCGGTAGCGGCGGCGCAGCTCCTGGAACTGCTCACCCGCTTGTATACGCTCGTAGACCGATGGATCGTGCTGGACGGTCACAAGATCTCCTTCGGCAAGTGATCTGGATCACTTCAACGTAGGAGCGCGTCGTGTCCGCCGACGAGTCCCGGGGGCCGCCGAGTCGCCCAGCCGTACCGCCCGCTCGTTCACATGGCGCATCGGTGCGACGAGTGGTCGGTTGTACGCGCCGAGCGGTCACGCACCGCGTTACATGAAACGCGCCGCGCACGCGAACAACAGGACTACATGAAACGCGGTCGCCAGTCGCCCCGGTCGACGTTCAGCGTCTCCGGCGTGTGCAGGCGGACCATCGTGCGCGCCACGCCGCGCGGCACTCTCGACGGCGTCAGCAGCGACACCACCACCATGACCGTGAACGACACGGGCACCGTCCAGGCCGCCGGCTCCGCCAGCAGCGACCCCGCCCACCCGGTGTGCGGGCCGCCGATGATCGTGATCGCCACCGCCGCGCAGGCCAGCCCTCCCCCGGCCAGCAGCCCGGCCATCGCCCCCGCCGTCGTCAGCCTGCGCCACCAGATGCCGAGCACGAGCAGCGGGCAGAACGACGAGGCGGCCACGGCGAACGCCAGCCCCACCACGGTCGCCACCGGCAGCGACCTGGCCACGCCCGCGAGCGCGAACGGCACGAGCACCGCGAGCACGGTCGCGACGCGGAACGCGCGCACCCCGCCGCGCAGGATGTCCTGCGCGATCACCCCGGCGACCGACACCGTCAGGCCCGACGAGGTCGACAGGAACGCCGCGAACGCCCCCGCGGTCACCAGCGCGGTCAGGAACTGGCCCACCGGCCCGCCCACCAGCCGCCCCGGCAGCGCGATGACCACGGTGTCGCTCTCCGGCATGCCGTAGACGTGGCCGAGGTAGCCGTACACCGCGGGCATCAGGTAGAAGGCGCCGAGCAGCGTCAGGACGACGAGCGTGGTGCGGCGGGCGGCCCGGCCGTCCGGGTTGGTGTAGAAGCGGACGAGCACGTGCGGCAGCCCCATCGTCCCGAGGAACGTCGCCAGGATCAGCGAGTACGTCTCGTAGACCGGGTGGTCGCGGCCGTGGAGCGGCAGCACCCACTCGTCGCCCGGGGCGAGCCCCGGCCTTCCGTCGGACCACCAGGCCACCAGCATGAACGCCAGCGGCACCGCCAGCGCGGTCAGCTTCAGCCAGTACTGGAACGCCTGGACGAACGTGATCGACCGCATGCCGCCCGACAGCACGTTGGTCGCGACCACCACCGCCACCAGCAGGCTGCCCGTCCACGGCGGCGCCCCGGTGATCGTACGGAAGACCAGCCCGGCGCTCTGGAACTGCGGCATGAGGTACAGCCAGCCGATCAGCACGACGAGCACGCTCGACAGCCGCCGCACCGCCATCGACTCCAGCCGCGCCTCGGCGAAGTCGGGCAGCGTGTAGGCCCCCGACCGCCGCAGCGGCGCCGACACCAGCACCAGCAGCACGAGGTAGCCGCCCGTCCAGCCGACCGGCAGCCACAGCATGTCCGCGCCGAAGGTGAGGATCAGCCCCGCGATGCCGAGGAAGGAGGCCGCCGACAGGTACTCCCCGCCGATGGCCGAGGCGTTCCACAGAGGCGAGACCGTGCGGGAGGCGACGTAGAAGTCCGACGTCGTGCGGGACACCCGGATGCCGAACGCGCCGATGAGGACGGTCGCCAGCATCACCAGGACGACCGCGGCGATCTGGCTCACCGGCGCACGTCCACGAGGTCGGCGAAGTCGCGCTCGTTGCGCTCGGCCTGCCGCACGTACAGCCAGGCGCCCCCGACGAGCGCGGGGTAGATCAGCCCCGCGAGCACGACCCACGGCAGCGGCAGCCCGAACAGCTCGGCCGCGCGCAGCTCCGGCGCCAGCAGGAACAGCAGCGGCAACCCGCCCACGACGCAGGCCAGCAGGCTGCACACGAACAACGCCAGGCGGAACTGGGTCCGCACCAGGGAGCCCATGTAGACCTCGCCCAGGCGGGTCTGCTCGTCGATCTCCCGGGTGAGCGGGTGCCGTGGCCTGCGGGCCGCCGCCGTGCGCGGGCTGGTCACCACCACCCTGCGGGGCTTTCCGGTCGTCGCCGCCCCCTCGCCCTGTCCGCGCGTGCCGGCCGCCGCCGCCCTGCGGGGCTTGCCGGTCATCGCGCCCTCACCGTCCGCTCATCGGGTCTGGCCCCTGCGGGCCCGGCGGACGAGCAGGTCGCGCAGCTCCCGGGTGTGGCGGCGGCTCACCGGGATCTCGGTGTCCCCCACCCGCACCACGCACTTGCCCGAGTCGATGTGCAGCTCGTCGATGTGCTTGACCGCGACGAGGTGGCTGCGGTGGACGCGCAGGAACCCGGCCGAGGCCCAGCGTTCCTCCAGCGTGGCCAGCGGGATGCGGACCAGGTGGCTGCCGGTCGCCGTGTGCAGCCGCGCGTAGTCGCCCTGCGCCTCGACGTAGCGCACCTCGGTGCTCGCCACGAACCGGGTGACGCCGCCCAGCTCGACCGGGATCGTGTCCGCCTGCGGCCCATCCCCAGGATCGCCCCGGCTGCCGCACACCCGGCGGATCGCCTCGGCCAGCCGCTCCGGCCGTACGGGCTTGAGCAGGTAGTCCTCGGCCTTCAGCTCGAAGGCGTCCACGGCGTGGTCCTCGTACGCCGTCACGAAAACGATCTTCGGGGGGCGGGTGAACTGGGTCAGCAGCCGGCCCAGCACCACCCCGTCGAGCCCGCGCATGCGGATGTCGAGGAAGACCGCGTCCACCGGTTTGCCGTCCGCGATGGCGCGGTCGAGTAGCCGGAGCGCGGCGGCCCCGTCGCGGGCGGTGAGCACGTCGCCGATGCGGGGATCCGCGCGCAGCAGGTAGGCGACGTCCTCCAGCGCGGGCTGCTCGTCGTCCACCGCCAGAACCCGCAGACCGCTCACGATCACCCCTTTCACCGACCGATCCCCTAGAGAGTGATGACCGGAACGTGCGGAAGTCAACGCCTCCCCATCACGACCGCATCACGGCTGGGATCGCGGCGAGCCTGAGGTCAGCCCGAACGGCGGCGGAGCAGCGCCCCCGGATCGAGCGTCACCCGGAACGGCTCGTCGATCGTCACCGGCACACCCACCCGCACGTCGTGCCGCTCGCGATATTCCCCCGCGGCGAGCTCGAAGACGATGAGGCGCGGCTCCGGCTGGTCGAGGCGGACCACCCAGTAGAAGGGAATGCCGATGCTCGCGTAGACCTGACGCTTGGTGATCATGTCACGGGTGATCGCGTCCTTGCCGGTGATCTCGGTGGCGATCAGGACGTCCTTCCCCTTGAGCAGGTCGTGGCCCCCCTCGACCAGCTTGCCCGACACGGTGACGAGGTCGGGGCTGCGGTAGCCGGGCAGCGGACCTGGGACGTCGACGTCGACCGGCCCGATGGTGATCAAGTCCAGCCCGGCGTCCTCGGCCGCGTCATCGAGGATGCGCATGAGCCGGTTGGCGACGTACTGATGCTCGGGTGCGGGGGAGTTCATGACCAGGAGGTTCCCGTCCTCGATCTCGTACCGGAATCCTTCTGGCAGGTCGCGCGTGTCGTCCCGGGTCCACGGGTAAAGCGTCCAGTGCTGGCCGAACTCGATCGTCACGCTCATCAGCTTAGAACCTCCGGGCAATGGGCGGCCTGACCAGTGCGAACACTAGCCGTAATCACATGGATACGCACAGCTTTTCGAAAGGTCAGGAGCGACTCGCCGGGGTGGTGCTCACACCTGGACTCCGGGCTGGTATTTGGGGATCCGCACGGTGACCTTGGTGCCGGCGCCCTCGCCGGTCTCCACCACCAGGCCGTACTCGTCGCCGTAGACCTGGCGCAGCCGCTCGTCCACGTTGGCCACACCGATGCCGCCCGCGCCGGAGCGGTCCTCCCCGGCGAGCACCCGCCGCAGCCGTTCGGGGTCCATGCCGACGCCGTCGTCCTCGACGGTGATGCCGCACTCCGCGCCCGCGTCCTCGGCGACGATCGTGATGCGGCCCACCCCCGGCTTGGCCTCCAGGCCGTGCCGTACGGCGTTCTCCACCAGCGGCTGCAGGCACAGGAACGGCACGGCCACGGGCAGCACCTCCGGCGCGATGCGCAGCGTGACCTGGAGCTGGTCGCCGAACCTGGCCCGCTCGAGCGTGAGGTAGCGGTCGATCGAGCGCAGTTCCTCGGCCAGCGTGGTGAAGTCGCCGTGCCGCCGGAAGGAGTAGCGGGTGAAGTCGGCGAACTCCAGCAGCAGCTCCCTGGCCCGCTCGGGGTCGGTGCGGACGAACGACGCGATGGTAGTCAGCGAGTTGTAGATGAAGTGGGGTGAGATCTGCGCCCGCAGCGCCCGGACCTCCGCCTCCATCAGCATCGTCCGGGAGCGGTCGAGCTCGGCCAGCTCCAGCTGGGAGTCGACCCACCGCGCGACCTCCTGCGCCGCCCGCACGAGCCCGGCCGAGGCGTGGTCGCCGTACGCCGCGAGCGAGCCGACGACGCGGTCGTCGGTGGTGAGCGGCACGACGACGGCATGCCTGACGGGGCACTCGGGCCGCGGGCAGTCGAGCGCGAGCACCTGGGTGCGGCCGTCCTTCAGCGTCTCCGCGGCGTGCTCGAACGCCTCGGCCGCGTGGTGGTCGCCCGCGCCGTCGTAGACGAGCAGCTCCTCGCCGTTGGTGATGGCGATGGCCGGGGAGCCGAGCAGCTCGCGCAGGTGCCGTGACGCCTTGAGTGCCCCGGCCTGGGTCAGCCCGGCGCGCAGCGGCGGCGCGGCCAGCGACGCGGTGTGCAGCGTCTCGAACGTCGCCCGCTCGGCGGGGCTGCTGCCGAGGTCCCGTCGGCCGCGCAGCACCCGCCACAGCACGACGGCCGGCACGGCGACGAGGACGGCGACGACGAGCGCGGTGACGACCGGTTCCACGCCGCCGCAGCCTACTCCCGAGCCGGGTGGGGACGACGCGCCCGGCCCCCAGGGGCGATCGGAGGGAAGGGCGCGGCGGGCCTACCGGTCGGAGGTCAGGTGGACGAAGGCGGCGACGGCCTCGCCCAGCTCGCGGCCCGCGTCCTCCTGCAGGAAGTGGCCGGCGCCGGCGATGACGGGGTGGTCGAGCCCGGCCGCGCCGCGCATGGACTTCTTCAGGATCGGCGCCATCCCGCCGGTGATGGGGTCGCGGTCGGAGAACGCGACGAGGAACGGCATATCGAGGGTGACGAGAGTCTGCCAGGCGGCGCGGTTGGCGGGAGCGGCCGAGTCGTCGGGGGTGATCGGCACAAGGCCCGGCATCGCCCGCGGCCCCGCCTTGAACTCCTCCGAGGGGAACGGCGCGTCGTAGGCCCGCCGTACGGGCTCGGGCAGCGCGGTGACGCAGCCCGACTGGATGAACCGGGCGATGTCGAGCACGGGCGCCTTCTCGACGGCCTCCCGGAAGCGGTGCCACACCTCGGGCATCGGGATGTCGCCGGTCGGCAGGCCGGTGTTGGCGGCGACGACCCGGGCGAAGCGGTCCGGGTGCTCGGCCACGAGCCGCAGCCCGATCAGCCCGCCCCAGTCCTGGCCGACCAGCGTCACGCCGCGCAGGTCGAGCGAGTCGAAGGCGAGCGACCGCGTCCACTCCACGTGCCGGGCGTACGAGTGGTCCTCCGGGCGGGACGGCTTGTCCGACCGGCCGAAGCCCACCAGGTCGGGGGCGACGGCCCGGCAGCCCGCCTCGGCCAGCACGGCCATCACGTGCCGGTAGAGGAACGACCAGCTCGGCTCCCCGTGCAGCAGCAGCACCGGCGGGCCGTCCGCCGGGCCCGCCTCGACGTACGCCATGCGGGCGCCGCCGGTGACCTCGGCGTAGCGGGGTTCGTAGGAGAAGCCGGGCAGATCGGCGAAGCGCTCGTCGGGGGTGCGCAGAAAGTCCATGCCTTGGCCTTTACGTTGTAGATTCGCGGGCGGGAGGCTCGTCCAGGGCGGCGCGGATGCGGGCGGCGTAGTCCCCGATCTCGGCGTCGCCGTCGTACTTGACCCGAGGCCAGAAGAAGCCGCGCAGGCCGTCCTTGCGGTTGCGCGGCACGACGTGGACGTGCAGGTGGGGCACGCTCTGACTGATCCGGTTGTTCATCGCGACGAACGTGCCGGCCGCGCCGGTGCCCGCCTCGACCGCCCGCGCGACGGCCTGGACCCGGGCGAAGAACGGTCCGACCTCCTCCGCCGGAAGGTCCGGCAGGGTCTCGACGTGGCCCCGCGGCACGACGAGCACGTGCCCCTTGAACACCGGCCGGGTGTCGAGGAAAGCCGCCGCCACCTCGTCGTCGAGCACCACGTGGGCGGGCCGCTCCCCCGCCGCGATCTCGCAGAACACGCAGCCGTCCACGGTCACCAGCCGAGCGTGGCGTCGCCCTCGACGAGGGCCTTGGCGATGATCAGCCGCTGCACGTCGTTGGTGCCCTCCCCGATCGCCATGAGCGGCGCGTCCCGATAGAGACGCTCGACCACGAACTCCTGCGAGTAGCCGTATCCGCCGTGGACCCGCATCGCCTCCATCGTCACCCTGAGCGCCACCTCCGAGGCGAAGTACTTCGCCATCGCGGCCTCGCTGCGCACCGGCCCCGCCTCCGACCGCACGGCGGCCCAGTACGTCATGAGCCTGGCCGCCTGGATGTCGGTCGCCATGTCGGCCAGCTTGAGCTGGATCGCCTGGAAGCCGGCGATCGGCTGCCCGAACGCCTGCCGTTCGCGGGCGTAGCCCAGGGCCGCGTCGTAGGCGCACTGGGCGACGCCGACCGCCCGGGCGGCGATGTTGAGACGGCCGAGTTCGAGCGCCGACAACACCTGCTGCATGCCGCGCCCCTCAGTACCGCCGAGCAGCCGCGACGCCGGCACGCGCACGCCGTCGAGGACGACCTCGCACGTCTCGGTGCCCTTGTAGCCCAGCTTGGGCAGGTCGCGGCTGACGGTCAGGCCCTCGCTGCCCGCGTCCACCAGCAGCACCGACATCCCGCGGTGGGCGGGCGTCTCGATCGAGGTCTTCACCAGGACGGGCAGCGGGTCGGCGTGCCGCGCGTTGGTGATCCACGTCTTGGTCCCGGTGACGACGTAGTGGTCGCCGTCGCGGACCGCCCGGGTGGCGATGCCCTGCAGATCGGTGCCCGCGCCCGGCTCGGTCAGCGCGATCCCGGTGCGGCGGGCGCCGGTGGCCAGGTCGGGCAGGTAGTGGCGGCGCTGCTCCTCGGTGCCGTATCTGGCGATCATCCAGGTGGACAGGGAGTGGGAGCCGAGGATCCCCGCCACGCCCATCCAGCCCCTGGCGATCTCCTCGAAGACGAGGGCGAACGACACCCGGTCGAGGTCGAGCCCGCCGTACTCCTCCGGGACGGTCATGCCGAACAGTCCCAGTTGCGCGAACCGCCGGACGATCTCCTCCGGGTAGCGCCCGGTGCGCTCCCACTCGGACGCGACGGGGACGATCTCCTTGTCCACGAACTCCCGCAGCGTCTGCCGGAACAGCCGCTGCTCCTCGTTCAGCTCGAAGTCCACTACGCCTCCATCGGGCCGGTCTTGGCGCGCGGGAAGTACCCCTTGTCGTGCGGCGCGTCGCGCCTGTAGACCATCACCGCGCGCCGCCACGACATCACCTCGTCCCCGTCCTGGTTCAGGCCGCGGGTGCGGCAGGTGACGATGCCGGCGTACGGCCGGGACTTCGACTCGCGCTTGTCCACCACGATCGACTCGGCGTACAGCGTGTCGCCCACGAAGACCGGATGGGTCAGCCGGATCTCGTCCCAGCCGAGGTTCATCATGGCCGTCTGGCTGACGTCGATGACCGACAGCCCGAGCACGATCGCCACCGAGAGCCCCGAGTTCACGATGATCTTTCCGACCGGAGCCCGAGCGGCGAAGTGCGCGTTGAAATGGTTCTGGTTGGTGTTCATCGTCAGCAGCGTGAACCAGGTGTTGTCGGCCTCGCTGATCGTCCGGCCGAGCGGGTGCTGGTAGACGTCGCCGACCACGAAGTCCTCGTAGTAGCGCCCGATGCGGGCTTCATGGACCGTCACACCAGAATACTATTCTGGATCAGCTCGCGGCGGGGTGAGCCCGGTCCGCGCCGTCACGCGTCCTGTTCGCCGTTGTTCCATCCTCGAGATTCGGCAAAACGGCAGCGTTCCGAATTTTTCCGGACATCCGGAAACCTGGCGTCCATAGCCCGCACCTCCAACAGTGGGGATCGCTTCGCGAGGACCTCGCCGGACGCGGCGGAGTCCCGCACCCGCCTCCATCGCAGACCCGAAGAAGGAGCTTCTATGCGCCGCCGCATCGCCGCCGCCGTATTCACCGCCCTCATGTCCATCGGCATCACCGCCGCCATCACCGCGGCATCGTCCACCCCCGCCAGCGCAGACCAAATGCACTGCTGCTGACCGAACCGACACCCCCAGACTCAGACCCGGAAAAGGAGCTTCTATGCGCCGCCGCATCGCCGCCGTACTCACCGCCCTCATGTCCATCGGCATCACCGCCGCCATCACCGCGGCATCGTCCACCCCCGCCAGCGCGGACATGGTGCACTGCTGCTGAGCGGACCCGGCCCCGTCCTTTCTCCTGGTCGAGAAGGCGGGGCCTGCGCCGGCCGGGCCTCTCCCGGGTTCACGGCCGCCGCCAGTGGGCGGCGAACGCCCGGGCCGGATTCTCGACGAAGATCGCCAAGGCGACCCCCGGGCCGAGCTCCCGCTCGATCCGCGGGCGCAGGCCGCCGAGCAGGAACGGCATGCCGGGACCGTCCGCGCCGGACCGGGCCGCCGCGGTGACCGTGTCACCGCCGAGCAGGATCTGGCGGGAGTGTCCCGCGCCGGCCAGCGCCTCGAGGCAGTCCAGCAGGCGCCAGTCGCCGCCGTGATGCGCCCGCGACGGACCGTCGAACGCCAGGAACGCACCGGCCTCGGCGGCCTCCCGGTGGACGCGCGTGTCCGGGAAC
The DNA here is from genome assembly GCF_016863095.1 of Microbispora siamensis. Taxonomy (GTDB): domain Bacteria; phylum Actinomycetota; class Actinomycetes; order Streptosporangiales; family Streptosporangiaceae; genus Microbispora; species Microbispora siamensis. Next base: position 94,897 of record NZ_BOOF01000009.1, on the reverse strand, counting down.
CGGTGCAGGTGCCCGAGGATCACGCGGCGCGGAGGGACCCCGTGCGTACGGCACAGCAGGTCGAGCACGTCCATGGCCGCGGTTCCGGCTTCCAGGTGGACGCCGATGGGCGCGTCTGTGGCGTGGTGCGCCTCGGCGGCGGCGGCCATGACGTGCCGCGCGTGGTCGTCGAGCCGATGGTAGGCGCCGGCGACCTTGATCAGGCCCGCTCTCACGGGGGCGGCGGTGAGCTCGCGGACGAACAGGCCGGCCAGCCCGCCGCGGACGCGCCGCAGCTCGTCCGGGGCGTAGTGCCTGGCCTGGTGCAGACCGGTGGCGGACACGATGTGCACGCCGGACCGCCGGGACAGGCCCGGCAACTCTTCCGCCCGCGGCCCCAAGCCCCAGGGGGTCCACTGCACCACCGCGCGCCCGCCGAGAGCGGCGAAGGCGTCGAGTTCGGCGAGCGCGGCCCCGGCGTCGTCCAGTTCCTGACCGGGCAGGGCCGGCGAGGCGAAGAACAGATGGTCGTGGGAGTCACAGACCCCCAGGTCCTCGGGCGGTATGTCCCCGAGCACGGTGCGGACGGCCGCCGTCATCGTCCGGACTCCCGCTCCGCGTCGCCGAGCGCCTCGTCGCGCAGGAGACCGAGCAGCCGGCATCCCTCCTCGCGGTCCGGGCGGGTCCGCGTCAGCCGCTCGTGCCGTTCCTGCCTCGTCGTCATGCCCCACTCCTCCTCACCGATGTAACGCTTCGAGCGTTACGTGGAGGACTGTAGTGGATGTAACGGCTGAGGCGTTACGCTGGTCTCGTGACCACGGACGACAAGCTCGCCTTCCGCTTCGACTGCGGCGCCGTCTGGCTGAACCTGCTCGCCACCACAGGCCGCACGTTCAGCGCGGCGCCGGTCGAACGGCTGGCCACTCCCGCCCGCCTGGCGGAATGGCTGGAGCGGTGCGAGCTGTCCCCGGCCCGGCCACCCGGCCAGGACGACCTGCACCGCACGTGGGCGCTGCGGGAGGCGCTGCGTACGCTCGCGCTGGCCACCGTCGAGGAGCGGCCGCCACCGGCGGACGCCGTGGCCCACCTGGCCGCCTTCCTCGGCGAGCACGACGACCCGGTCCGGCTCAGCGCGGACGACCGGCTGCGGCGCGAGCCCCCGGCGACCACGGCGCACGCCCTGGCCCGGATCGCCCGCCAGGCGGTGGACCACATGACCGGCTCCGACCGGCTGGCCCTGAAGAGCTGCCCCGAGCCCGACTGCAGGGGCGTCTTCGTCGACCCGCCGGGGCGCCGGCGCTGGTGCCCGTCCCCCGCGTGCGCGAGCCGGGGCAGGGTCCGCGCGCTGCGCGCCCGCCGCAACGCCGCCCCGGCCACCCCGTCCGCCCCGGCCGGCGCCGACGACGGCCGGACGCCGGAGCCGCGGTCATGAGAAAGGCCCGGCACGGGCCGGGCCTCTCTCAGATATCTCTCGGTCGGGGGCTTCGATACCGCGGGCGCACCGCCTACAGCGCGTCGGTTTCCTGGCGCGCTTCGCGCCGGGGCTCGGGAACCTCGCTCAGCCCTTCCTCGGGCTCGGGGTTCTTCGGGGGATCACGGGGGTCGACGTACGGCTCCGCGGGGGACTCGCCCTCGGCGATCCTCCGGCCGCGCTGGAGCTCGGCGTCGAGTTCCGCGCCGCTGAGGATGACGAGGTTCGACAGCCAGAGCCAGATGAGGAAGACGACCACGGCCGCGAGCGTGCCGTACGTCTTGTTGTAGGAGCCGAACCGCGCGACGTACAGCCCGAAGCCGGCGGACACCACGACCCAGGCCACGACGGCGAACAGGCTGCCGGGGCTGAGCCACCGCACGCCGGGCTGGCGGACGTTGGGCGCGGCGTAGTAGAGCAGGGTGATCATTCCCGCCGCGAGCAGCACGAGGACCGGCCACTTCACGATGCCCCAGACCGTCACCGCGGCGGGCCCGAGGCCGAGCAGGTTCCCCGCGATCTCGGCGAGACGGCCGGTGAAGGTGACGGCGAGCACGGAGGCCGCCATCAGGATCACCAGCAGGAGCGTCAGCCCCACCCGGAGCGGGGTCACCTTCCAGAACGGACGGCCCTCGCGGATGTCGAAGATCGCGTTAGTCGCCCGGATGAACGCTCCCATGTAGCCGGAGGCCGCCCACAGCGCGAGCAGCAGACCCGTGACGGCGAACACCCCGGCGGTGCCCTGGTGCTCCTGGACGTTGGCGAGGCCGGTCTGCAGCATCTGCTGGACCGGCCCCGGCGTCAGCGACTTGATGTTCCCGAGCAGCGGGTCGGTGGCGCTCTGCCCCAGCAGGCCGAGTATCGACACCAGCACGATGAGCCCGGGGAAGATCGAAAGGACGGCGTAGTACGTCAGCGAGGCCGCCCAGTCGGGGACGTTGTCCTCCTTGAACTCCTTGGCCGTGCGCTTGACGACTCCGATCCAGTCGCGGCGCGACAGCCTCTCCAGCGGCCCCTGCTCGTCCTCGGGGTCGGTCATCGGTGCGCGAACCTCCGCATGAGCGTGCGACGTGCCTGCGGGAACATCCGGCGACCGCCGAACATGCCGGACCGGCCGAACATGCCGCGCATGCTCGTCCCACCGAACATGCCCTTGCGGCCGAACACGCTCATGCCACGCGTTCTCTTCCCGCCGAACGTCCCCTTGCCACCGAGCGGGCCGATGCCGCCGAACCTGCTCCTGGCGCCGAACGTGCGGGCACCGCCACGCGGCATGCCGATCTTGCCGGAGGTGCCGAACATCCCCCTGCCCATGCGGGCGCTGCCGAGGCCGCGGATCCCCCGCGTGCCTGCCTTGCCGGAGATGCCCGGCTTCTGGAGCATGCCGGACACGCCGGGCCTCGCCGTACGGCCCTGGCTCCGGGTGATCCGGCGGAGCAGCAGCAGCGCGGTGCCCGCGGCTCCGGCGGCGGCGATCAGGCCGGAACGGCGCTTCGCCTGCTCGCCGACCTTGCCGGCGGCTCCGCGCAGCGGCTCCGGCGTCGCCTCGCGCACGCGGCCGGTGACACCGGCCACCCTGGTCCGCGCGGCCGCGGTCGTCGCGTGCACGCGTTCCTGCACCCGCCCCTTCACGTCGGCCTTGGCGGCCAGGGCCTCGATCGTGTCGCCGAGGTGGTCGCGGGTCCGCTCGATCTCCTGGCGGACCTCGGCGATCTCGTCGTGCCCCTTCTCCTCGTGTTCCCGTCCGGTCTCGGTGTCCCGGGCCGCGGCGACGGGCTCGGGACCGGGCCGCGACTGCCGTACGGCGTTCAGCGACTCCGGCTCGGTGACCGGCTCGGACACGTCCTGTCTGTGCACACCCACGGTCCCGGCGTTCGGCCGGGCCGCTCCGGGGTCGGTCTCGGTCATCTGCGCGCACTCTCCTTCATGACGTCGATGTCTGCTTTGAGGCTGCGCATCGCCTCGTCGGGAGTGGGCGGCGCCGCCCGGGACACCTGCTCCTTGCCCACCAGGGCGATCAGCCCGGCGAGCGCCAGCAGCGCGGCGCCTATGATCAGGGCGCTCGCCCAGGCCGGCAGCACCAGCGCGAGCGCCAGGATCGCCGTGGCCACGAGGGCTCCTCCGCCGTAGAACGCGATCAGACCCGCGGCGCCGAGCAGGCCCGCGCCCATGCCCGCGCGTTTGCCCTTGCGAGTCATTTCCAGCCGCGCCAGCCGCAGTTCGTCGCGGATCAGCCGGGAGACGTCCTCGGACAGCCGGCGGACGAGTTCGCCCGTGGACGGCGACTCCTTCTGGATGGTCATGGCCTGCCTCCCTTCCAGGGTTGGGAAGCGCCTACCCGCAGCCGAGAGCCCTAACCACGGGCCTCGCCGGGGTGAACGGCCAGGCTGTTACAGATGAAAGTTTCAGTTATGAATCAGCGCCACATCCGCCACAGGCGGGCAAAAGGCCAGCAAGGGGCCCCGGCTCACCGCCCGAGGGCGTCACCGCGTGAGGTCTCGGCAACCCGTCATTGACATACCGGGGGCCCAATCCACAATCCTGTGGTGGGAGCGCTCCCATCCTATCCGTTCAGATTCACCCTTGCCCGCATCGGCCACGAAATCCGCCACCTGGCATTTCTTCACCCGATGCTCCCACCCCCAACCCACTTTTGGAGACCCTCCTCAAATGCGAACGAGAGCTCTGAGTACGGGAGCGCTCCCACGATCGCGGAGACGCCTCGCCCTGCTGGCGGCCACCGCCGTGTCCGGCGGCCTCCTCGTCGGGCTGGCGCAGACCCCCGCGTCCGCCGCCGTGGCCTGCGACGTCCAGTACGCGCTCAACTCCTGGGGTTCCGGATCGGGCGGTTTCACGGCCAGCCTGGACATCAAGAACCTGGGCGACTCAATCAGCAGCTGGACCCTCAAGTTCGACTTCCCCAACGGGCAGAAGCTGTCGAACGGCTGGTCGGCGAACTGGAGCCAGAGCGGCGCCACCGTCACGGCCACGAACATGTCGTGGAACGGGAACCTCGGCACCGGCGCCACGACCAACATCGGGTTCCAGGGAACGTGGTCGGGCAGCAACAGCAAGCCCGCCTCGTTCTCCATCAACGGCGTGACCTGTGGGGCGACCGTCAGCCCGTCCCCGAGCCCCTCGGTCAGCCCGTCGGCGTCCCCCTCCGCGTCGCCCTCGGCGTCCCCCTCGGCGTCCCCCTCCGCCTCGCCTTCGGCGTCGCCCTCCGCGTCGCCGTCGACGAGCCCCTCGCCGGGGAACAACCAGTACATCAACAACTTCATGACGATGTACAACAAGATCCACGACCCGGCCAACGGGTACTTCTCGCCGCAGGGCGTGCCGTACCACTCGGTCGAGACGCTGCTCGTGGAGGCTCCCGACCAGGGCCACGAGACGACGTCCGAGGCGTTCAGCTACTACCTGTGGCTGGAGGCGATGTACGGCAAGATCACCGGTGACTGGACGAAGTTCAACACCGCGTGGACGACGATGGAGAAGTACATCATCCCGTCGCACGCCGACCAGCCCACCAACGACAAGTACGACGCCAGCAAGCCGGCGACGTACGCGGGTGAGTGGAACGACATCAGCCAGTACCCGTCGAAGCTGGACAACAGCGTCAGCGTCGGCAGCGACCCGATCGCGGGCGAGCTGAAGTCCGCCTACGGCACCTCCGACATCTACGGCATGCACTGGCTGCTGGACGTCGACAACACCTACGGCTACGGCCGCTGCGGCGACGGCACCACCAAGCCGGCGTACATCAACACCTACCAGCGCGGTCCAGAGGAGTCGGTCTTCGAGACCATCCCGCAGCCGTCGTGCGACACCTTCGCCTTCGGCGGCAAGAACGGGTACCTCGACCTGTTCACCGGCGACAGCAGCTACGCCAAGCAGTGGAAGTACACCAACGCGCCGGACGCCGACGCCCGCGCCGTCCAGGCCGCCTACTGGGCGCTGACCTGGGCGACCGAGCAGGGCAAGCAGTCGCAGATCTCCACCGCGGTGGCCAACGCCGCCAAGATGGGCGACTACCTGCGCTACGCGATGTACGACAAGTACTTCAAGCAGCCAGGCTGCACCAGCACCTCCTGCCCGGCGGGCACCGGCAAGAACGCGTCGAACTACCTGCTGTCCTGGTACTACGCCTGGGGCGGCGCGACCGACACCTCGGCCGGATGGGCCTGGCGCATCGGCTCCAGCCACAACCACGGCGGCTACCAGAACCCGATGGCGGCCTGGGCGCTGTCGAACGTGAACGCCCTGAAGCCCAAGGGCGCGACCGCGGTCACCGACTGGTCGACCAGCCTCACCCGCCAGCTGCAGTTCTACAAGTGGCTGCAGTCGGCCGAGGGCGCCATCGCCGGTGGCGCGACCAACAGCTGGGAGGGCCACTACGCCGCCCCGCCGTCGAACCTGCCGAAGTTCTTCGGCATGGCCTATGACTGGCAGCCGGTCTACCACGACCCGCCGTCCAACCAGTGGTTCGGCTTCCAGGCCTGGTCGATGGAGCGCGTGGCGGAGTACTACTACGCCACCGGCAACGCCGACGCCAAGGCGCTGCTCGACAAGTGGGTGACCTGGGCGCTGTCCGGCACCACCGTCAACTCCGACGGCACCTTCCAGATCCCCTCGACGCTGCGGTGGACCGGCCAGCCGGACGCCAGCTTCAGCGGCACCGGGATGCCGCCGGCCAACACCGGCCTGCACGTGAGCATCCAGGACTACACCAACGACATCGGCGTGGCCGGTTCGTACGCCAAGGTCCTGATGTTCTACGCGGCCAAGTCGGGCAACGCCCAGGCCAAGACCACGGCCAAGGCCCTGCTCGACGGCATCTGGAAGAACAACCAGGACGCCAAGGGCGTGTCGGTGGCCGAGACCCGCACCGACTACAACCGCCTCGACGACCCGATCTACGTCCCGTCCGGCTGGACCGGCAAGATGCCGAACGGCGACCCGATCAACAGCAACTCGACCTTCATCTCCATCCGGTCCTGGTACAAGAACGACCCGGACTGGCCGAAGGTCCAGTCGTACCTGAACGGTGGATCGGCTCCGGTCTTCCACTACCACCGTTTCTGGGCGCAGACCGACGTGGCCACCGCGCTCGGACAGTACGGCCTGCTCTTCCCCAACGGCTGAGCACGCCCCGTAAGCCGGGGTGCGGTGTCGCCTGACCCTTCACCGCACCCCCAGGAAGTGTCCCTCCGGGACACGGCCGAGTAAGCCGGGGCGCGGCGGCGCCTGACCCGCCGCCGCGCCCCCGACCCCCCCACCTATGTGAGGCACACCTTCATGCGGCGTACGTTCCCTGCACTGGCGGCGCTGATCATCTCCACGGCGGTCGTCCCGGCCGCTGTCCCCCAGTCGGCTTCCGCGGCCCCGGCGTTCAACTACGGCGAGGCGTTGCAGAAGTCGCTCTTCTTCTACGAGGCCCAGCAGTCCGGCACGCTGCCGTCCACCAACCGCGTCACCTGGCGCGGCGACTCGGCGCTGAACGACGGCAAGGACGCCGGCCTGGACCTGACCGGCGGCTGGTACGACGCCGGCGACCACGTCAAGTTCGGCCTGCCGATGGCGTTCAGCACGACGATGCTCGCGTGGGGCGCGGTGGACTACCGCGACGCCTACGCCTCGTCAGGGCAGCTCACCTACCTGCTGAACAGCCTGCGCTTCGTCAACGACTACTTCGTCAAGGCGCACCCCTCCCCCAACGTGCTGTACGGCCAGGTCGGCAGCGGCAACGCCGACCACGCCTGGTGGGGGGCGGCCGAGGTGCTGCCGATGAGCAGGCCCTCGTACAAGATCGACTCCTCGTGCGGCGGATCCGACCTGGCCGGTGAGACGGCGGCCGCGATGGCGGCCTCCTCGATCGTCTTCCGGCCCACCGACCCGGCGTACGCCGACAAGCTCCTCACCCACGCCAAGCAGCTGTACACGTTCGCCGACACCGTGCGGGGCAAGTACAGCGACTGCATCACCGACGCGGCCAACTTCTACAAGTCCTGGAGCGGCTACAACGACGAGCTGGTGTGGGGCGCCATCTGGCTCTACCGCGCCACCCAGGACTCCTCCTACCTCGCCAAGGCCGAGTCGTACTACGCCAACCTCGGCACCGAACCGCAGTCGACCACCAAGTCGTACAAGTGGACGATCGCCTGGGACGACAAGTCGTACGGCTGCTACGCCCTGCTGGCCAAGCTGACCGGCAAGCAGCAGTACGCCGACGACGCGAACCGCTGGCTCGACTGGTGGACGGTCGGCGTGAACGGGCAGAGGGTGAACTACTCCCCCGGCGGCCAGGCCGTGCTCGACTCGTGGGGCTCGCTCCGCTACGCCGCCAACACCGCGTTCGTCGCGCTCTACTACAGCGACTGGCTGACCGACGCCACCCGCAAGGCCCGCTACCACGACTTCGCCGTGCGGCAGATCAACTACGCGCTCGGCGACAACCCGCGCAAGTCGTCGTACGAGATCGGCTTCGGCACCAACCCGCCGCGCAACCCGCACCACCGCACCGCGCACGGCACCTGGACCAACAACCTGAACGGCGAGCCGGAGCAGAGCCGGCACATCCTGTACGGCGCGCTGGTCGGCGGCCCCAAGTCGGCCGACGACGCCTACACCGACAGCCGGGCCGACTACACGATGAACGAGGTCGCCACCGACTACAACGCCGGCTTCACCAGCGCGCTGGTGCGGCTGTACAAGGAGTACGGCGGCACGCCGCTGGCGAACTTCCCGGTCGCGGAGACCCCCGACGGCCCGGAGATCTACCTCCAGGCGGCGGTCAACGCCACCGGCCAGAACTTCACCGAGATCAAGACGCTGGTCTACAACCACTCGGCCTGGCCCGCCCGCGCGCTGACCGACGGTTCGTTCCGCTACTACTTCACCCTCGACGGCGACACGACGCCGAGCCAGATCACGCTGACGGCCAACTACAACCAGTGCAAGCCGCCGACCGGGCCCACGCAGTTCTCCGGCAAGGTCTACTACGTCACGATCGACTGCTCCGGCCAGGTCATCGCCCCGCAGGGACAGTCGGAGTCGCGGCGTGAGGTGCAGTTCCGCATCGCCAGCTCGGGTGCGTGGGACCCGTCGAACGACTGGTCGTACACCGGGGTGTCCACTACGCCGTCCACGCCGGTGACGGTGCAGAACATGACGCTGTACTCGGGATCGACCAAGATCTGGGGCAACGCGCCCGGGACCGAGCCATCCCCCTCGCCCAGCCCCTCGGTCTCGCCGTCCGCGTCCCCGTCGCCCTCGGCCAGCCCGTCGGCCTCGCCGTCCCCGTCGCCGTCCCCGTCCCCGTCGCCTTCGCCTTCGCCCAGCCCGTCGGCCTCGCCGTCGCCCAGCCCGTCGCCGGTGACGGGCAAGGCCTGCACCGCGACGTACAAGGTCACCAACTCGTGGCAGGGCGGCTTCCAGGCGGACGTCACCGTACGCAACTCCGGCACCTCGGCCGTCTCCGGCTGGACGGTGGCCTGGTCGTTCCCGAACGGCCAGACCGTCTCCCAGTTGTGGAGCGGCACCGTCAGCCAGAGCGGGTCGAACGTCACGGTGAAGAACCTGTCCTGGAACGGCAGCCTGAGCCCCGGCGCCACCACGAGCTTCGGCTTCACCGGCACCGGCTCGGGCACCGCTCCCTCGGTCATCACCTGCACCCCCGCGTAGCCCGCGCTCCCGGGCTCGCCCGAGTCGCCCGCCTTCCCCGGACGGACCCCTCTCCGGGGAAGGCGGGCATCCACGTCAGCGCCGAGAAAGGGTGAGATCGATGATCAGGAAGACGATCGCCACGGCGGCCCTGGCCCTGGCGGCCGCGGGGCTCACGGCCGCTCCGGCGTCCGCGGACTCGATCGGCTGCACGGCGACCTACACGATCACCACCGTGTGGGGCGGTTCGCAGAGCCACGGCGCGATCGCACAGGTGACCGTGCACAACAGCGGGTCGTCGGCGATCAAGGGCTGGCGCGTGTCGTTGCGATACACCGACGGCACCGTCGTCACCCAGGTAGGGGGAGCCGTGTCGCTTCCTGTGATCGGCCTGCCGGGCATCTACGCGTTCGGCAACGAGAGCTACAACGGCGACATTCCGATGGGCGGCTCGACCGCCTTCGGCCTCATGACCAGCGGGGGCGGCGACAGAGCTCCCAGCATCACCTGCACGCCCGTCTGACGCCCCGCGCGGCGGCAACCAGCCACGCCTACAAGACGATCCCCCGGGACACACTCCCGGGGGATCGTCGTCTTGCGTTATACGAACTGGACGCGACCGGACATGTCACGTCGTGACTTACCGGATCACCACGCCTCGGGAGGCAGGTTCACGTCGCCGACACGGTCGTAGATGACGGTCTCGTCCGCCAGCCTGACGACCACAACGCGGCGGGCGAGTCCCGCTCTCTCCAGTGCCTTCGCCGACTCCACGGCGTTCTTGGCGTAGTGGTAACGGTCACGGCTACCGGTGAACGGGCTCTCCCTGTCGCACCTGACCTCGTAGCGGTCATCCGGCCATGGGTGGGTAAGCCCGTCAGCAGTGCGGCGCTCGGTAGCGGTCGCGGTCATTGCACACCTCTCTTGTCGCGGAGGGACCTCCGCTCAGAAAGACCCCCCTGCCCCCCCAACGACTAAGTATTCCTCATATGCAACATTTGTTTCACAGCACCCCCTCGACAGCACCCTTTGGATTGCGGTCGAGGTCAGGAGCCCGTCCGACGGGGCCGGCGCGCGGGCAGGAACAAGACGGGGACCACGGTGAGCGCGACGACCACCAGCGTCACCCAGAACGCCGGGCGGTATCCCGAACTCCAGGTGCCGGAGACGGCGAACCACCCCAGCACCACCGCCGTCATCGCCGTCCCCGCGGCGCCGCCGGACTGCAGGCCCATGGCGTTCGCCGTCGTCGCCGCCGGAACCTGCGCATCCGGCAGCGACTGGTAGAGACTCGCCATCAGGGGCGTGCCCACGAACGCGAGCCCGACGCCCCGGACGAACAGTGCCACGACCAGCATCAGCGTCAGATCCGAGGGCGCCGGGGCGAGGGCGAAGGGAAGCGTGCCGGCCGCGACCAGGGCGAGGCCGGCGAGGACCGGCAGGCGCGCGTTGCGGGAGACGTCGGCGAGCCAGCCGGCCGGGAGCACCGCGACGAGCGTGCCCACCCCCTGTGCGGCGAAGAACCACCCGGCCTGCAACGCCGACAGGCCGCCTGCGGTCTGGAGGTACAGCGGCACCAAGAACGCCGCGGCGAAGACGAAGTGGTGGAGCAGCGACGCGGCGGCCGAGGCGGCGAACGCGCGGTCGCGGAACAGGCGCACGTCCACCACCCGCGGCCTGGTGGACCTGGCCGCCCACCCCGCGTAGGCCGCGAGCAGCCCCACCCCTGCCGTCAGGGGGAGTGCGACCTGGAGCGTGGCGACCGAGGCGGGCCCGCCGACCTGACTCAATCCGAAGACGACCGCGGTCAGCCCGCCGCTCAGGCAGATCAGCCCGCCCATGTCGATCCGCCCGGCGGCCGCCGGGTCGGGTGCCGAGGAGGGGATCACGGCGGACAGAAGGCTCGTCAGCAGCAGCAGGGGGATGCCGAGCAGGAAGATCCACCGCCACGACAGCACGTCGACGACCACTACCGCGACGACGGGCCCGGCGATGGGCGCCACCTGCACGGCCGCCGCGATCAGGGCCATGGCCCGGCCGAGCCGTTCGCGGCCGGCGACCTCCACGGCGAGGATGCGGCTCAGCGGGAGGATCATTCCGGCGCCGAGTCCCTGCAGCACCCGGAAGGCGATGAGGGCGCCGAGCGACCAGGCCAGACCGCACAGGACCGAGCCGGCCAACGACAGGACGAGCGCGGTGATCCACACCGCCTTCGCCCCGAACCGCTGAGCCAGCCATCCCGTGACGGGAATGATCATCGTCGAGGCCGGCAGGTAGGCGGTGATCACCCATTGCGCGCCCTCGTACGACCCCCCCAAGTCCCTCCAGATCGTGGGCAGGGCCGTTCCCATCATGGTGCCGTCCAGAAGCACCGTGAACCCGCCCAGCGCCAGCACCGCCGCGACGATCATCGGCGGCGCGCCGCGTCCCCGGCCGGCGGCGGCCGGGGGCGGGGAGGACGGCGGCAGCGTGCGCGGCGGCGGGACGTCGGAGGGCCGCGTCCCGTCGTACGGCGGTGAGCCTGCGCCGGGACCGGAGCGGGCGGCGGCGCGGGCGCCTTCTTCGAGCAGGGTGTCGGCGGGATGGCCGGCGCCGAGGAGGCTCAGCAGGATCTGCCGGGCGGAGGGGCGGCGGCCGGGGTCCTTGGCCAGGCAGGCGGTGAGGATCTCGCGCAACGGGCCGATCAGTGCGCCGTCGAGGGGGCCCAGGTCGGGGTCGGCGTGCAGGATGCGGTGCATGACCGCGGGGATGGAGTCCTGCCCGAACGGGGTGGCCCCGTTCGCGGCGTAGGCCATCGTGCAGGCCCAGGCGAAGACGTCGGCGGCAGGACCGACCGCCTGCCCCGCGATCTGCTCGGGCGCCATGTAGGCGGGAGTGCCCACGACCGCGCTGGACATGGTGCCGGTGGCGTCCAGCGCCCGCGCGATCCCGAAGTCGATCACCCGCGGCCCGTCCGCGCCCATGATCACGTTGCCCGGCTTGAAATCCCTGTGCACCACGCCGGCCTCGTGGATCGCCGCCAGCGCGGTCACCGTCGCGATCGCCAGCCGCTCCAGCCCGCTGCCCCGCACCGGCCCGCCCGAGGCGATCACCTCAGCCAGCGACGGCCCCGCCACGAACTCGCTGACGATGTAGGGACGATCCCCCGCCACGTCGGCGTCCAGCACCCGGGCCGTGCAGAACGCCGCGACCCTGCGCGCGTGGTCCAGCTCGGCCGCGAACCGGGCACGCGCCCGGTCGTCGCCGGCGAACCGCGCGTGCAGCAGTTTCACCGCCACCGGCTCACCGCTCGGGGCCAGGCCCTGGTAGACGGTCCCCTGGCCGCCCTCGCCGAGAAGGCCGACCAGCCGGTAGAGGCCCACCTGCCGCGGATCGTCGGTACGAAGCGCCCGTGGCCCCGCCATGTCCCCCTCCCCGTATCGGACGGGGGCGACACTACCGGAACCGATCATCACGGTCCGGATCAATCGAGAAGCTCTTTGCCCGACTCCACAGGGCCGGCGGGCAGCACCACGCGGAACGCCGTACGGCCGGGACGGCTCTCGACGTCGACGGTGCCGCCGTGCGCGGCCACCACCGCCTTGACGATCGCGAGCCCAAGGCCGCTGCCGCCCGAGGCCCGGGTGCGGGCCTTGTCGGCGCGGACGAACCGTTCGAAGATCTCGCCCTGCAGGTCCCCGGGGATGCCGGGGCCGTCGTCGGTCACGGTCAGCTCCGCCTTGTCCGGGCCGGGCACACGCAAGGCCACGGTCACGGTCGTGCCGGGCGGGGTGTGCGCACGGGCGTTGCCCAGCAGGTTGGCCACCACCTGGTGGAGCCGGTCGGGGTCGCCGGGCACGGTGACCGGCTCCTCGGGCAGGTCGAGCCTCCAGCGGTGGTCGGGCCCGTAGGCGCGGGCGTCGCCGGTGGCGTCGATGGCCAGGCGGGTCAGGTCGACCTCCTCGCGCGCCAACGGGCGGCCGGCGTCGAGCCGTGTCAGCAGCAGCAGGTCGTCCACGAGCGTGCCCATGCGGGCCGACTCGGCGTCGATGCGCTCCAGGGCGTGCCGTACGGCGCCGGGGACGGCCTCCTCGTCGCGCCGGGCGAGCTGGACGTGGGCGCGGACGGTGGCGAGCGGGGTGCGCAGTTCGTGGCTGGCGTCGGCGGCGAAGGTGCGCATCCGCTGCTCGCTGGCGTGGCGGTGGGCGAGGGCCCGGCCCACGTGGCCGAGCATGCGGTTGAAGGCCTCCCCCACCTGGCCGATCTCGGTGCGGGGGTCCTCGTCGGGCACCCCCTCGGGCAGCGCCACCTCACCGTCGGCGAGCGGCAGGCGGGCCACGCGCCGGGCCGTGGCCGCGACCCGGTCGAGCGGGCGCAGCGACAGCCTCACCCAGACGGCCCCGGCGATCCCGGTCACGAGCACGACGACGGCGAACACCCCGATCTCGGCGATCTGCAGGCGCCGCACGGTGGCGTGCACGTCGTCCAGCGGCAGGCCGGTGACGAGCAGATCCCCGTCGGGATCGCGGACGCCCGTCACCCGGTAGTCGCCGAGGCCGCCCGAGGACAGTTCCACCGTATGCCCGAGCCCGTCGGCCGGGACGGCGGCCAGCGCCTTCCGGTCCGCGGCCGACAGGACCGGGTCGGCCCGGCCCACCACTGCGGCGCCCACCTCACCGTCCCGGACGAACGCGCCCAGCGTGCCGGTCGCCTGCCCGCGCGAGTCCCCGCGCTCGCCGTACGGATTGCGCGGATATCCGTGCTCGTGCTCCTCGTGGACCAGGCTCGCCGCGAACCGCCCGGCCGTCACGGACAGCTGCTGGTCCAGCCGTTCGACCATGAACCGTTCGAGCAGGAGGGACGAGGCCGCTCCGGCCGCGGCGCAGGCGAGCACGAGCAGCACCAGCGTGCCCACCACCAGGCGGGCCCGCAGCGTCGTGGGCACCAGGCGAAGGAGGCGGCGCCGGCGCGGCGCGGCCCGGCGCGGCGGACCGGTCACGGCCGCAGGACGTATCCCACGCCCCGCACCGTGTGGATCAGCGGCCTGCGGCCGGCGTCGATCTTCTTGCGCAGGTAGCTGATGTACAGCTCGACCACGTGCGCCTGCCCGCCGAAGTCGTACGACCAGACGCGGTCGAGGATCTGCGCCTTGCTCAGCACGCGCCGGGGGTTGCGCATGAGGAAGCGCAGCAACTCGAACTCGGTCGGCGTGAGCTCGACCAGCTCCCCCTCCCGTGTCACCTCGCGGGCGTCCTCGTCCATCATCAGGTCGCCCACCACCAGCCGGTCGCCCTCGGCGCTGCGCGCCATGCCGGCGCGGCGCAGCAGCCCGCGCAGCCGGGCGAGCACCTCCTCCAGGCTGAACGGTTTGGTCACGTAGTCGTCCCCGCCCGCCGTGATGCCCGCGATGCGGTCCTCCACCGCGTCACGCGCGGTCAGGAACAGCACGCACACGTCCGGGGCCTCGGCACGCAGGCGGCGCAGCACCTCCAGCCCGTCGAAGTCGGGCAGCATCACGTCCAGCAGCACCGCGTCGGGCTGGAACTCCCGTGCCTCCTGCACGGCCGACGTCCCGTCGCCCGCCGTGCGCACCTCCCATCCCTCGTACTTCAGCACCGCGGCGAGGACCTCGACGAGGTCCGGTTCGTCGTCGACCACGAGGACGCGTACGGGGTTTCCGTCGGGGCGGACCAGACCGGGCTGGTCGTTCGAAGTCTTACGCATGATGGTTACAGGGTCCTCCCCGCTCACCGGGCCTACCCTGTGAGCCGCCTCAGAGAATCCTATGAATGGTCCGCAATCGTCCCGGTTCATAGGAAAACAAGAGGTTCGGTTGGCACGGTGGGTCGCGTGATGACGACGAGGACATCCGTGACCACCACTTTCCCGGGGACAGCGGTGACGACCGGGCACGCGCATCCGCCGCGACGGAGCGCGCGCGCCCGCCCCGAGGTCGTCCTGGCGCTCATCGCCGCGGGCGTGGTCGCGGTCATCGGCATGTGGTGGGCGAACACGCCCAGCGTCGCCGGCTTCGACGACTGGCTGACGAACGCGGGGCGCGTCACCGGGCTGCTCGCCGGATACGCGATCGCCGTGCTGCTGGCGCTGATGGCCCGGGTCCCGGCGCTGGAACGCGGCGTCGGATCCGACCGGCTCGCCCGGTGGCACTCAATGGGCGGCCGCTACGTCGTAGGCCTGGCGGTGGCGCACATGCTGCTGATCATCTGGGGCTACGCGCTGACCGACCGCACCGACGTGGTGAGCGAGACGGTGACGCTCAACCTCACCTATCCCGACGTGCTGAAGGCCACCGTCGCACTGCTGCTCCTGGTGGGCGTCGGTGTCGTCTCCGCCCGGAGGATCCGCCCGAAGCTGCGCTACGAGACCTGGTTCCACCTGCACTTCTACACCTATCTGGCGGCGTGGCTGGCCTTCGGGCACCAGCTCGCCACGGGCGCGGAGTTCGCCGTGGCCCCGGTCGCCCGCACGTCCTGGTACGTCCTCTACTGGGGGGTCGCGGCGCTGATCGTGTGGTATCGCTTCCTCACGCCCGTGCGGCTGGCCGTACGGCACCGCCTGAGGGTCTCCCGGGTGGTGCCGGAGGCTCCGGGGGTCGTCTCCGTGTACGTCACCGGGCGGCGCCTGGACCGGCTGCGGGCCGAGCCGGGCCAGTTCTTCCGCTGGCGGTTCCTGACCAGGGACCTGTGGTGGTCCCCCAACCCGTACTCGCTGTCCGCCCCGCCCGGCGCGAGCGAGATGCGGATCACGGTGAAGGACCTGGGCGACCAGAGCCGCTCTCTGGCCGGCCTGCGGCCCGGCACCCGGGTGCTCGCCGAGGGGCCGTACGGCGCGTTCACCGCGAGCGGGCGCCGGGCGCGCAAGGTGCTGCTCGTCGCGGGCGGCGTCGGCATCACGCCGCTGCGCGCGCTGTTCGAGTCGGTGCCGGCCGCCCCCGGCGACCTGACCCTCCTCTACCGTGCCCGCGGCGAACGGGACCTGGTGTTCCGCGCCGAGCTCGAGGAGATCGCCACCGCGCGCGGCGCGACCCTGCACTACTGCGTCGGCCCCCGGGCCGTGATCGGCGACCCGTTCACGCCCGCGACGCTCGCCGGGCTGGTGCCCGACCTGCCCGGCCACGAGGCGTACGTCTGCGGGCCGGCCGAGATGACGAGCGCCGTCACCGCCGCCCTGCGGGCCGCCGGGGTGCCGAAGCGCCGTATCCACCACGAATCGTTCGAGTTCTGATCGCCCTGGATGGGAGTTCCATGCGCAGAGCCATTCTGGCCGTGCTCGCGACCGCCGTCGGTCTCGTGCTGCTGCTGTCGTTCAAACCGCACGAGGTGACTCCGCTGGCCGAGCGTCCGGCCGCCGTCACCCAGGGCGGGGACTCCGGCGACAGCGTTCAGGGCGGGCAGGGGCCGGGCGACGGATTCTTCGGCCACGACCACGACGAGTTCGGCGACGGGAATGGGGACCGCTTCGGCGGGGGCTCCCCGGATTCCTCCGGTTCCGGGTCGGCGTGGACCGGGCAGGGCGCCACCGCGGGCGCCACCAGCGGCGAGAAGACCGTCACCGGCGACTCCGCCGACACCCGCTGGGGCCCCGTGCAGGTGCAGATCGTGATCTCCGGCGGGAAGCTGGCCGGGATCAAGGTGCCGGTGGCTCCCGCGAACAACCGCCGCGACCTTGAGATCAACAACGAGGCGCTCCCGATCCTCAACGAGGAGGCGCTGTCGGCGCAGTCCGCCCAGATCGACACGGTCTCCGGCGCCACCTACACCAGCGACGGGTACATCCGCTCCCTGCAGAGCGCGCTCGACAAGGCCGGCCTGTGACCCGCCACGTCGAGCACGTGATGGGCACCGTCTTCTCCTTCGACGTACGTCACCAGGACGACGCCGCACCATGTGTCGCGGAGGCGGTGGCGTGGCTGCACCACGTCGACGAGGTCTTCTCGACCTACAAGCCGGACAGCCCGGTCAGCCGGCTGGGCCGGGGCGAGATCACGCCGGCCGACTGCCCGCCGGAGGTGGCCGACATCCTCCGCATGTGCGAATCGGTGAGCGACCGGTCCCACGGATACTTCACCGCCTACCCCGGAGGCCGGCTCGACCCTTCGGCCATCGTCAAGGGATGGGCGGTCGAACGGGCCTCCGCCATGCTGCGCGAGGCGGGCGTGCCGGACCACTGCGTGAACGGCGGCGGGGACGTGCGGCTGTCCGGCTCGGCGGGCCCCGGCCGCTCCTGGCGGGTCGGCGTCGCCCACCCGCTCCGCCCGGGGCACCTGGCCGCCGTGGTGTCGGGCAACGACCTCGCCGTCGCCACCTCGGGCACGGCGGAGCGCGGGGCGCACATCATCGACCCTCACACCGGCAGGCCCGCGACCGAGCTGGCCTCGGTGACGGTGATCGGGCCGGACCTCGCCCTGGCCGACGCGTACGCCACCGGCGCCTTCGCCATGGGCGGCGCCGCCCGGGAGTGGGTGGAGGAGCTGGACGGCTACGAGGCCTTCGCCGTCACCGCCGCCGGCGCCACCTGGCGGACGTCCGGCCTCTGAGGGGACGACCCGCGGGTTCGGCGCCGGTGGCGGCTGGGCCTGTGTGGCCGGCCGGGCCCGCCGCCGACACCATGCCCTCGCTCACCATGCCCTCGCTCACCATGCCTCCCTCACCACGCCTCGCTCTTGCCCTCGCTCACCATGCGAGAGCGTGCTTGAGCCGCGTGGCGGCGGCCACGGCGGGCCACAGGCGGGTGGCCAGGTTCCGGGCGAGGATGCCGCCTCGCGTCGCGGGGACCAGGAGTGCCGCCGCCTGCGCGACGTTGCGCTGCTTGGGGTCCACCAGGCGCCAGTGCGCGGCCTCGTACGCGCGGAAGGCCGCGCCGGGATCGCCAGGGTGGGCGGCCAGTGCCTCGGCGAGGGTGAACGCCCCCGCCATGGCCAGGGTGGAACCGTCCCCGAACAGCGACACGCAGGAGGCGGCGTCGCCGAGGAGCGCGACACGGCCCTTCCACCACCGCGGCAGGCGCACCTGGCTGACCGAGTCGAAGTAGAGGTCGTCGGCGGTGCGTACGTGGTCGAGCAGTTCCGGCGCCCGCCAGGACACGTCCGCGAAGGCCTCGATCAGCATCCGCTTGTGCTGCTCGCTGTCGCGGTGGTCGAAGCCGGGCTTCTCGGGGCTCCGGTAGAGGAAGAACGCGACCGCGGGCCTGGGATTGACGGCGATCGCCTTGCCGGGCGTGTTGTGCATGACAACGTCCCGGCCCGCTCCGGCCGCCCCGTCTGCCAGCGGCGTGGTCGCGACGTACAGGCCCATGTGGCGCACGAGCCCGCTCTGCGGCGTCCCCGTCTCCCGGCGGAACGTCAGGCGCCGCGTCACCGAGTGCAGGCCGTCGGCTCCGATCACCAGGTCGAAGCGGCGGGGTGCGGCGCGCTCGAAGGTGACGTCCACCCCGTGCTCGTCCTGGCCGAGCGCCGTGATGGAGTCGTCGAAGAGGAACTCGGCGCGGTCGCGGCTCGCCTCGTACAGGATCGACGCGAGGTCGCCGCGCGGCACCTCGACCTCGTCCGGCCGCTGCACGGCGCGCATGTCCATCCGGCCGACCCGCCTGCCCGCCGCGTCGACGAAGCTGACCCCCGTCGTGCCGGTGGCGGCTTGGCGCAGCCGGGGCAGGACGCCCATCCGTTTCACGACCGGGACGGCGGGTCCCCTGACGTCCACCGGGTTGCCGCTGGACCGTGGCTTCCCCCCGCGTTCCACGACCGTGACCCGGAATCCGTGCCCGGCCAGCCAGTAGGCCAGCGTCGGCCCCGCGATCCCGGCCCCCGAGATCAGCACTGTGCTCATGACATACCCCTAACCGGAAGGTTTTCCTCCACATAACGACGGTATCCTAACCGGAGGAAAATCGTCCAGATCCCGTTCGAAGAGAGGTGGCAGTGGAGAAGGGGCTGCGCGCCGACGCGCGCCGCAACCGGGACCTGATCGTCGCCGCGGCCCAGGAACTGTTCCTGGAGCAGGGCGTCGACGTGCCGCTGGAGGAGGTCGCCCGCCGGGCCGGCGTGGGCGTCGGCACGCTCTACCGCCGCTTCCCGGACCGGGACGCGTTGCTCCGGGCGGTCGGCGAGGAGAGCCTGCGCCGCCTGGTGGACCTGGCGGAGACGGCCTGGCGCGAGGAGCCGGACGCCTGGCACGCGCTGTGCCGTTTCCTGCGCGGCTCGGTCGCGCTGCGGCTGGGCGTGCTGCCGGCGAAGCTCGAACCGCACCTGCATCAGCGGATGCGCGTCGGCCCCGACCTGCACGAGATGCGGCAGCGGGTGATCGCCGCCGTCCTGCGGATGATCGAACGGGCGCAGGCGGACGGCGCGCTGCGCGCCGACGTCGGCCCCGGCGACATCGCCGTCCTGATGACCCTGAACGTCTACACGCCACCGGCCCTGCCCGGCGAGCCGGCCATGGCACGCGTGGTGGAGATCATGCTGGACGGCCTGCGCGCCGACCGGCGATCACCCCTCCCCGGAACTCCGCTCGACGGCGACGACCTGCGCCGCTACACCGCCGTACGGGTCCCGCCCACCGAGTGACGCCCGGGCGATGACGAGCCCTCAGGAAGGGGATGCCGGCGCTCTGGACGACCGAGCCTGCAAGCACCCCCGCCGTCGGCGGTAGGGTCCCGGCCTGGACAGTGGTGGCACGGCTGTGAAAGGTGCGAGGTCCAGTGCTGCCAAGCCCTGGCCGCACTCGGTGAGCACGTCCGCGCCTTCGCCCAGATGATGGTGCGACTCACCGGTGACGGCCTGGCGCGCTGCGCGCCATCTGCGGCAACCCGCCCAGGGGACAGAGGACCACGGAATTGACGCCAGAGCCAGTTTCGGGTCTGGCGCGAAGATCGCGAATCCGCGAGATCCTTGTCGGTGCCGAATGAGATCTGAGTGTGGTCCTACCTCGGGGGCCTCCTGCTGAGCTCGCCCACGCCATCGATCCCGAGACCCTCACAGTGGAGGCCCCATGGCAGGCTCTGATGTCGGGGCAGATCGTTATGGGCCGGGAGGGCGGGGCGATGCTCGCACTCGTGCCATCGTGGTTTGAGCGGACCAGGGACCGATGGTGGATAGAGCCTGACAGCACGGCCTGCGCCCAAGCCGCCTATGCCGCGGCCGATGGCCCTTATGAGGAATCTGTCCCACTATCGTCGTATCAGATCAACGACAACAGCCCCAAGAGTACGGTCGTGGAGGATGGCCGTCGGCGTGCCGTACAGACAAGGAAACCGCATGACCACCACCGCACTCATCGTCGGCGACATGCAGGCGGGCATCGTGGACAACTACCCCTTCGCCGCCGCCGTGCTGCCCGTTGCGGAAAAGGTTGTCTCTGCGGCCAGAGCCGCCGGAATCCCAGTGATCTTCATCCGTTTCGGGCTGCGGGCCTCAGGCCTTGATGTGGCAGCGGGAAACCGGTTGATCAGCGACCTGCACGGGGCGGGGACGCTGTTCCACGAAGATTCCCCCGAGACGCTCGTGCACCCGCGTATCAAGCCGTTGCCGGATGAGGCCGTCGTTCTCAAGCGCCGGGCCAGCGCCTTCGCGGCGAGCGACCTCGATCGGCTCCTGCGCGCTCAGCACATCGACTCGATCGTGCTGACCGGTGTCGCCACCGGAGCGATGATCGCCGCCACCCTCTACGACGCCTCCGACCGCGACTACCACGTGACCGTGCTCAGCGACGCTTGCGCCGACGGGGAACCGGACGTGCACGACTTCCTGATCAACCGCGTCTTCCCGGCCAGGGGTGCTGACGTGCTCACGGGCCAGGAGTGGATCGCCCGCCTGTGACCCGGCCGAGTCGCCGGCCGCGTGCGCCAGCTCGCCGCCCAGCTGTTCGCGCCGTACGTCGCGCCGCCCGACGGGGATGGCTTCGTCCACAGGTGCCGACGGGAGCGGATCGGGAGCCCCGTTTCCGCTGCTAGCGTTCCGAATTGGCAGAGGGAGACGGCCTGCTCGTGATTCACGCGGCCGGCGACGGTAGGCGGCTCGCACTCAGAGTGAAGGAAACGGCGTGCTCGTGATCCATGTCGCCTGGAACGGCGGGAGACTCGTGCTCTGGGCGGAGGAGTCGGCCGGCGCGGAGCCGGTGGCCTCCCGCGCCGAGGTGCGCCCCCACCCCTTCGCCGCTCCCGCGAGCACCCTCGCCGCGGAGCTGCCGCGCTGGGGGGACGCCGCGGCAGAGGCGGCGGGCAAGGCCGTGTCCGGCGAGGCGGTGCTGCTGCTGCCGAGTTCGGCGGCGAGCCCCCTTCCCTCGCCGGAGACCGGCCTGCGGATCACCGCGCGCCGCCCGAGGATCAGTCCGTGGCGGGTGCCCGCGTTGCTGGTCGAGCCGGGGCCCGCGCTGCGGCTGCTGACGGGGGCGTTCGAGCCGCCGCCCGCCGCCGGGCCGTCCCTGCGCTATCTCGCGATCGTCGCCGCCCACGCCCGCGACCTGGTGCGGCGCGGCCGGGTGCTGCCCCAGCTCGTCGCCGAGGACGGCGGCTACGCGGCGCGCTGGCGGCCGGTGCTGACCGGCGCGCATGCCGACCGCGTCCGCGAGCTCGCCGCCGCCATGCCGCCGGTCTGCCGGGCCGTGGGCGAGGAGCGGCCGTCCGCCCATGTGCTGATCGAGGCGCTTGCGGGCCTGACCGACGCCGCCGTACGGCAGGCGCTGCCGGAACGCCTGCTCGGCGGGCACCGCCCCGGGCAGCGTAGCCCCCTGGCCGACCGGTGGACGGTGGCGCTCACCGGGGACACGGCGGCCCTTCCCGGCGCACGCCGGGGGGAGGCGGAGGCGCTGGCCCGGCCGCTGGAGGACTGGTTCAGGGCGGCCCACCAGCTCGACGGCCCGGTCAAGGTGTGCTTCCGCCTCGTCGAGCCCCTCCTGGCCGACGAGCAGCCGGGCCGGGAGACGACCCCGAGCCCGGGCGTGGCAGCCGACGCCGCGGCCCGAGCGGATACCGCACCACGCATGGGCGCCGCCGCCGACGCGGGCGCAGGGGCGTGGCGGGTCGAGTTCGCCCTCCAGTCGGCCGAGGACCCGAGCCTCTACGTGCCCGCTCCCCTCGTCTGGGCGGGCGAGACCGTGCCCGGCCTGCCCGGGCGGCCGGACGAGACGCTGCTCGCCGGCCTGGGCCGGGCGGCCCGTCTCTACCCGAGGATCGACGACGCGCTCCGGGAGGCCCGGCCGGCGCACGTCGCCCTCGACGTGGAGGGGGCCTTCCACTTCCTCCGGCACGCCGCGCCCCTCCTCCAGTCGGCCGGGTTCGGCGTGCAGTTGCCCGCGTGGGCGGGCCGCGCCCGGCTCGGCCTGAAGCTCACCGCACGGTCCCGCTCCGGGCCTGGCGCCGCCGCCGACCAGGGGTTCGGGCTGGCGCAGCTCGTGGACTTCCGGGCCGAGCTGGCCGTCGGCGACGAGACGATCAGCGAGGCGGAGCTGGCCGAGCTGGCCCGGCTCAAGGTGCCGCTGGTCCGGCTGCGCGGGCAGTGGGTCGAGCTGGACGCCCGGCAGCTCGGGGCCGCGCTCAAGGCGGTGGAGCGCCGCAGTTCCGGTCAGATGACGATCGGCGAGGTCATCCAGGAGGTGGTCCACGGCGGGGACGACGAGCTTCCGCTCGTGGAGGTGGACGCCGACGGCCTGCTCGGCGACCTGCTGTCCGGCGAGGCCGACCGGCGTCTCGAACCCGTCACGACCCCGGCCGCCTTCCACGGCACGCTGCGGCCCTACCAGGAACGCGGTCTTGCCTGGCTCAGCTTCATGTCCCAAATCGGACTAGGCGGCATTCTTGCCGACGATATGGGGCTTGGTAAGACTCTTCAGACGTTGTCCCTGCTTCTCCGCGAACGCGAGCAGGGAGAGCAGGCAGGGGCGACGCTGCTGGTGTGCCCGATGTCGCTGCTCAGCAACTGGCAGAAGGAGGCGGCCCGCTTCGCGCCCTCGCTGGACGTCTACCTCCATCACGGCACGAGCCGCCTGCGCGGCGAGGAACTGGCCGAGCGGGTCGCCGCGGCCGACCTCGTCCTCACGACGTACGGCACGGCGTTGCGCGACCGCGACGCCCTGGCCGGGTTCACCTGGGGCCGGGTCGTCTGCGACGAGGCCCAGGCCGTCAAGAACGCCGCCGCCCGGCAGGCCCAGGCGGTGCGCTCGCTGCCAGCGCGGACGAGGCTGGCGCTGACCGGCACCCCGGTCGAGAACCATCTGGCCGAGCTGTGGTCGATCATGGAGTTCTGCAATCCCGGCCTGCTCGGATCGGCGAGGGCCTTCCGCGACCGCTATCAGGAGCCGATCGAACGGCGGGGCGACGAGACCGCGACCGCCGCGCTCAAGCGGGCCACGGGCCCGTTCGTGCTCCGGCGCCTCAAGACTGACAAGACGATCATCTCCGACCTGCCGGACAAGATGGAGATGAAGGTCTGGTGCACGCTCACCCCCGAGCAGGCGAGCCTCTACCAGGCGGTGGTCGAGGACATGATGGACAGGATCGCCGGCAGCGAGGGCATCGAGCGGCGGGGGAACGTCCTGGCGGCGATGACCCGGCTCAAGCAGGTCTGCAACCACCCCGCGCACCTGCTCAAGGACGGCTCCCGGCTGACCGGCCGGTCGGGGAAGCTGGCGCGGCTGGAGGAGCTGGCCGAGGAGATCCTCAGCGAGGGCGACAAGGCCCTGGTCTTCACGCAGTACGCCGAGTTCGGCTCGATGCTGCAGCCCTACCTGGCGGCGCGTCTCGACCGCCCGGTGCTGTGGCTGCACGGCGGGCTGCCGAAGAAGACGCGTGACGCGCTGGTGGAGCGGTTCCAGACCGAGGACGAGCCGATGATCTTCCTGCTGTCGCTCAAGGCCGCCGGCACCGGGCTCAACCTCACCGCCGCCGGCCACGTCGTGCACGTGGACCGGTGGTGGAACCCGGCCGTGGAGAACCAGGCCACCGACCGGGCGTTCCGCATCGGGCAGACCCGCAACGTGCAGGTCAGGAAGTTCATCTGCGCGGGGACCCTGGAGGAGCGGATCGACGAGATGATCGAGCGCAAGCAGGCCCTGGCCGAGAGCGTCGTCGGGACGGGCGAGGACTGGATCGCCGGGCTGTCCACGGCGGAGCTGCGCGAGCTGTTCCGCCTGTCCCCCGAGGCGGTGAGCTGAATGCCGGTCGGGCGGGACGGCTGGTTCGAGGCCGCGCGGCCCATCAGGGTCGAGGGCGGCATCAAGGCGCGCTCGAAGCGGGGGTCCATCGGCGAGCGGTGGTGGTCGCGACGCTTCATCGACATCCTGGAGCACGTCTGCGACGCGGGCCGGCTGACCCGGGGGCGCGCGTACGCGCGGCGGGGCCAGGTGCTCGACCTCGACCTCGGTCCCGGCCTGGTGAAGGCCCGGGTGCAGGGCTCGCGCCCGGATCCGTACGACGTGAGCGTGCGGATCATGGCGTACGGCGCGGACGAGTGGGCGGGGCTGGTCGAGGCGCTGGCCGCGCAGGCCCTCCACCGGGCCAAGCTGCTCGCCGGGGAGATGCCGCCGGAGATCGAGGAGGTCTTCTCCGGGTGCGGGCTGCCGCTGTTCCCCGGCGAGCGCGGCCTGGACATGGCCTGCTCCTGCCCCGACTGGGGCTTCCCGTGCAAGCACCTGTCGGCCGTGCTCTACCTGCTGGCCGAGGCGTTCGACGACGATCCGTTCCTGGTGCTGGCCTGGCGGGGCATGGGCAGGGAGGCGCTGCTCGACGCCCTCCGCGCCACCGGCGGCGGGCGGACTCCGGGTGAGCCGGGAGGCGGCGGGATGCCCGGGCTGCTCGACGTGGCCGACGTCCCGTTCGCCGAGCGAACCGGCGACTTCTACGAGTCCGGCGGCTCACCGGCCCGCCTCGGCCCGCCGGCCGATCCCGGGTCGCCTCCCGACCTGCTGCTGCGCGCGCTGGACCCGCCGCCGGTCAAGGCCAGGCACATCCCGCTGCTCGACCTGCTGCGGCCCGCGTACCGGACCCTCGCGGCCCAGGAGAACGAGGAGTCCCGGGAGAACGAGGGGGCCGAGTAGGGATCAGGTGTCCTCGAAGCTCTGCGGAACCATCACGCGGACGCCGTTCGGGATGGTCCTGAGCACGAGCGGCGTGCGCAGCCGCACCTCGCCGTCGATGTCGGCCGCCATCGGCGGGTCGGTCTCCAGCAGCATCTCCTGGCCGGTCACGAACGGCCCGCCCGCGAGGCTGGTCCACCTGCCGGTGGTCGCCCGTACGAGGGTCTCCCCGAGCAGGCGCAGCCGCTTGCCGGAGCCGAGCTGGTAGGCCACCAGCTTGCGGTTGTCGATGCTGACGTCCCTGGCGATCTGCCAGCCGCCGTGGAAGCGGCCGTTGGCGATGTTGAGCTGGTGGGTCAGCAGCTCGTGACGTTTGCCGTCCACCGTGATGTAGGCGCGGAACGGCCGGTGCCTCGGCAGGATCGTGAGCGCGGTCAGCGGGTAGGCCGCCCGGCCGAGCATCCGCTTGAGCCACGGCTTGACGGTGCCCGCCACCTCGACCGAGACGCCGAAGCTCGCGAGGTTGGCGAAGGGCCGGTCGCCGCAGACGCCGAGGTCGATGTCGGCCACCTTGCCCTCGGTGAACACGCCGATCGCCCCGGCCAGGTCGAGCGGCAGCCCGAGGCTGCGGGCGAAGTTGTTGGTGGTGCCGAGCGGCAGCACGCCGAGGGCGACGTCGCGGCCCGCCACATGCTTGACCGAGCTGCTCAGCGTGCCGTCGCCGCCGCCGACCACGAGCAGGTCGGGGCCGGAGTCGAGCGCGCGGGTCAGGATGTCGCGCAGCCGCGAGGGGTCGGTCACCGGGTGGACGCCGGTGAGCCGGAAGTCCCGCTCCTTCAGCAGCCGCAGCACCTCTGCGTAGTGGCGGCGGCCTCGCCGGGACTTCGTGTTCACGACGACGGCGGCCCTCCGCTCCCGGTGGACGGCCGCCGTGTGATCCGCCTTGCTCCGCACGCTCACATGCTAGGGGCCGCCGGGCGCGGGCGCGCAGTCCGCGGAAGGCGGACATGAGTGTGCCCGGCTGCCGTCCGGAGCGGACGGCGGCCGGGCACGGGCACCACCTGAGAGGTGGTTACTTCTTGGCGGGGGTGATCTGGACGATCGCGCCCATGTTGGCCGGCAGCGGGCTGATCAGCTTGATCTGCACGCCGAGCTGCTTGCCCTCGTCGCCGGGGTTGCCGGTGCCGAGGATCGCGCCGCCGATGTCGGTGCCGTACAGCTCCGTCGCCGGGGTGCCGTCCGCGTGGACGATCCGGGTCGAGTACGGCTGGTTGTCCTTGGACGGGACGACGGTCGAGGAGTCACGCTGGCGGTAGTAGAGGCTGCCGTCGCGGACCTCCAGGCCGGGGTACCAGCCCTTGGCGTCCGTGAACGACGTCACCGCGGCCTGCTTGCCGAACGAGGTGCAGTACTCGGTGAACGGCTCGCCCTCGATGCACTCCTTGAACGGGTAGGTGCCGACGAAGTTGAACGCCGCGTTGGACGACTGCGGACGGGACTGCAGGTTCTTCAGCGTGCTCGGGTCGTGCGCCGCCGCCTCGCCCGTACGGCGCAGCGGGTCGAAGTGCGAGTCCACGATGAGCAGCTCGCCCTTCGGGCCCACCGACGGCAGGTCGAACGTGCGGCCCGAGACGTCGTTGTTGGCCACGGAGGTGTCGCGGTACCACACGAGCAGGCCGGGGGCGTTGTACTTGACCTTCTCGACCTTCCAGGCGCCGTCGCGCAGCCAGGTCGTGTCGTAGGCGTACTGCAGGCCCTTGTCGAACCCGTCGAAGTTGCGCCACTCGGCCAGGTAGTACTGCGCCGCCTGCTCCTGACCGGAGTGGATGACCCAGCCGGCGCCGCTGGTGTCGGTGAACGTGCCCTTGGTGGCCGTCCAGCCGTTGGCGCCGCCCTCGACGTCGTCGGTCCACACCGCGGTGGCGCCGTTGTTCAGCGAGAAGTCGTCGTTGAACCAGCCGCGCTGCACGGACGCCGCGTCCGTGGCGTAGCGCAGGCGGATCTGGACGGACTTGCCCGCGAACGGTGCGAGGTCGACGTACAGGTGGTGCCAGCCGCCGCTCTCACCGGTGAGGCCGTACTTCTTGTTGCCGTAGTCCTTCAGGCGGCCGTTGGGGTCGGTGTAGTCGTCGCCGGTGCTGGCGAGGCTGCCGTCCTCGTTGTAGATCTTCTGCTCGGTCCAGGTGGCGCCGCCGTCGGCGGAGATCTCGAAGAAGCCGAAGTCCCAGTCGGCCTCGATGCCCCAGTCGCTCCACCACCAGAACTTCGCGTCCGGTCCGGCCGGGACGTCGACGGTCCTGCTCAGCTTGTTGTCGGCCCAGTCCTGGTCGCTGTTGGACCACCACAGGTTCGACCCGCTGTGCGGGGTGGACATGATGTTCAGCTTGTCCGGCAGGTTGATCCGGACGCCGTCCTCGGTGCCCTTCGGCGTACGCGAGGTCTGGCCGACCGCCACGAGCTGGTTCTTGCCGCCCGGCTCGATGATCTTGGGGTTGGCCCAGCCGAGCACCCACTTGTCCCACAGGCCCATGTGGGTGGGCAGGGACTGGAAGATCGGCCCGGAGTGCGAGCCGCTCGACATCAGGTCCCAGAAGTCGACGTCGGAGTCGCCGCCGCCGGTGGTGTCGTACAGGTCCGGCAGGCCGAGGTCGTGGCCGTACTCGTGGGCGAACACGCCCACCCCGGCGTCCTCGGGCTGGAGGATGTAGTTGGAGATCTTCACGTTCGTGCCCGGCACCGTGTAGCCGCCGGCCACGTCGCTGGAGTGGGCCCACAGGGCCATCGTGCCCTCGGCGCCGCCGCCGCCCGACTTGTCCTCGCCGGCGTGGATCAGCACGAGGTGGTCGACGACGCCGTCGGGCTCGTCGTAGTTGCCGTCGCCGTCGGCGTCGGAGGTGTCCTCCACGTCGTAGTCGGCCCACGGGAAGTTCGGGTTCGACTTCACGAGCGCGTCGACCGCGTCGACCGCGAGCTGGGCGGCGCCGCGCGGGTTGTCCGGGTGGCCGGTCATGTCCTGCGGGTAGGTGTGGCACTTGCCCGCGCCGTACCAGGCCTCGGAGTGCGGGACCTTGATCCAGCCGACGGCCTCACCGGTGACGGTGTAGGCGCCCTTCGACATCTCCTCGTACATGTTCTTCATGGTGGAGCCGGAGATGTCGATGCCCTTCTTGCCGTCCCGGGGGTCGGTCAGGTCCGGGCGGACCCGGGTCGTGATCCCCTTGGAGGTGTAGAGCATGTTGTTGTAGTGAGCCGTGTTGAAGTCGGCCACCCACATGGAGTTGTTGTCCTTGCCCCCACCGCCGGCGGTGGCGGGGTTGGGGATCTTGTTGTGCAGCGGGCCGTTCAGCTTGGTGCCCGGCGGCTCGGTCACGCAGTCGTCGACGTCGTCGATCGTCTTCGGGTGCGACCAGCCGGAGAAGTCGTCGTTGGCCTGGTCGTTGAACTCGACCAGCAGCGTGAGGAGCTTGGCGGTCCTGGTCGTCTTCGCCTTCTTGTAGATGAAGTCGAAGGGGTTCTTCCCGGTCCTGATCGCCTGCTTCTCGTGCTTGGCCAGCACCCGCGCCGCGACCGGGTTGCCGCTCGCGAACTTGTGGTCGACGGCCTGCGCCAGGGCCGCGGTGCGCTTGGCGCCCTTGGCCGGGACCTTCTCCTCGGTCGTGGTGAAGTCGCCCTGCACGCGCGGCGGCGCGTAGTTGATGTAGTGGTCCTTGGCGGAGGGCTGGTAGACCGCCGTGGGAGCCGCAGCCGCACCGGCCGCGGCCAGACCTCCTGCCGCCAGCCCGAGCGCGGGCACGATCGCGGCGAGACGCCGGATTCTTCTGGACAACGAGATCCCTTCCCGTCCGGGTTCCCCGGACACCCATGCACGGCGCGCCGGGATGAGCGCGCATGCGGGACCTTAAACGAGGGGGTAAAGGGCGGGTAAAGAGACATCCGGCATGGTTGTCAAAATGTGATCTGTACCGAAAACCGTTAATAATTCCGGATGGCACCCGATACCGAACCGTGCCGTAAAGTCCAATCGTGACCGAGCTGACCTCCGCGCTCGCCGCGGCGCTGCCGGACGGGCGAGTCCTCACCGATCCCGACGTCGTCGACTCGTACGCCAGGGACCGCACGTTCGTGCCGCCGGGCAGGGCGCTCGGCGTGGTGCTCGCGCAGTCGCGCGACGACGTCGTGGCCACGATGCGCTGGGCGAGCGAGCACCGCGTGCCGGTGGTCCCGCGCGGCGCGGGCACCGGGCTCGCCGGCGGGGCGACGGCCGTGGACGGCTGCGTCGTGCTGTCCCTCGCGCGGATGACCGCGATCCGCGAGCTGTCGCCGCAGGACGAGATCGCGGTCGTGGAGCCCGGCGTCATCACCGCGGACCTCGACCGGGCCGCCCGCGAGCACGGCCTGATGTACGCCCCCGACCCCTCGTCGTACGAGATCTCGACCATCGGCGGCAACCTGGCGACCAACGCGGGCGGCCTGCGGTGCGTGAAGTACGGCGTGACCCGCGACTCGGCGCTGGGCCTGGAGGTCGTGCTGGCCGACGGGCGGGTGCTGAACACCGGCCGCCGCACCATGAAGGGCGTGACCGGCTACGACCTGACCGGCCTGTTCGTCGGCTCGGAGGGCACGCTCGGCGTGATCACGGCCGCGACGGTGCGGCTGCGGAGGGCGCCGCGCGAGATGGCCACGGTCGCCGCCGAGTTCACCTCGCTGCGCGACGCCGCGGCGGCCGTGTCGGCGATCGTCGCCGCGGGCTGCCAGCCGTCGATGCTCGAACTGATGGACCGCACGACCCTGCAGGCCATCGACGACTGGAAGAACATCGGGCTGGAGCCGTCCACCAGGGCGATGCTCATCGCCCAGGCCGAGGGCTCGGCGGACGAGATGGCCGCCTTGTGTGGAGCCGCGTCGTTCGTCGCGGTCTCGTCCACGCCGGAGGAGGCCGCCGAGCTCATCGGCATCAGGCGCCTGGCCTACCAGGCCAAGGAGCGCCTGGGCCAGTGCCTGGTGGAGGACGTGTGCGTGCCCCGCTCGGTCCTCCCCGAGATGATCACCACGATCGAGGAGGTCGCGGCCCGGCACGGCGT
This sequence comes from Microbispora siamensis, assembly GCF_016863095.1. Lineage (GTDB taxonomy): Bacteria > Actinomycetota > Actinomycetes > Streptosporangiales > Streptosporangiaceae > Microbispora > Microbispora siamensis. Next base: position 64,700 of record NZ_BOOF01000009.1, on the reverse strand, counting down.
GATGATCGCGACGGTCGCCCACGCGGGGGACGGCAACGTGCACCCGGTGTTCGTGTTCGACCGGGGCCTCGCCGAGCCGCCGGAGGAGGTCTGGACCGCGGCCGACGAGGTCTTCCGCGCCGCGCTCGACCTCGGCGGGACGCTCACCGGCGAACACGGTGTCGGCCTGCTGAAGAAGCGCTGGCTCGGCCTGGAGACCGGCCCGGTGGCCGCCGAACTGCACCAGGGCATCAAGCGGGTGTTCGACCCGCTGAACATCCTCAACCCCGGTAAGGCGATCTGACCACTGGTAGCGTTTGGTGCCATTGTCAGGTTGCAGGGGTAATCGGGGGCGATGGTGGCGTTAGAGGCTGGGGATCCCGACCGCCTGGGCCCGTTCACGCTCGTCGACCGGCTCGGTGAGGGCGGCCAGGGGGTCGTCTTCCTCGGGCGCGGCCCGGCGGGCGAGCAGGTCGCGGTCAAGTTGCTGCACACCCGGCTGACGGCCGATCCCGAGGCACGGGAGCGGTTCCTGCGCGAGGTCGCGCTGGCGCAGCGGGTCGCGCCCTTCTGCACGGCCCCCGTCCTGTACGCCGACCTCGCCGGCAACCAGCCGTTCATCGTCAGCGAGTTCGTGCCCGGGCCGTCGCTGCGGCAGCTCGTGGACCGGGAGGGGCCGCGCCGGGGCGCCGCGCTCGAACGGCTCGCCATCAGCACGGCGACGGCGCTGGCCGCCATCCACCGGGCGGGGATCACCCACCGCGACTTCAAGCCGGCCAACGTCCTGATGGGCCCCGAGGGCCCGGTCGTCATCGACTTCGGGGTGGCCAGGGCGCCCGACTCGCCCCAGTCCACCGCGACCGGCGCGTCCATCGGCACGCCCGCCTACCTGGCCCCCGAGGTGCTCTCCGGCGGCACGGCGGGCGCGTCCGCCGACATGTTCGCCTGGGGCGTCACGATGGTGTTCGCCGCCACCGGCAGGCCCGCCTTCGGAGCGGACTCGATCCCCTCGGTGATCACCCGGATCCTGCACGCGCAGCCCGACCTCGGCGACCTCGGTGCGCCCCTGCGGGACATCGTCGCCGCCTGCCTGTCCAAGGACCCCGCGCTGCGTCCCTCGGCAGAGGCGGTGGTCGCGCGGCTCACCGGGCAGCCGACCGTGCCCGTACGGCCCGCCGCCGGAGCGCAGGCACCCGCAGCGCAGGCGCCCGCGCCGCACCCGCCCACGCCGGGACCGCAGGCCCCCGAGCCCGGGCCGCAGGCGCCTCCGGCGGGACCGCAGGGCGCCGCACCGCACGGCCCAATGCCGGGACCTCAGGGTCCCGCACCGCAGGTGTCCCCGGCCGGACCGCACGGGCCCGCACCGGCGCCCGGGCCGCACGCACCGGGATCGCAGCGCCCGCCCGCGCCGCCCGTACGACGCGGGCCCGGCCCCGACCGGTCGAGGCCGCGGCGGCCGGTGCTGACGTGGACGGCGGCCGGGATCGGGGTGTCGGCCCTCGCGGCGGCGGCCTTCCTCGTGCCGACGTGGGTGTCCGCCCGGCAGATCTCCTCCAAGGACGCCCTCGGCCCCACCGCGTCGCCCACCGTGACGGAGTCCCATGACGAGCTGCCCATCCCGCAGCCGTCCGAGCTGATCACCACCCCCGCGCGGCCCAAGCCCAGGAAACCCTCGCCGAGTCCGGCGGCACGGCGGCCCAGCGTCAGCGCGAAACCGGCCGTCTCCCCCACGCACACCCGCAAGGCGCAGCCGTCGCCCTCCCACGCGGTCCCGACCCCGGCCAAGCCCAGTCCCGCCCCCAAGACCACTCCGACCGCGAAGGCCACGACGGCGCCGCCCAAGCCCACCCCGGCGCCGACGAGGACCACCGCGGCGCCCAAGCCCAGCGCGACGGCGAAGGCCACCCCGACGAAGACCGCGGCGCCCAAGCCCAACCCGTACACCGCCAAGGGCGTGTGCGGCAGCGGCTACGCCGTCGTCGACTCGCACTCCTACGGGCAGGCGACGACGTACCTGCTCTACAACTCGTCCAACGGCTACAACTGCGTGATCACCATGTCGAAGTACGTCGTGCCCGGGAAGATCAAGATGAGCGCCGTGCTCAAGGTCCAGAACGGCTCGTCGGCCGGCGACTCCGGCTCCTACACGACCTACGCCGGGCCGCTCCGGCTGCCGGCCAAGGGCAAGTGCGTCATCTGGGGCGGCGGCTACGGCACCGCCGCCTGGAGCAGCGCGTGGTCACACTGCGGCTGATGGAAGACGGTGGCTGATCGAAGACTGTGGCTGATCGGCAAGACGCCGGGGCCGGCTCAGACGGCGCCGGACCCGGCTCGTTGACGTGACGGCGGCTCACCACGGAGGATCATCAGGTGACAGAACTGGGTTCGGTGGTGCCATGACCGTGCTCGTGAGCCGGCTGGACGCCTCCGGCGGCGAATACGGGGCGCGGCGCGAGGCCATGCTGGCGAAGCTCGCCGAGCTCGATGCCGAGCACGCCAAGGCCGTCGCCGGAGGCGGGCCGAAATACGTCGAGCGGCACCGGGAGCGCGGCAAGCTGCTGCCCCGCGAGCGGATCGAACTGCTCGTCGACCCCGACTCGCCGTTCCTGGAGCTGTCCCCGCTGGCGGCCTGGGGCACCGAGTATCCCGTCGGCGCGAGCGTCGTGACCGGCATCGGGGTGATCGAGGGCGTCGAATGCGTCGTCACGGCCAACGACCCGACCGTGCGCGGCGGCGCGTCCAACCCCTGGACGCTGCGCAAGACGCTGCGCGCCGCCGAGATCGCGCTGCGCAACCGCATGCCGTACGTGAACCTGGTGGAGTCGGGCGGCGCGGACCTGCCGTCGCAGAAGGACATCTTCATCCCCGGCGGCCAGGTCTTCCGCGACCTGACCCGGCTGTCGGCCGAGGGCGTCCCGACGATCGCGCTGGTCTTCGGCAACGCCACCGCGGGCGGCGCGTACGTGCCGGGCCTGAGCGACCACGTCGTCATGGTGCGGGAGCGGGCCAAGGTGTTCCTCGGCGGCCCGCCCCTGGTGAAGATGGCGACCGGCGAGGAGTCCGACGACGAGTCGCTGGGCGGCGCGGAGATGCACGCGCGGGCCTCCGGGCTGGCCGACCACCTCGCCGCCGACGAGTACGACGCGCTGCGGATCGGCCGCCGCATCGTGCGGCGGCTCGGCTGGCGCAAGGCCGGGAACGTTCCGGCCGCCGGCTACGCGGCTCCGCTGTACGACGAGGACGAACTGCTGGGGATCGTGCCGGAGGACCTGAAGGTCCCCTTCGACCCCCGCGAGGTCCTGGCCCGGGTGGTGGACGGCAGCGACTTCGACGAGTTCAAGCCGCTCTACGGGCCGAGCCTGGTCACCGGGTGGGCGAGCGTCCACGGCCACCCGGTCGGGGTCCTCGCCAACGCCAGCGGCGTGCTGTTCGGCGCGGAGTCCCAGAAGGCCGCCCAGTTCATCCAGCTCGCGAACCAGTCGCGGACGCCGCTGGTCTTCCTGCAGAACACCACGGGGTACATGGTCGGCAGGGAGTACGAGCAGAGCGGCATCATCAAGCACGGCGCGCTGATGATCAACGCGGTGGCCAACTCGACCGTGCCGCACATCACGATCGTCATGGGCGCCTCCTACGGTGCGGGCAACTACGGCATGTGCGGGCGGGCCTACGACCCCCGCTTCCTGTTCAGCTGGCCGAGCGCCAAGTCGGCCGTCATGGGACCGGCCCAGCTCGCGGGCGTCATGTCGATCGTGGGCCGGGCCGCCGCGCAGGCGCGGGGGCAGGTCTACGACGAGGAGGCCGACGCGGCGATGCGCGCGGCGGTCGAGGCACAGATCGAGTCGGAGTCGGCGGCGTTCTTCCTGTCCGGCCGGCTGTACGACGACGGGGTCATCGACCCCCGCGACACCCGCACGGTGCTCGGGCTGTGCCTGTCGGCGGTCGCGGGAGCGCCGGATCCCGGCCGGGCCGGCTACGGCGTCTTCCGGATGTGACCGGCATGCGCATCGGCACCGTGCTCATCGACACCGTGCTCATCGGCACCGTGTTCACGCAGATCGACGGGGGTGAGGGGTCATGATCGGGCGGCTGCTGGTCGCGAACCGCGGGGAGATCGCCCGCCGGGTCTTCCGCACCTGCCGTGAGCTGGGGATCGAGACCGTCGCCGTCTTCACCGACGCCGACGCGTCCGCCCCGCACGCCGCCGAGGCCGACCAGGCCGTACGGCTGGGCGCCCCCTTGGCGTACCTCGACCCGGAGCGGATCGTCGAGGCGGCCCGCAGGTCGGGAGCCGACGCGGTCCATCCCGGGTACGGCTTCCTGTCGGAGAACGCCGGGTTCGCCCGCGCCGTGCTGGACGCCGGGCTGACCTGGATCGGCCCCTCCCCCGAGGCCGTCGCCGCGATGGGCAAGAAGATCGAGGCGAAGGCGCTGATGGCGGAGGCCGGGGTGCCGGTCCTGCCGACGATCCCGCTCTCCCCCGACGCACCGACCCAGATGACAGAAACGCAGCTCACGGCCCCCGTGCTGGTCAAGGCGTCGGCGGGCGGCGGCGGGCGCGGCATGCGGGTGGTGCGCGACCCGGCCGACCTGGCCGAGGCCGTCGAGTCGGCCCGGCGGGAGGCGCTGTCGGCCTTCGGCGACGGGACGCTGTTCGCCGAGCCGCTGCTGGAGGGTGCCCGCCACATCGAGGTGCAGATCCTCGCCGACGCCCACGGCACGGTCTGGGCGCTCGGCGAGCGCGAGTGCTCCATCCAGCGCCGCCACCAGAAGGTGATCGAGGAGGCACCGTCCCCCGCGGTCACCCCCGAACTGCGCCGCGAGCTGAGCGAGGCGACGATCCGGGCCGCCCGCGCGATCGGTTACCAGGGCGCGGGCACCGTCGAGTTCCTGCTGTCGGACGAGGGCTTCTTCTTCCTGGAGATGAACACCCGCCTCCAGGTGGAGCACCCGGTCACCGAGTGCGTCTACGGGGTCGACCTGGTCCGGCTGCAGATCGAGGTGGCCGAGGGCGCCCAGCTCGCCGCGCTGCCGCCGAGCCCGGTCGGTCACGCCATCGAGGCCCGCCTGTACGCGGAGGACTCCGGCGGCCGCCCGCAGAGCGGCGTGCTGCACCGATTCGAGATCCCCGGCGTGGACGGCGAGTTCGGCCTCGGGGCACGGCTGCGGCTCGACTCCGGGGTGGTCTCCGGCACCGAGATCGGCGTCCACTACGACCCGATGCTCGCCAAGGTCGTCTCGTACGGCCGGGACCGGGCGGAGGCGGCCCGGCGGCTGGCGGACGCGCTCGCGCGGGCGCGGATCCACGGGCTGACGACCAACCGCGACCTGCTCGTGGGAGTGCTGCGGCACCCGGACTTCCTGTCCGGGGCGCTCGACACCGGCTTCCTCGACCGGCATCGCACGGCGGCCCCGCTCGCCGGCCCCGAGGCCGTACGGCTGTCCGCGCTCGCGGCGGCGCTCGCCGGGGCGGCGGCCAACCGCGCAGCCGCCCGGCGCCACGGCGTTCTGGGCGGGCTGCCGAGCGGCTGGCGCAACGTCCCCTCCCAGCCGCAACGCGCGGCGTTCGGCACCGACGACGGCGGACGCCTGGAGGTCGCCTACCGGCTGACCAGGGACGGGCTGCGGGCCGAGGGCTTCGAGGACGTCACGCTCGTGGCGGCGGAACCCGGCCGGGTGGTGCTGGAGACGGCGGGTCTGCGGCGCACCTTCGAGGTGGCCGTCTATCCCGGCACGGGCCCCGGCACGGGCGCCGGCATGGTGCACGTCGACTCTCCGCTCGGTCCGGTGCGGCTCACCCCGGTCGAGCGGCTGCCCGAACCGGCCGCTCGCGTGACGCCGGGTGCGCTGCCCGCCCCGATGCCGGGTACGGTCCTGCGTGTCGAGGTCAAGCCCGGTGACCTGGTCGAGGCCGGGCAGCCGGTGGTCGTGCTGGAGGCGATGAAGATGGAGCATCTGATCGTTTCCCCCGCCTCGGGCACGGTGGCCGCGCTGCACGTGACGCCGGGCGCGCAGGTCGAGGCGGGCCTGCCGCTCGCCGTCATCGAGCCGACGCCGCCGCGGGCACCGGACGGCGGCCCGCACACGGAGGGCGCCGGAACGGAGCCGGGCACGGCGACCGACGCGGTGGCCGGAGCAGAGACAGGTGCGGTGGCCGGCGCGGAGACCGGCCCGGGTCCGGACGCGGGCCGCGGCGAACATCCCGGCGCGGAAGGCCGGCCGGAGACGAGCCCGGAGACGGGCGCGCCGCCGGAAACGGACACGGACGGGCAGCCGGGAACGGCAACCGGCCCGCAGCCGGGCCTGGGGGCCGGCGTTCCTTCCGGCACCGAGGCGGGCGCGGACCCGGGCACGTCAGGCGGCCCAGAGATCGGCAGGGAGATCGGCGGGGAGATCGGCGGGGAGGCGATGCGGCCGTGAGCGAACCCCAGGAGGTGCTGGTCCGCCGGGAGCAGGCGGGCGGCGTGGCCACGATCACGCTCGACTCGCCGCACAACCGCAACGCCCTGTCGTCCCGGCTGCTGCGGCAGCTCGACGACGCCCTGTCGTGGGCGCTGGACGAGCCCGCCGTACGGGTCGTCGTGCTGACCGGAACGGGACCGGTGTTCTGCGCGGGCGCCGACCTGAAGGAGCAGCGCGGCGGAGGGGCGCCGGTCACCGCGTCGTTCCCCGACATCATGCTGCGGATCTGGGAGAGCCCGAAGCCGGTCGTGTGCCGCCTGAACGGCACGGCGCGAGCGGGCGGCCTCGGCCTGGTGGCGGCCTGCGACTTCGCCGTCGCCCCGGTGACCGCGTCGTTCGCCTTCACCGAGGTGCGGCTCGGGGTGGTCCCCGCGATGATCGCGGTCACCTGCCTGCGCCGCCTGGAGCCCCGGGCCGCGGCCGAGTACTTCCTCACCGGAGAGGTCTTCACCGCCGAACGGGCGGTGGAGATCGGCCTGCTGACCCGGGCCGTCCCGGAGGAGGACCTCGACGCGACGGTGGCGCACTACACCGGCATGCTGCTGCGCGGCGGCCCCGAGGCGCTGGCGATCACCAAGCGGCTCGTGCGGGAGGTGCCGCTGCTGCCGGTCGAGGAGGGGTTCCGCGCGATGGCCGCCCTGTCGGCCGACCGCTTCACCTCGGAGGAGGGGCAGGAGGGCATCCGGGCGTTCGCGGAGAAACGGCCCGCCGCCTGGGTTCCCTCCGAGGCCCCGGCCGCGGAAGCCGGGCGATGACGGCGGAGGCCGGGCGGCCGGGACCGGTGCGGGTCGCGAACTGCGGCGGTTTCTACGGCGACCGGCTGTCGGCCGCCCGGGAGATGGTCGAGGGCGGGCCCATCGACGTGCTGACCGGCGACTGGCTGGCCGAGCTGACCATGTCGATCCTCGCCGGCAATCGGCTCAAGGGCCGCCCCGGCTACGCCCGTACGTTCCTCACCCAGATGGAGCAGGTCCTCGGCACCTGTCTCGACCGGGGAATCAGAGTCGTCGCCAACGCGGGCGGCCTCGATCCGGCCGGTTGCGCGGAGGCGGTCTCGGCCCTGGCCCACCGGCTCGGGCTGCGCGCGGCCGTCGCCCACGTCACCGGCGACGACCTCATGCCGCTCGCCGAGCCGCCGGTCAACGCGGACACCGGCGAGACCCTGCGGGCGACCCCGCTCACCGCCAACGCCTACCTCGGCGGCCGGCCGATCGCGGTGGCGCTGGAGCATGGCGCGGACGTCGTCGTGACCGGGCGGGTCACCGACGCGGCGCTGGTCACCGGACCAGGCATGTGGTGGTTCGGCTGGGACCCTGGTGACCTCGACCCGCTGGCCGGTTCCGTCGTCGCCGGGCATGTGATCGAGTGCGGCTGCCAGGCGACCGGCGGCAACTACGCCTTCTTCGAGGAGGTGCCGGACCTCGCCCACTGCGGCTTCCCCATCGCCGAGCTGTACGCCGACGGGTCGAGCGTGATCACCAAGCACCCCGGCACCGGCGGGCTGGTCTCGACCGGCACCGTGACCGCGCAACTGCTGTACGAGATCGCCTCGCCCCGCTACCTCGGGCCGGACGTCACCGCCCGGTTCGACACCATCCGGCTGGAGCAGGAGGGGCCCGACCGGGTCAGGATCACGGGAGTGCGCGGCGAGCCCCCGCCGGACACGCTGAAGGTCGCCGTCACCTACCTCGGCGGCTACCGCAACACGATGACGCTCGTGCTGACCGGCCTCGACATCGCGGCCAAGGCCCGGATCGCGCAGGAGGCGATCTGGGCGCGCGTCCCCCGCGAGTCGTTCGAGCAGGTCCACGTGGAGCTGACCCCCCTCGGCGCGGCCGAAAGCGGCGGGGGTGCGGCCCCGCACGCCGCACCCGCGAGCGGCGGCCGTGCGGAGGTGAACCGCGGGGGCGACGCCGGGACCGCGTTGCTGCGGATCACGGTCATGGACCCCGATCCGAGCAGGGCCGGGCGGGCGTTCTCCTCCGCCGTGGTGGAGACCGGCCTGGCGAGCTACCCCGGCTTCTACGGCCTGACGCCGCCCGGCGACGCCTCCCCCTACGGCGTCTACTGGCCCTCGTCGGCCGACCCGCGGACCGTGCTCCCGGTGGTGACCGTGGACGGAGTCCGCGTCGAGGTGCCGCACCTGCCGCCGCCGGGCCCGGTGCTGGGCGAGCAGGCGGGCGGGCCGCCCCCCGGCGACGCGGCCGGCACCGCGATTCCGCCGTACGCCGGTGATCTCACGGCCGGGCCGGTCGCGCCGCTCGGCACGGTCGTCGGCGCCCGCTCGGGCGACAAGGGCGGCGACGCCAACCTTGGCGTCTGGGCGCGCGACCCCAGCCGGTATCCGTGGCTCGCGGCGTTCCTGACCGTGGACCGGCTCAGGGACCTGCTGCCGGAGGTCGGCGACCTGCCGATCGAGCGGTTCGCGCTGCCGAACCTGCACGCGCTCAACTTCGTCGTCCACGGGCTGCTGGGCAGAGGCGTCGCGGCCAGCCCGCTCCTCGACGCCCAGGCGAAGGCACTCGGCGAGCGTCTCCGCGCCGTGTGCGTGCCCGTTCCCTCCTGACTAGGATTGCGCGCGATCGGTGCGAATTGGGGGGAAGGACATGCGATTGCGCTTTCTCGGCTCCACGTCGGAGGCGGGGGCCTGTCCCTCCCTCTACGAGACCGACCGCGGCACGATCGTCGTCCAGGGCCTGGAGGTCGTGGACCGCGAGGCCCGCGCCGACCTGCGCCACGTGCTCGACGGCGAGACCGCGGTCGAGGTGCCGAGGGAGCTCCTCGTCGAGATCGCCCGGCGGGTCCTGTCCGATCACCGTTGAGAGCTTCCCTCTGGCATGATCCGGCGTGCCGGGTCTACCTTGGACCGCACCACGGCCGGAGGTGGCATTGAGCGGTTTCCATCAGGCCCGCATGGATCTGGGAGCCCAGCTACGCCGGTTGCGGGAGAACGCCCGTCTGTCCGGGAAGGACCTCGCCGAGCGGCTGCGCTGGCAGCCGTCGAAGGTCTCGCGGATCGAGAACGCCCGCCAGACCGCCACCGAGGACGACGTGGCCCTGTGGGGGAAGGCCGTGGACGCCGACCCGCAGACGATCGACGGCCTGATCCGGCAGGCGGCCGGCCTGCTGGAGCGGCATGACTCCTGGCGCCAGCGGCACAGGAACGGCCTCGCCACGCTGCAGGAGGACGTCCGCGACCTGGAGGCGCGCACGCGGCTGTTCCGGGCCTTCGAGCCGGGCGTGGTGATCGGCCTGCTGCAGACCACCGAGTACGCCAGGCACATCTTCGGCAAGGTCAGACGGGTGTACGAGTCCACCGACGACGTGGACGACGCGATCCGCGTCCGCATGCGGCGCCAGGAGATCCTGTACGACCCGTCACGGCGGTTCCGGTTCGTCATGCCGGAGGCGGTGCTGCGTTACCGGCTCGCGCCCCCGGACGTGATGCGCGGCCAGCTCGACCGGCTGATCGCGGTGACCACGCTGCCGAACGTGGAGTTCGGGCTGCTGCCCTTCGAGGCGCAGTTGCCGTCGGCGCTGATGAACTCGTTCTGGATCTACGACGACTGCATGGTCGGGGTGGCGACCAGGACCAGGGACCTGCTGCTGCGCGACGCCGAGGACGTCGCCTTCTACGAGCAGGCGTTCGAGGAGTTCTGTGAGGTGGCGGCCTTCCGCGACGAGGCGAGGGCGCTGATCGTGCGCGCCCTCGACGACTACGCCCGGCCGCGCTGAACTGCGCCACCTGAACTGCGCGCCACCTGAACTGCGCGCCACCTGAACTGCGCGCCACCTGAATTGTGCGCCACCTGAATTGTGCGCCACCTGGACTGTGCCGCCTGAATTGTGCGCCGCGCTGATCCGGCCGCCGTACGCACGCCGCGAGGCGCCGCCGGTGGGCCGGTGGGCCCGGAGGCCACTGAGCCGGTCAGAGCTCGGCGGCGAGCGCGCGAAGCCCGGCGATCACCTCCGCGCCGCTGGGCGCCTGATCCGGATCCACCAGCCATTGCAGCATCAGCCCGGTCAGCAGGGCGAGCGGCACCGAGCCGCCGAGTCCCTCCCGCCCCTCACGCTGCCCCTTGGCGAGGTGTTCGCGTACCTCCGGTGACCGCTCGGCCTGCACCACGGCCTCGAGCTGGGCCACCCACAACGCCCGGTGAGAGGTGAAGCTGTCGATCAGCGCCTGCCAGCCGTCCTCGGGTTTGCCGGATGGCGTACGGGAGGCGAGTTCCTGGGAGAGCTCGTCGACCGCTTCCACCAGGGCCTGGGTGAGCAGGGCGTCCTTGGAGCCGAAGTGGTAGCCGATGGCGGCGTGGCTGACTCCGGCGGCCGAGGCGATGTCGCGGACGGTCGTGTGCGCCCAGCCGCGTTCGATCAGGCACCGCTTGGCCCCGGCCAGCAGATCCTCTCGGTTTCCCATGCCGCGCAGCATACCGGATTGTTTGACCAAATGGTTTATCCAAATGGTTTGACCAAATGGACAAACCCGGGCTACGGTCGTGCCATGACCACGACGAAGGTTCTGATCTCGGGTGCGAGCGTGGCCGGACCCGCCCTTGCCTACTTCCTGCACCGTGACGGCTACGAGGTGACGGTGGTCGAGCGCGCGCCGGACCTGCGCGACAGCGGCTACGCCGTGGACTTCCGCGGCGCGGCGTTCGACGTGCTGGAGGAGATGGGCATCCTTTCCGAGCTCCGCGAACACGACACGAGAATGAGCGGCACCATCCTGATCGACGAGGAGGGGGCGGAGATCGGACGCCTGCCCGCCGAGGCGTTCGCCGGTGAGCTGGAGGTGCCCAAGCGGGAGCTGACCCGCATCCTGCACCGCATCACCGCCGACGACGTGACGTACGTGTTCGACGACTCGATCAGCGCGCTGACCCAGCACGAGCCCGGCGTCCACGGGTCCGGGGTCCACGGGTCTGGAGTGACGGTCGAGTTCGAAAGCGGCGCCACCCGCGAGTTCGACCTGGTGTTCGGCGCCGACGGCGTGTACTCGAAGGTCAGGCGGCTGGCCTTCGGCCCGCACGCCGAGGCGGTTCGGCACCTGGGCCTTTCGGGTGCCGGCTTCAGCACCGCCAACCATCTCGGCCTGCGGCGCAGCGGAATGCTGCAGCACGGCAAGGACAGGGCGATCTTCCTGCTCAGCGCCGGAGACGCCGACCGGCTCACGGTCAGCCTCTCCTTCTCCACCGACTCACCCGCACTCGACAGGCGGCCCCGGCACGAGCAGGAGCAGGCGGTGCGGGCGGCCTTCGCCGGGCGCGGCTGGCTGGTGCCCCGGCTGCTGGAGGCGATGAGCGAGGCCGACGACTTCTACTTCTCCTCTACCTGCCAGGTCCACCTGGACCGCTGGTCGTCGGGCCGGGTCGCCCTGGTCGGCGACGCGGGGTACTGCGCCGCGCCGACCAGCGGCATGGGCACCTCACAGGCGCTGATCGGCGCCCGGACGCTGACACGCGCCCTGGCCTCGGCGGGCGGCGACCACGCGGCCGCCTTCGCCGCGTACGAGGCGGAACTGCGGCCCTACGTGGCGGAGAACCAGGCGTTGGGCCAGGAGACCGCCGCGACGATGTTCGGCGGCGGTGGAAGCGCCCCCGCGGACGTGCACAGCGCGTAGCGCCCCTCGTCCTCCTCGGCACTCCGGGTGCGGGACGGTCGCGGCCCGCCCCGGCCGCGACCGTCCCGCCTCGCTCCCCCGCGGCCGCCCGTCACTTCCCCAGGGCGGTCTGCAGGTCCATGACGTGGTCCTGGGTCTGCTGCAACAGCGGGCGCAGCGCCTCGGCCACGTCGCTCAGGCCGAGCTCCTGGGCCTGTTCCACGCGCTCGCGGTAGCGGCGCAGCTGCTCCTGCTCCAACTCCAGGTCGAGCCTGAGGGCGTCGGCGCCGTCGGTCGCCACCGGCACCTCGGGAACGCGGACGCTCGGGACGCCGCCGAGGAAGTCGATCTGCTCGGCCAGCGTGCTCGCGTGGTTGAGCTCCTGGCCGAGGTGCTGCTTGAGCTCCTCGATGATCGACAGGTACTCCGCGCCCTTGATCGTGGCCGCGTGCTGCACGTACTGCACGATCGAGCGGTACTCGCTCTCCAGGTCCTCGTTGAGCAGGGCGATGAAGCCCTCCGTGTCCATAGGAGTCCTTTCGTCGGTCGGCTCGGAAGGCCCATCACGTACCCGCTGAGGAGGCGGCCGAACGCCGTCAGCCCAGCTTGTAGAGCGAGGAGCCGCTACCGTCCGTGCCCCCGTATTCCGTGGCCTGGACCTGCGTGCCGTGCGCCTTCACCCATGCGGTGACCTCCGAGCTCGCGCCGCGAGAGGGCCCGAAGCCGCCGTCGCCGGTCAGGATGTACGCGAGCTTCCCCTCGGCCACGTACCGCTGCAGCTTCTCGACCGTCATCGCCGGGTCGGACCCGGTGAACCCGCCCATCGCGATGACCGGCTCGCCGGTGGACAGGATCAGCGACGACGCGCTCTGCGCGCTGTCCACCGCCACCAGCCAGGTGGCGCTCCCCTTGTTCCGCTTCAGGTACGCCGCCATCGCCGCGTCCACCTGGCCGCCGGGACCGCGCATGCCGCGTCCGCCCTGCCGGTTCCCCTCCTGCGCGGTCCCGTCCTGCGCGGTCCCGTCCTTCCCCGCCGGCGGGTTCATGCCGCCCACTCCGCCGGGGCCGCCGGGGCCGCCGAAGCCGGCGCGGCCGAAGGGTCCTCCCATGCCCTGCGAAGGCCCCGCCGTGGGGTTGCTGCCGTTCACCGCCGCGCCCAGCGGCGTCACCGCGTACGCGGCCGGACCGGCCAGCCCGGCCGCGACCGCCGCGGCCAGCGCCACCACCGTGATCGCCGTGGCGGCGCGCGCCGCGCCGCCACGGCGATGGACCACCAGGGCGAGCACCGCGACCGCCGTGCCGGCCACGACGGCCCAGGCGAGCCACGGAACGAACTCCGGCGTACGGCGCAGCACGACGAACGACCAGGCCCCGGTCACGGCGACCGCGGCGGCCAGGATCAGCCGCCAGACGGCCGAGGCGCGTGCCGCCCGCCACATCAGCACGCCGCCGATGCCGGTCAGCGCGGCGACCGCGGGAGCCATCGCGGTCGTGTAGTACGGGTGGAAGGTGCCGCTGGAGAAGCTGAAGACGGCGTAGTGGACGACGAGCCAGCCGCCCCACAGCAGCAGCGACGCGCGCACCGCGTCCATCCCCGTGCCCTTCGACGGCCCGGGGCCCGGCCTGGCGACCAGGACGAGGCCGCAGACGAGCGCCACGGCGGCGAACGGGAGCAGCCAGGAGATCTGTCCCGCCATGACATCGTTGAACAGCCTGCCCGCGCCCGAGGCCCCGCCGAAGCCGCCGCCGGCGCCACCACCCGGGCCGCCGCCGAAGGCCCGCGTCACGCCTTCAGGGACATCGGCGGGAAGTCTTCCCGGGCCGCCGCCGTTGCCCTCGCCGCCGAAGATCCGGCCCAGGCCGTTGTACCCGATCACCAGGTCCCAGACGGTGTTGTCCGTGCTGCCGCCGATGTACGGCCGCGCGGACGCGGGCCACCGGTCGACCACGACCATCCACCATCCGCTGGTGACCACGAGGACCGCCCCGGCGGCCAGGAGGCGCCCGATCCGGCGTACGAACGTCCCCGGCGCGGCGTAGAGGTAGGTCAGCGCGAACGCCGGCAGCACGAGGTACGCCTGGAGCATCTTGGTGTTGAAGGCGAGGCCCACCAGCACGGCGGTGACCAGCAGCGTGCGCAGGCGCCCGGTGCGGATCGCCTCCAGGCAGCACCATCCGGCCGCGACCAGCAGCAGCACCAGGACGGTGTCCGGGTTGTTGTCCCTGTTGATGGCCACGGTGATGGGGGTCAGCGTCATGACGAGCGCCGCCAGCAGGGCCGCGGCCCCGGCCGCACGTGCGCCGAGCCCGCGCAGCGCCCGCCGTACGGCGGAGTGGACCAGGGCGACCGACGCCACCCCGGCAGCCGCCTGCGGCAGCAGCATGCTCCACGTGCCGAACCCGAAGATCCGGGCCGGCAGGCCCATCACCCACAGCGCGAAGGGCGGCTTGTCGACCGTGATGTACGACCCGGCGTCCAGCGCGCCGAAGAAGAACGCCTTCCAACTCTTCGTGCCGGAGTAGATCGCGGCGGCGTAGTAGTCGTTGGCGTACCCGTTGCGGCCGAGCGCCCACGTGTAGAGCACGGCGGCCAGGACGAGGACGGCCCACTTCCCCCAGCGCAGGAGCGGGGTCACCCTGTCCGCCGGGCCCCGGTGGCTTATCGGGGTCACGGAGGCGAGGAGGGTCATCGGGAGTCCTTCCGGGGTGCGAAGACCCAGGATCGCAGGAGCAGGAAGCGCAGCAGGGTGGCGAGGCCGTTCGCCACGATGACGGCGGCCAGCTCGGCCGCCCGTGACGCGCCGCCGGGCAGCGCGGCCAGGCCGCCGCTGGTCAGCGCGAGGCCCGCGACGAACGCGACGAGCCCGCCGAGGTGATGCCGCAGGGCCCCGGCCCGGCCCCGTACGCCGAAGGTGAAGCGGCGGTTGGCCGCGGTGTTGGCGACGGCGGTGACGAACAACGCGATGGCGTTGGCCGCCACGGGCGGCAGCACCGAGCGCAGCAGCCAGAACAGCGCCAGGTGCGCCACGGTGCTGATCGCCCCGATCACCGCGAACGTGGGGATCTGCGTGCGCACCGACGTCCGGGACGGCGGCGGGGCGGGGGCCGCGAGGCTCCCCCGGGCGACCCGCCACATGCCCCTGAGGTCGTCCACGGCCGTCCTGACGATGTCCACCCGGCTGTCGGGGTCGTCCACCCAATCGACCGGCACCTCGTGGATGCGCAGCCCGTGCTGCTCGGCCAGCAGCAGCAACTCGGTGTCGAAGAACCACGCCTCGTCCTGCACGGCGGGCAGCAGGGCCTGCACGACCTCGGTGCGGGCCGCCTTGAACCCGCACTGCGCGTCGGAGAAGCGCGCCCCCATGAGCGAGCGCAGCAGCAGGTTGTACGACCTGGAGATGATCTCGCGCTTCGGGCCGCGCACCACGTTGGACCACGGGGACAGACGGGTCCCGATCGCCAGGTCGCTGTGGCCGGTCATCAGCGGCGCGATCAGCGGGAGGAACGCGTCCAGGTCGGTCGACAGGTCCACGTCCATGTAGCCGACCACGTCGGCGTCGCTGGACTCCCACACCCGCCGCAGCGCCCGGCCCCGGCCCTTCTGGTCGAGGTGGACGGCCCGCACCCCCGGCAGCTCCCGGGCCAGCCGCTGGGCGATCGTCCACGTGCCGTCCGTGCTCGCGTTGTCGGCGATCGTCACGCGGAAGCCGTACGGGAAGTCGCCGCTCAGGTAGGCGTGCAGCCGCCCCACGCTCGCGGCCAGGACCCGCTCCTCGTTGTACACGGGAACGACAACCTCGACCAGGCGGGTCCTGCTGGACGCCCCCGCCGCCGGCCCGGAAACCATCGTCATGCTCATGCCGCCTCCTCGCCCGACGGCTCGGAGTGGCGTCGCGCCGGAGGCGCGCCGACGACGCCGGCGCAAATCGCGCTGCGCCTATTGAGTCGCTCGCTTCGCTCGCTCATGGGCCCACGCTCGCGGGCGGGCATGGGACGGCCCTGAGGCGTTCCTTAACCCCGCATGAATTGCGCCCACGGCAGCCTGGCGCGGCGGGGCGCTCTCGACCGGGCGCTCCTCCCAGCCGCCCGGGTTGCCGCCACACGGGCGCGGGCTTCGGCCGGAGCCCTGCCGTGCCGCCGCCCGGACGGCGACGGCACCTCCTCCGATCGGCCGTGGCACCCTCGCTCCATCGGCCGGAGGTGCCTCCTGCTCGCGGAGGAGACCGCCCGGGCCGTGACCAGGGTTTCGTGGGTGATCCCTCTGATGCCGGGGCTCCCTCGTACGTCCGATCGTGGTGCCACGGAACCGGGAGCCCGGACTCCGCGGATCGAAGGAGCAACGTGAAACCACGACACATCCACACCGCCGTCGCCCTGTGCATGATCGTCTCGATGCCGGCGGCGCTCGCCGCGCCCGCCGTCGCGGCCGTCGAGCCGCGTCATAACAGCCGGCCGGGCCTGCAGAAACTGCTGGACCGGATCGTGGCCGGGGGAGCGGTCGCCGCGATCGCCGAGGTCCGCGACGGGAGCACCACCTGGCGGGGAGCCTCAGGCAGGGCGAGGATCGACCGCCCCCAGCCGGCCAGGGCGGACGGCCGCTTCCGTGCGGGAAGCGTGACCAAGTCGTTCACTGCCACCGTGGTGCTCCAGCTCGTGGGAGAAGGGAAGCTGGAGCTGTCCGACAGCGTGGAGCAGTGGCTGCCGGGACTCGTCGGCCAGGGCGGCACGATCACGGTCAGGAACCTCCTCCAGCACACGAGCGGCATTCCGGAGTACGCGACCGGCCTGTTCGACGAGGACGGCGTCCTCAAGGACCGCTACCGCACCTGGACCGCCAGGGAGCTGGTGGAACGGGCGGAGGAACACCCGCACGAGTTCCCTGCGGGAACCAGGTTCGGCTACTCCAACACGAACTACATCGTGCTCGGCATGCTGATCGAGCGGGTCACCGGCAGGCCGTACGCGAGCGAGATCCGGGAGCGGATCCTGCGGCCGCTGGGACTCGGGCACACCCTTCTGCCCGGCACGTCCCCCGAGGTGCCGGGCGCGCACCCGCACGCCTATGTGCGGGTCGTCGAGGGCGGCGAGGTCGTCCCCGTCGACGTCACGCGATTCAACGCGACGGTGGCCGGCGCGGCCGGTTCGATCATCTCCACCACCGCGGACCTCAACCGGTTCTACCGCGCCCTGCTGGGCGGCGAGTTGCTCGGGCCCGCTCTGCTGAAGGAGATGAAGGATCCTGGCGGCGCCATGGAGTACGGGCTGGGACTCGAGGTGGCCTCTCTGCCCTGCGGCGTCGCGTACGGCCACGGCGGTGGCACGAACGGCTATTCGACGGTGGCGTTCAGTTCCCCCGACGGCACGCGCCAGCTCGCACTGTCGATGACCCCGTACTCCGACGATCGGAAGCGAGCGGCCATGGCCCTGCTGACCTCGGCACTCTGCCCTCCGCAGCGATAACGCGCGCGCTCCACGGCCGGGCCGGCGCCCGGCCGATGCCCGGCGCGGCCCCCCACGGATCCGGATCGCCGGTCAGACGATCGGAGGACGGCCCGCGCGGGTGAGCCGCGCCACCGTGGCCCAGGACATGGGGCTGCGCTGCCCGTGCCCGCCCTTCAGGCCCTCGCGCAGCCCCCGGAACCAGACGGCAAGGTTCGCGCGGGAGCGGATCCTGGCGATGCTGACCACGGTCCAGACGGCCAGGTAGACGGGGATGAGCGGGGCGGGGAGCCGGCGGTAGGCGAGCCACACCCGGTTGCGCGCGACGAGGCGGTAGAAGGGGGCGTGCCTGGCGGGGTTCGTCGCGGGGTGGTGGATGACGACGTCCGGCGCGTAGTGGCCGGTGCGCCCGAGGTCCCACAGCCGCCAGCTCAGGTCGACGCCCTCGTGGAAGAGGAAGAAGTGTCCCGGCCATCCGCCGGCCTGCTCGTAGTCGGCGCGGCGGATGAGGACGACGCCTTCGGCCATGACGGTGATGGTGCCCGGCCGGGTGGCCGTGCCGGCGCGCAGGCGGGGCACCCAGCGGCGCAGCGTGACCCCGGTGCCGGGATCGGCGATGCGCGGCTGGATGTACGCCGCCCCGAGGTGGCGGCGGGCGACGGCGATGAGCCGGGCGAGGGTGTCGGTGGCGGGCAGGACGGCGTCGTTGTCGAGGAAGAAGACGAACTCGCCGGCGTCCGGCCCGGCGAGGGCGTCGGCGCCGGCGTTCCGTCCGGCGGGGATGCCCTCGTTGACGGGCAGGACCACCGTACGGACCCCGGCGGGCACGTGATCAGGCTGTACGCCGTTGCCGACGATGACCACGCGCAGGTCGACGTCCCGCTGGGCCAGGAGGGATTCCATGGCCCGTTCGAACGGCTCGGGCCGGTCGTTCATGGTGAGCACCACCACGTCGACGGTGGCCTTCGGGCTGGTCATCCTGTCGCGTCTCCCGGACGGGCTCGGCATGTGGTTGAGCGAGCGGGATCTCGTCATGCGTCGTTCCCGTCGCGTTCACCCCGCCACCCTAGTGGTCGTCACCTGCGTATTCCGGCGAATCGGGGACGCCCGGGCGTGCCCGGCCCGTCACGTGGAGGCGCCCTGACGTCGGTCCCCGGGCCCGGCCCGGCCACGGCGACACCGGTGGCAGAAGCCGAGCCAGGTCAGGCCCTCGGCGGGCCGCCGGGGAGTTCGACCGTGGCGAGTGTGCCGCCTCCGGGCGCGTTCTCGATCGCGACCCGTCCCCCGGCGTCCCGTACGGCCTGTGCCACGATCGACAGGCCGAGACCCGAGCCGGGCAGGCTGCGCGCCGACGGGGAGCGCCAGAACCGCTCGAAGACGTGCGGCAGCTCGTCCTCGGGAATGCCCGGACCCTCGTCGCGCACGGTCAGCACGCCGCCCTTGAGCCGCACGGTCACCAGGCCTCCGGGCGGGCTGAACTTCACGGCGTTGTCGAGCACGTTCACCGCGGCCCGCTGCAGGCCCCGGGCGTCCCCGTGGACCTGCCACGGCTCCAGGTCGACGTCGAAGCGCAGCCCGGGGCCGCGCCGCCTGGCCCGCTCGACCGCCGACGCCACCACCTCGTGCAGGTCGATGTCGGACGACAGCTCGCCGCTCTCCGCGTTCCTCGACAGTTCGAGCAGGTCACCGATGAGGCTCGACATCTCCTCGAACTGCTCCTTGACGTTCGTCAGCAGCCGCCGCTTGGCCGAGGGCTCGATGGCCCGGCCGGTGTTCTCGCTGCGCAACAGCAGGTCGATGTTGGTGCGAAGGCTCGTCAGCGGGGTGCGCAGCTCGTGCCCGGCGTCAGCCACGAGCCGCCGCTGGCGTTCCTGCGAGCTGGACAGGGCAGCGGTCATCGTGTTGAACGACCGGCTGAGGCGGGCGATCTCGTCCTCCCCCTCAACCGGGATCGTCACGCTCAGGTCCTCCGTCCTGGCCACGTGCTCGACCGCGCGGGTCAGCCGCCCTACCGGACGCAGGGCCGTACGGGCCAGCCAGAGGCCGGCCACGGCGGCCCCGAGCACGCCGAGCACGCAGACCGAGCCGAAGACGAGGGCGAGGATGCGGAGCGTCTGGTCCATCTCCGCGGTGGAGCGGAACACGCTGACCGTCACCGGGCCCTGCGGCAGCGGCGGCTCCGCGAACTGCGCGGCGTCCCCGGGCGGGCCGCCGGGGCGCGGCTCGTACCTGAAGGTGTAGACGAGCACGGAGGTGCCGTCGGTGGTGACCGCGTCGCGCAGCACGGGCGTGCCGCCGGAGACGGCCATCGCCCGCTCCCGCGCCGTCGGCGTCACCTGCGCCGAACCGGACGCGACGCACACCGAGCCGTCCGCCAGGACGACCTGCCAGCTGCGCCCGGAGGGGTCCCAGTCGGGCCTCGGGTGGCCCTCCCTGCGTCCCTGACCGGCGCAGTCCCGCAGCGCGAACCCGACCTGCTGCGCCGGTGGCTGCAGGTGCGTGATCGAGCCGACGATCTGGCCGCGCATCTCGCCACGGACGAGCAGCCAGCACACCGCCGCCGCCACCGCGACGGCCAGGGCGACCGCGGCCGCGATCAGCAGCGTGAGCCGGGACCGGAGCGAACGCCGTCTCACGGCGACGACCGGAGCACGTAGCCCACGCCGCGCACGGTGTGGATCAGGCGGGGCAGCCCGCCCGCCTCGGTCTTGCGCCGCAGGTACATCACGTACACGTCGAGGGAGTTCGACGACGGCTCGAAGTCGAAGCCCCACACCTCCCGCAGGATCTGCTCGCGGGTGAGCACCTGGCGGGGGTGGGTGAGGAACAGTTCGAGCAGCAGGTGCTCGGTGCGGGTGAGATCGAGCCTGCGGCCTGCCCTGGTGACCTCCCAGCTCACGGTGTCCATGCGCAGGTCGCCGAAGGCGAGGACGTCGCCGCCGCTGTCGTTCTGCGCGTACTGCCCGCCGCGCCGCAGCAGCGCCCGCACCCGGGCGAGCAGCTCGTCGAGTTCGAACGGCTTCACCAGGTAGTCGTCCGCCCCGGCGTCCAGGCCGGAGACGCGGTCGCCGACGGCGTCGCGCGCGGTCAGCATGAGGACGGGGAGCCGGTTGCCCGAGGCGCGCAGCCGGCGGCAGGCGGTCAGCCCGTCGAGCCGGGGCATCATGACGTCGAGGAGCACCGCGTCGTACGCGCCCCCGTTCTGTGCCCCGCGGTCGAGGAGGTCGAGCGCGGTCAGCCCGTCGGCGGCGGTCTCGACCGTGTAGCCCTCGAACTCCAGGCTGCTGCGCAGCGCCTCCCTGAGGGCGGGCTCGTCGTCCACTACCAGCAGTTTCGCCGATTCCTCACGCACCGGCACAAGCTACCCGAGCGTCATGAAGGTTCCGTTAAGACCGCCATCGCGGCGTTGTGACCGGGGATGCCGCTGACGCCGCCGCCGCGCCGGGCGCCCGCGCCGCACAGCAGCACCCGCTCGTGCGCCGTCTCCACGCCCCATTGAGCAGGCCGAGCACCGTGGTCGCCCTCCTCGCCGTACGGCCAGGACAGGTCGTGGTGGAAGATGTGGCCGCCGGGCAGGCCCGCGTCCCGCTCCAGGTCGAGCGGGGTCTTGACCTCCAGGCAGGGCTCGCCCGAGGGTGCGCGCAGCAGGCAGTCCTCGATGGGCTCGGCGAGCACGGAGTCGATCGAGGCGAGCGTGCGGGCCAGCGCCTCCCGCTTGGCCGCCGGGTCGGCGAACAGGCGCGCCGGCATGTGCAGGCCGAACAGCGTCATCGTGTGCGCCCCCGCCTCCCGCAGCTGCGGGCCGAGGATCGAGGGGTCGGTGAGCGAGTGACAGTAGACCTCCGCGGGCGGCAGGTCCGGTACCTTCCCGGCGGCGGCCTGCGCGTACGCCGCGGCGAGCTGGTCGCGGCTCTCGTTAATGTGGAAGGTGCCGCTGAACGCCTCGGCGGGGTCCACCGCGGGGTCGCGCAGCCGGGGCAGCCGCGACAGCACCATGTTGATCTTCAGCTGGGCGCCCTCGGGCCGCTCGGGCGTCTCCCCGAGCAGCCGGGCGAGCACGGCGGGCGGCAGGTTGGCCAGCACCCTCCCCGCGGTCACCGCGTGCTCCGCGCCGTCGTCGAACGTGACCTCCCCGGTGCCGGGGTCGATCGCCAGCACCTCGGCCCCGGTGCGGATCTCGGCGCCGTGCCGCCGGGCGACCTCGGCGAGCTCGGTGGTCACCGCGCCCATGCCGCCGACCGGCACGGTCCAGTCGCCCGTGCCGTCGCCGATGACGTGGTAGAGGAAGCACCGGTTGGCCAGCAGGTCGGTGGCCGGATCGGCGAAGGTGCCGATCAGGGCGTCGGTGAGGACGACCCCGCGCACCGTGTCGTCGGCGAACCGCTCGTCCACGACCTCGCCGATGGGCCGTTCGAACAGGTCGCGCCACGCCTCGTCGTCCCCCACGACCTCCCGCAGGGCCGTACGGCCGCGCAGCGGTTCGAGCAGCGTCGGCGCGACCCGCATGGCCACGTGGGCGGTCATCCCGTAGAACCGCTCCCAGGCCGCCAGGTCGTGCCGTCCCCCGGTCACCGCCTCGAAGGAGGCGGCGGTGCGCGCGGCGTCCTCGTTGTCCACGAGCAGGCCGGTGTCGCCGGCCGGGGTGTAGGAGGCGAAGCGGCGGCGGCGCAGGTCGAGACGCAGCCCGAGGTCTTTCACGATCTTCGTGGGCAGCAGGCTGACCAGGTAGGAGTAGCGCGACAGCCGCGCGTCCACGCCGGGGAACGCGCGGGCCGACACGGCGAGGCCGCCCACGTGACCGAGGCGTTCCAGGACCAGCACGCTGCGCCCGGCCCTGGCAAGGTAGGCCGCGGCGACGAGGCCGTTGTGCCCGGCGCCGGCGATGACGACGTCGTAGTGCGAGCGTGACATGGAGCGTTCTCCCCGGTCGTACGTGGCTCGGTGTCGCGGTTGTATGCGGGCCGTCGGCGGGTCGTGGCGGCGGGCGTGGGAGGGTCTTGAGGGGTGACGGGAGGATGTGGCGTCGGCGGACCTGAGCGGATGCCCGCAACGTATCGCAAGATCCCCCGCAAGACCCGGGCAGAATATGCCGAAGCGGACAATCCTCCGCCAACGAAAGAACCCCAAGCGGGAAACAAACCGAGCGATCCGGAGGGGCGCGCCGCCGGTCTGGACTGAGGAGCGCGCGGGAGCGAAGCGACCAGAGCGCGACGAGGGAGGCGTTCCATTGCGCGCCTCCGGCACGACCAGGCGGAAGTGAGCGCACCGATGGTGAGCGGGAAACACAGGAGAGACATGCGCGTTTCCGATGAGGTCGCCGAGGCGCTGGCCACCGGCCGTCCGGTCGTCGCCCTGGAGTCCACCATCATCTCCCACGGGCTTCCCCAGCCCCGCAACCTCCAGGTCGCCCTCGAACTGGAGGACCTCGTCCGGCAGGCGGGGGCCGTGCCGGCGACGGTGGCGGTGCTGGACGGCGTCCCTCGGGTGGGCCTGGACAAGGACGGGCTGGACCGGATCGCGACCGAGCCGGGCCTGCGCAAGCTCGGCTTCCGCGACCTCGCCCCGGCCGCCGCGCTCGGGCTGAGCGGAGCCACGACCGTCTCCGGCACCTCGTTCCTGGCAGCCAGGGCGGGTGTGCGGGTGTTCGCCACCGGGGGTCTCGGCGGCGTCCACCGCGGCTGGACCACGGTGCAGGACGAGTCCGCCGACATCGACACGCTCAGCCGCACCAGGATCACGGTCGTGTGCGCCGGGGTGAAGTCGATCCTCGACGTGCCCGCGACGCTCCAGCGGCTGGAGACCAAGCAGGTCACGGTCGTCGGCTACCGGACCGACGAGTTCCCCGGCTTCTACCTGCACAGCTCCGGAGAGCCGGTCGACTGGCGCGTCGAGACGCCGCAGGAGGCCGCCGGCATCATGCGCGCCCAGGACACGCTCGGCGGGCTGGACACGGCGCTGATCGTGGCCAACCCGGTTCCGGCCGATCTCCAGCTCGACCCGGACCTGCACGACCGGGTGCTCGCGGAGGGCCTGCGCGCCGCCGAGGAGCGCGGGGTCACCGGGCAGGCCATCACCCCGTTCCTGCTGGAATACCTGGTCGAGGGCACGGGTGGCGCGTCGCTGGAGGCCAACCTCGCGGCCGTACGCGGCAACACCCGCCTGGCCGGGGAGATCGCGGCCGCCTGGGCGGCCGGGTGAGCGGTCTGCTGGTGATCGGCGACGTGGTCACCGACGTCGTCGCGCTGCACGACGGCCCCGCGGCCACCGGCACCGACACGCCCGCCGACATCGCATTGCGCCCGGGCGGCTCGGGGGCGAACACCGCCTCCTGGGCCGCCCGGCTCGGCGCCGACACCCGCCTGCTGGCGCGGGCCGGGTACGACACCGGCGAGTGGCACGCGGCCCAGCTGACCAAGGCCGGGGTCCGGCCGCACCTGCGGATCGACCCGGAGCGGCCCTCCGCCGTCGTGATCGCCATGGTCGACTCCACCGGGGAGCGGTCCATGCTCACCAACCGCGGGGCGAGCGCCCACATCGGGGTCGGCGACTGGACGCCCGACCTGCTCGACGGGGTCGGGCACCTGCACCTGTCGGCGTACACGATGTTCGCCGAGCCGGGCCTGGAACTCGTACGGCTCGCCATGCGCGAGGCCGCCGGGCGCGGGATCCCCGTCAGCGTCGATCCGGCCTCCTGCGGGCCCCTGCGCACGTTCGGCACCGAGCGGTTCCTCCGCGAGACCGCCCCGGCGAGCGTCGTGATCCCCAACCTGGAGGAGGCGCTACTGCTCGCGGACGCCGCGGATCCCGAGGCGGCGGCCCGCACGCTCAGCGCCCACTACGGCACGGCGGTGGTCAAGCTCGGAGCCGGCGGTGCCCTGCTGGCCCGCGATGGCCGTATAGTCGCCAGAGCGGCCGCGCCCCCGGCGGAGGTGGTCGACTCGACGGGCGCGGGAGACGCGTTCGCCGCCGGGTTCCTGGTCGCCTCGATGGCCGGGAACACGCCCGAGGAAGCCCTGCGCAAGGGATGTGAGGCGGGCGCGGCGGCGGTCGCGCAGGTCGGCGCCCGGCCGGATCCTGGGAACTTTACCCTATTGACACCAATTGCTGGTTTGCGGCGTAAGCTGCACCATTAGCAACATGCGTCACTCTCGGGAGGGTGCGGTCATACCGATGGACGCCGAGTCAACGATCTGCCTGAGCGACCTGGTCCCGGCCCTGCGCTGGAGCCGTCCTCAGCAGGTGGCCGAGATGCTGGCCGACCCGCGCCTGCCCGGCGGCTGGTGGGCCTCCGTCGGGATCGGCCGCGCGATGCGGGCGACCGGCGTTGACTGGCTCTGCGAGCGGCTCGCCCGCCTCGCCGTCGGCCGCTGGGATCACCTGCCCCTCATCGACCTGCTCCCGGCGCTCCAGGTGCACACCGTGGATCCGGCCATGCCCGGCTGGCCCGATCCCGTACGCACGGTGGTCAACCACCTCGGCGGGTGGTATCGGCTGCGCCGCCTGACGCCGTGCGATCTCCAGGCCCCGGCCGCCCCCGCCTCGCCCGAGGTCCTCCTGACCACGGTGTTCCGGGAGGTGTTCGGGCGCCTGGAGAGCGAGCTGGCGTCCGGTCGGCCCGAGCAGGCGCTCGCGGGAGGCAAGCCCGCGACCCCGGCACAGGTCCAGGCACAGGCACAGGCGCCCGCCAGTCCCGCCTCCGAGCCCCTCCCGCAGGCCGCACCCGGGACGACCTCGCAGCCGTTCCCCCAGGCCGGGACCTCCTCCCAGCCCTTCCCGCAGGTCGCCGCCCCGGGGACCACCTCGCAGCCGTTCGCCCGGCCCGCCGCGCCGGCGCCCGGACAGGCCGCCGAGACGCCCACCCGGACGCCCGCTCAGCAGGGGCAGGCACCCGTACGGCCCGGGCAGAGCGCCCCGTCGCCGGCCCCGTCGCCCGCGTCGCAGGCGCCGGTCGCGGAGCCGCCCAAGCCCGCCACGCAGCCCTTCGCCCGGCAGCCGGGGGCCTCGATCCCGCAGCCCGCGGCCGCCCCCGTCCAGCAGCCCGCGGCCGAGGCGGCGCGGGAGCGGCAGCCGGCCGACCTCAGCGCGCACCCGATGGTCGCGGTCGTCGAAGGCCTGTTCCGCGGCTGGGACCCGCTCGCCAGGGCCGTCGCGGCCGAGCGGCTGTTCGCCGCCGAGCCGGTGAGCCTGCGCACGCTGGCGCACAACCTGAACGTGGACCGCGAGCTGCTCTCCCAGGCCCAGCGCGCGGCCGAGGAGCGGGTGCTGCTGTGGCTGCGCTCCCCCGACTCCGCGCCGCTCACCGGCCATCTGTTCGGGCTCACCGAGTGGCTGGGCGCCGCGGCCACCCAGGAGCAGCTCATCGCGGCGGACCCGTCCCACCCCATCGAGGTCCCAGCCCTCGGCACGCCGCTGTGGCGGGTGCTGGTCACGCTGATGCCCGACCGTCGGCTGCAGGACGGCTGGCTCGTGGTCGGCGACCTGGCGGGGCTGCGGGACAAGACCCGCCAGCTGCTGGCGAGCAAGCCCGCGGACGCCGACGTCGTGGAGCTGCTCGGCCAACTCGGCATCCGCGCCCACTCCGCCAAGGCGTGGCTGGACTCGATGCCGCAGGCGGGTTCCCCGTCCGAGCCCGCCCCCCTGCCCACCCGGCACGGCCCCGACCAGACGGCGAAGCCCGCGCCGCTGCCCCGCCGTACGCCCGGCGCGAACGGGCACCACCACGGCCGCGGCGGAGTCCCGATCCCGTCGCAGGCCAACAACGGGCCCGACGCCGCCACCGCGCTCGCCGCGCTCAACGCGCTCACGAACGGCAACCTGAACGGGAACCCGAACGGCAATCTGAACGGGAACCTGGCGGGGGGCGTGCCCCGGCCGCATCTGGTGCCGAACCCCCGCCCGACCTCCAGCCCGGCCTCCGACCCGCGCCGCTGGCAGCGGATCGACGTCACCAGCGGCCACCTGCGCGGCGAGCCGGTGGCGGTCCCCGAGGGGTACGCCGCCCAGCTCGGCATGCGCCCGGGGACGCTGCTGTCGGTCACCGGCCCGGGAGACAACGCCGTCGTGCTTGTGTGGCGCGACCGGCAGCCGGTGTTCGACTCGCTCCAGCCGGTCCTGATGCGGCTGAACGCGCGGCCCGGCGACTCGGTCTACGTGACCGTGGACGGCTACCGCCTGGACGCTCAGCTCACCTCGGCCGTCTGACCGTCCCCGGCCCCGCGTGTACGGTGCGACGCGCGGGGTCGCTTCCGGCAGGCCAGGTCAGGCTTGCTGCCCCGTTGCGACGATGAGCGTGTAGTCGGCGCCGACGCGGAAGCCTCCGGAGGACCCGTGGATGGTCAGCGTGTGGCGTCCCGGCCGCAGCGGTCGAAGACGTGCCCAGAGCCCGCACGCGTAGAACGTCTCCGTTCCCTCCACACCGGTCAGAGGATTGTCCGCAACACCGGTCACGGCGACGTCGTCCTCTTCCATCCGTTCCGGTGTGACCGGCCGGCCGTCGAGGACCGCGCTGCCTTTCGCCGTGGCCATGAAGTCCTCGCAGTCCGCCTGGTCGCCGACCAGATTCACCAGCGGGAACACCAGCGGCCTCCCCGCGGGAAGCGCGCACGTCCGCCGTACGGTGCCGCCGAAGGTCCCGGCGAGGAACCAGACGTCCTCCGGCTGGTTGCGATCACAGAACTCTCCGGTGTCGTCCGCGACGGGGTTGGTGCTCTCGGTCTCGGAGGACGCCCACGTCCACCAGCGTCCCTGGATCGACTCCAGCGCCGAGGCGGACGGCTCCGAAGAGACGACGTCGTCCGTGCTGCTCTTGCGGCCGACCGCGCCACAGCCGACGAGGAGACCGAGAAGCACCAGAAGTGGCAGAACGGATCTTGGAGACATCCGGGAATCATAGACTCGATCGCTGCCGACCTCACGGCGATCAGGAGTTTCCCGATCTCACGGGCCCGGATACCGGGCTCACATCTTCGGTCGGAGCATCTTGCGGTAGTAGGTGGCCGACACCTCGTAGCCGAGGGCGCCGTAGAACTCGGCGGCCCGCCGGGTGGCCAGCGCGACGTATCCGGCCTGCCGTGAGCGGGCCCACGTCTCGAACTCCTCCAGCAGCCGCCGCCCGATGCCGTGGCGGCGGTAGCCGCTCTCGATCATCGCCTCCTCCACCCACGCGACCCTGCCGTTGGCGAACAGCGTGAGGTGGGTGAAGCCCAGCAAATAGCCGCGTACGGTCCCCTCGACCGTGGCGACGATGAGGAATGCGTCCTCGTTCTCCAGGAGTTGCGGCAGCGCCGCGTCGAACGGCGCACGCTCGGGCCGGAACGTCAGCGCGAACTCGCGGGCGAGTGCGAAGATCTCGTCCGCGTCGGTCTTCTCGGCCCTCCGGAGCTGGAGATCACCAGACGTCATGAAAGGGACTCTAGGAGTACCTGGGCACATACGTCCAATCCAAACCCACCCCGCGAGACCGGCGCAGGCGGGACGGCCCCTCAGACGGCGGTGACCGCGAAGGACCGCCGGGCGTGCCGCACGAACTCGCGTACGGCGGGGCCCTGCCCGCCGCGCCACACCAGCGCGAGCAGCGCGGGCGTCTCGACGTCCTCGATGGTGAGCGCGGTGAGCCGGTCGCGGTGGGCCGCGGCCATCGACTCGCTGAGTACGGCGACGCCGAGTCCGCGGGCCGCGAGGCCGGCGACGGCGTCGGCCGCCCCGGCCTGCAGCGCGATCACCGGCTGGAGGCCCCGGGCCGCGCAGGCCCGGTCGAACACCGTGCGCAGGCCGGTGCCGTACGGCATGCAGACGATCGGGTGCGAGCCGAGGTCGCGCAGGGTGACCCCGTCCCGGCCCGCGAGGGGGTGGTCCGGGGGGACGGCGGCGACGAGCCGCTCGCTGATGACGGTCAGCGTCTCCAGGCCGTCCGGGGCGGCGGCGAGCCCGGCGAGGGCCAGGTCGAGGGCGCCGGAGCGCACCCCTTCGACGAGCCGGTCGGAGCCGTCCTCCAGCAGGGAGATCTCGACCCCCGGGTGGGCCCGGTGGAACGCGGCGAGGGCGTCGAACAGCGGCGTGACGGTGCAGCCGACGACCATCCCGACCGTGAGCCGGCCCCGGATGAGGCCGGTCACCTCGCCCACCGCCTGTCCCAGCGCCCCGGCCGCGGCGAGCGCGGCGCGGGCGTGGTCGAGCGCGGCCTTCCCCGCGACGGTCAGCGTGACGCTCCGCGCGGACCGGTCGAACAGCTCGGCGCCGAGTTCGCGTTCGAGCTGCCGGATCTGGGCGCTGACGCCCGACTGGCTGATGTGCACCCGCTCGGCGGCCCGGGTGAAGTTGCGCTCCTCGGCGACCGCGACGAAATACTCCAGCTGGCGCAGTTCCATAACCGCTGATTCTAGTTCCCATCCGATCCATCTGTTGGACTTCTGGCACGCGGCTCGGCAGGCTGGAGGCCGTACGAGAGATCGGGAGGAACCAATGCCGGAGTACGAGAAGGCCATGCGGCCGGAGGACATCACCCGCCTGTTCGTCGAGCGGTCCAACGCCGGGGACGCCGAGGGTGTGGCGGCCCTGTACGAGGAGAACGCCGTGCTGGCCTACCCGCCGGGCGGCGTGACGGTCGGCCGGGAGGCGATCCGCGCCCTCTGGGAGAAGGTGCTGGCGAACCGCCCCCGTTTCGAGCCCGAGGAGCCGCTGCCGACCCTGGTAAGCGGCGACATCGCGCTGACCTCGACCCCGCCGAAGGACGGCGCAGGCGCCCGGGCCCAGGTCGTACGGCGCCAGCCCGACGGAAGCTGGCTGCGGGTGCTGGACCAGCCGGAGTTCGTGCCGCCCGCCCGCTGATCCGGTTACGGGTGAACCGCCGGGGCGGGGGCGCGTCCCGCCTCGGGGGCCGGGGCGGCGGCCTCGTCGTCCACGAACGTCGCCTCGTCGAAGGGGGCCCGGCCGGCCAGCACCTCCTCCGCCCGCGAGCGGTCGAAGTCGCCCACCCACGTGCCGATCAGGACGGTGGCGACCGCGTTCCCCGCGAAGTTGGTCAGCGCCCGGGCCTCCGACATGAACCGGTCGATGCCCACGATCAGGCCGACGCCGTCCACGAGGGCCGGCCGGTGCGACTGCAGGCCCGCCGCCAGCGTGGCGAGGCCCGCGCCGGTGACGCCCGCCGCCCCCTTGGACGCGATGATCATGAAGACCAGCAGGCCGATCTGCTCCCCGGCCGAGAGCGGGAAGCCGGTCGCACGGGCCACGAACAGCGTCGCCATGGTCAGGTAGATGGCGGTGCCGTCGAGGTTGAACGAGTAGCCGGTCGGGACCGTGATGCCGGCGACGGTGCGGCTCACCCCCAGGTGCTCCATCTTGGCGATCAGGCGCGGCAGCGCCGACTCGGAGGAGGACGTGGACAGGATGAGCAGGAACTCCCGGCCGAGGTAGCGCAGCAGGGACAGCAGGTTGATCCGTGCGCCGAGCCACAGCACCGCGCCGAGCACGACCCCCACGAACAGCAGGCACGTCAGATAGAACCCGCCCATCAGCACGGCCAGGCTGCGCAGCGCGTCGAAACCGCCCGCGCCGACCACGGCGGCCATGGCGCCGAACGCGCCGACCGGGGCCGCCCACATGATCATCGCCAGGACGCGGAAGACGAGCCGCTGCAGGTGGCCGATCCCCCGCAGGATGGGCGCCGCACGCTCCCCCATCGCCTGCAGCGCGAAGCCGGTCAGCAGCGCGACCAGCAGGGTCTGCAGCACCTGGCCCTCGGTGAACGCCGAGACGAAGGTCGCCGGGATGATGCCGAGCAGGAACGACGTCGTGTCGCTCTCGCCGCCCTTGGCCGCCTGCTCCTCGGCGGCCTTGCGCAGCTCGTCGGTCAGCTGGAGCCCCTCGCCGGGGTGCAGGACGTTGCCCACGAGCAGGCCGATGGCCAGCGCCACCGTGGACATGACCAGGAAGTAGCCGATGGCCAGCCCGCCCACCTTGCCGACCTTGGCGGCCTGGGCAACCGATCCGACGCCGAGCACGATCGTGCAGAAGATGATCGGGCTGATCATCATCTTGATCAGGGCGACGAAGGCCGTGCCCAGCGGCTTGAGCGCGACCCCGGCGTCCGGTGCCGCCAGCCCGACGGCGATGCCGAGGAGGACCGCGGCGATCACCGCCAGGTACAGGTAATGGGTTCGGTCCCGGGGCGCCCGGTTCATCGTGGTCGTCACACGACCCTCCTCGTGCTCGTGCGGCCCGCGGCGGCGCGGGCGAAGATGCGATCTGGTCGGTGACTATGCGCCGCGGTAGTGACCTGGGTCACTATTGCGTACATTTCGTTCACGGCGGTTTTCACCGGCGCCCGCCGGTGAATCCGCGCAGACCCGCACGTGAGCGAGGACGCTGAGGCCGTGACGACGATGACCGCCAGGCTCGGACGCTGGAGCCTGGCCCGGCAGGTGCTCGTGCTGCAGATCCTGGTGGTCGGGATCACAGTGGCCGGCGCCACCCTGCTCGGCTTCCTGCGTACGCGCGAGCTTCTCGGCGACGAGGCCGCGAGGACGACCAGGGCGGTGGCGATCAGCGTGGCCGACGCGCCCACCGTGCTCGACGCGCTGGACGACCCCGATCCCTCGGCCGTGCTCCAGCCGTACGCGGAGCGGGTGCGCGCGGAGGCCGGGCTCGACTTCATCACGATCATGAGCAGGGACGGCCGCAGGTACACCCATCCCAACCCCCGGCAGATCGGCGGGCGCTTCCTCGGCACCACGGCGCCCGCGCTGGCCGGGCGCACGTTCACCGAGACCTACACCGGCACCCTGGGGCCGTCCGTACGGGCCGTCACCCCCGTGCGGGACGCCACCGGCCGGGTGCGGGCACTGGTCAGCGCCGGCATCACGGTGGCGAAGATCAGTGCCGAGGTGCGCGAGCAGATCGGCGCGGCCCTCCTCACCGGCCTGCTCGGCCTGGCGGCGGGCATCGCGGGCGCCTACCTGGTGGGCGCCCGCCTGCGCCGCCAGACGCACGGGCTGGGCCCGGCGGAGCTGAGCCGCATGTACGAGTACCACAACGCGATCCTGCACGCGGTGCGCGAGGGGCTGCTGCTCGTCGACCGGGACGGCCGGCTGACCCTCGCCAACGACGGCGCCCGCGCGCTGCTCGGCCTGCCCGGCGACGCGGAGGGACGGCATGTGGGCGACCTGGGCCTGTCTCCCTCGCTGGCCGCGATGCTCGGTTCCGGGGAGAGCCGGTCCGACGAGATCCACCTGACCGGGGAGCGCGTGCTGGTGGCGAGCGCCGCCGTGGTCCGTTCCGGCGCGCGCTCGCTCGGCACGGTGGTCACGCTCCGCGACCACACCGAGCTGCAGGCCCTCACCGGGCAGCTCGACGCCGAACGCGGCTTCGCCGAGTCGCTCCGCTCGGCCGCCCACGAGGCCGCGAACCGGCTGCACACGGTCGTCGCGCTGGTGGAGCTGGGCCGAGCCGACCAGGCGGTGGAGTTCGCCACCGCGGAGCTGCGGGCGGCCCAGCGGCTCACCGACCGCGTCGTGGGCGCGGTCCGCGAACCCGTCCTCGCGGCGCTGCTGCTCGGCAAGAGCGCGGCGGCCGCCGAGCGCGGGGTCGACCTCGTGATCAGTCCCGACAGCGAGCTCGACGACGTCGCCCTCGACGCCCGCGACCTCGTGACCATCGTCGGCAACCTGATCGACAACGCGATCGACGCCGCCGTCCAGGGCACGCCGCCCGCCCGGGTCCGCGTCCACCTGCGCGCCGAGGACGGCACGTTCCTGATCCGGGTCGCCGACAGCGGTCCCGGGCTCGACCCCGGCGTCGTACGGGACGCGTTCCGGCGCGGCTGGTCCACCAAGGGCGACGGCCGGGGGCTCGGCCTCGCGATGGCGGGGCAGGCGGCCCGGCGCCTGGGCGGCGGCATCGAGGTGGGCACCGGTGCTCAGGGTGCCGGTGGCCAGGGCGCCGGTGGCCAGGGTGCGGTCTTCACCGTACGGCTCCCGCTGCCGCCCCGGCCGGCCCACGACGGCGTGACACGCGACCCGGCGCGCGAGGAGGTGCGGCCGTGATCTCGGTCCTGATCGTGGAGGACGAGGAGCTCACGGCCGAGGCGAACCGCCTGTACGTCGAGCGGGTGCCGGGCTTCCGGGTCGCCGGCGTGGCCCGGTCCGGCGGCGAGGCCGTCCGCGCGCTGCGCCGCGAACCGGTGGATCTCGTGCTTCTCGACCTCTACCTGCCGGACATGCACGGGCTGGACGTCTGCCGGGCCATGCGGGCCGCGGGCCTCCCCTGTGACGTCATCGCCGTCACCTCCGCGCGGGACCTGTCGGTGGTCAGGTCGGCCGTCTCCGCCGGGGTGGTGCAGTATCTGCTCAAGCCGTTCACCTTCGCCCTGCTGCAGGAGAAGCTCGAACGATACGCGGCGTTCCGCTCGTCGATCAGCGGGCCGGGCGAGGTCAGCGGCCAGGGCGAGGTGGACCGGGCGCTGTCCACCCTGCGCGGGACCGCCCGCCCCCACCTGCCCAAGGGGATGACGGCCGACACCCTGGAGGCGGTGGCGGGCGCGCTGCGGGACGTCGCCGGCGGCCTGTCGGCCCAGGCCGTGGGCACGGCCGTGGGAGTGTCCCGGGTGACGGCCCGGCGCTACCTGGAACACCTCGTCGACACCGGCGTCGCGCGCCGGGTCCCGCAGTACGGCGGCCCCGGCCGCCCGGAACTCCGCTACACCATCGCCTGACC
This sequence comes from Microbispora siamensis, assembly GCF_016863095.1. GTDB lineage: Bacteria > Actinomycetota > Actinomycetes > Streptosporangiales > Streptosporangiaceae > Microbispora > Microbispora siamensis. The sequence continues at coordinate 31,507 of NZ_BOOF01000009.1, read as the reverse complement.
GAGGCACCTGCCCCGAAATGGGCAGGTATACGTCGAGGTGAGGGCCATGGAAGATCGTCGTCGACACGACCGCACCGGGAGCGGAGAGACGGGATGCTCCCGCCGCCGGTTCCTCGCCTACTCGGCCGCGGGACCGCTGGCCCTCGCCGCCGTAGGGCAGGCGCCACCGCGGCGGGCCGCCCCCGGAACCACCCGGCAGGACTTCGTCGTGCAGGAGACCCCGTCTCGCTACTTCTCCCACCGGGGTAACGGCTCGGAGGAGATGAAGTGGGGTCCGGTCGGCGGATATGGGGATCTGATCCCCAACGACCGGTTCTACATCCACAACCGGGCCCGCCCGCCGCACATCGACCGTTCGTCGTGGCGACTGGAGATCACCGGCGACGCGGTCTCGCGTCCCAGGTCGTTCTCGTACGCGGACCTGCTCGCGCTGCCTCAGGTCACCCTGCGCCGCACCCTCGACTGCGGCGCGAACTGCTCGGCCTTCTTCCCCGAGCTCCCGCCGTCGGGCGACGGCCGATGGCTACCCACCGGTTACACCCAATGGCACTTCGGCGCGGTCGGCGCCGCCGAGTGGACCGGCGTACGGGTCAGGGACGTGCTCGCGGCGGCCGGACTCGGCCACGCCGTGGACGTGCGGTTCACCGGCCTGGACGAGATCGCCACCCCGGAGGGGACCGTGCACTACTCGGAGGTCGTCCCCGCCGGCAAGGCCCTGCGGGACGACAGCCTGCTGGTGCACCACATGAACGGGGCCGACCTGCCCGCCGACCACGGCTACCCGCTGCGCGCCCTCATGTCCGGGTGGGGCGCCAACACGGCGGTGAAGTGGCTCGGCACGATCGAGGCGTCCGTACGGCGCCTGCCTCCGCAGGGCCCGCAGCGCAACCAGGTGCTCATCGGCCCGTCCTACCCCACCCCCGTCCGGCCGACCGTCGGCCGGGTCCGCAGCGCCCTCGAACTCGACGACGGCGTCACGCTCCCGCCGGGCGACCACACGCTGCACGGCCGGGCCTGGTCCGGCGCCGGGACGATCGACCGCGTCGACGTCGCGATCGAGCGGCTGATCGCCCCCGGGCGCTGGATGCCGGAGATGCCCTGGCGCGGGGCGACGCTCCTCACCCCGCCCGAGCCGCTGATCTGGGTGCGGTTCGAGGTGCCGTGGCAAGGTGCGCGGCCGGGGCGATACCGCGTGATGTCACGGGCCCGCGACAAGGCGGGCAACGTCCAGCCCCGGCCCGCCGACGTCCCGTGGAACCAGCACGGGCTCGGCTACGACGGCCACGCCCCGCTGTACCTCACCGTCCTCCCGCCCCGGACCATGCCGTAGAGATCCGCATCCGCCCGTGGGGTCCCCCGCCGCGCGCCGCAGGCGCGGTGCACGGCACCGGTCGTGACCATCAGTCGCGGCGGGCGACCTTGTCGGCGATTCTGGCGAGGGGCGAGGAGGTCACCCGTCCGGCGACCACTTCCTGACGATCGGCCTCGCGGTAGGCCATGTACATCCCTTGCACGCCCAGCCAGCGCAACGGCTCGGGCTCCCACTTCCTGACCTTCCTGCCCACCCAGGGCAGCCTGGTCAGCGTCGTGTCGGCGCCCAGAACGAGGTCGCGGAGCGTGCGGCCGGCGAGATTCGCCGTGGCCACACCGTGTCCCACATAGCCTCCCGCCCAGCCGAGTCCCGTGCGCCGGTCCAGCCCGACGGTGGAGCACCAGTCACGGGGCACGCCGAGCACGCCGGACCAGGCATGCGCGATCTCGGCGTCGGCGGTGGACGGGAACAGCCTGACGAGCGCGTCCCGCAACTGCCGTACGGTCGCCGCCCGGGTGCGGCCGTCGTTGTCCGTCCTCGATCCGAATCTGTAGGGCCAGCCCCGCCCGCCGATCGCGATCCTGTCGTCCGCGGTCCGCTGCGCGTAGATGTACGCATGGGACACGTCGCCGAGCAGTTCCCTGCCCGTCCAGCCGATCCGCGCCCAGAACCGCTCCCCGAGCGGTTCTGTGACGATCAGCGAGGAGTTCATCGGCAGCCAGGTGCGCCGCTCACCCGGCAGTCCGGCGGTGAATCCCTCGGTCGCCCTGATCACGAACCGGGCCTTGACGGTCCCGTACGGCGTCTCGGCCATGTGGGGGGCGATTCCGGTCGCCGGGGTGGACTCGTAGATCTCGACGCCCAGCCCCTCCACGGCCCGTGCCAGCCCTTGGACCAGCTTGGCCGGCTGGACCCGGGCGCAGTGCGGGGTGTAGGACGCGCCGAGCGCACCGGCGACGCCGATCCTGGCGACCGTCTCCTCCGCGTCGAGCAGCACCACGTCGTCGTCCCACTCCTGGGCGGTGACGACCTGCCGACGCAGCCTGGGCAGCTGGGCGGGCGCGTGCGCCACGCGCAGCATGCCGTTCTTCACGATGTCGGCCTCGATCCCCTCGGCGGCGGCCACCGCGACGATCTCGTCGACGCTGCCGTTCATCTCCCGCTGAAGGTCGAGAACGGCCTGCCGGCCGTGCGTGGCGGCGAAGCGCCGCCGTGACCCGGCGAGGGCCGCCGTGATCCAGCCGCCGTTGCGACCGGAGGCGCCGTAGCCGGCGAAGCTGCGCTCGAGGACCGCGATCCGGAGGGCCGGATCGCCTTTCTTCAGGTAGTACGCGGTCCACAGGCCGGTGTAGCCGCCGCCGACGATGCACACGTCGACGTCGAGGGACCGGTCGAGCGGCCGGCGACGACTGGGCAGGCCGATCTCGCGATACCAGAACGACACGCCTCCGTTGACGGTCACCGCGCCACCCCCACGGCAGGAGCGGGCACGGCCACGCCCTCGCGGACGCGCCCGATGCGCAGGCAGACCAGCGTGAACGCGTAGAACAGCACGGTTGTCAGGGCGACCGGCCAGTAGTGGCCGCCGGTCCACTCCAGCGACGCGGTGGAGAACAGCGGCACGACGCCTCCGCCGATGGCCCCGGCGAGCTGGTAGGACAGCGACATGCCGGTGTAGCGGACGCGCGGCGCGAACAACTGGGCCACGTACGCCGCGCCCACCGAGTAGGTGGCGGTCACGCCGATGAGCCCGACGCCGACGCCCACGCAGAGCCAGAAGGCGCTGCCGGTCCCGAATAGCCAAAACGGCGGCACCGCCCAGAGGAGCCCCGCCACGGCGCCCCAGCCGATCACCTTGGCCTTGCCGTGCTTGTCGCCCATGGCGGCGAAGACGAACATGAGCGCCGCCTCGACCACCGCTGCCACGATCTGCCCGGCCAGTGCGGTGGATTTGGGCAGGCCCAGCTGAGTCGTGGTGTAGGCGAGCATGAACGTGGTGAGCAGGTAGTAGGCGACGAAGCCGCCCGCGAAGATGCCCAGGCCCACCACGATCTGCCGCCATGAGGTGCGCAGGCACTCGACGATGGGCAGCGCGTCCGATCGCTTGGACTTCTGGAAGTCGGGGGTCTCCTCGATCCTCAGACGCACCACGAAGCCCACCACGACCAGCACGATGGAGACGAGGAACGGGAGACGCCAGCCCCAGCTCTCGAACTGCTCGGCGGTCAGCAGGCCGTTGAGCACCGTGAACATGACGGTGGCGAGGAGCAGCCCGACCGGCGAGCCGATCTGCGCGAACGCACCGAAGAACGAGCGCCGCCGCGCAGGCGCGTGCTCGACGGAGATGAGCGCCGCGCCGCCCCACTCACCACCGACCGCCAGGCCCTGAACGAAGCGCAGGACGACGAGCAGCAGAGGTGCGAGCGCGCCGATGCCGCTGTATGTGGGCACGCAGCCGACCAGGAAGGTCGCGGTGCCCATCATGAGCAGCGTCCAGACAAGCGACTTCTTACGCCCGATCCGGTCCCCGAAGTGACCGAACACGATGGCGCCGAGTGGCCTGGCGACGTAGCCGACGGCATACGTGGCGAATGCCGACAGCACGCCCGCGATCGGAGACAGCGTGGGGAAGAACAGCTTGTTGAAGACCAGCGCGGACGCGGTCGTGTAGATGAAGAAGTCGTACCATTCGATGCTCGTGCCGAGCGCGGACGCGAGTGCCACACGGCGCATCTGCGGTTTCGTCATTGGGGGGTCTCCTTCACGATCAAGCCGTCCCTCAGGTCGGCCTCGCGGTCTGCCACCGGCCTCTCGGCGGGCGGGCCGTAGCCTCCGCCTCCGCCGGTGCGCAGGCTGATCCGTTCACCGGCGGCGAGCTTGACCGCGTCGATGTGGGACAGCCGCTGGATGGTCCCGTCGGACCTGGTCACCTCGAGCCCGCCGGTGGCGCCGTCGCCGCCGCCGAAGAGGCCGCGGGCGCCGTAGCGGTGCCGGTCGGAATAGGCGGAGAAGGTGACGCCGTCCCTGGTCGCCTCGTAGGTGCGCACGAAGCCGAGGCCGCCGCGGTTGCGGCCGTCTCCTCCCGAGCCGGGGATGAGGGCGAACTCCGTCACCCTGAAGTGCGAGTAGTCGATCTCCAGCGCCTCGACGGGGGCGCTGGCGCAGTTGGAGATCGGATTGTCGAGCCCGTCCGCGCCGTCCTGTCCGGGACCCGCGCCCCAGCCGCCGCCGAGCACCTCCAGGACCACCTGGTATTCGTGGCTGTCGGGGTCGAGGTAGCTGAGCGCCGCGGCGCTGGTCGTGTCGTAGCCCGTGGCCACGACACGGTCGGGCAGCGCGTCGGCGAGCGCCCGGATCACCGCGTCGAACGCACGGCTGGCCGGGGTGAGCCTGGCCCGGACGGCGGCCGGCGCGGCCGGGTTGAGGATCGAGCCGTAAGGGGCCTTCACCGTGATGGGCCGGTTGCAGCCCTCGTTGAACGGGATGTCCTTGTCCCTGAGCAGGCCGCGGATCGCACTCTGCACGGAGGAGACCGTCGAGGCGAACGGGCAGTTGAGGTTGGCGCCGACCTGAGGGTCGGTGCCGGTGAAGTCGACCTCGATGTCGGAGCCCCGCACGCGGACGGAGACCCTGACGTGGTGCCGATCGCCTCCCCAGGACGACGCGTCGATGATCTCTTCGGCGGAGTAGTCGCCGTCCGGGATCTCGGAGATGGAGTCACGCAGCCGCCGCTCGGCGTAGTTCTGCAGTTCCTCCATCACCGCGAAGGTGAGCTCGGCCCCATATCTGGAGACCAGCTCACGCAGCCGTTCCGCGGCGACGCTGTTGGCCGCGAACTGCGCGTTCAGATCGCCCACCACGAGGTCGGGAACCCGGACGTTGAGCCGGAACAGCTGCTCGACGAAGCCGCCGTGCCAGTCACGGGAGACCGAGAACGGCCGGCCGGGCAGGCGCAGCCCCTCCTGGAAGACCTCCTTGGCGTTGATGGTCAGTCCCGGCTCGCCGCCCCCGATGTCCACGTGGTGCGCGACACTGGCCGCGAACCCGACGAGCAGGTCCTCATGGAAGACGGGTGTGAACAGATAGATGTCCTGCAGGTGCTGACCGCCGTTGAAGGGATCGTTGTAAAGGATCGCGTCGTCGGCCGTGAGAGTGCGCGGGTCATTGCCGGCCAGCACGGCGGCGATCGCGTGCGAGATGCCGGCGGTCATGATGGGGATGGCCTCGGCCTGGCTGACCACGTTGCCGTGTGGATCGACGAGCGCCACCGCGTAGTCCCGTGCCTCCCGCACGACCGAGGAGAACGCGGCACGCCGCAGGTTCGCCGCCATCTCCCGGGGGATCGCCGCCAGCGCGGTGCCGACGATGTTCAGGGTGACCGGATCGACCGTCATGTCAGGCTCCTCGCGTCAGCAGCAGGTTGGTGGCGTCGTCCACGGCGGCTGTCCAGCCGGGCGGCACATAGGTGGTGGCGGAGTCCTCCTCGATCACCGCGGGTCCGTTGATCGCGAAGCCGGGCGGCAACCCCGCCCTCCACAGGAACGCGCAGGTCTGTTCCCTCCCGTCGATCACGACGGGCAGGTCCTCGCGGCGCGCAGAGCCTTCCACCTGTACGGCGGGCAACGCCGTGTCGCGCCGGGGCAGCCGGAGGGTGAGCCGGTAGGTGACGACCTGAACCGGCTTGCCCCGAGTGGCATGGCCATACCTGAGGGTGTGGGCATCGTGGAACAGCCCGGCGGCCTCGGCCGGCCCCGCTCCCCTCGGCACCGGGACCGTCAGCTCGAAGCCCTGGCCCCGGTAACGCAGATCCAGCTCGTGTTCGACGAGCATGTCGTCCGGGTTCATGTCCTGGGCGGCGATCTCGGCGCGGGCGTCGGCGAGCAACTCGGCGAAGACGTCGTCGAGCTCGCCCGGCGCCAGCTCGTGCAGGTCCGCCACCCGGGTGACCGCGAAGCGGCGCTGGAAGTCGGAGCTGAGCAGGCCGTACGCGGACATGAGGCCGGCGTGCGGCGGGACCAGCACGGTCCTTATGCCCAGCTCGCCGGCGACCGCGGCGGCGTGCAGCGGGCCGGCGCCGCCATAGGCGACGAGCGTGTGATCGCGGGGGTCGTGACCGCGCTCGGTGGAGACCAGCCTGATCGCTCCCGCCATCGCGACGTTCGCGATGCGGAAGACGTCCTCGGCGAGCTGGGCGGGTGTACGTCCCAGCGGACCGGCGAGCACGTCGAGCGCCTGCACGGCGGCCGGCCGGTCGAGCGCGTGCCTGCCGCCGAGGAAATGACCCGGACGGATCAGTCCGCGGGTGACGTTCGCGTCCGTCACGGTCGGGACCGTTCCCCCTCGGCCGTAGCACGCGGGACCCGGATCGGCGCCGGCGCTCCGCGGGCCGACCTGGAGCATGCCGCCCGGATCGAGCTGGACGATGCTGCCGCCGCCCGCACCCACGGTGGCGATGTCCACCATGGAGAGCTTGACCGGAATCCTGTCGATCATGGACTCGTTGGTGATCTGGGGCCGGCCTCCCGTCACCAGGCAGACGTCGGTGCTGGTTCCGCCCATGTCCATGGTGACGATGTCGCCGATGCCCGCCGCGGCGGCGACCGCGACGGCGCCGGCAACCCCGGCGGCCGGGCCCGACAGCAGCACGTGGATCGGCCGCCGCCGTACGTAGGCGGCGGGCACCACACCGCCGTTCGACTGCATCATCGACACCGCGCCCATGCCACGCCCGGCGAGGGAACGCTCCAGGCGGCTCAGGTAGCCGTCCACCGTCGGCTTGACGAAGGCGTCGATGGTGGTGCTGCTGGCCCGCTCGTACTCGCGGAACTCCGCCACGACCTCGCTGGACAGCGAGACGTCGAGGGCGGGCGCGACCTCGGCGGCGAGCTCACGGACCCGCTGCTCGTGGGCGGGGTTGCGGTAACTGTGCAGGAAGCACACGGCGATCGAGGTGACGCCGAGCCCGGCCAGCTCGGACACCGCTTCACGGACGGCCTGTTCGTCGAGCGCGACCAGCGGCTTGCCGTTCGCGTCGAGCCGCTCCGGCACCTCGCGCACCAGCTCGCGCCGCACGAGTGGCCGCGGCTTGCGGTAATGCAGGTCGTACATCACGTCGCGGTCGTGCCGTTGCAGCTCAAGGACGTCGCGGAAGCCCTGGGTGACGATGAGGCCGAGCTTCGGTCCCTTCCGCTCGAGGACGGCGTTCGTGGCGACCGTGGAACCATGCAGGAGCGGCGTACCGGACAGGTCGACCGTCTCCAGACGGGAGATGGCCTCCAGTACGGCGAGGGACGGGTCGGCCGGGGTGGAGAACACCTTCCCAGTGGCGACAAGCCGTCCGACGTCATCGAGCAACACCAGGTCGGTGAAGGTTCCGCCGCACTCCACGCCGAGTCTCATCGCAGTCCTCTCTGTCGATTGGAGAAACGGTCACATGGCCTACTATCTGCGGCAATACGTCGATTACCCTATGGACAACCCTTGCCGGGACCGCACCGCCTGAAGTACGAGGAGACGCCCGTGGATGTGTCCTCCCTGCCGGGGATGGCACGCGTCTCCGCCGACGGCACGGTGATGCGGCTGGACGACATCGGGGTCGACCTCTCCGGCAGGCCGATGCTGATAAGGGCGGCGATCGCGCTGTTGCGGGCGGGACGCGACGCCCTCACCTTCCTGGAGGTCGAGCGGGACGAGCGCTGGACGCACGTCTCGATGACGGTCGCGCGCGAGACGGACGACGTGGTGGTGTCCGCGGTCGAGGTGCCGCCGCCGTACGGGCTCACCCCGCGCGAGCTCGACGTGCTGACCCTCCTGGCCGGAGGGCTCACCAACACCGACGTGGCGCATTATCTGGGCACCAGTCCGCGCACGGTTTCCAAGCAGGTGGAGAGTGTGCTGGCCAAGCTCGGCCAGGCGACCCGCAGCGGCGCCGCCGCCTTCGCGGTCGACCACGGCCTTCTCCGGCTGCCGCTCCCCGGCCGCTGTCCGGAACTGGCCGCCCTCGCGGTGGGCGCCGTGGACAAGCTGATGCACACCGCGGGGCCCCTGCCCGCGTTCGCGACCTTCGGGGTGGTGCCACGCCGGCCGGTCGCGGTCGCGCCGCACGAAGTCGGGCTGTTGCTGCCGCTGCTGGGCGCCTCGGGGGACGACGGCGAGCAGATGCGCCGCGGAGCCGAGCTGGCCGTTGAGGAACTCAACGCGCGCGGCGGCGTGGCGGGCAGGCTTGTGCGCACCTATGTCACCGCTGTGGACGCGCTCGACGCCGAGTCGGTCTCGGCGGGCCTGGCGGAGCTCGCGGCCAGGGAGGTGTCGGCCATCGTCGGCGGCTATCTGCTGACCGACGAGCGGGCCTCGTACGAGATCGTGGCCGACTATGGCGCGCCCTACCTCAACATCGCCACCAGCGATCTGCAGGCCGCGTGGGTGCGGCAGGAGCCGGACAGGTTCGGCCGGATCTTCCAGACCGGCCCCACTCGCGGCAACTACGGCAAGGGCTTCGCCCGTTTCCTGCACGAGCTCAGACCGCGTCGGCGGAGTGTCGGCTTCGTCGAGACCACGATGCCGGACACGCAGGCGTTCAACGAGGAGACTTCGCGGCTGATCGAACAGGCGGGGCTGACCATCGACTTCGTCGTCAGGCTCACCCCGCCGTACGACGACTGGAACGAGGCGCTGCGCGCCATCCGCACCCACACGCCGGGCGCGGTGATGATCACGCATCACCTGGCAGAGGAGGCGGCCGCGTTCCAACGGGAGTTCGTGCGCGAGCCGTCGCCGACGCTGGTCTACATGGTCTACACGCCGGCCGTACCGCAGTTCCTGCGGCTGGCCGGGCAAGCGGCGGAAGGCGTCGTGTGGGCGACCGTCACCGGCCTCTACGGCGACAGCCGGGGTCGCGCCTTCGTCGACCGCTTCACCAGGAAGTACGGCGCCGCGCCGGGCAGGGCCGTGGCGAGCGCGGCCTACGACCAGATCAACCTGCTGGCCCTGGCCTGGGCATCGTGCGGGCGCCCCCAAGACTTCGACGCCGTCGCCCGCGACCTGCGCGCACTCGTCTACCGCGGCGTCAACGGGGTCTACGACCTCGACCGAGGCGGGCAGACCAGCGTGGCCTTCCCCGACGAGATCGCCGACCCCTCGCTCGGTCAGGCGCACCTCATCTTCCAGGTCCAAGGCGGCGCACACCGGATCATCAGCCCCACGCCCTATGCGGAGGCGACGTTCCGTCAACCGCCGTGGATCGGCCCTTCGACCGGCTTAGGCGGCACGGGGATCGGGTAGCGACGCGCAGCGGACGACGTCGGCGGCGCCCGCACCGAGGGGAAGGTCAGTCTCCGGACCCGCGCCAGCCGAACGCAACGTCGATGCCCTTCTCGACTGCGGGCTCTCGAGGCCACCTGGGGGGATAGCGCAACGGCCGCCGTATTACGGTGACCAGAGGAGAACGCAGCCAGGCGGATGTCTGGCGGTCGTTGGCGGCGGTGGCTGCCGGTTGCCGATCTGGACTGGGCCTGCCCCGATAGACCCGGACCTGCTGCAGTTGAGTTGGATAGCCGTTCGCGGTGCGTAGGCTCGCGATGAGGGTGCCGAGGCGGTGAGGATCGACGTGGCCTTCTGCCGGGTGTGTGCCACGAGGCCAAGGCACGCAAGGCCGAGCCATGAACGTTCTGGTAGTCCAGGAAAGTACGAGGCGTGCGGGGGTCAATACTCTCTGATACCAGGTTTCGCTACACCGCACAGAAAAAATCCCCGCCAGTCCCTTGGGACGACGGGGAGGAATCGAAGTCAGTTTACAACGGGCACACGGCCGAGGGCGAGCGATCCGGGCCAGACGGAACCGGCTCAGGCGGGCAGGCCGAGTTCGCGGGCGATGAGCATGCGCTGCACCTCGCTGGTGCCCTCGCCGATCTCCAGGATCTTCGCGTCCCGGTAGAAGCGGCCGACGGGGAACTCGTTCATGAAGCCGTAGCCGCCGAAGATCTGGGTGGCGTCGCGGGCGTTGTCCATCGCGGCGTTGGACGACACGAGCTTGGCGATCGCCGCCTCCTTCTTGAACGGCAGACCGGCCAGCATCCGCTCGGCGGCGTGGTAGTAGGCCAGCCGGGCCGTGTGCACCCTGGCCTCCATGTCGGCGATCTTGAACTGCATGGCCTGGTAGCGGCCGATCTCCTGACCGAAGGCCCGGCGCTCCCGCACGTACCGCAGCGACTCGTCCACGCAGCCCTGGGCGAGGCCCACCGACAGCGCGGCGATGGCCACCCGGCCCTCGTCCAGCGTCTGGAGGAACTGCGCGTAGCCCCGGCCGCGCTCGCCCAGCAGGTTCTCCTCCGGGACGCGGCAGTCCGCGAACGACAGCTCCCGGGTGTCGGAGGCCGACCAGCCGACCTTGGAGTACTTCTTCGACACCGTGAAGCCCGGCGTGCCCGACGGCACGAGGATCGTGGAGATCTCCGGCCTGCCGTCCTCCCTTCGGCCGGTGATCGCCGCCACCGCGACGACGCCGGTGATGTCGGTGCCCGAGTTGGTGATGAACGCCTTCGAGCCGTTGATCACCCATTCGCCGCCGTCGAGGACGGCCGTGGTGCGCATGCCACCCGGCACGTCCGACCCGCCGCCGGGCTCGGTCAGCCCGAACGCCCCGAGGACCTCCCCCGCCGCCATCTTCGGCAGCCACCGCTGCTTCTGGGCGTCCGTGCCGAACCGCAGGATCGGCATCTCGCCCAGCGAGACCGCCGCCTCCAGGGTGATCGCCACCGAGGAGTCGACCCTGGCCAGCTCCTCCAGGGCCAGGCACAGCGCGAAGTAGTCGCCGCCCATGCCGCCGTACTCCTCAGGGACGGGCAGGCCGAACAGGCCCATCGCGCCCATCTTGCGGACGATGTCGTACGGGAACTCGCACCGCTCGTAGTAGTCCCCGATGACGGGGGCCACCACCTCGCGGGCGAACTCCTCGACCGACTTGCGCAGTTCGACGTGCTCGTCGTTGAGCATCTAGATCTCCTTGGCGAGAGCCTGGACGACGCGGGAGGGGCTCGGCCGGCCCAGGATTTCGGCGAGCCAGAGGCTGGTGGCGGCCAGCGACCTGACGTCCACCCCGGTCTCGACGCCGAGACCGTCGAGCATCCAGACCAGGTCCTCGGTCGCGAGGTTGCCGGTGGCGCTCTTGGCGTACGGGCAGCCGCCGATGCCGCCGGCGGAGGAGTCCACGACCGTGATCCCCCGCTTGATCGCGGTGAGCGTGTTGGCGAGGGCCTGTCCGTACGTGTCGTGGAAGTGGACGGCCAGCCGGTCGGGCCCGACGCCGGCCTCGGCGAAGGCGTCGAGCAGCGCCTCGACGTGCCGGGGCGTGCCGACGCCGATCGTGTCGCCGAGCGACAGCTCGTAGCAGCCGAGGTCGAGCAGCCTGCGCCCGACCCGGGCGACCTGCTCGGGCGCGACCGGTCCTTCCCATGGGTCGGCGAAGCACATCGACACGTACGCCCTGACCCGCATGCCGTGGGCGAGGGCCCGTTCGACGACGGGGGCGAACATCTCGAACTGCGACTCGACGGTCCGGTTCAGGTTGCGCTGGGCGAACGACTCGGTGGCGCTGCCGAAGATCGCGATGTCGGTCACTCCCTGCTCCAGCGCGCGGTCGAGGCCCCGCTCGTTGGGGACGAGCACCGGGTAGCGGACTCCGGGCACCCGGGGCAGGCTCTCCAGCAGTTCCCCGGCGTCGGCGAGCTGCGGCACCCACTTGGGGTGGACGAAGCTCGTCGCCTCGATGGTCGTCAGCCCGGCCTCGGCCAGCCGCCCGATGAACTCACGCTTGACCTCGACGGGCACGACGGCCGACTCGTTCTGCAGGCCGTCGCGCGGGCCGACCTCGTAGATCGTCACTCGCACGGCGTCACCCTCGCCAGGACCGCGTCCAGCTCCACCGTCTGCCCCGGCCGGGCCCGCAGCTCGGCGAGCACGCCGTCGGCCGGCGCCGTCAGGGTGTGTTCCATCTTCATCGCCTCCACCACGACCAGCGGCTGCCCCGCGGTGACCCGGTCGCCCTCCGCCGCCTTCACGAGCAGCACCGTTCCCGGCATCGGGCTGCGTACGACCCCGTCGCCGGCGAGCGCCCCGCCCTGCCGGTCCTTCGGGTCGCCGGGATCGTGCCGGGTGACGGGCCATGCGCGACCACCCTCGGCGAGCCACACCGTGTCGCGGTTCCGGGCCACCGCGTACCGCCGGGTGACGCCGCCGAGGGTGACCGCCGCCTCGTCGGTGCCGCTCCACTCCAGCCGCGCACGGCCGAGTGAACGATCGTTAACTTCGATCTCCGCGTCATCGGCGGCGCCCCGGACCCGTACGGGCACGCCGAGCCGGTGCACGGTCCAAGCGGGCTCCCCGACGCGCCAGCCGTCCGCGACGTCCCACGGGTCGTCCGTCGTACGCCCGGAGACGTGGAACCCGGTGTGGAACCCCGCGTGGAAGACGAGCGCGGCCGCCGCCAGCACCTCGTCCGGCACCCCGCCGGTCACCAGGTCGCCGAGCCGCCGCTCCACCAGCCCGGTGTCGAGCCGCCCGGCCGCGACCTCGGGGTCGGCCAGCAGCGCGCGCAGGAACCCGATGTTCGTGGTGACCCCGAGGATCACGGTCGAGGCCAGCGCCCGGTCGAGGGCCGCGAGCGCGCCCGCCCGGTCGGGGGCCCAGGCCACCGCCTTGGCCAGCATGGGGTCGTAGTCGCTGCCCACGGCCATCCCTCCGGTCAGCCCGGAGTCGAACCGCACGCCCTCGCCCGCGGGCTCGCGCAGTGCGAGGATCCGGCCGCCGGTCGGCAAGAAGTCGCGGGCCGGATCCTCGGCGTAGACGCGGGCCTCGACGGCGTGGCCGCGCAGGCGCACCTCGTCCTGCCCGAACGGCAGCAGCTCCCCCGCCGCGATCCGCAGTTGCAGTTCGACCAGGTCGAGGCCCGTGACCATCTCGGTGACCGGATGCTCGACCTGCAGCCGCGTGTTCATCTCCATGAAGAAGAAGTCGCCGGGATGGGAGCCGGGGACGATGAACTCGACCGTCCCGGCGCCGACATAACCGACCGACCGGGCGGCCTGCACCGCCGCCGCCCCCATGCGGGCCCGCGTCTCGTCGTCGAGCAGCGGCGAGGGCGCCTCCTCGACGATCTTCTGGTGGCGCCGCTGCAGGCTGCACTCACGCTCGCCGAGGTGGACGACGTTCCCGTGGCCGTCGGCCATGATCTGGATCTCGATGTGCCGGGGCCGGTCCACGAACCGCTCGATCAGCAGGGTGCCGTCCCCGAAGGCGGCCGTCGCCGTACGGCGGGCCGACTCGACGGCCGCGGCCAGGGCGTCGGCGGACTCGACCCGCAGCATGCCCTTGCCGCCCCCGCCGGCGGACGGCTTGATCAGCACGGGGAAGCCGATGCGCTCGGCGACCTCGGCCAGGTCGTCGTGCGGTTCCGCGCCGCCGGGCACGACCGGCACACCCGCGCGGGCGACCGTCTCCTTGGCCCGGATCTTGTCGCCCATGGCCTCGATGGCCCCGGCCGGCGGGCCGACGAACACCAGGCCGTCGGCCGCGCAGCGCTGGGCGAACTCGGCGTTCTCGGAGAGGAAGCCGTACCCGGGGTGGATCGCCTCGGCGCCGCTCGCCCGGGCGGCCTCGACGATCGCGTCGATGTCGAGGTAACCGCGCGGGAGCCGTACGGCGAGGTCGGCCTCGCGTACGTGGCGGGCGTCGCGGTCGGCGTCGCTGTGCACGGCGACCGCGCGGATCCCCATCGCGCGCAGCGTACGGATGATCCGGACGGCGATCTCGCCCCGGTTGGCGATCAGGACACTGGAGAACATCACGAGAGAACCCGACGCAGTGAGCGGAGTGAGCGGTGAGGAACGAGCCGCTCGCGAAGCGAACGAGGAGCCGGTGAACGAGTCATCAACACTGCCTCACATCCGGAAGACGCCGTAGCCGACGGGTTCGAGGGGGGCGTTCGCGGCGGCACCGAGCGCCAGGCCGAGGACGGTCCTGGTGTCCACCGGGTCGATCACCCCGTCGTCCCACAGGCGGGCGGTCGAGTAGTAGGGGTTGCCCTGGTGCTCGTACTGCGCCCGGATCTCGTCGGCGTCGGCGTCGCCGACCATGGTGAGCACGGTGGCCGCCTGCTCGCCGCCCATGACGGAGATGCGGGCGTTCGGCCACATCCACAGGAAGCGGGGCGAGTAGGCGCGGCCGGCCATGGCGTAGTTGCCGGCGCCGAAAGAGCCGCCGATGATCACGGTGAACTTCGGCACCCGGGCGCAGGCGACCGCCGTCACCATCTTCGCGCCGTGCTTGGCGATGCCCCCGGCCTCGTACGCCTTGCCGACCATGAAGCCGCTGATGTTCTGCAGGAACACCAGCGGGATCGACCGCCGGTCGCACAGTTCGATGAAGTGCGCGCCCTTGAGCGCCGACTCGCCGAACAGGATGCCGTTGTTGGCCACGATGCCCACGGGGTGCCCGTGGATCCTGGCGAACCCGGTGACCAGGGTCGGGCCGTACTCGGCCTTGAACTCCAGGAACCGGCTGCCGTCGACCACCCGGGCGATCACCTCGCGCACGTCGTACGGCTGGCGGGTGTCCTGGGGGACGATGCCGTACAGGTCACGCGGGTCCCACAGCGGCGGCTCGGCGGGGGCGACCTCCCAGGGGCGGGGGCCTCTCGGGGCGAGCGTCGACACGATGTCCCGCACGATCTTCAGGGCGTGCGCGTCGTCCTCGGCGAGGTGGTCGGTGACGCCGCTGACGCGGGCGTGGACGTCGCCGCCGCCCAGTTCCTCGGCGGTGACGGTCTCGCCGGTGGCGGCCTTCACCAGCGGCGGCCCGCCCAGGAAGATCGTGCCCTGGTTGCGGACGATCACGGCCTCGTCGCTCATCGCCGGGACGTACGCCCCGCCCGCGGTGCAGGAGCCGAGCACGGCCGCGATCTGCGGGATGCCCCGCGCCGACATGGTGGCCTGGTTGTAGAAGATGCGCCCGAAGTGCTCGCGGTCGGGGAAGACCTCGTCCTGCTTGGGCAGGAACGCGCCGCCCGAGTCGACCAGGTACACGCACGGCAGGTTGTTGTGGAGGGCGACCTCCTGGGCGCGCAGGTGCTTCTTGACCGTGATCGGGTAGTACGTGCCGCCCTTGACGGTGGCGTCGTTGGCCACGATCACGACCTCGCGTCCGGCCACCCGTCCCACCCCGGTGATGATCCCGGCGGCCGGGGCCTGGTCGTCGTACATGCCGGTGGCCGCGAGCGGGGACAGCTCCAGGAAGCGCCCGCCGGGGTCGAGGAGCGTGTCGACGCGGTCCCTGGGCAGCAGCTTGCCGCGCTGGACGTGCCTGGCCCTGGCCCGCTCGGGGCCGCCGCGAGCCGCCGCCGCGAGCCGTTCCCGCAGGTCCGCCACCAGGCGTTCGTTCGCCTCCGCGTTGCGCTTGTACGGCTCGCCGCCCGGGTCGCACCGGCTCTCCAGCACCGGCCAGTCACTCGTGCTCATGCTCGGATGTTAATCATCATTAACAGACTCCGTCTACCATGGTGCCGTGCAGACTGGGAGGACCGTGAAGACCCCTACCCGCAATCGGCGGGCCGAGATCCTCGAAGCGGCCGCGGACCTCTTCGCGGCGCGCGGCTTCCACGGCGTGTCCATCGAGGACATCGGCACGGCCGTGGGCGTGTCGGGGCCGGCGCTCTACCGGCACTTCAACGGCAAGGAGGCCCTGCTCACCGAGATGCTGCTGGACATCAGCGAGCGGCTGCACGAGCAGGGGGCGCGGCTGGCCACCACCGCCGACCCGGACACCGCGGAGGCCGCGCTCGACGCGCTGCTGTCCGGGCACATCGAGTTCGCGCTGACCCACCCCGCGCTCATCCGCGTGCACGAGCGCGAGCTGGACAACGTGCCGGAGCAGGCCCGCCGGGCCATCCGGCGGCTGCAGCGGCTGTACGTCGAGGAGTGGGTGACCGTGCTGTCCGAACTGCACCCCGCGTGCCCGCCCGCGCGGCTGCGCGCCGCCACACACGCGGTCTTCGGCCTGCTCAACTCCACCCCGCGCAGCGCCGGGGAGCTCGCCCCCGAGGCCATGGCCGGCCTGCTCCACACCATGGCCCGCGCCGCGCTGTCCCGGTTGTAGGAGTCCGCCGCGCTCATCGGGACGTCACGACGCGCGTGCCGGCACGACTGTAGGTGTTGTCCGCGGCGTACTCGTACACCCCGAAGGTCCCCTCCGTGACGTCCCCGTTGCTGTCGAACTCGATCCGCCCGCTCAACCCGTCGTAGTCGATGTCCAGACCGGAGCGGACGAGGGCCGAGCACTCCCGGTAGGACGTGCATCGCCGCCCACCCGAGCTGACGTCCCTCAGCCGCGCGGCCACGGACTGGCCGAGATCCCCCCTGGCCGCTTCCGCTGCGAGGGCTCCCAGGATCACCGCGTCATAGGCCTCCGGGCCGTAGCCGAGATCGCCGAGGCTCGGATCCATCGCACGCATCCGCCGGGCGAACTCTTCGCCGGCGTCCGCGCCGGCCAGCGTCCCCCTGGCACCGAGCAACGTCCCCCTGGGCAGATCCGCAGAGTAGTCGGAGAGATTGCCGTCCACGAGATACCAGTGCTGGGTGCCGGCCGTGACCCCACGCCGCCTCAATTCCTTGACGATCTCGGCCGTCTCCTCGAAGCCGATGAGTACGAGCGCGTCCGCCTTCCCCCGGACGACGGTGTTCACCGCCTTCGCGAAGCGCGTTTCGTCCTCGTCGTACGTGACCTTCCTGACCACGCGGCTCCCGGTCCGGGTGATCGCCGACTCGATTCCCCCTATCACGCTCTCCGAGTAGGGGTCGTCGAGGGCCATGATCGCGACGGTGCGGTCGTGGTTCTCCGCGATCAGCCGGCCGATCGCACGTCCTTGCAGGTCGTCCCCCGGGGCCGTACGGAAGTAGAGGCCGCGGTCGTAGGCGGAGGTGAGCAGCGACGAGGTGTTGGAGGGCGAGATGATCGCCGCACCCGCCTCGGTGACCTGGTCGAGGATGGTCAGGGACACGGTGTTGGACACCGCGCCCACGATGAGATCCGCCTTCCGGGCGAGCAGATCCGCAACGGCGGACGACGCGATGTCCCGTGCCGGGTCGCCCGAGTCCGACCGGACGAGGCGCACGGGCCGCCCGAGCACGCCACCCGCGGCGTTGACGTCCTGGACCGCCAGGTCGGCTCCCGCGGCCGTCGCGGCCCCGAGGAAGTAGAGGGAACCCGTAACCGGCAGCAGGGTCCCGACGGTCAGGACGCCGTCCCCCACCGCCCCCTTCGCCATCTCGACCCGTGGGGGTGTGGGCGGGCTCCCCTCCGGCGAGGAGCCCCGCAGCCCCAGCGCCGCCGTCACCGCCACCAGCACGCCGAGACCCGCGACGAGGATCGGCCTGACCCGGCCGCGTACCCGCCGGGGCGAGGGCACCACCACCGCCGGCGACCGCGTGGACCCCGGGCCGGTCGGAGCCGGAGAGACGCCCATCGGCTCGCCGGCCAGGATCGCCGACTCGATCGCGCGCAGTTCGGGCCCGGGATCGAGCCCGAGTTCCTCGACGAGGATGCGCCGCGCGTTCCGGTATGCCTCCAGGGCCTCGGCCTGGCGGCCGGAGCGGTACAAGGCCAGCATGAGCTGTCCGTGCAGCCGTTCCCGCAGTGGATGCGCGGCGACCAGGCCACGCAGCTCTCCGATCAGCGGGCTGTGGCGTCCCAGGGCCAGTTCGACGTCGATCCGCTCCTCGACCGCGGCGGCGCGTTCCTCTTCCAGCCTGACCGCGTACTCGTGGGCCCTCCCGCTCAGGTCCGCACCGCCGAAGACCGGGCCGCGCCACAGTGCCAGTGCGTCCCGGTACGCCGCGGCGGCGGACTGGAGGTCCCCCGTCCGCCGCCGGCGGGCCTCCGCGAGAAGATCCTCGAATCTCCGCGCGTCCAGCTCATCGGAGTCGAGGGTCAGGGCGTAGCCCCGGTTGACGGAGGCGATGCGCGCGCCGTCCCCCAGGACACGGCGTAACTGGGCGACGTACACCCGAAGGTTGTCCGCGGCGGACGGCGGCGGGTCGGACGGCCACACCGCATCGACCAAGCCGTCCAGGACGACCGGCTCGTTCGGACAGGTGACCAGCGCGGCGAGCAGCGCACACGTCTTCGGTGCGGTCAGCCGTACGGCCTCGCCGTTCTGCCGGATCTCGATCGGTCCCAGGATGCGAAGCAGCATCACGCCCCTTGCTGGTCAATGCTCTTATACGGGCGGTTATACGCGATTCGCAACGCCTCTTTGCCACGCTGCGGGAAACGCCGCGATCTCCGTGGAGGCATCGTGATCCGATCCGTCGCACCGCTCCTGGCCGCCCTGTCCGTGACCGCCGCCGCGCAACCACCGGGCTCCGGCCCGGCCGCGAGCGAGCTGAAGGCCGCGCTCGTCGGCTCGAAGGCCGGCTACACGAAGGTGCACACCGTCGCCGCCCGCGCATCGAGATTCGCCTCCGGCGGTACGGCCGTCGCCGACTGGGCCTTCAGCGCTCTTCCGGCGCGATGCAGGACCGCGGCCACCACAGGGCTGCTCTGGGATCCGAAGGTCGTCGCCCGTTTCCCCAAGAGCCCCGCCGCGGTGGTGGAGTTCAGCGGCAGGCACGCGCTCGGCGAGTCACTGATCTCCGTCCCGGAGTCGCTGCCGGACTCGCTGTTCCACGTCCGGGTGCCCAGGGGGTGTGCGAGCGTGCGGGTCGCTTACCAAGGCAGACGCGTCAAAGTGAAGATTGCCCCGCTGACCTCCGCCGAACTGCCCGACATTCCCGGCGCTTCCGTCAGCGGGGTGAAGACCACCCTCCCGCCCGGCCTGTGGGGACACGACAAGGGCGCGCAAAAGGTATTGATCGTCGTGCGGGACGGGAATCTCGTGCTGGAGACCTACGCGGATGCCTTCGGACCCGTGGGGGACGTGTCGCGCGACTGGACGACCGCGTCGTGGGCCAGGGCGAGGGCCCGGCTGACGTGATACATGGTTGAGGGCACGGCTTCCGGCCCGGAACGGCCTGGGCGCGCACCAACCGCCCCCCGCCCGGGTCAGACGAGCAGTTTGCGGGCGGCGCGTTCGATGTCGGACTCCGACAGCAGGACGGTGTCGGCGGCCGGGCCGAGCGGCACGAAGCTGTCCTGTGAGGTCACCCGGGAGATCGGGCCGCGGAAGCCGTTGTCGACGAGCGCCGCGATCACGCTCTCGGAGACGCCGCCGCTGTGGCGGGTCTCGTCGGCGATCAGCACGCGGCCGGTCAGTTCGGCGGCGCGCATGAGGTCGTCGACCGGCAGCGGCGACAGCCACCGCAGGTCGAGCACCCGGCAGCCCAGGTCCTCAGCCGTGAGCCTGACCGCCGCCCGCAGGCTCATCCGCAGGCCATTGCCGTACGTGACGATGGTCAGGTCGCGGCCGTCGCCGTAGGAGCGGGCGCGGCCGACCGGGACGTGCGTCTCGGCCCAACGCGCCGGCGGCGTGTACGGCGCGAGCCAGCCGCCGTCGCCCTCCTCGAAGAGATCACGCGTGTGGTACAGCGCGATGGGCTCGAGGAACACGCAGACGCTGCCGTCCGCGCGGGCGGCGGCCAGGCAGGTGCGCAGCATCGCGGCGGCGTCGTCGGGCCGCGCCGGAGACGCGACGATCACGCCGGGAATATCGCGCAATGCGGCAATTGAGTTGTCATTATGGAAATGTCCCCCAAAGCCCTTTTGATAGGCATATGAGGCGACTCGTACGACCAGTGGATTGCGATACGCGCCCTGCGAGAAGAACTGCATGGTCGACGCCTCGCCGCGAATCTGATCAAGCGCGTTGTGCAGGTAGGCGAGGTATTGGATCTCCGGCACCGGCAGCAGCCCCGACACCCCCGCCCCGAGGGCGAGGCCGAGGATGGCCTGCTCGTCCAGCAGCATGTCGAAGACCCGCTCGGCCCCGAACCTGCGCAGCAGCCCGCGCGTCACGCCGTACACGCCGCCCTTGCGGGCCACGTCCTCGCCGAACACCAGGACCCCGGGGTCCAACGCCATCGCGTCGGCCAGTGCCCGGTTGACCGCCTGGGCGACGGTCAGCCTGCCCTCCTGCTCCGGCGGGGTGGCGAAGGCGCGCTCGCGCGCCTCGGCGGGCGCGGACCGTATGGCCTCGGCGGCCACGGCCTCGGGACGGCGCGGCGCGAGCGGGGCCATCACTTCCGCCGCCGTCGCGAGCCGGGGCCGCCGCGCGCACTCCGACGCCAGCTTCAGCACGTGGTCGCGCTCGGCCTCGTAGCGTGCGAGCAGCTCGTCGGGCTCGGCCAGGCCCGCCTCCACGAGCAGCCGCGCCGTACGGACGAGGGGGTCGCGGTCCAGGTCGGCGGCGATCTCCCGGCGGGTGCGGTAGCCGACCTCCACGTCGGAGCCGGCGTGGCCCATCAGCCGCACGGTGCGCAGGTGCAGGAACGCCGGGGCGCGGTTGGCACGCACGTGCTCGACGGCGCGCAGCGCCACGTCGTAGGTCTCGGCCAGGTCGCAGCCGTCGGCCTGGAAGTACTCCAGCAGGGGGTGCCTGGCCTGCGCGATCCACTCCGGCGGCGTCTTCACGCTGATGCCGAGGCCGTTGTCCTCGCACACGAACAGCACCGGGATCTGCAGCCCGCGGAAGCGGCCGTACGCGGCGGTGTTCAGCCCGGTCAGCGCGGAGGCGTGGTTCATCGACGCGTCGCCGAAGCTGCAGACGGCGACGGCGTCCCCGGGCCAGGGTGAGGGCAGCCCGAGCATGCGCGCCCGCTCGATCGCGAAGCCGACGCCGACGGCGCGCGGCAGGTGGCTGGCGATCGTGGAGGTCTGCGGGATGACCGCGAGGCGGGGGTGGCCGAACACCTTGTGCCGGCCGCCCGCGATCGGCTCCTCGGCCGACGCCGCGATCCCCAGCAGCACGTCGCGCAGCCCCTCCTCGGCCAGCCGCCCCGCCTGAGCGGAACGGGTCAGGTAGAAGGCGCCGGACCGGTAGTGCAGGAGCGCGGGGTCGTCCACGCGGAGCGCGGCGGCCACGGCGGCGTTGCCCTCGTGCCCCGACGACCCGATCGTGTAGAAGCCTTCGTCGCGCTCACGCATGACGCGGGCGGCGACGTCGAGGAGCCGGCTGCCGAGTTGCACGGCGAACAGTTCACGGCACCGCGTCCCCGTCAGGCCCGTGCCCGGCCGCACCGGCAGGTCCGGATCCCGGGAGGGTCCGGGGGTCAGCGCCCCGACGGCCTCGGCGAAATGCGTCTCCACAGCGTCCCGCACCACAGGGCCGATTATGTCGCACGATGCACGCTCCGTCCCGCACAGCGTCAACTCCGTGCACGAGCGGTTATGGATCATTCCTTTTGACACAAATCGATGACGATAAGTCAGAGCACTAAACCATCGCCGGTGTTCGCCCGTCTACTCGTAATGAATGACGTGGCACCCTCAGGCCGCGTTCAACCACCGGGAAGGATGGTTCACCGGAATGTTGAAACGCATCCATGCCGCGATCGCGGCAGTGGCTCTGGGAGGGGCGGCCCTCGTCGCGCTCCCGGCCACCGCCGGCGCGGCGACGGCAGCGGGTCCCAGTGACCTGACCGTCTCCCCCAGTCCGGTCGTCGTCGCCGGCGGCGCGGGCACGACGGCGACCTTCACCTACAAGGCGTCCGAGAAGGGCGCGGCGAGGCTGGTCGACCGCGACGGCCGGATCGTGACGCTGGACCCGGCCCCCGCGACGTCGGGCCCCGCGGGCTCCGGCGCCTACACGGCCAGGTACGGTTTCACCTTCAGGGACGAGCCGGGCGTCTGGAAGCTGCAGGTGCGCGCCGACGGCGGCGTCGCGACCAAGGAGTTCCAGGTCCACTGGACCACCGACCTCGACTTCGACGCGGCACCGGACGTCGTCGACCGGGGCGACCGGATCAGGCTGACCGGCGCGCTGACCTACCGGGACGGCGGCGGCCGGCAGGCGTACGACGGGCAGCGGGTGTACCTCGCCTTCAAGCCGGTCGGCGGCTCCTACAGCCGGGTCGGCTCGGTGACGACCGACCGGAACGGCCGGTTCTCCGTCGACGAGAGAGCGGTCAGGAGCGGCTGGTGGCGCGCCGAGTTCGAAGGTGCCTCCGACGCCGAGCCCGCGACGAGCGACAGCGACCGGGTCGACGTCAGGGTCCAGGACAGCCGCACCCGGATCACCGGATTCGACGCCTCCCCCGAGCCCGTCGACGCCGGTGACGCGCTGCGCCTGCGCGGCCGGCTGGAGATCTCCGGCTTTGCCGGCTGGAGCGGCTACCCGGGCCGGCAGGTGAAGATCCTGTTCAAGCCGGCCGGCGGCTACCGCTGGCAGTACGTCACCTCCGACTGGACCGACTCCGCCGGCCGCTTCTGGGCGGACGTCACGGCCAGGACCTCCGGCTGGTGGCGGGCCGAGTTCGACGGCGCCGGCGGAGCGGGATACTCGGCGAGCGCGACCGACTACGTGACGGTCCGCGTGCCCCGGCCGACGCCTCCGCCCACGCCCAAGGCCGACACCCGGGTCGTCCAGTTCAACGCCGCACCGGAGCCGGTCAGGTATCACAGGTACCTCACCTTCCGGGGCCAGCTCCAGGCCTGGGACGACGGCTGGGAGGGCTACGGCCACCAGCGGGTGACCGTGTGGTTCAAGAAGGCCGGCGGTTCCTGGCACTACGTCAAGACGCTGTGGACGAACAGCACCGGCAGGTTCTGGGGCAAGACCAAGGCGTCCGCGTCCGGCTACTGGAAGGTCGTCTTCGCCGGGAACGGCGAGGCCGATCGCTCCACCAGCCGGAGCGACTGGGTGCGCGTGAAGCGCTGAACACTCACTGAGCCGGCCCGGGGCGTGGCCCACGCCCCGGGCCGGTTCGCTCTACAACCAGTCGCGGCGTTTGAACACCAGATAGAGCGTGAGGCAGACGACGCCCATGAGCATGATCGCGACGGGGTATCCGAGCACCCAGTGCAGCTCGGGCATGTGGTCGAAGTTCATCCCGTAGATCGTGCCGACCAGCGTCGGGGCGAACAGGATGGCCGCCCACGCCGAGATCTTCTTGACCTCGTCGCCCTGGGCGATGCTCGCGGCGGTGAGCTTGGTCATCTCCTCGTTCTGCTGCTGGCTGACGAGTGTGGAGTTGACGACGAGGATGTCCTGGAGCATCTGCCGGAAGCCCGCCACCCGCTCGGTGACCGTGATCGCGTGGTCGGACACGTCGCGCAGGTAGCGCTGCAGCTCCTCGTTCACGCCGTACTTCGGCGAGCCCGCGATGAAGCCGTCGAGCATCGGGACCAGCGGGCTGGCCGCCCGCTGGAACTCGATGACCTCACGCGACAGGGAGTAGATGCGCCGGGGCGCGGCCGGGTCGCCGCCGAAGACCTGCACCTCGATCTCGTCGATGTCGTTCTGCAGCCCGGCGACCACCGGCGCGTAGCCGTCCACCACCGCGTCGAGGATCGCGTACAGCACGGCCTGCGGCCCCTGGCGGAGCAGGTCGGGGTCCGACTCCATGCGCCGGCGCACCTTGGAAAGGTCCGGCGCCTCGCTGTGCCGTACGGTCAGCACGAAGTCGGGACCGACGAAGACGTGCAGCTCGCCGAAGGCGACCTTCTCCGGCTTGTCGAGGTACTGCGCCGCCCGCAGCACCACGAACAGCGTGTCGCCGTACCGGTCGGCCTTGGGCCGCTGGTGGGCGACGATGGCGTCCTCGATGGCGAGCTCGTGCAGGCCGAACTCCTCGGCCGCCTTGATCAGCTCGGCCTCCTCAGGCCGGTACAGGCCGATCCACGCCATCGCCCTCGGCCGCGAGCGCAGCGAGGCGATCGCGTCGCCCAGCGACAGCGGCGAGTCCACGCGCTCGCCGTCCACGTACACCGCGTTGTCGATCACGCTCTGCCTGAACGTCTCCCCCTCGTCCGCACGGGGGTCCATGGAATGCTCGGGAGCCTGCTCCGGTTTCGCCCTCATCAGCCCACTCAACCCGCTCAATCCGCGCAGTCCACGCATACGCCGCTCAGTCACACGTAGAAGGTAACCGCCATCGTCACGCTTACTCGGTTTCTGCCCGGACAGACCGTACGGACCGAGGGCGGAAGCACGGGGAGCGCGGGCCGGGGCGGCGGGCCGTACGATTCCGGGGGTGAACCCCCTGAAGGCCCTGTGGAACCACCTGACCCACACGCAGATCGCGCCCCCGCTCTGGCTGGTCGTCCTGTCCGGGTTCGCCGCCCTCGCCGTCGTCGCCTATCCGGCGTCGTGGCACATCTCACGCGGCCTGATCACGATCGCGCACGAGGGGGGCCACGCGCTGGTCGCGGTGCTGACCCGGCGCAAGCTGCGGGGCATCCGCCTCCATTCGGACACCTCGGGCGTGACGCTCACCAGGGGGAGGCCCACGGGACCCGGCATGATCGCCACGGCCGCGGCGGGATACGTCGCGCCCTCCCTGATCGGGCTCGGGTCGGCCTGGCTGGTCTCCGGCGGGCGGATCACGATGCTGCTGTGGGCCGTGCTCGCGCTGCTGACGTGCATGCTGCTGATGATCAGGAACTTCTTCGGCGCCGTGTCGCTGCTCGCCGTGGGCGGCGCGGTCTTCGCGCTGTCGTGGTTCGCCCCGCCCCACGTCCAGTCGGCCTGTGCGTACGCCGCCGCGTGGTTCCTGCTGCTCGGCGGCGTGCGGCCGATCCTTGAGCTGCAGACCAAGCGCCGCCTCGGCCGCGCCCCGGACTCCGACGCCGACCAGCTCGCCCGGCTGACCCGCGTGCCCGGCACGCTCTGGGTGCTGCTGTTCCTGCTCGTCTCCACCGCCGCGCTCGTCTACGGCGGCTATCTCCTCACCGCCCACTGGCTGCCTCTGTAGCCCGGCTGACCGAGCTGGGCCTGTCGCTGGACGAGGTGCGCGACGTGCTGGCCGGAGACTCCACCCGGGAACTGCGGGAGATCCTGCTGGAGCTGGACGCCGACGACGAGAAGAGACTCGTGCGCCTCTCGGGCGGCGAGCTCGCCCTCGCGGTCTCGTCCCAGACCAACATCGCGGTCGACCTGCGCGAACCGATGGAGGTGCCTCGCCCACGCCGCCCTTGGACCGCCGTACGCCCTGCGGCGACCGTCCGGCGGGTGCGGTTCTTCGCCGGCGACCCGGCGGCGGCGCTGCGGGCCGTCGTCGCGCTCACCACGACGACCGCGGGCGAGCGCGCTCCCTGACCCGTCGTCCGGCGGGACACCCCCGGCGTACGGCACCACCTTCGACCTGATCGACACGACATCACCTATAGGAGGCAAGCTCCGCCAGGTGGTGCAGCGAGTTGATGAGATGCTCAGGGCCGAACGGCGGGAACTGGATGCCTCGCTCCCGGATGAACTGCGGCACCGCCGACCAGTCGTAGGTGAGCGTGACCTGAGTCTCGGACGGACCGAGCGGCGCGAGGTCGTAACGCCAGATCCAGCCGCCGAACTCCAGCTGACCGTCGCCCTTCTCCTGCCCCGTCAGCCAGCCGATGGCGCGCGGCGAATCGAACACCACGACCTTGTTGACCACCTGGTAGTCACCGTTCGGATGGCCGGCGTGATGCATGTCCATCCGGAAGATCTGCCCTGCCTCGGTCAGCGGCGCCTGGTTGACGGCTTCCTGAACCCAGCCGGTGCCGTCGATCGCGGAGTGGGTCGTCGGGTCGGCCAGCACCGCGAACACCCTCGCGGCGGGCGCGGCGACAGTCAGGGCGGCGCTCACTTTCTCGCTTTCGTCGAGCTGGACGGCGAGCAGGTACTTCTTCACGGCGAACTCCTTCGAAGGATCAGGCGGACAGGCGGCGTGCGGCGGCCGTCACCGGCCTCTCACCTTGGCTACGAACCGGCTCGACGCCATTCGACACCGCCCGGGAAAAATCGGAGGACGTGTTCCCCTGACCGGGTCTTGCCATCGCGAACACCGACTGTGCCCTTTACGTTGTAGATTCGTCCGCTGCGTCGTGGATGAGGGCGATGTCGGCGGGGTCGGCGGGCCGGCCGTTCTCGGCGGCGGCCTGGGCCACGAGGAGTTCGCCGGTGTGGGTCACGTGGGCACGCATCGCCACGGCGGCGGCGTCCGGGTCGCCCCCGAGGAGGGCGGCGAGGATCGGCTCGTGCTCCGCGGCGACGTCCGCGAGCGAGCGGGAGCGGTCGACCGTGGAGGCGCCCAGTGTCACCGTGGCGTCCCTGAGCCCGGCGACGACCTCGGCGAGCCGCCGGTTGGCCCCCGCGGCGAGGATCGCGTCGTGGAACGCCCGGTCGTGCCGTATGAACCGGGGCTCGTCGTGGTCGGCCGCCGCGGCGCGCATGGCCTCCAGTTCCTCGCGCAGCGCGCGGGCCAGGCCGGGACCGGCGTGGCGGGCCGCCCGCCTGGTCGCCGGCACCTCGAGCAGCAGCCTCAGGTGGAACACCTCGGCGATCTCCCTGGGATCGCGGCGCAGCACCCGGAAGCCCCGGCTCCGCTCGAACCGCACCAGGCCGGCCTCCGCCAGCCGGAGCATCGCCTCGCGTACGGGGGTGCGGGAGACGTTGAGCTGCTCGGCCAGCCGGTACACCGAATACAGCTCTCCGGGCCGCAGCTCCCCCGAGTGGATGGCCTCTCTGACCGCCTCGATGACCTGCTCGGTGAGACTGGACGTGCCGGCGACCGCTCGCACCGTCTGACCACCCTCCGGAGGGTCGTGGGCCCGCCCGCGTACGGCGGCACATTGACATGCAGCATGCTACATGTCAGGTTGCCCATCGGACATGCCGCGCGCCGCGCAGGCCCCACGGGCCTGCGCCCCCATGACCCCGCGAGTGAAAGGCCCACGGATCGTGATCGTCCCGAGCAACCCCGAGTCCGTCTTCACGTACGGCGCGCCCGCCCTGAAGTTCGGGTCCGGCGCGTCCGCCGAGATCGGTTTCGACCTCGGGCAGTACGGCGTACGCCGCGTGCTGGTGCTGACCGACGCCGGGGTGGCGGCGACGGGCGCTCCGGCGCGCATCGCCGAACAGATCGCCGGGTTCGGCATGCACGCGGAGGTGTACGACGGCGTGCACGTCGAGCCCACCGACGAGAGTCTGCTCGCGGCGATCGGGCACGCCCGCGCGAGCGGGCCGTGGGACGCCTTCGTGGCGGTCGGCGGTGGGTCGAGCATCGACACGGCCAAGGCCGTCAACCTGCTGTCGACGAATCCCGGCGAGCTGATGGACTACATCAACGCGCCGATCGGCGCCGGGCGCGCCCCCTCTCACCCGCTCAAGCCGCTGGTCGCGGTGCCCACGACCACGGGCACCGGCTCGGAGAGCACCACGATCTGCGTGCTCGACGTGCTCGGCCTGAAGGTCAAGACGGGGATCAGCCACGCCCGCCTCCGCCCGGTGCTGGCCGTCGTGGACCCGGATCTCACGATGACGCAGCCGCCCGAGGTGACCGCCGCGGCGGGGATGGACATCCTCTGTCACGCCCTGGAGAGCTACACGGCCCGGCCGTACACCTCGTACGAGCGCAGGCGGCCGGAGGAGCGCGTGCCGTACTGCGGGTCGAACCCGGTGGCGGACATGTGGTCGGAGCAGGCGATCCGGCTGCTCGCGGGCTCGTTCCGCACGGCCGTACGGCGCGGCGACGACGCGGAGGCGAGGGGCGCGATGGCGCTGGCGGCGACGTTCGCGGGGCTGGGCTTCGGCAACGCGGGCGTGCACATCCCGCAGCCAACGCCTATCCGATCGCGGGGCGGGTGAAGGACTTCCACCCGCACGGTTATCCCGGCGGCGAGCCGATGGTGCCGCACGGCATGGCCGTGGCGCTGACCGCGCCGGAGGCGTTCCGGTTCACCTTCGAGGCGGATCCGGCGCGGCACCTGCGCGCGGCCGAGCTGCTCGATCCCTCGGCGGCGACGCCGGACGAGCCGGCGGAGTTCCTGCCCGGCGTGCTGACCGCGCTCATGCGCGACGTCGGCATCCCGAACGGCATCGGCGGCGTGGGATACGCGGAGGCCGACGTGCCGGCGCTGGTGGAGGGGGCGATGAAGCAGCAGCGGCTGCTCACCACCTCCCCCAGGCCCGTGCGGGAGGAGGACATCGCCGGTATCCTGACCCGTTCGCTCGCCCTCTGGTGAGCGCGGCCCGTCCGGCCCTCGCTCCTCGCCTCCGGCGGGTCCTCGGCGGTGGCGGACGCTCAGCAGTGCTTGCTCAGCGACATACTCTTGATCAGGGGGTACAGGCTGGGGTCGAACCGGCCTTCGGCCAGCCATCGATACTTCCGCGGCCAGGCGAGGGGCAGGTTCTTGACGAACTTGGTGCTGGTGCTGCCGGGTATGCGTATGTCGGCGAGCAGTGCGCCGTTCTCGTCCTTGAGATGTGCCCACATCAGCCAGGCGTCGTCACCCGACATGCTGGTGAGCGTGGCGTCGAACGAGGCCGTGCCGTCCGGATAGAGAGTCCACGTCGGGGCCGTCCGGTCGGCACCGCCGCTGTACATCGTGCAGTCACCCGCGGTGGAGCCGTGCTTCCAGGTGAACGTCTTGTAGGCGGGGGATGCGCTGGCCGGGCCCGTGGGGAGCGCCAGGCCGAGGGCAAGGGCGCCCACGGCGACGACCATGACCGTGCTCCTGCGGATGCTCTTCATCACGTCTCACCTCTCGTCGGCGGCTGTGCCGCTCGGGCTGTCAGGCGGAGCCCCGTCGTGGGTTCCGCAGGCCTTGCACGCCATTGATAGGGCCGAACGCTTGCAGAGCGCTTGACCCTCTCTTGCCCGTGACCGCTCCTGCCCCTGAGCCGGGCCGTCGGACTGCGGGAGCGCGGGCGGGGAGGTCAGCAACCGCCGGAGCGGCGGGAGAAGCGGGGAAGGTCAGCGGTGCGACAGGGTGGAGCCGGAACGGCCCTTCACCACGCGGAGCTGGGCGGGGATGCGCACCCGAAGCTCGGCGACGTGGCTGACCACGCCGACGGCCCGGCCCCCCTCGCGCAGGCCGTCGAGGATGTCGAGCACGTCGTCGAGCGTCTCGTCGTCGAGGGTGCCGAAGCCCTCGTCCACGAAGAGGCTGCCGATCTCCGCGCCGCCCGCCTCGGCGGTCACCACGTCGGCCAGGCCCAGCGCCAGGGCGAGCGAGGTGATGAAGCTCTCGCCGCCGGAGAGCGTGGCCGGATCGCGTTCCACGCCGGTCCAGGCGTCGAGCACGCGCAGACCCAGCCCGCCGCCCGACCTGCCCCGGTCGCCCGCGGACCGGTTCAGGTCGTGCCGCAGCAGGTAGCGCCCGCTCGACATGCGGTCGAGGCGCTCGTTCGCCGCGTCGACGACCTGGCAGAGGCGCTCGCCCAGCACGTACGCCGACAGCCTCATGTGCCACCGGTTGTCGCCGGAGGTGCCGGTCGCCAGCTCGGCGAGCCGGCGCGCCAGGCGGTGCCGTTCCTCGGCGGGCCGGTAGGCGCGCAGCGCGGCGTCCAGTTCTCCGGCGAGCGCCGTGAGCTGGTCGAGCCTGCCCTTCGCCCGGTCGCGCGCCGAGGTACGGGCGGCGTGGTCCCGCTCGGCCCGCTCGTGGCCGGCCTCCAGCTCCGGCAGGTCGGCGGCGGGCTCGGCCGCCGCCGCGACCAGTTCGGGATCGGCGAGCAGTCCCTCGACCGTGGCCCGCTCGGCGTCCAGGTGTCCCAGCCGCTCGGACATCGCCTCCCGGTCCTCCGGCGTGCGCACGGCGGCCGCCGCGTGCTCCACACTGGCGAACCCCTCGCCGGTGGCGGCCCTGGCCGCCTCGGCCAGCGCCGTCTCGCTCTCGCGGTCGGCCGCGGCCGCCGCGACCGCCGCCTCGGCGGCCTCCCTGAGCAGGTCCGCCTCCTCGGCCAGCCGGTCGAGGCGGGCGGCGAGCGAAGGGTCCCCGCCGCGGGCGGCGTCGATCACCTCGGCCAGCCTGCGCTCGTCTGCCGCCAGCCGGTCCCGATGCGCGCGCGCCTCGGCGAGCGCCGCGCCGGTGCGCACGGCCCGCGCGCCCAGCTCCTCCAGCTCGGCCGCGAGCCGGGTGGCGCGGGCGGCCAGTCCCTCCTCCGCCGCGGCCAGGGACCGGGCGCGTTCCAGGTCCGCCTCCGCCGTCGCGAGGTCGCCCTCCAGACCGGCGGCGAGCCGCTCGCCCTCCGCGAGCAGCGCGTCCCGCCTGGTCCTGGTCTCGGTCAGCAGCCCGGTCAGCTCCGCGGCCCGGTCGCGGGCCGACTCCAGCTCCGCCGCGAGCCGCCCGGCCTCCGCCTCGGCCGCCTCGACCGCCGTCTCGGCCGCGCGCAGCCGCGACAGCTCCTCGCGGGCGTCCGCGAGGGCGGCGGACGCGTCCTCCTGGGACAGGTCCGCCGCACGCGCCGTCGCGTCGCCGAGCCTCGACGAGAGCGCGGCGACGGCCGTCTCCGCCTCCTCGCGGGCCCACTGCGCGGCCTCGAACGCCTCCTGCGCCGCCTGCTCGTCGTCCGCGGTCGCCGCCCGTCCGGCGGGTGCGGCGGGACGGGGGTGTTCGGTGGCGCCGCAGACGGCGCAGGGCGCTCCGGCCACGAGCCCGGCCGCCAGTTCGGCGGCCATGCCGTCGATCCTGGCCTGGCGGACCTCCTGGAGCCGGTCGCGGCACTCCTGGGCCAGGTCGACGGCCGCGCGCCGGTCGTGCTCGGCCGTCTCCAGCTCGGCCGTCAGCGCGTCGCGCAGCCGCGCGGCCTCCAGCCGCTCGCCCGCCAGGTGAGCGGCGGCTTCCAATGCGGGGACGCGCGCGGCCATGTCGCGCAAGCCCCTGAGCCGCTCCTCGGCGGCGGCCAGCAGCTCCGGCAGCTCCGCCTGCGCGGCCCGTGCCCGCGCCTCGTCCTCGGCGAGCCGCGTCAGTTCGCCGTCCAGCAGCGCGGCCTGCCCGGTGACCTCCCGCAGCCGCAGCGCGGCGTCCCTGGCGGCCGTCAGGCCCGGCAGGCTCGCCGCCGCCGTACGCGCGCGGGCGAGCCGTTCCTCGACGTCGAGCCGCTCGGCGGGCAGGGCCGCCAGCCGCCGCGTCAGCTCCGACTCCTCCTCGGTCAGCTCCGCCAGCCCGCGTTCGGCGTCCGCGCGCTCGCTTCGCACCTGCCGCAGGCGCGCCTCCTCCGGGAGGATCTGGCGCACCCGGGCGACCTCGTCGCGCCGCTCCCGCTCCAGCACGGCCAGCCGCTCCGGGTCCGGCCGCTCT